>NZ_CP033970.1:0-1200000 GCF_003854935.1 Cupriavidus pauculus
GCCACGAGGTCGATTTCGACTTCGGGCCATCGGCGTCGGAATTCGTCCATTACGGGCATCAGCCAGTCGAAGCAGGTGTGGCACTCCAGCACCACGCGCAGTTCGCCCCGGGTATCGCTCTTCAGGCGCAGCAGGTCGCGCTCGGCGGCGCTGATGGCGGCCAGCGCCTCGCGCGCCAGCGCCAGCAGCCGTTCCCCGGCCGGCGTGAAGCGCAGCCCTTGCCGCGTGCGATCGAACAGCGCCATGCCGTAGTGCGCCTCGATGGCCTTGATCTGGTGCGACAACGCCGACTGGCTCACATGCACGCGCTCGGCGGCCGTGGCGAGCTTGCCCGAATCGGCAATGGCCACCAGCGACCGGAAATGCCGGACTTCGATCATCGCCCCACCCCTGTGACTTGAATGAAATTCATACTTTGTTTAAAACATCTCGCTTGATTCATTCTAGCCGGGAATCGACACTGTGCGCCACGACAGACATCACCGGAGCACAGGCATGGCACAGACACACGTTTTGGGATTTCCGCGCATCGGCGCACGGCGCGAGCTGAAGTTCGCGCAGGAAGCGTTCTGGCGCGGCGAGACCTCGGAGGCCGCCCTGCGCGAAACCGGCGCCACGCTGCGCCGCCGCCACTGGCAGTTGCAGGCCGATGCCGGGCTGGCCACGGTCGCGGCCGGCGACTTTGCCTGGTACGACCAGATGCTGGGCCTGACCACGCTGCTGGGCGCCCTGCCCGCCCGCTTCGGCTTCGATGCCGCCGCGCTGACGCTGGCGCAGTACTTCGCGCTGGCCCGCGGCAACGCCGAGCAGCCGGCCATGGAAATGACCAAGTGGTTCGATACCAACTACCACTACATCGTCCCGGAACTGGACGCCGACAGCAGGTTCGATGGCGGCACGACGTGGTTCTTCGACGACATCGACGAGGCGCTGGCGCAGGGCCTGCCGGTGCGTCCGGCGCTGATCGGGCCGGTAACCTACCTGTGGCTGTCCAAGTCCCACGTGGCCGGTTTCGACCGCCTGACGCTGCTGCCGAAGGTGGTGGAGGCGTATCGGCGCATCCTGTCGCAACTGCACGCCCGCGGCATCGAATGGGTCCAGATCGACGAACCCGCGCTGTGCCTGGACCTGCCGCCCGCCTGGCGCGACGCCTACGACCACGCCTACGCGGCGCTGGCCGATAGCGGCGTCAAGCTGCTGCTGGCGACCTACTTCGACACCGCCGAGGACCACGCCGCCCGCGTGGCCACGCTGCCGGTCCACGGCTTTCATATCGATCTCGTGCGCGCCCCGCAGCAACTGCAGGCGTGGCTGGCCGTGCTGCCGGCCACGGCCGTGCTGTCGGCCGGTGTGATCGACGGCCGCAACATCTGGCGCGCCGACCTGCGCAAGGTGCTGGCCACGGTGGCGCCGCTGCACGCGAAGCTGGGCGACCGGCTCTGGCTGGCACCGTCCTGCTCGCTGCTGCACGTGCCGGTGTCGCTGGACGCCGAGACGCGGCTCGATCCCGAACTCCGAAGCTGGCTGGCCTTCGCCACCGAGAAACTCGACGAGTTGCACACGCTGGCCACCGCGCTCGTGCATGGCGAGGCCGCCGTGGCAGACAAGCTGGCCGCCGCCGATGCCGCGCTGGCATCGCGCCGCTCCTCGCGCCGCGTGGTGAACCAGCAGGTACAGAAGCGCCTGGCCGCCGTGACGGCCGACATGGCCGAGCGCGCCAGCCCGTTCGACCATCGCATCGTGCGGCAACGCGACGCGCTGAAGCTGCCGCCGCTGCCCACCACGACGATCGGATCGTTCCCGCAGACGCCCGCCATCCGCCAGACCCGCGCCGCCTACAAGCGCGGCGACATCGGCGCGCTGGAGTATCTGGAACGCATTCGCGGCGAGATCGAGCTGGCCGTGCGCAAGCAGGAGGCGCTGGGCCTGGACGTGCTGGTCCACGGCGAGGCCGAGCGCAACGACATGGTCGAGTACTTCGGCGAGCAGCTTTGCGGCTATGCGTTCACCGAGAACGGCTGGGTGCAGAGCTACGGCTCGCGCTGCGTCAAGCCGCCCGTGATCTTTGGCGACGTCTACCGGCCGGAGCCGATGACCGTCGATACCGCGCGCTTCGCCCAGTCGCTGACCGACAAGCCGATGAAGGGCATGCTGACTGGCCCCGTGACGATGCTGCAGTGGTCGTTCGTGCGCGACGACCAGCCGCGCGCGCAGACCGCCCGCCAACTGGCGCTGGCCATCCGCGACGAGGTGTGCGACCTGGAAGCGGCCGGCATCCGCGTGATCCAGATCGACGAACCGGCGCTGCGCGAGGGGCTGCCGCTGCGGCAGGCGGACTGGGCCGCGTACCTGGAGTGGGCGGTCCAGGCGTTCCGGCTGTCGGCGTCGGGCGTGGGCGACGAGACGCAGATCCACACCCACATGTGCTACGCCGAGTTCAACGACATCCTGCCCGCCATCGCCGCGATGGACGCCGACGTGATCACGATCGAGACCTCGCGCTCGGCCATGGAGCTGCTGGAAGGCTTTGGCGCGTTCGACTACCCGAACGAGATTGGGCCGGGCGTCTACGACATCCATTCGCCGCGCGTGCCGACCGTGTCCGCCATGACCCGGCTGCTGGAGCGCGCCTGCGAGGTAATTCCGCCGGAACGGCTGTGGGTCAACCCCGACTGCGGATTGAAGACGCGCGGCTGGCCCGAGACCGAGGCAGCCCTGGCCAACATGGTCAGCGCGGCGCGCGCGCTGCGGCAGACGCTGGCCGGACAGGCGGGCACCCAGTGGAAGCGCGCCAGCCGGCCGGCGGCGGGTGTGGCGCATGCCGCCGGCAGCCATGTGCACGGCGCCGCCTGCGGGCCGTCTTGCACCGGGCAGGCGGCGCTGTAGGCCGACGCAAACCGGCTGAGCTTATGCGCTGAAGCGCACGTTGCGTCGCTGTGTCGCATGGCGCGGCGGCGTGCGTCTTCGTATGCTTCGGGTCGAGCCAAACAAGAACATGCGAGCCACGCCGGCCACTGGCGTGGGACTCGACCCAGCGAATGAAACGAGCCACACCTTGGCGCCGCGTCGCGGTGCTGCCTGCCGCCGCGCTGACCTGCGCGGCGTTTGCCCAGTCCGCGACGGTCCCCGGCGCGGAATCTTCATCCATCCAGACCCTTCCCACCGTTACCGCCACCGCGCAGGCCGTCGGCTCGCTGACCGCGCCGGGCCTGGCCCGGCAGCGCCAGTCGCTGTTCCAGTCGGCCGGCTCGGTCGGCTTTGTCGAGGCGCAGTCGTTTGCCAACACTTATGCGTACGACCTGCGCGACGTGCTGAAGGACTCGCCCGGCGTCTACGTGCAGGACCGCTACGGCCAGGAACTGCGGCTGTCGGTGCGCGGCTCCGGCGTGGCGCGCGGGTTTCACACGCGTGGCATCGAGATCCTGCAGGACGGCGTGCCGACCAACTTTGCCGATGGCAGCGGCGACTTCTACCAGATCGATCCGCTGTCGCTGACCGCCGCCGAGGTCTACAAGGGCGGCAACGGCCTGGCCTACGGCAGCACCACGCTGGGCGGGGCGATCAACTTCACCACGCCCACCGCGCTGACCGCCGAGGCGCCCAACATGGTGCGCGTGGACGGCGGGAGCTTCGGCACGATCCGCGGCAGCGGGCAGGTCTCGCGCCAGATCGGCCAGTGGGACTTCCTGGCCAACGCCACGGTCAGCCACGCCGAAGGCTGGCGCAACCACGAGCGCGGCCAGTACGAGCAGATCAACGCCAACGTGGGCTACCGCTTCAGCCCGGCCGTGGAGACGCGGTTCTACTTCGGCGCCTACATCGTCGACCAGCTGCTGCCCGGCGCGCTGACGCTGAACCAGGCGCTGACCACGCCGCGCATGGCGTCGGCCAGCGCGCTGGCGGGCGACCAGGCGCGCAACACCCGCACCGAGCGGCTGGCCAACGTCACCAGCATCCGGCTCGACAACGGCCAGATCGACTTCACGACGTGGGGCATCCACAAGAGCCTGTACCACCCGATCTTCCAGGTGGTGGACCAGGACAGCTGGACGTACGGGTTCGCGCCGCGCTACACCGGTACGTTCACGCTGGGCGGCATGCGCAACCAGCTGATCGCCGGCGCGCGGTTCTTCGGCGGCAACAACAACGCGCGGCAGTACGTCAACGTGAATGGAGACCGGGGCGCGCAGACGCTGAACGCCCGGCAGGACGCCTACAACTACGAGGCGTACCTGGAAGACCGCCTGTACGTGCTGCCCACCGTGGCGCTGATGGCCGGCGCCAAGGCCTACCGCAACCGGCGCGAGTACACCGACTTCGGCGGCCTGCCGGCCAATCCCGCCGCCAAGTCGGACGCCACCACGTTCAGCGGCGTCAACCCGAAGTTTGGCGTGCTGTGGGAGCCGAAGCCGGACATCCAGGCGTTCGTCGACATCACGCGCAGCGCCGACGTGCCGGACTTCTCGGACCTGAACCAGACCATCGGCACCACGCAGCAGTTCGTGCCGCTGGCCGCCCAGCACGGCTGGACGCTGGAACTGGGCACGCGCGGCAAGTGGGACCGCTTTGCCTGGGACGTGACCGCCTACCGGTCGCTGCTGCGCGACCAGTTGCTGCAGTACACGGTCAGCGCCGACATCCCGGCGTCGACGTTCAACGCCGGCAAGACGGTGCTGCAGGGGGTGGAACTGGGCGCCAGCGCCGAGCTGCTGCGCGACGTCGCCGCCCGGGGCGACAAGGTGACCGTGTCGCAGATCTGGAACTACAGCGACTTTCGCTTCGACAACGACCCGGTGTACGGCAACAACCGCATCGCCGGGGTGCCGAAGCACGTGCTGCGCACCACGCTGGCCTACAGCCGCAACAGCCGCCTGCGCGTGGCCGGCACGATCGACTGGGTGCCCAGCGGGGCCTATGTCGACTACGCCAACACGCTCAAGGTGCCGTCGTACGTGCTGTTCGGCATCGAGGCCAGCTACGAGTTCGAGCGCGGCGTGACGCTGTTCCTCGACGCCCGCAACCTGGCCGACAAGCGCTACATCAGCGACTTCAGCACCGTCACCGACGCGCGCACGGCCAACACGTCGGTGTTCTACCCCGGCGTTGGCCGCGCGTTCTATGCCGGGGTGCGGTACCGCTTCTGACGGCGGGCTTACACCTTGCCGTCGTGGATCACCACCGACAAGGTGGTGCGCGGCGGCACCGTCACGCTCTCCCGGTACGTCCCCTTGACCTGACGCCGCACGACTGGCGCCATCGCATACGGCGCCAGCTTGCCCTGTAGCTCTGCGGGCAGCTTGCGCGTGGCGACCTGGGTCTGCAGGTCGATGGCGGGCAGCGGGTAGTCGGCGTCGGTGCGCGCCGGATAGCCGTAGCCGCCGGGCACGGCGGCGGCCGGCACCAGCGCGCCGACACTGGCTGCCCAGCGGCGCAATTCGGGCACCATGCCCGATTCCGGCCGCACCGCACGGATGGCCGCGTCCAGCACCTGCTCGGACGCGGTGTGCGTGCTATCGTTGAGCAGCTTGCGGAAGAACGGCATGCCGAGCTGCCGGTTCAGGAAGCCGCCCCACGCCCCCCAGACCCCATAGCCGTCGCACGCGTCACCGGCCTTCGGCCACACCGTCACGCTGCAGCCATACATCGGCGTGGTCAGGTACTGCGGCAGGCGGTAGTCGCGCACCTCGTTGTAGCCATCGCCAAGGATGTGGGTCGCATAGTCCTGCACCATGACGGCCGAGCCCTCGTCCAGCCAGTCGGCCAGCGCGTAGTCGGCGCCAAGCCGCACCGGCCGGCGGTAGAAATTCTGCATGTGCAGCGATTCGTGGACCAGCGTCTGGATCGTGGTTCTCATCCCGTCTGGCCTGTCGCCGGACAGCGTGGCGGTATTCAGGAACACCGCGACGGCCTCGTTGCTGGTCGATGTCTCCGTCCCCGGCTCGTTGACAAACGCGTTGGCAGCCAGGAAGTAGCCGGCGGTGCCCTCCTCGGCCAGCCGCAGCAGCACGATGTTGACCGGCTGGCGGTCCGGCGCGATCAGGTCCGACTCGGTGTGCGGGCCCCACATCGGCCCGCCGATGTCGACCAGGAAATCGTGGATCCCGTCGCGACGAGCATAGATCGTCGCGATTGCATCGAGCATGGCGTCGGTCACCTGGCCGGGCCCGTAGGCACTGTCCTCCAGCCAGACGTTGACGACCACGCCGTCGCGCGTGGTCGTCTGGCGGCGCAGCGAGGTATCGCGCGGCTCGCCATCGTCGGTGTACCAGGGCCGCTCCGCGCCGGGCTGGCTGTCGATGACGCTGGGCAGCCGCGATCCGCCGTCCAGCGTATCGGCCGCCATCGGCGGCGCACCCTTGCGCGCCTTGAGCCGCTCCAGCCGCTCGATAAATCCGCGCGTGTTGAACGCCCGGATCCGGTCGGCCGTCGACACCCCGGCATAGGCCACCGCGACGCGGTTCATCGCCATCTGTGGCACCTGCGCCGACGCCGGTGACGGCTGTGCCGCGGTTGGCGACACCGGCTCCGACTGCGGCTGCGACAGCGGCTGGCCACTATCGTTCGAGAACACCAGCGTCACGTCATTGCCGGGCAGCGTGCCGATGGCCACCGGAACTGTGACCGGCTGGTCGCTGGCATTGGTGTAGGCCCACACACCAGTACCCCGTCCGGCATAGAGCGTCGGCGCCAGCGCACCACAGTCAGTACACGCCGGCGTCACGGTCGACACGGGCGCCGAGTCGTCACCGGAACATCCGGCAATGCCGACCGCGGCCAGCAACCATGTCAGACGCTTGAATTTGGGGGATTGCATCGTTACTCCTTCTTCCACTTCAGAACGGAGTTAGCGTGCGCGTCACGACGTCCGGGTGATTTGACGCCTTCCTAGGCCGACCCAGCTTTCAGCGAACAGCTATGCATCGCCCCTTCCCAATTTGAGATAGCGCAAAAAGAAAAAGCCCTTCCCACCAGGAAGGGCTTCTTTCCAACCACACCACCGCCGGTTCAGTTCACGCGCTGCACCGGCGGGGGCATCCACTTGCCGTCCAGCAGTACCTGGTCGGGCCAGTAGGCGCGCATCATCAGGTTGAAGGCGTCGGGCGGGGCGGGCAGCCAGTTGGCTACCTGGTTCGCGGCCGGGCGTTCGTACTGGATGAAGATGTCGAGCGATCCGTCGCGGTTGTAGCGCAGGCGGTCGCGGCTGCCGATCGAGTAGCGTTGCAACGGATTTGCGACAAGTGCCTGCTTGTCGTTGTATGCGCTCAGCGACCAGAACGCCTTGGCCGGCGGGAGCTGGCCTTTTTCGAAATGGAGCACGTAGCGGCTGCCGCCGTCGAACGGGCGGCCGGTGGCGTCGGCGCGGGCGATGGGGTAGACGGCGTCCTCGGGCAGGTTGGCGCCCAGGCCGGACATGGCCACCGCGGCGCGGCGGGCGTAGTCGGCGCCGTAGTTGCCGGCGTCGCGCTGCACGCGCCAGCCCGAATTGCCGGCCGCGTTCTTGCGGGCCTCCACGGTGATGGCGGCCAGGGCCGCCGTGGCGCCCTCCTGCACGGCGCGCGCGGTGGACGGCTCCAGCACCGTGGTCTTGAACGGTTCGCCGGCCTTGATGCCCATCCGCTGCATCTTCTCCAGCATCGCCACGTCGTCAGGGCCCGGCGGATTGGTCTGCAGCAGCGCCGCCATGCGGCTGAAGAACGCCTGGGCGTCCAGGGCCGCCACCTGCTCGGCGGGTGGGGTCTCGGTGTCGATCAGCCCCACGCGCGGCATGGCCGGCGGCGGGTTGCGATTACCCTTGCGCCAGGCGGACAGCGGCACCAGCCGCAACTGGTCCTGCAGGCGATGGACGTTGCCGTAGTCGCCCTTGCCGTTGGTCTGGAAGCGGCCGATCAGCCAGACCATGCCGGTCGGCGCGCGCACCTCGGTCACGCCCTTGGGCAGGGTGCCCCGCCAGTCCGGCCCGACGATCGCGAACGCGCCGCGCCGGGTGCCGGTGGTGCGCTTGCCCGGCGCCGCGAACACGTTGGTCCAGGCGTCGACCATCTGCATCACGTAGTAGCGGCCGCCGGTGTCCGGCACGCTCAGCACCACCGGCTCGGCCGACACATCGACCCAGGCCGTGGAAATCAGCGTATCGGCATTGGCGCTGACGCCGCTGGCCAGCGCCGCGTCGGGCAGCGCGCGATGATGGTTGAAGCTGTTGGCCGGCGTCCGGGCCGTCATCACCTCGCGGGTGACGTCCATCAGCACGAGCGGATAGCCATAGGTGAACACGTCCGCCGACAACGTCTTCATGGCCTGGTCGGAGGGCGGCTGCTCGGCGGCAGGCGCGGCGACGGGCGCGGGCGTGGTCGTGCAGGCGGAAAGACAGACGGCAAGCGCGAGCACGCTTGCCAGTTGGCGTATCGATAGGTTCATGACCCCGTTTCCCAGTGTGGTGGCGACCTTTCGGGAACAACCGCTGAACGTGCCGGGGGGCGCGTGTTGCTCCGGAGGCGCATCTATTCCGAACGAATGATGTGCCTGCGGCTTGGCGGCTGTCAATGACCCCTGCGGACCGTTCCGGGGGATATCGAACACTGGTATGGCGGGGGCTGCGGCGGGCTGCGTCGCCATGTCGGACAGGCGTCACGCGGCGCGTTTTTCCAGCGGCCGGGCGCGCTGCGGGCGCCGGAAATGACGAAGGGCTTCCATTGCTGGAAGCCCTTCTATATAAGTGGCGCGGCTGGCAGGATTCGAACCCACGACCCCTTGGTTCGTAGCCAAGTACTCTATCCAACTGAGCTACAGCCGCACGCGAGGGACGCATTGTATCGCAATTCGTCGCATTCGCAAGTGCTTTTTGCAGCGGGATGTGGAGCGGCCGGCGCGGCGCGTCACCATCGGTACCTGGCGCCCACCGTGCCCCCCGCGTTGCGGCCGCCGCGTGCCTTGACCCAGAGCTTGAGCCCGGTGGGCGAGTTGCTGTGGGCGCCGACGTTGAACGAGAACATGCCGCGCAGCAGGTCGGTGTCGATCCGCGTGCCGTTGATGTTGATCGACTTCGTGCGGCTGTCCTGCCACCAGTCGGCCTCGACGAACGGATACACGCCATTGAGCCGCGTCGGCGCCGCGCTGTAGAGCCGCACGGCGAGCCCCGTGGCACTGACCGCGCCCGGCGGCGCGTCCCAGTTGCCGGGCACCGGCGCCATGCCGGGCCGGTACGCCATCTCCACACGCGGCTGCAGGGTCAGGCCACTGCCACTACGCGACAACGGCGCGTCCAGCGCCAGCGCCATACTGCGCGCGCGGCTGTCGAGCGTGCCGGTGGCGGTGGTGGCATCGTCGAGATGAACGGCCGGGGCACGTGGCGCGCTGCTGAAGCGGGCCACCACGCGATCGATCGACGCGAGGTTGATCGTCACCGGTTCGGCATCAACGGCCGCGTCCGGCGGGTTGCGCGACGCGCGCACGGGGACGGGCAGGTCCGGGCCGTCGTCGAGCATGGCCATGCGCGGTGGCGCGAGCGACGGCGGCGCGTCCAGCGCCTGCGCGGCGGCCACGGCCGGCGGCTCGGGCGGCGGACCCAGCGCGGGCGCGTCCGGTGTCACGGACGCCATCGCCAGCGCGTCGCGGCCCGACATGCCGTCCATCGACTCCTCGGCATGCACCACGGCGCTGAGCATCAGCGCGAGTACGAAATAAAGGGGGAGACTGGCGTGCCCGGGATGCGCGCAAACGCGCCCCTCCCGGCCGGACCATTGCCCGGCACACTCCTCTCTCCCGCACATCAGCTGTACGGACATGGCGACCACCTCGTCGGGCGTTGTAGGAAGCATGCCCGATCAGCTTGAGCATAGGTCAAAGGCCGTGCGACGGTTAGCGTCGAATGTGCGATGGCCCGCCGCCTGAATGGCTGACGTCAGGGGGAAAAGGGATGAGTTGGATGATGTCGGACGAGAGAAGGAGTCCGGGAGAGATTGCCCTTTCTGGGCGCACAAAAGAAAAAGCCCTGCTCGATGAGCAGGGCTTTTGAATTGGTGCCCAGAAGAGGACTCGAACCTCCACAGTGTTGCCACCGCTAGGACCTGAACCTAGTGCGTCTACCAATTCCGCCATCTGGGCTTCGTCTCGCTGCATTGCTGCGGCGATGCGAAGACCGTGATTATGCTGAGCGGGCCGGGGGCTGTCAACACCCTTTTCGCAGAAACCTTAAAAATCGGAAACCGTCAGCCCCGGTGTAGCCGGAAGTCGACTTCGGCCGGCCGCCCCGGCAGCGACAGCCTGGCCGTGGCCGGGGCTGTGCGCGCCAGCACCTTGCCCGCGCGCATCACCAGCAGCCGCGTGGCCCGCAGCCGGATGGCCTCGACCGGGTCGCGGGCCTGCAGCAGAACCAGGTCGGCGCGGCAGCCGGGCGTCAGGCCGTAGCCTTCCAGCCCCAGGATAGTGGCCGGGGTTTCCGTCACGGCCCGGAAGCACGCGCGCATGCCGTCCTGCCCGGTCATCTGGGCCACATGCAGGCCCATGTGGGCCACCTCCAGCATGTCGCCCGAGCCCAGGCCGTACCAGGGGTCCATCACGCAGTCGTGGCCGAATGCCACCGGGATGCCGGCGGCCAGCAGTTCCGGCACGCGGGTCATGCCGCGGCGCTTCGGGTAGCTGTCGTGGCGGCCCTGCAGCGTGATGTTGATCAGCGGGTTGGCGATGGCGGCCACGCCCGCCTCGCGCATCAGCGGCAGCAGCTTGGACACGTAGTAGTTGTCCATCGAATGCATCGACGTCAGGTGCGACCCGGTGACCCGGCCCTGCAACCCCAGCCGGACGGATTCACTGGCCAGCGTCTCGACATGGCGCGACAGCGGGTCGTCGCTCTCGTCGCAATGCATGTCCACGCGCAGCCCCCGCTGGGCCGCCTCCTCGCACAGCAGCTTCACGGACGCCGCCCCGTCGGCCATCGTCCGCTCGAAATGCGGGATGCCGCCCACCACGTCCACGCCCATGTCCAGCGCGCGCCGCAGGTTATCCAGCGCGCCGGGCGCGCGCAGCACCCCGTCCTGCGGAAACGCCACCAGTTGCAGGTCCAGGTACGGACGCACCCGTTCGCGCACGTGCAGCAGCGCCTCGGTGGCCAGCAGGCGTGGGTCGCAGACGTCCACGTGCGAGCGGATCGCCAGCAGCCCCTTGGCCACGGCCCAGTCGCAGTAGGCCAGCGCGCGCTCGACGATGGCCTCCTGCGCCAGCATCGGCTTCAGCTCGCCCCATAGCGCGATGCCCTCCAGCAGCGTGCCGGACGCGTTGACGCGCGGCAGCCCGTACGACAGCGTCGAATCCATGTGGAAATGCGCGTCGACGAACGGCGGCGACACCAACTGGCCGGCCGCGTCCAACTCCTCGCCGGCCGTGGCCGCCAGCCGGGGCTCCACGGCGGCAATCCGGCCGTCGGCGATGCCGATATCGACATCGGTACGGCCATCGGGCAGGTTGCAGTGACGCAGGATCGTATCGAACATGGGGATGGGTTCCGTGGGATTCGGTTGCAGGGTCAGCGCTCGCCCTTGCGGTACGGCTTCATCAGCGCCTGCGGATAGGCCGCGCGCCGCGCCACCAGTACCAGCGCAAGGATCGACAGGATATACGGCAGCATCAGGTAGATCTGGTACGGCAGCGGCGGCAGCCCCGGCAGGCTGGCGCCGCCCTGCTGCAGCCGCAGCTGCAGCGCGTCGAACGCGGCGAACAGCACCGCGCCCAGCAGCGCGCGCCCCGGCCGCCACGACGCGAACACCACCAGCGCCACGCAGATCCAGCCGCGCCCGTTGATCATGTTGAAGAAGAACGCGTTGAACGCCGACAGCGTCAGGAACGCCCCGCCCACGGCCATCAGCGCCGACCCGGCCATGATCGCGCCGATGCGCACCATGCCCACGCGGATGCCCTGCCCCTCGGCCGCGGCCGGATTCTCGCCAACCATCCGCAGCGCCAGCCCCAGCGGCGTGCGGTAGAGCAGCCAGGCCAGCAGCGGCGCCATCAGCAGGGCCAGCAGCGTCAGCGCAGTCTCGGCGGCCATCACGGTGCCCACCAGCGGCACGCCGGCCCACCCTGTCATCGGCGGAAACGGCGTGATCGTCGGCGGCGTCGATACCTGCGCAAAGCCCAGCCGGTAGGCGTAGTAGGACAAGCTCGTGGCCAGCATCGTCACGCCCAGCCCGGACACGTGCTGCGACAGCGCCATCGACACGGTCAGCCAGCCATGCAGCAGCCCGAACGCCAGCCCCACCGCCGCGGCCACCGCCACGCCGCCCCAGAGCGGCGCGCCCTGGTAGACGGCCAGCCAGCCGGAGAACGCCCCGGCCACCATGATTCCCTCGATGCCAAGGTTGAGCACGCCCGCGCGCTCGCACAGCAGCACGCCGAGCGTGCCGAAAATCAGCGGCGTGGCCACGCGCAGCACCGCGATCCAGAACGGCGCGCCGGCCACGATATCGAACAGTTCCATCAGGCCACCTTCCCGATCCGGTCGAAGCGGATGCGATAGCGGGTCAGCATCGTCGCCACCAGCATGGCTAGCAGCGCCACGGCGACGATCACGTCGGCGATGGCATTGGGCACGCCCACCGCGCGGCTCATGCCGTCCGCGCCCACCAGAATGCCGGCCACGAACACCGCCGACGCCACCACGCCAATCGGATGCAGCCCCGCCAGCATGGCGATCACCACGCCGGTGTAGCCATAGCCGGGCGACATGTCGAGCGTCAGGTAGCCGGTGCGCCCGGCCACCTCCACCACGCCGGCCAGCCCGGCCAGCGCGCCGGACAGCATCGCCGCCAGCAGCGTCACGCGCGCCACCGGCATGCCGGCAAACGCGGCGGCGCGCGCGTTGGCGCCCACCGCGCGCATCTGCAGCCCGAACACCGTGAAGCGGTTGACGGCCCAGACCAGCACCGCCAGGCCGATGGCCGCCAGCAGGCCGCTGTGCACGCGCGATCGCTCCAGCAGCCGCGCCAGCTCCAGCTCGGGCACCAGCGCCACCGACTGCGGCCAGCCCATCGCCATCGGGTCCTTCATCGGCCCGTCGAGCATCGTCGACACGCCCAGCAGGACAATGAAGTTCAGCAGCAGCGTGGTCACCACCTCGTCCACGCCGAGCCTTGTCTTGAGCATGGCCGGCAGCAGCAGCAACAGCGCGCCGGCCAGCATGCCGGCCGCCACCATCAGGCCGAACAGTACGCCCGGCGGCAGCGACGCGGCCCACGGCGCCGCCGCGCCATCGACCTGCCCGCCCACGGCCACCGCCGCCAGCGCGCCCAGGTACAACTGGCCCTCGGCGCCGATGTTGAACAGCCGCGTGCGGAACGCCACCGCCACGGCCAGGCCGGTCAGGATCAGCGGCGTGGCGCGCGTCAGCGTCTCGGACCACGCAAAGCGCGAGCCGAATCCGCCTTCCAGCAGCAACAGGTAGGCCCGGCCGACCGGCGCGCCGGCGGCCGCCACCAGCAGCGCACAGATCAGCAACGTGACGACGATGGCGCCCACCGGCGCCATGACCAGCGCGGTACGCGACACCGCGGAACGGGCTTCAAGCCGCATGGGCCACCTCCGCGTCGGCATGGCTGCCATCGGCGCCGGCCATCGCCAGGCCAATCGTGCCGAGCGTCCAGGCCGGCGTGGCGCGCGCGGCGCCCAGCCGGCCCGCGTGAATCACCGCGATGCGGTCCGCCAGCGCCATCAGTTCATCCAGGTCTTCCGAAATCAGCAGCACGGCAGCGCCGCGCGCCGCCGCCTCCAGCAGCTGGCCGCGCACGTAGGCCACCGCGCCAATGTCCAGCCCCCAGGTTGGCTGGCTGGCCACCACCAGCACCGGCGCCTGCGTGCCGCGCACCGAGAACGCGCGGCCCAGGATCAGCTTCTGCATGTTGCCGCCCGACAGCGCGCGGGTCGGCACGTCGATGCCGCCGCCGCGCACGTCGAAGCGCCGCACCAGTTCGCCCGCAAACCGGCGCGCCGCGCGGCCCCGGATCACGCCGCCCCGCACAAAGCCGGGCTGGCCCAGTTGCTCGACGATGGCGTTCTCCCAGACCGCGAGGTCGCCCACCGCGCCCTCGGCGTGGCGGTCCTCGGGAATGCGCGCCACGCCGGCCGCGATCCAGCGGCGCGGCGCGGCCGGCAGCGCCCGCCCGTGCAGCGTGACCTGCCCCGCGGACGCGGCCACCACGCCGCTCATCAGTTCCGCCAGCGCCACCTGTCCGTTGCCGGAGACACCCGCGATGCCGACGATCTCGCCCGCATGCAGCGCCAGCGACACGTCATTGAGGCCCGGCCGCCCGGCCACGGCCGGCACGGTCACGCGGTCCAGCCGGGCCACCACTTCGCCCGTGGCCGTGGGCGCGGCGCGCACCGGCATCTCCACGCGGCGGCCCACCATCAGCTTGGCCAGTTCGGCCTTGCCCGTGGCGCGCGCGTCGCGCTCGGCCACCAGCCGGCCGCCGCGCAGCACCGCCACGCGATGCGAGACACGCAGCACCTCGTCGAGCTTGTGGCTGATGAAGATCACCGACAGCCCTTCGACAATCAACTGCGCCAGCGTGGCAAACAGGCTGTCCACCTCCTGCGGCGTCAGCACGGCGGTGGGTTCGTCCAGGATCAGCACGCGCGCGCCGCGATACAGCGCCTTGACGATCTCCACGCGCTGGCGCTCGCCCACGGAGAGCGATCCCACGCGCGCCTGCGGCTGCACGGCCAGGCCAAAGCGCCGGGCCAGGTCGTCGATGCGCGCCCGCGCGGCGCCGCGCCGCTGGCGCCAGCGCCACAGCGGTTCCGTGCCGATCAGGATGTTGTCCAGCACCGACAGGTTGTCCGCCAGCGTGAAATGCTGGTGGACCATTCCGATGCCGGCAGCCAGCGCGGCGCGCGGGTTGCCCGGCGGCAGCGCCACGCCGTCTACCTCCACGGTGCCGGCGTCGGCCACGTAGTGGCCAAACAGGATATTGACCAGCGTGCTCTTGCCGGCGCCGTTCTCGCCCAGCAGCGCCAGCACCTCGCCACGGTGCAGGTCCAGCGAGATATCGTCGTTGGCCACCAGCGCGCCGAACCGCCGGGTGATATGCGAAAGCCGGAGCACCGGCGGTTCCTGGGACATCGATGTCGGGATAGGCAATGGATACGGCCCCGTCCGCGCGGAACGGGGCGATGCAGGGTGGATCGGCAAACGCGCTTACGGCGTCGACTTCGGCTCGGTCTCCACGACCTTGACCGCGAACTTGCCGTCGAGGATCGCCTTCTCCTTCGCGCGGACCTTCGTCATCACGTCGGCCGGCACCTTGCCCTCGAACGTGCCCAGCGGCGCCAGTTCCGCGCCTTTGTACTTCATCAGCGAATACTGGCCGTAGTCCTCGTTCCTGAACTGGCCGGCCTTGACCTTGGCCAGCGCGGCCGCGATGGTCGGCTCCATGTGCCAGAGCGCGGACGCCACCACGGTTGCCGGATACTGCGGCTGGGTGTTGATGACGTTGCCGATGGCCAGCTTTCCGCGTTCCTTGGCCGCGTCCGACACACCGAAGCGCTCGGCGTACAGCACGTCGGCGCCCTTGTCGATCATCGCGAAGGCGGCTTCCTTGGCCTTGGGCGGGTCGAACCACGAGCCGATGAAGCTCACCGTGAACTTCACCTTCGGGTTCACCTCGCGCGCGCCTTCCATGAACGCGTGCATCAGCCGGTTGACCTCGGGAATCGCGTAGCCGCCCACCATGCCGATATGGTTGGTCCTGGTCATGCCGCCCGCGATCATGCCGGCCAGGTACGACGGCTCCTGGATGTAGTTGTCGAACACCGAGAAATTCGGCGCCTGCGGCTTGCCCGACGACCCCATCAGGAACGCCGTCTTCGGATAGTCCTTGGCCACCTTGCGCGCCGCGCCTTCCACCGCGAACGACTCGCCGACGATCAGCCCGGCGCCCTGCTCAGCGTACTGGCGCATCACGCGCTCGTAGTCGGCGTTGGACACGCTCTCGGAGAACACATAGTCGATCTCGCCGCGCCCCTTGGCCTCGTTGAGCGCCTTGTGGATGCGCGACACCCACTGCTGCTCCACGGGCACCGTGTAGACCGCGGCCACCTTGACCCTGGCCTGCGCGTGGACGGCCGGCGGCAGCCCGACGGCCGCCAGCGTGGCGGCTGCGGCGGCGGCCTTGAGCCAGGTACGGCGAACGCTTCCCTTTTGCATGACTTCACTCCCCTTTTTCTGGTTGGTGGATGGTGATGATGGATGGCCGCCGGCTCAGGCGGCGGGGCTGCCCGGCCCGCTCTCTGGCGGGGCCAGCCCGCAGCCGCGCAGCAGCAGCGCCACCAGGTGCTCGGTGGCGCGCTCGAAGTCCTGCGCGTCCAGCGCGCTGACGTCCAGCACCGCGCAGACCTGCGCCTCGAAATCGGCATAGGTCTGCGTGGCGGCCCAGATCGTGAAAAACAGGTGGTACGGGTCTACCGGCGCCATCTGGCCGGCGTCGATCCAGGCGCGGATCACCAGCGCCTTGCGCGCCACCAGTTCGCGCAGCGCCTGGCGCAGCACGCCGCCAATCTCGGGCGCGCCGTGCAGCAGCTCGTTGGCGAACACGCGCGAGGCATCGGGGTGGCTGGCCGACAGCCGCATCTTGGCGCGGATGTACTGCTCCAGCGCCAGCCGCGGCGGGTAGTCGGCGCTGATGATGTCGGTCTCCGACAGCCACAGGCTCAGCGTATGCGCCAGCACGGCCCGGTACAGCGCCTGCTTGGTGCGGAAGTAGTAGTGCAGGTTCGACTTGGGCACGCCGGCACGCGTGGCGATGTCCGCCATGGTGGCCCCGGCAAAGCCGGCCCGGGCAAACACGTACTCCGCCGCGCGCAGGATCAGCGCCTCGTTCTCCTGCCGGATGCGGCCGCCCGCCGGTGGAGCGGCGCGTGCGTGGACCCTGGCGTCCATCATGCGTCGTCCTTCGGTCGGCCGCCGGTCACTTGGTGCCGTACAGCCGGTCGCCGGCGTCGCCCAGCCCCGGCACGATGTAGCCGTGGTCGTTGAGCTGCTCGTCGATGGCGGCAGTGACGATGGCCACGTCCGGATGCGCGGCCTGCAGCGCGCGCAGGCCGGGCCGCGAGGCGATCAGGCAGACGTACTTCATCGTCGTCACGCCGGCCTCCTTGAGCCGGTTGATGGCTGCCACGGCCGAGTTGCCGGTGGCCAGCATCGGGTCCACGACGATCACAAAGCGCTCGTGGATGTCCTCGGGCATCTTGAAGTAGTACTCGATAGGCTCCAGCGTTTCCGGGTCGCGGTACAGGCCGATATGCCCGACGCGCGCGGCCGGCAGCAGGTCCAGCATGCCGTCCAGGAAGCCGTTGCCGGCGCGCAGGATCGACACCAGGCAGAGCTTCTTGCCCGACAGCACCGGCGACTGCATCGGCGCGATGGGGGTGCGGATGGCGATGGTCTCCATCGCCAGGTCGCGCGTGGCCTCGTACGTCAGCAGCTGGCTGATCTCGCGCACCAGCCGCCGGAAGTTGTCGGTGGTGGTTTCCTCGCTGCGCACCAGCGTCACCTTGTGCTGCACCAGCGGATGGTTGACCACCATCACGGCGGGCGTGGCCGCGCTGGTTTCGGCAAAGGTCTCCACGGCCGTCGGTGCGTGGGTCATGTCGTTCATGGTGCGCTCCTGGTTGTCCGGGTGTCGCCCGGTGCGGGCGCAGCGGGCCGCCGGCCGCCAGGTGGGGCGGCCGGCCAATGCGTGCGCTGCGAATGCTTCGTGGTCCTGCCGCTAGAACACCGTGCCGTCGCTCTGGATCTCGAACGGCGGCGGGCCGCCCGGCGGCCGGCGCTGCGCCGCGATGCGCCGCCCCGCCGCCCAGGTGCCGCCTTCCAGCACGCGCGCCAGCGGAAAATCCTCGGCCTTCAGGCCCAGCGCCTGGCGCACCGCGTCGGCCACCAGATCCAGGCCGGTCACGGTCAGCGCGCGCCATTCCACGATCTCGGGCTCGTCCACCGTATGGGCGCGGCTGGCAAACGCGCGGTCGCGCGGCACGGTCAGTTCGAAGTCGTAGAGCAGGCCGCCGTTGCGGTACTCGGGCAGGCCGGTCAGCGCGTCCAGGCCCACCACGGTCAGGCCGCCGTCCTCCAGCGGCTCCAGCAGCGAATAGGTCAGCCACTGCGTGAGCTTGTGGAATGGCACCAGCCCGCCCGGCGCGGCCGGGTGCCGCCAGCAGTCGCCCAGCGACACGCCATCCATCTGCACGCGGCCCGGCCACACCGGACCCAGCGCCACCAGCAGCGTGCGCAGCACGAACGACGCCTCGATCCGATGGTCCTGCGCGTGCGCGGCCAGGTAGTCGAACAGGTTGCCCAGCCGCGCCGGCGTGCCGAACACGGCCGGCGTGGCCTGCATCACCTCGCCCAGCCGGCGCAGCAGCCCGGCGCGCCCTTCCAGCCCCACCAGCGGGTTGTGCTGGGCCACCTGGAACGCCGTGGCGATGGTCGACGCGTCGATGCGGGCCAGCCGCTCGGCATCGGCGCGCAGCGGATCGCCCGGCTCGGCCGAGAAGCCGCCGCGCGCGAACAGGTCGAAGCTGGCCACGCCCAGCCCTTCGGACCGCGTCAGCATCATGTCGCTGGCCGGGTCGCGGTAGCGCCAGTCCGGCCCCGCGCCGGCATCGAGCAGCACGCTCGGGATGACGAGGTCGATGCCGATGCGCGCGCGTTCCGCGCAATGGTCGGCGCCCGACATGCCCGCGCGCTCGCACAGGATCTGCCAGCGATTGATTGATTCCTGGCCCGGCCCGCCGCTCTCGAAATGGCGCCAGCGGCTGTGGTACGGCACCTTCAGGTCCGGATAGCGGCGCCGGATCGTGGCGGCCACGTAGTCGGCGATGGCATGCACCCGGTCCGGATGCCAGGTAAAGCGTTCGGACTCGCCGGATGCGACGAATTCGGTCACGGCCGCGCAATGCGTGCGCACCGCCTGGCCGCTCAGCAGCGCCGCGGCGGGGTGGTCGGCCGGCACCGGGCTGTGCCAGCCGCTGCCCGTGCCGGGTTCGTGTCCGGTCGTACCTCCTGCGGGATGTTCGTTCATTCGTTCAACCCCCTGCCCTTTGCCAGGGCGAGTTCGTTGGCATCCGGCGGCGTGTAGCTGGTGAAGTAACCCGCCGCCACCTTCGCATCGATTTCCACGCGCGCATCGGCCGGGATCAGCGCATCGGGGATGGCCACCTGCTCCACCACCTCGATGCCCTGCGCGGTCAGCGCGCCATGCTTCATGTTGCTCATCGAGGCCCAGCGGTCGATGCGCCGGATCCCGAGCCAGTGGAAGACGTCGGGCATCAGTTCCTGGAACCGCATGTCCTGCACGCCGGCCACGCATTCGGTGCGCGCGAAGTACGTCTCCGCGCGATCCCCGCCCACCTGCCGCTTGCGAGCGTTATAGACCAGGAACTTGGTGACCTCGCCCAAAGCCCGGCCCTCCTTGCGGTTATAGACCACGAGCCCCACGCCGCCCTGCTGGGCCATCTCGATGCACACCTCGATGCCGTGCGCCAGGTAGGGCCGGCAGGTGCAGATGTCGGAGCCGAACACGTCGGAGCCGTTGCATTCGTCGTGCACGCGGCAGGCCACGCGCGTCTCGGGCTTGCCGAGCTGGCTGATGTCGCCGAAGAAGTAGAGCGTCATGCCGCCGATGGGCGGCAGGAAGACCTTCAGGTCCGGCCGCGTCACCAGTTCCGGAAACATGCCGCCGGTCTGCTCGAACAGGCTGCGGCGCAAGATGCTTTCCTTGATGTTGAAGCGCCGCGCGATGCCGGGCAGGTACCAGACCGGGTCGATGGCGGCCTTGGTCACGCGCACGTCGCCGTTCGGATAGAGGATGTCGCCATCGGGCTTGAGCCGGCCGGCCGCGATGGCGGCGCCCAGTTCGGGCATGTTGATGTGGGCGCGCGTGATGGCGATGGTCGGGCGGATGTCGAAGCCGGCCGCGATGCGGTCCGCGAAGACCGTGGAGACCAGGTGGCCCCAGGGGTCGAGCGAGACGATCTTGTCCGGGTCGCCCCATTGCGCGTGCGGGCCGATGGCCTCGGCCGGCGCGGTGTCGGTCAGGTCCGGCCGGTGCGCGCGCTGCAGGCTGCCCGACGCCACCGCCAGCGCGCGGTAGATTGCATAGGCGCCCGCATGCGTGCCGATGACGTTGCGCTGCGCGGGGTCGGTCAGGCTGGCGATCACGGGCCCCCGCTCCGCGGCGGTGGGCGCGCCCCACTGGATGGGCTCCGCCGGCTTGTCGCGCCGCGCGTGCGAAGTCAGGACGATGTGATCGGACATGGTCGCCTCCCCGGTGCTGCACCGGAACACGAATCCTGACCAGATGGTCAGGTTTACATGTTCATACTAGGCAACGTCCATGCCAACGCCCAAGTGGGGTTGTTACGGTTGGTGAGGACCCGTACGCACCGGCCGGGTGCGGCGGGGGACGGACATGCGGGGCCGCGCGGGTACTTCGCGGTGCACGTGCACCAGCATCCACCGGCCAGCCCGCCATAAAAAAGCGGCACGATCCGGTAAGGATGCGTGCCGCTTCTGGCGCTTAAGGGGGCCGGGTCAGCCGCCGGCCCGCTGCCCCAGCCGCCCGCGCGCGCGGTTCGGCAGCCCGGCCGTCAGCCAGCCCACCACGGCGCGCACCGGGTTGCCGGCCTCTACATAGCGATGGAAGACCGCGCCGGCGGCGTTGCTGGCCACCCAGGCGAACACCATGCCGGCCGCGTTCAGCATCGGCCGGCCCGGCGCCACGTGCGTGACCACGGCGTTGACGACCAGGCAGACCGGAAAGTGGACCAGGAACACCGAGTAAGAGATCTTGCCGAAGTACGCCGTCAGGCGGCCGCCCGGCCAGTGTTCAAGCCAGCCGCCCCGGCGCGACACCGCCAGCAGCACCGCCGCCGCCAGCGCCACCGCGATCCGCGTGCGGAAATCCACGGCCAGCGCCGCCAGGCCAATCGCGGCCAGCGCCACCAGCGCCCAGCGCGAGCGGTCAGGATGCGACGCCCAGAACGCCAGCGCGCCCAGCCCGTAGGCGCCGAAGAAGTAGACGGCCCAGATGTCCCAGGCCGCGTCGCGGTTGAACCAGAACAGCGACGCACCGGCCAGCACGGCCACCAGGGGCACCGCCAGCGGCAGCGCCTGGCGGGCCACGGCGCGCGACAGCCAGAGCACCGCCACCATCAGCGCAAACAGCTGCAGGTCGATGGCGATATACCAGACGCCGGCCGACAGCGCGTCCACGTCCAGGATGTTGTGCAGCAGCAGCACATGGGCGACGAATTGCGCCAGATGCGGCGCGGCGGGAATGGAATCGTGCTGCATCCACGTGCGCGCGATGGCGGCGCCGGCAATCGCCACGAGGATGGCGGCCGAGAACGGCACCACCAGCTTCTGGTAGCGGCGCCAGACGGTCAGGACGGGATTGGCCACGGTCAGGTAGCCGTCGGGGGCCAGGCTGCGCGCGGCCAGGAAGCCGCTGATGACCAGGAAGACCTGCACGGCGATGCGGGCGTAGTCGGCCAGCCAGCCGATCAGGCCCGGCGCCAGAGGCTGCGCGGCGTCCGACATCGGCCCGTAGAACGCCAGGTGATGCCACACGATCAGCTGCGAGCTGACCGCCTTCAGTGCGTCCACACAGGCCAGACGGGAAGGACGGGGGCTCATTTTCGTTATTTTGTTATGCGGAAGATACAAAGTGGCGGCATTGTACCGGAACGGTGCAGCCGGAAATCCGGCGCCGCGGGGGCCGAGGGTAACGGGATGTAAGGCGGGCGGCCGGATGCCGTATCCGCCACTGCACGCGGGCCGCGGTGCCCCGTTTCCGTGCATTAGCTAATAAGAAACAAATTCTTCGCGCGGGCCGGGTGCGGGTATACCCTTGCGGCTTTCCCTGCCTGACCCCGACCATGTCGCTGACCGCTGTCCTGCCTTCCCTCCGACGCCTGCTGGCCGGCGTCGCCCTCGCCGCCGCGCTGCCCGCCGCCTTTGCCCAGAGCCCCGTGCTCGACAAGATCCGCGAGACCGGCACCATCACGCTCGGCTACCGCGAATCGGCGCTGCCGTTCTCGTTCGCCGACGATCGCGGCCAGCCGGCCGGCTACGCGGTGGACCTGTGCCTGCGCGTAGCCGACGCCGCCAAGCAGAAGCTCGGCCTGAAGGACCTGAAGGTGCGCTGGCTGCCGCTGACCCCGCAGAACCGCGTGCCGGCCATCGTCAACGGCCTGGCCGACCTGGACTGCGCGCCCAACACCAATACGCTGGAGCGCCAGAAGCAGGTGGCCTTCAGCGTGTCGCACTACGTGTCGACGGTGCGGATGCTGGTGCGGGCCGATTCGGGCATCCAGTCGTTCAGCGACCTGCGCGGCAAGACCGTGGTCACCAGCGCCGGCTCCACGGGTGACCGCCACGTACGCCGCCTGAAGGGCGAGTACGGCTTTCACGACGTCTACGCCAAGGACCACGGCGAATCGTTCCTGCTGCTGGAAACGGGCCGCGCCCAGGCTTTCGTCATGGACGACGTGCTGCTGGCCGGCCTGCGCGCCAAGTCGAAGGACCCGTCGCAGTACGTGATCGTCGGCCCGGCGTTGTCGGTGGAGCAGAACGCGCTGATGATGTCGAAGGCCGATCCGGCCTGGAAGCAACTAGTCGACCAGACGCTGACGCGCACATTCGCCAGCCCGGACGCCGCCGCGCTGCAGAAGCGCTGGTTCCAGCAGCCGATCGGCAATCGCGGCACCAACCTGGCGCTGGCGCCGTCCGCCGAGGTCGTCAACGCCTGGAAGCACCCCTCCGACGCCGTGACGGAATAGCCATTTCCGGGGCGCCGCCCCCGGATAACCCCTGAGTTGACGCCCCGCCAGCCCTTGTCCACACTGGCCCGAGCCCGGTTCTACCGTCCGGTAGGCCCGGCGACAACACGAACCGCCTTCGTGGAACCCACCGGCGGCAACTCAGAGGAGAACCCGATGCACAAATTGATCGCCACCGCCATCGCCCTGGGCCTGGCCACCGCGTCCGCAGCCGCCGTCGCCCAGGACAAGAAGTCGTTCGATCCGTACTCGCAGGGCGCCAAGGCCGGCGAGAAGTTCGACACGCACAGCCAGGGCGCCAAGTCGGGCGACAAGTTCGACCCGTACTCGCAAGGCGCCAACAAGAGCACCCGCGCCGACCTGACCGACCAGACCACGGCCGCCCCGAAGCAGCCGAAGGCCAAGAAGTCGACCAAGAAGGCGGCGCCGGCGAATTGAAGCGGGGTCGGCCGATGTGCGGCCGATCATCAAAAAAATGGAGCCGTGTCAGGCTCCATTTTTCTTTCCGGGCGGTCGGGCAAGCTGCGGCGGCTACCGGCCCGCCTCCACCGGATCCATCTCCAGCGCCGTCACGTCCACCTGGTACACCTCGTTGTTCTGCCGGATCTGCGTGCGCAGCACGAATGCTTCCATCGGGCAGTACCAGTCGGTCACGTGCAGCACGCTCGGTTCCAGTTGCAGGATTTCGTCGCCCACCATCAGCGGGCCCAGCGACGTGCGTTTCTCGTAGGTGATCGGCATGCACTCCTTGCGGCCCATCACCGTGTTGATCATCTGCTTGCGGCCGACGTGCCGGGAGCCGACGATGATCGACGCATGCAGCGCCTGCATGCTGCCGACCACCTCGTCCTTGCCCAGCGGGTAGATCTTCAGCGCCACGCTGGACTGGAAGGTCTCGCCTTCCAGGATGGCGCCTTCCTTGATGTCCACGCCGGCGTAGTTGAAGACACCGCTGCCCGTGAACGACGCCTCGCCGAACATCCGCGCATAGCGGGCCCGGGCGTTGATGACGGCGTTGCGGCTGTCGATGCGGGTGCGCGAGGTGGCGGCGTTGCGGTCGATGTTGATCTCGTGGACCTGGTCCATGACCACCGGCGGGCCCATCAGCGCCGCAAAGGCCGACTTGGAGCGGACTTCGAGTTGGGCGCTGCATCCACGTGCCGTACGCATCACTTCCCGCAAGGTCATGGTGATCGACAGCGGCATCGTCCCGTCGCCCTCCATCTGGACGCGGGAACCCGAGCGGAACCACGGCGCGTCGCAGAGCGCGGCGGCGGCGGGCATCGGCGGCGACATGCCGGACACCGGGGCAGCATCGGGCGCCGACGCCTGCGCGAATGCCGCCGGCGTCACCGCGGCAAGCAGGGACATCACGGCTGACAACAACAAGAGCCTCGGCGCCCGGGTCATGGGGATCTTTCCAAATCAGTGGCCGGCGGCCGCCAGGTCAGTGTCTGCGGGGGTAGGTGCCGGAATGGCGCAAGTATTGCGCGAAATCCGCGCGGCGGAAATGGGGCTTCGGGGTCAATTTCCGGGAACGCCCGGTCGCCGCGGCGGCCTGACCCGAAACGGCCGGCGGCGCCATGCGCTCGTGCTAACATTGCGCGCCCGTGGATGCCGCCCGGCGCCTGCGTACGTGGCGTGCGGGCCCTGCGGCGCCTGCCGCGCGGCCCGTGTCGGACCCCTTGTCCACCAATTCGCGCCATGCCGCGTTGTGGGGAGTCCGCCACCGGGCCACCTGACGAACAGCCTCCGGGACCCCGGCCATTTCAGGAGAGATATGCGTAGTTCTTCGCCCACGCGCCAAGCCGGGCTGCCAGTCGGCATGGTTGCGCTCGTTGTCATCGGCGTCCTGCTGGTCTGGTTCGGTACCCTCGATGCCCGCCACCTGCTACGCCCGGACGAAGGCCGCTACGCCGAGATTTCCCGCGAGATGTTCGCTACCGGCGACTGGGTCACCATTCGCTACAACGCCCTCAAGTACTTCGAAAAGCCGCCCTTCCACCTGTGGGTGACCACGCTGGCCTACGAGCTGTTCGGCGTGGGCGACTGGCAGGCCCGGCTGTGCGTGGCGCTGTCCGGCATCGCCGGGCTGGGCGTGACGATGCTGGCCACCGCGCGCTGGTTTGGCTGCCGCGCGGGCCTGCTGGCCGGGCTGGCGCTGCTGGCCATGCCGATGTGGAGCGTGACCGGCCATTTCAACTCGCTCGACATGACGCTGTCCGGCGCGCTGGCTTGCGTGCTGGCGAGCATGCTGCTGGCCCAGCACCCCGAGGCCACGCCGCGCGCGCGGCTGGGCTGGATGCTGGCCTGCTGGGTGGCGATGGGCGTCGCCATCCTGACCAAGGGGCTGGTCGGCATCGCGCTGCCGGGGCTGGTGCTGGTGGTCTACACGCTGCTGACGCGCGACTATGGCCTCTGGCGCCGGCTGCACCTGGTGCCCGGCATCGTCGTGCTGCTGGCGGTGACCGTGCCGTGGTTCTGGCTGGTATCGTCGCGCAACCCCGAATTCCCGCATTTCTTCTTCATCCACGAGCACTGGGACCGCTACACGTCCACCGTGCACGCGCGCAAGGGTTCGATCTGGTTCTTCGTGCCGCTGCTGGTGGCCGGCATGCTGCCGTGGCTGGGCCTGGTGCCGCGCATGTGGGACGTGGTGCGCGACCGCGCCGGTGCCGCGCGCGGCGTGGGTGGCAAGCCGTTCCAGCCGGCGCTGCTGAGCCTGGTCTGGTTTGGCGCGATCTTCGTGTTCTTCAGCCTGTCCGGCTCCAAGCTGCCCGGCTATATCGTGCCGGTGTTCCCGGCACTGGCCATCCTGGCCGCCGTGGCGCTGGACCAGATCAACGAGCGGTCCTGGAAGCGCCAGATCAACGCGCTGCTGGTGCTGGCCGTGGTGGGGCTGATCGCCGCGCCCATCGTGGCCACGCTGGACCGGCCCAGCAATCCCAACGTCGTGTTCCGCGCGTTCGCCGTCTATGTGGGCGTGGCGTTTGCGGTGCTGCTGGCCGGGATGCTGCTGGCGCGCCGGCTGCTGGAAACCCGCGGGCTGTTCCCAAGCATCACCGCGTTCGCGCTGTCGATGTTCCTGACCTGCACCATCGGCCTGATGGGCCACGAGGTCATGGGCCGCCGCGCGTCGGGCGTGGACATGCTGCCGGCCATCAAGGCCGTGCTCAAGGACGACATGCCGATCTACGGCGTGCGCATGCTGGATCACACGCTGCCGTTCTATCTTGGCCGCACGCTGACCATGGTCGAAGCTGCCGACGAGCTGTCGTTCGGCACCGAGCAGGAGCCGGACAAGTGGGTCCCGACGCTCGACGCGTTCATCGCCAAGTGGCAGGACGGCCAGCCCGCGCTCGCCATCATGTCGCCGGACATGTATGACAGCCTGGCGGCGCGCCAGGTGCCGCTCTACGTGGTGGCGCGCGACCTGCGGCGCGTGGTCGCCAGCAATTTCCCGCCGCCAGCCCCGGCGCCCCGGAACACCCCATGACCCTGTCGACTTTCGCTTTCATCCTCACGGGCGTGCTGCTCAACGCCTGCGCGCAGCTGCTGCTCAAGGCAGGCACCAACGCCGTGGGCGCCATCACGCTGGAACGCGCGACGATTCTGACCACGGCGTTCCGCGTGCTGACCCAGTGGCCGGTGATCGCCGGACTGACCTGCTACGTGATCAGCGTGGGCGTGTGGATCGTCGGGCTCTCGCGCGTGGATGTTTCCATCGCCTACCCGATGCTGTCGCTTGGCTACGTGGTCAACGCGCTGGCCGCGTGGTGGCTGTTCGGCGAGATGATCGGCCCCTTGCGCATGGCCGGCATCGTGCTGATACTCGCTGGCGTTTTCCTGATTGCCCGTTCCTGACCCCATGACTGCTTCCGCTCCGCAGGATTTCCTGCCGTTCGTCCGCCCCCAGATCGACGACGCGACCATTGCCGAAGTGGGCAAGGTGCTGGCATCGGGCTGGATCACGTCCGGCCCCAAGGTGCAGGCGTTCGAGGCGGCGCTGTCCGACCTGTTCGGCGGCCGGCCCGTGCGCACGTTCTCCAACGGCTCGGCCACGATGGAGATTGCGCTGCGCATCGCCGACATCGGCCCGGGCGACGAGGTCATCACCACGCCGATCACCTGGGTGGCCACGGCCAACGTGGTGCTGGCCGTGGGCGCCAGGCCGGTGTTCGTCGACATCGACCCGGTCACGCGCAACATCGACCTGGACGCCGTGGAGGCGGCCATCACGCCGCGCACGCGCGCCATCATGCCGGTGTACCTGTCCGGCCTGCCGGTCGACATGGACCGGCTCTACGCCATTGCGGGACGCCACGGCCTGCGGGTCATCGAGGACGCCGCGCAGGCCATCGACTCGCGCTGGCGCGGCCAGCGCATTGGCGCGTTTGGCGACCTGGTCAGCTTCAGCTTCCAGGCCAACAAGAACATCACGACCGTCGAGGGCGGCTGCCTGGTCATGAACACACCCGAGGAAGCCCGGCGCGCCGAGCGCCTGCGGCTGCAGGGCGTGATCCGCACCGGCATGGACGGCATGGACGTCGAGGAACCGGGCGGCAAGTTCAACCTGACCGACGTGAACGCGGCGATCGGGCTGGCGCAACTGGCGCAGCTCGATGGCATCACCGCCCGCCGCGCCGCGCTGGCCGAGACCTATTTCCGCTGTGCGGCGGACCTGGGCCTGGCCGACCTGGGCATCGAAGTGCCCGTGCCGCGCGACGCCGATGTCGCCACCACGAACTGGCACATGTTCCAGGTGGTGCTGCCGACCGACCGGCTCGAAGGCGGCCCGGCCGACGCGCGCCGCCGCGTGATGGAAGCCATGCGCGAGCGCGGCGTGGGCACCGGTGTCCACTACCCGCCCGTGCACCTGTTTACCTATTTCCGCTCGCTGGGCTGGCGCGAGGGCATGCTGCCGCATGCCGAGCGCATTGGCCGCGGCATCGTGACGTTGCCGTTGTTCCCGGCCATGCAGGCCGCCGACGTCGAGCGGGTTTGCGCAACCCTCAGCGAAACATGCAAACGTCTCTCTCACTAAGTCCCGTCGAGGTCTCGGTCGTCATTCCCGTCTACAACGAGGAAGACGGCTTGCAGGCGCTGTTCGACCGCGTCTATCCGGCGCTGGACAGCCTGGGCGAATCGTACGAGATCATCTTCGTCAACGACGGCAGCGCGGACCGCTCGCCGGCGATGCTGGCCGCGCAGTACCACAAGCGCCCCGACGTGACGCGCGTGATCCTGTTCAACGGCAACTTCGGCCAGCACATGGCCATCCTGGCCGGCTTCGAGCACACGCGCGGGCGCATCGTCATCACGCTGGACGCCGACCTGCAGAACCCGCCCGAGGAAATCCCGCGCCTGGTGGCCGAGATGCGCAAGGGCCACGACTACGTGGGCACCATCCGGCGCCAGCGCAACGACACGGCGTTCCGGCGCTATGCGTCGCGCGCGATGAACCGGCTGCGCGAGCGCATCACCAAGATCAAGATGACGGACCAGGGCTGCATGCTGCGCGCCTACGACCGGAACATCATCGACACGATCAACGCGTGCCGCGAGGTCAACACGTTCATCCCGGCGCTGGCCTACACGTTCTCGTCGAACCCGGTCGAGATCGAGGTGGGCCACGAGCAGCGCCACGCCGGGGAGTCGAAATACTCGCTCTACCAGCTCATCCGGCTGAACTTCGACCTCGTGACCGGCTTCTCGATCGTGCCGCTGCAGTGGTTCTCAGCCATCGGTACGATGCTGTCGATCACGTCGGCCGGGCTGTTCGTGGTGCTGCTGATCCGGCGTTTCATCCTGGGCTCGGAAGTCCAGGGCGTGTTCACGCTGTTCGCCTTCAACTTCTTCCTGATCGGCATCATGCTGTTCGGCATCGGCCTGCTGGGCGAGTACATCGGCCGGATCTACCAGGAAGTCCGCGACCGTCCGCGCTACCGCATCCAGGCGGTGCTGGAGCGCGACCCCGAACGTGACGGCCAACCGGAGGCATCGTGCGCGCCGTAGTCTTTGCCTATCACAACGTCGGCGACCGCTGCCTGCGCGTGCTGCACGCGCAGGGCGTGGACGTGGCGCTGGTGGTCACCCATCGCGACCGGCCCGACGAGAACATCTGGTTCCAGCGCGTGGCGGACACCGCCGCGGAGTTGAACCTGTCCTTCGTCTATGGCGAGGACCCGGCAGATCCGGCGCTGGCCGACGCGATCCGCGCCGCCGCGCCCGACGTGATCTTCTCGTTCTACTACCGCGCGATGATCCCGGCCGACGTGCTGGCCATCGCGCCACGCGGCGCCTTCAACATGCACGGCTCGCTGCTGCCCAAGTACCGGGGCCGCGTGCCCGTGAACTGGGCCGTCCTGCATGGCGAGACCGAGACCGGTGCCACGCTGCACGCGATGGAAGCCAAGCCCGACGCCGGCTACATCGTCGACCAGACCGCCGTGCCGATCCTGCCCGACGACACCGCCGGGCAGGTCTTCGAGAAAGTCACCGTGGCCGCCGAGCAGACGCTCTGGCGCGTGCTGCCTGCCATGAAGGCGGGCCAGACGCCCAAGCGCCCGAACCGGCTGGCCGACGGCAGCTACTTCTCGGGCCGCAAGCCCGAGGACGGCCGGATCGATTTCCGGCAGCCCGCGGCAGCCGTCTACAACCTGATCCGCGCCGTGGCGCCGCCCTACCCGGGCGCGTTCACAGACCTGGGCGGCCGCCGCTTCATCGTGGCGCAGGCGCGCCGGCTGGACGCCGCCGCCGTACCCGGGGGGCTGCCACCGGGCCTGCACGTCGTGGACGGCCACATCGTCGCCATCTGCGGCGACGGCGGCGCGCTACGGGTGCTGCAACTGCTGCAGGGCAGCAGCGCCGACCATGCGGACCCCGTGTCCGCCCCCGAATTCCAGAACATCACCGCACAGCATTGAAAGGATAGCGATGAAAAAGGTCCTGATTCTTGGCGTCAACGGCTTCATTGGCCACCACCTGACGCGCCGCATCCTGGAGACCACGCAGTGGGAGGTCTACGGCATGGACATGGCGTCCGACCGCCTTGGCGACCTGGTGAACCACCCGCGCATGCATTTCTCCGAGGGTGACATCACGATCAACAAGGAGTGGGTCGAGTACAACATCCGCAAGTGCGACGTGATCCTGCCGCTGGTGGCCATCGCCACGCCGGCCACCTACGTCCGCAACCCGCTGCGCGTGTTCGAGCTGGACTTCGAGGCCAACCTGCCGATCGTGCGCAGCGCCGTGAAGTACGGCAAGCACCTGGTGTTCCCGTCGACCTCCGAGGTCTATGGCATGTGCACCGATGACGAATTCGATCCCGAGGCGTCGTCGCTGGTCTACGGCCCGATCAACAAGCCGCGCTGGATCTACGCCTGCTCCAAGCAACTGATGGACCGCGTGATCCACGCCTACGGCATGGAGCAGGGCCTGAACTACACGCTGTTCCGCCCGTTCAACTGGATCGGCGCCGGGCTGGACTCGATCTTCGAGTCGAAGGAAGGCTCGTCGCGCGTGGTGACGCAGTTCCTGGGCCATATCGTGCGCGGCGAGCCGATCAAGCTCGTCGACGGCGGCGCCCAGAAGCGCGCGTTCGCCGATATCTCGGACGGCATCTCGGCGCTGATGCAGATCATCGAGAACAAGAACGGCGTGGCCAGCGGCAAGATCTTCAACATCGGCAACCCGGCCAACATCCACTCGGTGCGCGAGCTGGCCGAGATGATGCTGTCGATGGCGGCCGAGTACCCCGAGTACGCCGACTACGCGCGCCAGACCCGGATCGTGGAAACGTCGTCGGGCGACTTCTACGGCAAGGGCTACCAGGACGTGCAGCACCGCGTGCCGAAGATCGACAACACGGTGCAGGAGCTGGGCTGGAAGCCCGAGGTGACGATGGAGCAGGCGCTGCGCCGCATCTTCGAGGCGTACCGCGACAAGGTGGTGGACGCCCGCACACTGGTCGACGGCGACAACTGATCAGTCCATGGCCCGCATTTGCCTGAAGGTAGACGTCGACACGCTGCGCGGCACCCGCGAGGGCGTGCCGGCGCTGCTGTCGATGCTGTCGGCCGTGCAGGCCGACGCCACGTTCCTGTTCAGCCTGGGCCCGGATCACACCGGCTGGGCGCTGCGGCGCGTGTTCCGGCCCGGCTTCCTGAAGAAGGTGTCGCGCACGTCGGTGGTGTCCAACTACGGCCTGCGCACGCTGATGTACGGCGTGCTGCTGCCCGGCCCCGACATCGGCCGCCGCGCCGCCGCCGAGATGCGCGCGGCCGCCGCCGCGGGCCACGAGTGCGGCATCCACACCTGGGACCACGTCTACTGGCAGGACAACGTGCGCACGCGCGACGCCGGCTGGACGCGCCGCCAGATGCAGCAGTCGTTCGACCGCTTTACCGACATCTTCGGCGCGCCGCCGCCCACCCATGGCGCGGCCGGCTGGCAGATGAACGACGAGGCGTTCCGCCAGATCGACGACTGGAGCATGGCCTACGCCTCCGACGGGCGCGGCACCGGCCCGTACCGGCCCACCGTGGCGGGCCAGCCGTGCCGGCACGTGCAGATGCCGACCACGCTGCCCACGCTCGACGAACTGATCGGCGTGGACGACCTGACCGAGGACAACGTCCACCACGCGGTGCTGAAGCTCACCGAAGGCGACGCCGACCACGTCTTCACGCTCCACACCGAACTGGAAGGCGGCAAGCTGGCGCCCGTGTTCCGGCGCCTGCTGGCCGGCTGGCGCGCCCAGGGCCACGATCTGGTGTCGATGGCCACCTACTATCGCCACCTCGACGCGGCGTCGCTGCCGGCGCAGCCCGTCGCCTGGGGCGAGATTCCCGGCCGCAGCGGCGAACTGATCCTCCAGCCGCAGCGCTGAGCCTCACCCCTTGCGCGTCAGCCGCAGCCCGTTGAACACCACGAGCAGGCTGGCGCCCATGTCCGCGAACACCGCCATCCACATCGTGCCCAGGCCCATCAGGGTCAGCGCCAGGAACACGGCCTTGATGACCAGCGAGAGCGCGATGTTCTGCCGCAGGATGGTCGACGTCTGACGCGACAGCCGCACGAACGTCGGAATCTTGCGCAGGTCGTCGTCCATCAGCGCCACGTCGGCGGTTTCGATGGCCGTGTCGGTGCCGGCCGCGCCCATCGCAAAGCCGATGTCGGCACGCGCCAGCGCCGGGGCGTCGTTGATGCCGTCGCCGACCATGCCGACCTTGCCGCCCTGCCCGTGCACCTGGTCGGCCAGCGCCGCCAGCGCATCGGCCTTGTCCTGCGGAAGCTGATGGCCGCGCGCCTCGTCGATGCCGACGGCCTTGCCGATGGCCTGCGCCGTGTGCGCGTTGTCGCCGGACAGCATCAGCGTGCGCACGCCCAGCGCGTGCAGTTGCTCGATGGCCTGCCGGCTCGACTCGCGCACCGTATCGGCAACACCGAACAGCGCCAGCGCGCGGGCCGGCTGGCCACCGGCGGGCAGCGCCGCCAGCATCACGATCGACCGGCCCTGCCGCTCGATGGCCTCCAGCCGCGCCTCCAGCGCCGGCGAGCAAGCGCCGAGGTCGTGGATCATCCGGTGGTTGCCGAGCCGGTACGCCACGCCGTCCACGGCACCGCCGACACCCTGCCCCGGCACCGCCGCGAAATCGGTCACGTCCAGCCGCGCCACGCCGTCCGCATCGGCGGCGATGGCCACCGCGCGCGACACCGGATGGTCCGACCGGCCCGCCAGGCTGGCCGCGATGGCGCGCGCCTGCGGCACGTCATCGGCCAGCAGCGCGAAATCGGTCTGCGCCGGCTTGCCGTGCGTCAGCGTGCCGGTCTTGTCCAGCGCCAGCCACTTCAGCCGGTGGCCCTGCTCCAGGTAGACGCCGCCCTTGATCAGGATGCCGCGCCGCGCCGCCGCCGCCAGCCCGCTGACGATGGTCACGGGCGTGGAAATCACCAGCGCGCACGGGCAGGCAATCACCAGCAGCACCAGCGCCTTGTAGATCCACGCCAGCCACGGCGCGCCCATGGCCAGCGGCGGCACCACGGCGATTCCCACCGCGATGGCGAACACCACGGGCGTGTAGATTCTGGCGAACTGGTCGACAAAGCGCTGGGTCGGCGCGCGGCTGCCCTGCGCCGCTTCCACGGCATGGATGATGCGTGACAGCGTGGAGTCGTTGGCCGGCGCGGTCACCGCGTATTCGAGTTCGCCGGACTGGTTGATCGACCCCGCGAACAGCGCGTCGCCCGGCGACTTGTCGACCGGCACGCTTTCGCCGGTGATGGGCGCCTGGTCCAGCGCCGATTGCCCGCGCATGACGCGGCCATCGAGCGCCACCCGCTCGCCCGGGCGCAGCCGCACCGTTGCGCCCACCGTCACCGTGCGGGCCGGCACGGCCTGCCACGTTCCGTCGGGCTGCAGCACCGTGGCCTGCTCGGGCGCCATCGCCATCAGCCCGCGCACCGCGTTGCGGGCGCGGTCCAGCGACGCGGCCTCGATCCGCTCGGCCAGCGCGAACAGCGCCATCACCATCGCCGCCTCGGGCCACTGGCCGATGAACATCGCCCCGGTCACGGCGATGCTCATCAGCGCGTTGATGTTCAGGTTGCCGTTGCGCACGGCGATCCAGCCCTTGCGATAGACGCCCAGCCCCGCTAGCAGCACCGTGGCCAGCGCCAGCGCGGCCGGCAGGTACGGCGTGGCCACGTTGAACCACTCGGCCAGTTCGGCGCCCAGCGCGGCGGCCCCGCCCAGGGCCAGCGGCCACCACGGCTTGCGGGCCTCGCCGGCGGCCACCTGCGTGCCATCGTCGGCGGCACCGGCCAGCGGCTCGGCCTTCATGCCGAGCGACCCGATCGCCTGGACGACCGGGTCAGTGGAATCGAGCGTGTGATGCACGGTCAGCACGCGCTGCATCAGGTTGAAGTCCAGCGCCGCCACGCCCGCCATGCCGCCGAGCTTGTTGCGGATCAGCGTTTCCTCGGTCGGGCAGTCCATGGCATCGATGCGGAACGCCGCAGCGCGGGTGCCGGCCGGCGCCGCCAACGGCGGGGCAGCCGGCGTGGCGGTTGCGCCACATCCCCCGCCACAGCAGGCGTCGGCCGGCGGGTGGTCGTGGGGATGATCGTGAGAATGGTCGTGGGAGTGGTCGTGCGGATGGTCGTGGGAGTGGTCGTGGGAATGACCGGGCACGACCGGTGGCAGGACGTTGTCGGGTGTCGAACGGGCCATGATGGGGTCCTCGTAGCGTATTACCTGCCATTGAAGACCCTGTAGCGGCTACAAGGTCAAGTGGCCGGGGCCGGCAGCGGGCCCACCGCGTCGGGGAACAACAGTTCGAAGACCGTCTCGCCCTCGGCGCTGCGCACGCCGACGCTGCCGCCGTGGAGCCGCATGATCGTGTCGACGATGGCCAGCCCCAGCCCGGTCGACGACGCCGAGTTGCGGCGCGACGGATCGGCGCGGTAGAAACGGCCGAACAGGTGCGGCAGCGCTTCCGGCGCGATGGCCGGGCCGCCGTTGAGCACCGTGATGGCGGTCTGGCTGGCCTGCGGGCAGACGCACATCCGCACCATGCTGCCGGCCGGCGCGTGCCGCAGCGCGTTGTCCAGCAGGTTGATGACGGCCCGCCGCAGCAGCGTCTGGTCGGCCACCACCGTGGCGTACCCCGACACCGACACGGTCACGTTGCGGTCGGCCGCCACGGCCTCGAAGTACTCGGCGATCTTGTCCAGCTCCGCGCGCGCGTCGATGGGCCGCGCGCCAAGCGCCACCTGCGCGTTGTCGGCCCGCGCCAGGAACAGCATGTTCTCGATCATGCGCGACAGCCGCTCGTATTCCTCCAGGTTCGACTCCAGCACCGCCTCGTACTCGGCCGGCGTGCGGCGCTGGGCCAGCGTCACCTGCGTCTGGCCGACGAGGTTGCTGATCGGCGTGCGGAAATCGTGCGCCAGGTCGGCCGAGAATTGCGACAGCCGCGTGAAGCTGTCCTGCAGCCGCGCCAGCATCGCGTTCAGGGCGCCGGCCAGTTCGCGCAACTCCTCGGGCGCGCCGCCCACGTCAAGCCGCGTGGCCAGCCGGCTTGTCGTCACCGCGGCCGCGTCGCTGGCCATCCGGCGCAGCATCCGCAGCCCGCGCCGCGCCAGCAGGAACCCCAGCGCAGCCGCGACAATCGCGCCGCACAGCACGGCGCCCAGCAGCTCGCCACGGTACTCGCGCATCAGCGCCACGCGGTAGCCGGCGTCGCTGAGCACGATGATCTCGACGGTCCGCTCGGAATTGCCGATCTGGCCCAGCGCCGCCATGCCGCGCGACGGCACGCCATTGCGCGGCAGCCAGGTCTGCAGCAGCGACTTGTCGGGCGTGGTGGTCACCGGCAGCACGCGCAGCGGCGGCAGGGTTTCGTTATGGGGATTGAGGGTGATGAGCGGGTCGCCGTTGCGTGTGCGGACGACGAGGATCAGGCCCTCGTGGCCCATCGCGATATCGGCAAAGCGATGCGTGTCGGTGCGGATCTCGTTCTCGTCGGCCACCTCGCGCAGCAGGTGGCGCACCAGCAGCACCTCGCCCACCAGCTCGCCCTCGTCGCGCGACTGGAGCTGGCTGCCGAGCGCGCTGGACAGGTACGTGGCCACCCCGACCAGGATGGCGGCCGTGGTCAGCCCGTAGGCCAGCGCCAGCCGCGTGGTCAGCGAGGCAGGCATCCATGCATCGATCGCGCGGCGCACGCGCAGCAGCCGTTTCATGCCGGGCCGCTCACACTTCTTCGGATTCGTCGAGCACGTAGCCCATGCCGCGCCGCGTGTGGATCAGCTTCTTCGGGAACGGGTCGTCCACCTTGGCGCGCAGGCGCCGGATCGACACGTCGACGACGTTGGTGTTGCTGTCGAAGTTCATGTCCCAGACCTGCGAGGCGATCAGCGAGCGAGACAGCACCTCGCCCCGCCGCCGCGCCAGCAGTTGCAGCAGCGCGAACTCCTTCGACGTCAGGTCGATCTTCTGGCCCGCGCGCGTCACGCGGCGCCGGATCGTGTCGATCTGCAGGTCGGCCACTTCCATGAACTCGCTCTCGCGCAGCGGGCCGCGCCGCAGGATGGTGCGGATGCGGGCCACCAGCTCGGCGAACGCGAACGGCTTGACCATGTAGTCGTCGGCGCCCAGTTCCAGGCCCTTCAGGCGGTCGGACAGCTCGTCGCGGGCGGTCAGGCACAGCACCGGGGTGTCCTTGTCGCGCCGCAGGTCGCGCAGGACCTGCCAGCCGTCGATGCCGGGCAGCATCACGTCCAGCACGATCAGGTCGTAGTGCTGTTCGCGCGCATGGGCCAGGCCGTCCACGCCGTCGCGGGCCAGGTCGGCCACGAAGCCGGATTCGGTCAGCCCCTTCAGCAGATAGTCGCCAGCCTTCGGTTCGTCTTCGACAATCAGGATACGCATGGTGCTTCTACGGACCGGCCTGCTGCCGGCCCTGCCTTTCAGTTTGCAATGGAGACCCTAGACACTATCCGAGGTTAGCCGCTTTTGGGGCAACATTGCACGAATGTCATCGTGATTTGGCGAATTTTCTGCATCCAACGCAGTACAATGCCGGCTGCCCACCCCCGGGCCCTGCGGCGCCCCCTGGACGCAGGCCAGCCTCTCCATCCCAGCATGAAACGTCAGATTGCCCAATCCCTTTTGTGTCTCGCCGTGTTCGCGGTGCCCGTGCAAGGCGCCCTGGCGTCAGCCATGCCGCGCTGTGCGGGCGTGACGGCGATCGGGCTGTCGATGCAGGAACGCCATGCGGCGATCAAGGCCGAGGCGGAAGCCGAAGCGGGGATGGCGGCCCGGGAGCGCGCCCGGTGCACCGAGGCGTCCGCGCGCGAGGGCCGCGACATGCCGGTCTGGCACGATGCCCAGCCCGCTGGCCGCACTACCGAGCCGCCGGCTGACACTTCGCATCATGTGTATCGGGGCGCGGAATACTGTCACGCCTGCGTGGCAGAAGCGGCCAGCACGATGGTGCTGCCGGAACTGCCTCCGGCGGCCCTGCAGCACCGGCGCCACGCGCTGCCGCTGGCCAGCGCCACCGCGCTGGCGGATCTGCCGGCCTGCTGAAGGATGGAAACCGGGCGCCTTGCCGGCGCCCGCGCATCGTGACGTTCAGTCGACGCGGTAGAAATCGATCGACTGCCCGGCGTTGACCGCCCGCTGCAGCCAGTCGGGATACTCGCCGGTGCCGTCCCAGGTCTGACCCATTGCATTGCGATACATGACGCGCCCTGCCCCGGCCTCTGCGGCCTTGTTGGCGGGGGCTTCGGCGTGCCCGGCCGGCCCGGCCTCGGCTTCTTCCTCGTGATCGGCAAAGCAGCCTGCTTCGACAAGGTGGTCGAATGTCAGGCCATGGTGATCCATCTGCTCGCGGATCCAGGCCACCGCGGCTTGTTTGGCTGCATCAGACTCGGACATGACGTATCGTGCGCGCCGCCACGAAAGCGGGGCGGACTGGGGAAATGATTGCGGGGAACGGTCCGCGCAGAAAAAAGCCGGCGAACCAGACCCCGATTCTACAGGGTGTTGCGGCCGGCATCGGTGGAATCGTCTGAAAGCCGCGCCAGCGGCCCTGCCGGCATGCGTCCGGCGACGCATGACACTGATGTCATGCGTGGGTCATGTTGACGTGTACGGCCGTTGCCTAGACTTGCCGGCAAGGTCGCACTGACGGCCGAGTCATCAAAGACCGCAACATTTCCTCGATCCAAGCCTCTCGAACCAGGAGTTCACCATGTTCAAGAAAGCCCTGCTCTATACCGCCCTGGCGACCACGCTCGCCGGCGCCGCCACGATGGCCAACGCCGCGCCCCGCAGCGCCGATCCGTACACCGACGGTGCCCGCGTGACCAACCGCGACGGCTACGTGGAACGCCTTGGCACGCGTGACGTCTACACCGACGGTGCCCGCGACGTGCGCGACGCCCGCAACCCGTTTGTCGACGGTGCGCACGACGTACGCGACGCGCGCAGCCCGTACACGGACGGCACCTGATCCTTCCCGAGACGCCCGGCAAACGGGCGGTGACGGCCCTTCCGGGCCGCCGGCGGCGCTCAATGCGCCGCCATTTCTTTCATGAACTGCGCCGGCGGCACCGGCCTGCCCAGCAGGTAGCCCTGCAGCGCGTCGCAGCCCAGCCCCGCCAGGAACGCGCGCTGCGCCGGCGTCTCCACCCCTTCCGCCACCACCTGCAGGTTCAGCGTACGGCCCAGCGCGACAATGGCCGACACGATGGCCGCATCCTCCGAATCCTCCGCCAGGTCCCGCACAAAGCCGCGGTCGATCTTCAGTTCGCTCGCCGGAATCCGCTTCAGGTGCAGCAGGCTCGAATAGCCGGTGCCAAAGTCGTCGATGGCGATGCGCACGCCCATCCGGTCCAGCTGGGTCATGATCGCCAGCGTTTCCTCCACGTCCCGCATCGCCGTGCTCTCGGTGATCTCCAGCGTCAGGCTGGCGGCCGGAATGGCGTGGCGCGCCAGCACCTCCGCAATCGTGTCGATCAGCCCGGCATGGCAGAACTGCAGCGTCGACAGGTTCACCGCCATGGTCCAGTCCGCGTGGCCCGCCGCATGCCAGATGGCAAGCTGGCGGCACGCTTCGTCCAGCACCCACTTGCCGATCGGCACAATGGCGCCGGTCTTCTCGGCCAGCGCGATGAACTGGTCGGGCATCAGCAGCCCATGCACCGGGTGCTGCCAGCGCAGCAGCGCCTCGGCGCCCACCGGCTTGTTGGTCGATGCCGAGAACTTCGGCTGGTAGTGCAGCGCCAACTGGTCCTTGCGCGTGACGCCGCGCAGGTCCTGGATCAGCATCTGCTGCACGCGCGCCTGGTGGTTCATCGACCCTTCGAAGAAGCAGTACGCGTTGCGGCCCGACGCCTTGGCGTGGTACATCGCCGCGTCGGCGTTGGTCATCAGCGTGTCCTGGTCGGCCCCGTCGGCCGGATAGAGCGCGATGCCGATGCTGCCCGACACGTGCAGCGCGTGCCCGGACACCGTCACCGGCTCGCGCAGCGCCTCGATCAGTTTTTCCGCCACCACGCCGGCGTCGGCCGGGTCCTCCACGCGCACCAGCACCACGAACTCGTCGCCGCCCACGCGCGAGATCGTGTCCTCGGACCGCGTCGACGCCCGCAGCCGGCCGGCGATTTCCACCAGCAGGCTGTCGCCCACCTGGTGGCCGTAGGTATCGTTGACGCCCTTGAAGCCGTCCAGGTCGACGAACAGCACGGCAAACGTGGCCGGCTGGCGTGCCGCGCCCTGGATGGCCTGCTGGAAGCGGTCTTCCAGCAGCACGCGGTTGGGCAGGTGGGTAAGCTTGTCGTGCAGGGCCAGGAACTCCAGCTCCTTGTTGGCCACGCCCAGCGCGTCGGCCAGCATGGCCGTGCGCATCTCCAGCCGCATGTCCAGCACCGAAGTAATCAGCGCCACGGCAATTACGCAGACCGTGATGACGATGATCGGCAGCGCCAGCGTGGCGCTGTCCACGCCCGTGCGCGCCGCGCCGCAGATGCTGCCCAGCGGAAAGCGGGCCGCCGCCATGCCCGTGTAGTGCATCGACGCAATGGCCCCGCCCATCACCACCGCCGCGCCAAAGCGCAACTGGTGCACGCGCGGCATGGCCCGCCGCAGCCGGAACGCGATCCACAGCGCCACGCCCGACGCCGCCACGGCAATGCCGATCGACAGCATGAACAGCGCCGGTTCGTAGTCGATGGCCGGCCGCATGCGCAGCGCCGCCATGCCCGTGTAGTGCATGGCCGAGATGGCCGCGCCCAGCACCAGCGCGCCAAGCGCCAGCCGGCGCGGCGGCAGGTATTCCTGGCTGACCAGGTGCAGCGCGAACGCCGACGCCAGCACCGCGATCAGCAGCGACGCCCCGGTGATGGCCGGGTCGTAGCCCAGCGGAATCGGCAGCCGGAACGCGAGCATGCCGATGAAGTGCATCGACCAGATGCCCACGCCCATCGCCACCGCGCCGCCGGCCAGCCACATCCGCGCGTAGCGGCCCCGGCCGGCGGTGGAGATGCGCCCCGCCATGTCCAACGCCGTATAGGACGCCAGCACGGCAACTAGCACGGAAAACAGGACCAGAATCGCGTCGTAACTCGGGGACATCATCGCAGCAGGTGACGGGGCAGTGGCTTGGCAGGCCCGCCATATTGAGGGGAGTGGCGATCCGGGCGTGAATCTCCCGCCATCCTCAAGGGTTATCGGTCGTTGCAGCCCAGACTGAAGCGGGATTGTGCATCAGCGGCGTTGCTGCCGCACGGACTACCCCGTTTGTTGTCTTGACACACCAGCCGGGCCGATTCGGACCCGTCCGACAAACGCCGACACCGCAATCAGCGCGCACCGGAGATGCCGCCGGGGCCGAGCCAACTATGCTTGAGGCGTGGTGAACAACACATGGCGACGCGCAACGCAGAAGGAGAACCGGGCGGCGCCAGGCAAGGAGAACACATCATGTGGAAACGACTGACGGCGATCATCGCGGTAGGCGCATGTGCGTGGGCGATGTCGGGCTGCACGGCGACCGGCGCGGTCGCGGGCGGCGTGGTTGGCCATGAGGTCAGCGACGGCAGCGCGCTCGGCACGGTTGGCGGCGCCGTGGTTGGCGGCGTAATCGGCCACGAGCTGGGCAAGTAATTTCGATTTCCGCGGCCGGGACGGCGGGCAGGGTCGTCCAGGTTTGCGCGGCATGGGCTCTTAGATGGGAAGACCATGCCGCCGCGCGCCGCGCCATGAGCGTCGGCCGTTGCGCCCTTCAACGATGATTTCGGACGTTTTCATCGCTGACAGGCACAGCGGCATCCACGGCGAAAGATCCTCACCGATCGTCATGGCGCGGCAGCGGGAAACCTGCAACGGGAAAACCCCGGACGATTGCGTCCGGGGTTTTTTCTTTTGCGCGCGGCTTCTGCAATGGCGATCGGTGGTCTCCGCTCTCCCTCGAAGCGGAAGGCCGGGGGAGAGGGCCAGTGGTTCCAATGGCGACCAGTCGGCAAGCAGAACCTCAACGCCCTCACCCCCAACCCCTCTCCCGCGCGCGGGAGAGGGGAGCGAAAACACTCGGCGCCCCATCAATCACCGTCAATACGACTTCGGCAGCCCCAGCACCCGCTCTGCAATGTGGCACATGATCAGCTGGGCGCTGACCGGTGCGATACGCGGGATGTACGACTCGCGCAGGTAGCGCTCCACGTGGTATTCCCGGGCGTAGCCCATGCCGCCCAGCGTCAGCACGGCGGTCTGGCATGCCTGGTGGGCGGCCTCGGCGGCCAGGTACTTGGCGGCGTTGGCCTCGGCCCCGCACGGCTTGCCGTTGTCGTAGAGCCAGGCGGCCTTCCAGACCATCATGTCCGCCGCCTCCAGCGCCATCCACGCCTGTGCCAGCGGGTGCTGGATGCCCTGGTTCTGGCCGATCGGCCGCCCGAACACGGTCCGCTCGCGGGCGTAGCGCGTGGCCGCGTCCAGCGCGGCGCGGCCCAGGCCCACGGCTTCGGCGGCGATCAGGATGCGCTCCGGGTTCAGCCCGTGCAGGATGTATTCGAATCCCCTGCCCTCCTCGCCAATGCGGTCCTCGGCCGGCACCATCAGCCCGTCGATGAACAGCATGTTCGAATCCACCGCGCCGCGCCCCATCTTGTCGATCTCGCGCACCTCGATGTGGTCGCGGTCCAGCGCCGTGTAGAACAGGCTCAGGCCCTGCGTGGGCTTGGCCACCGCGTCCAGCGGCGTGGTGCGCGCCAGCAGCAGCATGCGCGTGGCCACCTGCGCCGTGGAAATCCAGATCTTGCGGCCATCCACGCGATAGGCGCTGCCATCGGCCGTGCGCACCGCCTGGGTCTTCAGGTGCGTGGTGTCCAGCCCGGCATCGGGTTCGGTCACCGCAAAGCAGGCTTTCTCGTGCCCGGCAATCAGCGGCGGCAGCGCGGCCGCCTGCTGGGCCTCGTTGCCGAACACCACCACCGGGTTCAGGCCGAACACGTTCATGTGGATGGCCGACGCCCCCGAGAATCCCGCCCCCGACGCCGACACCGTCTGCATGATCAGCGCGGCCTCCGTGATCCCCAGGCCCGCGCCGCCAAAGCGCTCGGGCATGGCGATGCCCAGCCAGCCGGCGCCCGCCATCGCCTGGTGAAACGCTTCCGGAAAGCGGTGCTCGCGGTCCAGTCCGGCCCAGTAGTCGGGCCCGAAGTCGGCGCAGAGCTGCGACACCGCCTCGACGATCGCGTTTTGTTCGGCCGTCCTTTCAAAGTTCATCTCCGCTCCCGTTCATTCCGGCTGGATGCCCGCGTCCTTGACCAGCTTGGTCCACTTGACCAGCTCCCCGGCCACGAACCCCGCAAACTGCTGCGGCGTCTGCCCGAACGCCTCGAAGCCCAGCGCCTCGAACTTCGGCGCCACGTCCTTGCTGTTGGCGATCTTCGTCAGCTCACGGTTCAGCCGATCCACCACCGGCTGCGGCGTCCGGGCCGGCGCGAACACGCCGTTCCACGACGTGATGTCGAAACCCTTGAGCTCCGGCGTGTCGCCAATCGGCGGCAGGTCCGGCAGCAGCCGGCTGCGCTGCGCCGTGGTCACCGCCAGCGCGCGCATCTTGCCGGCCTTGACGTTGGCGATGCCGGCCGCCACGTCGACGAACATCATCGGCACCTGCCCGGCGATGACGTCGGTCATGGCCGGCGGCGTGCTCTTGTACGGCACGTGCAGCAGGTCGACCCGGGCCATGCGGCCCAGCGTGGCGCCGGACACGATGCCGGTGCTGTTGCCGCTGGCGTACGACATGCCCGGATGCGCCCTGGCGTAGGCAATCAGCTCGCCCACGGTCTTGACCGGCAGCTTCGGATTGACCACCAGCATGAACGGCAGGTTGCCCATGCGCGCCACCGGCGTGAAATCCTTGATCGGGTCGTACGGCAGCTTCTTCATCAGCGACGGATTGGCCGAATGCGTCGTGTTGGTGGTCATGAACAGCGTGTAGCCATCCGGTGCGGCCTGGGCCACCAGCTCGGCCGCGATCGCGCCATTGGCGCCGGGCCGGTTGTCGACCACCACGTTCTGGCCCAGCGCATCGCCCAGTTCCTTGGCGGTGATGCGCGCCACGGCGTCGGTGCCGCTGCCGGCCGCGAACGGCACCACCAGCCGGATCGGCCGGCTGGGCCAGGGGTCGGCGGCCTGCACGGCCACCGGCAGCGCGGCCGCGGGCAACGCCAGGATGGCGGCGACGAGCGTGCGCCGCGCGCGGAATGTCAGCATGGGGGGTTCCTCCAGGTTATCGGCGTGGCTGCCGGTTCGATCGGGCGTCGCTCAGGCCGGGCGGATCACGCGGTCCGGCGATTCCTCGTACGGCGGGGCGTAGATGACCAGCAGCTTGACGGGCTCGTCGCTGATCACGGTGAACACGTGCATCGCATCGGCCGGAAAGAAGCAGCAGTCGCCGGGCCCCAGTTCGCGGGACTGGCCGTCGACCTCGGCCCGCGCGCGGCCTTCCAGCACGTAGCAGACCTGCTCGATGCCCGGATGGGCATGCGGCAGCGCGCCCTTGCCGCGTTCGATGGTGCCGTGGATCACTTCGAGCTGGGTGGCGCCGACGTTCTCGCGCCCGATGATGCGGCGGTTCAGCGTGCCGACGTGGTTGGCGGGGTGATACCCGGCCACGTCCTCGGTGCGGACGAAATAGGTGGGGGCCGCCTTGGCGGCGGACGATGCTGTCATGGGTAGGCTGTCTCCAACATCGGCGCCGTGCCGGCTGGCCGGCGCCTGTTTTCATGGTTGTGAAACAGATTTTATGCTCATGAAATCTGCCGTCAACTAGGGGTTGGTACCGATGCACCCCGGTGCAATACCGGCCGGTCGGGCTTTCCCGATCCACATCAAGGTCCGCGCCGTGGCACGCACTAGACTGGCTCGGTACGGGCCGTGCCCGTGCGTTTCGCCGAAGTCTCCAAGGAGTCCACCCATGACCACCATGCGCGCCGCAGTCTTCCAGGGTCCCGGCAAGATCATCCTGCAGGAAAAACCCATCCCCGCCGTCGGCCCCGGTGACGCCCTGATCCGCATTACCACCACCACGATCTGCGGCACCGACGTCCACATCCTCAAAGGCGAGTACCCGGTCCAGCCGGGCCTGACCATCGGCCACGAGCCGGTCGGCATCATCGAGAAACTGGGCAGCAACGTCACCGGCTACCGCGAAGGCCAGCGCGTCATCGCCGGGGCCATCTGCCCGAGCTTTCATTCCTATGCGTGCCAGGACGGCTGCGCGTCGCAGGACGGCCAGGCGCACGGCCACGGCTACAAGCCGATGGGCGGCTGGCGCTTCGGCAACACCATCGACGGCACCCAGGCCGAGTACGTGCTGGTGCCCGACGCCCAGGCCAACCTCGCCCCCATCCCCGACGCACTGACCGACGAACAGGTGCTGATGTGCCCGGACATCATGTCCACGGGCTTCGCGGGCGCCGAGCAGGCCAACATCAAGATTGGCGATATCGTCGCGGTCTTCGCGCAGGGGCCGATCGGGCTCTGCGCCACGGCCGGGGCCCGGCTGCGCGGCGCGTCGAAGATCATCGTCGTCGACGGCATCGAGGAACGGCTGGCGATTGCCCGGCTGATGGGTGCCGACGCCACGGTCAACTTCCGCCAGGTGGACGTGGTCGACGAGATCCTGCGGCTGACCGACGGCCGGGGCGTCGACGCCTCGATCGAGGCGCTGGGCACCCAGGCCACGTTCGAGGCGGCGCTGCGGGTGCTCAAGCCCGGCGGCACGCTGTCCAGCCTGGGCGTGTACTCCACGGACCTGCACATCCCGCTGGGCCCGTTCGCGGCCGGGCTGGGCGACCACCGCATCGTCACGTCGCTGTGCCCGGGCGGCAAGGAGCGCATGCGCCGGCTGATGAACGTGATCGAGACCGCGCGCGTGGACCTGGCGCCGCTGGTCACCCACCACTACAAGCTTGACGACATCGAGGCCGCCTACGACCTGTTCGCCCACCAGCGCGACGGCGTGCTCAAGGTGGCCATCACGCCCTGACCCGCCGGGGGCGCCTGGCGCCCCCAAACCATTGCCAAATCAACGGCTTGCCGCCCCCGCCGCCCCCTTCCACTAAATAATCCACGGCCCCTTTCGTCCAACAGGGTGATGCCGCCACCAGCGCGCGGCCCCGCCACTCCGTACCGAAAGGGAGCCTTTCATGAGTTTCGACCGCGACGACGCCACGTTCCTGGTTCTCGTCAATCACGAAGAGCAGTACTCGATCTGGCCCGACTACAAGCCCGTGCCCGGTGGCTGGCGCGCGGCGGGCTTCAGCGGCAACAAGCAGGCGTGCCTGGACCACATCGAGCGCACCTGGACGGACATGCGTCCGCTCAGCCTGCGCCGGTTCATGGAGGAGCCAACGCGGGCGGATGCCTGACCATGGCCGCCCTGCAACTGTTCTGCCTGCCCCACGCCGGGGCCAGCGCCACGGGCTACCTGCGCTGGCGGCGCCTGCTGCCGGCCGATATCGCGCTGGTGCCGCTGGAGCCGCCGGGCCGTGGCGCGCGGCTCGACGCCCCGCTGCTGCGCGACTTCGAGCCGCTGGCCGCCGACCTGGCCGACCAGTTGAGCCGCCTTCGCACCGCCCCCACGCCGTTCGCGATCTTCGGCCACAGCATGGGCGCGCTGCTGGCCTGGCGCGTCTGCCATCTGCTCCATGAGCGGGGCCAGCCGCTGCCGCACCGGCTGCTGGTGTCCGGCTGCGCCGCCCCGAGCCGGCGCGACCCGCAGCGCCTGTCCGCATTGCGTGGCGATGCCGCGCTGATGGCCGATCTGCGCAAGCTCGGCGGCACGCCCGAGGCCGTGTTTGCCGAGCCCGAGCTGCTGCGCCTGACGCTCGACGTGCTCGATGCCGACTACCGCGTCTGCGAGCGCTTTCGCCGCGCCGACGCCGCGCCGCTGCCCATGCCGCTGCACGTGTTCGCCGGCAGCGACGATCCGATCGCACCGGCCGACCTGCACGCCTGGGCCATCGAAACCGCCGCCGGCCACACGCTCGACTGGTTCGCCGGCGGGCATTTCTTTCTGCACGACAACCCGGCCGCCGTGGTGCAACGGCTGCTTGCCCACCTGGACCAGCCCGCCGCCTTGCCGTCGCTCGCGCCCGCCTGAGCCCCGCCGACCCTGCCGCGCCGCGCCCGCCCATCGCCAACCGTCTTCCCTGGAAAGCAGACTCCATGCCGTCCGATCCGAACGTCCCGGCCACGCTGGTGGCCCACCTCGACCGTCTGGCCGCCCAGCGCCCCGATGACACGGCGCTGATCGTCATCGACGCCGAAGACGAGACCCGCTACGACTACGCCGCGCTGCACGTCCGCGTGCGCGCGCTGGGCGCCCACCTGGCCGCGCAGGCCGCCCCCGGCGACCGCGCGCTGCTGCTGATGGACAGCGGCATCGACTACGTGACCGCGTTCTTCGCCTGCCTCTACGCGGGCCTGATTGCCGTGCCGGCGTTCGAGCCCGGCGCCGTGCGGTCGGCCCAGGTGGCGCGGCTGCGCGCGATGGCCACTGACGCCGAGCCGTCCGTGCTGATCGCCACCGCCGCGCAGGCCGCCGCCCATGCCGATGCACTGGCCGACATCGCGCCGGCCGCGCGCATCGTCCACGCCGACGCCGCGCACGCGCCGGCCCCGTCCGGCTGGCAGCCCTACCGCGCCGAGCCCCGGACGCTGGCCTTCCTGCAATACACGTCCGGCTCCACGGCCGCGCCCAAGGGCGTGATGGTCAGCCACGGCAACGTCATGGCGAACGAGGCGGCCATCGCGGACGGCATGGGCATCGGCCCGCACGACGTGATCGCCACGTGGCTGCCGCTCTACCACGACATGGGGCTGATCGGCGGCCTGCTGCAGCCGATGTTCGTCGGCGTGCCGGTGGTCATGATGTCGCCGCAACGCTTCCTGGAACGCCCCGTGCGCTGGCTGCAGGCCATCAGCCGCCACCGCGCCACGGTCTCGGGCGGGCCGGACTTTGCGTACCGGCTCTGCGTCGAGCGCGTGCGCGACAGCCAGCTCGACGGGCTAGACCTGTCGAGCTGGGCGGTCGCCTACTCGGGCGCCGAGCCGGTGCGCGCCGACACGCTGCGCGCCTTCGTCGACCGCTTCGCGCCGGCCGGCTTCCGCGCGCCGGCACTCTACCCGTGCTACGGCCTGGCCGAAGCCACGCTGTTCGTCACCGGCGGCCCGCGCGGCGGCGGCATGGCCTGCACCACGTTCGATGCCGGCGCGCTGGCGCAAGGCCGAGCCGAAGCGGTGGATACGGGGCTCGAACTGGTGGCCTGCGGCTTTCCGCGCGCCGGCCATGCCGTGCGCATCGCCAGCCCCGACGGCACGGCGCTGCCTGACCACTGCGTCGGCGAGATCGAAGTCAGCGGGCCCAGCGTCACGCACGGCTACTGGCGCAACGCCGACGCCACGGCCGCCACGTTCGGCGCCGAAGGATGGCTGCGTACCGGCGACCTGGGCCTGCTGCGCGACGGCCAGCTCTACATCGCCGGCCGCCGCAAGGACCTGATCATCGTGCGCGGCCAGAACCTCTATCCGCAGGACATCGAGCGCGCGGTGGAAGCCCACGTACCCGCCGCCCGGCGCGGCCGCGTGGCCGCCTTCGCCGTGCAGACGCCCGACGGCGAGGCCATCGGCGTCGCCGCCGAAATCTCGCGCCCGGACCAGAAGCGGCTGGGCCACGATGCGCTGGTGCAGGCGCTGGCGCTGGCCGTGGGCGATGCCTGCGGCGAACCGCTGGCCGTCGCGCTGCTGCTGAACCCGGGCGGCCTGCCCAAGACCACCAGCGGCAAGCTGCAGCGCAGCGCCTGCCGCCAGGGCTGGATCGACGACAGCCTTGACGCCTGCGCCATCTGGGCCCATGGCCGCTTCACGCGCGGCGGCATCGGCGGCCCCGTTGACCCCGCGGAAGCCCCGCGCGGCGACACCGAGATCGCGCTGGCCGCGCTGTGGCAGGAACTGCTCGGCACCGCGCCCGCCAGCCGCCACGCGCACTTCTTCGCCAGCGGTGGCAGCTCGCTGACCGCCGCGCAACTGGTGGCCCGGCTGCGCGCGCAGTACGGCGCCGGCATCGCGCTGCGACTGCTGTTCGATCATCCGACGCTGGCCGCCTGCGCCGCCGCGCTCGACAGCCATCGCGCCGATATGCCGGCTGGCGACGACCCCCAAGTCGCCGCCATCGCCCCGGCCCCGCGCAGCGGCCCGCTGCCGCTCGCGCCGGCCCAGCACCGGCTCTGGCTGACCGACCGCATCGCCAACCCGGCCCAGCGCTGGACGTACAACATGGCCGGCGGCCTGCGCCTGACCGGATCGCTCGACACCGCCGCGCTGCACGCCAGCCTCAACGCACTCGTCGCGCACCATGAAATCCTGCGCACCGGCTATCCCGCCGATGCCCATGGCGATCCCTACGCGCACATCGTGCCCGCGCTGGCCATCGACCTGCCCGTCAGCGACATCTCTGGCCTGAGCCCCGCCCGGCGCGACGCGGCGCTGCAGGAACTGGCCGAGGGCCAGGCCCGCGAGCCGTTCGACCTGGCCCAGCCGCCGCTGCTGCGCGCCCGGCTGGTGCGGCTGGCGGACGACGACCACGCGCTGCTGGTCACGCTGCACCATATCGTCGGCGACGGCTGGTCCATCAGCGTCCTGCTCGATACGCTCGCCACCGCCTATAACGCCGCCCGCGCCGGCCAGCCCGCCACGCTGGCGCCGCTGCCGATCCAGTACGTCGACTACGCCGCCCACCAGCAGGCCGAAGCGCGCCACCCGCGCAGCCAGGCCGACGCCGACTACTGGCGCACCGCGCTCGACGGCGCGCCACGGCTGCCCACGCTGCCCACGCCGCATCGCCGCCCGCCTGTCGCCGCGTCCGATGGCGCCGCCTGCCACGCCGAGCTGCCCGCCGCGCTGCTGGCCCAGGTCGACGCGCTGGCGCACCGCCACGGCGCCACGCGCTACATGGTGCTGCTGGCGGCGTTCCACCTGCTGCTGCATCGCCTGGGCGATGCCCGCGACCAGCTCGTCGGCATCGACGTGGCCGGCCGCACACGCCGCGAGCTGGAAGGGCTGATCGGTTTCTTCGTCAACGTGCTGCCGCTGCGCGCGCAGCCGCGCCCGGACATGCCGTTCGGCGACCTGCTGGCGCAGATCCGCGCGCAGACGCTGGCCGCCTTCGACCACCAGTCGCTGCCGTTCGACCGCATCGTCGAAGCCGCCGGCGTGCCGCGCGAGCGCGCATGGCATCCGCTGGTGCAGGTGCTGTTCGTGCTGCACAACACGCCGGCCGCCGCCCGTGCGTTCGATGGCCTGCAGGCCCGCCGCCTGCCCACGCCCGTGCATGCCGCCAAGTTCGACCTGGCGGTGTTCCTGGACCCGCACGCCGACGGCCTGCGTGCCGAATGGGTCTACGCCACCGCCCTGTTCCCGCGCGCCACCGTGCAGCGCCTGGCCGACGCCTACGGCGCCGTGCTGGCGCAGGCCGTGGCCAACCCCGCACGCGCGCTGTCCGGCTTCGACGTGCCGGCCGGCCTGTGCGATCCCGTTCGCGACGCCGTTCGCGCCCCTGTTTCCGAGACGCCCGCCATGCCCACCGCCCAAGTGTCCAGTCCCAGCAAGCTCGACAAACTCGACAAACTCGCCAGGCTCGGCAAGCCCGCCAGCAAACCGCCGGCCGCGGCACCGGCCGGCGCGCCCGTGCGCACGTCGTTCCTGTCGCCGGGGCAAACCTTCCCGATCGTGATCGAACCGGCCTCGCCGGACCTGGACCCGGTGGCCTGGGCGCTGGCCCATCGCGACGAGATCGAGGCCACGCTGTGCCGCCACGGCGGCATCCTGCTGCGCGGCTTCGGGCTGCGCACGCCGCAGGAATTCGAGGCGTTCGCCGAATCGATCGAGCCGGGCCTGTACGGCGCCTACGGCGATCTGCCGAAGAAGGAAGGCGGCCGCAACACCTACCGCTCCACGCCGTACCCGGAGCGCGAGATGATCCTCTATCACAACGAAAGCGCGCACCTGTCGCGCTGGCCGCGCAAGCAGTGGTTCTTCTGCGAGCTGCCGTCGCCGGTGGGCGGCGCCACGCCCATCGTTGACTGCCGCGAGATGTACCGCCGCCTGCCTGCCGACCTGGCCGCCCAGTTCGAGGCCAGGGGCCTGCGCTACGTACGCACGTTCAACGACAAGCTCGACGTGAGCTGGCGCGACTTCTTCAAGACCGACGACCGCGCCGAGGTGGAAGCCCGCCTGCGTGCATCGGGCACCGATTTCGCGTGGCTAGATGCCGACACGCTCCAGACGCGCGAGCGCTGCCCGGCCGTGATCGCCCACCCGGTCACCGGCGAGCGCAGCTTCTTCAACCAGGTGCAGTTGCACCACACGGCCTGCCTGGACCCCGAAGTGCGCCGCGACCTGCTGGAGATCGTCGGCGCCGACCGCATGCCGCGCCAGGTGACGTTCGGCGACGGCAGCCCGATTGGCGACGACGTGATGGCGCTGCTCGGTGCGCTGTACGAGGCGTGCGCCGTGCGCTTCGACTGGCGCCAGGGCGACGTGGCCATGCTCGACAACATGCTGGCCGCCCACGCGCGCGATCCGTTCGAGGGCCCGCGCAAGATCGTGGTGGCGATGGGCGACATGTTCGAACGCCGCGACCTGCCGCCGCTGGCCGCCGCGCCCGCCCGTCAGGACGCCGCCGCGCTGGAGGGCTGAGCCATGAACGCCATCGTCCAACCGTACGCCACGCTGGATGCCCACGCCCAGCCGCTGGGCCGCGAGCAACGCGCGCTGGAAGCGCACGCCGGCACGCCCGTGACGCTGACCGCCACGGTCGACGGCCCGCTCGACATCGCCCGGCTGGAACGCGCACTGGCCGGCGTGGCCGCGCGGCATCCGGCCACCTGCCTGGCCTTCGGGCGCGTCGACGGCCTGCGCGGGCTGCGCCAGCACTTTGGCGCCGGCAATGACCTGCCCGCGCTGGGCTACCACGTCCGCACGCCCGCACCCGCCCGTACCGCGCTGACGCTGACCGCCCACGCGCTGGCCATCGACGGCCCGAGCCTGCGCACGCTGATGCGCGAACTGGCGCTGGCCTATGCCAACGACGCCGCCCCGGCCGACGCGCCGCCGCTGTCGTACGCCGACTATCTGGACTGGACCGCCGGACTGGCGCAGGAAAACATCGACGCCGGCCGCGACTACTGGCACGCGGTACGCGACCGTCTGGCTTCGCTCGACGCGCCGCGCCTGCCGTGGCGCCAGCAACCCGGCGACGCCACCGTGCTGCAACCGATCTCCGTCGCGCTCGGCGCCGAAGAGGCCGCCACCATCGCCGGCTGGGCCGCCACGTTCCACGTGCCGCCCGCGCACGTGCTGCAGGCCGCATGGTGGCTGCTGCTGGCCCGGCTCGATCCCGCCGCGCCGTTCTGCGCCGGCTGGGTCAACGACTGCCGCGACGACTTCGAGGCGCTGGCGGGCGCCGTGGGCCGCTATACGTCGGTGCTGCCGGTCACGGTGGCGCCCGATCCGGCGCGGCCCTTTGCCGACTGGCTCGCCGCGTTCGGCGGGCAGCTCCAGCAGCACATGGACTGGCGCGAACACGCGCCGGCCGACATCGCCACCGCCGCCGCGTCGCGCTACGTGTTTGCCGTGACGGCCGCCGATCCGGCCCATGTGGCCGGCTGGCACATCGGCTGCCCCGCGCTGCTGCTGCCCGGCACCACGCTGGCGCTGGAAATCCAGACGGACGGCAGCGGCCAGCCGCAAACGTTGGTGCTGCACCATGACGCCAGCTTCCGCGCTGAAGACGTGGCGTGCCTGCTCGACCAGTACCGCACGCTGCTGCACACGCTGCGCGCGCAGCCCGACACCGCCGTCGGTGCGCTGCCGCTGGCCACCGCCGCCGACCACGCCCGCGCCACCGCGCTGCACGCGCCGGCGCAGGACTTCGGCACCGCATCGCTGCCGCAACGGCTGGCGCACTGGGCCGCCGAACGTCCGCAGGCCGCCGCGCTGTCGGCGGATGGCCGCACGTGGACCTATGCCGAACTGGCCGCGCGCGTGGACGCCATCGCCGCACAGCTGCCGGCGCTGGGCCTGCGTCCGGGCCAGCCAGCCGCGCTGGCGCTGCCGCGCTCGGGCGAACTGGTGATCGCGCTGCTGGCGGTCATGCGCGCTGGCGCCGCCTACCTGCCGCTCGATCCGGCCTGGCCCGCGCAGCGCCGCGCGCAGATTGCCGCCGATGCCGGCGCCACGTGCCTGATCGAACCGGCCGACATGGCCGCGCTGATGGCCGCACCCGACGCGCCCGCCGCGCTGCCGCTGCCTGACCTTGCTGCCACGGCCTACGTGCTCTACACGTCGGGCTCCACGGGCACGCCCAAGGGCGTGCCGATCACGCACGGCCAGTTGCTGAACTACGTCGCCGCCGTGGGCCACGCGCTGCGCCTCGATGCCTGCCGGCGCTTTGCGCTGACATCGACCGTCGCGGCCGACCTTGGCAATACCACGCTGTTCGGCGCGCTCTGGCATGGCGCCTGCCTGTGCGTGGCAAACGATGCCGACATGCAGCACGCGGCCAGCTTCGGCGCCTTCCTGGCGCGCGAGCGGGTGGACTGCCTGAAGATCGTCCCGTCGCACCTCGATGCGCTGCTCGACGCATCGGGCGACCCCCTGCCGCTGCCGACGGACGCCGTGATCGTCATCGGCGGCGAGGCCGCCTCGCCTGCGTTCCTGGCCCGCCTGCGCGCGCAGGCCCCCGGCGCGCGGCTCTGCAACCACTACGGCCCGACCGAAACCACGGTGGGCATCCTGATCCACGACGCCGGCCCCGTGGCCGACCTGTCCAGCCAGCCGCTGCCGCTGACGCGCGTGCTCGCCAACGGCGTGGCGGAAATCCGCACCGCCGCGGGCCATCTGGCGACGGCCGGCGAAACCGGCGAGCTATACCTTGGCGGCGCGCAGCTTTGCGCGGGCTACCTCGGCGGCGCGCACGCCGACGCCTTCGTGTCCGATCCCGAGCATCCCGGCCAGCGCCTGTACCGCAGTGGCGACCTCGCGCGCTACCTGCCGCACGGCGGCATCGAACTGGTCGGCCGCGCCGACAGCCAGGTGAAGGTGCGCGGCTTCCGCATCGAATGCGGCGAGATCGAGCAGGTACTGGCCGCGCTGCCGGGCGTGCGCCACGCCGTGGTGCTGCCGCTGGCCGCCGCGGACGGCACCACGCAACTGGCCGCGTGGCTGGTGCCGGCCGACCCGGCGCAGCCGGTCACGGCCGCCCAGCGCGGCGCGCTGAAGCAGGCACTGGCCGAGCGCCTGCCCGACGCGATGATCCCGACGCAATGGTCCGTCATCGACGCGCTGCCGCGCCTGCCGAACGGCAAGGTGGACCGCCGCGCGCTCGCCCAGGGCGCCGTGGCGGCCCAGCCCGCAGCCGGTGAACCGGCGCGCGAGCCCGCAACGGCGCTCGAAGCGCTGCTGCTGGACCAGATGCGCGACCTGCTGGGCTCCGGTCAGCTTGGCGTGACCGACGACCTGTTCGAAGCCGGCGGCCATTCGCTGCTGGTCATCAAGCTCGTGGCGCGCGTGCGCAAGCTGCTGAAGCTCGACATCGCGCCGGCCGTGGTGTTCGACGCGCCAAGCGCCGCCGCGCTGGCCAGCGCGCTGCAGGCCGCCAGCCCCGACCCCACCGCGCTGGAAACGCTGGCCGGGCTGCAACGCCAGCTAGCCGCCATGTCGCCCGAAGCCCGCGCCGCGCTGCGCGCCAGCGCCACTGCTTGACGCCATCCATCAGGACCCGAATTCATGACGCCCTCGCCCTCCGCCGAGCAGGCCGCATTGCTGGCGCTGCTGCTCGAACAGGACGCCGACACCCCGCCGGCGCCCGCCACTGACGCCGCGCAGGACGCGCCGCTGTCGTTCTCGCAGCAGCGGCTGTGGTTCCTGCTGCAGTATGAGCCGGGCAGCACCGCCTACAACCAGACGCGCGCGTTCGTGCTGCGCGGCGCGCTGGACCGTGCCACGCTGGAACGCGCGCTGCGCGCCGTGCTGGCCCGGCATCCCGCGCTGCGCACGCGCTTCGTGGCCGATGGGCAGGCGCCGGGCGCGCTGCCCCGGCAGGTGGTGGAGCCGGCGCCGGCCTTCGCGCTGGCCGAAGCGCCGCTGGCCGCCGGTGACGCCGCGCTGCACGCCCGCATCGACGCCGAAGCGGCACGCCCGTTCGACCTCGCCCAGGCGCCGCTGCTGCGCGCCACGCTGCTCGCGCGCGGCGCCGACGACCACGTGCTGCTGCTGTCGCTGCACCACATCGTCTCCGACGCCGTGTCGAACGCGGTCATCGCGCGCGACCTGTCCGCCGCCTACGCCCAGGCACTGGCCGGCGACGACATCGCGCTGCCGGCACCTGCCGCCACCTTCGCCGCCCACGCCCGACAGCAGCGTGCGGCACTGGCCAGCGGCGCGCTCGACGCCCAGCGCGACTGGTGGCAGCGGCTGCTGGGCAGCCACGTGCCCGCGCTGCAACTGCCGACCGACCGGCCGCATGGCGCCGAGGCCGAACACATCGCGCGGCGCGTCAGCACGCCGCTGCCGGCGCCCATCGCCAGTGCGCTGCGCACGTTCTGCGCCGCCCAGCGCGCCACGCCGTTCGTGGCGCTGCTGGCCGCGTGGCAGGCGCTGCTGGGCCGCTACGCCGGGCAGGACGACTTCGCGGTCGGCGTGCCGCACGCGGGCCGCGACGGCGACGGCTTTGACGACGTGGTCGGCTTCTTCGCCAACACGCACGTCTACCGCTCGCGCCTGCTGCCGGACATGACCGGCCGCCGCCTCTGCGAGGCGCTGCGCGCCGACGCGCTGGGCGCGCTGGGCCACGCCGCGCTGCCGTTCGAAGTGCTGCTCGACGGCATGCAGGTACCGCGCGACGCCGGCCGCACGCCGCTGTTCCAGGTCATGTTCAACCTGCGCAATACGGCCGGCGCCGCCCCGCTGGCGCTGCCGGGCCTGCGCACCGAGGCCGTCGAGGCCCGCGCGACCGGCGCCAAGTTCGACCTGATTCTCGACGTCGAACAGGCGCCCGACGCCACCACGCTCCATCTCGAATACGACACCGCGCTGTTCGACGCCGCCACCGCGCAGCGCCTGCTGCGGCACTACGTCACGCAGTTGTCCGGGCTGCTGGCCAATCCCGACCTGCCGCTCACGGCCACGCCGCTGCTCGATGGCGAGGCTGCCGACGACGCCGCCGCGCTGGCGCATCAGCGCGCCGCAGGCCGGCCCGCGCAGCGCGTGGCCGACCCCGAGCCTGCCCATCGGCAGATCGCGCGCCACGCGACGCAGCGCCCGGACGCCATCGCGCTGCGCTACGGCGACACCACGATGACCTACGGCGAACTGGACCGCCGCGCCAACCGGCTGGCCCATCGCCTGATCGCGCTTGGCGTGGGGCCGGAGTCGCGCGTCGGCATCGCGCTGGAGCGTTCGCCCGCGATGATCGTCGCGATGCTGGCGATCCTGAAGGCCGGCGGCGCCTACGTGCCGTTCGATCCCGCCTATCCGGCCGAGCGGCTGGCCTACCTGTTTGCGGACAGCGGCATTGCCGCGCTGCTGACGCAGGCCAGCCTGCGCGGCCTGCTGCCCGCACGCGACGGCCTGCCGGTGCTGCTGCTCGACGGCGACGACAACGACGGCTGGCCCGACCACGCGCCCACCGTCGACGTGCGGCCCGACCACCTGGCCTACGTGATCTATACCTCGGGCTCCACGGGCCGGCCCAAGGGCGCGCAGCTCCAGCACGGCAACCTGTCGCGGCTGCTGGCGGCCACGCAGCACTGGTTCGGCTTTGGCGCCGACGATGTCTGGACGCTGTTCCACTCCTACGCGTTCGATTTCTCGGTGTGGGAGATCTTCGGCGCGCTGTGCCATGGCGGCCAGCTCGTGATCGTGCCGTTCCACGTGAGCCGCTCGCCGCAGGACTTCATCGCGCTGCTGCGGCAGGCCCGCGTGACCGTGCTGAACCAGACGCCGTCGGCGTTCCGCGCGCTGCTGGCCCAGCCCGAGCTCTATGGCGCACCACTGGCGCTGCGCCACGTGATCTTCGGCGGCGAGGCGCTGGACCCGCAGGCGCTGCAGCCGTGGATCGACCATTTCGGCGATGCGTCGCCGCGCATGATCAACATGTACGGCATCACCGAGACCACGGTGCACGTCACATACCGGCCGATCACGCGCGCCGACCTGGACCCGCACAGCCGCGCGCGCAGCCCCATCGGCGCCCGCATTCCAGACCTGGGCGTGCGCGTGCTCGATCCGGGCCTGAACCCGGTGCCGCCCGGCGTGGCCGGTGAACTCTATATCGCTGGCGACGGCCTCGCGCGCGGCTACCTGAACCGCCCCGCCCTGACCGCCGAGCGCTTTATCCCCGACCCGTTTGCCACCGATGGCGCGCGACTCTATCGCACCGGCGACCTTGCGCGCTGGCTGCCCGATGGCGAACTCGAATACCTGGGCCGCATCGACCAGCAGGTCAAGATTCGCGGCTTCCGGATCGAGCCGGGCGAAATCGAGGCGCGGATCATGGCGCACGGCGGCATCGGCAACGCCGCCGTGCTGGCCGTGGACGGGCCGTCCGGTGCGCGGCTGGTGGCCTACGTGGTGCCGGTGGCCGGCAGCACGCCCGACGTGCCGGCGCTGCGCGCGGCGCTGGGCGACGAACTGCCGGATTACATGGTGCCGGCCGCGTTCGTGGTGGTCGACGCGCTGCCCCTGACGCCTAACGGCAAGCTGGACCGTCGCGCGCTGCCCGCGCCGGCCTTCGACAACGCGCAGGCGTTCGTCGCGCCCGAAGGCGACGCGGAAACCGCGCTGGCCGCCATCTGGGCCGAGGTGCTGGGCCTGCCGCGCGTGGGCCGCGCCGACAACTTCTTCGAACTGGGCGGCGATTCGATCCTGAGCCTGCAGATCGTGGCGCGCGCCCGCGCGGCCGGCTGGCTGCTGACGCCGCGCCAGTTGTTCGAGCGCCAGACGCTGGCCGAACTGGCCGCCGTGGCCACGCGCGCGTCCGGGGCCGTGGACGACGCCGCGCCAACCGGTGCCGTGCCGCTGCTGCCGATCCAGGCCGACTTCTTCGCGCTGCCGCTGGCCAATCGCCATCACTGGAACCAGTCGGTGCTGCTGGACTGCCACGCCGCACCCGACGTGGCAACGCTGTCGCAGGCGCTGGGCGATCTCGTGGCCCATCACGACGCACTGCGGCTACGCTTCGCGCAGCGCGACGGTGCTTGGCAGCAGCGCTATGCGGCCGCCGAGCCCTGCACGGACCTGCTCTGGGTGCGCCACGCCGATGACGAATCCGGGCGGCTGGCACACTGCGAGGCGGCCCAGCGCAGCCTCGATATCGCCAACGGTCCGCTGCTGCGCGCCGTGGCGCTGAAAACCGGCGGCGCATGGCAGTTGCTGCTCGTCATCCACCACCTGGCCGTCGATGGCGTGTCATGGCGCGTGCTCGTGGAAGACCTGCTCGCGGCCTATCGCCAGCGCCTGCAAGGCGAGGCCCCAAAGTTGCCGCCGCGCACCGCGTCATACCAGCGCTGGGCGCTGGCGCTGCGCGACCACGCCGCGCGCCGGGCCGACGAACTGCCGCACTGGCAGGCGCTGGCCGCCATCGACGCCGCGCTGCCGGCCGACGATGCCACGGCAAGCTCGACGCTCGCCGACCGCGCCGACGTCACGCTGACGCTGCCCGCCGATCTGACGCTGGCGCTGCTGCAACGCGCGCCGGCCGCCTACCGCACGCGCGTCAACGACCTGCTGCTGACGGCCGTGACACGCGCGCTGGGCAACTGGGCCGGGCGTCCGCAGGTGCTGGTCGACCTGGAAAGCCACGGCCGCGCGGCCGGTGTCGACGACGCCATCGACCTGAGCCGCACGGTCGGCTGGTGCACCACGCTGTTCCCGGTGGCGCTCGACGCCAGCGGCGACCTGGGCCACGCCATCCGCGCCGTCAAGGAGCAATTGCGCGCGGTGCCCGGCGAAGGCATCGGCTTTGGCCTGCTGCGCCACTTCGGCACGCCCGCGCAGCAACAGGCGCTGGCCGGCGTGCCGCGCCCGCAGGTGGTCTTTAACTATCTGGGCCAGTTCGACGCCACGCTGGCCGACGACGCCCCGTGGCGGCGTTCGTCGGGCGCCACGGGCACCGCGCAGGACCCGTCCGCGCCGCTGTCGCATCCGCTGTCGATCAGCGGGCAGGTGTTCGACGGCCAGCTTCACCTGACGCTGGCGTTCAGCCGTACGCGGCATCGCGGCGCCACCATCGAACAACTGGCCGACGCGATCCGCGCCGAGCTGGCCGCCGTCATCGCGCACTGCACCTCGGGCGCGCAGGGCATGTCGCCATCGGACTTCCCGCTGGCGCGGCTGACGCAGGCCGGGCTCGACGCGCTGGGCCTGGCCGCCGCGCAGGTGCAGGACATCTACCCGCTCTCGCCGATGCAGGCCGGCATGCTGTTCCACTGCCTGTACGCGCCCGCCGGCAGCGCCTACACGAACCAGCTACGGGTGGACGTGAACGGGCTGGACGCCGACCGCTTTGTCGCCGCATGGCGCACCGCGCTGGCGCGGCACGACAGTCTGCGCAGCGGCTTTCTCCATCGCGGCGACCAGCCGCTGCAATGGGTGGCCAAGGACGTGGCGCTGCCCGTCATGGCCGAGGACTGGACCAGCCGCGACGCCGCCGCGCTCGACCGCTTCGCGCAGGACCAGCTCGCGCAGCGCTTCGACCTGGACCGCCCGCCGCTGATGCGGCTGGCGGTGCTGCGCACGGGCGCCGCTCGCCATCATCTGGTCTGGACCGTCCACCACCTGCTGCTGGATGGCTGGAGCACCGCGCAACTGCTGGGCGAAGTGCTGCGGCACTACGCCGGCGAGCCGCTGGCCGCGTCGGGCAGCCGCTTTGCCGACTACATCGGCTGGCTCCAGTCGCGCGATGCCACGGCCAGCCAGGCTTTCTGGCAGGCCAGCCTGCGCCCGCTGGAATCGCCCACGCAACTGATGGCGGCGCTGCCGGCGCAGGCGGCCCACGCGGCCGGCCATGCCGAGCAGCACCATCTGCTCGATGCCGCCGAGACCGCCGCGCTGGCCAGCCTTGCCCGCGCGCAGAAGGTGACGCTGAACACGCTGGTGCAGGCCGCGTGGCTGCTGGTGCTGCAACGCGCCACGCGGCAGGACGGCGTGGCATTCGGCGCCACCGTGGCCGGGCGCCCGGCCGACCTGCCCGCCGCGCAGCAGATGCTGGGCCTGTTCATCAACACGCTGCCCGTGGTGGCCGCGCCACGCGCGCAGCAGACCGTGGGCGACTGGCTGCGCGAGGTGCAGGCGCTGAACCTGGCGCTGCGCGAGCACGAGCACACCCCGCTCTACGACATCCAGCGCTGGGCCGGCCACGGCGGGCAGGCGCTGTTCGACTCGATCGTCGTGTTCGAGAACTACCCGGTGGATGCCGCGCTGCGCACCGCGCCGGGCGGGCTCGCCTTCGGCAACGTCACCAACCGCGCCGAGACCAACTATCCGCTGACGCTGGTGCTGGCGCAGACCGACGTGCTGCGCCTGACCTGCCGCTTCGACCGCGCGCGGATCGATGACGCGCAGGCGCAGCGGCTGGCGCAAAGCCTGTACCACGTGATGCGGGACATGGCGCGCGATGCGGCGCGTCCGCTGGGCCAGATCGGCCTGGCGCCGGCATCGGTGGCCGCGCCGCCCGCGCCGGTGCCGGTGCAGCCGCTGGCCCACTACCGGTTCGAGGCCCACGCGGCCACCACGCCGGACGCCGTTTCACTGAACGCCGACGGCCAGACGCTGACTTACCGCGAACTCAACCGTCGCGCCAACGCGCTGGCCGCGCGGTTGCTGGCGCGCGGCGTCGGGCCCGACGTGCCCGTGGGCGTGCTGGCCGAGCGCTCGGTGGAAATGGTCGTGGCACTGCTAGCCATCCTCAAGGCCGGCGGCGTCTACGTGCCGTTCGATCCCGACTACCCGGCCGACCGGCTGGCCTACATGGTCGACGACAGCCGCGTGACGCTGCTGCTGACGCGCCACGCCGGCCTGCCGCAGACGGCCGCGTGCGCCGTGCCGGTGATCGACCTGACGGCGCCGGCGCTGTACGACGGTGACGCCGCCAACCCGGCCGTCGACCTCGATCCGCGCCATCTGGCCTACGTGATCTACACGTCCGGCTCCACCGGCCGGCCCAAGGGCGTGGGCATCTCGCACGCCGCGCTGGCGCACTACCTGCATGGCGTGCTGGCCGAACTGGCGCTGCCGCCGGGCCTGCGCATGGCGATGGTGTCCACGCCGGCCGCCGACCTGGGCCACACCGTGCTGTTCGGCGCGCTGGCCAGCGGCGCCGCGCTGCACCTGCCCGAGCGCCGCTGCGTGTTCGACGCGGCGGCGTTTGCGCGCGACATGGCCGGCCATGGCGTCGACGTGCTCAAGATCGTGCCAAGCCACCTGCGGGCGCTGCTCGATGGCGCGACGGCGGCCGGCGTGCCAGAGGCCGACGTGCTGCCCGCGCATACGCTCGTGCTCGGCGGCGAGGCCACCGACGCCGCGCTGCGCGCACGCATCCACGCGGCGCGGCCGGACTGCCGGCTCGTCAATCACTACGGGCCGACCGAAACCACGGTCGGCGTGCTGGTCCATGTGGCCGGCACCGCGCCCCGGCCCGGCGCCGGCCTGCCGCTGGGCCAGCCGCTGGCCGGCACCGTCGCGCACGTGCTGGACGCCGACTTGCAGCCGCTGCCCGATGGCGTGGCCGGCGAGCTGTACCTGGGCGGCCCGGCCCTGGCGCGCGGCTACCTGGGCCGCGCGGCACTGACGGCGGACCGCTTCGTGCCGGACCCGTTCGCGGCCGACGGCGCGCGCCTGTATCGCACCGGCGACCGCGTGCGGCGCCATGCCGACGGCCGCTTCGCGTACCTGGGCCGCATCGACGACCAGGTCAAGATCCGCGGCTTCCGCGTGGAGCCCGGCGAAATCGCCACGCAACTGGCCGCGCTGCCGGGCATCCGGCAGGCCGCCGTCATCGCCGCATCCGCCGATACCGGCGTGCAACTCGTGGGCTATGCCGTGCCCGACGCCGGCGCGCAACCCGATGCGGCCGCGCTGCGCCGCGCGCTGGCGGCCGTGCTGCCGGGCCATATGGTGCCGGCCGCCATCGTGCTGCTCGATGCGCTGCCGCTGACCGCCAACGGCAAGCTGGACCGCCGCGCGCTGCCCACGGCCAATGCCCCGCTGGCCACCGCCGGCGAGCCGCCGCAGGGCGACGTGGAGATCCGGCTGGCCGCCATCTGGCAAGACCTGCTGCACGTGCCCGTGGTGCATCGCCATGACAACTTCTTTGCCCTGGGCGGCCACTCGCTGCTGGCCGTCCAGCTTCTCTCCCGCATCCAGGGCGAACTCGGCATCGACGCGCCGCTGGCGCTGCTGTTCGGCGCGGCGACGCTGGCCGAACTGGCCGCCGCGCTGCCATTGCAGCAACGCCATGCCGACGAAGCCGCCCTGCTGGAGCTTGAAGCGTTTGCCAATTCCCTGGAGTCAGTCTGAATGATCGAAGCCAACACCGCGGCGCGTCTGGCCGCGCGCTTTGCCACGCTGGCGCCGGCCCAGCGCCGCGCCTTCCTCGACAAGATGGCCGAGCAAGGCATCGCATTCGCGCAACTGCCGATTCCCGCGCTGCCGCGCCCCGACGCCGGCGCCGTGCATGACGCGCCGCTGTCGTACGCGCAGCAGCGGCAGTGGTTCCTGCACCGCTTCGAGCCGGACAGCGCCGCGTATCACATCAGCAGCAGCGTCGACCTGCGCGGCACGCTGGACGTGCCCGCGCTGGAAGCCGCCTTTGCCGTGCTGGCCCAGCGCCACGACGCGCTGCGCACCGCCTTTGGGGCCGATGCCGAAGGCCAGGTCACGCAGCGGGTGCGCCCGGCGGTGACGATCGCGCTACCGGTCACCGACCTGTCGGCCGACCCGTCCGCCGCCGATGCCCGCGCCGCCGCCATTGCCGAGGCACCGTTCGACCTCGGCCACGCGCCGCTGCTGCGCGTGCACCTGCTGAAGCTGGGCACGCAGGCCCACCGGCTGGTGCTGGTGATGCATCACATCGTCTCCGATGGCCGGTCGATGCAGTTGCTGATCGACGAACTGGCCGCCGCATACCGCGCGCAACGCGCCGGCCAAGCGCTGGCGCTGCCGGCCCAGCCCATCGGCTACGCCGACTACGCGGCCTGGCAACGCAACTGGCTCGAAGCCGGCGAACGCGAGCGCCAGCTGGCGTGGTGGTGCGACACGCTGGCCGGCGCACCCGACGTACTGGCGCTGCCGACCGACCGCCCACGCCCGGCCGCCGCCGCGTACGTGGCCGACCGGTGCGAGATCGACCTGCCCGACACGCTGGCCGCCCGGCTGCGCACGCGCGCACAGGCCCAGGGCGGCACGCTGTTCATGGCGCTGCTGGCCGGCTTCCACGCGCTGCTGCACCGCTACACGGGCAGCGGCGACATCTGCGTCGGCGTGCCGGTGGCCGGCCGCAACCGCATCGAGACCGAGCGCGTGGTGGGCCTGTTCGTCAACACGCAGATCGTGCGCGGCCGCATCGACGGGCGCCAGCCGCTGTCCGCGCTGCTGGACGGCATCCGGCAGGCCGTGCTGGGCGCGCAGGCGCACCAGGACCTGCCATTCGAGCAACTGGTGGATGCGCTGCAACCGGCGCGCAGCATGAGCTACCACCCGCTGTTCCAGGTCGTGCACAACCATCGGCGGGGCGACCGCGCCGCGCGGGTGTCGCTGCCCGACCTCGAACTCGAAAGCGCCCCCGTGGGCGAGCGCAGCACGGCGCTGGAACTGACGCTCGACACGCGCGAAGACTCGGCCGGCCGCATCCACGCGTCGTTCCTCTACGCGCGCGAACTGTTCGACGCGGCCACCGTGCAGCGGCTGGCACGCCACTACCTGCGGCTGCTGGGGCAACTGGCCGATGACCCGTGCGTGGCGCTCGGCGCCGTGGACCTGCTCGACAGCAGCGAGCGCGACGCACTGCTGCAGATCGGCCACGGCATCGCGCCGGCCGATGACTGCCTGCCCGTCCACGCCCATATCGCCCGCCATGCCGCCGCGCAGCCTGAAGCCATCGCCGTGATCTGCGGCGAGCAATCGCTGCGCTACGGCGATCTGCTGGCCCGCGCCGACCGGCTGGCGGCCACGCTGCGTGCGCGCGGCATCGGCGCCGAGGATCGCGTCGGCATCGCGCTGTCCCGCTCGCCCGACATCATCGTCGCGCTGCTGGCCGTGATGCGCGCCGGGGCGGCCTATGTGCCTTTTGATCCCAGCTATCCGAAGGACCGGCTGGCCTACCTGTTCGACGACAGCCAGATCCGGCTGCTGGTGACGGAGCCGGCGCTGCTCGACGTGCTGCCAGCCCCGGCCGCGCTGCCCGTGCTGACGCTCGACATGGTCAGCGCCGATGTGGCGCCGCTGGGCGAGGTCGTCGTCCATCCGGACCAGTTGGCCTACGTGATCTACACGTCGGGCTCCACGGGGCGGCCCAAGGGCGTGTGCGTGTCGCACGGGCCGCTGGCGATGCATGTCGCGGTGACCATCGAGCTTTACGAGATGAGCCCGGCGTCCCGGGAACTGCACTTCCTCTCGTTCGCGTTCGATGGCGCCCACGAGCGCTGGCTTTGCGCGCTGGCCTGCGGCGGCTCGCTGGTGCTGCGCGATGACACGCTCTGGACGCCCGAGCAGACCGCCGAGGCCATGGCCCGACACGGCGTGACCAACGCCGGTTTTCCGCCGGCCTACCTGCGCCAGCTGGCCGAGCATTGCGAGCAACGCGGCGAGCATCCGCCGGTGGCGCTCTACTCGTTCGGCGGCGAGGCGATGCCACGTGGCGCCTTTGCGCAGGCGCGCCGGGCGCTGGGTGCCCAGACCTACATCAACGGCTACGGCCCGACCGAGACCGTGGTCACGCCGATGGTGTGGAAGGTCCGCGCCGAGGCGGCCGACTTCACCGGCACCTACGCACCGATTGGCCGTCCCGTGGGCGACCGCCGCTGCTACCTGCTCGATGCCGAACTGAATCTCGTGCCGCCTGGCGTGGCCGGGGAGTTGTATATCGGCGGCGAGGGGCTGGCGCGCGGCTACCTGAACCGCGCGGCGATGACGGCCGAGCGCTTCGTGCCGGACCCGTTTGCCGAGGATGGCTCACGGCTCTATCGCACCGGCGACCTTGCCCGCTGGCTGCCGGACGGGCAACTCGAATACCTGGGCCGGATCGACCAGCAACTCAAGATCCGGGGCTTCCGGATCGAGCCGGGCGAGATCGAGGCGCGGATTGTCGCGCAGGCTGGCGTCGCTAATGCGGCGGTGCTGGCTGTCGATGGCCCTTCCGGCGCGCGGCTGGCGGCCTATGTCGTCGCCGCCGAAGGGGTGCGCATCGACGTCGACGCAATCCGCAGCACGCTGGCTGCCGAACTGCCCGACTACATGGTGCCGGCCGCATTCGTCGTGCTCGACGCGCTGCCGATGACGCCGAACGGCAAGCTGGACCGCCGCGCGCTGCCCGCGCCGACGTTCGACAGCGCACAGGCGTTCGTCGCACCCGAGGGCGATGCCGAGACCGCGCTGGCCGCCATCTGGGCGGCCGTGCTGGGCGTGCCGCGCGTGGGCCGGGCCGACAACTTTTTCGAACTGGGCGGCGATTCGATCCTGAGCCTGCAGATTGTCGCGCGGGCCCGCGCGGCGGGCTGGCTGCTGACGCCACGCCAGTTGTTCGAGCGCCAGACGCTGGCCGAACTGGCCGCCGTGGCGGTGCCGGTGGGCGCCGACGTTGTCGACGACCATGCCGCGCCGCGTGGCGCCGTGCCGCTGCTGCCGATCCAGGCCGACTTCTTCGCCCAGCCGATGCCGCGCCGCGACCACTGGAACCAGTCGGTGCTGCTGGACTGCCGCGACGGCCTGGATACCGACGCGCTGCGCCGGGCCCTCGACGACATCGTCGCCCATCACGACGCGCTGCGGCTGCGCTTCACCCCTGATGGCAGCGGCTGGCAGCAGGTCTATGCCGACGCGGAGCCGTGCGCCGATCTGCTGTGGGTGCGCCATGCCGACGACGAAGCCGGGCGGCTGGCGCACTGCGAGGCGGCCCAGCGCAGCCTCGATATCGCCAACGGTCCGCTGCTGCGGGCCGTGGCGCTGGAAACCGGTGGCGCGTGGCAACTGCTGCTGGTGATTCACCACGTTGTTGTCGACGGCGTGTCGTGGCGCGTGCTTGTGGAAGACCTGCTGGCGGCCTATCGCCAGCGCCTGCAAGGCGACACGCCCGCGCTGCCGCCACGCACCGCGTCGTACCAGCGCTGGGCGCTGGCGCTGCGCGACCACGCTGCGCGCCGGGCCGACGAGTTGCCGCACTGGCAGGCGCTGGCTGGTCTCGACGCCACGCTGCCGACCGTCGATGCCAACGCGCCGTGCACGATGGCAGCGCGCGCGCACGTCCACCTGACCCTGCCGGCCGACCTGACGCAGGCGCTGCTGCAACGCGCGCCGGCCGCCTACCGCACGCGCGTCAACGACCTGCTGCTGACCGCGCTGGCCCGCGCGCTGTCGGGCTGGACGCAACGCGCGCAGGTGCTGATCGATCTGGAAAGCCATGGCCGCGCGGCCGGCGTCGATGACGCCATCGACCTGAGCCGTACGGTCGGCTGGTTCACGACCGTGTTCCCGGTGGCGCTGGATGCCAGCGGCGACGTGGGCCACGCCATCCGCGCCGTGAAGGAGCAACTGCGCGCGGTGCCGGGCGAAGGTATCGGTTACGGCCTGCTGCGCCGCTTTGGCACGCCCGCACAGCAGCAGGCCCTGGCCGCCGTGCCGCGGCCGGAGGTCGTCTTCAACTACCTGGGCCAGGTCGATGCCACGCTGGCGGGCGACGCTCCGTGGCAGCGCGCGGCCGGTGCCACCGGCGCCAACCAGGACGCCGCCACGCCGCTATCGCACCCGCTGGCCGTCAGCGGGCAGGTGCAGGATGGCCAACTGCGGCTGTCGCTGGCCTATGCGCGTGGCCGCTACGATGCCTCCGCCATCGACACGCTGGCTGCCAGCCTGCGCGTGGCGCTGGAGGACGTGGTCAACCACTGCACGTCGGGCGCCGTCGGGCTGACGCCGTCCGACTTCCCGCTGGCGCGGCTGTCGCAGGCCGGGCTGGACGCGCTGGCGCTGGACCCGGCCGCCACGGCCGACCTGTATCCGCTGTCGCCGATGCAGGCCGGCATGCTGTTCCACAGCGTGTTCGGCGAGCACGGCAGCGCCTATACCAACCAGTTGCGCGTGGACGTGACCGGTGTCGATCCGGCGCGCTTCACGGCCGCGTGGCAGGCCGCGCTGGCGCGCCATGACAGCCTGCGCTGCGGCTTTCTTCATCGCGCCGGCCAGCCGCTGCAGTGGGTGGCCCGCGACGTGGCGCTGCCGGTGCGGATCGAAGACTGGACCGGGCGCGACGCGGCCGAGATCGACGCCTTTGCCGCCAGCGAGCGCGCCATGGGCTTCGACCTTGCCCGGCCGCCGCTGATGCGCGTGGCGCTGCTGCGCACCGGGCCGGACCAGCACCATCTGGTCTGGACCGTCCACCACCTGCTGCTGGATGGCTGGAGCACGGCCCAGCTACTCGGCGAGGTGCTGCGCCACTACGCCGGCGAGGCGCTGCCCGCCACGGCGGGCCGCTTTGGCGACTACATCGGCTGGCTCCAGTCGCGCGATGCCGACGCCAGCCGGGCGTTCTGGCAACAACAGCTTGCGCCGCTGGACGCCCCGACCCGGCTGCTGGCCGCGCTGCCGGCGCCGGAAAGCGGCCAGGGCCAGGGCGAGCACCATCACCAGCTCGATGCCGCCGAAACCGCCGCGCTGGCCAGCTTTGCCCGCGCGCAGAAGGTGACGCTGAACACGCTGGTGCAGGCCGCGTGGCTGCTGGTGCTGCAACGCTGCACGAACCAGCCGTGCGTGGCGTTTGGCGCCACGGTGGCCGGGCGCCCGGCCGACCTGCCGGCCGCGCAGCAGATGCTCGGGCTGTTCATCAACACGCTGCCCGTGGTGGCCGCGCCGCAAGCCGCCATGACCGTGGGCGACTGGCTGCGCGAGGTGCAGGCGCGCAACCTTGCCATCCGCGAGCACGAGCACACGCCGCTCTACGATATCCAGCGCTGGGCCGGCCACGGCGGGCAGGCGCTGTTCGACTCGATCGTCGTGTTCGAGAACTACCCCGTGGATGCCGCGCTGCGCCGCACGCCGGGCGGGCTGGCGTTCTCGGGCGTGCGCAACCTTGCCGAGACCAACTACCCGCTGACGCTGCTGTTCGCGCAGAACCAGGCCGATCCGCTGCACCTGACCTGCCGCTTCGACCGCGCGCTGCTGGCCGAGGACCATGCGCGGCAACTGGCCGCCAGCCTGTTCGCGGTGCTGCGCCAGATGGCCGCCGACGCCGCGCGCCCGCTGGCGGGCCTCGGCCTGCTGGCGCCGGCCGATGCGCGTGCCGCGCTGGGGCAAGGCGCCGTGGCCGAGCCGTATCCGCCCAGCCAGCCCGTGCATCGCCTGTTCGAAGCCCACGCCGACGCGCAGCCCGACGCCATCGCGCTGTGCCTGGGCGACCAGTCGCTGACCTTCGGCGCGCTGAACCGCCGCGCCAACGCACTGGCGCACCGGCTGATCGCGCGCGGCGTGGGGCCGGACGTGCCTGTGGGCGTGCTGGCCGAGCGCTCGTTCGAGATGGTGGTGGCGCTGCTGGCCATCCTGAAGGCCGGCGGCGCCTACGTGCCGTTCGATCCCGACTACCCGGCCGACCGCCTGCGCTACATGATCGAGGACAGCGGCGTGGCGCTGGTGCTGGTGCAACGGCCGGACGCAATGCCGCCGCTATCGCACGCGATCACGCCGCTTGACCTGCGCGCGGCGGCCGGGCACGACGATGGCGACGCGGGCAATCCCGCGCCGCCGCTGTCGCCCGAGCATCTGGCCTACATCATCTACACGTCGGGGTCGACAGGTCGGCCCAAGGGTGCCGCCAACCGCCACGGCGCGCTGTTCAACCGGCTCTGGTGGATGCAGCGGCAATACCGGCTCGATGGCGCCGACACCGTGCTGCAGAAGACGCCGTTCAGCTTTGACGTGTCGGTCTGGGAGTTCTTCTGGCCGCTGATGACCGGCGCGCGGCTGGCGCTGGCCGCGCCGGGCGATCACCGCGATCCGCAGCGCATTGCCGCGCTGATCGCGCAGCATCGGGTCACGACGCTGCACTTCGTGCCGTCGATGCTGCAGGCGTTCGTCGCCGATGCGGCCGTCGCGGACGCCTGCGGCACGCTGCGTCATATCGTCTGCAGCGGCGAGGCGTTGCCCGCCGACCTGGCGCGCCGCACGCTGGCGCTGCTGCCGCACGCGGGGCTGCACAACCTGTACGGCCCCACCGAGGCGGCCATCGACGTCACGCACTGGACCTGCCGCACCGACCACGGCCACGTGGTGCCGATCGGCCACCCGATTGCCAACGTCAGCGCCCACGTGCTGGACGCGGCGCTGCAACCGGTGCCCGATGGCGTGGCCGGCGAACTCTATCTTGGCGGCGCCGGGCTGGCGCGCGGCTATCTGGGCCGCGCGGCGCTGACGGCCGAGCGCTTTGTGGCCGATCCGCACGGCTCGCACGGCGAGCGGCTCTATCGCACCGGCGACCTCGCGCGGCGGCTGGCCGGCGGGCAGATCGAGTATCTGGGCCGCCTGGACCATCAGGTGAAGATTCGCGGGCTGCGCATCGAACTGGGCGAGATCGAGGCGCGGCTGCTGGCGCACGACAGCGTGCGCGAGGCCGTGGTGATCGCGCAGACGCAGGACGGCCCGGCGCGGCTGGTGGCCTACGTGGTGCCGGCCGCGGGTGCCACGGCGCAGGCCGACACGCTGCGCCAGTGGCTGGCGCAGGCGCTGCCGGACTACATGGTGCCGGGCGCGGTGGTCGTGCTGGACCGCATGCCGGTAACGCCAAATGGCAAGCTGGACCGCCGCGCGCTGCCGTCGCCCGACTTTACGGGCACGGCCGCCTACGAGGCGCCGCAGGCCGGGATCGAGGAAACGCTGGCCGGAGTCTGGCGCGACGTGCTGAAGGTGGCGCGCGTGGGCCGGGCCGACAACTTCTTCGAACTGGGCGGCGATTCGATCCTGAGCCTGCAGATCGTGGCCCGGATGCGGGCGCTGGGCTGGCACCTGACGCCGAAGCACCTGTTCGAGGGCCAGACGCTGGCCGTGGTGGCTGCGGCCGCGACCATGATGGCCGAGTCAGCGGCAGCCGCCCCGCAGGCGCCCCGGCGCCGCGACGCGCTGCGCAGCGGCGATTTTCCGCTGGCGCGGCTGTCGCAGCCGCAACTGGACAGCCTGGGCCTGGACGCCGCGCGCGTGCAGGACATCTATCCGCTGTCGCCGATGCAGGCCGGCATGCTGTACCACAGCGTGGCGCGGGCCGATGCCGGCCATGCCTACATCAACCAGTTGCGCGTCGATATCGACGGGCTGGACCCGGCCCGCTTTGCGCGGGCGTGGCAAGACACGCTGGCCTGCCACGACACGCTGCGCACGGGCTTTGTCCCGCGCGGCGAGCAGCCGCTGCAATGGGTGGCGCACGACGTGGCCCTGCCGATTGCCGAGCATGACTGGTCGGGCCGCGACGACCACGCGGCCGCGCTGGACGCCCTGGCGGCCGACGAACTGGCACGGGGCTTCGACCTCGAACAGCCGCCGCTGATGCGGCTGGCGCTGGTGCGCACCGGTGCCGCCCCCCATCATCTGGTCTGGACGGTCCACCACCTGCTGGTCGATGGCTGGAGCACGTCGCAACTGCTGGGCGAAGTGCTGCAGCGCTATGCCGGCGAGCCGGTGAGCGCACCGGCGGGCCGCTTTGCCGACTACATCGGCTGGCTTCAGACGCGCGATGCCGATGCGGCACGGACGTTCTGGGCCGGCGCGCTGGAAGGCTTCGACACGCCGACGCGGCTGGCGGAGACCGTGCAGGCGCCCGCGTCGGGCCAGGGCTACGGCCTGTTGCAGCAGGCGTGCAGCCAGCCGATGACCGACCGGCTGGCCGCCTTCGCCCGCGCGCACAAGGTGACGCTGAACACCGTGGTGCAGGCCGCGTGGCTGCTGCTGTTGCAGCGCTACACGGGCCAACGGCGCGTGGCGTTCGGCGCCACCGTGGCGGGCCGTCCGGCCGACGTGCCGGGCGCGCAGCAGATGCTGGGGCTGTTCATCAACACGCTGCCGGTCATCGCCACGCCGCGCGCCGAGCACGATATCGGCGAGTGGCTGCGGCAGCTGCAGGCGTTCAACGTGGCGGCGCGCGAGCACGGCCACACGCCGCTGTCCGACATCCAGCGCTGGGGCGGCCAGGCCGGGCAGCGGCTGTTCGACAGCATCCTGGTGTTCGAGAACTTTCCGCTGGAAGACGCGCTGGCGTCAGCCACGCGCAGCGGGCTGCGGCTGGAGACCCAGGGCAGCACGGGCCTGACCGAGTACGAGATGGACGTCGAGGTGAGCCTGCGGCAGACGCTGCGGCTGAGCTTCACGTACATGCGGCGCGCGTTCGACGCGGCGCAGGTGGAACGGCTGGGCGCGCAGATGATGGCGCTGCTGGCCGGCATCGACACGGCCGGCACGGTGGGCCGCTGGAGCCTGCTGACGCCGGACGCGCTGGGCGCGTTGAAGCAGATCGGCCACGGCATCGCGCCGGCCGGCGACTGCCTGCCCGTCCACGCCCATATCGCCCGCCATGCCGCCGCGCAGCCCGAGGCCATCGCCGTGATCAGCGGCGAGCAATCGCTGCGCTACGGCGATCTGCTGGCCCGCGCCGACCGGCTGGCGGCCACGCTGCGTGCGCGCGGCATCGGCGCCGAGGATCGCGTCGGCATCGCGCTGTCCCGCTCGCCCGACATCATCGTCGCGCTGCTGGCCGTGATGCGCGCCGGGGCGGCATACGTACCGTTCGACCCGAGCTATCCGAAGGACCGGCTGGCCTATCTGTTCGACGACAGCCAGATCCGGCTGCTGGTGACGGAGCCGGCGCTGCTCGACGTGCTGCCAGCCCCGGCCGCGCTGCCCGTGCTGACGCTCGACATGGTCAGTGCCGATGTGACGCCGCTGGGCGAGGTCGCCGTCCATCCGGACCAGTTGGCCTACGTGATCTACACGTCGGGCTCCACGGGGCGGCCCAAGGGCGTGTGCGTGTCGCACGGGCCGCTGGCGATGCATGTGGCGGCGACCATCGAGCTTTACGAGATGACGCCCGCCTCGCGCGAGCTGCACTTCCTGTCGTTCGCGTTCGATGGCGCCCACGAGCGCTGGCTCTGCGCGCTGGCCTGCGGCGGCTCGCTGGTGCTGCGCGATGACACGCTCTGGACGCCCGAGCAGACCGCCGAGGCCATGGCTCGCCACGGCGTGACCAACGCCGGTTTTCCGCCGGCCTACCTGCGCCAGTTGGCCGAGCATTGCGAGCAACGCGGCGAGCATCCGCCGGTGGCGCTCTACTCGTTCGGCGGCGAGGCGATGCCACGTGGCGCCTTTGCGCAGGCGCGCCGGGCGCTGGGTGCCCGGACCTATATCAACGGCTACGGCCCGACCGAGACCGTGGTCACGCCGATGGTGTGGAAGGTCCGGGCCGACGCGGCCGACTTCACCGGTACGTATACGCCGATTGGCCGCCCCGTGGGCGACCGCCGCTGCTACCTGCTCGATGCCGAACTGAACCTCGTGCCGCCCGGCGTGGCCGGGGAGTTGTATATCGGCGGCGAAGGGCTGGCGCGCGGCTACCTGAACCGCGCGGCGATGACGGCCGAGCGCTTCGTGCCGGACCCGTTTGCCGAGGATGGCGCGCGGCTCTATCGCACCGGTGACCTTGCTCGCTGGCTGCCCGACGGGCAGCTTGAATACCTGGGTCGGATCGACCAGCAGCTCAAGATCCGCGGTTTCCGGATCGAGCCGGGCGAGATCGAGGCGCGGATTGTCGCGCAGGCTGGCGTCGCCCATGCGGCAGTGCTGGCTGTCGATGGCCCTTCCGGTGCGCGGCTGGCGGCCTATGTCGTCGCCGCCGACGGTGCGCGCATCGACGTCGAAGCAATCCGCGCCGCGCTGGCTGCCGAACTGCCCGACTACATGGTGCCGGCCGCGTTCGTCGTACTCGATGCTCTGCCGATGACGCCGAACGGCAAGCTCGACCGCCGCGCGCTGCCCGCGCCCGAGGCCGTGACGACCGACCAGTTCGTTGCGCCGCGCACCGAGGCCCAGCGCTGGCTGGCGCAGGTCTGGCAAGACGTGCTGGGCGTGGCGCGCGTGGGGCTGGACGACAACTTCTTCACGCTGGGCGGCGATTCGCTGCTGAGCCTGAAGGTGATTTCGCGGGTGCGGGCCAACAAGACGCTTGGCATCGACCTGAAGCTGCGCGACCTGATGCGTACGCCCACCATCGGCCAGTTGCTGCCCGACGGGCAGGCCGAGGCACCGTCCGCGCCGACGGCGCTGCGCGTGCTGGTGCAGGGGCCGGCCGCCGGCGCGCTGCCGCCGGTGGCGGTGGTCCACGCGGCGCTCGGCACGCTGTTCGACTACGACGCCATCGCCGCCGCGCTGGGGCGCCACTGCACCGTCTACGGCTTCCAGTCGCGCGCGGTGGGCGATCCAGCGTGGCGCGACACGTCGCTGGCCGCACTGGCGGCCGACTACGTGCGCGAATGGCGCGCCGCGCAGCCGCAGGGGCCGTATCGCCTGCTCGGCTGGTCGGTCGGCGCCACGCTGGCCACGTGGATGGCCCGCGAGCTCGAACAGCAGGGGCAGACAGTGGAATGGCTGGGCCTGGTGGACCCGTTCGTGCCCGAGGCCGCGCCAGCGGACGATACCCAGGCACCGGGCTGGCCCGCCGCGTTGCAGGCGTTCGCCGCGCGCCTGCTGCCCGGCAGTGCGCCGCTGGCGATCTCCACGCCGGCGGCCGCCGCGCCCGATGTGGCTGGCGTGGCCGCACTGCTGGTGCCACTGGTGGCGTCGACGCAGGGGGTGCCCGGCGCCGACGAACTGGCCCAGATGTTCGTCGCCGCGCATCGGCTTGGCGCGCTGGTATCGGCGGAGGCGGCCGTACCTGTCGTACAGGCGCCACGGTTTGTGTGGTGGCGCACGGGTCGTGACGATGCCATTGCACGGCTGGCGCAACGGGCTGGCGAGCCGGCCGGCCAGGCCGTGCTGGACGGCGTGGACCACCACGCCATCGTCCGGGATCCCCGGCTGCTGGCCGATCTTGCCCGCTGGCTCGATGCCCCCGCGCCGGCGCGTGGCACGACAGGGTCCGCCGCCGACGTAGCAGACCGCCGTGCCGCAACCCTCCCGACGTAGGTATTCCGCAATCGCCTCGCAATAGAAATGCGAATGATTTGTATTTAGAATGTGCGCGCCATCAGAAAAACTGCAGAAATCAGGAGAAATATGAAAAGGGGTAGAAGCGGTGGGTCGAGCCAGACCCAGGGGAGCCGTCAACCGTTCGCGCTGACCGCGCTGGCATTGGCCGTATCGGTGCAGGCCGCGTACGCGCAGACCAGCGCACCGGCCACGGGCAGCGAGACCACGCTGCCCACGGTCAGCGTACGCGCCGACACCGTGGCCGAGAACTACGGGCCGGCGGGCAAGAAGTCGACCTCGGGCACAAAGTCCGACGTGCCGATCGAGGACACGCCGCAGTCGATCAGCGTGATCACGGCGGACCAGATCCGCAGCCAGGGCTCGACCACGGTTGAGGAATCGCTGCGCTACAGCGCCGGCGTGCGCACGCAGCCGATCGTCGACACGCGGCGCGGCACGTTCTACATCCGCGGCTTCAACGCCGCGCAGAACGGCCAGTACCTGGACGGCCTGAAGCTGCCGTGGTCCGGCGGCTACGCCTACTGGGACATCGACCCGTACAGCCTGGAGCGCGTGGATATCGTGCGCGGGCCGTCGTCGGTGCTGTACGGCCAGACGTCGCCGGGCGGGCTGGTGAACCAGGTCAGCAAGCGTCCGCAGGCCGAGTCGTCCAACGAGATCAACCTGAGCTTCGGCAACTACAACCGCAAGGAAGTCTCGGGCGACTTCACCGGCGCGCTGGACCAGGACGGCAAGGTGCTCTACCGCGTGACCGCGCTGGCGCGCGACAGCGGCACCCAGACCGACCACGCCGACGACAACCGCTTCTTCATCGCGCCGCAGATCACGTGGCGCCCAACCGCCGATACGAACTTCACGTTCTACACGCAGGTCCTGCACGACGACGCCGGCAACAGCGCCAACTTCCTGCCCGCGCTGGGCACCATCACGCCGCTGGCCAACGGGTCGAAGATCCCGACCAGCCTGTTCACCGGCGAGCCCGGCTTTGACCGCTTCAAGCGCGAGCAGTACGTGGCGGGCTACGAGTTCTCGCACCGCGTCAACGACACGCTGACGCTGCGCCAGAACCTGCGCTACGCGCACCAGTACGCCAGCTACGAGAACATCGGCAGCAACAGCGGCCTGGTGGCGAACCCGCCGAACGGCCCGTACCTGCTGCGCCGCCTGGGCCTGCGTTCGAGCGAATCGTTCGACGTGTTCACGGTGGACAACCAGGCGCAGGTCAAGGTCAAGCACGGCATCTTCGACCACACGATCCTGGCCGGCGTGGACTACTCGTGGTCGCACTTCGACCGGCTGCTGGGCCAGACCGCCGTGACGCCGGCCTCCGGCATCCCCACCGCCACCACCGAGCCGCCGCTGAACATCTTCAACCCGCAGTACGGCAACTTCGTGCGCACGGCCTACCAGACCGACAGCGACGTGCGCCGCAGCCAGATCGGCTTCTACCTGCAGGACATGCTGCGCGTGGCGGACCGCTTTGTCTTCCAGGCCGCCGGCCGCTACGACAAGGCGCGTGTCGATACCGATACCAAGACGCTGGCAACGGGCGCCGTGGCCAACACCGGCACCAACGACGGCAAATTCACCGGCCGGGCTGGCGTGCTGTGGGAGGGCCCATACGGGCTGTCGCCGTACTTCTCGTACTCGACGTCGTTCGAGCCCACCGGCGCCACCACGCTGTTCGGCGGCGGCACGCCCAAGCCCACCACCGGCAAGCAGTACGAGGCCGGCCTGAAGTTCCAGCCCGCCGGCAGCCGCAGCTTTGCGCAGTTGTCGCTGTTCAACCTGACGCAGGAAAACGTGCTGACCACGTCGCCGGTGTCGGGCCAGTTCTCGCAGATTGGCGAAGTACGCTCGCGCGGCGTGGAGCTGGAAGGCACCTGGGCCGTCACGCCGAACCTGAACGTGCTGGCGTCGTACACGTACACCGACGCGGAAGTCACCGCGGCCGGCCCGAGCGCGCCGAACGCGGGCAAGACGCCGCAGTACATTCCGAAGCACATGGCGTCGCTGTGGGCCGACTACCGCCTGGGCAGCAACTTCGGCTTCCTGCAGGGCGTGTGGCTGGGCGGCGGCGTGCGCTACGTCAGCAAGACCTACGACCAGACCAACGTGACCGAGGTGCCCGCGTTCACGCTGTTCGACCTGGCCGCCAGCTACTCGTTTGCCAAGCACTACACGTTGCGCCTGAACATCAACAACCTGTTCGACAAGACGTACGTGGCGGCCTGCGACAGCGCGACCAACTGCTACTACGGCCGCCGCCGCACCATCATCGGCACGGCCAGCTACCGCTGGTAAGCTGCGCGTCACCGGCCTGAACGGTCCCGCCTCCGGTACCTGCCGGCGGCGGGGCCGCGCCGCTCAGGAGCCCACATGAAAGCCCCCACCCTGCGCATCTGGTATGCCATCCACCGCTGGACCAGCCTGCTGTGCACGCTGAACCTGCTGGTGCTGTGCGTGACCGGGCTGCTGCTGATCTTCCACGAGGACATCGACGCCCTGCTGGGCCAGGAGCACCACGGCCTGGTGGCCGCCGAGCGCACCGTGGCCGTGCCGGCGCAGCGTCCGCCGCTGCAGTCGCTGGTCGATGCCGCACAGGCCGCGCATCCGGGCCAGGTGGCCAAGTCGATATCGTTTGCCGACGACGATGCCGATGCCGTGGGCGTGCGCGTGGGCCCGCCCGGAGAGCCGAAGCTGCGCAACGGCACGACCACGCAGTTCGACGCGGCCACGGGCGCCACGCGCAAGCCGGGTCCGCCGGGCGAGACGTTCAGCGGCTTCATCCTGAAGCTACACCTGAACCTGTTCCTGGGGCTGCCCGGGCAGTTCTTCATCGGCTTCATCGGCGTGCTGTTCGTGCTGAGCCTGATCAGCGGGCTGGTGGTCTACGGGCCATTCATGCGCAAGCTGGCGTTCGGGCTGGTGCGGTTCGGCAAGCCGGTGCGGATCGTGCAGGCCGACCTGCACAACCTGTTCGGCATCGTCGTGATGGTCTGGGCGCTGGTGGTGGGGCTGACGGGCACCTTCCTGTCGTTCTCGCCGCTGATCATCGGCGTGTGGCAGAAGACCGAGCTCCAGCACCTGATCGCCACGCTGCCCGGCCCCACGCCGGCCACGTTCGTGCCGGTGGACCGCGCGCTGGAGCAGGCGCACCGCGAAGTGCCGGGCAAGGACCCGGCCTTCGTGTTCTATCCCAATACCGAATTCTCGACCGGCCGCCACTACGGCGTGGTGCTGCGCGGCCATACCGAGCTGCAGAAGCGCGTCTATGCCATCGTGCTGGTCGATGCAGGGGACGGCAGCGTGGCCGCCGTGCGCGGCATGCCGTGGTACCTGCAGGTGCTGCTGCTGTCGGCGCCGTTCCACTTTGGCGACTATGCGGGCCGGCCGTTGCAGATCCTGTGGGCGCTGCTGACCGTCATCACGGCCGGCGCGACGGTCACCGGCTTCATCTTCTGGCTCAAGCGCCCGCGCCGCAGCCGCGAGGACGCGCGCGCGCCGCTGCCACCGCAGTTGTCGGGAGACCAGGCATGAAGCTGATGGACGATACGTGGCCGATGCCGGGGCTGCTGGGCGCGCTGTCGCTGGCAGGGCTGGCCGCCGGCATCTTTGGCGATGGCGCGTGGGACGCGCTGTGCTGGGTCGGGCTTGGCGTGCCCGTGGCCGTCACGGCGTGGTGGCTGTGGCGCCAATGGCGCGCGCGGGACGTGCAGGACTGACCGCCACGCGCGGACACGTGCCGCAGTGGCCTTCCGCCGGCAGCCGGTAGCTGAGGCAGCAGATGCGCCGCACCGGCGCCACGCCCGGCACACCGGGCTCCGCGCCGGGGCGGAACGCGCCATGCAACGGATTGGCGAGGCCGTCGGCGGACACCGCGTGGCCGATCCACGCCAGCACTTCATCCCTTGCTCCGGCGGACAGCGCCGGATGGGCCGCCACCTGGCGCGCGATGCCGGTTGCGGCGACGCCGCCGGTGCACCAGAGCAATCGCTCGGGCACCCTGGCAGCCGCGGCCAGCGCCGCGACGACCTTCGGCATTTCCACATGGACCAGCGGTGACAGCAAGGCCGGCAACGGGGTACCGGCTGGCGCCTGCTCGCCATCGTCGGGCAGGTTCAGGCGGCCGAGATACCCGTTTGCCGCGAGCTGCAGCGACGCCCGGTCGAACGGCAGGCACCGCCGATACACGGCCGCCGCCACCAGCGCGCCCGGCAGCACAGCCTTCGTGTAGTCGCGGAACCACGCAGCCGCCAGCGGGCGGCGATCGGCGCAGCCCAGCGCCTGCGCGACGCGTGCCAGCGCCTCGGTGACCCACGGCTGCGGCACGGCGTCAGCCGGCCCCGCCAGGCACAGACGGTCGGCGAAGGGGCGCAGCGGGCCGGGAAAATAAGGGGCCAGGAAGGGAAGCATGGGTTGGGCTTGAGCGTGGCGGTGCTGGAGGCGCTGGCCTTTACTCCCGGCCCCTTTCCCGCGTGCGGGAGAGCGGAGGAAACATGGCGCACCGCTTTCCACAGCAGACGGATAGCCCGCCGCGAAATTTACCCCTGCCCGGGCCCTAACTTTCGGCCGTCGCCACCCGTCTTCCAGACAGTGTCGATCCGATCCCCTTCCCGCATGTCGCTCATTGCTTCGTTGCCGCGCAAACTGCGGCTGACCATCGTCCTGGCCGCCGGGGCCAGTCTTGCCGCGGGCCTTTGCGCCGTCAGCATGGTCGCGCTGATCAACCGTGTGCTGGCCACCCAGGGCGCCGACGCGCCGCGGCTGGCGCTGCCGTTCGCGGCGCTGGCCATCGCGGTGCTGGCCTGCCGCACGCTGGCGTCCACGCTGTTCGTGCGCGTGAGCCAGAGTGCGCTGGCGCGCATCCGGGCGCAGATCTGCGAGCGCTTTATCGGCGCGCCCTACCCCCACATCGAGCAGACTGGCAACGCGCGCGTGCAGGCCGCGCTGGCCGACGACAGCCAGCACGTGGCCAATGGCCTGTCGGTGATTCCCGTGGTGCTGACCAACGCGATGGTGGTGCTGGGCTGCCTGGGCTACCTGGCGTGGCTATCGCTGCCGACGTTCGGCATCGCCTGCGCGATACTGGGCCTCGGCTCGTGGGTCTATCACCTGAACCACCGCCGCGCGCTGGTGCACCTGAAGCAGGCCGGCACCGCGCAGGATGCGCTGCACGGCCAGTTCAAGGCGCTGGTGGCCGGCGCCCGCGAGCTGAAACTGAACCACGACAAGCAGCGCAGTTTCCTGCGCGACAGCCTGGGGACCACGCTCGAAGCGGTGCGCAGCGCGCGCACGCGCGGCCTGTCGATCTTCTTCGTCGCGCTGGGCTTTGGCAGCTTCCTGTTCTTCGCGGTGATCGGCGGCGTGCTGTTCGCGCCGCGCGCCACGCCGCTGGACCCCGCCGTGATGACCGGGTTCACGATCATGTTCCTGTACATCATGTCGCCGCTGGAATCGCTGCTCAACGCGCTGCCGGCGCTGAGCATGGGCCGCGTGGCCTACGCACGCATCGACGCGCTGGGCGCCGATGCCGAGCCGGAGGCGCCGCCGCGCGCGCCGGCCGCCGCGCCGTTTGCGTCGGTGGCGCTGGACGGCGCCAGCCATCGCTACTTCCACGAGGCCGAGAACAGCTTCTTTGCGCTGGGGCCGGTCGATTTGACGCTTCACGCCGGCGAGATCGTGTTCCTGGTGGGCGGCAACGGCAGCGGCAAGACCACGCTGGCCAAGCTGATTGCGGGGCTGTACCCGCCGCTGTCGGGCTACCTGCTGCACAACGGCCGGCCCGCCGATGCCGCGCATCTGGCCGACTATCGCGCGCTGTTCTCGGCCGTGTTCTCGGACTTCCACCTGTTCGACACGCTGCTGGCCCACGACCCGCAGGACGAGGCGCTGGCCAACCGGCTGATCGCGCGCTTCCAGCTTGGCCACAAGGTCAGCGTGCGCGATGGCCGCTTCAACACGCAGGCGCTGTCGCAGGGCCAGCGCAAGCGGCTGGCCCTGATCGTGGCCTGCCTGGAACGCCGCCCGGTGCTGATCCTGGACGAATGGGCCGCCGACCAGGACCCGCTGTTCAAGGACATCTTCTATCGCGAGGTGCTGCCGGAACTGCGCGCGCAGGGCAAGGCCGTGCTCGTGATCTCGCACGACGACCGCTACTTCGACCTGGCCGACCGCATGATCAAGATCGAGAACGGCCAGATCGTGGCCGATTCCGCCGTGCCGGCGCACAGCCAGCCGCTGCCCGTGGCGTCCGCCGCCTGACGCATTCCCAGCCCCGTATCCCATGCCCCTGCATCCCGATCTCGAAGCCCTGCTCGACATGGTGGAAATGGCCACCGCCACGGGCAAGCGCCCGGTCATCCATGAACTGACGCCGGCGCAGGCGCGGCGCGAATTCGACGCGGCGTCGACGGCACTGGACCTGCCGCCCGCCCCGCTGCCCCGCGTCGAGCCGTTGTCGATTCCCACGCGCGACGGCCAGCGCATCGACGCCCGGCTGTACGCCCCCCGTGCGCATGGCGATGGCGATCCGCTGCCCGTGCTGCTGCATTTTCACAGCGGCGGCTTCACGGTGGGCAGCCTGGACTCCCATGCCGCGCTATGCAGTGCGCTGGCCGCGCGCACGCCGTGCGCCGTGGTGTCGGTAGCGTACCGGCTGGCGCCCGAGCACAAGTTTCCGACGGCCGTGCATGACGCCATCGACGCGCTGGCGTGGCTGGGCGCGCAGGCGCCGGCGCTGGGGCTCGATCCGGCACGCATCGCCGTGGGTGGCGACAGTGCCGGCGGCACGCTGAGCGCCGTGCTGGCGCTGGCCGCGCGCGACGATCCGACGCTGCCCCGCCCCTGCCTGCAGGTGCTGTGCTACGCGGGGCTGGGCGGCACCACGGACACGGCATCGCACCGGCAATACGGCCAGGGCCACCTGCTCGATACCGACACGATCGAGTGGTTCTACAGCCAGTACCTGCGCGACGCGCGCGACCGCGAGGACTGGCGCTTTGCGCCGCTGCGCGCGGCCGATCACGCTGGCGTGGCGCCCGCGTGGATCGTGCTGGCCGAGTGCGACCCGTTGTGCGACGAGGGCCAAGCCTACGGCCGCAAGCTGGCTGCGGCCGGCGTGCCGGTCACCGTGCGCGAGTACCCGGGCATGGTCCACGAGTTCCTGCGCATGGGGAACATCGTGGCCGAGGCCGGGCAGGCGCTCGACGACATCGCCGGGGCGCTGGCCCGGCATTTCACGGCGGCGGTGCCGCAGACGGCCGACGCGCTGTAAATCGCGCGCCACGTCCATCGTCTCAACAGGCATGCCGATCCACGCAGCGATGCCCGCTCATTCCGCAGGACAGTAACGATGCCGACTCCGATTCCCGCCTTCACCCACCTATCCTTTGCCGCCCAGCCCGCGCTGCGCTGCACGAGCCGCCATGACGGCCAGTGCCTCACGGTGACGCAGGACGAGCGCCAGCTCGCGCGCTTTGCGCTGGACACCGACGCGCTGCAGCTTCTCGAAGGCGATGCCGACGCGCTGGTGCCGGCCGCGATGGCCGCGCTCGATGCCGCCTTTGCCCATGGCGCCGCACGCACGCTGCGGCTGCGCATCGAATCGCGCGACGCCGAGCGGCAGCTTGCCAGCCTGGGCGTGCTCGACAACGGCAGCGCGCACGCCAGCCAGCTCTGGCAGCGGCCGGAGCTGTACCTGGCGCCGTCCGCCGGCCCGTATCCGCTGCGCTACGCGATCTCGGATGGCAAGCGCCACCCGCAGCGCCCGCCCAAGCCGTCCGGCGTGGTCTACGCGCGGTACATCCCCTGGCTGGGCCAGACGCTGACGCTGCGCGCCGCCGAACTGGCGCGCGACCTGCCGCTGCTGCATCGCTGGATGAACGACCCCGACGTGGCGTACTTCTGGAACGAGGAAGGCGACGAGGCCAAGCATCGCGCCTATCTGCAGGGGCTGATCAACGACCGCCACATGCTGCCGCTGATTGCCGCGTTCGACGACACGCCGTTCGGCTACTTCGAGGTCTACTGGGCCAAGGAAAATCGCATCGCGCCGTTCTACGACGCGCAGGATCACGACCGCGGCTGGCACGTGCTGATCGGCGAGCCGGCGTTCCGCGGCAAGCAGTTCCTGACCGCGTGGTTCCCGGCCATCCAGCACTACCAGTTCCTGGACGATCCGCGCACGCAGCGCATCGTCGGCGAGCCGCGCGCCGACCACGTGCGCCAGATTGCCAACCTGGACAAGGCAGGCTTCTCGAAGATCAAGGAGTTCGACTTCCCGCACAAGCGCGCGATGCTGGTGATGCTGCTGCGCGAGCGGTTCTTCGGCGAGCACCTGCTGCTGCCGGCGCCGGACGCCCCGCGCCCCTGATTCCCCTGCCAGCCCGCGGGAGCCGTCCCGCCCTTCCCGACTTGTTTCAGCCAAGGACCGTACCCATGACGCTTCGCGACCTCTCACCCGCCGTCCATGACGTGATTGGCATCGGCTTCGGGCCGTCCAACCTGGCGCTCGCCATCGCGCTGCAGGAGCAGGCCGATGCCGGCCGCCCGCTGGACGCCCACTTCCTGGAAAAGCAGCAGCAGTACCACTGGCACGGCAACACGCTGGTATCGCAGAGCGAGATGCAGATCTCGTTCCTGAAAGACCTGGTGTCAATGCGCAACCCCACCAGCCCGTACAGCTTTGTCAACTACCTGCACCGGCACGGCCGGCTGGTGGATTTCATCAACCTGCGCACGTTCTATCCGAGCCGAATGGAGTACAACGACTACCTGCGCTGGGCCGCCAGCCACTTTGCCGACCAGTGCAGCCTGGGCGAGGACGTGCAGCGCGTGGAGCCCGATGGTCAGCGCGGCGCCGACGGGCGCATCGACCGCGTGCGGGTGGTGTCCGTCGACGGCCAGGGCCGCGAGCGCGTGCGGGTGGCGCGGTCGGTGGTGCTGTCCACGGGCGGCACGCCGCGCATTCCGGCAGCGTTTGCCGGGCTGCGCGGGAATGCCCGCATCACCCATCACAGCGGCTACCTGAACTGGGTGCGCCAGCAGCCGTGCGCGGGCGGCGAGCCGATGCGGATTGCCGTGGTCGGCGCGGGCCAGAGCGCCGCCGAGGCGTTCATCGACCTGCACGACAACTATCCGTCGGCCAAGGTGGACTGGCTGGTGCGCGGCGCGGCGCTGAAGCCGGCCGACGACAGCCCGTTCGTCAACGAGATCTTTGCGCCGGCCTACACCGACGTGGTCTACGAACAGACGCAGGCCGGCCGCGACCGGCTGATCGACGAATACCTGAACACGAACTACTCGGTGATCGATGCCGACCTGATCGAGCGCATCTACGCGATGCTGTACCGCCAGAAGGTGAGCGGCCAGTTCCGCGTGAACCTGCTGACCTGCAAGGCGGCGCTGGCCGCCCACGCGGGTGCGCATGGCGTGGAGCTGACGATCGGGTCGACGGCGCCGACGGCGATGTCCGGTGCGGACGGCGGGTCCGGACGCGCTTCCGGCCGGGCATCCGATACCGAGACGCGCCGCTATGACGCCGTGGTGCTGGCCACCGGCTACGAGCGCGAGAGCCACCGGCGGCTGCTGGCGCCGCTGGCGGACCACCTGGGCGACTTCTCGGTCGACCGCAACTATCGCGTGCAGGCGTCGGCGGAACTGGCCGTGCCGGTCTATCTGCAAGGCTTCTGCCAGAGCAGCCATGGCCTGAGCGACACGCTGCTGTCCGTGCTGCCGGTACGCGCCGAGGAAATCGCCAGCGCGATCCACGACGCGCTGCACGCCGGCCGTGGCTGGACGCCTCAGTCGGCGGCCGCCGCAAGCCAGGCCGCCGCGGCCTGAGCGCCAGCCTTCCACTCGCCCGCTTACCGGGTCCGCATCGGCACATGGCCGGGCGGACCCGCCCGCCTCACCTGCCGCCCGTCCATCGCGGCGATCCCCTTCCGTCGACAAGGCTTTTTGCCGGAGTTGCCCCGACGCCACAGCCGTCTGGCGCTGCCGGCGACCGGCCTGGTGTATCCCCAATCGAATGGTGACGAGCGGCCTGGCCGGAAATTTAATCGCGCCGCTCCCGCATGGCCGTTTCCCTAGACGAACCAGCCATCGCGCAATTTAATGGCTTCCACATGCTGGAATCGTGACAGTTTCGGCGCCTGAAGTAACAACAGGGTTACAGTTTAGTTAATTGACTATCATTCTCATTATTATTAACGTACCTGCTCCTGACTGCATCAGCCCCTAGGAGCCGCCCCCGTGATTCCCGCAACCGAAGTTGAGAAACGCCCCGCCGCGCCCGTGGGCGCAGACACGCTATTAGGGTTGTTCATGGAAAACCGGCGCGCGCTGGTGGGTGCCGCCGCCCGCATCGTCGGCTCGCGCGACGTGGCCGAAGACGTGGTGCAGGACGCCTTCCTGCGGCTGCGCGACATGACCGACGACGGCGCCATCCGCTGCCGGCTCAGCTACCTGTTCCAGGTGGTGCGCAACCTGGCCATCGACACCTATCGCCGCCAGTCGCTGGAGCAGCGATGGATGGCCGACGAGGACGAGGGCATCAACGCGCCGTCGCCCACCACCGCGCCGGACCTGATCATGATCGGCCGGCAGGCGCTGTGCGCGCTGGCCGGGGCGCTGGCGGAGCTGCCCGAGCGCACCCAGCGGGCGTTCGAGATGTGCCGCGTGCAGGGGATGGCGCAGAAGGACATCGCGTCGCAGCTGGGCGTGTCGCCCACGCTGGTGAACTTCATGGTGCGCGACGCCTGCATCCATTGCCGCGCCCGGCTGACGCGCCAGCAGGCCATCTGAGCGTGCCCGGCGGCGCCGCGTAGAATGCCGGGCCTTGCCCGCGCACGCGGGCCGTACCGGAGCTTTCCATGCAAGACACCGACATCGACGCGATCACGCAGGCGTTCGCGCTCGTCAGCGAATTCGGCGAAGGCCGCAATCCGCGCTACCGCCCCGCCAGCGAGGCCGAGGCGCTGAAGCTGGCCACCCATCGCCATTACAAGGGCGGGCTATACCGTCGCGTCTTTGAGGCGAAACATTCGGAAGACGGCGACGTGCTGACTGTCTACGTCCATCTCTGGCCGCATGACACGTCGCCGTGGGTGCGCCCGGCGGAGATGTTCCACGGGCGGCTGGAAGACGAGCGGCTGCGCTTCGCGCCGCTCTGAGCCGGGACTGACCGGGCGGCCGGCGGCTCAGGCCAGCGCCGGCACCTGGAACGACGACACCGAGGCGCGCAGCACGTCGGCCTGTTCCTCCAGCGCCTGGGCCGCCGCGGCGGCCTCTTCCACCAGCGCGGCGTTCTGCTGCGTCATCTGGTCCATCTGCGTGACGGCCTTGCCGACCTGGTCGATGCCGGCGCTCTGCTCACGCGACGCGGTGCTGATCTCGCCCATGATCGACGTGACGCGGCCCACGGCCTGCACCAGGTCCTGCATCGTCGTGCCGGCCTTGTCCACCTGCCGCGTGCCGGCTTCCACCTGATCGACGGTATCGGTAATCAGCTGCACGATCTCCTTGGCCGCCGACGCCGAGCGCTGCGCCAGTTCGCGCACCTCGCCCGCCACCACGGCAAAGCCGCGGCCCTGCTCGCCGGCCCGCGCGGCCTCCACGGCGGCGTTCAGCGCCAGGATATTGGTCTGGAACGCGATGCCCTCGATCACGGCCGTGATTTCGCCGATGCGGCGCGACGCCTGCTGGATGCCGCTCATCGTCGACACCACGTTGCGCATGTCCTCGCCGCCGCGCGACGCGGTGTCGGACGCTTCGGCGGCCAGGAGGTTGGCCTGGTGGGCGTTCTCGGCGTTCTGGCGCACGATGGCCGTCAGTTGTTCCATGCTGGCCGCCGTTTCCTGCAGCGCGCTCGCCTGCTGCTCGGTGCGCTGCGACAGGTCCAGGTTGCCGGCCGCGATCTGGCGCGTGGCCGTGGCGATGGCGTCGCTGCCACCGCGCATCGTGTGGATGGCATGGACCAGCCCCGACTGCATCCGCTGCAGGCCCTGCGTCAGGTCGCCCATCTCGTCGTGGCTGGTGGCGCGGATGCGCTCGGTCAGGTCGCCCTGCGAGATACGGCCGAAACTTTCCAGCATGCTCACCAGCGGCACCGAGATGGCGCGGCGCAGGCCGATGGCGCAGGCCAGCGCGCCGGCGATGCCCACGCCGATGGCACCGATCACCATCCACAGGAACCGTTGCGAGCGGGCCGTGGCGTGCTCGTACATCTGCTGCGCCTGGTCGCTCTGGTTGCGTTCCAGCGCGTTCACGGCGGCGGTCAGTTCGACGAACATCGGCGGGATGCGGGCCATGACCTGCTGGTCGACGGCGGCCGTGTCGTGGGCGCGCAGCGCAGCCACCAGCGGCTCGACACCTTCGGTGAAGAACCGCTGGCGCAGCGCCGCCACCTTGTCGGACAGCGCCTGCTCCTCCGGCGACTTGGCCAGCGCCTGGTAGGCGCGCCACGCCTGCTCGGACTTGTCGCGGTAGGCGGCGGCCTTGTCGATGGTGGCCGGCACGTCGGCCGCGTCCGGGTGGAACACGGCGCGGTCCAGCGTGGTGCGCACCACGGCCGCGTTCAACTGCGACGCCGCCACGTAGCGCGTGGAGGCAAGCTGGTTGGTGTAGATCTCGCGGATATCGGCAATGGACGCCCGCATGCCGAACACGCCGATGATGCCGATCAGGGTCAGCAAGGCGGCCAGCACGGCCAGGGCCGCGTTGAGGCGGAAACGGATCGAAAGTCTGGTGGGCATGGTCGCGTATCAGGAAAACCGTTGTCGATGCTGCAGCGCACTAACGGCCAGCCGCCACCCCGGCTGAAGCTTTTACACGCATGTAGACATATGTAGACATTGGCGCGCGGCGCCGGGCCCACATTGCAAACAATCCGTCCGGATGGTATCTTCCGCCGCCATGAGCGAAGCCCACCGCCGCCCCAAGCAGCCCCAGCTGATCCGCGACCGCCTGATCGCCGCCACCATCGACCTGCTGGTCGAGGAAGGCATTGGCGCGGTCACGCTCAACGCCGTCGCGGCCCGCGCCGGCGTGTCCAAGGGGGGCCTGCAACACCACTTTTCGAGCAAGCAGGAACTGCTGCAGGCGCTGTCGAGCGAGGTGCTCGACCATTTCAAGCGCCAGGTGGAGACCGTGGCGGCGTCTGATACCGAACCGCACGGCCGCCATACGCGCGCCTACCTGCGCGCGTCGGCCGACGGCTTTGTCGAGGCCGGCGAGCGCGAGCTGTGGAAGGCCGCGATGATGCTGGTCATGGCCCGCCCCGAATTCCGCATGCCCTACCAGGCATGGGAGGCCGCGTCGCTGCAGCATGACGCCGCCGGGTGCGACGATGCCACGCGGCTGCTGCTGTGCCGGCTGGCCGCCGACGGCCTGTGGCTGGCCGACCTGCTCGGCCATCGCTCGATCGATCCCACACAACGCGCGGCGCTGGTGCGCCAACTCGAACAGATGACCCGCCCGCGCCCGGCAACAGAACAAGCATGACGCCCCAAGACATTCCGGCATCGGATCTCGATGCCGCGCTGGAACGCGCCCGCGACGCCCTGCTGGACCTGCAGCAGCCCGACGGCCACTGGTGTTTCGAACTTGAATCGGACGCCACGATCACGGCCGAATACATCCTGATGATGCATTTCGTCGACGAGATCGACACCGCGCTGCAGGCCCGCATGGCGCGCTACCTGCGCGCGCTGCAGCGGCGCGACCGGCACGGCGCGTGGGACCTGTACTACGGCGGCGACGTCGACGTGTCGTGCAGCGTCAAGGCGTACTTTGCGCTGAAGGCCGCCGGCGATTCGCCTGACGCCCCGCACATGGTGCAGGCGCGCGACGCCATCCTGGCGCACGGGGGCGCGGCGAAATCCAACGTCTTCACGCGCATCCTGCTGGCCACGTTCGGCGAGGTGCCGTGGCGCGCCACGCCGTTCATGCCCGTGGAGTTCGTGCTGTTCCCGCGCTGGGCGCCGATCCACATGGACAAGGTGGCGTACTGGGCGCGGACCACGATGGTGCCGCTGCTGGTGCTGTGCTCGATGCGGGCGCGCGCCAGGAATCCGCTCGGCATCCACGTGCAGGAACTGTTCGTCACGCCGCCCGATCTGGAGACCGAGTACTTTCCGCGCAAGCGCGGCCTGCAGGGCCTGTTCCTGAAGCTGGACCGCGTGGTGCGCCACGTGGAACCGCTGATCCCGCGCGCGCTGCGCCGCAAGGCCATCGAGCGGGCGGTGCGCTGGAGCGAGGAGCGGATGAACGGCGAGGACGGCTTCGGCGGCATCTTCCCGCCCATGGTCTACGCCTACGAGATGATGGTGCTGATGGGCTATGCCAAGGACCATCCGATGCGGCGCGACTGCATGGACGCGCTGAAGAAGCTGGTGGTGCATCGCGACGACGGCGTGTCGTACTGCCAGCCCTGCCTCTCGCCGGTCTGGGACACCGCGTGGAGCCTGATGGCGCTGGAACAGGCGCCGGCCAGCCCGCGCTCGGCCGAGGCCGTCGCGCGCGGCTACGACTGGATGACCGCGCGCCAGGTGCTGGACCTGACCGGCGACTGGCAGCACAACGCCGCGCCGGGCACCCGGCCGGGCGGCTGGGCGTTCCAGTACGAGAATCCCTACTACCCCGACATCGACGATACGGCGGTGGTGCTGGCCATGCTGCACGCGCACGGCCAGCGCACGGGCCAGGCGGAACGGTTCCAGCCGCACGTGGACCGCGCGCTGGACTGGTCGATCGGCCTGCAGTCGAAGAACGGCGGCTTTGGCGCGTTCGACGCCGACTGCGACCGCGACTACCTGAACGCCATCCCGTTCGCCGACCACGGCGCCCTGCTGGACCCGCCGACCGAGGACGTGTCCGGCCGCATGCTGCTGGCCATGGGCGTGACCCGCCGCCCGCAGGACGCCACGGCGCGCGACCGCTGCATCGGCTACCTGCGCGACACCCAGCAGCCCGACGGTAGCTGGTGGGGCCGCTGGGGCACCAACTATATCTATGGCACGTGGAGCGTACTGGCCGGCCTGGCGCTGGCCGGCGTCGACCGCAAGCTGCCGATGGTGCGCAAGGCGGTGGACTGGCTGCGCGGCAAGCAACTGGCCGACGGCGGCTGGGGCGAGACGAACGACAGCTACCTGCATCCCGAACTGGCCGGCACGCACGCGGCCGGCAGCACGGCCGAACATACCGCCTGGGCGCTGCTGGGCCAGCTTGCGCTAGGCGAGCATGAATCCGATTCGGTGAAACGCGGCGTGGCATGGCTGGTGCGCAACCAGGGCGACGACGGCTTCTGGACGCACCCGTTCCACAACGCCCCGGGCTTCCCGCGCATCTTCCACCTGAAGTACCACGGCTACACGGCGTACTTCCCGCTGTGGGCGCTGGGCCGGTACCGGCGGCTGGCCGGCAGGCGGCCGGCAGAAGCCACCCGTCCGGCAACGGTGCCGGAGCGGGAACTGGCCTGAGGGGCTGGGAGAAAGAAAATGGGGCGCCGGAGCGCCCCATTTTTCCATAGCGCCCGCCATGGGCGCCCTTCCATTCGCGTCAGGCTGGCACCTGCGTACCCGCCCTCTGCTCGTCCGCGTATCGCTGTTTCGCGGCCGCCACGTGGTTGGAGAACACCGGTCTCAGTACCGTGAACGCCAGGAACGCGGCCATCAGGTCCATCGTCGCCACGGTGTAGAGCACAGTGGACCATGTGCCCGTGGCCTCCATCATCAGGTTGCCGATTGGCACGAACAGCGCGCCGATCCCCTTTGCGGTATAGAGCACCCCGTAGATCTTGCCAATGTGCTTGGTGCCGAACGCGTCGCCGGCCAGTGCCGAGAACAGCGAATACACCTCGCCCCACGCCAGGAACACCAGCCCCGACAGGATCAGGAACGCGTACGGGTTGCTGCCGAAGTAGCCCAGCGCGATGATCCCGATGCCTTCGAGCGAGAACGCGATCACCATCGTCTTCTCTCGGCCGATGTTGTCGGAAATCCATCCGAACAACGGTCGGGAGATGCCGTTCATCACGCGGTCGAGCATCAGCGCCAGCGGCAGCGCGGCCATCGTGAAGAAGTACAGGTTGACCTTGAACTCCTTGACGCCGAGGTCCTTGGCGATCACGCCCAGTTGCGCCACGGCCATCATGCCGCCCGTCACCACCAGCACGAACATCACCAGCATCAGCCAGAACAGCTTGGTGCGCAGCGCTTCGCCGAGCGTGTAGTCGCGCGTGGACTGGTAGATCTTGCTGGACGCCTTCACCTCGTTCGCCTGCGGCGCGCGCAGGAACCACGCGGCCAGGAACGCCAGCGAGCCCTGCAGGATGCCGAAGAACATGAACGTGTGCTGGAAGCCCTGCGACTCGATCATCGCCGCGATCGGCAGGATCGTGGCCGCCGAGCCCGCGCCGTAGCCGCCGGCCGTCAGGCCCACGGCCAGGCCGCGGCGGTCCGGGAACCACTTGATGGCGTTGTTGATACAGGTGGCGTAGATCGACCCCACGCCCAGCCCGCCCACGGCGGCGCCGACGTAGAAGCCCATCAGCGTGGTGGCCTGCGAATTGATCACCCAGGCGAAGCCGATGAATAGTGCGCCAAACGCCACCATCAGGCGGGGCCCGAATTTATCGATGAAATACCCTTCGATCGGCGCCAGCCAGGTCTGCACCAGCACGAAGATCGTAAAGGCGATCTGGATATTGGCGCGTGACCAGCCGAATGTGTCCTGGATTTCCGGCACGAACAATGTCCAGGCGTACTGGATATTGGCCGTGGCGATCATGCAGACCACGCCGACCAGGAGCTGCAGCCAGCGGCGGCGTTCCGAAACCTGCGGATTGGGGCGCATGGCCCCCGACGTTGCGTAAGTCATTGCGCGCTCCCTGTAATCGAATGGCCTGCCTTTGTGGGAAATGTCGTTCGATACACCGGCACCGTGCGTTCGAACCTTAATGCGGTCGTGTGCATTTGCGTGTCTCCTGTGTCATCGTTATTTTTGTTGTTGTGCTTATGGATTTGCTTGAAATGCTGCGCAGGACCGCCATTGCCCGATTACGAGTTGGTACCGAAGCGCGCCAGAACTGTTGCCCGGTGGTGGATTCCGAGCACCGCACCAACGTGTTATTCGTATCCCATATCAAACCTCCGACATATTGAAAAACGCCGAATGAATTACAGATTTGTAATGTTCGACGTAATGTTCGCGTAATCGTGAGCCGCGATAGGTATAAGGTATGTGATATGCCAGGTTAGTCAAGATAAAGGCTGGGCAGGGTTTTCACCATGCCGGGAGCGATTGATGCGGGGGAAAGATCAACCATTTGCCATTAATAATCGCGGGGAATGCATGGATTATCGACGGGCAAAAAAAAGCCCGCAGGCTAGCACAAGCGGGCGGAGGCGTGGAGCGTGACACCAGTTCGCAACACGTAGGCATATTTATAGGTGAAGTTTTGCGGCGCGAAAGGTATATGCAGGGTTTTCGCCAACCATTAATGCATTACATTTTTGTCAGAATTCAAATAGGCGGGGAAAATAACCCGTTTGCAGTACCCGCCCGCCACGGGCCAACCCGAATGGCCAGGGCATCACAAACCGCGGCGCCGTATGTCTGTGTTGTTCGCGCAACGTATTCACCCCGCGTGATATGCCCATTTATTTGACAGACGCGTCAGCTTTCTGTTAATAGTAATGATTCTCATTTGTGACAATAGTTAGCTGCATGGCTCGCCGGAGACCGCTCACGGGGCTGCGTGTAGTCGACCCACGACGGGCTAGATCATGAGTACGCCAGGCTCCCTCTTTCCTTCGACCATCGAGTCGCTCTATTGCGACCACCATGCATGGCTCAAGGGCTGGCTGCAACGGCGGCTGGGCAGCGCCGAGCAGGCGGCCGACCTGGCCCACGACACCTTCGTCCGGCTGCTGCATAGCGAACGCGTGCCGGCCCGCCTGGACGAACCGCGCGCCTACCTGACGACGGTGGCGCGCAACCTCGTCTCCAACCACTGGCGCCGCGAGCAACTGGAGCGCGCGTATCTGGAAGCGCTGGCCCTGGCGCCGCGCGACGTCGAACTCTCGCCGGAAGACCGCGCGATCCTGTTCGAAACCCTGCTGGAACTCGATCAGTTGCTCGACGGCCTGCCACCGCTGGTGCGGCAGGCGTTCCTGCTGTCGCAGCTCGATGGCCACACGCACGCCCAGGTGGCCGAAGCCCTGGGCATCTCGATTCCCACCGTCAAGCGCTACGTCGTCAAGGGGCTGCAGCAATGCTACTTTGCCGACCTGTCGTTCGTGAGCTGACCGGTGCCCGCCTCTTCCTGGTACCGGGCGACCGCCGACGCGGCGACGATTCCCCCGCACGTGGCCGAGCGCGCGCTCGAATGGCTGGTGGAACTGCAGGCCGACCCCGTCTCGCCGCAGGTGCGGCAGGCGTGGATGCGCTGGCGCGCCGAACATCCCGATCATGAACGCGCGTGGCAGCGCATTGAATCCGTGCGCGGCCGGCTGGCGCCGCTGTCCGCGCCGCAAACGGCCGGGCTGGCGCGCGCCGCCCTGGCCACGCCACGCCCGAAGCCACGCCGCCAGGCCATGAAGACGCTGGCCTTGCTGGCCTTTGCCGGCGGGCTCACGTGGACGGCCCGCGAGCACACGCCCTGGCGCCAGTGGATGGCCGACCACCGCACCGCCGTGGGCGAGCGGCGGACCGTGGTGCTGGCCGATAGCACCCGGCTGCAGCTCAATACCGATACCGCCGTGGACGTGCGCTTCGACGCCACCGCGCGCCGCGTGCGCCTGCTGGCCGGCGAAATCCTCGTCACCACGGCAAAGGACCCGCAGGCCGCGCCGCGTCCGTTCTTCGTCGAGACCGCCCACGGCAGCGCCCACGCGCTGGGTACGCGCTACGCCGTGCGGCAGGACGATGCCGACACCGAAGTCTGCGTGTTCGAAGGCGCCGTCGAGATCCGCCCGCACGCGGCGCCCGACCGGCCGCGCGTGCTGCGGGCAGGCGCCTGCGCGCGCTACACCGTGCAGGCCATCGGCGCGCCCTTCCCCGCCGAAGCGGCGCGCATCGCCTGGGCCGACGGCTTCATCGTCGCGCGCAGCATGCGGCTGGATGCCTTCATCGCCGAACTGCGGCGCTACAGCCGTGCCGCGCTGTCGTGCGATCCGGCCATCGCCGGCGTGCGCGTGAGCGGGTCGTTCCCGCTCGACGACCTCGGCAAGGTGCTGCAGACGCTGGCCAGCACGCTGAACCTGCGCAAGGAAACCACCACGCGGCTCTGGGGCCAGGACGAGATCCGCCTGCTACCGGCGCCGCAGGCCTGACTGCCGTGCTGTCGCACCGATCGAAAAAAAATGCGCTGGACCTGATCCGTTTTCGAAACTCGCGGGTCAAGGAGGGCAAGAACGTCATTTCACCTCCTATTCGAAAGGTCTGATCATGGGTCCGGTACCGGCGCGCCAGCGTCCATCCAATCGTGTTTTCCGCCGCAAGCTGCTGACGACGCTGGTCGGCCGCGTCGCCCTTGGCGCCGTGGTGGCCGCGCCCGCGCTGTCCGTGCCGATGGCGGCGCACGCCCAGGCCGCCGCGCGCGCCTACAGCATCCCGGCGGGCTCGCTGGAAGACGCGCTGAGCCGCTTTGGCCGCGATGCCGGCATCATGCTGTCGTTCAAGCCCGAAATCACGGCCGGGCGCCAGAGCGCCGGCCTGCAAGGCACCTACACCCCGCGCGCCGGCCTGGACGCGCTGCTGGCCAACACCGGCCTGGAAGTGGCGCAGCAAGCCAACGGCAGCTACCTGATCAACGGCCCGGCCGGCGGCGACACGGCCGATGGCGCCCGCACGCTGCCGGTGGTCACCGTATCGGCGGCCGGCGCCCATGACCTGCCCGGCGCCTACGCCGGCGGCCAGGTGGCGCGCGGCGGCGGCCTGGGCGTGCTCGGCACGTCCGACGTGATGGACCAGCCGTTCAGCACCACCAACTACACCAGCGACATCATCGAGAACACGCAGGCACGCACGCTGGCCGACGTGGTCATCAACGACGCCTCGGTGCGCACGCTGACGTCGCGCGGCGGCTTTGGCGAGGACTTCCAGATTCGCGGCTACACCGTGGCCAGCGGCGACGTGGGCCTGAACGGCCTGTACGGCATGGCATCGTCCAGCCGCATGCCGGCCGCCATCATGGAGCGCGTGGAGGTGCTCAAGGGCCCCGGCACGCTGATGTACGGCATCGGCCCCAACGGCAGCATCGGCGGCGCCATCAACGTGGTGACCAAGCGCGCGGGCGACGAGCCGCTGACCCGCCTGACCACGACCTACGAGAGCAAGTCGCTGTTCGGCGTGCAGGCCGACGTGGGCCGCCGCTTTGGCGAGAACAAGGAATGGGGCGTGCGCGTCAACGGCGTGTTCCGGGGCGGCGATACCACGCTCGACGACGGCCGCCAGAAACAGGGCGTGGGCGCGCTGGCGCTGGACTATCGCGGCAAGAAGCTGCGCTGGTCGCTGGACACGTACACCCAGCACGAAGGCACCGACAACTTCCGCCCGCAGATCGGCTTCCAGGCCGGCGTGACGAGGATTCCGGACGCGCCGTCGGGCCACCGCAACTTCTACCCCGGCACCGAGCTGTGGCTGCATGACACTGCCGTGATGTCGCGGCTGGAATACGACATCCTGCCGAACCTGACCGTCTACGCGGCCGGCGGCTACCGCGACGGGTCGGCCTACCAGACCTTCCCGCTGGGTCCGGCCAACGCGCAGGGCAACTTCAACGTCACGAACGCGTTCTACGACTCGTACAGCAAGACCTGGACGGCCGACGTGGGCGCGCGCACGTCGTTCAGCACGTTCGGCATCGGCCACATGGTCACGGCCAGCTTCTCGCGGCTGGAGCAGGAGCTGGGCAACGCCTACGTGCCGTCGTCGGCACCGGCCCAGGCGTCGAACCTCTACAACCCCGTGCCGCTGACGCCGGTGGTGGGCACCCGCATCGACGCCACCAAGGCATCCGAATCGGCGCTCACGAGCTTCACGCTGACCGATACGCTGGCCATGTTCGACGACCGCCTGCTGCTGACCGGCGGCCTGCGCCACCAGCGCGTGGGGCTGGACAACTTCAGCACCACCACGGGCGCCCGGCAGTCCAGCTACGACGAAAGCGCGGTGTCGCCGCTGGCGGGCATCGTGATCAAGCCGGTAAAGAACGTGTCGCTGTACGGCAACTTCACCTCGGGCCTGTCGCGCGGCGGCGTGGCGCCCACCACGGCCGCCAACGCGGGCCAGGTCTTTCCGCCGTACAAGTCGAACCAGTACGAGGGCGGCGTGAAGGTGGACTGGGGCACGGTCACCACGACGGTGTCGGCCTTCCAGATCGAGCGCCCGAGCGCCATCACCGACCCCGCCACCAACCTCTACAGCTTCGACGGCGAGCAGCGCAACCGCGGCATCGAGCTGTCGGCCTATGGCGAAGTGGTGCGCGGCCTGCGCCTGATGGCCAGCGCCACGTTCTACGACGCCAAGCTGACGCAGACCGCCGGCGGCGTGAACGACGGCAACAAGGCCAACGGCGTGCCGAACAACGCGTTCAACCTGGGCGCCGACTGGGACGTACCCTGGGTGCCGGGCCTGAGCGTCAACGGGCGGATCATCCACACGTCGTCGCTGTACTTCAACGCGACCAACACGCTGAGCATGCCGAGCTGGACCCGCTACGACATCGGTGCCCGCTATCGCACCAAGGTCATGGGCAAGTCGGTGGTGTTCCGTGCCAACATCGAAAACCTGTTCAACTCGAACTACTGGCTCGTGAGCGGCACTTACGCTACTGTTGCGGCACCGCGCACGGTCTTCCTGTCCGCGCAGTTCGATTTCTGACCCAACACGACGAGGCCCTATGCACCCGCGCATTACCGTAGCTGCTGCCCTGCTTGCCCTGACCGGCGCCGCCCAGGCGCACCAGATCTGGATCGAACAGCCGGCCGGGCAGCCGGCCACCATCCGCTTCGGCGAATTCGGCGAGAACCTGCGCGAAGTCTCGCCGGGGCTGCTGGACAAGTTCGTGGCGCCCACGGCCACGCTGATCTCGGCCAGCGGCGAGAAAACCGCCACCGCCAGCAAGACCGGCAACGGCCTGCAACTGCCGTTCACGCTGGGCGAGCGCGACGCGCTGGTGGCCGAGGACGCCCGCTACCCGCTCTACACGGGCAAGCGCGCCGACAAGGAATTCACGAACCGCTACCATCCGGCCGCGCGCTGGGTGTCCGACTTCGCCGCCCAGCCGCCCCGGCTGACGCTGGATCTGGTGCCGGCCGGCCAGCCGGGCGCGTTCAAGGCGTACTACCAGGGCAAGCCGCTGCCCAAGGCCAAGGTCGCGCTGGTCACGCAGTCGGGCTGGGCCAAGGAAGGCCGCACCGACGAGCAGGGCCTGGTGACGTTCGACATGCCGTGGAAGGGCATGTACGTGGCCGAGCTGCAGCACAACGACCCGGCCGGCGGCGAGCGCCAGGGCACCAACGGCGTGGAGAAGTACACGGCGGCCAGCTACGTCACGTCGGTGACCTACGTGAAGCGCGACGGCATCGACCCGATCCCGGCCGGCCCGGCGGCCACGCCGAACAAGTAAGCCGCCCGGCCTGCTTTCGTCTGCCGCCAGCGGTTGGGTGTCTGGCTGCTGCGCGGTGTCGCGATGGGGAACGCCGGCCCTCTCCCCCACCCCTCTCCCGCGCGCGGGAGAGGGGAGCGCATAACCACGTCACGCGCCTTGCGGCAGCGCGCGTCCGTCTACCTGCCTGCTACCGTCCCTTCACCGTCTCCACCGCGTCCAGGATCACCTTCGCCACGTCGGCCGGGCGCGATTGCTGGGGGACGTGGCTGGTCGGCAGCGTGGTGACCTTGGCATCGATCCGCTTGGCCATCGCGCGCTCCAGGTCGGGCGGGATCATCCGGTCGTTGGCGCTGACGATGTACCACGACGGCCGGCTGGCCCACGCCGCCACGGTCGTTTTCTCGCCGAACGCCTTGGCCTGGATCGGCCCCTGCGTGGCTGCCATCACGCGCGCCTGCGCCGCGGGCACGTCCTGCGCAAAGTCGCTGGCCACGGCCTCGGGCGGCAGCGACAGGTAGCCGTCCTTGTCGGCCACGAGCTTGCCGATGCCCGGCGCGGGCGGAAATGCCTTGCCGGCTTCCTCGGTGGACTGCCCGGCCTCAGGCGCGAACGCGGCCACGTAGACCAGTGCCGATACCTTGTCGTTGGCGCCCGCCTCCGTAATGACCGTGCCGCCCCAGGAATGGCCCACCAGCACCACCTTGCCGGGCTGATTGTCGATCGCCCGGCGCGTGGCCGCCACGTCGCCCGCCAGCGATTCCAGCCCGTTCTGCACCGCCTGCACCTTCACGCCGCGCGCCTGCAGCAGCGGAATCACCTTGGCCCAGTCCGAGCCATCGGCAAACGCGCCGTGGACGATGACGACGGTGGGCGTCTGCGCCTTGTCGGCAGCCTGCGCCGCGGGCGCGGCCGAGACCGCCGACGCCACGCCCAGACCCAGGGCAGCCACCGCCAGCGATGCAATCGTTCGTTTCAACATGGGATCTCTCCAGATTCACTATTGGGTGAAGGCCGGCATGGAGCGCGCCTGCCACGCGACGGTCAATGCCGCGCACGCGGTAGCCACGGCGAGCATCGCCGCGGCCAGCGTCAGCCCCTGGAGCGCACCGGGCGGCAGCGACGAGAACGCGGCCCTCGCCATCTGCAACGCAATATTCCATTTCGACATGGGTGGCTCCTGCCTGACCGTGGTTTGGCGGCGCCCCGTGCGCCGGCCATGGAGCCTATTGGAAGGGATGGACGTATCGCGCCCGTGTGCCGCACCCGGCCGTTGCGTGTGCCGACGTATCGCCGGTCCGCGCGGATACAGAACGGTACAAACCGGGCGCCGCCACCGGCCGGCCAGACCTCAGATGCGCCGGGCCTGCGCGCGCAGCCCGGCAAAGACGCGCTCGGCCACGTCGGCGGGAAAGCCGGCGGGCAGTTCGCTGGCCGTGGCGTCGATGGCCGGCGCCACGGCGTCCTTCAGGCCGGCCAGGATGGCCTCGACCTCGTCGGCGGGCAGCCCCACCCGGCGCCCCTGCTCCAGCCAGTGCCGGCGCAGGATCTGCGCCACGCGATAGTGGTTCTGGCTGCCGCGTACCGCCATGGCCAGCCGCGCCTTCTGCGGAGCCAACTGGTTGGCGCCGCTGCCCATGATCGGATACGCGGAGAGCACGTCGTAGAGCGGCGTGGACCAGTAGCGGCCGCCGGGCCCGATCGACAGGCTGAAGTTCTTGGCATGGCCGTCCGTGGCGGCCAGCAGCCAGAACAGGATCTGCGCGGTGAAGAACTGCCGCCGGTCATGGCCCGGCGTCTCGGACCCGGCCAGCACCGCCATGATGTCGGCGATGCCCGGCCCGCCGTCGGCCTGGTACTTCGACAACGGCGACAGGCCCAGCGCCTGGCAGAAATCCTCCTGCGGCAGGCGGATGATCCAGCTCCCATCGGGTGCCAGCCGGCGGTCGAAGCGCGTCACGGCCAGCACCTTCTGGTCCTCGAACGTGGCGATGGCGCAATCGGCCACCGCCAGCCCGAAATGCCGCACCAGCCGCGCGCACAGCCATTCGTTCTCGACCGACGTGCGCATGTCGGCCCGCATGTTGCCCACCAGCCCCAGCGGCAGCTTGAGGATGTGCGTGGTTGGCGTGCTGCCGTGGGGCAGCAGCCAGCGGCCTTCGTGATACAGCAGCGCGGTCTTTTCCTGCGCGCCGGCGATCGACAGGCGCAGGTCGCTGTCGTCGTCGTGCTGGCCCATCGGCACACTTCGCGTGGCGTCGCGCAGCAGCCGAGCGATGGCGGCTTCGTCCAGCGGCGTGCCGTCGATGCTGCGCAGGTGCTCGGGCGCCGCATCGGCCGGCAGCAGTTGCAGCGCGCCGACGCAATCGCGGCCCAGCGCGGCCAGCAGCGCGAACGGCCCCGTGCCCTGCGTGCGGTGCCGCTGGGCCAGCCGGCGGCGGATGGCGTCGCTGTCGGGCAGCAGGTTGTCGAAATAGGCGGTCACCACCCGGCCACGGTACGGCAGCACGTCGGAGCGGAACGGCAGCGACAGCGATAGCGGCCGGCCCTGGCTGCTGGCCATCCAGTCGGCGTCGTAGGCGAAGGACTCGCCGTCCGGGCCATGCTCCCAGATGCCGGTCAGCCAGCCGTTCATCCACACGCCCAGCCGGCGCCGCAGCGCGCGTCGACCCATTTACCAGTCCTCCCCCGGCGCCGTCCGGGGCTTGCGCGAACGGGCCGGCCTGGCTGTCTTGGCGGCGGGCGGGGTTTTCGGGGCGTTGGCTTTCGGGGCTTTCGACGCCTTGGCCGCCGTCCCGGCATCGAGCTGGCCGCGCGGCGTCAGGGCCAGGTCCACCTCCAGTGCCTGCAGCGCCGCCAGCACGCGTGCCATGCTGGCCCGGCCGGGATTGGCTTCCAGCCGCGCGTAGCTCTGCTGGCTGACGCCCAGCCGCGCGGCCAGTTCGGCCTGGGTCAGGCCGCGCGCCTTGCGAAACCCCTGCAGCACGGGGCTGAGCTGGCTCAGGATGCGGATCGGGTAGGTCGTGGACATGGCGGGACAGGATGGATGGGGGCGGCCGACATCGTATCGGTTGTAAAGGCGTTTTACACCGTAAACGTTGTATTGGCAATTTACAACGTATTGGTTGTAAAACGCCGATACAACCGATAGGTTGTACGGGTTGGCGCGCCGGGCGCCGCCGGTCGCCTGGTGGCCCGGTGCCGTGCTACAGTCGCGGCCGATGGCGTCCGCCCGATCCGAACCCGAACCGCCGCCCATGCCAGAGCGCCCCGAGCCCACCAAGACCCCGGCGATGAACGTCAAGACCGCCTTGCGCGTGATCGAGATCATCGAGACCTTCGCGCGCGAGCGTCGCGCGCTGTCGCTGTCCGAACTGGCCCGCCTGCTGGCGGTGCCCGCGTCGAGCTGCCTGGCGCTGATCCGCACGCTGACCTCGCTCGGCTACCTCTACGAAACCGCGCGCCGCCAGGGCTACTACCCCACCGGCCGCCTGCTGGCGATGGCCCAGCAGATCGCCCGGCACGACCCCGTGCTGGACCGCGTGCACAGCACCATGAGCGAACTGCGCGATGCCACCGGCGAAACCATCGTCATCGGCAAGCTCCACGAAGGCACGGCGGTGGTCTATCTGGACGTGCTGGAGTCTCCGCACGCCATCCGCTACATCGCCACGGCCGGCGAGCGGCGCGAGCTGCATGCCAACTCCATCGGCAAGGCGCTGCTGGCCGCGATGGACGACGGGGAGCGCGCGGCGCTGCTGCCCCGCCTGACGTTCCAGCATTTCACGCCGCGCACGCTGACCACGCCGGACACGCTCGAAGCGGACCTGCGCCTGGCGCGCGAGCGCGGCGCCTATGTCAATCTCAGTGAATCAATGCCCGACGTGGGCGCGTTGGCGTGGCCGGTGCGGCTGTCCGGCGAGTGCTACGCGATCTCGATTGCCGGGCCGGTGTACCGGATCGAGCCCCATCTGGACCGCTACGCCGCCATCCTGCGCGCGGCCTGCGCGTCGCTGGAAAAGACCTGAACCGGCCGGCGGCCGGGGCGTTCAGTCGACCGTTTCGCGCGCATCCAGCCGCCAGCCCGTGGCCTGCGGCAACTCCAGTTCGTCGACCAGCGTGGCAGCCGCCAGCGCCAGCACGGCGTTCTTGCGCTGCCAAGTCAGCCCGTTGGCCTGTTCCAGCGGCGCCGGCACGGCCTGCACCACGTGACCCACCATCGTCTGGAACAGGTTGCCGCCATGGCACTTGATCCACGCTTCCTTGAGCGTCCAGAGCTGGAAGAACGCGAGCATGCGCGCATCGTCGTCGCCGCGCGCCAGCAGCGCCGGCAGCGCGGCCCGCTCGGCCTCGGTCGTGGTGGCCTCGATCAGCGTGTCGAGATGCTTGCGCGGCTGCAGTTCCTCGATGTCGACACCGACAGGCATGTCCGACACCGCGCATGCCAGATGGTCGCCCGAGTGGGCAATCGACACGAACACCGGCGTGCCCACCATCCCGCCCGTGTGCGTGGCCAGCGGCGGCGCATCCTCGGCCGCCGACAGCGCCCATTCGGACGCATCCCCGCCAAACGTCACCGCCAGCAGCCGGCGCGCCAGCCAGCGCCCGGCGGCAAACTGCTCCGCGCGCTGCTGCGCCCGCATCTCGGCCAGCCGCGCCAGTTCCTCCGGCGACATCCACCGGCTGACAGGCGGCGCCATGGCGGCAAAGGCCATGACCGATCCGGTGCGCAGGGCGAGCGGCATGGCTTTGGTCTCTATGGGCGGCGAGGCTGGGGGCGCCGTGCGTTACTGCGCCACGCGGGCGAAGGTGCCCTTGAGCGCCACGCCCACCACCACGGCGCCGGCATGGCATTCGTAGTCGGTGGCGTTCGCGTTGGTGTCCTTCCTGTAGTAGCTGACCATGTCGATCACGGCGTTGGCGCCGAGCGTCCTGGCCTTGTCCTGGAACGAGATCAGCGCCGACAACGCGGCCCATCGGCAGGCATCCTCGTCGCTCTTGCCCACGCCGTTGGTCTTGCGGTTCGATACGTCGCTGTCCTTCTTCTCCAGCACCGTCGGCGTGGGCGCTCCCGCCAGGTAGAACTTCACCGAGCCGTCGAGCTTTTCCTTGGCCTCGGGCATGTTGAGCACGTCTGCCAGGGGCAGCATGTACTTGGTATCGCGCGCCGCGGCAGGCGTCGAAAGCAGCGAAGCAGCACAGGCCACGGCGGCCAGCGGGAGAGCGAATTTCATTGATCTTCCTTTTTCTGGTTGTGGATCAGGTTGAAACAACTGCCGTACTGATGACTTGACTGCTGCCACTGGCGGGGCCCGCCCACCTTCAATCGGTCCAGCGGCGGAATACCAGCGAGGTGTTGATGCCGCCGAACGCGAAATTGTTGCTCATCACATGATCGGTGTCGATCCGGCGGCCCTCGCCCATGATGTAGTCGAGCGGCGCGCAGCGCGGATCGGGGTCCGACAGGTTGATCGTCGGCGCGAACCACCCGTCGCGCATCATCTCGATCGACATCCACGCCTCAAGCGCCCCGCAGGCGCCGAGCGTATGCCCCATGTAGCTCTTGAGCGAGCTGACCGGCACGCGGGCGCCCAGCACCTCGTGCGTGGCATGCGATTCGGCCACGTCGCCGTGGTCGGTTGCCGTGCCATGCGCGTTGACGTAGCCGATGGCCTCGGGCGACAGGCTGGCGTCTTCCAGCGCGAGCCGGATGGCATCGGCCATGGTCCGCGCCTGCGGCTGGGTGACGTGCGCGCCGTCGCTGTTGGTGCCGTAGCCGACGATCTCCGCCAGGATCCGCGCGCCGCGGGCCTGCGCATGCTCCAGCTCTTCCAGGACCAGCGTGCCGGCGCCCTCGCCAAGCACCAGGCCGTCGCGGTTCACATCGAACGGCCGGGGCGTGGTTTCCGGCGCATCGTTGCGCGTGCTCGTGGCAAACAGCGTGTCGAAGACCGCCGCTTCGGTCGCGTCCAGTTCTTCGGCGCCGCCCGCCAGCATCAACGTCTGACGGCCCGCGCGGATGGTCTCGAACGCGTACCCGATGCCGTGGCTGCCCGACGTGCACGCGCTCGACGTGGTCAGGATGCGGCCCGTGATGCCGAAGAACACGCCAATATTGACGGCCGTGGTGTGGGGCATCATGCGGATGTACGTGGTCGCGCTGATGTCCTCGGTAGTTCGGTCGACCATCATGCGGGCGAAATCCTGCACCGCCGCCGGCGAGCCGGTCGACGAACCATAGGCCACGCCCATGCGGCCACCGGTCACCAGCGGGCTGCCCGTCAGGCCGGCATCGGCCAGCGCGGCCTCGCTGGCCATCACGGCCATCAGCGACACGCGTCCCATCGACCGCGTCAGCTTGCGCGTGTAGTGCGACGGCGGCGTGAAAGCGGGCACGGGCGCGCCCAGCCACGTGTTCAGGCCGCGGATGTCCTCCCAATCCGGCATGCGGACCACGGCACTGCGCCCGCCGGCCAGGCGTTGGCGCACCGTGGCCCAGTCATTGCCCAGGGCGCTGATCGCCCCGGCGCCGGTTACGACGACCCGCTTCATCCGAACATCCCCCCGTTCACCGAAATCACCTGCCGTGTAATGTAACCGGCATCCGGCGACAGCAGGAAAGCCACCGTGGCGGCCACCTCGTCCGGCGTTCCCATCCGCCGGGCGGGGATCATTTTCAGCGCCTCCTCCAGCACATGCGCGTCCACCATCTCGGTGTCGATCAAGCCCGGCGCCACGCAGTTCACCGTGATCTGGCGCTTGGCCAGTTCGATCGCCAGCGCCTTGGTGGCGCCGATGATGCCGGCCTTGGCGGCGCTGTAGTTGGTCTGGCCCCGGTTGCCGACCAGCCCCGATACCGAAGACAGCGTGACAATACGGCCGGGCTGCCGCCGCTGCACCATCGGCATGACCAGCGGATTCAGCACGTTGTAGAACGCGTCGAGGTTGGTGTGCACGACGTCGTCCCATTCCTCGCCCGTCATGGCGGGAAATGCCGCGTCGCGGGCAATGCCGGCGTTGCACACCACCCCGTAGTAGCAGCCGTGCTTCTCGACGTCCGCGAGCAGCACTTCCGCCGTGGCGTCGCGCTGCGCGATGTCGAAGGCAAGCACGCGCGCGTTGCGGCCGAATGCCCGCACGGCATCGGCCACGGACTCCGCTTCGTCGCGGCGCGAGCGGTAATGCACCACCAGGTCGTAGCCGTCGCGCGCCAGGCGCAATGCGATGGCGCGGCCAATGCCCCGCGAGGATCCCGTGACCAGCACGGTCTTGTTCGTCATGCTTGCTGCCCCTGGAGAAAAGCCTCCGCATCCCCAGGCTGGAACACGGAAACGTTGGCGCGGGCCACTTCACGGCCATCCAGCGCCAGTGTGCAGGCGAACATGCCCAGGCCGTTGTCGCCCACCAGTTCGGCCTGCACGAAAATCGTCAGTACGCCGCCGACCGGGAATGCGGCCACGTCGCACGCGTAGCGGCGCGACCCGAGCAGAAAGCCGATGCCGGGCGCCCGCCCCGCCGCACGGTCCTTCACCCCGGCCCATGCCGCGATCGTCTGCGCCATGTATTCGATGCCGACCCAGCCAGGCATGCCGTCGTCGGCCACGAACAACTGCGTGGGACGCACCGTGGCACGCGCCACGCAGTGCTCCGCATCCGCCTCGACCAGTTCGTCGATCAGGCGCATGGCCCCGGCATGGGGCACCACCTCGGCCACCGGGGGCAACGGTATATGCGATATCGGTTCGGTTGTCGCCATCTTTACCCCTCCGCCAGCACCAGCACGCTGTTGCTGCCGCCAAACGCAAACGAATTGCTCATCACATGGCGCGCCGGCCGGCCCAGCGATTCGTCCGCACCCACCACATGCAGGGCCGGAAGCGTGGCGTCGGCCGCGCCATCCCACCAGTGCGCGGGCAGGCGCCCTTGCGGATTGTCGGTCAAGGTCAGGAACATCAGCGCGGCTTCCACCGCGCCGGCCGCCCCCAGCGTGTGGCCGGTCTGCGGCTTGGTGGAACTGACGGGCACGTCGGCGCCAAGCAGGTCCATCACGGCGCGGGACTCCATCGCGTCATTCTGTTCGGTCGCCGTGCCATGCAGGTTAAGGTAGTCGATATCGGCGGCCCGCAGGCCCGCGCGGTGCAGCGCCTGCGCCATGGCCGTCCGTGCGCCCAGCCCGTCCGGATGGGGCGCCGACATGTGATGCGCATCCGAAGTCTCGCCCCAGCCGGCCAGGCGCACCGGCCCGGCTTCGCGCGACATCAGGAACAATGCCGCCCCTTCGCCGAGGTTGATGCCATGACGATGGGCGGACAACGGATTGCAGCGCTCCGCGCTGATCGATTCCAGCGAACGGAACCCGGCAATCGTGAAGGCGCAGAGCGTGTCCACGCCGCCGGCAATGGCGACGTCGACCACGCCCTGCTCCAGCAGCCGGCCCGCCGCCGCCAGCGCCTTGGCACTGGAAGAACAGGCCGTGGAAATGGTATAGGCCGGCCCGGCCACCCCCAACGCCAGGGCGAGATACTGCGCCGGCGACCCCAGTTCCTGCTGGCCGTAGTGGAACGCCGCCGGCCACTGGCCGGTCTGCTGCCGTGCCCGTACGGCTGTCTCGCCGTCGCTGATGCCCGACGTGCTGGTGCCGAGCACGATCGCCACCCGCGTCGGGCCCACGCGCGCGACGGCTGCGTCCACGGCCGGCCGCAGCGCTGCCAGCGTGCGGTCCAGCAGCGCATTGTTGCGACTGAACAGCGCCGGCGGGACGCCTGCGGGCAGGTCGGACGCCGCAATCGGTTCGCGTACCGTCCCCAGGTGCAGCGGTGTGCCCGGCGTATAGCGGTCGGTGGTTTCGCCACCCGACGGCCCGTCGGTCCGCCAGAGCGCCGCGCGCACCGCATCGTTGCCGCTGCCGAGCGCGCAGATCACGTTCATCGCATTGAGATAGACCGTCATCGCGCGCCTCCTGTCTCCTGCAGCGTCCGAATCGTCAGCCGGTAGCCGTCGCGATGCTGCACGAACAGCGTGGTTCGGGCATCGGGATAACGGATTTCCGCGACGACCTCGTCACCGGCGCGCAACTGGCGCAACCCTGGCGAGGCATCCATCCGCCAGCCAGCGGGCAGTGCGGCCTGGATGGCCGGCACGGGCCACAGCGACAGTTGCAGATCACTGAGGATACGCTCGGGCAGCAGCTCCTGGGGCGCCCACGGCGCGCGCGTGACGCGCAGGTCGCGCCCGTCCCAGTCGAGCCGGGCCAGCACCTGCCCGCCCGCCACGGCGGCAAGCCGCGTGTGCTGTGCATCGGCCTCAAGCAAGGCCACGATGTCGCGCGTCTGTTCGCCTTGGGGCGACGGGTACTGCACGGTGATCTGCTGCTGCAGTTGCAGCGTCCGGCCCAGCGATGCAGGCGGCAGCCGCAGCAACGGTACCGCTTCGGCGGACAGTGTGCGGGCCGGCGGCTCCACGGCACGCGGCGCGGACGCGCAGCCAGCCAGCGCGAGCGTCCCCGCCAGTGCCACCCCTGCGATCCATCGGAGAAAAGGACTCAGGCCGTGCAAAGCTGCTCCAGCACCTTGAGACGCCGCTTCGATTCGGCCACGTACGGGTTATCCCGGTCCCACGCATAGCCGGCCAGGATCGAGGAAATCATCTGGCGGATCTCCGGCGTGCTGTCCGGATAGAAGATCACCTTCTGGAAGGTGCCGTCATACCAGCCCTCCACATAGGTGCGGAAGCAGTCCACGCCGCCCTTCAGCGGCCTGGCAAAGTCTGCGTCCCAGTCGACCTGCTCGCCCGCGAGTTGGCGCGCCACGCATGCCGCCGCCAGGCTGGCCGATTTGAATGCGATGGTCACGCCCGACGAGAACACCGGGTCGAGGAACTCGCCGGCATTGCCCAGCAGCGCATATCCCTTGCCCCACAGCGAACGGACATTGGCCGAGTAGCCGACGATCTGCCGGGCCGGCGTGTCCCAGTTGGCATTGCCCAGCAGCCCGGCCAGCCCCGGCTCCTCGAACACCAGCGTCTTGAGCCTGGCCATTTCGTCGCCGGGATAGCGGTCGAGGAACGACTTCTCCGCCACCACGCCCTGCGAGCAACGGCCATTCGAGAACGGAATCGTCCAGTACCAGACGTCGGTGTGCTCGGGATGCACGCTGATCAGGATCTTGTTGCGGTCGAACGCGCCCACCGGCACGCGATCCTCCACATGCGTGAAGATCGCGGCCCGCACCGGGAAGTTCGACGGCGATTCGAGCTGCAGCAGGCGCGGCAGGATGCGGCCGAAGCCGGACGCATCGAGCAGGAAGCGCGGCTCTACCAGGTAGGATTCGCCGTCCGGGGCGCGAACGGTCACCAGCGGCTGGGCGCCATTCACGTCGACGGCTTCCACCACATGCCGGAAGCGGACCTCGGCACCCTGCTTCTCGGCCTCGCGGATCAGCACGTTGTCGAAATCCGCGCGCTGCACCTGGTAGGTGGTGCCCCAGCCGGGCGAGAACTTGTCGCGGAAGTCGAACGCCGTATGGCGGCCCGCGTGCGAGAAGGCCGCGCCGTTCTTGTGCTGAAAGCCGGCCTCGACCACGGCCTGCAGCATCCCGGCCTCCTCGATATACGCCATGCTCTGCGGCAGCAGGCTCTCGCCGATCGAAAAGCGCGGAAACTGCTCCTTCTCGATCACCAGCACGCCAATGCCCCGCTTGCGCAGCAGCCCCGCCGCCACCGACCCCGCAGGACCGGCGCCGACGATCAGCACATCAACCTGTTCCTTCTTCATGAGGATCAACCCTGTTCAATGTTGTGATGGGGTGGACTGGCCGCCGGGCGAAACCACGGCGACAAGAACCATACGGCACCCACGCCCGTCAGCATGGTCATGCCAAACGCATGCAACGCCGGCGTCGACGACAGCGCGAGCAGGCCGAACGCAAGCAGCGTGCTGGCCGCGCCAAGGACGATGGCCGTCCACGACACGCCATCGCCCGGATGCTCCAGCAGAAAGATGCCGTAGTCGACACCCACGCCAAGCAGCAGTGCCAGCGCGAGCACCGAGAACAACTGCAACGGCACGTGCAGCCAGCCGAGCGCGGCCACGCTGATGGCCGCCGCCAGCAGCGTGGGCACCAGTGCGCGCCATCCGGCACGCCCGTAGCGCCACGCCAGCAACAGCGCAACCCCGGCCGCACCGGCCAGCAACAGCCAGCTCATCAGCACGCGGTAGTGGCGCAGCAGGCCCGACAGATCCGCGATGCGATCCACCCATTCGGCGCCCCGCACTTCACCAACCGCCCGCGCGATGCCCGGCATCACCGCCGGCTTGTCCAGCCCGCGCAGCAGCATCACGCTGGCGTAGCCATTGCCTTCGCGTCCCAGCCAGAGGTGGCGCAGCGTGCCGGACACCGGATGCGCGAGCCATGCATCGAGTGTCAGCACGACATCGCCACCCTTCGCGCTGGGCGCGGCGATGGTACCGCCGAGTGCCCTCGCCACGCTTTGGCGTACCGCATTTTCCTGCCGATCCGCGAGCACCGCATCGGCGCGCTGGCGGGCAGCGGACGGTACCCAGTCGGACACCGACAGGAATCCCGCCAGATCGCCGCGCGCGATCGCATCGCCGAGCCTTGCCTTGACCGCTTCCTCGCGCGCCAGCACCTCGTCCGGCGTGGCGCCACGCACGAGCACGAACTGCGCCGGGCTGGGCGTGCCGAGCAATCGGCCAGCGGTGCGCTGCGCCTCCACCAGCGCAGGCGGCGAACTCTGCAGTTGGCGCACATCGTCGACCACACGTACCTGCAAGACGCCCGGCACGATGAACAATGCCAGCACGGCCAGCGCCATCCACGTGCGTCGATCGTTGCGAACGCTGGGCCAGCGGCCCAGGCTGCCGGCCAGCCACGTGGACAGCCGGGTCTGGCGCAGCGTGCCGCGATCGAGCAGCGGGAACCAGAACGCCACGGTCAGGAAGGCGCAGACAAGCCCGACGGCCGAGAACAGCGCCATCTGGCGCAAGCCAGGAAAAGGCGCGACGCCCAGCGCCATGTACGCCACGACACTCGTGAGCAGCGCAAGCGCGAGGCCCGGCAACAGGAACCGCATCACGGCGGGCGGCGTCGCGTGCGGCATCGACTGCCGCGTGACGAAGTAGTGGATGCCGAAATCCTCGGCCACACCGACCAGACTGGCGCCGAACACCAGCGTGACGAGGTGTACCCGGTCGAAGAGGATGGCGGTGGCGGAAATCGCCGCGGCCGTGCCGATCACCAGCGACAGCCCGACCAGCAAGATCGGCCGCAGCGACCGGAACGCCAGCCACACCAGCAGCAGCACGGCGGCCAGCGAGCCCCAGCCGATCACGTTCATCTCCCAGTTGGCTTGCGCGGCGGCGGCCTCCGCATGCAGCGGGATGCCGGCGGCAATCACCCGCACGCCATCGTCGCCCTGCCGCGCCGCGTGCTCGGCCGCGACCAGCAGATCGCTGTAGTCCGTGCTGCCACTGACGGAGAAAGCCGGCTTGGTAATGCGATACGACAGCAGCGCCCACTCCTTGCCATCGCCCGACAGCGACGCCAATCCGTCACGCTCGTGCACACGGGTGACGGCCGCGCGCGACAGCCACCAGTCCTGCCAGAGCCCCAGCGGGTCTGCCGCCCAGTCGGTCAGGCGCGGCCCCGTCGACAACTGGTACAGCCTGGTGAGGGCCTGCTGGGCGAGCGTATCGGCATCGGCCGTGGCAAGCTGCGCGCGCTGCGCATCGGTCAGCAACCGATCGCGCCACGGCCGGTAGAACGCCAGCGCGGCATCGAAATCGAATGCCGCGATCTTGTCGACGGGCGTGAGCAGGGACGCCTGCCGCGCCGTGGCCGCACTGAACCGCTCGGCGGCGGCGCGCGTGCGCGACCAGTCGTCGCTGCCCACGAGCACGATCACTTCCTGCTCCACGCCTTCGGCCAGCCGACGCAGCACGCGGTCCGCCGTCGCCGTGCGCTCGCTCGTCGGCAGCAGCGCCAGCACGTCGGTATCCAGCCGCGATGCCCGCCAGAACGCCACCTGGTGTGCCACCAGCGCCAGCACGAACAGCAGCCAGCCAACGGCAAGCCATCGCTCGATCCGGGTCAGTCCGCCGCGCATCGCCACGCCCGCCGTCTCACTCAAAACGCTGCTCCTCGGCGGGCGTCAGACTGGCGGCCGAGACGGGACCGATCATCTTCACGACGGTGCTGTCGCCGCCCGCCTCTTCCAGCCGGACATCGCGCACGAACCTGTCGCCCGCGAGCTCGATGCGGGTGAACACGCGGCGCATGCCGGCGTCGGTCGGCGTCAGCGTCAATGTCCAGCCCGCCTTGCCGACGAGCTTGCCCGTGACGTCAAAGCGCGTCTGCAGGCTACGCAGATCGCCCCGCAGCACGGCGATCATCGATTCGCCAACGACGCGCATCGCCGGCTGCGAATCGGCTTGCATCTGCTGCTGCACCTTGCCGTCCGCCCCCCGCATCACCAGCCGGTCGGGCGTGACCAGCAGGCTCGACACAAACGGCTCGCGCGTTGCCCACACCACGCCGCGGCCCTTGGCCAGCACGAAATCGCCACGCGAGACCAATGGGTTGCTGAAACCCGACAGCTTGCGGGTCTGCGCGAACTGGCCGCGGATCACCGGCGCATCGGCCAGCCGCGCGGCGACATCGCCAAGCAGATCGGCGGCATGGGCTGGCAAGCCCAGCAACATCGCCGCGCCAAGCAGCACGCCACGCATCAACTGGCGGCGGTTCATGGCGTGATCCCCAGCTTTTCCAGCAGTACCGGCGGGCAGACGTACAGCATCTCCTGCGTCTCGATGTCCACCGCCACCTGGATCGAGTAGCCCTTCGTCAGGCGCTGGCCGGATGCGGCATCACGGATCTCGTAGTCGATCTTGAGCCGGTTCTCCCATTCGACGATCGACGCGTGCACGTCCACCGCTTGCCCGTAGACCAGCGGCCGCACGTACTTGACCCGCAGGTCGACCACCGGCCACGCATAGCCCGAATCGCGCATCTGCGGGTAGTCGTAGTCGATGGTCTGCAGCAGCGCGCAACGCGCCAGCTCGAAATAGCGGATGTAGTTGCCGTGCCAGACCACGTTCATCGGGTCGAGATCGTGGAAAGCCGGGGTCAGCGTAATGGCGTGGTGGATGACTTTTGACATGGGAATCGGTGAGCGCAGGCCGCTCAAGCCTCCTGCGCGCCCTGGCGGCCGACGGTCACGGGATCGTCGGCCCAGAATTCGTAGAAATTGAACCAGTCGTAGGGCGACTGCACGACCAGTGCCTCCAGCCACGCGGCGTAGGCGGTGGCCAGCGCCACGAGCGCCTGCTCGCGGCGCGCCCGGGGCAGGTTCACCTCGTGCGCGATCTCGGTGAAGCGCAGCAGATGGCCCTCGCGCTGCCGCACGCAGCCCATCGCATAGAGCGGGCAGCGCATCAGCGCGGCAAGCACATAGGGGCCAACGGGAAAGCGCGCCGGGTCGCCCATGAATGGCACCCGTACCGCGCGGCCACCGTGGGCCGGCGCGCGGTCGCCAGCAATGGCCACGAACTCGCCGGCCTGCACCTTGGCGGTCAATTCCAGCGCCGTGGCGGGCGAGATATCGTCCACCTGGTAAAGCTGCACGCCGGACCTGGGATCGATCCGCGACAGGATGCGGTTGAAACGCTCGGCATGATGCGTGTGGACCAGCACGGTCAGCCGCATGCCGTTGCGCTGGTTGGCCAGCACCCGGCACAGCTCCAGGCAGCCCATGTGCGCGGTCATGATGATGCCGCCCTGCCCGCGCGCGATCTGTTCGAGCAGCACCTCGTTGCCTTCGCGCCTGACGCTGCCGAATCGATACTGGCCGCCGATGGCCAGCAGCTTGTCCAGCAGCGTATCGGCAAACGAGAACAGGTGGCGCAGCGTATGCCGCCATGTGGGCCGGCCACCGATGGTGCCGGCGGTGCGCTCCACGCGCGTCAGGAAGTCGAGCGACGAGCGGCGTGCGAGCGGGTGGGTCAGCCAGTAGTAGCTGACCACCGGATAGACGACCAGGCGGAACAGCGTGCGGCCGAAGATCCGGTTCAGGAAATACAGGCACCAGACGCCCCAGACGCATGTCACCTCGCCAATCGTGCTCCAGTGGCGCGAGCGCGCCGCGGCGGCAGTGCTTGCCGGATTCGAGTGCGCCGCGCTCATGCCGCCACCTTGCGCCAGAGCAGGCGCGGCAGACGCCAGACCATGCCGAAGAACAGCCGCGTATGCATGCGCGAGATCAGCACGTTGTCCCGCAACGCCTGGAAATGCGACACGCCGTCGGCGGGATACGTGACGCGCGTGGGCACATTGACGATCCGCACGCCGCGCCACACCAGATGCACGAGCACCTCGGTATCGAACTCCATGCGGCGGCCCAGCCGTACCTCGCGCATCAGCCGCGTGACCGCGGCCAGCGGGTAGACGCGCAGGCCGCACATCGAATCGCGAATCTCGAAGGACAGGGTGTTGATCCACACCCAGACGTGCGTCAGATAGCGCGCGTACAACCGGTGCTTCGGCACCGACGCGTCGTAGACGGGATGCCCGCAGATCATCGCCTGGGGATCAGCTTCGGCCAGCGCGAGGAACTGGGGAATGCACGCGGCGTCATGCTGTCCATCGGCATCGATCTGCAGCGCGTGCGTGTAGCCGAGCTCCGCGGCCGCCTCGAAGCCCGCCATGATCGCGCCGCCCTTGCCCTGGTTCTGCGGCAGCCGCACCAGGCGGATGCGGGCGGGATGGGCGTCGGCAATCTCGCGCAGCACGCGCTCGCAGGCCGGGCCGCTGCCGTCATCGACCAGCAGGCACGGAATCGGATGCCGCAGGATGGCGTCGACCATCGCGCCGATCGCGCCTTCGTGGTCGTAGACGGGCACCAGCACCACGGGCCGGAAGCTGGCATCGGAGCAGGACTGCTGCGTGGGGCTCATGGCGCTTCGGGATGGAACATGATCCGGCCGCTGGCGTGCGGCCCGGCATCGGACGTCAGCCGGAACCCCAGCGCGCGCACGTCGGCCTGCCACATCAGCGCTAGCTGCACGGTACTGTTGGGGCGGATGACGGCCTGGAACTTGAGCACGTCGAGCCGCGCGAAGCGTTGACGCGGCGGCACGTCGAGCTTCTGCGGCGCAAGCGCCATGACCCAGTCTACCTGTGCAACGCCGGGCACGATCGGCGCCCCGGGAAAGTGTCCGTCGAACACGGCAAGGTCTTCGGCCACGTACAGCTCGGCGGTCGCCGATGTTGCGTCGTGGTCGAGCCAGCGCACCTCTGGCACCGTGCGGCGGAACACTTCGCGCAGCATCGCTTCAGTGGTCTTGCCTTGCGCGTTGCAAGGCAGCGCGGGCAGGAACGCCCAGCGGCGCGGCAGGGCCACCGGGTCGATGGCGCCGGCCAGATGCTTGCGCAGGACGGCGCTCACCGCGCCCCGGCCGTCGGCTTCGAGCTGCGCGTGGGCCGCTTCGTCCAGCACGACGGCGGCGGCCACACGCATGCCGACATCGAGTTCGACCATGACCACCCGCGCTTCGCGCACGCCCGGCGCGGCGGCCAGCGACTGCTCGATCTGGGTCAGCGAGATGCGCTTCTCCTCGATCTTGACGATGCGGTCGGCCCGGCCGGCCAGCACGAAGCTGTCGTCACCGGCAGGCAACGCGCGGTCCGCGCAGACATGCCAGCCGTCATCGGGCAGGTGCGGCGAGCGGACCGCCAGGTAGCCGTCCTGGAGCCGCCACGCAATGCCGGGCAGCGCGTTCCAGCGATCGGCGTGCACGGTGCGCTGGCGCCATGCGATGCCGCCCGTTTCCGAACTGCCGAACACTTCGATGGGCGAGTGGCCGATATGGCGCAGCACATCGGCGGCGGCTTCGGGCGGCAGCGGTCCGCCCGAAGAAAACACCGCGCGGACCGACCTGCGTACCGCGGCCCAGTCCAGCGCGGCCGGCATGCGCTTCAAATGGGCGGGGCTGCTGACGAACACGGCGGGACCGGCCTCGGCCTGGCATGCCGCAACCAGTTCTTCGTGGAACGCAAACCGGGCTGCACGCATGGGACGCCCCGCCGCCAGCGGCCACAGCACCGTGAACAGCAGGCCATAGATGTGCTGGTGGGAAACGGTGCAGAGTACGCGCGTATCGGGGGTGCAGTGCTGCCCGAACGCCTGCTGCAGCGTGTGGACTTCCGCGTCCAGCTGCGCGAGCCGCTTGTGGATCGCGCCCGGCACGCCGGTGGAACCGGACGTGAACAGCGTGACCCAGGTGTCGTGGGTGGCGAGCATCGGCCAATCGACGTCGGGGTCGGGGTCGGGGTCGAGGTCCGCGTCCTTGGCGGCGACAGGCACCCTGGCATCGGGCAATTCGCCAGCCCAGCCGTCGCTCTCCGAGCGCAGCGCCGCGAGCGTTTCGGGCCGCGTATCGCCCGGCAGCACCACGTGCTTGCCGGCGTACCAGGCGCCGAACAGCGCGGCGGCAAACTCGGCCACATCCTCGATATGGATCGCCCAGCGCGCGCCGGGCGCATCGGCCAGCATGCGGCGCCACGCTGCGGCACGCGCCACGAAGCGTTGGGCGCCGACACCGCTGGCGGCATCGCCTGCCACGCATCGCGCAACCGGCGCAGCGGCCAGCGCCGCCATGACCCCACCCAGGCCGGTCCACGCCGGCTTTCCCTCAACCATGACGTTTCTCCGCGCCGCGCGCCCTGACGCGCTGGCGCACGAGCCATTCGCCGGCGAACATCGCGCCGATCAGGCCATAAGCAATGGCGCCGTTGTAGAGCGCCCAGACTCGGTCATTGGCGGCAAAGGCCGTGATGGCCGCAATCGTGCCGTTACAGACGAAAAATACGCACCATGCCTGCGTGACGCGGCGCGTGTAGGCCACCCCGCTCGGCGGCAGGTCCGGCTCCCGCATCCGCGCCAGGCGCTCGACCAGCGTGGGCGGATAGCGCAGCGTCCAGCCGAATACCCCCAGCATCGCCACGTTGACCAGCACCGGGTACAGCTTCAGCGGCAGCGCGTGGCCGGACGCCATGACGACCACCGCAAGGGCGGCCGACAGCAGCGCCATCACGCGCCAGCCGGCCTGGCGACTCGTCCCCGCGCGCAGCAGCGCGAGCGCGACCAGCGCCAGCGCCATCACGCGCGGCGAGAAATGCTGCAGCCCGAGGTAGATCACCAGCGGATAGGACAGCGTGAGCAGTCCCAGCCCCCACTTGCGCCAGGCCATGCTCGGCGTCAGGCGGTGGCCGGGGAGTCGATCAGCAGCGCCAGCGCCTGCACCACGTCCTGCACGGTGCGCACGGACTTGAACTGCTCGGGCTTGAGCGGCTTGTTCAGCATTGGCTTGAGCTTCACCAGCAGGTCCACCGCGTCGATGCTGTCGATGTCGAGGTCGTCGTACAGACGCGCCTCCGGCGTGATGCGGGCCGGCTCGATCTCGAAGGTTTCCTCAAGAACCGCGGCCACGCGCGCGAAGATTTCGTCATGGGTCATGTCGGACTCCGTGTCTGGGCAGGATTACTGTGTCGATGGATCAGGCCGGCGCCTGCCCGCGCTGTTCGGCCACGAAGGCAGCCAGCGCGGCCACGCTGGCAAAGCGGGCGCGAACCGCTTCCTTGTCGCCATTCATGGTGATGCCATAGCGTTTCTGCAGCGCCAGGCCAAGCTCCAGCGCGTCGATGGAATCGAGGCCGAGACCTTCGATGAACAGCGGCGCCGCCGGGTCGATATCATCCGCGGTCACGTCCTCGAGGGAAAGCGACGAGATGATAAGTTCCTTGATTTCTTGCTCAAGCGCCTTCACGGCGGATCTCCCTGGAGAAAAATTCGGATAGCGATTGCGTCAGGTGACGCACAGCCAGCGCGTCGTCCAGCCCCGTCGGCACCCATTCGGATACCGCCACGTCGGGATGGACGTCGATGACGAACCGCGGCCGGCGCACCGGCACGTGGTACCACTTCTCGCCCTTGGTCAGCGTGGGCGGATGGCAGCGGATGACCACCGGCGTCAGCGCGAACCCGCCGCGCACGGCCACGTTCGCCGCCCCGCGCAGCAGTTGCAGCGCCTGCCCGGGACGCGTGCGCGTGCCTTCGGGAAAGATGATGAGGTTGTTGCCCGCGCGCAGCGAGGCGATGCAGTCGTCGACCATGGCCGCGCCGGCATCGTTGCGGACCCAGCCGGTGGCAAGCACCGGACCGCGCGTGAACGGGTTGCGCACGAGTGCGGACTTGACCACGCAATCCGGACGCGGTGTGAGCGACATCAGGAACACCACGTCGATCAGCGACGGATGGTTGGCAACGATCAGCAGGCCCTGCCGGCGCAAGCGCTCGGCATGGCGCACTTCATGGCGGATGACGCCCACCGTGTGCATCAGCCAGACAAACAGACGGAAGGCGTGATGGATCACGCCGCGGCAGGCACGCTGGCGTGTCTGCGTGGACCACGGCAGGATCGCCAGCACCGGAAACACCAGCACCCGCAGCAGCAGGCCGCCCACGCCGAAGCTGGAAAAGCAGAAGCCGGTGGCGCAGACCCGCCACATGCGGTCCAGGCGTTCAACCATGACGTTGCCACCTCCAGATCGCGCGCTCGCCACGATGCGGCAGTGCCGGTTCGCCTGCCAGCATGAACCGCAGCACATCGAGCCCATGGGGAAGCGCGTGGCGGACGGGATGGCTGTCGCCGGCGCTGCGCGGCTGCACGATGTCGAGCGTGAAAACAGGTTTGCCGGCCTGGGGACGGCCCATGCGCCAGGCCCAGCCATACAGGCAGCCCGGCTCGTCGGCGAATTCGGCATAGGCCTCGGGCAGCGGCGCGTCGTAGCAGACCAGCAGGACCTCGTCGGCGCCGTCGGCCAGCAGGGCGCAGGCCTCGACGACCGCGGTTTCCACCGTATCGCGCCCTGCGGCGACGGCCTGCAGGTTCGAGGCGTCGCCCCGGTCGATCGTGAACATGGCGCCGATCGCGTTGTGGACCGACAGCCCGAACGCGGTGGGCGACAACGGCTCGCCGGCAGCCAGCTCGCTGAGCATCTCGAACGCGCGCTGGGTATCGCCATGGCGCGATGCGAAGACAGCGGGACGGTGGGGCGCGCCCTCGCCGGGCTCGGCCACCACGTCGTAAGTGGGGTGCAGGGCTGCCTTGCCAATTGCATTGACGCGCCGGCGCAACATCGGGGCCATGGCCTGGAGTGCCGGCAGGGCTGCGCCCTCGGGCAGCCAGGGCGCCAACGCCCAGGCCTGCCAGGCTTCAGGCGTATGCAATGCCGGCGCTATCGCCGCCCATGCGCGAATTCCAAATTCCATTGCCATGCCAATCGCGTGGGTGAATGTGAACCCGGGCTCGCCTCAGGCGTTGGCCACGGCGAACGAGAATGGCGCGCGCAAGGCGACCATGTCCGCGCGACCCCGGGGACAGTTCCGCATTTTTCCCTGAAATTAGTGTCAAAGACCGATCAGATCGGCGACGTTGTATGTCTTTTGTGGCGCGCGGGCGTTCGTCGCCCTGGCCCGGCGCCGGCAGCCTCCGGACATGCCGGCGGGCGCCGCAACGGCTTTCATGGTGTCGGTTCCGGCACCCTCGCCTGCACCCCCTCCGACAGGGGGCAAGGCGGGCATCACGAACTTCTACCCCGCGTTTTTGTCAGGGCCGAATTCTCGCATAAAGGGTGTGGGCGAGGCTATGGCGCAACCGTAACGTTCCTGCGCAAATGTAACGGGGCGGAAGCAGCCCTCACAGACTGCTCCCGCCCCGTTCCGAGGATCGGAAATCTACGGTGTATCAGCGCTTGGCTGGCAGGATCTTTCCCTCCACCTGGCCAAAACCCACCCGATACCCCTCCCCCTGGCACCAGCCCGTCATGACGACCGAATCGCCGTCCTCCAGGAAGCCGCGCGTGGTGCCATCTGCCAGCGTCACCGGCTCGGCGCCGTTGCGGGTGGTTTCCAGCAGGCTGCCGAACGAATCGGGCGTGGTGCCGCTGATCGTGCCGGAGCCCATCAGGTCGCCCACGCGGACGTTGCAGCCGGACACGGTGTGGTGAGCCAGTTGCTGGGCCATCGTCCAGTACATCGCCTTGAAGTTGGTGCGGCAGACCGTGGTGGCGGCCGGGGCGCCAGCGGGTTGCAGCGCCACTTCCAGGGCGATGTCGTAGGCGTTGCGCGCGGGCTGGCGCAGGTAGTCGAGCGGCTCGGGCGATTGCTCGGGGTTGTCGCTGCGGAACGGTTCGAGCGCTTCCATCGTCACGATCCATGGCGAGATCGACGTCCCGAAGCCCTTGCTGTTGAACGGGCCCAGCGGCACGTATTCCCATTGCTGGATGTCGCGGGCGCTCCAGTCGTTCAGGATGACCATGCCGAACATATGCGACGGGGCGTCGGCCGTGCTGACCGGCTCGCCCAGCATCGACGGCTTGCCGACGATGAACGCCATTTCCAGCTCGTAGTCGAGCTTGCGGCACGGGCTGAACACGGGGCGCGGCTGGTCCGGCAGCTTGATCTGGCCGTTCGGGCGGCGCAGCGGCGTGCCGCTGACCACCACGGAACTGGCCCGGCCGTTGTAGCCGATGGGGATTTCCAGCCAGTTCGGCAGCAGCGCGTTGGCCGGGTCGCGGAACATACGGCCGACGTTGGTGGCGTGCTCGCGCGACGAATAGAAGTCGGTGTAGCCGGGAATGTCCACCGGCAGGTGCATCTTGGCCGATGCCATCGGCACCAGCGCCTTGTCGCGCAGCGCCGCGTTGCCGGCCAGCGTCTGGTCGTCGCTGGACAGCAAGGCCGTCAGCCGCGCGCGCGTTTCGGACCACACGGGCTTGCCCAGCGCGATGAAGCGGTTCAGGCTCGCTCCGGCAAACGTGCCGCGGGCGGCAGCCGGCAGCAGGCCGGCGTCGTCGAGCACGGACAGGTCGAGCACCTGGTCGCCGATGGCCACACCGGCGCGCGGCGTGCCGCCGGCGGCGGAAAAGATACCGTAGGGCAGGTTCTGGAGCGGGAAATGGGTCTTGCCGTCGTTGGCCGAGGCAACCCAGCTGGTCTTGGGGGCGGTCATTGTTGTGGCACTCCGGAAATCAGCGCACGTTCGGATTGAAATGCTTCTTCAGGCCCTGCCAGCACGTGTAGTAGTCGTGCTGCAGCAGCGCCGATTCGGCGGCGTAGCGGGTGGGGCGGATCACGCCCGGCGTCTCGAACATGAACGCCATGGTGTCCTGGATGTGGTGCGGTGTGCCCGTATCGGCCGCGCTGGCCCGCTCGAAGGTCTCGGCATCGGGGCCGTGGCCACTCATGCAGTTGTGCAGGCTGGCGCCGCCCGGGGCAAAGCCGTCTGCCTTGGCGTCGTAGACGCCGGCAATCAGGCCCATGAACTCGCTGGCGATATTGCGATGGAACCAGGGCGGGCGGAACGTATCCTGCGCGGCCAGCCAGCGCGGGCCGAAGATCACGAAGTCGATGGTGTCGACGCCCGGCGTGTCCGACGGCGCCTGCAGCACCAGAAAGATCGACGGGTCCGGATGGTCGAAGCTGATCGACCCGATCGTGTTGAAGTGCCGCAGGTCGTACTTGTACGGCGCGTAGTTGCCGTGCCACGCCACCACGTCCAGCGGCGAATGGTCGATCTCGGCCCGCCACAGGTTGCCCTGGAAGCGGGCGATCAGCTCGAAGCTGCCTTCGCGGTCCTCGTAGCTGGCCACGGGCGTCAGGAAGTCGCGCGGGTTGGCCAGGCCGTTCGAGCCGATCACGCCAAGGTCGGGCAGCTTGAACAGCGCGCCGTAGTTCTCGCAGATATAGCCGCGCGCCTGGCCGTCGGGCAGTTCCACGCGGAAACGCACGCCGCGCGGAATCACGACAATCTCCTGTGGCTCCACGGCCAGCCGGCCCATCTCGGTGGCGATCAGCAGGCGGCCCTGCTGCGGCACGATCAGCATCTCGCCGTCGGCGTTATAGAAGAACCGGTCCTGCATGGACTGGTTGGCCAGGTACAGGTGGATGCCGCAGCCGGTCTGCGCCTCCGGGCCGCCATTGCCGGCCATCGTGACGATGCCGTCGACGAAGTCGGTGGGCGCGGCCGGCATCGGCGGCGGATTCCAGCGCATCTGGTTGGGCGACGGCGGCACTTCGTCAAAACGGCTCAGCCAGTGGCCGTTGTCGATGCGCTCGAACGGCTTGTGCATGGCCGCCGGGCGCATCCGGTACAGCCACGACCGCCGGTTGTGGGCGCGCGGCGCGGTGAACGCCGTGCCGGAAATCTGCTCGGCATACAGGCCGTACGGCGCCCGCTGCGGGGAATTGCGGCCCACCGGCAGCGCGCCGGGCAACGCTTCCGTGGCGAATTCGTTGGCAAAGCCGGACATGTACTGGGCCACCTGCGTCTCGGCCGCGTGCAATTGTGTCTGCGTCATGAAGTCTTCCTCTCACACCTCCGCCGGCCCGCAGGCCAGCGTGCGTCTCATCGGCATGGCGTGGTCGCCAAGTCCGTAAATTACGAATAGTAAAACTGATTCACCAAATCGTAATCACATTGCCGCGCGATGTCAAACCACAATTACGATAGGCGAGCGGGGACGGGCCAGCCGGTGTGGCGGGCGGACAAGAAGGTGGAAACGGGAAAAAAGCGGAACGCAGCGGCGCGGGCGACGCTGGGACAACGCCCGCGAGGGGCGCCGGACAGGCAGGACATGGCACAGGCCGGACGGCCTGGCATGGATGGAAATGCACGACAGGGCAGATCGATCGACCTGCCCTGTCACGAATTCCTCGGGTCAGACGGGCTTGTGGCCCTCTCCCGGCGTGGATCCGGAACCGAATCCACCTGACGTGGGGCTCGATGCAGCCGGCGCTGCAGCCTGGGCGGGCTGGCCTGCCATCGACGCCGCCGTCACGCCGCCGTTGCGGCTGGCAATGAATGCGTTGACGTCGGCGGCAAGGTGTTGCGGCGCCAGCACGACTTCCAGCCCCAGCGCCTCGCAGGCCGCCAGGAAAGTGGACATGCGCGGGTCGGCCTGGCCCGATTCGGCACGAAGATATGCCTCGCGGGAAATCCCGGCCTTACGGGCGACGTCCTCCTGCTTGAGCTTGCGCGCTCGACGCAACGCCCGCAGTTGCCGGAACGGTTCGCTAGCGCCTCTTGGCACGGCTGTACTGTTCATGTCGGTCTCCAGTCACCAGTGAAAAAAAAGTGCGCGGACGTGCATTCGAGTATAGAGCACGTTAAGCGTTCCGTAAGGTCTGTTGTGGAACACTTTTACAGATTTCTTATGATGGCTTGATCCTGACGCCCGGACCCTCGTCCAAAAGACGGATACCGCACATCATCCCTCCTCCCGCCCCCACATAACGAGAATGCACGCTTTGCGTTGACGTCACATCAGTATCGTCCATGTGTGGCACAAGGCAAGTTGACAAACCGACCGGTCGTGCTATTCTCCAGCGCATGCAAAAGGGACAGCTCACGCGCACCGCGATCATCGAACAGGCCTTGCAGGCGGCGTCGCAGGTCGGCTTCGAGCAGTTGTCGCTGGCCTCGCTGGCCGCCGACACCAACATGTCGAAGAGCGGCCTGTATGCCCACTTCAAGTCGAAAGAGGCGCTGCAGGAAGCCGTGCTGGGCCGCGCGATGGAACGGTTCTCGGAAATCGTCGTGCAGCCGGCCATGCGCGTGGACCGCGGCGCCGGGCGGCTGGAGACCCTGTTCGACGGATATCTGACGTGGATTGCCGGCGCCGTGAGCGAAGGCGGTTGCGTGTTCATGGCGCTGTCCCAGGAGTACCGTAACCGGCCTGGCGTGATTCGCGACAAGCTGGTGCAGGCGTTCAAGGACTGGCACAGCACCATCGTGCGCGTCGTGAGCGACGCCATCGACGAAGGCGATCTGCGCGCCGACACCGACGCGCGTCAGTTTGCGTTCGAGATGGTCGGCGTGGGCATGTCGTACCACCAGGCTTCGCGGCTGATGGCGCGCAGCGACGCCGAAACGATGGCTCGTCGCGCGTTCGCGCGGCTGGTCAATGACTTCAGAGAGAATCGCGCCGAGGCGTCCGCCCGGCCATATTGAATCCAGTTCCCACGGCAAGGTTGCCGTGTTTTCTTGCCTGGAAAATAGCACGACCGGTCGGTCGTAAAGCATAAAAAAATTCACCCAAAAGGGTCTTGCCGCCGCTCAGGTGGGCAACGTTTCAGCCGGAGGTATTCGTCGTGCCGCAAGTGCTGTCATCCACATCCCGCCCCGCCCCGTCCTCGCCGCGTGGCACCCCCCCGAATCGTCGTGGCCTCGGCCAAACGCTGGAGGCCGCCGTCGCGGCCTGGCAACGGCTGCGCTGGCAGGCCGGCAGCCTGTTCTTTCCGACGGCGACCGCGCACGCGCTGGAACGCCTCTGGTTTAGCCCGCCGCAAGGGCGCATCAGCCCCGAAGGTCGCCGCCTGCTCGATTCGGCGCGCACCGAATGGGCCCTCGTGACCGGCCAGGGCGGCAGCCGCCGCGTGCGCGTGTATCGCTGGGGCAGCAAGGGCCCGGTGGTGCTGCTGGCGCATGGCTGGGGCGGCAACGCCGGGCAATGGCACGCGATGGCGACCGGGCTGCTGGCGGCCGGGATGCGCGTCGTGGCCTTCGACGCGCTGTCGCACGGCGCGTCCGATGCGGGCGCGCGTGGCCAGCAGCAGTCGTCGGTGCTGGAGATGGCGCGCTCGCTGCTGGCGGTGGCGTGGCATGTCGGGCCGGTCCACGCGGTGGTTGCCCACTCGCTGGGCGGCGCGGCGGCGGCGCAGGCCATCCGCGAGGGATTGCCGACCCGCGGCGTGGCGATGATCGGCTCGCCCGCCGACATGTACGACGCCTGCTCCACGCTCGCCTGGCGTCTCGGCGCCGCGCCGCGCGTGCTCGACCGCATGCGCGCGCTGAGCGAACAGTGGCTGGGCGCACCGTGGTCGACCTTCAACGTGCCCGACATCGGCCGTACGCGGCCCGTGCCGCCCGTGCTGGTCATCCACGACCGCGACGACAAGGAAGTGCGCTGGGAAGACGGCGCGGCCATCGCAGGCGCGTGGCCCGACGCGCGGCTCATCACGACCGAGGGCCTGGGCCATCGCCGCATCCTGCGCGATGCGGAAGTCGTGTCGCATGTCGCCCATTTCATCTGCGGACTGGCCGCCGCTCCGGCCGTGCCGCCCCTCCGCACGGCGCCGGCCCGCCAGACGTCCGCGCCGCACTGAACCCGCCACCTGGCCACCCCCTACCCTGCTCGCCCCGCCCTGCTTCCGGCCATGGCCGGAAGCGCTCGTGGGCGAACGAGATGTTTGGCGGTTAATTGCCAAACAGCCACCAATCGCCTTCCGTGTCATGAAAAAAGCCCGCTTTCGCGGGCTTTCTCGTCAGGGATGGTCCAGCAATCAGACGATCACGTCAGATCTTCAGGTACGGCGCGATACCCCATCGGAGTGGAGGCGTCCTGGACGTACTTCTTTGCGTGGGCTTCCCGCATCGGCTTGAGGACGAAGATCGCCATCAGTGCCGAGATGGCAGCCATGCCCGACGCCAGCATGAACACCGCGTACCAGTCGCCCGTGGCGGCCGTGATGACGCTTGAGAACGGTACCAGCAGCGCTGCCGTGCCCTTGGCCGTGTACAGCATGCCGGCGTTGGTGGCGGCGAACTTGGGACCGAACGTGTCGCCGCAGGTGGCCGGGAACAGGCTGTAGATCTCGCCCCAGGCGAAGAACACGATGCCGGTCAGCACCACGAACGCCACGGGGTTATGGCCGTAGCGGGCCAGCAGCAGGATGCCCACCGCTTCCACGGCAAACGCCAGGAACATCGTGTTTTCACGGCCGATGTTGTCGGATACCCATCCAAAGAACGGCCGGGTCAGCCCGTTCAGCACGCGGTCGATGGTCAGCGCGAAGGTCAGGGCCGGCAACGTCAGGCCCATGATCGACACTGGCGAGTCATGCAGGCCGAAGTCCTTGGCGATGGGGCCGAGCTGGGCCGTCGCCATCAGGCCACCGGCTGCCATCATCACGAACATCGCATACATGACCCAGAAGATCGGCGACGACAGCACCTGGCGCGGCGACGCGTTGTAGGTGGCGGCGGCCTTCAGCGTCGATTTCACTTCGCCGAGGATCTTGGTCGACGGCGGCAGCAGCAGCACCCCCAGCAGCATCACGATCAGGCCCTGGCCAAGGCCGAACGACAGGAACGTCGATTCGTAGCCGCTGGTCTTGATCATGTTGGCGATAGGCACCACGGTGGCCGCGGAACCGGCGCCAAACCCGGCGGCGGTCAGCCCGGCCGCCAGCCCGCGACGGTTGGGAAACCACTTCAGCGCATTGCCGACGCAGGTGCCATAGACCGCCCCGGCACCCACCCCGCCGATGGCGGCGGCCACGTACAGCATCGGCAGCGTGGAGGCCACCGAGTTCAACGCCCAGGCCACTGCGCAGAGCAGCCCCCCGCCCACTACCACCGGGCGCGGGCCGTACTTGTCGACGAGGTAGCCTTCGATCGGCACGAGCCAGGTCTCGGTCACCACGAAAATGGTGAACGCCACCTGGATGGCCGTGCGGCCCCAGTGGTATTTCTCGTCGATCGGGTTGACGAACAGTGTCCAGCCGTATTGCATGTTGGCGATCATCGCCATGCAGATCACGCCAAATACGAGCTGCATCCACGGCGATGCATACCACGACGCTTGCGCGCGTGCGCTTTGCTGACTTTCCATGGTGTCTCCTTCTAGGTGGGTGGTCCCACCGTTGTGGAATGGGCATCTGCATTGGATGCCATGGTGTCTACTGCCTGGTGTTTCTCGGGTAGGTCTTGTTGTGGTGAGTCTTCTTATGGTGAGTCTGTTGTGCTGTCTTGTTATGCGGCCGGCTGAGCCGTCCTAGTGCTATACAGTATGTGATATATCAACCAAGTCAAGCCGATTCGGCGTGATACCTGACTGCTCAAGAAGACATTCGAAAGTGCGCAGTGGCGAGATGGTCCGCACTGGTGCAGCGGTCGCATGAAAACTGCATCGCCAGGCCGGGCACTTCCCTTTCGGATCAACCACTTGGAAATGGATCGGGCATCAATGAAAAATGCTGCGGCGCATGTCACGGATAACCCGTGCTAGGGAAAGTCCGGAGTCCCGGAAACGCTGAAATCTCGCCATGGCGACGCGAAAGCGCGGGCCGTGCGGCGAGGCGCGAGACAGAGAAATCGTCAAGGAATGGGGAGGTTTGCCGGACTGCGTCGGGACCTGAGGTCCGCGGGCGCAGGGGCATGGAGAACTGCAGAGAAGACGGCCGCTGAGGACTGCTTGAACTCAACTACTGCGGGGGTTGCCGGCCGCTACAACACCCAGACTGCAACTACTTGAGACTGCTGACTGACTGAATGGCGATCAGGCGTGCAGGAAGCGCGGCTGGAGCACCATGTCCGAAGCCGAGCTGCCGATGCCGGTCGATTCTTCCGACGAGCCCAGTCCAGCGAAACGGCCGTGTTCCTGGGCGGTGGTCAGCAGACCCATCGGCAGGACGGTGGCGAGCACGTAAGTCACGGTGACACCCAGCGAAAGGACACCGAGGGCGAGGATGGTAAGCAGCGTGGCGTTCATGAAAACTCCTAAGTCGTAAGGATCAAGGTGGATTCATTATATGCTGCACTGCGAGGTCTGTAAATATTTGGTATGTGGTATATCATTAGAGTTTTTGCTCCAAAAACAACAACGCACCCCGGGGGGTGCGTTGTGCGTCTCAAAAGAAGATGTCGAAGGGTGCGCTACGGGCAGATCAGCTCCGGAAAATGCCGATATCGACACAAATCACGCTATCGCACCGCACCAGATGAATCCCGTTCATCGCCCTACCCTACTTTCTTCAGCAAACCCTGGTCGTACTCCTGGGCGCGCAGGTTGTCCCACACGGCCGCGGCATTAGGCTTCAGCGACCGGGCCTTGCGCCGGACCAGCATGACGTTCGACGTCACCTGTGGCCGCAGCGGGCGCAACACCGCGGCTGGCGCCATGCCGCTGGCCTGCGCGCGAGACGGCACGACGCCGATGCCGAGCCCCATCGCCACCATGCCGAAGATGGCCGCGAAATGCCCGAGCAATTGCAGCGAGCCGGGCCGCACGTGATACGTGGACAGCGCGCGCTCCACGGCCGGCTGCACGCCCGAGTTCTGATCGAGGGCCAGCACCGACGCGTCGGCCAGTTCGCCCCACCCCAGCGATTCGCGCGCCGCCAGCGGATGGTCCGCCGGCAGGACCGCTTGCAGCGGATCGGTGCACAACGGCTCGCAATACAGGTCGTCGCACGCTGCGGGGTTGCTGGCGATGCCGAAATCGACCTCGCCGCTGCGCACGCTCTGCAGCACCGAATCATGCGCCTTGTCGCGCAGCGTGATGCCGATGCCCGGCCACGCCTTGCGGCACCCGGCCAGCCACATCGGCACCGACATCGACGACAGCACCGGATCGGTAGCGATCTGCACCGTGCCCTGCGATGGCTTGCAGGTGCCGTGGCTGTCCCGCAGCGTCTGCTCGACCTCCTCGATCAGATGGCAGATGCGTTGCGACAGCATCTCGCCGGCGTCGGTCAGCTCCACCTGCCGCGTGGTGCGATCGAACAGCCGCTGGTCGATTTCTTCTTCCAGCTCGCGCACGCTGCGGCTGATGGCCGACTGCGTGAGGCCAAGCTCGGCCGCCGCGCGCGTAAAGCTCTTCTGGCGCGCCACCGCGGCGAACGCCTTCAACTGAGGAAGCGAAACATTCATGGTGCCGCTCCTTCCTGTGCGGGGACTGCTGGGGTTGGGAGCGCCGGCTATTCGCCTTTGCCCGTGGATAGACCGGCCAAGTAGCCGTTGTCGCCGACCGTCCTGGCCGCCGCGTGGCCGGTGATGAAGCGCCGGCGCATCGGTTGCAGCACGAACTTTGCCGATAGCCCTGCCGCCACGGTCATGACGGCCGCCACCGCGAACACCAGGTTCCAGCCCCCGGTATGCGACAGCACCGATGCCAGCGGCACCAGCAGCGCGGCCGTGCCCTTGGCCGTGTACAGCGTGCCGGCGTTGGCGGCGGCGAACTTGCTGCCGAACGTATCGGCACACAGCGCCGGGAAGATCGAGAAGATCTCGCCCCAGAACAGGAACGTCAGCGCCGCGAACAGCATGAACCAGTACGGGTTGTGTCCCAGCTCCAGCAGGCCGATCAGCGACAGCCCCTCGCCGATGAAGATCACGAACATCGTGTTCTCGCGCCCGATGCGGTCCGAGACCAGCCCGCACAGCGGCCGCGTCAGCCCGTTGCAAAGGTTGTCGATCGACAGCGTCATCGTCAGCAGCGGCAGCGTCATGCCCAGCATGGTCACCGGCATCGTGGCGAAGCCGAAGTCCTTGGCAATCGGGCCCAGCTGCGCCGTGGCCATGATGCCGCCGGCCGCCACCGCCACGAACGAGGCGTAGATCACCCAGAACACCGGCGTGCGCACCATCTGGCCCGGCGTGAACTCCACCGGGTTGGTCAGGATGGCCTTGTTGGCCTTCACGCCCTTCGGCGGCTGCGGCTTCACCAGCAGCAGCGCCATCGCAAAGATCAGCACGCCCTGCAGGATGCCGAACGTGAAGAACGCATGCTCGTAGCCCGACTTCTGGATCATGTTGGCGATCGGGATCACGGTCAGGGCCGAGCCGGCGCCAAAGCCGGCCGCGGTCAGGCCGGCGGCCAGGCCCCGCTTGTCCGGGAACCACTTCAGCGCGTTGCCGACGCAGGTGCCATAGACCCCGCCCGCGCCAATCCCGGCAATCACGGCGGCCGTGTAGAGCATCGGCAGCGACGTGGCATAGGAATTCATGACCCACGCCAGCCCGGCGCAGATCGCCCCGCCGGCCACCACGGGACGCGGGCCAAACTTGTCGACGAGCCAGCCTTCCAGCGGCACGAGCCAGGTTTCGGTGACGATGAAAATGGAAAAGGCGACCTGGATCGCAGAGTCGCCCCAATGGTGCTTGGCGTTCATGGGCGTCACGAACAGCGTCCAGCCATACTGGAGGTTCGCCACGAGGCCCATGCAAAGTACGCCGATGAATAGCTGGAACCAGCGGTTGCGGAGCAGACCGCCGTTGGTGTCGCCCATGGCGGGGCCTGTCGCATCGAAGTGCGCCATGTCGTTGTCTCCTTGCATTAGTGTCTTTCGCGCTCTGCGGCGCGCGTTGTGGGCTGGCCTGGGGGGACGCCCGACTTTCACTACTGAATGAGCGCCTGACATTGCGGCACTGAATTCGTGGATTGATGCTACTTCAAACTTAGATCAGCACAGCATAAAGTTTTTTATTATGATCATTGACGATCGTTTATAGATTGCGGGAAATCGTTCAATGAAGAATGCCACGCTGCGCCAGCTGAAAGTATTCGAAACGGTGGCCCGCCACCTGAGCTTTTCGCGCGCGGCGGAGGAACTGCATCTCACCCAACCCGCTGTTTCCACACAGGTTCGGCAGCTGGAGCAGCACGTGGGGCTGCCGCTCTTCGAACAGCTCGGCAAGCGCATCTACCTGACGCCGGCGGGCACCGAGATGCTCCACTACAGCCGCAGCATCATCCAGCAATTCCGCGAAGCGGAAGACGCGATGGCGCAGCTTAAGGGTATATCCGGGGGGCGGCTCAACGTCGCCGTGATCAGCGCCGGTGACTATTTCTTCCCGCGGCTGCTGGCCGAATTCATGAACCGGCATGATGGCGTCACGCTCAACCTTGCCGTGCACAACCGCGAGGAACTGCTGCACCAGCTAGGCGGCAACCTGACCGACCTGGCCGTGATGGTCCGCCCGCCGGAGGGCATGGATACCATTGCCGAGCCGTTCGCGCCCCACCCCTATGTGATCGTCGCCGCGCCAAACCACCCGCTGGTGGGCGAGCGCAACATCCCGCTGGCCGGCCTGACCGAGGAAGCGTTCGTGTCGCGCGAGAAAGGATCGGACACCTGGAACTCGATGCAGGAAGGCTTTGCGGGCCGGCTGTCGAACCTGCGCATCGCCATGGAGATCAAGAGCACCGAGACGATCAAGCAGGCCGTGATCGCCAACATGGGCATTGCGTTCCTGTCCGCGCACACGGTGGGGCTGGAGCTGCAGGCCGGCAAGCTCGCGGTGCTGGACATCCAGGGCTTCCCGGTCATGCTCAACTGGTATGTCGTCCACCGCAAGAACAAGCGCCTGCCGCCCGTGGCGCTGGCTTTCAAGCAGTTCCTGATGGAGGAAGGCCACACGCTGATCCAGCAGATCACGGGCGTGGAAGGCCTGATCCGCCCCCATCGGCCCAAGTCATCCCATACATAAACGATGACTTATGGTTTTGCGCTGAAACTTTAATTATCGTAAATCGTTCCCCGGGCCTAAGCTCCACTTCACACGCGAAAGACGTGTGTTGTTCAACCCGAGGAGACGATCATGAACCACCTCCAGTCAGACGCGCCCGCCACCGCCGCAATGTCGGCGGCCGTCAGCGAGATGCGCCGTCCTGATCGTGACAACCAGTTGGCAGCCTTCAACGCCGCGTTCGAAGAACTCGGCCTGCGCTTCCGCTGGGACATGCCGATGTTCGACTGGCTTTGCGGCATCGAATGCGAGAAGACGCGCGTCACGCGCTACATCGAGCAGTACCATGCCCACCTGCTCACGGCCTATGACGCGCCGTTCCTGAGCCAGCTGATTTTCGACAAGAAGAACGCGTACCTGAAGGCCCGCGAAGGCGCCGGCATCAACTGATTCCGCGCAACGCCTTCCTGGCGCCGACACCGTCCGCTGCGGGCCCCTTCAAGGGGCCCGTTGCTTTTGTAGGCGGCCGTGGCCCCAAGCATCCTTTCCAGCACATCTCCTTGCTTTCGTTGGTATATCACATACCATATTCCAATAACGATATCAGACCGGCAGCAGTTTGCCGGCCAGACGCACAAGGAGACACGTGAATATCCACGAGCATCAGGCAAAGGAGCTGCTGAGGCGCTACGACGTGCCCGTCCCCCCGGGCTGCGTGGCCTTCACGCCGGACGAGGCCGCCCACGCCGCACGCAAGCTGGGAGGCCCGGTCTGGATCGTCAAGGCGCAGATCCACGCCGGCGGCCGCGATGTAGGGCGCTTTGCCGGCGATGATTCGGGACAGGGCGGCGTCCGCGTCGCCACGTCGATCGACGCGGTGCAGGCCCACGCGGCCCAGATGCTGGGCCAGACCCTGGTGACCGGCCAGACCGGGCCGGCGGGCCGGACGGTGCGGCGCTTCTACGTCGAGAAAGGCGTGGAGGTGGAGCGCGAGCTGTTCCTGGGCATCGAGATCGACCGCGCCACGTCGCGGGTCGCCATGCTGGCCGCCCCCGACGTCGACGCGGGCACCCGCGCCCTCAAGGTGACGATCGATCCGGCCACCGGCATCCAGCCGTTCCATGCGCGCCGGCTGGCCTGCGCGATGGGGCTGTCCGGCCGGCAGGTAGACGCCGCCACGCGCTTTGTCCATGCCGCCTACCGCGCCTTTGTCGAACTCGATGCCTCGCTGCTGGAAATCCATCCGCTCGGCGTCACCGGCTGCGGCGACCTGATCGCGCTGGACGCGACCTTCCGGTTCGACGACAGCGCCCTCTTCCGCCATCCCGAGATCGAGGCCATGCGCGACGAGAGCGAGGAAGACCCCGCCGAGGCCGAGGCGGCGCACCACGGGCTGGCCTATGTGCGGCTGGGCGGCAATATCGGCTGCGTGGCCAACGGCGCCGGCCTGGCGATGGCCACCATGGACCTCGTCCGGCTGGGCGGCGCCGAACCGGCCAGCTTCCTCGACCTGCGCAGCGACGCCACGCCGGAACACTTCGCTGGAGCCTTCCGGCTGCTGCGGGCCGACCGGCAGGTCGAAGGCATCCTGCTCAACCTTTTTGGCGCCACCGTCCACTGCGACGCGTTGGCCGAAAGCGTGGTCGCCGCCGTGCGGGACACTGACCTGACCCTGCCAATCGTCGTCCGGCTCGAAGGCATCCGTGCCGACCTGGGCCGCCAGATCCTGCGCGATGCGGGCCTGCCCATCGTCTGCGCCGGCCATCTGGCCGAGGCAGCCGGGAAAATCGTGGCCGCCGTCGGCGCCAGCCGCAAGAAAGGAGCGCCATGCCTGTGCTGATCGACAAGAACACGCGCGTGATCTGCCAGGGCTTTACCGGCGCGCAGGGCACGTTCCATGCCGAACAGGCGCTGGCCTACGGCACGAACATGGTCGGCGGCGTCACGCCGGGCCGGGGCGGCGAATCGCACCTGGGCCTGCCCGTGTTCGACACCGTGGCCGCGGCGGCTGAGGCCACCGGCGCCAATGCGTCGGTCATCTACGTGCCGCCCGCGTCGGCCGCTGATGCGATCCTGGAGGCCATCGACGCCGGCATCGCGCTGATCGTCTGCATCACGGAAGGCGTGCCGGTCATGGACATGGTGCGCGTCAAGCGGGCGTTGTCAGGCTCCGCCAGCCGCCTTGTCGGGCCGAACAGCCCGGGGATCATCACGCCCGGCCAGTGCATGATCGGCGCGATGCCGGGGCCGCTCCACGCGCCGGGCCGGATCGGCGTGGTGTCGCGCTCGGGCACGCTGGCCTATGAAGCGGTGGCGCAGACCACGGCGGCCGGGCTCGGGCAATCGACCTGCATCGGCATTGGCAGCGACCCGGTGCACGGCACGGACTTCATCGACTGCCTGGCGTTGTTCATGGCCGACGACCAGACCGAAGGCATCCTGATGATCGGGGAAATCGGCGGCTCGGCCGAGGAGGAAGCCGCGCGGTTCTTGCGCGACGCGCGCCGGCGCAAGCCGGTGGTGGGCTACATCGCCGGGGCCACGGCGCCGCCGGGACGCCGCATGGGCCATGCGGGCGCCATCGTCTCGAACGGGATGGGCGCGGCACAGGCCAAGATCGACGCCCTGCGCGGCGCCGGCGTCCACGTGGCCATGTCGCCCGCGGAACTGGGGTCGACGATGGCGGCGGCGTTGAAATAGGCAGCGGGAGCGGGCTGGCCCCGCCCCCCCTGTACACACCGAAGCGGCGGACGAAAGTCCGACCAGCCTGCGTCAGCCAGCGCCGGCCACGGCCGATGCCTTGGCTTCCAGCTCGGTAATGCGCTTGCGCAGCGCCCGTTCTTCCTGGAAGCGCGCGGTCTCGTCGCGGATCACCGCCACGATGCCGGTGATTTCCCCGCCGGCGCCGTGCATCAGCGCCACGGTAAAGGCGATCGACATCGCGTCTCCGCGCTTGTTGACCGCCGGCACCTTCAGCAGGTCGTGGCCGTAGCGGGTCTGGCCCGTGGCCATGGTCTTGTCGTAGCCCTCCCAGTGCCGCGCGCGCAGCCGCTCGGGAATGATCAGGTCCAGCGACTTGCCCAGGGCTTCTTCCTGGGTATAGCCGAACATGTATTCGGCGGCCGGGTTCCACAGCGTGATGGCGCCGTCGGGGCCGGAGATGATGACCGCGTCGCCGATGGCGGACACCAGTTGCTGGTAGTCGATTTCAGTCTGCATGGTCATTCCTGAGGAATGGGGAGAAGGATCTGCTGCACCGCCCGGTCAGCGGGCGGCTCATTATGGCACCGGCCTTGCGGCCGGGGCGTCGGGGCGTCCGGGAGCCCAAAACACGCCGGGGCCGCGTGGCATGCCATCCACGCGGCCCCGGCACCCGGACGCTGGCGCCAGGGCGCCAGCACCTGGGTCAGATGACCTGGGCCTCGCGCAGGCGGGAGATATCCTCCTCGCTGTAGCCCAGCCCGGCCAGCACCTGCTCGCTGTGCTCGCCCAGCAGCGGCGACCCGGTGATCTCGGGCTTCATGTCCGAGAACTTGATCGGGCTGCCCACCGTCAGGTACGTGCCACGCTGCTTGTGCGGCACCTCCACGATCGACCCGCTCTTGCGCAGCGATTCATCCGCGGCGATTTCCTTCATCGACAGCACCGGCGAGCAGGGGATGTCGAACTTGCGCAGGATGTCCACCGCTTCGTACTTGGTCTTGTCGGCCAGCCAGGCTTCGATGGTGTTGAAGATGTCGAAGATGTGCGGCTGGCGCGCCTTGGGCGTGTTGTAGTTCGGGTCGGTGATCCACTCTTCCTTGCCCAGCGCCTTGCAGATCGGCTCCCAGGCGTGGCCCTGGATCGTGAAGTAGATGTACGCGTTGGGATCGGTCTCCCAGCCCTTGCACTTCAGCACCCAGCCCGGCTGGCCGCCACCGCCGGCGTTGCCGCCACGCGGCACCACGTCGGTGAACGTGCCGTGCGGGTACTGGGGATACTCTTCCAGGTAGCCCAGGCGGTCCAGGCGCTGCTGGTCGCGCAGCTTCACGCGGCACAGGTTCAGCACGGCGTCCTGCATCGACACGGCCACCTTCTGGCCCTTGCCGGTCTGCTGGCGGCCGATGATGGCCGTCAGGATGCCGATGGCCAGGTGCATGCCGGTGTTGGAATCGCCCAGCGCGGCAGCCGACACGGTCGGCGGGCCGTCCCAGAAGCCCGTGGTGGATGCGGCACCGCCCGCGCACTGCGCCACGTTCTCGTAGACCTTCAGGTCTTCATAGTGGTGGCCGTCGCTGAAGCCCTTGACCGATGCCACGATCATCATCGGGTTCAGCTCGTTGATGCGCTCCCACGAGAAGCCCATGCGGTCCAGCGCGCCCGGGCCGAAGTTTTCCACCAGCACGTCCGACTCGCGGATGAGCTGCTCCAGGATCTTCTTGCCTTCCGGCTTCTTGGTGTCCAGCGTCAGCGAGCGCTTGTTGCTGTTCAGCATCGTGAAGTACAGCGCGTCGGCGTCCGGAACGTCGCGAAGCTGCGTGCGGGTAACGTCGCCCGATCCGGGGCGCTCCACCTTGATCACGTCCGCGCCAAACCACGCCAGAAGCTGCGTGCAGGCGGGGCCGGCCTGGACATGCGTGAAGTCGATGATCTTGATGCCGTTCAGAGGTAGGTTCACGTTCTGTCTCCCATTGGAATGGAGGTGAAATGCAGGGGATTACTTCTTGGCCGAGCTTTGCGGATTGAGGTTGGTCAGCCGACCGCTTTCGGTGCCCGCGGCCGGATCGATCACGGCGTTGACCAGCGTGGGCTTGCCCGACCGCAGCGCGTCGCGCACCGCGGCTTCGAGTTCCTGGGGCGTGGTGGCGGTGTGGCCCGCGCCACCAAACGCCTCCATCATCTTGTCGTAGCGGGCGCCCGGCACGAACATCGTGACCGCCGGGTCCTTGCCGCCCGACGGGTTGACGTCGATGCCCTTGTAGACACCGTTGTTGTTGAACACGACCACGCAGATCGGCAGGTTGTAGCGGCAGATCGTCTCCACTTCCATGCCCGAGAAGCCGAACGCGCTGTCGCCGCACACGGCCAGCACCGGCTTGCCGGTTTCCACCGCCGCCGCCACCGCGTAGCCCATGCCCACGCCCATCACGCCCCAGGTGCCCACGTCCAGGCGCTTGCGCGGCTGGTACATGTCGATCACGGCGCGCGCGTAGTCCAGGGTGTTGGCGCCTTCGTTGACGAACGGAATGTCCGGATGGTCCTTGACCACGTCCTTCAGCACGCGCAGCGCGCTGTGGAAGTTCATCGGCGACGTATCCCTGGCCAGCGTCTCGGCCATCTTCGACAGGTTCTTGTCCTTGCGTTCCTCCACCGCGCCCAGCCAGTCGGCGCCCGGCTTGGCAAAGTCGTTGCCGATCTTGCCCAGCAGTGCCGACACGCACGAGCCGATGTCACCGATCACCGGCGCGGCGATGGCCACGTTGCTGTCGATCTCGGTCGGCGAGATGTCGATCTGGATGAACTGCTTCGGCTTGCCCCAGGTCTTGCCCTTGCCGTGCGACAGCAGCCAGTTCAGGCGGGCGCCCACCAGCATCACCACGTCGGCTTCGGCCAGCACGTACGACCGCGCGGCCGACGCCGACTGCGGGTGCGTGTCTGGCAGCAGGCCCTTGGCCATCGACATCGGCAGGTACGGGATGCCGGTCTTCTCGACCAGCGCGCGGATATCGGCATCGGCGCGGGCATACGCGGCGCCCTTGCCCAGCAGGATCAGCGGACGCTTGGCGCCCTTGAGCAACTCCACGGCGCGGTCCACCGCGTCCGGCGCGGGCAGCTGGCGCGGGGCGGGATCGACAACCTTGATCAGCGACTTGCGGCCCTGCTCGGCTTCCATCGACTGGGCCAGTAGCTTGGCCGGCAGGTCGAGGTAGACCCCGCCCGGACGGCCCGATACGGCCGCGCGGATGGCGCGGGCCACGCCTACGCCGATGTCTTCGGCGTGCAGCACGCGGAAGGCGGCCTTGGCGTGCGGACGGGCGATGGCCAACTGGTCCATCTCCTCGTAGTCACCCTGCTGCAGATCGACGATCTCGCGCTCGCTGGAGCCGCTGATCAGGATCATCGGGAAGCAGTTGGTGGTGGCGTTGGCCAGCGCCGTCAGCCCGTTCAGGAAGCCGGGCGCCGACACGGTCAGGCAAACCCCGGGCTTCTGCGTCAGAAAGCCGGCGATGGCCGCCGCATTGCCTGCGTTCTGCTCATGGCGGAAGCTGATGACGCGCATGCCGTTGGCCTGCGCCAGGCGGGCCAGATCGGTGACCGGAATGCCGGGCAGGCCGTAGATGTTCTCGATGCCATTGAGCTTCAGCGCGTCAATGACCAGATGAAAACCATCGGTTTGTGCCTGTTGCTCTTCCACAGCGTGACGCTGCAGTTCGTTGCCGACTTCTGCCATGGTTGCTTCCTTCTTTGCAAAGTGACGGTGATGGGAATGTCTCTGCTGGGATGTCTTCAACGGCTGCCCCGGTGTCTCCTCCTGAGGCCGCATCCGCCGGTGACGCTGAAATACGGTATGTGATATATCAACAATCGGCAAGGAATTTTCCCGTGTTGCGACCAACTTTCGTCGATGCAACGCAGCATTTCCTGCAAACCGGGGCGTAAAAAAGACAACGCCCCGCCGTGCCCAGGCGCAGCCGGCTTCAGCCGCGCATGTGGTTGACCAGCGCGCCGATCCCACGGATCGACACCTCCACGACCGCGCCGTCCTTCATCGATCCAACCCCGATCGACGTGCCGACGGCAATCACGTCGCCCGGCATGAGCGTCATGTCCTGCGACAGCCGGCTGACCTGCTCTTCTGGCGAAAACACGATGTCCGACAGCGGGTAGTTCTGCCGCTCGACGCCGTCCAGGCGGGTCACCACGCTGGCGGCGCGCCAGTCGAAATCGCGGACGATGGCCGGCCCGATGCACCCGAAGGTGTCCGAGCCCTTGGCACGCGTCCACTGCGGGAAATTGGGATCGGCGTTGAGCAGTTCGCCCGCCGTGACGTCGTTGACGATGGTGTAGCCAAAGATGTGCGACGCCGCCGCGCTGAGCGCCACGTTGCGGCATTCGCGGCCGATGACGATGCCAAGTTCGCCCTCGTAGGCGATCTTGCCGGTGTAGCCACTCGGCCGCACGATCGCGTCACCGGGGCCCGCCAGGGAACTCGCCGGCTTGAGCAGGAACAGCGGATGCACGGGCACCGACTTTTCCAGCCGGGCCGCCAGCGCGTGGAAGTTGTTCCATAGCGCCACGATCTTGCCGGGCTGGCACGGCGCCAGCAGTTCCAGCGCGCCATAGGTGTAGGTGTTGCCCGTGGGGCGGGGATCGGCATAGCCGGGACCATCGTATTCGATGACCCGGTCGGCATCGGCGTCGTCGATCCGGCCGTAAGCGGTGTCGCCGTCAGGACGGCGAAAGCGAATCCAGGTTTGCACGGCAGCGTTCCTTCGGCAGGCGGCGGGCGTGCCGCGCCTGCGCTGTCAGCGGAAATGGAAGCCCCTGTCAGGGGCCGTGGAGATGGGCCCGCGCGGGCCGGGCGCCGGCGTCTAGATGGCCCCCGCCACGCGCAGCGCGGCAATCTGCGCCGGCGAGCGGCCCAGCCATTCCAGGATCTCGTCGGTGTGCTCACCCAGCAGCGGCGAACGCTCCACGCTAACCGGCGACGCCGACATCATGATCGGCGAGCCAAGCTGCACGTACTTGCCGCGCGCCGGATGCTCCAGCTCCACCAGGTAGCCGCGCTCGTAGAGCGAGCGGTCCTCGATCAGGTCCTTCATCGACAGGATCGGGCCGCACGGCACGTCCACCTGGTTCAGCGCGTTCATCACCTCGAACTTGCTGCGGCCCTGCGTCCACTGCTCGATGATGCCGAAGCAGGTGGACAGCTTTTTCAGCCGCACTTCCGGCGTGGCGAATTCCGGATCGGTGATCAGGTCCTCGCGGCGGCACAGGCGCATCAGCGGCTCCCAGCCCTGCGGCTGGATGATGACGTAGACGTAGTCGTTGGGGCCGCCCGGCGCGCAACGCAGCGCGGCGCCCGGCTGGCCGCCGCCCGACGCGTTGCCGGCGCGCGGCACGTGGTCGTCGAACTGTTCGTTGGGATACTCGCGCAACGGGCCGGCCTCCAGGCGCTGCTGGTCGCGCAGCTTCACGCGGCACAGGTTCAGCACGGCGTCCTGCATGGCCACTTCCACGCGCTGGCCGCGGCCCGAATGCTCGCGCTGCAGCAAGGCGGCCAGAATGCCGACCACGCAGTGCACGCCGGTGCCCGAATCACCAATCTGCGCGCCCGTCACCATCGGCGTGCCGTGGGCCTCGCCGGTGGTCGAGGCCGAGCCGCCCATGCACTGCGCCACGTTCTCGTACGCCTTGCAGTCCTGGTACGGGCCGGGGCCGAAGCCCTTGATCGACGCATAGATCATGCGCGGATTCAGGTTCTGGATGTGGTCCCAGTCGAACCCGGCGCGGGCCAGCACGCCCGGGCCGAAGTTCTCGATCAGCACATCGCTCTGCTGGATCAGGTCTTCCAGCAGCGCCTTGCCTTCCGGCGTCTTCATGTTCAGCGTCAGGCTGCGCTTGTTGCTGTTCAGCATGGTGAAGTACAGGCTGTCGGCATTCGGCACGTCGCGCAACTGCGCGCGCGTGATGTCGCCCCGGCCCGGCATTTCGACCTTGATCACGTCGGCCCCCATCCATGCCATCAACTGCGTGGCCGACGGACCGGCCTGCACATGGGTCATGTCAAGGATGCGGATGCCATCCAAAGCTTTGCGCTGCTCCGGGCTGCTGGTGTCGCTGGGGTTCCGGCTCTCGGCCATGCTTGTCTCCTGGGTTTGCGTGTTCTTTTGACATACAGTATGTGGTATATCACGGAGATGCAAGAGGGTTTCACCCCCATATGCGCAGGTTTCGTCGTTGCAGCGCAGCAAATGCAATTTGGCCGCACGCACAGCCTTGCAAACAGGCTGTTCAGGGGGATTCAGAGACCGGGGGAAAGGCGCTCACACGCCAATGACGACGCGCCGCGTGCCGGGGGGCGGCGGATGGGGAGATGGGAAGGGAGGTGCCGGCGCGTGCTCGCACCGGCCAATGCTCAGCGGCCAAACATCGCGTGACGCGACAGGCCGCTCAATCCAGGAAATCGCAATACTTTTGCACGTACTCGGCCAGGTCCAGCGAGTGCTGGCGCACCAGGCGCTCGGCCAGTTCCGTGTCGCGCTTTTCCAGCGCCTCGATGATCCGCAGGTGGTCAACGATCGATCGCGCCGCGCGGTCGCTCTGCGAGATCGTCATCTTCCGAATCGCGCGCACATGGACAAAGATGTTCTTGATCTGGTCCATGATGATCTGCGACTTCGACAGCTGCACGATCGCCTGGTGGAACGCGATGTTGGCGTCGGAATATTCCTCGATATGCTCGGCCGGCGTCGAATCGCGGAAGCTGTCGAACATATGGCGCAGCTTGCCGATTTCCTCGTCCGAGGCGTTCTCGGTGGCCAGCCGCGCGGCCATGCTCTCCAGCGCGGCCCAGACCTGGATCATCTCCACGATCTCGCGCTTGGTCTTGCGCGTGATGTAGATGCCCCGGCGCGGCACGGTGCGCAGGAAGCCTTCCTGCTCCAGCAGCGTCATGGCCTCGCGGATCGGCGTGCGGCTCACGCCCAGCGCTTCGGACAGCACGCGCTCGTCCAGCCTCACCTCCTCGCGCGACTGGTAGATGTCGGCGTCGGCAATGGCCTGGCGCAGCATCGCGTACGCCTGGTCGCGCAGGCTGGCGCCCGCATTGATCGGTTGCAGCGACAGGGACAGCCCGTGCGGCTGTACATGCGGCTGGACTTCGGGTTGGCTTTGGGCAGACATGAATGCACTCATCAGTGGCCGGAGCCCCGGGTGCCGGTTGGCACCTGGTGGCGGCCGACCCTTCGCGAACGTCATTCCATCCAGTTTGGCATGGCGCCATGCGTCCTGCTCATCTATCTTGGGCAGGCGCGCATGGCAACGTGGGCGAAGGGGCCGATCCGGCCTTTCGTATATGGTATATCACATCGAAGGCAGGACCGGAGGGTCATTGCCCTCCGCCCTCAGGCCGCGCGCGCCACTGGCACCGCTGAGGCCTGTGCCGCCGGTGCCGCCTGCGCTGCCTTTGCCATGGTGTCGCGCTGCTTGATCAGGCCCAGCACCGCGTCGATCATCGGCGTCGGCTGGCCGATCATCCGGCCCATTTCCTGAACCACCGTCAGCAGCGGGTCGATTTCCATCGCCCTGCCCGCCTCCAGGTCCTGCAGCATCGACGTCTTGTGCGCCCCCACCGCGCCCGCGCCGTCGATGCGGCGCTCCACGTCGACCCGGAAATGCACGCCGAAGCTCTCGGCGATGGCCTTCGCCTCCAGCATCATCTGCTTCGACAGCGCCCGGGTGGCTGGGTCCGACGTGATGACATCCAGCGTCCCGTGGGTCAGCGCGCTGATGGGGTTGAAGCACAGGTTGCCCCACAGCTTGAGCCAGATCTCGTCGCGGATATTGTCCCGGACCGGCGCGTCCAGGTCGGCCTGGCCCATGATCTCGGCCAGCCGCGTCACGCGCGCGGAACGGCTGCCATCGGGCTCGCCGATCGGAAATTTCTTGCCATAGACGTGCTTGATGACGCCCGGCGCCACGATCTCGGCTGCCGGGTACAGCACGCAGCCGATGGCGCGCTCCGGCCCCAGGCCATTCCACTGCCTGCCGCCCGGGTCCACCGATTCCAGCGTGCGGCCGGCGAATTCGCCGCCATGCTGGTGGAAGTACCAGTACGGAATGCCATTGACGCCGGTCACCACAGCCGTGTCCGGGCCCAGCAGCGGTTGCATCAGGTCCACCACGCCCGGCACCTGGTGCGCCTTGAGCGTGATGAACACATAGTCCTGCGGGCCCAGTTCGCGCGGATCGTTGGTACATCGCACTTTCGCCACGCGCTCCTCGCCCTCGATCTGCAGGCGCACGCCGTGGGCCTGCATCGCGGCCAGGTGCGGCCCGCGGGCGATGAAGCTGACGTCGGCACCGGCCAACGCCAACTGCGCGCCCATGTAGCCGCCGATGGCGCCGGCCCCATAGATACAAATCTTCATGGTTGTCTCCTCGATTGTGATGATAGTGATGCGTTAGATGTCTTGGTATATCACATACTATATTTCACAATCGCGGTTCGACAACCTCGATCTGCATCCGCGCGCGCACTGACCCGCTGTACCGGTTCCGTCCACGCTAGGGTGTGCGCTACCATGTGGGCTGTTGTCCGCTTGCGGGCCGCCGCCCCGGCCTGTCGTCCACCGTCCCCCGGAGATCTGGAGTCCGCATGGAAACATTGCTCGCACTGGTACGCGACCCGTCCGCCTGGGCCGCGCTGGCCACGCTGGTGGCCATGGAGATTGTGCTCGGCATCGACAACCTCATCTTCATATCGATCCTCACCAACAAGCTCCCCGAGCAAACCCGGGAAAAGGCCCGCCGCATCGGTATCGGCCTGGCGCTGATCCTGCGGCTGGCGCTGCTGGCCACCATCGCGATCATCGTGGCGCTGACCGAGCCGGTCTTCACGATCTTCGGCAAGGGCATCTCGTGGCGGGACATCATCCTGATGGCCGGCGGTGCATTCCTGGTCTGGAAGGCGACACGCGAGATCCATCAGCACGTGGCGCCCGACGCCGAGCACGGCGACGAAGCGGCAAAGGTGCGCGCGGTGCCCAGCTTTGCCGCCGCCATCGGCCAGATCCTGGTGCTGGACCTGGTGTTCTCGATCGACAGCATCATCACGGCCGTCGGCATGACCGATCACGTACCGATCATGTTCGTGGCCGTGATCGCCGCCGTGACCGTGATGCTGGTGGCCGCCACGCCGCTGGCCAACTTCATCAACCGCAATCCGACCATCGTGATGCTGGCGCTGGCCTTCCTGATCATGATCGGGATGACGCTGATTGCCGATGGCCTGGGCCATCACGTGCCCAAGGGCTACATCTACACGGCGATGGCGTTCTCCACGGCCGTGGAGGGGCTGAACATGCTGGCGCGCCGGCGCCGCGAGAAGGCGCGCGGCAGCCACCCGGCCTGATCCGGTCTGCGGCAGGCCGGGCAGTGGTCCGGCCTCAGCCGTTGCGGAACAGGAAGCTGTAGGCGCTCAGCGCCGGGACGCCGCCCAGGTGGGCGTACAGCACGCGCGATCCGGCGGGAAATTCGCCACGGCGGACCATGTCGATCATGCCGTGCATCGACTTACCCTCGTAGACCGGGTCGGTCATCATGCCTTCGTAGCGCGCGCAGGTGCGGATGGCCTCCAGCGTGCCCTCGGATGGCAGCCCGTACTCCGGGCCGCCATAGCGCGTGTCCAGCACGACATCGGCGGCGGCGATATCGCGGTCCAGTCCGACCAGCCCGGCCGTGTGCTTGGCAATCCGCAGGATCTGGGCGTGCGTCTGCTCCGGCTTGGCCGATGCGTCGATGCCGATCACGCGGTCCGCCCGGCCATCGGCCGCGAAACCGACCACCATCCCCGCCTGCGTGCTGCCCGTGACAGAGCACACGACGATGTAGTCGAACCGGAAGCCCAGTTCGGTCTCCTGCGCCCGCACTTCCTCGGCAAACCCGACGAAACCAAGCCCGCCCAGCGGATGCTCGGAGCAGCCGGCCGGAATCGGATACGGCTTGCCGCCGGCCTGCCGTACGCTCTCCATCGCCTCTTCCCAACTCTTGCGGATGCCGATGTCGAAGCCGTCGGCCACCAGCCGCACGTCGGCGCCCATCATCCGCGACATCTGGATATTGCCGACGCGGTCGTACACGGCATCGGCGTAGTTGACCCAGTTCTCCTGCACCAGCACGCACTTCAGGCCCAGGTGCGCGGCCACGGCGGCCACCTGGCGCGTCTGGTTGGACTGGATGCCGCCGATGGACACCAGCGTGTCACACCCCTGCGCCAGCGCATCGGGAATCAGGTATTCGAGCTTGCGGGTCTTGTTGCCGCCGAACGCCAGGCCGCTGTTGCAGTCCTCGCGCTTGGCGTACAGCTCGACCTTGCCGCCCAGATGGTCCGACAGGCGTTTCAGCGGCTGGATCGGCGTGGGGCCGAACGTCAGGGGATAACGGGGAAAGCGTTCCAGATGCATGGTGGCAGCTCCATCTCGATGGGTGGGGAAACAGCCTCCATGCTAGGGAAAACGACTCGAAACGTGGTTGCAAAGAATGTCGTTTCGCCACACCATCGGGTATCGATAATGGCGTTCGACCTTTTAATATTCCGCCAACCATTCCATGAAAGAAACAAAATTTCGTACCCGGAAGCAAACCCCGGCGTCGGAGCCCGCGGACACGCCGTTACCGCATGTCAACGCGCTGGACCGGGCCGACAAGGCCATCCTGCGCACGTTGCAGCAGGATGCGTCGATCTCCAACGTGGCGCTGGCCGCCAAGGTGAACCTAAGCCCGCCCGCGTGCCTGCGCCGGGTAGAGCGGCTCAAGGAGATGGGCCTGATTCGCGGCATCGTGGCGCTGCTGAACCCGAAGGCGCTCGATGCCGGGATGCTGGTAATGATTGGCGTGGTGCTGGACCGCTCGACGCCCGAATCCTTCGCGCAGTTCGAGACGGCCGCGCAGAAGGTGTCCGGCTGCATGGAATGCCACGTGGTGACCGGCGAGTTCGACTATTTCATGCTGGTGCGCACACGCGACAGCGACAGCTTCAATCGCCTGCACGCGGAGCAGCTGCTCTACCTGCCCGGCGTTCGGCAGATTCGGTCGTTCATGGTGCTCAAGCAGGTCCTCTCGACGACGCAGTTCCCCATTTGAGCCAGGTCAGGGGCGTGATGCCGGGTGACGGCGCAACCCCGGCGCACCCGGTCCGGCGATGTAGAATCGTGCGTTTTGGCCGATTTGCGGTGTCCGCCTGATACCGACCATCGGCCCGACCGGATAACCGCCTGATTCATTTCGGTTATTCTCCAAAAACCGGCTGTCCTGCAGTCAACTCCTGACGTTTTCATGCTTCCTACGGACCTGGCTGGCGCCGACGGCGACCAGAGTGCTTCGTTGCCGCGTTCCGAGCGGGCCTATCAACAATTGCGTGCCGCCATCCAGGCAGGCCAGCTGCCGCCAGGTACCCGTCTGCGTGAAGTGGAACTGGCCGAGTCGCTGGGGCTGTCGCGCACGCCGGTGCGCGAGGCGCTGTCGCGGCTGGAATCCGAGGGCCTGGTGGTCAACGAGCCCAACCGGGGCATGATGGTCACGCGGCTGGACGCCAGCATGGTCAGCGAGCTCTACGTGATGCGCGAGGTGCTGGAATCGACGGCGGCGGCGCTGGCAGCCCGGCACGCGACCGATGTGGAAATCTCGCTGCTGCGCGACATCGTCGAGCGCGACCTGTCGTTCGCCGAAGACCCCGACAAGCTGGCGATGAACAACCGCCTGTTCCACGAGACGCTGCACCGCTGCGCGCACAATCGCTACCTGCTCAAGACCCTGCGCTCGCTGCACGAGTCGATGGCGCTGCTGGGCCGGTCGACGCTAGCGGTGCCGGGCCGGGCGCGCGGCTCGTACGAGGAACACATGGCGCTGGTGGAAGCACTGGAGGCGCGCAACCCCGAGCAGGCCGAACTGATCACGCGGCGCCATATCCAGCAGGCGTACAAGGTGCGGCTGTCGCTCTGGATCGAGGAACAATCGGGCAGCTAGGCCCGCCCCACTCTGCCCCGCATGGTCCCACATGGCTCCGCTCCGACGGGGCCATTATTCTATGGGGCCGAAAAGTGTGTTCCGCCGTTGCGCTTTTCCGCAACGATCGCAGCCGCTATCTTCTTCCCAGGGCTGCAGGAACTCTCTCCCTTTCAGCCCCGCGTCACCTCCGTGGCGGTTTTTTCATGATTGGCGCGGGCGCGCACGGCTCTCAGGCGTGCGACATGGCCGGCGCGGGCGCGGCAGCTTGCCGCGCCTACCTTTTTCCCGCCGTTCCCCTCAAGGAGTCGCCATGACCGGCCCGTCCGTCAAGATCCCCGGCCCCGACCATCCCATCACGATCACCCCGCAGCGCCAGCGCGTCGTCGTCAAGGCCGGCGGCCATGTCGTCGCCGATTCCCGCCGGGCGCTGAACCTGCAGGAAGCGTCCTATCCCGCCGTGCAGTACATCCCGCGCGAGGACGTGGACATGGCGCAACTGTTGCCTACGTCACATACAAGCCACTGCCCGTACAAGGGCGACGCCAGCTACTTCAGCATCGCCTCGGCGGGCGCCCGGGGCGACAACGCGGTCTGGAGCTACGAGCAGCCGCACGCCGCCGTGGCCCAGATTGCCGGCCACGTCGCGTTTTACCCGAATCGCGTCGACAGCATCGAACTGCTCGACTGAGCCCGCGAAAAGAAAAAAACCGGCCCGCCGCACACTTGAGCCGTGTGCGGCGGGCCGGTTCTTTATATGGCGATGCGGCGCCCGGAGGCGCCGCTCACGCAATCAGCGTCGGCCGATCAGCCGTTCGCGTAGACCACCTTGGCCTTGCGCGCTTCCGCCTGCAGGCGGGTGAAAACGTTCTGGACGGCGGCGATCACGCGCTTCACGTCGTTGGCGAAGCCCAGGCTTTGCGCGCCCAGTTCGCGGTCGATGAGGTCACGTTCCAGTTGATCGGTCAGCTTGATATCGGATTGGGTGTTCATGGCGTCCTTCCTTACAGGGATTACCCTTATGGGGTTTTCCCGAATTGTAGCAGAGCGATTGCGGCATTGCAGCATTAGGTAATAGTGCGTATGGAAGGAGGCGCGCCATTTCACCCTATTCGGGCACCCGCCGCCGAGCCAAAGTGGCGCCGGGCATGCCTGGCGTCGCCGAATAGCGACTGATCTTCCACATATCGCAATGGAATTTCGTAATCCGAAACGATGTATTGCGATCGGCACCGTGGTATGGATGCATCACCGAGCGCCAACACCGCTAGGGTAAGCACCGACACCCCGCGCCTTGCCTCGCACCACCCCGCTTCCTATCCTTATCCCATTATTTGTCCGGACAAAATAATAAATCGGACAAGATGATCCCGATCCGGCTCCAGCCGGACTTCATCGCAGGAAAGAGGAGACAACCGCATGACTGCGCCCCACACCCTCACGGCCATCGCGCTGGGCCTTGCCGTGATCGCCCTGCCCGCGCGGGCCGAGTTTCCCGACAAGACGGTGCGAATCGTCGTGCCGTATTCGGCCGGCGGCGGCACCGACATCGTCGCCCGCCGCCTGGCCGAGCGCCTGACGCCCCGGCTCAAGCAGTCGGTCGTGGTCGACAACCGGCCCGGCGCCAACGGCATCATTGGCACCGAATACGTCGTCAAGTCGCCGCCCGACGGCCATACCTACGTGCTCGTGGTGAACACCCACCTGCTCAACCCCATCCTCTACAAGAAGTTGCCGTACGACACCTTCGCGGATCTGGTTGGCGTCACCATGGTTTGCCAGTCGCCGCTGGTCTTCGTCACGCAGAGCGAATTCCCGGCGAGGAACGCGGTGGAGTTTGCCCGCCACGTCAAGGCCAAGCCGGACAAGTACTCCTACGGCAGCTCCGAGAACATGACCCGGCTGGTTGGCGAGATGTACAACAAGTACCAGCATCTGGACATGGTCAACGTGGCCTACAAGGGCGGCGCGCCGCTGATGACCGACGTGATCGGCGGCGTGACCACGGTCGGCGTGACCAGCGTGCTGACCGCCAAGCCGTTCATCACGGCCGGCAAGCTGCGCCCGCTGGCGGTGACCGGCGCGCAGCGCACGCCGGCGCTGCCCAACGTGCCCACCATGATCGAGTCCGGCATGAAGGACTTCGAGGTCTACACGTCCTACAGCCTCTACGCCCCGGCCAGGACGCCCAAGGCGGCGCTGGAGCGGATGCAGAAGGAAATCCACGAGATCGTGATGGCGCCCGACATGAAGGAAATCCTCGCCGAACAGGCCGCCACGCCCGTGGCCCAGCCGGTGGACGCGTTCAACGAGCAGGTGAAGAAGGACTTTGCCTTCTGGCAGCGCCTGGCCAAGGAAGTCAACCTGCAAGCAGAGTGAGGCAAGCGAACATGACCCCCCAAGACACCCCGTCCGTCGATGCCATCCGCCCCGTGCCCGGCGGCTGGACCCGCGCCGACATGGAGCGCGACACAAGCTGGATCCACGTGCTCGATGCCGAGGAAATCGCCGCGTTCGAGCAGGCCCTGCGCCATGCGCTGGCCACCGGCAAGGACATGTTCGACATGTCGATCGAGGATTTTCCGCTCGACGCCCGCGTGCGCCGCCGCTTGGTGGCGCTGGTCGACGATACCCAGGGCGGCTTTGGCGTCAAGCTGCTGCGCGGCTTTCCGGTCGAGCGCTGGGACGTGGATGCGCTGCGCAAGCTGTTCTGGGGCATCGGCCTGCTGCTAGGCGTGCCGCGTCCGCAGGGCAAGCTGAGCCAGTTCGTCTCCGACGTGCGCGATGCCGGCGGCACCTACCGCTCCAGCACCGGCCGCGGCTACAACACGCGCTCGGGCCTGGACTTCCACGCCGATGGCAGCGACATGGTCGGCCTGTTCTGCGTGCGCACGGCCAGGCGCGGCGGCTCCAGCCTCATCACCAGTTCCATCGCCGCGCACAACGAGATGGTGCGCCAGCGGCCGGACCTGGCCGCCGAGCTCTACGCGCCGCTGATCTTCAGCCGCCAGGGCGAACAAGCGCCCGAGGAAGCCCCGTGGTATGCCGCGCCGATCTTTGGCGTGCGCGACGGCCACTTTGCGTGCCGCCACATCCGCAACCACATCAAGGGCGCGCAGGCCACGTTTCCGGACGTGCCGCGCCTGTCGCCAGGGCAGACCGAGGCGCTGGACCTGTTCGATGCGCTGCTGGCGCGCGAGGACCTGTGCTACGACATGGACCTGCAGCCCGGCGACATCCAGCTCCTGAACAACCATATCGTGCTGCACTCGCGCACCGAGTACGAGGACCATCCCGAGCCCGAGCGCAAGCGCCACCTGTTCCGGCTCTGGCTGTCGCTGCCCCAGGCGCAGCCGCTGCCGCTGGGCTGGCTCGACGCCTACAAGGACGTGGACGCCGCCTGCGTGCGCGGCGGATTCCGCGGCACCGGCATCACCCCCGAAATCCGCGCGTTCGAAGCCCGCATGGCCAACGCCCACGGCATGAAACTGCGCATCTACCCCGTCAAGGAAGCCGCCTGATGACCGCCACCCCCTCCCAGGGCGCCGCCCGCCCGTCGATCCGCGAACTGCTGGCGCGCAAGCGCCTGATCGCCGCGCCCGGCGTGTTCGACATGATCTCGGTGCGCATTGCCACGCGCATGGGGTTCGACTGCCTCTACATGACCGGCTACGGCACGGTGGCCTCGTACCTGGGCCTGCCCGACGCGGGCCTGGCCACCTACACCGACATGGTCAACCGCGTCGGCGCGTTCTGCTCGGCGGCCACGGTACCGATGATCTGCGATGGCGATACCGGCTACGGCGGCCTGCTCAACGTCGCCCATACCGTGCGCGGCTACGAACGGGCCGGCGCCAGCGTGATCCAGCTCGAAGACCAGGAATTCCCGAAGAAATGCGGCCATACGCCGGGCCGGCGCGTGATTCCCGTCGAGGACATGGTCAAGAAGATCCAGGTGGCCGTGGAAGCGCGCGAGAGCCGCGACTTCCTGATCCTCGCCCGCACCGACGCGCGCACCACGCTGGGCCTGGACGAGGCGCTGCGCCGCGCCGAAGCCTACGCGCGGGCCGGCGCCGACATCCTGTTCGTGGAATCGCCCGAGTCCGAGCAGGAGCTGGAGACCATCGGCCGCACCTTCGACCTGCCGCTGCTGGTCAACGTGGTGGAAACGGGCCGCACGCCGGTGCTGCCGGCCGAAACGCTGGAGCAGATGGGCTTTGCCATCGCCATCTATCCCGCCGTCGGCTTCCTGGCGATGGGCAAGGCGCTGGAGGACGTCTACGGCCACCTGCAGACGCACCGCACGTCGCTGGGCATCGGCGACCGGCTCTACGACTTCCCGCGCTTCAACACGCTGATGGATTTCGAATCGGTCTGGGATTTCGACAAGCGGCACGCTTCATGACCGCTGCCCCGCCGGCCGGCGGGGCCGCTTGCCCGTGCGGCGGGGTGCCGGCTATGCTCCGTTACCGATGACCCCGTGACCGCCACCTGAGGCTTGCACTGCGATCCATGGAACAAGGCAGCACCCTTCCAGACGACTTTGCCGACGCGGACGCCGACGTGCGCGCCGACGCCAGCCCGCGCTACCTGGCGCTGGCCCGCAGCCTGCGCGCCGAGATCGAATCGGGCACCTACCCCGTGGGCGGCAAGCTGCCGACCGAGATGGAACTGTGCAAGCAGTTCGGCGCCAGCCGCCACACGGTGCGCGCCGCCATCGAACGGCTGGTGCGGCTTGGCATGATCAAGCGCACGCCGCGCGTGGGCACCGTGGTCACGGCCGCGCGCGCCAAGCAGGGCTACGAACTGGCCGTGGGCCAGGTGGGCGACCTGCTCCAGTACGCGGCCACCACGCGCATGCGCGTGCTGTCGCGCGACCTGCGCGAGGTGGGCGACGACGCCGATCCCGTGCTGCACCCGTACCAGGGCCAGCTCTGGCTGGTGATCCGGGGCGTGCGCACCGGCGAGGATGCCGGGACGCCGATCTGCTACAACGAGGTCTGGGTCCACCCCGACTACCGCGGCGTGCGCGGCGCCGAGCAGGACATCGAGGCGTCGGTCTTCCACCTGATCGAGCAGCAGTTCAACGTCTCGGTCTCGCGCATCGAGCAGGTCATCCACGCGGCGGCGCTGCCCGCCGACATCGCCGCGCTGCTGGGCATGCCGGCCGGCGCTGCGGGCCTGTGGATCAACCGCCAGTACCGCGACACCGCCGGCAACCTGATCGAGATGGCGTGGTCGGTGCATCCGGCGGAGCGCTTCTCGTACCGGATGGTGCTCGACCGCACCTGGCGCAGCGGCCGCGCGCAGCAGGACGGCTGATCCACTGCGCGGCCGGCGTCATGCCAGCCGTCCGCCATGGACCGGCGCCCCGCCCTGCGGCATCGGCACGTTCAGGAATTCAGGCCGCCGCGGCCGCTTCCTGCAAGGCGGCCAGCACGTTGCGGGCCGCCCCCACGCCCATGTTCACGTAGGCCGCGTCGCTGACGCCGCCGATATGGGGCGAAAGAATCAGGTTCGGCACCTGCTGGAACGGGTGCGGCACGGGCATCGGCTCCACGGCAAAGCTGTCGAGCCCGGCCGCGTAGAGCTTGCCGCTGGTCAGCGCCTCGGCCAGCGCCGCCTCGTCGATCAGGCCGCCCCGCGCCGTGTTCACCAGGATCGCGCCGTCCTTGAACAGCGCCAGCGTGTCGCGGTTCAGCATGCCGCGGTTCTCGTCGGTCAGTGGGCAGTGCAGCGACACGACGTCCGACTGGCGGTACAGGTCGTGCAGGTCGTCCACCCGCGTCACGCCATCGGGCACCGTCTTCGCGTACGGATCGAACGCGATGACCCGCATGCCCAGCGCCACGCCAGTGACGGCCGCCCGCCGGCCGATCTCGCCCAGCCCCACCAGGCCCAGCGTGCGGCCGTTCAGCTCAATGGTCTTGTGGATCGACTTGTCCCAATGGCCGGCGCGCATGCGGTCGTTCAGGTGCGGCACCGCCTTGGCGCAGGCCAAGATCAGCGCCCAGGCGTGCTCGGCCACGGCGGCCGCGTTGGCCCCCACCGCCGCCCGGACCGCGATGCCGCGCGCGGCGGCGGCCTGCTGGTCGATCACGTCGATGCCGCTGCCGTGCTTCGAGATGACCTTCAGCGACGGCGCGGCGTCCATCACGGAGGCGCCGATCTTGCCGTAGCGGACGATGATCGCCACCGGGTCCGTGGCCCTGGCCAGCGCCACCACGGTGTCCTCGCTGCACTGCTTGCCGGCAAAGCTGACCTCGAAATCGTTCAGCAGCGCCAGCGCCTGCGGCGCCAGGTCGTTGCCGGTCACCAGCAGCGCGGGCTTTTTCACGGCGGTCACAGCGATTCCCCTTCGGCCAGCACGCCGGCGGCGCGCAGTTCCTTGTCCAGCCAGCCCGGACGCAGTTCGCCGGCCCGGATTGCCGCGATGCGCCTGGCCTCGATATCAACCTTCTTCTGCGCCAGTTCCAGAATGGCCGGCACGTCCTCGCGCGGAATGACCACCACGCCGTCGGCATCGCCGACGATCAGGTCGCCCGGGTTGACCGCCACGCCGGCCACGGCGGCCGGCCAGTTCACAAGCCCGCCGATGGCCTTGGTGGGCCCGCACGGGTTGGTGCCGGCCGAGAACACCGGGAACGGGCCGCTGGCCAGTTCGTGCGAATCGCGCACGGCGGCGTCGATCACGAAGCCGGCCACGCCAGACGCCTGCGCCTGCGTGGCCATGATTTCGCCGCACAGCGCGGCGGTCTGGTCGCCCTTGCCGTCCACGACGATCACGTCGCCGGGCTGGGCGATGGCCAGCGCGACGTGGAACATCAGGTTGTCGCCGGGCCGGACCTCGACGGTCAGCGCCGGGCCGCACACCTTCATCGCGGGCGACAGGCCCTGCACGCGGGCGTTCATCGTGCCACGGCGGCCGACCACGTCGGCCAGGATGGCGGCCTGGAATGTCGAGGCGCGCTCGACCAGTTCGGGCGACACGCGCGGATAGTCGCGACGGATCGCGGGGGACGCTTTGGCTTGGCTCATGTACGGCTCCAGGTAAGACGGAAATACGGGAATACGGAAATACGGGAATACGGGAATCGGGGGACCGGCGGGTCGGCGCCTACTTCGTGGCCGCGATCTTCCAGAGGCTTTCGAACTTGCCGCGCTGCGTGGCCATGTGCTGCGTCCACGCCGCGCCGGACAGATACGAGATACCGCGCGCCTCGTTGACGGCGCGGGCCAGGAACTCGGGGTCCTTTGTGGTGGCCTCGATGGCGTCCTGCAGGCGCTTGGCGATCTGCGGCGGCAGGCCGCGCGGGGCGGCAAAGCCGCGCTCGGACGAAATCGTGATGTCCAGCTTCTGCTCGCGGGCCGTCGGCACGTCGGCCACCAGGCCGGGGCGGCGCTCGGCGCCCAGCTGGGCCAGCACCTTCACGTCCTTCGACGCGCGGTCGGCCTCGGTGAACTCGGTCGTGCTCATCGCCATCAGGTCGATGTGGTGGCCCAGCAGGCTGGTCTTGGTCTGCGACGTGCCGGCAAACGGGATGTGGTTGACCTTGGCACCCGTGGCCTGCTGCAGCGCCAGCGCTGCCATGTGGCCGTTGGTGCCGATGCCGTTGCTGCCTATCGACAGACCCTCGGGGTTGGCCTTGAGCTGCTTCACGAGGTCGGCCATCGACGCCAGCTTGCTGTCGCCGGCCACCACGAACATGGCCGGATCGTCGATCACGCGCGCCAGCGGCACGATGGCGGCCGGGTCGTACTTCGGCTTGCGCTGGATGGGGATGGTCAGCAGCGACGGCGTGGACACGATGCCGATCGTGTAGCCGTCGGCCGCCGCGCGGGACAGCGCCGAGTAGGCGATCTCGCCCGACGCGCCCGGCTTGTTCACGACGACGATGCGCGCCTTGCCGCCCAGGTGCTTCTGCAGGAACGGCGTCATGGCCCGGGCCAGCAGGTCGGTGCCGCCGCCGGCGGCAAACCCGACGTAGACCTCGATGGGCCGGTCGTCCGGCCACGCGGCACGGGCCGGCGCGGCCGTCACGGCCAGCGCCGCCGCCAGGGCACACATCGAAAAGAACAGGGGTCGCACTGCACGCATGAGTTGTCTCCGTCTGACACGTTGTATTCTGTACAACGGCGTTTCATTAATATGCGACCACTATAGTCCGGTACGCTTCGCCTTCCGATTATCGTTAACCCGTGTACTGTGCAAAACCGCGTTGTACATCGTACAATCGCTAGCATGGCATCCGGGGGAAGGACACATGAGTAATCACGGCGTGGCAGCGGTCGAGAAGGCACTCGGGCTGCTGGACTGTTTCCGGCTCGGCGCGACAACCATGTCGCTGGCGCAACTGGCCACCGCATCGGGCATGCACAAGACCACGGTCTTCCGGCTGCTGAATTCGCTGGAACGGATGAGCTACGTGGTGCGCACGGCCGACAGCCGCTACGCGCTGGGCCCGCGCCTGCTCTACCTGGGCAAGCTCTACGAGCAGTCGTTCCAGCTCGGCACCGTGATCGAGCCGGTGCTGCAGGACCTGGCGCTGGCGACGAAGGAAAGCGCGTCGTACTACGTGCTGCACGGCGACGAGCAGCGCATGTGCCTGTATCGCGCGGAGCCCAGCGAGGGCCTGCGCGAGACGCGGCTGCCGGGCACCATCCTGCCGCTCGACGACACGGCCATCGGATCGGTGCTGAAGTACTGGGGAAAGGACGATGCCAGCGCGCGCCGCGAGGAACCGCTGCCGTGGTTCACCTCGGGCTTCCGGGACATCTACACCGCCGCGTTTGCCACCCCGCTGTTCGGCGCCGGCGACAAGTTCATGGCCGCGCTGACGCTCTCCGGCCCCGCGTCCAGGCTGGAGGCGGCCAACCGTGCAGACATCGCCCGCGTGCAGCTCGTGGCCGCCGCCAGGCTGTCACGCCGGCTGGGTGCGAGCGCGTTGTGGTGCGAGAAGGTCTACGGCGCGGCGGCGCGCGCATCGGACTGACCGGGCAGCCTGACGCGATGATCGGCACGTCCGCCCCGCCCGGAACGATAGTTGCAGCGCCAAGGTCCCGCCCACCCTATCGGAGACCGAAATGAGCATCTTCAAGGACATCCTGAACAAGCTGCTGCACCGCGGCCAGTCCGCCTCGGCGCAGACCACCGCTACGGCCACGCCCGGCGCCACGCCGGGCACCACGGCACCGGGCGCCAGCCCCGCCGCGCCGGCACCGGGTGCCACGCCCCCCGCTGGGAGTGCCCCGGCGCAGGGCCAGCAGCCGCTGTCGCAGGTGGACGTCGAGGCCGTCATGGACAAGGCCGCCAGCGAGGCCGGCCAGCCGTTGAACTGGCGCACGTCGATCGTCGACACGCTCAAGGCGCTGGGCATCGACAGCAGCCTGGAACACCGCAAGGCGCTGGCCAAGGAGCTGAACTACACCGGCGACACCAACGATTCGGCGGCCATGAACATGTGGCTCCACAAGCGCGTGATGCAGGAACTGGCGGCCAATGGCGGCAAGCTGCCGAAGGACCTGACCGACTGACTTTCTGACACCCGCCGTGCAAGATTGCACCGCAGCTTCTGCAATGCACGGCGGGCCGCCGCTCAGGCGCGGCGCGTGGGGGCCTGGCGTTCGCCCCCGGTGTCGCGCTTGCGCAGCGATCCGAACCGGTTGGCATAGAGCCACGTGAACTCGGCCCCCAGCAGGAAGATCTGCGCGGAGTAGTAGACCCACACCAGCACCACCACCAGCGACCCGGCCGCGCCGTAGCCGGTGGCCACGCCGGTCTTGCCGATGTACAGCCCGATCAGCAGCTTGCCCACCGTGAACATCACCGACGTGACCACGGCGCCAAGCCACACGTCGGGCCAGCGCACATCGGCGTGCGGCATGATCTTGTAGATCATCGCGAACACCACGGTCACCAGCCCGAAGCTCAGCGCCATGTCGATCAGGTGGCCGATGGCCTCGCCCTCGCCCAGCATCGGCGACCAGTACCGCCCGATGGCGGCCAGCGCGGCGCTGGCCACGAGCGACACGATCAGCAGGAAGCCGATGCCGAGGATCATGCCGAACGACAGCACCCGGGCGCGCAGCAGTTCCCAGATGCCCGACGGCTTCTTGCGCTCCGGCACGCGCCAGATGCGGTCCAGTGCGTCCTGCAATTCCGCGAACACCGTGGTGGCGCCCACCAGCAGCGTCACCATGCTCAGCAGCGCGGTCAGCGTGCCTTTTTCCGGCGAACTGAGCGATACCAGCATGCTTTCGATAGCCTTGGCACCTTCCTCGCCCACCATGCCGCCAATCTGGTCGACCACGGCGCCGCGCGCGGCCTCGGCGCCAAAGGCCAGCCCCGCCACCGAAATCACGATCAGCAGCAGCGGCGCCACCGAGAAGATCGTGTAGTACGCCAGCGCGGCGCCCATGCTGGGCGCGTAGTCGTCCAGCCAGGCGGAAAACGTGTCCTTGAGCAGGACCCAGAAAGTACCGAATGACCGTCCGGCCATGAGCTCGCGTTGCATCGTCGCCCTCCTTCGCTGGCGCTGCCTGTCTGAAGCCTAGTGGCCGATGCCGCGCACGGGTATCGGTCACGGTCTGACATGCGCCGCGCCGGGGGCGTACCGGCATGGCCATTGCATGTGCATTGCCACATCATCCACATGCCAGGAGCACGCCATGGCGACGATCTCGAAGGGCGACAAGGTCAAGTGGCAGACCTCGCAGGGCCAGACCGAAGGCACCGTCACGCGCAAGGTGACCGGCACCGCCAAGGCGGGCGGCCACGTGGCCAAGGCGTCGGCCAAGGACCCGCAGTACGAGGTGCGCAGCGCCAAGACCGGCAAGAAGGCGATCCACAAGGCCGGGGCGCTGAAGAAGGCGCGCTGACCGGCCCGCCGCCGGGCTACGACCAGCCACCGCCCAGCGCACGGAAGGCCGCTACCGCCGCGCGTGCGTTGTCGGCGCGCACGCGGGCCTGCTGGTCGCGGGCGGCCAGCAGTTGCCGGTCTTCCTCCAGCACCTCGAACAGGCTGACGGCGCCGCCCTTGTACGCCTCCTCGGACGCATTGCGCGCCCGCTCGTGCGCCGATACCTCCTTGTCGAGTTCCACCCGCTGGGCGTCGAGCTGCGTCAGCGTGACCAGCGCGTTCTCCACGTCCTCGGTGGCCTGCAGCATGGCCCGGCGATACCCGGCCAGCGCTTCCGCGTAGGCCCCGTTGGCGCCGGCCACCTCGGCGTCCACGCGGCCGAAATCGAACAGCCGCCAGCGCAGGCCGGCCGTGGCGGCGGGCTGGAATGCCTGCGCGGTGAACAGCTTGCCGGCCGACAGGCTTTCGAAGCCCAGCAGCGCCGACAGCGACAGCTTGGGGTAATACTCGGCCGTCGCCACGCCGATCCGCGCGTTCGACGCCGCCAGCCGGCGCTCGGCCGCGATCACGTCGGGGCGCCGTTGCAGCAGGTTGGCCGGCCCCTGCGCCAGCGCCACCTGCGGCACCGTCAGCGCCGCCGGCGCCTCGCGCAGTTCAGCGGCATAGGTGCCCGGCTGCGCGCCCATCAGCACGTCCAGCCGGTTCAGTTGCGTGTCCAGTTCGATCCGCAACGGCGGGATCGTGACGCGCGTCTGCGCCACGCGGGCTTCCGCCTGCGCCAGTTCGCGCTCGGCGCCAATGCCATCGGCCAGCCGCAGCCGCACCAGTTCCAGCAGCCGCTGGTCCGTCGTCTCCTGCTGCCGCGCGATGGCGATACGGTCCTGCGCGGCCCGCACGCGGAAGTACGCGTCGGCGGCTTCGGCGGCCACCAGGATCCGCACACCCACGTGGCTGGCCTGCGCGGCCTGCCACTCGGCATCGGCCGCCTCGGCGCCGCGCCGCAGCCCGCCCGCGAGGTCGATTTCCCACGTGGCCGCCGCGCCCACCGCGTAGAGCGTCTGCCCGCGCGTGTAGCCGGGCAGCGTGCTGCCGATCTTGCCAAGCGGGCTTTCCAGTGACTGGCGCTGCTTCGTGACGTCGCCGTAGGCACTGGCCTGCGGCAGCAGTTCGGCGCCAGCAAACCGGGCCGCCGCGCGCGCCTGCTCCACCCGCGCCAGCGACGCCGCCAGATCCAGGTTCTGATCCAGCGCGCGCTGGACGATCCGCGTGAGCTGCGGATCGGCAAACCCGTCCCACCAGGTATCGAGCGAGACCGGCGGCCGTGCCTCGTTGATCGCCGCCAGCGCGGCCGCGTGCGGGTAGACCTGCGGCATGGCCGTGGCGGGCGCCCGGTAGTCGGGGCCCACCGCGCACGCCGCCATGCCGAACATCGCGGCCAACGCCGCCGCCAGCGTTGTCGCGCGGCGCCCCCTGCCCTGTGTCTGCTCCGTCATTTCCGTTCCTTTCGTCAGATCGATGCAAAAAGTTAGTTGCATCTTGATAGCGACTAGCCTAGACTAACTTTCATATTGATAGCAACCAATTTCTTGCGGGAGACCGAGCGATGCAGAAAACCGCGCACAAGGACGGCGCCTGCCCGACGGCGCGGGCGATTGCACGGGTGGGCGACACGTGGTCGGTGCTGATCCTGCGCGAGGCGTTCTACGGCACCGCCCGCTTCGACGACTTCCAGAAGCGGCTCGGCATCGCGCCGAACATGCTGACCCGGCGGCTGAACAGCCTGGTCGACGAAGGATTGCTGGCGCGCCGCCCGTACTGCGCCCACCCGCCGCGCGACGAGTACGTGCTGACCGCCCGGGGCCGCGATTTCCGGCCCGTGCTGCTGACGCTGATGGACTGGGGCGACCGCCATTTCGCGGACCAGACCGGCACGGTGCGGCTGGTGGAGCGCCAGACCGGGCGCACCGTGCGCATCGCGCTGGTCGATGCCGATACGGGCCAGCGCATCACCGAGACCGACCACTACATCGCCGCCGGCGACGCCGCCAGCCCGGCCCTGCGCGCGCGGCTGGCACGTTCGGCCCCGCCCGGCACGCCGCCCGCATCGCATCCCACCCCTTCTTCATCCCCGACTTCCCGCGCCTGACAAAGGCGCGTTGCCGCTACGGAGCGTTTCCCATGACAAGCAGTACGACGACCGCCGACCGCGTGCCCGCAGGCGCCGCCACCCCCACGGCCCAGCCCGCCAGACCCGGCCGCAAGGCCCTGCTGATCCGCGCCGGCGCCGCGCTGGTGGTGCTGGCCGCGGCTGGCTATGGCTACCACTGGTGGACCGACGCGCGGTTCGTGCAGGAGACCGACGACGCCTACGTGGGCGGCGACGTCACGCTGATTGCCGCCAAGGTGCCCGGCTACCTGACCGAGGTGCGCGTGACCGACAACCAGGCCGTGCGCGCCGGCGACGTGCTGGCCCGCATCGACGACCGCGACTACCGCGCCGCGCTGGCCCGGGCCGAGGGCGCCGTGGCCGCGCAGCAGGCCCTGATCGCCAACCTGGATGCCCGCGCCCGGTTGCAGGACGCCGTGATCGCCGAGGCCCGCGCCGGCGTGACGGCCGCCGACGCCGAAACCCTGCGCGCCCGCGACGACCAGACGCGCTACGCCAGCCTGGTGGCCAAGTCGGCCGTGTCGATCCAGAGCGCGCAGAAGGCAGACGCCGATTTCAAGCAGTCGCTGGCCCACGGCCAGAAGGCCAAGGCCAGCGCGGAGGCCGCGCGCCGGCAGCTCGACGTGATCGCCACGCAGAAGCAGCAGGCCGAAGCCGCGCTGGCGCAGGCCGTGGCCGAGCGCGACATCGCACGGCTGAACCTGAGCTACACGGAACTGCGCGCGCCCGTGGACGGCACCGTCGGCAACCGCCGCGCGCGCGTGGGTGCCTATGCGGCCAGCGGCGGACAGTTGCTGTCGATCGTGCCGGCGCGCGGCCTCTGGGTCGATGCGAACTTCAAGGAAGGCCAGCTCGCGCATATGCAGCCCGGCATGCGCGCCACGATCGTGGCCGACGTGCTGCCCGGCAAGGTCTTCCACGGCCGCGTGGAAAGCCTGGCGCCGGCCACGGGCGCCCAGTTCAGCGTGCTGCCGCCCGAGAACGCCACCGGCAACTTCACCAAGATCGTCCAGCGCGTGCCGGTGCGGATCGTGCTCGACGATGCCGACGCGCGGCTGGGCGTGCTGCGGCCGGGCCTGTCGGTCGTGGCCGAGATCGACACCCACGCGGGCCGCACCGACACCGCTGACGTGGCCACCGCCGCACCGGGCAAGCCATGAGCACCGCCGTCGCTGCCGGACCCGGCGCCACCGTGCCCGCCCCGCCCGCGCTGCCTTCCCCCGCCGAACTGCCCATCGCCACGCGCGTGCTGGCGTTCGGCACGATGTGCGTGGGCATGTTCATCGCGCTGCTCGACATCCAGATCGTGTCCGCGTCGCTGCGCGACATCGGCGGCGGGCTGTCGGCGGGCACCGACGAGACGGTCTGGGTGCAGACCGCGTACCTGATCGCGGAGATCATCGTGATCCCGCTGTCGGGCTGGCTGGCGCGCGTGATGTCCACGCGCTGGCTGTTCTCGGCGTCCGCGGCCGGCTTCACGCTGACCAGCCTGCTGTGCGGCGTGGCGTGGAACATCGACAGCATGATCGCCTTTCGCGCGGCGCAGGGCTTTCTGGGCGGGTCGATGATCCCGATGGTCTTCACCACCGCGTTCGCGTTCTTCGCCGGGCGCCAGCGCGTGGCGGCGGCGGCCATCGTGGGCGGGCTGGCGTCGCTGGCGCCCACGCTGGGCCCCACCATCGGCGGCTGGATCACCGACAACTACTCGTGGCACTGGCTGTTCTTCATCAACCTCGTGCCGGGCATCTTCGTCACGGTCATGGTGCCGGTCCTGGTGAAGATCGACCAGCCCGACTGGTCGCTGCTCAAGGGCGCCGACTACCTGGGCATGCTGCTGCTGGCGCTGTCGCTGGGCTGCCTGGAATACACGCTGGAAGAAGGCCCGCGCTGGGACTGGTTCGGCGACCCGACCATCGTCGCCACCGCGTGGATCTCCGGCATCGCCGGGGCGGCGTTCCTGTGGCGCTCGCTGACGTACGCCAACCCCGTGGTGGACCTGCGCGCGCTGAAAGACCGCAATTTCGCGCTGGGCTGTTTCTTCTCGTTCGTCACCGGCATCGGCATCTTCGCCACCATCTACCTGACGCCGCTGTTCCTGGGCCAGGTGCGCGGCTACAGCGCGCTGCAGACCGGGCTGGCTATCTTCTCCACGGGCGTGTTCCAGGTGATGTCGATCCCGCTCTACTCGTATCTGGCCAACCGCGTGGACCTGCGCTGGCTGCTGATGGTGGGCCTGTCGATGTTCGCGCTGTCGATGTGGAGCTTTGCGCCGATCACGCATGACTGGGGCAGCACGGAGCTGCTGCTGCCGCAGGCGCTGCGCGGCATGGGCCAGCAGTTCGCGGTGGCGCCCACGGTCACGCTGACGCTGGGCGCGCTGCCGCCAGCGCGGCTGAAGCTGGCTTCCGGCCTGTTCAACCTGATGCGCAACCTGGGCGGCGCCATCGGCATCGCCGTGTGCGGGACGATCCTGAACGACCGCACGAACCTGCATTTCCTGCGGCTGGCCGAGCATCTGAACATCCGCAACGAGGCCATGGCCGAGTTCCTGGGCAACAGCACGGCCCACCTGTCGGCGCTGGGCAACGAGGTGACCGACGGCCACGCCGCCGCCGTGCGCCAGCTCTGGACGCTGGTCATGCGCGAGGCCCATACGCTGACCTATGCCGATGCGTTCCTGGTCATCCTGGTCTGCTTTGTCGTGGCCATCCCGCTGGTGCCGCTGATGCGCAGGATTGCCCCGCCCAAGGCGCCATCGGCCGATGCACACTGACCGGCGGCCCCCTACACTGTCGAAAACACCCATGGAGACGACATGACGACCCCCCCATCCCCAGCGAAGGTTGCCCTGGTCATCGGCGCGGGCGACGCCACGGGCGGCGCCATTGCGCGGCGCTTTGCGCGCGAGGGCTACATCGCCTGCGTCACGCGCCGATCGGCGGACAAGCTGCAGCCGCTGGTGGACCGCATCCGCGCCGATGGCGGCCAGGCGTTCGGCTACGCCAGCGATGCGCGGCAGGAAGACGCGGTGGCGCAGCTATTCGACCAGATCGAGGCCGAGCATGGCCCGGTGGAGGTGCTGGTCTTCAACATCGGCGCCAACGTGCCGTGCAGCATCCTGGAAGAGACGCCGCGCAAGTACTTCAAGATCTGGGAGATGGCCTGCTTTGGCGGCTTCCTGACCGCGCAGGCCGCCGCGCGCCGGATGGTGGCGCGGGGCCGGGGCACGATCCTGTTCACCGGGGCCACGGCCGCGCTGCGCGGCAGTGCCAACTTTGCCGCGTTTGCCGGCGCCAAGCACGCGCTGCGCGCGCTGGCGCAGAGCATGGCGCGCGAGCTGGGGCCGCGCAACATCCACGTGGCCCACGTGGTGGTGGACGGCGCCATCGACACCGCGTTCATCCGCGACACGTTCCCGGACCGCTACGCGCTCAAGGACCAGGACGGCATCCTGAACCCCGAGCACATCGCCGACAACTACTGGTATCTGCACACGCAGCCGCGCGACGCCTGGACGTTCGAGCTGGACCTGCGGCCGTACATGGAACGCTGGTAGCCCGCCGTCGCGCTTCACGCGCGCGGGTCGGCCGGCCACGGGGCCAGCGGCGCGGCGCGGCTGCTGCTGAACCGGCCGTCATCGACGCGGGGCTGCCACGTGGTGTCCAGCGCCGGGCGCGCGGGCGCCGGGGCGGGCATGGGCGTCGCCAGCAGATAGCGGCGGCTGGTTTCGAGGAACAACGTCGGGGCAACCACGGAAAGCGTCATGCCAGCACCTCGGAGCGATAAGGACGAGCGATAAGGACCAATGGCTTCGATGCTATCGCCTGCACGCCGCGCTGGCTGCTGTACGAGAGGCTCGGGCCACCCAGCCAGTCGCTTATCCGTCTCATCCGTTCGGATAGGGTGCCGACCCGACCGGGGCACCCTGGGCGCCCCGGAGTTCTACTACGCGGGCCTGACCTGCGCGATGACGACCAGGATCACGGCCGCGTTGCCGGGCTGCTGGCTCTGCGCGTAGACCGCGCGCGCGTGGCCGGCCTGGTCGCCCAGCACCTCGGCAAACAGTTCGGACGCCCCGTCGATCACGGCCGGCTGTTCCAGCATGCCGGGCGCGCTGGTCACGTAGCCTTCCACCCGCACGATGTGGTCCAGCCGCGCAAAGCCGCCCAGATGGGCGTCGATCTGCGCCAGCACGTTCAGCGCCGCCAACTGCGCGGCCTGCCTGCCCTGCTCCACGGTCAGGTCCTTGCCAACCTGGCCCTGCCAGACCACCTGCCCGTCGCGCAGCGGCAACTGGCCGGAGATGAACAGCAGGTCGCCGGCCTGGCTCACGGCGGTGTAGCGGCCCAGCGGCCGCGGCGGCGGGGGCAGGGTCAGGCCCAGCGCGGCCAGTTTCGATGCGACGGTCATGGTGACTCCGTGGAAGGTTGGGGTTGCGGATGACTATAGGCGCCGGGCCGCTGGCGAGGAACGGGCCGGCGGGAACATCGATTGATACGCCATGGAACAAATCGGCCGCCCGGCGGGCCATCGCATACACTGGCGGCCATCGCCCCTGCCTCCCCTGCCGCCCCGACCATGAAGCGCCAATTCGACGACCTCCAGCTTGGCAGCATCGAACTCTTCTGCCTGGCAGCCGAACTGGGCAGCTTCACGGCGGCCGCGGTGGCGGCGGGCGTGACGCCGGCGGCGGTCAGCCGCAGCGTGTCGCGGCTGGAGGAACGGCTGGCGGTCCGGCTGTTCGTGCGCACCACGCGCCAGATCCGGCTGACCGACGAGGGCCGCACCTACTTCGAGGAAACCCGCCAGGCGCTGGCGCAGCTGGTGGACGCCGAGCGGCAGATCAGCGGCCAGCACGCCACGCCGGCCGGCCGGCTGCGCATCAGCCTGCCCACGCCCTACGCGCACTACCGCGTGCTGCCTGTGCTGCCCGAATTCCGCGAGCGCTACCCGGACGTGGACATCGACGTCCACATCAGCAACCGCAACGTCGACTTTGCCGACGATACCTACGACCTCTCGGTGCGAGGCCGCGCGCCCGACGATTCCACGCTGATCGCCCGCAAGCTCGAAGACGCCGAGATGGTGGTGGTGGGCACGCCGGCCTACCTGAAGCGCCACGGCACGCCGGCCACGCTGGACGACCTGCTGGCCCACGCGTGCATCCAGTTCGAGCGGCCCAGCAGCGGGCGCCGCATTCCATGGACGTTCCGCCAGGACGGCGAGGACGTCGACGTGGTCACCACGGGCTCGTATGGCACGTCCGAGGACGCGCTGGGCGGCGCCACGCTGGCCCGCGCCGGCGCCGGGCTGTTCCAGACCTACCGCTTCGTCGTGGAGCAGGACCTGCGCGACGGCACGCTGGTCGAGGTGCTGCAGGCCTTTGGCGGCAGCACGCGGCCGTTCGTCCTGCTCTATCCGCACGCCCGCCACGTCTCGCGCCGCGTGCGCGCCTTCGTCGACTTCCTGGTCGAGAAGTTTTCCGCGTAGCTGACACGGCCGCGCGCCGGCCACTTGTTACCGGCGCGCACAAGTGTTTGTGCCGTGGTGCCGTTCAATCCCCCGCCCGCCTCACCTACATTTCCAGCCATCGACCACGACGGTTCGATTGGCAAGGACGCCAAGGTCATCCAGACAAACGAGGCACATCATGAGCACCACGCAAACCACCACCCCCACCACCACCCAGAAGGTCGCCATCGTCACGGGCGCCTCGCAAGGCATCGGCGCCGAGCTGGTCAAGGCATACCGCCAGCGCGGCTACCGCGTCGTGGCCACGGCCCGCGGCATCCAGCAGCCCGACGATGCGGACGTGCTGGCCGTGCCGGGCGACATCGCCGACCCGGAGACCGCGCGGCGCGTGGTCGGGCAGGCCATCGAGCGCTTTGGCCGCGTCGACGCGCTGGTCAACAACGCCGGCATCTTCATCGCCAAGCCGTTCACGGCCTACACGGCCGAGGACTACGCCGCCAAGACCGGCGTGAACCTGGCCGGCTTCTTCCACATCACGCAGCTTGCCATCGCGCAGATGGAAAAGCAGGGCAGCGGCCACGTGGTCAGCATCACCACGAGCCTCGTCGACCATGCCATCGACGGCGTGCCGTCGGTGCTGGCGTCGCTGACCAAGGGCGGCATCAACGCGGCCACCAAGTCGCTGGCCGTCGAGTACGCCAAGCGCGGCATCCGCGTCAACGCGGTGTCGCCCGGCATCATCAAGTCGCCGATGCACGCACCGGAAACCCACGCGGCGCTGGGCGCGCTCCACCCGATGGGCCGCATGGGCGAAATGAGCGATATCGCCGAGGCCGTGCTGTTCCTGGAATCGGCGCCGTTCGTGACCGGCGAGATCCTGCACGTCGACGGCGGCCAGAGCGCCGGCCACTGACCCACCGCGCCAGCCGGCAGGCCACCCCGGCCTGCCTGCCGACGGCCCGCCGCGCCCGGTGGGCCGTTGTCCTGTCTGGCGTCCGGACACGGGTAAACCCTTGGTCGCGCGGCGTGTGGGTGGAGGCCCGGTCTCCTAGACTGGAGGTTTTCCTCACCCGGAACCCCCCGACCATGGCCACGATAGAAGTGAAGGTGCCCCAGCTTTCCGAATCCGTCTCGGAAGCCACGCTGATCCAGTGGAAGAAAAAGCCCGGCGAGGCCGTGCAGCGCGACGAGATCCTGGTGGAGCTGGAAACCGACAAGGTGACGCTGGAGGTGCCTTGCCCCGACAACGGCGTGCTGGCCCAGATCGTCAAGCCCGACGGGGCCACGGTGCATGCCGACGAGGTGATTGCCGTGGTCGATACCGAAGGCAAGGCCGCGCCGGCCCCGGCGCCCAAGGCAGCGGCCCCCGCCCCGGCACCGGCCGCGTCCCAGGCTGCCCCGGCGCCCGCTCCCGCCGCCGCACCGGCACCGGTCGCCGGTGGCGCCAGCGCGTCGGCGCAGGCCGATTTCGACGTGATCGTGATCGGCTCCGGCCCGGGCGGCTACATCGCCGCCATCCGCGCCGCGCAGCTTGGCAAGACCGTGGCCTGCATCGAGGAATGGAAGGACGAGGCCGGCAAGCCGCGCCTGGGCGGCACCTGCCTGAACGTGGGCTGCATTCCCAGCAAGGCGCTGCTGGCGTCGTCCGAGCATTTCGAGCACGCCCAGCACGGCATGGCCGACCACGGGGTGCAGATCAAGGGCGTGACGCTGGACCTGCCGCAGATGATCCGGCGCAAGGCCGCCATCGTCGACAAGTTCACGGGCGGCGTGGAATTCCTGTTCCGCAAGAACAAGGTCACGTGGATCAAGGGCCATGGCAAGCTCAAGGGCCGGGGCGCGGACGGCGTGGTCACCGTCGAGGCCGGCGAAGCGGGCAATACCAAGCCCTACACGGCGCGCAACGTGATCATCGCCACGGGCTCCAAGGCGCGCCACCTGCCCGGCGTGCCGGTGGACAACAAGATCGTCTCCGACAACGAGGGCGCGTTGTCGTTCGACACCGTGCCCAAGCGGCTGGCCGTGATCGGCGCGGGCGTGATCGGGCTGGAGCTGGGCTCGGTCTGGCGCCGGCTGGGCGCCGAGGTGACGATCCTGGAAGCGCTGCCGACGTTCCTGGGCAGCGTCGACGAAGCCATCGCCAAGGAGGCGGCCAAGCTGTTCAAGAAGCAGGGGCTGACGATCCACCTGGGCGTCACCATCGGCGAGGTCAAGGCGAAGGCCAAGGGCGTCAGCATCGCCTACAAGGACAAGGACGGCGCCGAGCAGAAGCTCGAAGCCGACCGCCTGATCGTGTCGATCGGCCGCGTGCCGAACACCGACGACCTGGGCCTGGACGCCGTGGGCCTGGCCGCCGACGCGCGCGGCTTCATCCCCGTGGACGATCACTGCCGCACCACGGTGCCCGGCATCTACGCCATCGGCGATGTGGTGCGCGGCCCGATGCTGGCCCACAAGGCCGAGGACGAAGGCGTGATGGTGGCCGAGATCATCGACGGCCAGAAGCCGCACATCGACTACAACTGCATCCCGTGGGTGATCTACACCGAGCCCGAAATCGCGTGGGTGGGCAAGACCGAGGCCCAGCTCAAGGCCGAAGGCCGCGCGTACCGCACCGGCCAGTTCCCGATGCAGGCCAACGGCCGCGCAATGGGCATGGGCCGGCCGGACGGCTTCATCAAGATGATTGCCGACGCGCAGACCGACGAGCTGCTGGGCGTGCACATCATCTCGGCCAATGCCTCGGACCTGATCGCCGAGGGCGTGGCGGCGCTGGAGTTCAAGGCCGCGTCCGAGGACATCGGCATCATCAGCCATCCGCACCCGTCGCTGTCCGAGGTCATGCGCGAGGCCGCGCTGGCGGTGCAGAAGCGGGCGCTAAATATGTAGCGCTAGTCCAGCGCCGAGACAAAGCGCGTGCGGTATTCCGCCGGCTTCGGCAAAGACATCGAGCGGCCCCGATACGTCCAGCAACTGAGCGTGATCCGCAGCTCGGCCTGGCGCGGCTGACTAGCCCGGCCCGGCCGCGAAGCGCTGCACCAGCGCGGTCATCGCGCGCAGGCCCACGGGCTTTTCGAGCAAGAGGTCCGCGCCGGCGGCCCGGCAGTCACGCCGCAGCGCCTCGGTGATGCTGACGGTAATGACGACGATGCGCACGCGCGACCCTTGCGCCTGCGCCGCCTGCCGCACCGCGCGCACCAGCGCCAGGCCATCCATGCCGGGCAACCCGACGTCGGTCAGCAGCAGCGCCGCCCCGCCCTGCCGCCACGCGGCCCAGGCGTCGTCGCCACGCGCGCAGGCCACCACCTCGCAGCCGCCAATACGCAGCAGTTGCTCCTGCATCATCAGCAGATAGGCGGGATGGTCCTCGGCAATCACCACGCGCGGCAGCGGCGGCGGCGCGGCCGCGGGCGCGCCGGACGGGCTGGCATCGGCGGTAGAGACGAGCGTGGAAGCAGGTTGGACGACGTGCGAAGGCATGCCACGATTGTCGCGGCTGGCCTGGCCGCGCGGTGGCGGAAACGTCGGCAACTCAATGCGGAAATTTCCGCAACCGCGTGGCGTCCGCTTAACTTGAGATATTGCGGAGCGGCTGACCGTCGGCCCAGCGGCGCAGGTTGTCCAGGAAGATCTCCACCACGCGCGCCGCGTTGCCGTCCGAGAACCCGGCGCTGTGCGGCGTGGCGATGACGTTGGGCAGCGACCAGAGCGGCGACGTGGCCGGCAGCGGTTCATGCGCAAAGACGTCCAGGAACGCGCCGCCCAGGTGCTGCACGCGCAGCGCATCGATCAGCGCGGCTTCGTCGACCACCTCGCCGCGCGCCACGTTCACAAGCCGGGCGCCGGCGGGCAGCCGCTGCAGCGCCGCGCGGCTGACCAGCCCGCGCGTGACGTCGGTCAGCGGGCAGGCCAGGATCAGCCAGTCAGTGCGCGGCAGCACCGCGTCGAACTGGTCGAACGTCACGGTCTCGAAGCCGCCCGCCACCGGCGTGGCGCGTTGCCGGACCACGGTCACGCCCACGCCCAGTACATCGAGCACGGCGCCGATCTGCTGTCCGATCGGGCCCCAGCCCACGATGGTGGCGTGCTGGCCCTGCAGGTCGCGCGGCAGGCCGCTGCCGATCAGCGGCGCCCAGCGGCTGGCCCGCTGCGCGTCGATCAATTGCGGCAGGTGGCGCGCCAGTGCCAGCAGCCCGGCCAGCGCGGTCTGCGCCACGACGCCGGCGTTGGCCCCGGACGACGTGGTCACCGTCACGCCCCGCGCGCGGAGCTGGCCGTAGATCGCCCGGTCGGCACCGGCCGAGTGCGCGTGCGCCCAGCGCAGCGACGGCGCCTGCAGCATGGCCGTATAGAACCGCTGCGTGGCGGGCAGGATTTCGTGCTTGGTCGACAGCCCGGTCACGTCGCGCGACACGAACGCCAGATCGGCATCCACGGCGCGCGCATCGTCGACGTCCGGCACCACCACCGGCTGCCACGCGCGGCCCTGGCCCAGCGCGGCGTCGATGGCCGGCCGGTGCGCGTCGAGCGTGGCGGCCGACAGCAGAATCCGCAGGGGCGCGCTGGCCATGGCGCTCAATCGACCGTGGCGCCGGAGGCTTTCACCACGGCCTTCCACTTGACGTATTCCTTGCGCGTGAAGTCGCCGAACTGCTTCGCCGATCCGCCCACCGGGTCGGCGCCTTCGCGGATCATCTGCGCCTGCAGCGACGGCAGCGCCTCGTTGACGGCCTGGTTGACCTTGGTGATCACGTCCTGCGGGGTGCCCTTGGGCGCGAAGAAGCCGAACCACGAGCCGGCCTCGAAGCCGGGGTAGCCCTTTTCCGCCACGGTGGGCAGGTCGGGCAGCGAGCGCGACCGCTTGGCGCTGGACACTGCCAGCGCGCGCAGCTTGCCGGCCTGGATATGCGGCATCACCGACGGAATCGTCGCGAACATGAACTGGATGCGGCCCGACAGCAGGTCGTTCAGCGCATCGGCACCCTTGTACGGGATGTGCGTGGCTTGCGTGCCCATGCGCTCGGTCAGCATGTAGCCCGACAGGTGCGACGACGTGCCCACGCCCGTGGAGCTGTAGTTGAGCTTGCCGGGATTGGCCTTGGCGTAGGCAACGAACTCCTCGAACGTCTTGACCGGCAGCGACGGATGCACGACCAGCACGTTGGGCACGTCGGCAATCTGCACCACGGGCACCAGGTCGGTCAGCGGGTCGTAGTTGAGCTTCTTGTAGAGCGACTGGTTGATCGAGATCGGCCCCACCGAGTTCACCAGCAGCGTGTAGCCGTCGGCCGGCGCGCGCACCACGAACTCGGTGCCGATGTTGCCGCCGGCGCCAGGGCGGTTGTCCACCACGAACGACTGCTTGAAGCGCTGCGCCAGGATCTGGCTGACGCTGCGCGCGAGCATGTCGGTGGTGCCGCCGGCCGTGAAAGCCACGACCACGCGCACGGGCTTGGTCGGGTAGTCGTCGGCACGGGCCGGCTGGGCCAGCAGCGCGCCGGCCGCCAGCACGGCGGACAGCAGCCAGGGCGCGGCGGGCTGGGTCAGGGCGAATCGGTTCATGGTTGTCTCCGTTCCAGTCGTTGTTGTAGGTGTCGTCGTTGTGGGGCCGGGCTCCGGCCGTCAGTCGAAGCCGTAGAGCCGTGCCGGGTTCATCACCAGCACGCGCTGCCGCGCCGCCTCGTCGGGCAGCCAGCGCGCCAGCAGGTTGAACAGCACGCCGTCGTCGGGCATCTGCGCCGGATCGAAATAGTTGATGTGCGGCCAGTCCGAGCCCCAGACGATCTGCTCCGGGTTGGCGGCCAGCAGCGCGGCGACGAAGGCGTCCACGTCGCGGTACGGCGCGCCGGCCGGCTGCAGGCGGTCTGCGCCGGAGATCTTGGTCCATGCCACGCCATCGGCCAGCAGCGCGCACAGCGCCTGGAAGCCCGGATCGCCCACGCCGCGCGACGTGGCCATGCGGCCCATGTGGTCGACCACCAGCGACAGGCCCAGCGCGCGCAGGCGGGGCCCGAGCGTGACCAGGTCGGGCGCATGGATCCAGATCTGCGCGTGCCAGCCACGCGCCTTCAGGCGCGGCGCCAGCGCCTCCAGCACGTCGATGCCCACGCCGTTGCGGTACACCGCGTGGCCGTCGAGCTGGTACAGGTTGAAGCGCACGCCGCGCACGCCGGCGTCGTGCCAGGCGTCGAGCTGCGCATCGGTGGTATCGGCGGCCGGTACGGCGATGCCGCGCAGGCGGCTGGGGTACTGGCGCAGGGCGTCGGTCACCACGCTGTTGTCGGTGCCGCTGGCGCTGGCCGTGACCAGCACGCCGTGCGTAAGCCCCAGCGCATCGAGATGGGCGATGAAGGCGTCGGCGGGATGCTCGGCCGGCGTGTAGCTGCGGTCGTCGGCCAGCGGATAGCGCGCGAACGGGCCGAACACATGGGCGTGGCTGTCGCAGGCGCCCGGGGGCGCGCGGAACGCCGGCGGCGTGATATCGGCCAGCGGCGGCAGGCAGGGACGTGTCATGCCGGCGCTCCTATTCCGCGGCCTTCAGGCGGCCGGCCGTGGCCAGCGCCTGGGCGCGCGCATCTTCCTTCTGCAGCGACGCCAGCAGCTCCTGCGGCGTCGACCCCTGGGCCACGCTGCCCACGTTCTGGAGCCGGCTCCGGACGCTGCCCTCGGCCAGCGCCTTGCGCAGCGCCGCGTTGATCGTGTCGATGACCTTGGCCGGCGTGCCCGCCGGCGCCAGCAGGCCGGTGGCCGTGGTGGCCTCGAAGTTGGCCAGCCCCGCCTCGCGCAGCGTCTGCACCTTGGGCAGCGCGGCATCGCGCTCGCGCGACATCACGGCCAGCGCCCGCAGCGCGCCCGACTGGATATGCGGCGCGGAACTGGTGAGCTGGTCCACCACGAAGTCGATCTGCCCGCCCATCAGGTCCACCAGCGCCGGGGCCGAGCCCTTGTACGGCACCTGGTTGAAGCGGACCTTGGCGGCGTCTTCGAGCTGCAGCAACGCCATGTGGTTGGTGGTGCCCGGCCCGGCATGGCCGGCGGCCAGCTTGCCCGCGTTGGCGCGCGCGAAGGCCAGCAGCGCGTCGACATCCTTGAACCGGGTATCGCCACCCTTGACCACGATCACCAGCGCCGTCGTCGACACCAGCCCCACCGGCGCAAAGCTCGCCAGCTTGAAGTTGGTGCGGGTCATCTTGGGCAGCACCACCAACGCGTTGGGCGTGGTCACCAGCAGCGTGCTGCCATCGGGCTCCGCCCGCGCCACGGCCGACGCCCCGATCACGCCGCCGGCCCCGGGCCGGTTGTCGACAATCACGTTGCGGCCGAGCGTCTGCTCCAGCGCCGGCGCGATGGCGCGCGCCACCACGTCCAGGTTGCCACCGGGCGCGAACGGCACCACCAGCGTGACGGGCTTGTCCTGCGCACGGACATCAAGCACATAAGGGGCGGCGCCCAGCGCCAGCATCCGCGCCAGCATGGTTCTGCGGTTCATCGTGTCTCCTCCACACTCTGCAGGGTGTTTCTGATCTCGCTTGTTTTAAAGCTCCCCTCTCCCGCCTGCGGGAGAGGGGTTGGGGGAGAGGGCCAGCAGTTCAAATTGCGACGTTGGTCGGCAAGCAGAACCTCCACGCCCTCTCCCCCGGCCCCTCTCCCACTTTGCGGGAGAGGGGAGAAAACCAGCGGCATTGCGTTTGCCAGCGGCTTTTTTTGCTCCCCTCTCCCGCCTGCGGGAGAGGGGTTGGGGGAGAGGGCCAGCGGCTCACATTGCGACGTTGGTCGGCAAGCAGAACGTCCACGCCCTCTCCCCCGGCCCCTCTCCCGCTTTGCGGGAGAGGGGAGAAAACCAGCGGCATTGCGTCTGCCAGCCCGCCGCCGTTACTCCCGATACCCCGGATCGATGCGATCCAGCTTGCGCAGCAGCGCGGGCCATTCCATCAGTCCGTACGGGCGGCGGGTGCCGGGCTGGTAGTTGTTCCAGGTTTCCTCCAGCACGTTGGCGGGCACCTGCTGGAGCGGTGTGTTGCACGACATGGCGGCCACCTGCGAGCGGCAGGCCAGTTCCAGGCGGTGCATCCAGTTGAAGGCTTCGCCGACCGAGTTGCCCACGGTCAGCGCGCCGTGGTTGCGCAGGATCAGCGCCTCGCCGCGGCCCAGGTCGGCGATCAGGGATTCCTGCTCGGCGGTGTCCAGCACCACGCCCTGGTAGTCGTGGTAGCCGATCTTCAGGAAGCGCATGGCGGTCTGGGTGATCGGCAGCAGGCCGCATGCCAGCGACGACACGGCCATCGAGGCCCAGCTGTGGGTGTGGATTACGCACGCCACTTCGGGCCGGGCGTGGTGGACGGCGCTGTGGATCACGTAGCCGGCCTTGTTGATGCCGTAGTCCAGCGCGCCGAAATCGGGCTTGGACAGGATCTTGCCGTCGTGGTCCACCTTGATCAGGCAGGACGCCGTGATCTCCTCGTACATCATGCCGTACGGGTTGATCAGGAAGGCGTTGTCCTCGTCGGGCACGCGCACGGAGATGTGGTTGGCCATCATGTCGGCCATGCCATAGAGCTCGACCAGCCGGTAGCACGCGGCCAGGTCCACGCGCGCCTGCCATTCCGCCTCGCTGCATTGGCCGCGCATCGACGGGATGTTCAGCACACCGGGTTTCGTCATGATGGGTCTCCTTTGGGGATTTCGGTTTTCTTTTGCGATGCGGTTCAGTCCGCGCCCAGCGCGAGATCGCTGGGCCGGCGTTTTTCGATGTGGTACTTGAGCAGGGCCGCGCTGCGGAAGATGCCATGCGCGAACTTGCCGTAGGGCAGCGTCAGGAACAGCGCCATGACGATGCCCAGGTGCACGGCCAGCAGCGACGCCATCGCGCCCGTGTCGCGCAGCGCCAGCAGCGCCAGGCCGCTGGCGCTGGTCAGGAACAGCAGCGCGATGAAGCCGCGGTCCATTGGCTTCTGCTTCGTGTCCATGGTGCGCTCGTCGCGGCGCAGGTTCAGCCACAGCAGCCCGGCCGGGCCGATCAGCAGCCCGATGCCCCCCGCGATGCCCAGCAGCACCGGCACGCTCGTCACCGGGTACGGCGCGTGCAGGTCAAGCAGGTAGTGGTACAGCGTGGCCACGGCGGTAGCCGCGAAGCACAGCATGAAGCCGTAGAACGTGAAGTGGTGGAAGCGCCGGCGCAGCAGCGTGAAGGCGTCGTCATCGTTGTTGCAGCCCTTGCCGTGGCCGCCGTCCAGGTACTTGAGCTTCAGCGCGTCGTGCGCGGCCCCGCCCACGGCGGCGCCCCGTGCGTCGCCGCTGCGCTCGCCGGGCGTGACGCGGCGCCAGAAGCGCGTGACGCCGATGCCCAGCGCCACCACGGCGAACAGGAACACCGCGCCAAACATCGCCGCCAGCAGGTTGTGCGGAAAGATCGCGTAGAAGTTGCCGGCCAGCGGTTCATGCCACAGCGTGCCGCGCATGGCCAGCACCATCAGCAGGAACAGCGCCAGCCCGCCGGCCAGCGCCAGCGCCATGGTCGTGCCGGCGCGCCGGTACAGCCCGCCCAGCGCCGCCGGGAACGCATAGTCGCCGTACGTCTGCACGCGCACCTTGGCCATGGCCTGGGGGATGTTCACCGCAAACTCGTGCGGCGGCGCGTACTGGCATGCGTGGTAGCAGGCGCCGCAGTTGTGGCACAGGTTGGCCAGGTAGTGGATGTCCGCCTTCGGAAACTCCAGCCGGCGCGTCATGGCCGGAAACACGGCGCAGAAGCCCTCGCAGTAGCGGCACGCGTTGCAGATCTGCAGCGTGCGGGCCACCTCGGCCTCGTCGGTGGTCAATGGCAGCGCGCCGTTGGCCAGCGCCGCCGCCTCGCGCGTCAGCGTTTCAAGATGTTGCATGTTCCTTTTCCTTCGATAGCCGCGATGCGTGCGGCGCCAGGGCGGCCATGCGGGCCGCGGCCAGCGCCGCCTGCGTGCCGGCGATGCGCCCGAACGCCGTGCCGATGGCCATGCCCACGCCGGCCGTGTAGCCCTTGCCCAGCACGTTGCCGGCCATCATCTCGCCGGCCACGTACAGGTTCGGGCTCGGCTGCCCGCCGAAATGCACGGCCGATGCCTCGTTGACCTTGAGCCCCAGGTACGTGAACGTGATGCCGGGCCGCAGCGCGTAGCCGTAGAACGGCGCCGTGTCGATCGGCCGCGCCCAGTGGGTCTTGGCCGGGGACACGCCCTCGGTGTGGCAGTCGTCCAGCACCGTGTGGTCGAACGTGCCGACGCGGCAGGCGGCGTTGTAGTCGCCGATGGTGCGCAGAAACGTGGCTTCGTCCAGCCCGAGCTTGCGCGCCAGTTCGGGCAGCGTGTCGGCCTTCACGCCGGGGAACACCGGCGGCATGAAGCGGCCCACGGCCTTGGCGTCGATGATCGAATAGCCGATCTGCTGCGGCTGCTGGGCCACCAGGCGGCCCCAGATCGCGTAGCGCTTGGGCCAGAAGTCCTCGCCCTCGTCGTAGAAGCGCTCGGCGTTGGCGTTCAGCACCACGCCCAGCGACACGCAGTCGATCCGCGTGCAGATGCCGCCGTCGTACAGCGGCGCGCGCGCGTCGATGGCCACGCAGTGGGACTGGGACGGTTCGCCGATGGCGTCCGCGCCCGCGTCGATCATGTATTTGAGCAGCACGCCCATGTTGAAGCGCGTGCCACGGATCAGGAAGTTGTCGGCCGGCCATTCGCCGCGCTCGTTCTGGCCCCAGGCGTCGCGCAGCCATTCGCGGTTCGACTCGAAGCCGCCGGCGGCCAGCACGCAGGCGCGCGCCTCGATGCGCTCGGCGCCGATGCGCGCCGCCACGAAGCGGTCGCCGTCCAGCTCGATTGCATCGACCGGCGCGTTGTAGCGGATCTGCACGCCAAGCTGCTCGGCGCTGCGGTAGTACGCGTTGACCAGCGCCTTGCCGCCGCCCATGAAGAACGCGTTGGTGCGCGCCACGTGCAGCGCGCCAGACAGCGGCGGCTGGAAGTTCACGCCGTGGCGGCGCATCCAGTCGCGGCATGTGGACGACGCCCGGATCGCCAGCCGCGCCAGCGTCTCGTTGGTCAGGCCGCCGGTCACCTTGAGCAGGTCCTGCCAGTATTCCTCTTCGGGATAGGCGTCGATCAGCACGTCCTGCGGCGCGTCATGCATGCAGCGCAGGTTGCGGGTATGGGACGAATTGCCGCCGCGCCATTCGCGCGGGGCGGCTTCCAGCAGCATCACGCTGGCACCGGCCTCGCGGGCCATCAGCGCGGCGCAGAGCGCGGCATTGCCGCCGCCGATCACAAGGACATCGATCATGCGCGGCAGCCCTGCCGGCGGGTGGGGGGAGTGGGAATGGACACGACAATGCCTTCTGTAGTCTGTCCGGCACTCTATCGGCCGTGCGGAACGCTGCTAAGCCCCGGCCCGGCATGGGGGTATCACGATTCGTGATGACCCCGGGCCGCCACCCGCCCCGGCGCGGTCAGCCGCCGCTGTTGGGCACCTTGCCGCGCGTGTGGGCGGCGCGCAGGAAATCGAAGTCGACGCCCTGGTCGGCCTGGTTCACGGCGCTCAGGAACAGCTTGCGATAGCCGCGCTCGGCCGTCGGTTCCACCACGGGCCGCTCGGCCGCGCGCCGCGCCAGTTCGGCGTCACTGACGTCCAGGTGCAGCGTGCGGCTGGCCACGGACAGGCTGATGCGGTCGCCATCGCGCACGTGGGCCAGCGGGCCGCCCACGGCAGCCTCGGGCGTCACATGCAGCACGATGGTGCCAAATGCCGTGCCGCTCATGCGGCCGTCCGATATCCGTACGATGTCCTTGACGCCGGCCCGCGCCAGCTTGCGCGGAATCGGGATATAGCCGGCCTCGGGCATGCCGGGCGCACCCTTGGGACCGATGCGCTTGAGCACGAGGATGTCGTCGGCCGTGACGTCCAGGTCGTCGCGGTCGATGCGGTTGGCCAGATCCTCGGCGTCCTCGAACACCACGGCGCGCCCGGCGTGCTCCATGAGCCGGGGGTCAGCCGCCGACTGCTTGATGATGGCCCCGCCCGGCGCCAGGTTGCCGCGCAGCACCGCGATGCCGCCCTGCGGATAGATCGGGTGGGCGCGCGGGCGCACCACGTCCTGGGCAAAGCCGGGCCCGGCCCGCTCGATTTCCTCGCCCAGCGTGCGCCCGGTCACGGTCAGCGCGTCCAGGTGCAGCAGCGGCTTCAGCTCGCGCAGCAGCGTGGCCATGCCGCCCGCGTGGTGAAAATCCTCCATGTAGTGGTCGCCGGACGGCTTCAGGTCCAGCAGCACCGGCGTATCGCGGCCCATGCGGTCCAGCGCGGCCAGGTCGATGTCGTAGCCCATGCGGCCGGCGATGGCGGCCAGGTGCACGATGCCGTTGGTGGACCCGCCAATCGCCAGCAGCACGCGCATGGCGTTCTCGAATGCGGCCGGCGTCAGGATGCGGTCGATGGTCAGCCGTTCGCGGGCCATGCGCACGGCCTGCTCGCCGGTCTGCTCGGCCACGCGGATGCGGTCGGCCGTCACGGCCGGGGGCGACGCGCCGCCGGGCACCGTCATGCCCAGCGCCTCGGCAATGCAGGCCATCGTGCTGGCCGTGCCCATGACCGAGCACGTGCCCACGCTGGCCACAAGCTGGTTGTTCACGTCGGCAATCTCGTCAGCGTCGATCTCCTCCGCGCGAAAGCGCCCCCAGTAGCGCCGGCAGTCGGTGCAGGCGCCCACGCGCTCGCCGCGGTGCGAGCCGGTCAGCATCGAGCCGGTAATCAGCTGGATGGCCGGGATGCCGGCCGACGCGGCGCCCATCAGCTGCGCGGGCACGGTCTTGTCGCAGCCGCCGATCAACACCACCGCGTCCATCGGCTGCGCGCGGATCATCTCCTCGGTGTCCATCGACATGAGGTTGCGCAGGTACATGCTGGTGGGCGCGGAAAAGCTCTCGTGGACCGAGATCGTCGGGAAGTCCATCGGCAGGCCGCCGGCCAGCATGATGCCGCGCCGTACCGCGTCGATCAGCTGCGGCATGTTGCCGTGGCACGGGTTGTAGGCGCTGCCGGTGTTGACGATGCCGACCACGGGGCGGTCCAGCGCCGCGTCGGTGTAGCCGGCGCCCTTGATAAACGCCTTGCGCAGGAACAGCGAGAATCCACGGTCCCCGTAGTGGGTCAGGCCCTTGGAGATCCCGGTGGCGGCGGCTTCCGGGGCGATGTCATGGCGCGGGGCGCCGTCGGGGTGCTGGTCTTCGCTGGACATGAGGCTTCCTGCTGGCGGTTGCGGGAGCCGCGCGGCGTGTCGCGCCTGGCGTCCCCGAGCATAGCGGAATGGGCGGCCGCGCGCCCGCTGGCCGGCAGCCCTAGCCTTCCAGCAGCCTGGCGCCGTGCCACTCGCCCGAGCGCACCAGCCCGCGCGCCGTGTCACCCAGCACCACGCGCAGCGCCAGCGCGGCCGGCGACAGTTCGTCGTCGGACAGGCTGCACAGCAGGTTGCGCCGGCCGACCTGCGGATCGTCGATCTGGGCCAGGTGGAAGCGCGTCTCGGCGTCCGGATAGCGGCCGACCGCCGCCCACGGCTGCAGCGTGGCGCCAAAGCCCATGTCGACGGCATCCATCAGCATGGCCAGCGAATCGACCTCCTGCACCACGTGCGGCGTGACCTTGGCGCGCGCGAACGCGGCGTCCAGCGTGCTGCGCAGCCCATGCACGCCGCTGGGCATGATCAGCGGCACGCCGGCCAGGTCCGCCATCGTGCGCTGCGCGGGCGGATCGGCGCGGCCCTGCGGCAGGCTGCGGCGCGACTGGATCAGGAACAGCGTTTCCTCCAGCAGCGGCAGCACGGTCCAGCGCCGGGCCGCGTGCGTGCCGAACAGCACGGCCAGGTCAAGCTGCCGCGCGTTGAGCATGGCCGTCAGGTGGCCGGAGAGACTTTCGACGATATGCAGCCGGACGTCGGGATACCGCTCGCGCATCGCGCGGATCAGCGGCACGCCGATCACCGACGCCGTGGTCGGCGCCAGCCCCACGCTCACCGCGCCGGACAGCCGCGCCTGGTGCGCGGCCCGGCGGGCCTGCTCGGCATGGCGCAGCGTGAGCTGCGCTTCGTGGAAGAACGCCAGGCCGGCCTCGGTGGGCGTCACGCCCTGCGGCGTGCGGCGCAGCAGGCGGGTGGCCAGCTCGCTTTCCAGCCGGCTGATCTGCTGGCTCACGGCCGACTGGACCATGTCCAGTTCCAGCGCGGCCCGGCTCATGCTGCCCAGTTCGACCACCCGGACAAAATACTGAAGCTGGCGCAATTCCATCTGGCTCCCCCGGCTGGCCGGCCCGCCCGCGCCAGCGGGGGTCGGCTCCCATGTTCCCGGGTCTTATACCAGATACGGGCGCGCCGCGGCGCCCGGGAGACAACCATCGGCCAACTCACCCCCCCGCCACCTTTACCAACCCCTCCGCGCGGAACATCGCCTTGATGCCCCGCACGGCCTGGCGGATGCGGGATTCGTTTTCGATCAGCGCGAAGCGGACGTACTCGTCGCCGAAGTCGCTGAAGCCGATGCCCGGGGACACCGACACCTTGGCCTTGGCCAGCAACTGTTTCGAGAATTCCAGCGACCCCAGCGCGCGGTACGGCTCGGGAATCCGCGCCCAGATGTACATCGACGCCTTCGGGATATCGACCGGCCAGCCTGCCTCGATCAGGCCGCGCGCCAGCACGTCGCGCCGCGCCTGGTACTGCGCGGCAATCTCCTTCACGCATTGCTGGTCGCCTTCCAGCGCGGCGATGGCCGCCACCTGCAGCGGCGTGAACGTGCCGTAGTCGTGGTAGCTCTTGATGCGGGTCAGCGCGGCCACGAGGTCCGGGTTGCCGACCATGAAGCCGATGCGCCAGCCCGCCATGTTGTAGCTCTTGGACAGCGTGAAGAATTCCACGGCGATGTCCTTGGCGCCCGGCACCTGCATGATCGACGGCGCCTTCCAGCCGTCGAACACGATGTCGGCGTAGGCCAGGTCGTGCACCACGAAGATGTCGTGCTTGCGTGCCAGTGCGATCACGCGCTCGAAGAAGTCCAGCTCCACGCATGCCGCCGTCGGGTTCGACGGAAAGCCCAGCACGATCATCTTGGGCTTGGGGTAGCTGCCGCGGATGGCGCGCTCCAGCTCGGCGAAGAAGTCGATGTCCGGCGTCAGCGGCACCGAGCGGATATCGGCCCCGGCGATGACCGCGCCGTAGATGTGGATCGGGTAGCTCGGATCGGGCACCAGCACGGTGTCGCCCCGGTCCAGCGTGGCCAGCATCAGGTGCGCCAGCCCTTCCTTCGACCCGATCGTGACGATCGCCTCGCGGTCGGGGTCGATCTCCACGTCGTAGCGGTCGCGGTACCAGTGCGAGATGGCGCGGCGCAGGCGCGGGATGCCCTTGGACGCCGAATAGCCATGCGTGTCCGGCCGCTGCGCGGCGTCGACGAGCTTGGCCACGATATGCGGCGGCGTGGCCCCGTCGGGGTTGCCCATGCTCATGTCGATGATGTCCTCGCCACGGCGGCGGGCGGCCATCTTGAGCTCGGCGGTGATGTTGAAGACGTAGGGGGGAAGGCGATCGATGCGCGCAAAGCGGCGCTTGCCGGATTCGGCAGTCATGGAGGAGTCCTTTACGTAAGCGCCCGGAACCGTCCGAGCGACGTCGTGGCCGTTGTCTCGGCCACTGGGGACTGATCATAGCCAGCCGCGCGCGATCGCACAACTGGCCGTCGCCACAAAAATCAGAACATGCCGCCCGGCGGGCTGGTGGGACGGTCCGCCGGCAGGTGGCGCACGATGCAGTCCAGCGCGTCGGCGTTGGCCTTGCTGCCCCCGAACGTGGCGGCGATGGCGTCGCGGTACTGCGGCACGGTGATGCGGTTGTAGTAGAGCCGCGACGTCTGGTCCAGCCAGTAGACGTAGTTGCTGTCGCTGTCGTCCGATCCGCTGCGCAGCCATTCGCCCAGCGGCTGGCTGCCCAGGCGCGTATTGGCGCAGACGTCCTGCACCTTGTCCAGATAGCTGTTGAGGCCGCGCGCCTCGTAGTTGCGGAACGAATCGGGCGCGCAGGCGGCCAGTCCGATCGAGGCTGTCAGGGCGGCGAGCAACAGGGGCAGACGTGGCATGGCGGGGTCCGTGGCAATGGGCGTGCTGGCAGTGTAGCCGCGCCGCACGCCCGCGCAAACCATACTTTGGGTTCAGTCGTCCAGCGTCTCGTGGACGGCCGCGTTGCCACGCTTCCAGTAGGCCGACGCGCGGATGCGCGTCTTGTGGATGCCGCGCTCGTTCACCAGGTGCTGGCGCACCTCGCGCATCGCGGCGGCCTCGCCGGCGGCCCAGACGTAGCCCTCGCCCTGCGGCAGCGTCAGCCAGCGCAGCGTGGGGGTGAGCTGGCTGCCTTCCGGCACGTCGCCGCCCTGCGCATCGCGGTGGGCATCGCGGAAGATCCAGTGCACCTCGGCGTGCGGGCCGGTGGCCAGCGGGATGCGCGCCGACGCGTCGGCCACCTCGGCCACGACAATCACGCGCGCATCGGGCCCCAGTTCCTCGATGCGGCGGCCGATGGCAGGCAGCGCGGTGTCGTCGCCGATCAGCAGGTGCCAGTCGAACCCGTGCGGAATCACGAACGACCCGCGCGGGCCGCCCACGCCCAGGGTCTGCCCCGGCCGGGCCTGCGCCGCCCACGTGGACGCCGGGCCATCGCCATGCAGCACGAACTCGATGTCGAGCTCGCGCGCGGCGTTGTCATAGCGGCGCGGCGTGTAGTCGCGCGCCTGGGGCCGGGGCTGGCCCTCGGGGAACACGATGCCGTCGGGGCCTACCTCGGGCAACACCGGCTGGTCGGTGCCCGGCGCGGGAAAGAAGACCTTGATGTGGTCGTCGAACGATGCGGACACGAAGTCGGCCAGGTCGTCGCCGCCCAGCGTCACGCGCAGCAGCTGCGGCGACACCTGGCGCGTGCGCAGCACCTGCAGCCGGCGCATCTTCAGCGGATGGCGCACGCGCTGCACGGTCAGGTCGCGGTTATCGCTCATGGTCAACCCCCCGGCTGGCTGGCGCCGCGTTCGATCTCGTCGACGGCGCGTTCGAGGATGGCGGCGATGCGGCGCTGCTCGTCGGCCGGCGCGCCGCTGCGCATCATCAGCATCTGCTTGAGCCGCGCGCGGGCCTGCACCAGTTCCGGCGTCCAGCCGCCTTCTTCCACGTCGCGCTGGGGCTGGCCGCTCATGGCGCGGCGCATGAAGTCCATCTTGCGCGCCACGTGCTGCAGGCGCGCCACCATCTGCTCCAGGCGGGCGCGGTGCTGGTCCAGGTAGGCGCGGCCGGCCTGGGATAGCTGGTAGCGCTTCTTGTTGCCTTCCAGGTCGACGGTGGCATAGCCCACGTCCTCCAGGAACGTCAGCGCCGGGTAGACCACGCCCGGGCTGGGCTTGTAGAAGCCGCCGGTGCGCGTCTCCAGCGCCTTGATCAGCTCGTAGCCGTGCGACGGCTTTTCGTCGAGCAGCGACAGCAGAAGCAGTTGCAGGTCCTCGGCGCTGAACTTGCGGCCCCGGCGCAGGTTGTCGCCGTCAAAGCCGTCGTCGCCGCCGAAGTCGCCCCCGCCGCCGCCCGACCAGAAGCCGCCCCGCCCCATCGCCGCCATCATCATCCGGCCCATGCCGTGGTGGAAGGGATGGCCGTGGCCGTGAGCGTGGCCGTGGTGGCCCCGGTGTCCGAAAAGATGTCGCATCGTGCACTCCGTGATGTCGTAAGACGTATCGTAAGATATATATCGTACGATATAAAGTCAAGGACGGATTTCGCGCTGCCAACTGGGCCGGACAACCGCGCGGAGTTCCTGTCACAATGCAAGCCACCCCGGCCCCCGCCGGCGGCCAAAGACCCGACACGACCACGACGGAGACAGCCCATGACCAGGCAGGTGGAGTTTTTCTTCGATTTCGGCAGCCCCTATTCGTATCTCGCCTACAAGGAACTGCCGCGCGTGGCGGCCCGCACGGGCGCCACGATCGTCTGGCGGCCGATGCTGCTGGGCGGGGTGTTCAAGGCGACGGGCAACCATAGCCCGATGGAGATCGAGGCCAAGCGCCAGTGGTCCGATGGCGACCTGGCCTGCTGGGCGCGCCGCTACGGCGTGCCGTTCCGGCACAACCCGCACTTCCCGGTCAACACGCTGGCGCTGATGCGCGGCGCGGTGGGCTACCAGCGCAAGGGCGACGCCGACTTCCAGCGCTACGTGGACGCCATCTACACGGCGATGTGGGAAGCCGGCCGCAACCTCAACGATCCGAACGAGATTGGCAAGGTGCTGGCCGAGGCCGGGCTGGACGCGCGCGAGGCGCTGGCAATGCTGGACGACCCCGAGGTCAAGGCCGAACTGAAACGCGCGACGGAAGACGCCGTGGCGCGCGGCATCTTCGGCGCACCGAGCTTTATCGTCGACGGCCAGCTTTACTGGGGCAACGACCGGCTGCTGTTCGTCGAGGAACAGCTCGCCGGCTGAATGCACGGCCCAGGGGTCAGGCCAGCCGGAACGTCGCCACGGCGGCGGCTAGCTGGTTGGCCTGGGCTTCGAGCGAATCGGCGGCGGCCGCCGCCTGCTCCACCAGCGCGGCATTCTGCTGGTTGACCTGCTCCATCTGCGACACGGCCTCGCTGACCTGCGTGATGCCGCTGGACTGCTCGATCGACGCCGCCGAGATCTCGCTCACGGTATCGGCCAGCCGCTTCACGGCCGCCACGATTTCCTCGATGGTGCTGCCGGCCTGCTCCACCTGCTGGCTGCCGGCGTCCACCTTGTCGACCGACGAGTCGATCAGCCCCTTGATCTCCTTGGCGGCATTGGCGCTGCGCTGCGCCAGGCTGCGCACCTCGCCGGCCACCACGGCAAACCCGCGGCCCTGCTCGCCGGCCCGCGCGGCCTCCACGGCGGCGTTCAGCGCCAGGATATTGGTCTGAAACGCAATGCCGTCGATCACGCCGATGATGTCGACGATCTTCTGCGAACTGCTGTTGATCTCGCTCATCGTATGCACGACGCCGCGCACCACCTCGCCACCGCGCGCGGCCAGGTCTGCCGCGTTGCGGGCCAGCGTGCTGGCATGCGTGGCGCTCTCGGCGTTGCTGCCAACGGTGGAGGTCAGCTCCTCCATGCTGGCGGCGGTCTGCTCCAGCGCCGACGACTGCTCCTCGGTACGCGACGACAGGTCCGTGTTGCCGGCGGCAATCTCGCGCGCGCCGGTGGTCACCGCATCAGAGCCCGCGCGCACCTTGGCCACGGTCTGCGTCAGCCCAGCCTGCATGCGGGACACCGCATCGAGCAACTGGCCGATCTCGTTGCGGCCCGCGCGCGGCACGTCGATGGTCAGGTCGCCGTCGGCCACGCGCATGATCAGGTCGCGCGCCAGATACAGCGGCGTCACCACCAGCTTGCGCAGCGCCAGGTGCACCGCGACGATCAGCGCGGCCGACATCGCCAGCCCCACGCAGACCAGCGCGATCACCCGGTTCAGGCGCGCGCGCCCTTCGGCCATCGCATCGTCGTTGAGCTTGGTGGCGAACTGCTGAAAGCGCTCCACGCCGGCCGAGTACCTGGCGCCGGACGCCGTGATGTCCTTGTCGTTGATGGCGGCGTAGGCGTCGGGATCGCCCTTGCGCAGCGCGTCCAGGCCCCGCTGCACCACGTCCATGTGGGCGCGGCCGGCGGCGACGATGTCGTCGCGGGTGGCGGCATCCTGCTCCGGAAAGGCCGGCGCCTTCTCGAACGCATCCAGCTCGTCCTTCGACTTGCCGATCGACTTCTGCGCGCTGGCCAGCGCGTCGTCGTTGGCGTGCCCGCTGGCCTTGGCCGAGCTGTACGCGCGCGTCAGCGCGGAGCGCGCGCGCGTCATGTCCTTGTAGGCGTCGTTGAGCAGCAGCGCGCGCGACGCAATCACGTGGATACGTTCCGCGGCGTCGCTGCTGGCGCTGAGCTGGCTCACGCCAAGCACCGCGCCGAATACGATCATCAGGCCGAAAATCACAAGCGTCGCCAGCAGGCCGTGGCGAATACTGAGGTTGTTCATCAAGGGGGCTCTACACGTATGGATTCAGCCCGCCTTAACGTCGCACCACCCTGAAAGCTTGAGACGCGCGCCGCCCGGCGTTTGCGCTACATCAAATCAAAGGACCACCATGCGGCGCTGACGCCACATGACCGCCACCGGCTGGGGCTAGACGTAGGCAATCAGCCGTCCGGCGCAGATCACCAGTGTCCACGTCACCAGCGACAGCACCGCGCACGCGCGTGCCAGCGGGGGCGGCGCGCGGCGCGTCTCCCAGCCCGCGCCGGCGTGCAGCTGGCGATACGGCCCGGCGTGGAACCACGCCGCGTTGGCCACCCCGAACGCGATCAGCCCCAGCTTGACCAGAAAGGCGCGGTTGGCGACCAGTTCATCGGCATGCGCCACGAACAGCAGCGCGCCACTGGCCAGGATGACGAGGAAGCCGACCACCGACGCGGGCAGCGCGTGCCGCAGCAGCAGCGACACCGGCAACTGGCGGCCCAGCCCGGCGAGCCGCAGGTCCACCACGACGATCGATCCAAACAGCAGCGCCATGCCGGCCAGGTGCAGGATCTCGCAGGCGGGGTACGCCCATGGCGACGCCCGCAGCCATACCGCGAACGGCGCCGCCGCCAACTGGGCGGCCCAGCCATCGAGCCAGCCCATCGGTCAGCGCAGCTCCACGGTCTGGCCGCCGTCGAACGTGATGCGCTCCACGCGCATTTCGTCGGCCTTTTCCTTGCTGGCGTAGCCGACCATGGTCACCTGCTGGCCGACGGCCACCTTTTCCGCCGTGGCCCCGCGCGACGTCATGCGCGACACCGGCGCCAGCACCGCGAACCAGCGCTTGCCCTGCGCGTCGACGCGGATCGTGGCGTGGGGGTTCTCGTAATGGGCTTCGACAATCTTGCCGGTCACGGTGAGCGGCTTGGTCTCGTCGTAGGTGGACCAGCCGTGGTGGGCCAGCGCCGGCGCGGCGGCCAGCGCAACGGCGGCCGTAGCGGCCAGCGCGATACGGGAAACGAGGGGACGCAGGGCGAACATGTCGGACTCCTGGAGCGTGGATATGGGGGCGCGGATGGGCTGGCGGGCAGCGCAACCGCCGCAAGGGACACCCCACCCATCGTAGATGACCGGGGCCGGCCCGCCAAGCCGAGGCATCCCGCACGCCGTGTTACGCTGTGGCCGCCTGTCAACGGTCATCTCCCACGCAACTCCCGCCATGTCCACCGCCTTCGATCTGCCGCCGGCCGCACGCCCGGGCCAACCCGCCGACACCATCGACACCCCGTCGCTCGTACTGGACCTCGACGCCTTCGAGCGCAACGTGGACCGCATGCAGCGCGCCGCCAACCGGGCGCGCGTCAAGCTGCGGCCGCACGCCAAGGCGCACAAGTGCCCCGATATCTCGCTGGCGCAGATCAAGCGCGGCGCGGTGGGCATCTGCTGCCAGAAGATCAGCGAGGCGATTCCGTTCGCGCGCGCGGGCGTGCGGGACATCCACATCAGCAACGAACTGGCCGGGCCGGCCAAGGCGGCGATGCTGGCCCAACTGGCCCTGCGTGCGCACGTCAGCGTCTGCGTGGACGACATGGCGCAGATCGACATCCTGGCCAAGGCCGCCGAAGCGGTCGGCACCCGGTTCGACGTCTTCATCGAGGTCAACGTCGGCCAGGGGCGCTGCGGCGTGACCGACCCGGCCGCGATGCTGCCGCTGGTGGACCGCATCACGCGGCTTCATCCGCTGTCGCTGTGCGGCCTGCAGGCATACCACGGCGGCATCCAGCACCTGCGCGGCTGGCAGGAACGGCGTGCCGGCGCGGCGCGCGCGGCGGATCGCACCGGCGCGTTCGTGGCCCGGCTGGAGGCGGCCGGCGCGCGCAACATGGTGATTACCGGCGGCGGCAGCGGCAGCGTGGAGTTCGACCTGCAGAGCGGCGTCTACACCGAGATCCAGCCCGGCTCGTACGTGTTCATGGACGCCGACTATGGCGCCAACGAGTACCTGACCGACGAGCGCCCGGCGTCGACGAACTGCGAGCACAGCCTGTTCATCGCCAGCGCGGTGATGAGCGTGGCGGCCGGGGACCGCGTGGTGGTGGATGCCGGCCTGAAGTCGATGGCCGTGGATTCGGGGCTGCCGTGGATCTGGGCCAACGGCGCGCGCTCGGAGACGCTGGAATACGTGGCGGCCAACGACGAGCACGGGATCATCGCGCCCAGGCTGGCCAGCCGCGTGCGCGACCTGCCCGCGCTGGGCAGCCGCGTGATGCTGGTGCCGGGCCATTGCGACCCGACGCTGAACCTCTACGACGAGATCATCGGCGTGCGCGACGGCGTGGTGGAATGCGTGTGGCCGGTGGCGGCGCGGGGCCTGAGCCGCTGAGCGGCCCGGGCGTCAGGCGAACTGGGCCACCAGTTCGTTGAGGTCGGCCGGCACCCAGGCGGTGCCCGACCATTTTTCGAAATGCAGATCCGAGAGCGGAATCGCCGACAGCGTGCCGACCCAGTCGGTCGGCGCGGCGCCGCAGCGCAGGCCGCTGGCGACCATCGTCATGGCCTCGGGCACGTCGATGTCGGCCACGCGCGTCACCGTGGGCCACGGCAGCAGCCGCAGGTCCTGCTCGGGCAGCCCGAACCGGTACAGCCCGAAGCGCGCATGCAGCGCGGCGCGCGACAGCGACTGGCGCGCGGCGCTCAGCCCATCGTCGCGGGTGGCGGACGGGTCCCACTGCTGGTTACGGGAGAACCACAGGATGCCGTCGCCGGATCGCGGCGCACTCGCGTGCCCCACGGCCGGCATCAGTTGACCTGAGCGGGCAATGGCGACAAGCGGTGTGCCGACCGTGTAGTGCCAGACGAATCCGTTTTCCTGTTCCATGTGAAGCTCCTGCAAACGCGCATCGATCCGCCTCTACTCTGGTGGCGGCCTGCCCCGTTTACAAGCAAGGTCACGGCCTGTTGCGACCGCAACAAAAATAGCGCAATCCGGGTCTATTGCCCGGTGGCGACCCTGCAGCCCTTGTGGGGCCTGGGTCTGCCGAAAATGCAGCGGCGCCGCGGGGGCGCGGCGCCAGCGTGGATCTGAGCGAAACGTCTAAAACCTTAGCACACGGCGTGGTGCGACGCAGCACGAATTGCATGCCAGATGCACGTTTCGGCATCGCAAAAAGCACTTGCGCCGCAAGTCTTTCGTATCCTGCCCATGTATGCAATGTCTGTACATGGACCACAAAATCCGCGAATGCCGGCATCGGAAATCTTGATGCGCATGTCACCGGGGTGACCTCCGGGCTGCTTACGCTGCGGTCCGTTCCTCCCCACGAGCCAACAGACCATGACCCAAGCCATCCGACACCTTGCCAGGCGCAGCCCCCCGGGCCTGCTGGCCGCCGTGCTGCTCTGCGCGGCGCTGGCCGCCTGCGGCGGCGACAGCGACAGCCCGGCCACGCCCGGCACACCCGGCACGCCCAATACGCCGGGCAACCCCGGCACCGGTGCCAGCACCCCCGAAGTCAAGCCGCAGATGAAGTGCGCGCCCTGAGGGCCCGCCCCACGACCGTACGTCCGCCCTTTCGCGCATCCGACCACTCAGGCATTCCGACATGACTTCCAGCAGCCGACGCAATTTTCTCAAGATGGCCGGCGGCAGCGCCGCGGCCACCGCCGCGCTTGCCGCGTTCCCGCCCGCCATCCGCCGCGCCCTGGCCATCCCGGCCAACAACGCCACCAAATCGATCCGCGACGTCGAATACGTCGTGGTGCTGATGCAGGAAAACCGCTCGTTCGACAACTACTTCGGCACCATGGCCGGCGTGCGCGGCTTTGGCGACCGCATCACGATCCCGCTGCCCGGCGGCCGCAACGTGTTCCAGCAGACCTACGCCAACGGCAACGTCAACCGCGTGGTGCTGCCCTATCACCTGGACCAGACCGCCGGCAACGCCCAGCGCGTGAACGGCACGCCGCACAGCCAGCCCGACGCGCAGGCCGCGTGGGACCTGGGCCGCATGAGCGCCTGGCCCACCGCCAAGCAGACCCAGTCGATGGGCTACTACACCGAGCAGGAACTGGGCTTCCAGTTCGCGCTGGCCAACGCGTTCACGATCTGCGACGCCTACCACTGCAGCTTCCACGGCGGCACCAACACCAACCGCCTGTTCCACTGGACCGGCACCAACGACCCGGCCGGCACGCACGGCGGCCCGGTCATCGACAACCGCGGCGATTCGCTGGACGCCACCGGCATCAACTACACCTGGACGACCTACCCGGAGCGCCTGCAGGCCGCCGGCGTGAGCTGGAAGGTCTACCAGAACATGCCGGACAACTTCACCGACAACCCGCTGGCCGGCTTCCAGCAGTACCGCGCCGCCAACGCCGCGCGCGGCAATGCCGCCAACGGCTCGCCGTACCCGCCGTACACCCCGGCCGACGACACCGCCAACCCGCTGTTCAAGGGCATCGCCAACACCATGCCCGACGGCGGCTTCCTGCAGGCGCTGCGCGACGACATTGCCGCCGGCACGCTGCCGCAGGTGTCGTGGATCGTGGCGCCGGCCACGTATTCGGAGCACCCGGGGCCGTCGAGCCCCGTGCAGGGCGCGTGGTACACCCAGCAGGTGCTGGACGCGCTGACGGCCAATCCGGACATCTGGAGCCGCACCGTCCTGCTGATCAACTTCGACGAGAACGACGGCTTCTTCGACCACGTGCCGCCGCCGTGCGCACCGGCGCTGGACGCCGCGGGCCTGCCGGTGGGCCATACGACGATGAACGCCGACACCGAGTACTACAGCGTGGACAAGACGCCGTTCGGCCCGGGCCCGCGCGTGCCGATGTACGTGGTGTCGCCGTGGAGCCGCGGCGGCTGGGTCAACTCGCAGGTGTTCGACCACACGTCGGTGCTGCGCTTCCTGGAGCAGCGCTTTGGCGTGGCGGAGACCAACATCAGCGCCTATCGCCGCGCCATCATGGGCGACCTGATGAGCGCGTTCGACTTCGTCAACCCGAACGGCAACTTCACGCTCGGCGTCACGCCGCTGACCAAGGCCGGCGCCGACGCCGCGCGCACCGACCAGGACGCCAAGCCGCAGATCGCCGCGCCGACCGTGCTGGCGCAGACCATGCCGAAGCAGGCCAGCGGCACGCGCCCGTCGCGCGCGCTGCCCTACTCGCTGCACACCAGCGGCCTGGAGGAGCCGTTGACCAATACGTTCCGGCTGCACTTCAGGAACGACGGCCAGCAGGCAGCCGTGTTCCACGTCTACGACCGCCTGCACCTGGGCAACGTGCCGCGCCGCTATGCGATCGAAGCCGGCAAGGAGCACATCGCCACGATCGACGTCAGCGCCAGCGGCGGCCGCTACAACTTCTGGGTGCTGGGCCCGAACGGCTACCACCGCGCATTCGTGGGCGACATCACCGCCCAGAAGGCCGCCGGCGGCGGCGCCGCGCCGGAGATCCGCGTCTGCTACGACGAGGCCAACGCCGCCGTCTGGCTCACGCTGTTGAACCGGGGCTCCGCGCCGTGCACGTTCACGGTCAAGCCGAACGCCTATCGCCAGGACGGCCCGTGGACCTTCGAAGTGCCCGCCGGCGGGGACCACGACCAGCACTGGCCCGTGGCGGCGCAAGGCAACTGGTACGACTTCACGGTCACCACCCAGCAGGGCGGCTTCAGCCGCCGCTTCGCCGGCCGGCTGGAGAACGGCAAGCACACCACGTCGGATCCGGCGATGGGCGGTTGATCCACCCCGGCTTGTCTGCTCCCCTCTCCCGCCTGCGGGAGAGGGGCTGGGGGTGAGGGCCGGCCGCTCAATATGCGGACACGGTCGGCAAGCAGACCCTCCCCGCCCTCACCCCCGACCCCTCTCCCGCGCGCGGGAGAGGGGAGCAAACCCTCGCCCGCCCCCTTCGTCACCCTGTCACATTTCCGCCTTATAGTCCGCGACCATTGCCTTTGGTCTATCGGATACCCCCATGCTTGGCGACCTGCTGACGACGTTCTACGAGGTGGCGCGACAGGGCAGCATCACCACGGCCGCGCGGCAGTTGCGCGTGAGCCAGCCCACGGTCACCGGTCGCATCCGCCAGCTTGAAGAGCTGTATGGGGTGGAGCTGTTCCATCGCCGCGCCAGCCGGGTGGACCTGAGCGACGTGGGCGTGGCGCTGATGCCGCTGGCCGAGCAGATCATGCAGCAGGAAAGCAATGCCGACTTCCTGCTGCGCAACGCGGGCAACCTGCGGTTCGGCAACCTGCGCATCGGGGCCACCGGGCCGTACTACATCCTGCGCAGCGTGGCGGCGTTCCGCCAGCGCTATCCGGCCATCGAGATCAGCATCGAGATCGGCAATTCCAAGCAGATGATCGACGCGCTCTACGAATACCGGATCGATGCCGCGGTCTCGTCGCACGCGCTCGACGACGACCGCCTGCACCGCGTGACGCTGGCCGCCGACCCGATGGTGCTGGTGGTGCATCCCGTGCATCCGCTGGCGCGCCGGCCGCGCGTGGAGGTGTCCGAACTGGCCGCCTGCCACCTGCTGGTGCGCGAGCAGGGGTCGATGACCCGCGAGGCCACCGAGGCGTCGCTGCGGGCCGCCGGCGCGGGCATGCCGTCGCATACCGTGATCGGCAGCCGCGAGGCCATCTGCGAGGCGATCCGCCACAACCTTGGCGCCAGCGTGATGCCGGTGGGCGAGGTGCCGCACGACCCGGCGCTGGTGGCCGTGCCATTCGCCAGCGAGGCGCCGGTGATCCACGAATACCTGTACTGCCTGGCCGGCCGCCGCCATACGCGGCTGGTGGGCGCCCTGCTGGACTGCCTGGTGGCGCCGCTCGATGCCGCCGGGCCGCGTTGCGAGGCGCCGCCCCCAGCGCCTATATTGAACTGACCCGCCCCCGCACCCCGCCGATGACCGGTCAGGCCCCCCACGGTTTTCCAGAATACGATCAGCTCCTGACGCTGCTGGAGCTGGGCGAGCCCTGGTTCGACACCCGCAGCGCGTGCCAGGTGAGCGTGGCCGACCGCACGCTCGACGTCCACGTGGCCAGCCTTGGCACCCGCGCGCCCGACGCGCCGGCCATCGGCATCTTCGGCGGCATCCACGGGCTGGAGCGCATCGGCACCCAGCTCGTGCTGGACTACCTGCGCTCGCTGCTGTGCCGGATGAGCTGGGACGAACTGCTGCACCGCCAGCTCGAAACGGTGCGGCTGGTGTTCATGCCGATCGTCAATCCGGGCGGCATGTACCTGGCCACGCGCGCCAATCCCAACGGGGTGGACCTGATGCGCAATGCGCCGCAGAATGCCGATGCCCCGGTGCCGTTCCTGGCCGGCGGCCAGCGCATCGGCAAGTGGCTGCCGTGGTATCGCGGCCGCGCCGGATCGCCGATGGAAGCCGAAAGCCAGGCGCTGCTGCACGTGGTGGAACAGGAACTGCTGCCCCGGCCGCTCAGTTTCGCGGTCGATTGCCATTCCGGCTACGGCTGGCGCGACAGCATCTGGTTCCCCTACGCGCGCACGCACGCGCCGATGCCGCACCTGCCCGAGATGTATCTGCTCAAGACCATGTTCGAACAGGCCCACCCCCACCACGGCTACGCCTTCGAGCCGCAGAGCCACCAGTACCTGCTGCACGGCGACCTGTGGGACTTTGCCTACGACCGCACGCCGCCGGCCAACCTGTTCCTGCCGATGACGCTGGAACTGGGCTCGTGGCTCTGGATCAAGAAAAACCCGCGCCAGTTGTTCTCGCGCGCCGGCATCTTCAATCCGATCAAGGCCCACCGCACCGCGCGCGTGCTGCGCCGCCACGTGAGCCTGTTCGACTTCCTGGGCCGCGTGGCCGTGGCGCCCGAGCGCTGGCTGCCGCACGGCCAGCACCGGCAACTGCTGCTGGACCAGGCGCGCGCGCACTGGCAGAACGGCAAGACGGCGCCATGAACGGCTGGATCTTCCTGCGCGGGCTAACGCGCGAATCGCGCCACTGGGGCGCCCTGCCCGAGCGCTGGACCGCCCACGGCCTGCCGCCGCCGCTGATGATCGACCTGCCCGGCAATGGCAACGCCCGCCACCTGCCCGTGCCGGCCACCGTGCGCGGCATGACCGAGGCCGTGCGCGGCGCGGCGCGGGCGTCGCAGTGGCCGGGGCCGTGGCACATCCTGGCGATGTCGCTTGGCGCGATGGTGGCCACCGACTGGGCGCAGGCGTGGCCGGGCGAAGTGGCCGGGCTGGTGCTGGTCAACACCAGCATGCGTCCGTTCAGCCGGGCCACCGAGCGGCTGCGGCCGCGCAACTGGGCCGCCATCGCCGGCATGGTTCGCCACTGGCACGACCGGCCGCGCTGCGAGCGCACGATCCATCGGCTGACCTGCGAACGGCTGGATACGCGCGACGCCGACCTGGCGCGCTGGGTCGAAATCGGCCAGACCGCGCCGGTCACGCGGGACGCGGCCTGGCGCCAGCTGATGGCCGCCGCACGCTTCCGGGCCCAGCCGGCGGCGCCGGCGTGTCCGACGCTGATCGTGTCGTCCGACGCCGACCGGCTGGTCAATCCGTCCTGCTCGGCCCGGCTTGCCGATGCCTGGCGCGCGGCGCGGCACGTGCGCCATCCGTGGGCGGGCCATGACCTGCCGCACGACGATCCGGAATGGTTGTGTGAAACGGTGGGGGCCTGGGTGGCCGAGGGGTCGCGGCGTCCGCCATAAGCAATAGGCGCCGGATCAAACAAAACGGCCGCCTGGTGCGGCGGCCGGTACGGCAAGCGACGGGAGTGTTACAGCGATCCGCAGGTGATCTGCGAATCCAGCAGCGCCTTTGCCCGCTTGTTGCACAGGGCGCCGAGCAGCGTTTCGGCCGCCGCTTCCAGCCGGTCCTGCGTGCCGAACAGCCGCGCCGCGATCAGGCCGCTCTGGAGCGAACCGTAGATCACCTGCGCCAGCATCGCCGGGGGCACCGGGTAAGGCGTCTCGCGTTCCCGCTGGCCGCGTTCGAGCAGCCGCGTCAGCCACGCCTCGTTGATGTGATAGAACTCCTTGAGCACGTGGTGCACCGACTCGGGCAGGCTCAGGATCTCCGTAGACAGCATGCCGGCCAGGCAGATCTGGCCGGAGCCGCACGTCTGGCGCAGCGGTTCCAGGTACTGGCGCGCCTGCTCCAGCACCGGCAGGGCCGGGTCGATGCCCGCCAGCCGTTCCGAGATCCGCCGGCTGTACTCCTTCACCGCTTCCAGCAGCAGGTCGTCCTTCGACGGGAAGTAATAGTGGATGCTGGACGTCTTGACGCCCACCAGCTCGGCCAGGTCGCGATAGCTGAAGCCGTTGGCGCCGCGGCTGCGGATCAGGACCAGCGTATGTTCGAGCAGTTGCTCGCGGACGGGTTGGGTTTTCATGGCTGGTACTTTATCTACACGAAGATAGATACTCAACCGGGATTTTCCCGGAGTCAACTGCGGCCGTACAAATGGGCAGGCGCGCACCTTTTTGGGGTGCGCGCCTGCGTCGGCGGGCGTCAGGTCCTGACGCGGTGCTCGACTACTGCGGGATCAGGCCAGGGCGCCGTCGGTGTAGACGTCGGTCGAGCGGGCACCGTCGAAGTACGGGTTGCGCGGACCGTTGCCACGGGCGCCGTCCAGATACGGATCGACCTTGCGGCCGGGGCTGGCGGACACACCCTTCGTGTCCAGGCCGGCCACGAAGCGGGCGCCGTCCAGGTACGGGTCGGCGGTGCGGGCACCGTCGGTAAAGCCGTCGCGGTTGCTGATGCGGGCGCCGCCCGAATACACGTCGCGGTTGGCGATGCCGGCCACCAGGCCGTCGCGGTTGGTCACGCGGGCACCATCGGTGAAGGCGTCACGGTTGCCGATGCGGGCACCGTCGGTGAAGGCATCGCGCTGGCCAATGCGGGCGCCGTCGGTAAAGGTGCTGCGGGCGTCGTTGACGCGGTAGGTGTAGCCGTAGGCTTCGCCACGCGGCTGGGCGGCTTGTGCGGCACCGGTCACGAAGGCGGCGGCGAGGGCGGCGGCGGTCAGGATGGTCTTGGCGTTCATGATGCTCTCCTTGGCTGGGGCGGCGAGATCCTGGTTCGTTGGCGGATCGTGCTGCCCGGATGTTTGGCAAAGTCGGCGGCCTGCCCGGTAGTCCTCGCTAGCGTGATGCTATCTACTGCTAGATAGAGGATCGGGCCTAAAAAACCGCCGTCGGAACGGCAACCTCTGGTATTGCGTGGACGGTGGCGCTGGGTTCGTTTCGGCTGGCTTGCCGGTTCGTTCCGGTGCGTCGCTGTCCATGGTGTGAATACTATCTACCTGTAGATAGATTCGCAAGGACAAGATGGCGATCCAGGCCAAAAACTTTTCTATCGGGCCGATTGAGCGGCTTTATTTCGTCGATATACGATTGATTCACAAGGAGAAAATCGTCCCGAATCTGTGACGACTGTGCGCCGCGCATGACGATTGCCCCGCCGAGTGCTACGGTTATCACACACTCGCTCTCGTCGAACGACACCATGTCCGAGCCCACCGCGCCGCCCGCGCCCCCCACGCCCCTGAGCGCCCGCCACTGGTTTGTCGGTGCGCTGGGCCTGGCCGGCCTGGCGATGGCGGCCGGCATGGGCCGCCTGCTGCTGTACCGCGCCATCGAGCGCGAGGCATTCGGGCCGGGCCAGCCCGGCACGCTGACGCCCGACGACCTTGGCGTCACCTCGCATCAATTCCGGTTCGACAGCGGCGACCGCTCGCTGCACGCGTCGTGGGTGGCCGCGCCAGACCCGGCGGCGCCCGCGCTGGCGGTTTTCCATGGCGACGAGGAATCTCTGGCCGACTGGGCGCCCGTGCAGGCGCTGCTGCACGAAGCCGGCATCAGTTCGTTCGTGTTCGATTACAGCGGCTATGGCGCCAGTTCCGGCACCGCCAGCGTGCGCCGGCTGCGCCAGGACGCGCTGGCCGCCTACACCCAGTTCCGCGCCGCCGCACCGCGCGCGGCGCGGCATGTCGTGATGGGGTATTCGCTGGGCAGCGGGGTGCTGCTCGATGTGCTGGGCGGCCTGCAGCCGCTGCCTGACGGCGTGGTGATCGGCGCCGGCTTTCGCTCGGCCCGTGCCGCAGCCGTGGCGACGGGGCTGGTGCCGGGCTGGCTGGCGTGGGCGCTGCCCAACCCCTGGGACAACATCGCGCGGCTGCGCGCGCTGAAGCTGCCCGTCATGCTGATCCACAGCCGGTGCGACGCCACCATCCCGTTCCACCACGCCGAGCACCTGGTGCGCGCCACGCAGGGCCCGAGCCGGCTGGTGGTGTTCGAATGCCTGCCGCACAACGCCGCCATCGACGCCACGTGCATGAACACGTTCTGGGCGCCCGTGATCGGCTGGCTGCGCGGTAGCCGGCTGTAGCCGGCCCGGCGCCTACAGCCGGAACTCGCCCACCACCTTCTGCAGCACCTGCGCCTGGTCGGCCAGTGCCGACGACGCCGCGGCGGCCTGCTCCACCAGCGCGGCGTTCTGCTGCGTCACGTCGTCCATCTGCGTCACGGCGACGTTGACCTGCTCGATGCCCTCGCTCTGATGCTCGGACGCCACGGCGATCTCGCCCAGGATCTGCGTCACGCGGCGCACCGCCTGCACGATCTCCTCCATGGTCTGCCCCGCCTGCCCGACCAGCGCCGAGCCGCTTTCCACCTGCCGCGCCGAGTCGTTGATCAGTACGTTGATTTCCTTGGCCGCCGCCGCGCTGCGCTGCGCCAGCGTGCGCACCTCGCCCGCCACCACCGCGAAGCCGCGGCCCTGCTCGCCGGCCCGCGCCGCTTCCACGGCCGCGTTCAGGGCCAGGATATTGGTCTGGAAGGCGATGCCCTCGATCACGGCGATGATGTCCGTCACCTTGCGCGAGCTGGCGCTGATGGCGTCCATGGTCTGCACCACGTTGCCGACGATGGCGCCGCCGCGCTCGGCGATGCCCGACGCCGACGCCGCCAGCCCGTTGGCCGTCCGCGCGCGCTCGGTGTTCTGCTTGACCATCGACGTCAGCTCGCCCATGCTCGACGCCGTCTCCTGCAGCGTGGCGGCCTGTTCTTCCGTGCGCTGCGACAGGTCCGTGTTGCCCACCGCAATCTGCTGCGACGCCGACGAGATCGAATCGCTGGCCGCCTTGATCCGCGTCACCAGCTCGGTCAGCATGTCCTCCATCTCGCCCAGCCCGCCCAGCAGGCGGCCAAAGTCGCCGCCGCGCTCGGTCTCGAAATCCTTGCTCAGGTCGCCGGCCGCCACGGTCTCGGCGATGAATTCGGCCTCCTTGAGCGGTTCCTCGATGGCCCGCGCCAGCCGGAACCAGCACACCACGCTGAAGACCAGCACGACGATGCCCAGCGTCCAGAGCCAGCTACGCGTGCTGCCATCGGACACATGGCCCTGCGCCAGCACCAGGATGGCCGCCACCAGCAGCACGTTTACGCCAAATGCCGCGCCCAACCGGGTGCGCATGCTCAAGTTGTCCCAGGCCATGATCGATTCCGCTCCACGTTTGCCGCCCCGCGTTGTCCGGGGCTATCGATGGGCTAACGGCCCGGGCGGCCGGAAACTTTAGCGGCCCTGCGCCAGCGATTCGGCGGTGCGGTAGTCGGCGTCCCAGGCGGCGGCGATCTGGCGGCAGCGGCCCAGCGGCTGGGCGTGGCGCTCCACGTCGACGATGGTTGCATGGTCGGCCCACGCCGGCCGCGCGGGCGCCTCGGGGCTGCGGCCGTCGGTCAGCAGCCAGAGCCAGCGCTGCTGCGCCGGCCAGCGGCGCGCGTGCCGCGCCAGCAACTGGTCGGCACGCGCCACGCCCAGCGCCAGCGGCGTGCCGCCGCCGCCCGCGATCGGCCGGATCCAGTCGTCGTTCCACGGCCGCGCGCGCGACGGTGCCAGCCGCACTTCGGCCTGCTGGCCGGCAAAGCAGACCAGCGCCACGTCGGCGCGCGCCTGATAGGCCCGCTCCACCAGCCGCGCCAGCACGCCCTTGGCCAGCGCCAGCGGCTCGCCGTGGGCCATCGACCCCGAACAGTCGAGCACGAAGCAATGCAGCACGCCGGCGCGCGCCGCCGTGCGACGGAAGCGCAGATGGCTCGCATCGAGCGTCGACTGCCGCCGCGCCGCCAGCGTGCGCGGCCAGTGCACGCGCGGGCCCGGCGTGCCACCGGGGGCCGTCTGCCGGGGCGACAAGGGAGCCTGCCACCGGTGGCCGCCCTGCCGGTCCTGCGCAGACGGCCGCCGGTGGCTCAGGCTTTTTTTGGCGCGAGCTTCCCGAACGGTTTCAGCGGCTTGACGTCGGCCATGCCCGGCGGCGTCGGCGGCGGCAGCGCGCCCCACGGGTCGTTCGATGGCGCCGAGTCCGGCGCGGGCGCCCGTGCCGCGTCCGCTTCGGGCGGCAATGCCTGGCGCCGGTGGTGCAGCACCAGCTCTGCCACGGCATCGACGTGCCCGGTGTCGATGGCCGCCGCAGCCTGCCACGCAGCCAGCGCGCGGGCGGCGCGCAGCATCACCAGGTCCGCGCGCACGCCATCGACGGCCGCTGCCAGACACAGCGCGCTGACGCGGTCGTGCACGGCGTCGCCAAACGGCAGCCCGCCCAGCGCGCCGCGCGCCCGCGCCACGCGCGCTGCAAGATCGGCCTGCCGCTGCGCCACCGCCGCGCGAAAGCCCTCGGGGTCGGCATCGAACGCCAGCCGGGCCCGGACGATGGCCTGCCGCGCGGCCGGGTCGGCATAGTTCGACAGCGCCAGCGCCAGGCCAAAACGGTCCAGCAGTTGCGGCCGCAGCTCGCCCTCTTCCGGATTCATCGTGCCGACCAGCACGAAGCGCGCCGCGTGCTGGTGTGACACGCCGTCGCGCTCCACCACGTTGACGCCGCTCGCGGCCACGTCCAGCAACTGGTCGACCAGCGGATCGGGCAGCAGGTTGACCTCGTCGACGTACAGCACGCCGTCGTGCGCCCGCGCCAGCAGGCCCGGCTGGAAGCGCACCTCGCCCTGCTGCAGCACGTGGCCCAGGTCCAGCGTGCCGGTGAGCTGTTCCTCGCTGGCGCCCAGCGGCAGCGTTACGAACTGGCCGTGCGGCAGCAGCTCGGCCAGCGCGCGCGCCGCCGTGGACTTGGCCGTGCCGCGCGGCCCGGTCACCAGCACGCCGCCGATGCCCGGGTCCACGGCCGCCAGCAGCAGCGCCTGCTGCAGCGGCGCCTGCCCCACCAGGGCACTGAACGGAAAAATCGGGCGCAGGGCCGTCTTCGTCATGGCATGCCTTCCAGATGCTGCTCGTTGTCGAGCAATAGATGTTCGATGCGGTCCTTCTGGTCGCCCGGCGCCTGCCAGAGCCCGCGCGCCATGGCTTCCAGCAGCCGCTCGCAGATGCCCTGCAGCGCGCGCGGATTGTGCCGCGCCAGAAAGTCGCGCGTGGCGGGGTCGTGCACGTAGGCGTCGGCCACCAGCGCGTACTGGTGGTCGGCCACCACGCGCGCGGTGGCGTCATAGCCGAACAGGTAGTCCACCGTGGCGGCCATCTCGAACGCCCCCTTGTAGCCGTGGCGCTTGACGCCGTCGATCCATTTCGGATTGACCACCCGCGTGCGGATCACGCGCGCGATTTCCTCCTGCAGCGTGCGCACGCGCGGCGCCGCCGGGTTGGCGTGGTCGCCGTGGTAGATCGCCGGCTGCGCGCCGCCCAGGTGGCGCACGGCCGCCACCATGCCGCCCTGGAACTGGTAGTAGTCGTTGGCGTCGAGGATGTCGTGCTCACGGTTGTCCTGGTTCTGGACCACGGCGTCGATGCCGGCCAGCCGCGTGGCGAACGTGTCCGGCGCCGCCACGCCATCGGTGCCCTGGCCGTAGGCGTAGCCGCCCGCATGCAGGTAGGCGTGCGCCAGGTCGGCATCGGTCTGCCAGCGCCGCCCGTCGACCAGCGCCTGCAGGCCCGTGCCATAGTCGCCGGGCCGGGCACCGAAGACGCGCCAGCCGGCGCGCACGCGGGCCGCGTCGGGCGCCATGCCCCGCGCTTCCAGCGCCTGCTGCTCGGCCAGCACGCGGGCGCGGATCGGGTTGACGTCGGCGGGCTCGTCCAGCGCGGCCACGGCCTGCACGGCCGCGTCGAACAGCGCCACCAGGTTGGCGAACGCATCGCGGAAGAAGCCCGACACGCGCAGCGTCACGTCCACGCGCGGGCGGTCGAACACGGTCATCGGCAAAATTTCGAAGTCGACCACGCGATGGCTGCCATGCGCCCATTTCGGCCGCACGCCGATCAGCGCCATGGCCTGCGCGATGTCGTCGCCGCCCGTGCGCATGGTGGCCGTGCCCCAGACGGACAGCCCCACCGCGCGCGGATACTCGCCATGTTCCTGCAGATGCCGCTCCACAAGCTGGCTGGCCGCGCGCAGGCCGAGCGTCCACGCCGTGCGCGTCGGCACGGCGCGCGTATCGACCGAGTAGAAGTTGCGGCCCGTGGGCAGCACGTCGGGCCGCCCGCGCGATGGCGCGCCGCTGGGGCCGGGCGGCACGAAGCGGCCAGCCAGCCCGCGTTCGAGCTGCAGCAGTTCCTGCGCGCCGCAGGCGTCCAGGCGCGGCGCCACCGTATCGCGCAGGCGCGCCAGCACCGCCGCCGACTGCGGCCCGATGGCCGCGCCGTCGCCCAGCAGCCGCAGCGCCAGCGCTTCCAGCCGCTCGCGCGTATCGCCATGGTGGCGCCACGGCGCCGCGTCGACCTCGGCCAGCACCGCCGGGCGCGGACCGGTCCACGGCGCGGCCCAGTCCGCGTCCAGCGGGTCGAAGCCGTCGCCGAGCGCAAGGTCGGCCGCCAGTGCCGCCAGCAGGCTGGCCCGGCCCTCGCGGCCGTCGCCAACGGGGAAGCGGCCCAGCGCGGCCAGCGTATCGCGCCGCTGCCGGCCCTGCGGCGACTGGCCGAACACGTGCAGCCCGTCGCGGATCTGCGACTCCTTGAGTTCGCAGAGCCAGGCATCGGTACGGTTCAGCAGCGCGTCTTCTTCCTCGCCACTGGCCGGCGCGTCGATGCCTAGCTCGCGGTGCAACTGCTGGTCGACGATGGCGCGCAGGATGCCCTTGCGCAGCAACTTCGCGCGGCGCGGGTCCACGGTCAGTGCCTCGTAGTACTCGTCGACCTGCCGCTCCAGGTCCTGCAGCGGGCCGTAGTTCTCCGCGCGCGTCAGCGGCGGCATCAGGTGGTCGATGATCACGGCCTGCGCGCGGCGCTTGGCCTGCGCGCCTTCGCCGGGGTCATTGACGATGAACGGGTACAGGTGCGGCAGCGGGCCCAGGATTGCGTCGGGCCAGCACGTGTCGGCCAGCGCCACGCTCTTGCCGGGCAGCCATTCCAGGTTGCCGTGCTTGCCCACGTGGACCACCGCGTCGATGGCGAACACGTGCCGCAGCCAGAAATAGAACGCCAGGTAGCCGTGCGGCGGCACCAGCTCGGCATCGTGGTAGCTCGCGTAGTCGTCCACGCCATAGGCGCGGGCCGGCTGGATGCCGACGAACACGTTGCCCGCGCGCACGCCGGCGATCATGAAGCGCCCGGCGCGGACCATCGGATCGGCCTCGGGCGGGCCCCAGCGCTGCGCGATGGCCGCCTGGTTCGCGGCCGGCAACCGGGCCAGCCACGCGCGGTAGTCGTCCAGCGCCACGCTCTGGAACGCGGGGCGTGCGGCGTGCTGCGCGATGTCGTTGGTCACGCCGCGCGTCAGGCCCTGCATCAGCGCGTCGCCATCGGCCGGCAGCGGCCCGGTGGCGTACCCGGCATCGCGCAGCATGGCGAGTATCCGCACGACCGACGCCGGCGTATCGAGCCCCACCCCGTTGCCGATGCGGCCCTCGCTGGCCGGGTAGTTGGCCAGAATCAGCGCCAGCCGCTTGTCGGCCGCCGGCAGCGTGCGCAGCCGGCACCAGCGGCGCGCCAGTTCCGCGACAAAGCCGATGCGGCCGGCATCGGGCTGGTAGCGCACAACATCCACCTGGGTGTGCGGGCAGCGGTAGGCCAGCCCCTTGAAGCTGATGGCGCGCGTGATGATGCGGCCGTCGACCTCGGGCATCGCCACATGCATGGCCACGTCGCGCGTGCCCAGGCCCTGGCTGTCGGCCAGCCAGTCCTCGCGGTTGCCGCCGCTCAGGATGACCTGCAGCACCGGCGCGTCGTTGGCCAGCGGCGCGTCGGCCTCTCCGGCGTTCTCGAGCGAGGCCACCGAGAAGGCCGTGGTGTTCAGGACCAGCGACACCGCGTGGGCGTCGCACAGCCGCTGCAGCACGTCGCGGCAGACCGGCTCCTTGAGCGAGCTGACCGCCAGCGGCAGCGGGCACAGGCCGGCGTCGAGCAGCGCATCGGCCATCGCGTCGAACACGTCGGTATTGCCGGCCTGCAGGTGCGAGCGATAGAACAGCAGCGCCACCACGGGCGCGCCGCCGAGGCCGCGCGCGGCCCATTCGCGCTGCCAGTCGGCGGCCGTGGCCACGCCATGGTCGCGGTGATAGAGCGCGGCCTGCGGCAGGCTCTGCAACGGAAGCACCGGCTCCGTGTGGCCGAACGCATGCTGGCCCAGGCAGCGGAAGAACTGCTCGGCGTTGCCGGCGCCGCCTTCGCGCAGGTAGCGCCAGAGCTGATGCGACAGCGCCGCCGGCGCATTGCCCAGCCGCGCGAGGTTGTCGTCCTCGGCCAGGTCGCCGGAGAACATCACCAGCAACTGGCCGCGCGCCCGCGCAATCTCGGGCAGGCGTTCCAGCCCGTAGGCCCAGTCGTTGGCGCCGCCCAGGTGGTCCACCACCACCACGCGCGCGTGCTGCAGCACCTCGTCGACGTAGAGATCGAGCGACGCCGGCTGGCGCAGGTACATCTGGTTGGCCAGCCGCACGGTGGGATAGCCGGCGCCGAGCCGGGGCACCGCAGCGGCCAGCAGCGACAGCGTGGTGTCGGCCGCGCTGAGGATGACGATGTCGCCCGGCGTCTGGTCCATGCGCAGCACGACGCCGTTGTCCTCGACAAAGCCGCCGGGACGGGTGGACAGCAGGTGCATCGCGCCAGCGCCCGGTGGTCAGCGCGTGGCGCCCAGCGCGGCGTCCAGCGATGCCTGCAGCGCCGCGCCGTCCAGGTCCTGCCCGATCAGCACCACGCGCGTGCCCTGCGGCTCGCCGGCGCGCCAGGCGCGGTCGAAATAGCTGTCGAAGCGCTGGCCCACGCCATGCAGCACCAGCCGCATCGCCTTGCCCGGCAGCGTGGCAAAGCCCTTGACGCGGTAGATCGTGTGGTCGGCCACCAGCTTCTGCAGCGCGGCGACCAGCGCGTCGCGCTCGACCGTGCCGGCCTGCACGACCACGGAATCGAACTCGTCGTGATGATGATCGGCATGGTCGGGGTCGTCGGCGCTGCCGTGGTGATCGGGCCGCAGGTGGATCGTCTCTTCCGACGCGCGCTGCAGGCCCAGCAGCATCGCCACGTCGAGCTTGCCGGCCTGCGCGGGCACGATCTTGACCTCGGCCGGAATCTCGGGCCGCACCAGCGCCTCCACGGCCGCCAGCTGCGCGGGGTCCATCAGGTCGGTCTTGTTCAGGATCACCAGGTCCGCGCTGGCAAGCTGGTCCTCGAACAGTTCGTGCAGCGGCGACTCGTGGTCGAGATTGGGATCGGCGCGGCGCTGGGCATCCACCGCCACCGGATTGGCCGCGAACTGCCCGGCCGCCGCCGCTGGGCCGTCGACCACGGTCACCACGGCATCCACCGTGAACGCATTGCGGATGCTCGGCCAGTGAAACGCCTGCACCAACGGCTTGGGCAGCGCCAGCCCCGACGTCTCGATCAGCACGTGGTCGATCTGGCCGCGGCGCTCCAGCAGTTGCTCCATCACCGGGAAGAATTCCTCCTGCACCGTGCAGCACAGGCAGCCGTTGGCCAGTTCGTAGAGCTGGCCCGTGGGCTCGCCGGCATCGTCGCAGCCAATGCCGCAGCCCTTCAGGATCTCGCCGTCGATGCCGAGTTCGCCAAACTCGTTGACGATCACCGCGATACGGCGCCCGTTGGCGTTGTCGAGGATATGGCGCAGCAGCGTGGTCTTGCCGCTGCCGAGAAAGCCCGTGACGATGGTGGCCGGAATCTTGGAGGTCTGCATGCGGGGGATGGGCGTGATTTGCGAAGGCGATCAGGATACGGACATACGAGGGGGCTGTCTATTTGGGGGTGCCTGGCGTGGGGTGGCGTGGTGGGTCGGGCAAGCGCTGGCCCTCTCCCCCGGCCCCTCTCCCGCGCGCGGGAGAGGGGAGAACACCATCGCATTGCCATTCCTGTCGGTTTGCTCCCCTCTCCCGCGCGGGAGAGGGGTGGGGGGAGAGGGCAAGCATCGCAGCCTGCTACCCCCGCCGCCCCCGCCACCACCCCGCGAACGCACCCCCCACGACAGCCAGTGCCGCCAGCAGCCACCCGATCGCCGGTCGTCCCGTTCGCGCCGGCGTCGCGGCCAGCTGCGCCACCAGCCGCTGGCCGCTGACGTGTTCGACATCCGATGTCGACGCCACCGGCGCCGCCGGCACGACGGCCTGCGGTGTCCGCACCGCCTGCGCCTCCCGCTGCGCCGGCCGCACCACCGCGTCGGTCAGCGCGCGGCCTACCGGTTTCATGTCGATCCGCGCCGCGCGGCCCGCGCGCGCGATATGCGCCATCAGCGTGGGATTGCCGCAGGTATTGGCCGTGCACGACAGCCCGTCGCGCTGCACGCTCGCCGTGTACTGGCGCAGCAATTCGCGGCGCTCGGCGTCGGTGAAGCGGTAGCTGCCCTGCCGGTCCACCTCCAGCAGCCGCGCCAGGATGCCCTGCCGCGCGTGCGGATTGGCGCCGCGGAAGAACGCCGCCATGCCCAGCCCGAGCTTGTCGGCCACATAGACGTCGTAGGTGCGCTGCCAGAACTCGCCGGGCATCTGCTCGGGCACGGTGGCCTGGAAGCCGTACAGGTGCTCCACCTCCTTGTACATCTCGCGGGCGCCCGCGTAGCCCGCGCGCTGCATCCCGGTGATCCACTTCGGATTCCACTGGCGCGCGTTCAGCTCCGTGGCCAGCCATGTGCGGGCGTCCACGGTCTCGGCCCGGCCCGGGCGGCGCAGGTTGTGCAGCCACAGCGGCGGCGCCGTGCCGCCGGCCGCGCGCGTGGCGGCGGCCAGGCCGCCCGCGTATTGGTAGGTGTCGTCGTTGTCCAGCGCGCCGTAGAGCGTGCTGGCGCGCGAGAACAGCACCGCCTGGTTCGACTTGAGGTGGCTGGCCAGCGCCCCCGGCGCCGATTCGCCCCAGCCATCGGCCGAATAGGCGAAGTTCATGTAGCGCAGGTACTGGCGCGCCAGCGCATCGGGCGGGCCCTGCGCGTCGCGGCTCTGCTCGACCATCTGCTGCACGCCGATCGAATAGTTGCCGGGCCGCGCCGCGAACACCCGCGACCGCGCCAGCCGCTGCGCCTGCCCCGGCTCCACGCCCTGCCGGCCCAGTTCCATGGCGACAGCCTCGTCATGGCGGCTAATTGCATTCTCACCGGCAGCGGCGGCCAGCCGGGCAGCCTTGTCCAGCAGCGCGATCTTGTCGCCAAAGCCGTCGCGGTAGATGCCCGAGGTGGTCAGCAGCACGTTCACGCGTGGCCGGCCCAGATCGGCATCGGGAATCAGCCGCACGTCCTCCACATTGCCGCGCGCGTTCCACACCGGTTCCACGCCCATCAGGTACAGCGCCTCGGCCTCCATCGCGCCCTGGTGCCGCTCGGTCTCGCCGTACCAGAGCACCATCGACACCGACTCCGGCCACTTGCCCCGCTCGCGGCGGAAGCGGTCGAGCGTCTGTGCCGCCATCGTCTTGCCCAGCGCCCACGCGGCCTGGGTGGGAATGCGCGCGCCGTCGAAGGCGTGCAGGTTGCGGCCGGTGGGCAGGCTGTCGGGCACGCGCACGGGGTCGCCCAGCGGGCCGGTGGGCAGGTAGCGGCCGGCCAGCACCATGACCAGGCCATCCAGTTCGCGCTGGGGCGACGCGCGCAGGTCGGCCAGCCACTGGCGGCCGGCGGCCAGCGCGCGGCGTTCGGCATCGTCCGAGCCCTCGACGTCGCGGCCCGCCACCAGCGCGGCCGACCACGCGCGCAGGCGGTCGGCATCGGCCTTGACCTGCGTGCCCAGCATCAGCGCCAGCGCGTCGGCCTGGTCGGCGTCGGGCGGCAATTGGCCGAGCGTGTGGATGCCCAGCGGCATCGGTTCGGCCTCCACCTTGTGCAGGAAGGCGTGCACGACCGGCTCGATGGTGTCCCAGGGCGCGCCGGCATCGACGCCTAGTTGCTGGTCCAGCTTCAGCGCGCGGATCTTGGCCAGCGCCTGGCGCCGGTACTGGGCCGACAGCTCCGGCGCGCTGTCGCGCGTGGCGTCGGCCTGTTCGATCGCCTCGTCCAGGGCGGCCAGCACCGGGGGCTGGCCCGCCGAGGCCAGCAGCGGCGACAGGTGGCTTACCAGCACGGCCGCGCTGCGGCGCTTGGCCTGGATCGCCTCGCCGCCGCCGTCCTGGATGTAGACGTAGGCGTTCGGCAGGTCGCCGAGCAGCAGTTCGGATGCGTCGCCGCCCGCCTGCGCGACCTGCTTGCCCGGCAGCCATTCCAGCGTGCCGTGGCGGCCCACGTGGACCACGGCATCGGCGCCGAACGCGTGGCGATACCACAGGTAGGCGGCGATGTAGGCGTGCGGCGGCGGCGTGATCGTGTCGTGCGAGACGTCCATCGCGCGGTCGAAGGTTGAGCGCAGCGGCTGCGGGCCGACAAACACGTTGCCAAAGCGCAGGCCCGGCAGCACGTAGGCGGGATCGCCGCGCGCGTCGCGCGCGAGCATCAGCGGATGGCGGCCGGGCGGGCCCCACGCACGCTCCACCGACGCGCGGAACGGCGCCGGCAACGCATCGAACCATCGGCGGTACTGGGCCAGCGGCACCAGCGTGACGTGGCCGGCGCGGACCATGCGGTCCAGCTCGCCCGGCGACCACGTCTCGACGTTGCGGCCGTTGGCTTCGAGCAGCGACGTGAGCGCGGCGGTGTCGGGCAGGCTGGTGCCGGTGTCGTAGCCGGCCGCGCGCAGGCGCTGCAGGATCTGGGCGAGCGATGGCAGCGTCGCCAGGTAGCTCGCGCCGATATTGCCGCGCCCGGGCGGGTTGTTGTAGTACAGCACCGCCACATGCTTGCGCGCGGGCGGCGTGTCCTGCAGCGCGATCCAGCGCCGCACGCGCGCGACGATTGCGTCGACACGCTCCGGCACCGCCGCACTGGCCGTGGCGCCGTCCTGCGGCTCCTGCGTGGCGAACAGGATCGGCTCGGTCGCCCCGCTGCGCTCGGCGGCGGTCAGCAGCAGCGGCAGGCGCTCGCCGGCAATGCCGCGCACGTCGGCACGCCAGCGGTCGGCGCTGTCGCGCGTGGCAATCAGGTTGATCGTGTGCAGGCCGTGGCGCGCCAGCCAGTCCTTGTCCTCGGCGCGCGGAATGGTCAGGTTCAGCGCCAGCAGCGCGCGCAGCGGCGTGGCGCCGTCCTGCGTCAGCAGGCCGTCGAGCGCGGACAGCGGCCAGCCAAAGGCCGGGACCACGCCGATGCCGGCGCGCTCCAGCGCCGCGATCAGCGCGTCGACGTGAGCGAGGTCGCGCTGGCGGTAGTTCGTCGCATAGAACGCGATGCCGACCAGCGGCGCGTCGGGCCGCAGGCCGCCGTTGGCGCGGTACCAGCGCAGGTAGTCGTCCAGCGACGCGAACGGTTGCGGCGCGCGCGGGTGGTAGAGCCCGGCGGCGGGCGCGGGCCGGACCGGCGGCACGGTGATCGGCGCCACGCCGGCGGCACGCTGTTGCGCGGCCACGGCGTAGGCCAGGAAGGCGGCAAGATTGTCGACGCCGCCGGCGTCCCAGTAGCGCTGGGCGCCGGCGCTCAGCGTCGCATCGGTATGGATCTGCCACGCGGCGTCGGCGGTCTCCGCCGGCATGGCCAGCACCGTTGCGCCACGCGCCTGGGCCTGCCGAATATCGGGCCCCATCTGGCGCAGCGCGGCGGCGGGGACGAACCACGCCGCGATCACGTCGGCGCGGGCCAGCGTCGCGGCATCGAGCGCCGCATTGGCAAATCGGAATTCGGCCACGCCTTCGCCATGGGCCGCGCGGAACGCCTCCGCGGCGGCAGGCAGCAGATGGGTCTGGGACGACACCACGACCACCCGCACCGGCGCCGCCACGGCCACCAGTGGCAGGCAGACGCACAGCCAGGCCAGCCAGACCAGCAGTCGGCGGCAGGCGGCAGAAAGGGGAAGCGTGGCGAACACGTGGCGGGGGCGAAAAGAGGCGCTGGCGCGGCATTCTACCTGCCTGCCGGGGTCTGGGCCGGTCACGCCGCTGTCACATCCGGTCCCCCGTCGGCCGGCGCCGATGCGGGGCCGGCCCGGCGTGTGGTTTTTTTGCCGATGGCAGAGATTGACCGGGCAGGCGGGCGTCCCATCTCGTAACGATTCCGAAACGGCAGCTTTCGCCACAATCGGAAATTTCGTATCACGCCGGGACGTAAAAAAGACAAAGCCGGCACGGGCCCGTTGGCGCGTACCGGCTGATGGGCGGTAAATCTACCGCACCATCCGGGTGACGGCAATCATTCTTGTGGGGGACCCCACATCAGCCATGGTGACCCATCGTGTACCTTGCGCCGGATCGTCTATATTTGACGGCATGGCGCGCTCAACCGAAATGACTCACCAGACGTACAAAAGCCCCGGGAGGTAACTGCCATGCGTTCGCTTGCAAACTTGTTCAGTCCGCCGACGCCAGAGAAGATCGCCGAAAAGGAACTGCAAGACATGAGGCTGACGCTCTTCCAGGCCGAACGCCGCCTGCTTGAAGCGCAGATGCAAGTCGATTACTACCGCAACATGATCGCCTTCCTGGAAGAGGTGGGCGCCACCGGCGTGGAAGGCGTGGCCGACCGCCGCTTCGGGTCGTCGCCGCAGCCGGACATGCCCGTGCTGCAATCCACGTCGCCCGCGCGCAGCGCCCCCGGCCTGGCCACGATTCCGATCGTCCCGAGCGCCGCCTGATCCCTGTCTTACCGCAGCAGACCGTCGCACGGACGCGCCAGGCGCCTGTGCGATACTGCCCGCTTTCCGGCATCCCCTGGAGCGGCCATGCGCCTGTTGCCCGCCATTGACATCGAAACCGCCCCGCATCCGACCCATGCCGTGATCTGGATGCACGGGCTGGGCGCCGACGGCAGCGATTTCGTGCCCGTCGTGCCCGAACTGGGCCTGCCCGCCACCGCCGCCGTCCGCTTTGTCTTTCCCCACGCCCCAGCCATCCCGGTCACCTGCAACGGCGGCTACGTGATGCCGGCGTGGTACGACATCTACTCGCTGGATGAAGCGGGCCGCAAGGCCGACCTGGCCGGCATCAGGCAGTCGCGCGATGCCATCCGCGCCCTGATCGCCCGCGAAAACGAACGCGGCGTGCCCACCGCCAACATCGTGCTGGCCGGCTTCTCGCAGGGTGGCGCCATTGCCTACACCACGGCGCTGACCCACCCGGAAGCGCTGGCCGGCGTGATTGCGCTGTCCACCTACATCCCGTCCACCGAACTGATCGAGGCCGAAGCCACGCCCGCCAACGCGGCCACGCCGGTGTTTGCCGCCCATGGCACCGCCGACGAGGTGGTGCCGATGGCGCTGGGCATCCGGGCGCGTGATTTCCTGACCGCCCGGGGGCAGCCGATCACCTGGCAGGCGTACGCCAGCATGCCGCATTCGGTCTGCCTGGAAGAAATCGCCGACATCGGCGCATGGCTGCAAGCCCGCTTTGCCTGAGCGCCTGCGCTACCATGGCGCGCCTTGTCACCCTGCCCCGCTGCCCATGATTCCCGCATCGCCTCCGCCCCGTATCGACTTCAACACCCGCAAGGCGCTGATGTTCGCGCTGACCGCCGAACGGCTGGCGGCGTTCTACGAGCATGGGAAATGGCTGACCGACGCCCAGGGCGCCACGCTGGCCGCGAGCTGGCTGTCGCGATCGAAGCTGCAACTGGCGCTGTCGGAACGGCGCCTGCTGTCCGAACTGAGCGACCAGCTTGCGCGGCAACTGGCCGATACGCTGTCGCGCGAAGCCGGGCTCTATGCGTCACACGAGATGATGGAAGCGCTCGACCCCAACTACCAGTCTGCCTTTGCCCACGACATGCTCGACGAATGCGAGCGGATGCTGCGCGAGAACGGGGTAGAGGAATAGCCGGCCGCAGCCCCGTAAAGGTGCATTATGAGCCTCTTTTCGTGTCACGGGACGCCCAATTATTGACTTTTATCCCGGATTCCATAAATTATCCGGATCGAAATAATTCCGGATAAAAGGATGGGCTACTACCGCCGACCCGACCTTGCGGCCGACCTGGCCACCCAGCTGCAGGGCCGCGCCATGTTTGGCGATGCGCAGAATGGGCTGTTCCTGGCGGCACCCCGGCGCACGGGCAAGTCGATGTTCCTGCAGCACGACCTGCTGCCCGCGCTGGAAGACAACCATGTGCTCGTCATCTACGTCGACCTGTGGTCGAACCAGCGCCGCGATCCCGGCGAGCTGATCGCCGAGGGCATTGCGCTGGCGCTGGCCGACCACCAGGGCGTGGTGGCGCGCGCGGCGCGCAAGGCCCGGCTGGAAAGCGTCACCATCGCCGGCACGCTGAAGATCGACACGTCGAAGATCGGCCGGCCCGACGGCGCCACGCTGCCGCAGGCGCTGCAGGCTCTGCACCGGGCCGCCGGCAAACCCGTGGCGCTGCTGATCGACGAAGCGCAGCACGCGCTGACCAGCGAATGGGGCGAAGCGGCCATGGCAGCGCTGAAGTCCGCCCGCGACCAGATGAACACGCCGGACAACGTCACGCTGATGCTGGTGATGTCCGGCTCAGACCGCGACAAGCTGCTGCGGCTGGTCAATTCCGCTGCCGCGCCCTTCTATGGCTCGTCGATCCACCAGATGCCGACGCTGGGCAAACGCTACGTCGACTATGTGGCCGATCTGATCGGCACGCAGCGGCCCGACCTGAAACCGGTGGACCACGCGGCGCTGTTCCAGGCGTTCGAGCTGTTCGGCCAGCGGCCACAGTTCTTCCACGCCGCGATTGGCGAGGCATTGAACCCCTTGGAGGCCGGCGACGGCGAACGCTTCGAGCAGCGCGTGCTGGCCGCCGCGCGCCGGCGGCAGGCGCAGGACACCGCGCAGATGCAGTCCGACTTCCTGGGCCTGAAGCCGCTGGAGCAGGCGGTGCTCTGGCGCATGCTGGCGGCCGGGCGCGCGTTCCGGCCCTACGATGCCGAATCGCTCGCGTTCTATCGGGAGCGTTGCCCCGGGCTGACCGTGTCGCCGCAGAAGGTGCAGGCGGCGCTGGACAGCCTGCGCGACCGTACCCCCGCCTTGGTCTGGAAGTCCGCGCGCGGCGAGTATTCCGTGCAGGATTCGGCGATGCACGAGTGGTACCAGGCGCTGGCGGCACAAGGCGGCTGGCCGCCGCCGGCCGGCTGAGGCACTGCTACCGTGCCTGCACGGCGGCGCGTTTCACCGACTTCGGATTCAGCAGGCCGGCGTCGAGCCGGCGGAAGACCACGGCGGACAGCAGCGTGATGGTGCCGACGACCAGGAAGGTCAGCCGGTAGGCCGGCGCGGCGGCGCCCAGCTTGAGCGAGAACAGGCCGACGAGGCCGCCGCCGATGGTCACGCCAAGCCCGATGGCCAGCATCTGCACCATCGAGAACAGGCTGTTGCCGCTGCCGGCGTCCTCGCGGGTCAGGCCCTTCAGCGTCACGCTGTTCATGGCCGCGAACTGCATCGAATTGGCCGCGCCGAACACCGCAAGCTGCACGATCGACAGGGCCAGCGGCCAGCCCGGCGACATCGCCGAGAACGACGCGATCGACGCGCCGACGATCACCGTGTTGACGAGCAGGAAGGCGTCGTAGCCAAAGCGATTGACCAGCGGCACGATCCACCGCTTGGACAGCGTGCCCGCGATGGCCACCGGCAGCAGCATCATCCCCGAGTGCAGCGGCGAATAGCCAAGCTGCAACTGGAACAGCAGCGGCAGCAGGAACGGCACGGCGCCCGAGCCGATGCGGCACACCAGATTGCCGATCAGCCCGATGCTGAAGTTGGGCTCGCGGAACAGCGCCAGCCGGAACAGCGGCGTGGCGTGCCGGCGCGCGTGGGGAATGTAGAGCAGCGCGCTGGCAACGCTGACGGCGGCCAGCAGCGCGCTGCCCGTGCCGTGCCCACCATTTTCCAGCGCCAGCGAGAACGTCACCATGCACAGCGACAGCAGGCCGCAGCCGATCCAGTCAAATGGCGGCGCCACGCCGGATTCCCCCGCCGGCAGGTAGCGGCGCACGGCGAACAGGCCCACCAGCCCCACCGGCACGTTGATCAGGAAGATCCAGTGCCACGACGCGCTCTGCACCAGCCAGCCGCCCAGCACGGGCCCGAAGATCGGCCCCACCTGCCCGGCAATCGACACGAACGCCAGCGCCGCGATGTACTGCTCGCCCGGAATATTGCGCAGCACGGCCAGCCGGCCCACCGGCAGCAGCATCGAGCCGCCCACCCCCTGCAGCACCCGCGCGATTACCAGCTGCGTCAACGTGTGGGCCGAGGCGCAGAACACCGATCCCAGCACGAAGATCAGGATCGCGCTGAAGTACACGCGCCGCGTACCGAACTTGTCGGCCAGCCAGCCCGACGCCGGCGTCAGCATCGCCATGGTCAGCGTATAGGCCACCACCACCGGTTTCAGGTCGAGCGGTTTTTCGCCCAGGCTGTGGGCCATCGACGGCAGCGCGGTGTTGACGATCGTCGTGTCCAGCGTCTGCATGAAGAAGCCGGCGAAGACGATCCAGAGCATGGCTTTGCGGGATGCGGCCGGGCTGGCGGCTGGGGCGGGGGCGGTGTGCATGATTCGATTCCAGGGGCGGCGTCCATCGGGGAAAACCGCGAACAACCGGCCTCCATGGTACGGACCGCGGCCCCCATCGGGAACCCCTCTAGCTTGATTGACTGCCATCGGCAAACCCGATGACAATGCCGCGATGCTCAATCCCATCTGGATCCAGACCTTTGCCACGGTGGCCACGTCGCGCAGTTTTACCGACGCCGGGCGCCAGCTTGGCTTCTCGCAGTCGTCGGTCAGCGACCATATCCGCCGGCTCGAACAGAGCGTGGGCCGGCGGCTGTTCGTGCGCGATACCCACAGCCTGGCCCTGACCCCCGACGGCGAGGCGCTGCTGGTGCATGCGCGGCTGATCCTGGAAACGCTGGCGCGCGCCGAGCAGCAGTTCAGCGCGCCCCGGCTGCAGGGCCGCGTGCGGCTGGGCACGTCGGAAGACCTGGCGCAGGGCCCGCTGCCCAATGTGCTGGCCGCGTTCCGTGCCACGCACCCGGACGTGGAGCTGGAAATCAACATCGGCATGACCGGCAAGCTTTACGAATGGCTGGAGGCGGGCGAACTGGACCTGATGATCGGCAAGCGCCGCGAAGGCGAGCGGCGCGGCGTGCCGCTGTTCCGGGGGCAGCTTGAATGGCTGGCGCGGCCGGGCACGGTCGTCGACGTGGGGCAGCCGCTGCCGCTGATCCTCGTCAACGAGCCGAGCGTCACAAGGTCGGTCGTGCTCGATACGCTGGCCGCCGCCGGCTGGCAGTGGCGCATGGTCTGCACCAGCAGCAGCCATTCCGGCTGCATTGCCGCGGCGCGCGGCGGACTCGGCATCACGGTACGGGCCCAGAACCTGACTGGCGGCGGGCTGGTCTCGCCGATCAACGGGCACGCGCTGCCGGCGCTGCCCGAGGTGGAATTCATCACGCTGGCCGCGCGGCGGCTGTCGAAACCGGCGGACACGCTGCTCCAGTTGATCCGCCAGAGCGACCTGCGCGCGCCGCGCGCGGACTAGCGTCAGGCAGCCGGCAGCAGCGCGCGCAGCGCCTGCAAGGACGTGAGCAGGTGATAGGGCGTGGTGGACGGCATTTCGGCGCGCACCACGGCGCCGTCCGGCGCCAGGCACTCGTGCCAGCCCCGGGCATGGAGGAAGCGGCGCTGGAAGCTGTCGATCCAGTCCGCCAGCTCGGCCAGCGGCGCATCGTCGTGCTGCACGGCCGCGTGCACGACCAGCGCTCGCGCGAACTCGGTCTGCGCCCAGATGCGCTCGGTGGCGTCCTGCACGGCGCCCTGCCCGTCCAGCGCGGCGCAGACGCCCAGCGTGCCGGCGGCCACGCCGTGCCGCCGGGCAAAGTCGTAGGCGCGCGGCAGCGTGGCGGCCAGCGGGCCATCGGCAAACAGCGCCGGCGCGGTCATGACCAGCGAATACCACTCGAACTGATGGCCGGGCTCGATCCGGTTGCCAGCCGCGCCGCGCGGCAGCTCGGCCACGCAGCCGTCGGCCGGATCGACGAACGTGGCATGTACCGCATCGGCCAGCGTCTTGAGCCGCTGCGCCATCCACGGTTCATTGGCGACGTCCAGCGCCGCCAGGTACGCCTCGGTCAGATGCATGATCGGGTTCTGCAGCACGCCGCTGTCGTTCGAACCAAAATTGGCCGCCAATGCCGCGTGATAGAGCCCGTTGCCATCGGCAAAGCGTGATTCGATCACGGCCACGGTGCGATGCAGGACGTCCAGCGCGGCGGGGTCGCGGCTGGCGCGGTAGTAGTGCGCGCAGGCGTAGACGACGAAGGCGTGGGTATAGAGGTCGCGCGTGGTATCGAGCGGCGCCCCCTGCGGGTCGATGCTGTAGAGCCAGCCGCCCGCGCCATCGCCAAAATGGCGCACCAGCGAACCGAACAGCGTGGCGGCGTGGGCAAGGTTGCCCATGGTGGCAAAGACGTAGAGCTGCCGCGCGCAGGCCATCGTGCGATAGCGCTGGTCCGGGCGGGGCTGGCCCGTGGCGCCGTCCAGCGCCTCGTGCGCGAGCTGCATCGAAGGGTTCCAGCCGGCACCCGTCCAGGCGGGCGGCACGACGGTGTTGAAGTGGGTGAGCAGCGCGGTAATGCGCGGGGTCAGATTCGGATCGGCAGGCATGGTCGAGGCTCCACGAGCGGGTCCGGTCCGGGCCGTTGTCAGGCGGCCATGTCGACCCCGAATCCCAAGGCCAGCACGATAGCAGGACGCATCGGCCATGCAAAGGCCGCGGACGCCGCACTGCATCAAATCGGGCTGGAATTGCCGGGAACCGCTGACTATGGTGGAAGTCCACCGGGCCGCCTGCCCAGGGAGAACGCCATGCCCACCCATCCGATGTCCCTGTCCGATCACCGCCGCACGCTGGTCATGCACGTCATGGAAGACCCGCCCGGGCGCTACACCTGGCGCATCGTCGTGGAGGAGAAATGCGGCGGCGCCGACTGCGACAGCATGATCGAAGCCCAGACCGACTATTCGTCCCACGCCGAAGCCGAGGCCGCCTGCTGGGCCACCGGCAACGGCATGCTCGACGGGCGCCGCATTGCCAGCGAAGTGGGTGACCTGGGCGCCGCCCGCGCGGCCCACTGAACGTAGCCACCCGTCAACATGCGTGACATTACGTGACGATGCGACCCAATGAGCGCTTGAAGCGCCGCCGAGCCGCTTGAACCTGGCACGTCCCCGCCATAGGCTGGAGACCCGTAGGGAGACAGCGATGGACAAGCCAACCGTAAGCCCCAGCCGCTTTGTCGAGATCCTGAACGAGCGGCTCACCCAGCATCCCCTCTACCGCGAGGGCATGCACGTCTACGCCATTCCGGCGCATTCCGACCATCCACGCAGCCTGGTCTGCGTGGGGCCGCGCGGCACCGAAGGCATCTGCGCGACGATCGAGAACATCGTGCGCGGCGAGTGCGATGTGTTTCCGGACATCGCGCAGGACTGGCATCGCCAGCCGCCGGGACCGCGCCCGGCACCGGGCGTCCACCACGCGCGCTGACCCGGCCCGGCTGCCGGGCTGACACCGGACGGGGAACCACCTCCCCGTCCAGCTTTCACGACACACACATCTGCAACAACCGCTCCGGCTGGCTACAATGGCTGCCGCCATCCTTGGCCCGGAGCGCCAGTGACAACACCATGCGACCGCCGCGTGACGGCGGTCCTGGCCAGGAACGAACGGCGCATCGCGGGGTATGATGCGCGCCTCGTCCGCCCCGCCATCGTGCCGAATCCGGCCTGGCCGGCGCAACGCTTTCTCAAGTACATCTCATGCTGCTGTTCGGATTGTCCCTGCTGACCCTGCTGGTCTGGTGTGTCCTCGTGTTCGCGCGCGCCGGCTTCTGGCGCGTGCAGAAGCCCCTGCCCTCGCCCGATCCGGCCGCGTGGCCACCGGTCATCGGCGTGATTCCGGCGCGCAACGAGGCCGACGTGATTGCCCGCGCGGTGACCGGGGTGCTGACCCAGCAATACCCGGGCCGTCTACAACTGGTGGTGGTGGACGACCATAGCGCCGACGGCACCGCCGACATCGCCCGCGCGGCGGCCGTGTCAATCGGCAAGGCCGACGCGCTGACGGTCATCGCCGCGCGCGACCTGCCGGCTGGCTGGAGCGGCAAAGTGTGGGCCCAGTCCGAAGGGCTGGCCGAAGCTGACCGGCAGATGCCGGACGCGGGTTTCGTCTTCCTGACCGATGCCGATATCTGGCACGGCCCCCAGACCATCCGCGAACTGGTGGCACGCGCCGAGCACGAGCAGCGCGACCTGACGTCGCTGATGGTGCGGCTGCGCTGCGAATCGTGGTGGGAACGCATGATCGTGCCGGCTTTTGTGTTCTATTTCGCCAAACTCTATCCGTTCCGCCGCGTGGCAGACTCCCGCAGCAAGGTGGCGGGCGCGGCTGGTGGCTGCATGCTGGCGCGGCGCTCGGCGCTGGCCCGGATCGGCGGTTTCGCGGCCATTCGCGGAGAGTTGATCGACGATTGCAGCCTGGCCGCGAAGATCAAGGCAGGTGGGTCCATCCGGCTCGACCTGGCCGACGACAGCATTTCGCTGCGTCCGTACGACGACTGGCAAAGCCTGTGGAACATGATCGCCCGCAGCGCCTACACCCAACTCCACTATTCGCCGGCGATGCTGGCGGGCGCCACGCTCGGCATGGTCCTGACCTACCTGGCGCCGCCCGTGCTGGCACTGGCAGGCGGCGCCGCGCTGTGGCCGGCATGGCTGGCGTGGGTGTTGATGGCGGTCAGCTATCGCCCCATGCTGCGCGAGTATCGCCAGCCGGCCTGGCTGGCGCCGCTGCTGCCGCTGACCGCGCTTTTTTACCTGGGCGCCACGCTGGACTCCGCGCGCCGTTACTACCTGCGGCGCGGCGGCCAGTGGAAGGGCCGCAGCCAGGCGCCGGTGCGCTCCTGAGGCCCGGCTCCTGCCCAGGGCGGCTACTTCAGGTAGCCGTTGCCGCGGAACCAGTCCAGCGCGTCTTGCAGCGCCTGCTGGTACGGGCGGGCGGTGTAGCCCAGCTCCCGCTCGGCCTTGGCCGATGTGAAGAACATCCGGTATTGCGACATCTTCAGGCCGTCAACGGTCACGAACGGCTCTTTTTTCGTGAACTGGGCGATGGTTTCCGCCACCCGGGCGATCGGATACAGCGGCCAGCGCGGCAATTCGATGGTCGGCGCCTTGCGGCCCGCCATGCCGGCGATGTCGGCCAGCATCTGCCGCAGCAGCACGTCCTGGCCGCCCAGGATGTAGCGTTCGCCGATCCGGCCTTTGTCCAGCGCCAGGAAATGACCGTTCGCCACGTCGTCCACGTGGGCGAGGTTCAGGCCCGTATCGACGAAAGCCGGGATCTTGCCGGTGGCCGCCTCGACGATGATCCGCCCGGTGGGCGTGGGCCGGACGTCGCGCGGGCCAATCGGCGTGGACGGGTTCACGATGACCGCCGGCAGCCCCTCGGCCACCAGCCGCTCCACCTCGCGCTCGGCCAGCACCTTGCTGCGCTTGTAGGCGCCGATGGCCTCGTGCCCGGCCATGGCGGCGGTCTCGTCGACCGGGCCGGTGGCCCCGGCCACTCGCAGCGTGGCCACACTGCTGGTGTAGATGATGCGCTCGACGCCGGCGTCGCGGGCCGCGTTCATCGTCGTCACCGTGCCATCGACGTTCGACCGGACGATTTCCTCCGGATCGGGCGCCCAGAGCCGGTAGTCGGCCGCCACATGGAACAGGTAGCGGACGCCCGCCATGGCCCGCGCCATCGACGCCGGGTCGCGCATGTCGCCCTCCACCACCTCCACGGGCAGGCCGGCCAGATTGGCGCGCGGGCTGGTGGGTCGCACCAGCACCCGCACCTGGAAACCGCGCTCCAGCGCCTGGCGCATGACCGAAGAACCGAGGAAGCCCGAGGCTCCTGTCACGAGAATGCAATTGTGAATTTCAAATCCCCTGTTGGCGTTGCGTGCACGTTCCGCGACGATGGCGCGTTATCGCGGACGGCAGTCGCGCATTTTCACCGGAATGCCAGTGTTGGCAATACCCCACGCGACGACGCGAAAATCCGACCCGGTATATAGTACCTACCGTGAACCGGGGAAGTGATGCCGGAATACCAAAAAAAAGTAATGTCCAGGAATTGTCACAAGAGGGTCGGGGGGCCGTCTGCATGCAGGTAATACTTGCCCAGCCCAGGGGCTTCTGTGCCGGCGTGGTCCGGGCGATCGACATCGTCGACCGCGCCCTGATCAAGTACGGCGCCCCCGTCTACGTCCGCCACGAGATCGTCCATAACAAGCACGTCGTGGCCGGGCTGCGGAAGAAAGGCGCGCGGTTCGTCGAGGAACTCGACGAGGTGCCGGGCGATGCCGTCACGATCTTCAGCGCCCACGGCGTGTCGCGGAAAGTGATTCAAGAGGCGCAGCGACGCGAGCTGCATGCCATCGACGCCACCTGCCCGCTCGTCATCAAGGTCCATAACCAGGGCCGCCAGTACGCGGCGGCCGGGCGCCACGTGGTGCTGATCGGCCATGCCGGGCACCCCGAGGTGGAAGGCACGATCGGCCAGATTCCGGGCAGGGTGATCCTGGTGCAGAACGAGGCCGACGTGGCCAGGCTGGACCTGCCGGCCGACGCGCCGGTTGCCTATATCACCCAGACCACGTTGTCCGTGGACGACACCCGTAATATCATTGCGGCGCTCGGCCGGCGGTTTACCGACCTGGTCGGGCCCAGTACGCGCGATATCTGCTATGCCACGCAAAACCGGCAAAGCGCCGTGCGCGACTTGTCCACACGCGTGGATGTGATTCTCGTGATCGGGGCCACCAACAGTTCGAATTCGAACCGGCTGCGCGAGATCGGCACGGAAAGCGGCGTGCCGAGCTACCTGATCGCCGACGGCAGCGAACTGGACCCGGCCTGGGTCCGCGACGCGAATGTCGTGGGCATTACCGCGGGCGCCTCGGCGCCCGAAGACATGGTGGAAGACGTCATTGCCGCCCTGCGACGCCTTGGTCCGGTCGACGTATCGGTCATGGAAGGCATCGAGGAACATGCCGAATTCCGCCTGCCGGCTGAACTAGCCGATGCAACGCTGGCCCCAGGGGCCAGAAGAACAACCGACATCAGTGACGCCCGGCTTGCCAGCCAGACGGCTGCAGGCTGAACCGACACACTGAACCAGAAGGAAGCACCCCCTTGGCCATCCCGTTTCTCCAGGTCGCCCGCGTAGGCGCCTACATCGTCCGCAAGCATCTTTCCGGCCAGAAGCGCTATCCGCTCGCCCTGATGCTCGAACCCCTGTTCCGCTGCAACCTGGCCTGCTCCGGCTGCGGCAAGATCGACTATCCGGACCCCATTCTGAACCAGCGCCTGTCGGTGGCGGAATGCCTGGAAGCCGTGGACGAATGCGGCGCGCCCGTGGTGTCCATCGCCGGCGGCGAGCCGCTGCTGCACAAGGACATGCCGGAGATCGTGCGCGGCATCATCGCCCGCAAGCGCTTTGTCTACCTGTGCACCAACGCGCTGCTGCTGGAAAAGAAGATCGACCAGTACGAGCCGAGCCCGTACTTCGTGTGGTCGATCCACCTGGACGGCGACCGCGAGATGCATGACCACTCGGTCAACCAGGAAGGCGTCTACGACCGCTGCGTCGAAGCCATCCGCATGGCCAAGGAGCGCGGCTTCCGCGTGAACATCAACTGCACGCTGTTCAACGACGCCAAGCCGGACCGCGTGGCCCAGTTCTTCGACTCGGTCAAGGCGATGGGCGTGGACGGCATCACCGTGTCGCCGGGCTACGCCTACGAGCGCGCCCCGGACCAGCAGCACTTCCTGCACCGCGGCAAGACCAAGCAGCTCTTCCGCGACATCCTGGCCCGCGGCAACGCCGGCAAGAACTGGGCGTTCAGCCAGTCGACGATGTTCCTGGACTTCCTGGCCGGCAACCAGACCTACAAGTGCACGCCGTGGGGCAACCCGGCCCGCACGGTGTTCGGCTGGCAGCGTCCGTGCTACCTGGTGGGCGAAGGCTACGTGAAGACGTTCAAGGAACTGATGGAAGGCACCGACTGGGACGCCTACGGGGTTGGCAACTACGAAAAGTGCGCCAACTGCATGGTCCACAGCGGCTTCGAGGCCACGGCCGTGGCCGACACGTTCGCCCACCCGATCAAGGCGCTGGGCGTGAGCCTGCGCGGCGTGAAGACCGACGGCCCGATGGCCCCGGACATCCCGCTGGACAAGCAGCGCCCGGCCGAATACGTGTTCTCGCGCCACGTGGAGATCAAGCTGGCCGAGATCGGCAACCTGAAGAAGGCGCAGGGCAGCCGCGCCGAGAAGGTCCAGGCGACCGCCCAGGTCCACTGATCTGGACGGCCCTCTCCCGCGCTGCGGGAGAGGGCAAAACCCAACCGCCTACCGCGCGTTGTGACTGGTCAGGTACTTGATCAGCCCGTCGATCCCGTCGCGTGCCACGATGTCCGCAAACTGCTTGCGATAAACCTCGATCAGCCACGCACCCATCATGTTGATGTCGTAGATCTTCCAGCCGTCGGCGCCTTTCTGCAGCCGGTAGTCGATCAGCATTTCGTCCCCGTTGTTCAGCACCCGCGTCGCCACGACCGAGTCGTTGGCGTTGCTGCCCGTCTTGGCCGGCTTGTACGAGAACTTGGGGCTCTGCTCGCGCAGTTGCGACAGCGACACGGCATAGCTGCGCACCAGCAACGAAGTGAACTGTTCCTGGAGCGTTTTTTGCTGCTCGGGGGTGGCCTGTTTCCAGGCGTTGCCGACGGCCAGCCGCGTGGTGCGGCCGAAGTCGGTGTAAGGCAGGAATTCACGGCGCACGACTGCGGTAATTTTTGCAAGGTCGCCGGCGCGGGTTTCGGGGTCGGACTTGATCTTCGTGATCACGCCTTCGACAGCCGCCTGCACCAGCTTGTCGGGCGACGCGCTCGCGGTGGCCTGCGCATGGGCGGTGGACACGATGGCCACCATGGCGATGGGCGCGATGATCGCGGCGGGGAGGATTCCGTAACGGTTCATGACTCTTCGGGGCAACACGGCCGGGTTGGCCAGTCGGGCCAGTATATAGCGGATCGCGATGGGATTCGGGCCGCCCCGCGCGTGCGGGTTACCCGCCTCCAACCGCTATACTCCGGGTGCCGCCCGCGCGCCCCCGCCGCTTGCGGGCGTTGAAGATACACAGACACATGATCAGACCGCTGCTGGTTCGCACCGTCAAGTTCGCCACCGTTCACGCCTGGCTCGTGATCGGCATCACCCTGCTGCTCACCGTCGGCTGCGGCGTCTATGCGGCACGCAATTTCGCCATCAATACCGATATCAGCAAGCTGCTAGAATCGGACGCGCCCTGGGCGACCAACGATGCCGCGATCAGCGCCGCCTTTCCGCAGCGCGACAAGATGATCCTGGCCGTCGTGCAGGCCCCGGCCAAGGAACTGGCCGACGCCGCCGCCAACGAGCTGGCCGACGCGCTGCGCCAGCAGCCAAACCGCTTCAAGGCCGTCGGGCAGCCCGGCTCGGGCCCGTTCTTCGAGCGCAACGGCCTGCTGTTCGCCGATACGGCCAGCGTGCACGACATGGCCGACAAGCTCGGCCAGGCGCGCCCGCTGCTCAACAACCTGGCCCACGACCCCACGCTGCGCGGGCTGTCGGACTTGCTGACCACCACGCTGAACCTGCCGCTCCAGTTGGGCCAGGTCAAGCTGTCCGACATGGACAAGCTGCTGGCCGAAAGCGCCCGGACCGTCGATGGCGTGCTGGCCAACAAGCCCGCGGCGCTATCCTGGGCCGGACTCGTCGACGACAGCCTGAAGCCGAATGCCGACGGCCGCGCGTTCAGCTTCGTCACGCTGTCGCCGGTGCTGGATTTCAGCGACCTCAAGGCCGGCTCGGGCGCCAGCGACGCAATCCGCGCCGCCGCCACGCAGCTCAAGCTGGCCGAGCGCTACGAAGCCGTGGTGCGCCTGACCGGCCCGCAGCCGCTGGCCGACGACGAATTCGCCTCGGTCAGCGAAGGCGCCGTGCTCAACGGCGTGCTGACGCTGGTCGTCGTGATTGGCATCCTGTGGATGGCGCTGCGATCCGCGCGCCTGATCACCGCCGTGCTGGTCAGCCTGATCTCGGGCCTGATCATCACCGCCGCGCTGGGCCTGATGATGGTGGGCGCGCTGAACATGATCTCGGTGGCCTTTGCCGTGCTGTTCGTGGGCCTGGGCGTGGACTTCGGCATCCAGTTCGGCGTGCGCTACCGGGCCGAGCGCCACGACCACGGCGACCTGAACGACGCGCTGACGCTGGCCGCCCGCGACGTGGCCGGCCCGCTCACGCTGGCCGCCGCCGCCACGGCCGCCGCGTTCTTCTGCTTCCTGCCCACCGACTACCGCGGCGTGGCCGAGCTGGGCAAGATCGCCGGCGTCGGCATGGTCATCGCCTTCGCCACCACGTTCACGATGCTGCCGGCCCTGATCCGCGTGCTGGCGCCGGGCGGCGAGGCGGAAATGCCTGGCTTCGGCTGGCTGGCCCCGGCCGACGCGTTCTTCGAGCGCCATCGCAAGGGCACGCTGGTCGGCGTGCTGGCCGTGCTGATCGGCGGTTTCCCGCTGCTGCCGCACCTGCGGTTTGACTTCGACCCGCTGCACCTGAAGGACCCCCATTCCGAGTCGATGTCCACGCTGCTGGCGCTCAAGGACGCGCCGCAGGCCGGCACCGACGACGTCAAGGTGCTGGCCCCGACGCTGAAGGATGCCGAGGCCGTGGCCGCCCGGCTCAAGGCCGTGCCCGAGGTGGCCCGCGTGGTCACGCTGAAGACGTTCATCCCGGACGACCAGGCCGCCAAGCTGCCGATCATCGCTGGCATGGCGAAGAACCTGATGCCGGTGCTGACCCAGCAGACCGCCACGCCGGCCACCGACGCGCTGCGGGTGGCGTCGCTGCGCAACGCGTCGCGCCAGTTGTCGCTGGCCGCGCTGGACCACCCCGGCCCGGGCGCCGCGTCGGCCGAGCACCTGTCCCGGTCTCTCAAGCAACTGGCCGATGCCCCGCCCGCCACGCGCGACCGCGCCGAGCGGGCCGTGGCGCTGCCGCTGCGGCTGGCGCTGGCGTCGCTGCAACGGGCGCTGCAGCCGCAGACGATCACCCAGCAGACACTGCCGCCCGAGCTGGTGCGCGACTGGCTGGCCCCGGACGGCCAGGCGCTGGTCAACGTCAGCCCCAGGCTGCCGCCCCCGGGCGCCAAGAACGAAGCCGCCCGGCAGGCCACGCTTGACCGATTCATCGACGTGATGGCGCGCGTGCAGCCGGACGCCACCGGCGGGCCGATCGCGATCAAGGGCTCGGCCGACACGATCATGACCGCGTTCATCCACGCGGGCATCTGGGCCGTCATCTCGATCACCGTCTTGCTCTGGATCACGCTCCGGCGTGTCGGCGACGTGCTGCGGACGCTGATCCCGCTGCTGGTGTCGGGCCTGATCACGCTGGAACTGTGCGTGCTGTTCGGCATCTCGCTGAACTTCGCCAACATCATCGCGCTGCCGCTGCTGCTGGGCATCGGCGTGGCGTTCAAGATCTACTACGTGATTGCGTGGCGCCACGGCAAGACCAAGCTGCTGCAATCGAGCCTGACCCACGCGGTGCTGTACAGCGCGGCCACCACGGCCACGGCGTTCGGCAGCCTCTGGCTGTCGCACCATCCCGGCACGGCCAGCATGGGCAAGCTGCTGGCGCTGTCCCTGGCGTGCACGCTGGCCGGCGCGGTGTTCTTCCAGCCGATCCTGATGGGCCGCCCGCGCCGCGAGCTGCCCGGCCGGCCCGAGCCACTCGGCCCGTCGCTGCCGCCACTCACGGTGGCTACGACCATGGCACAATCTGCCGATAATTCAGCAGGGTCGGAATCCGGCAAACCCCGGCGCTAGTCCGGGCGGCCTGCCGACGCACGCCAGACGGCCACGCCCGGCGCCACGGGGCGCGGCCGTCCTCCATGACAAGAACCGAGAAAGACAGACCGTCTCACCATGCTCTCCCGCCTTACGTCCTTGCGCGCCGCGGCGCCCGTTTCGTCCCGGCTGGCCACCGCGCTGTGCGCGGCATCGCTGACCCTGCTGGCCACCGGCTGCGCCACCGGCCCCAACGCCAACCCGGCCGACCCGCTGGAACCGCTGAACCGGGCCATCTTCACGGTCAACGACAAGGCCGACACCTACGTGGCCCAGCCGCTGGCCAAGGGCTACCAGGCCGTGACGCCGGAACCGGCGCGGCTGGCGGTGACCAACTTCTTCAACAACTTCTCGGACGTCGGCAACTTCGCCAACAACGTGCTCCAGGGCAAGCCCGTGGAAGCCGTGGAAACGATGATGCGGGTGGCCATCAACACGGTGCTGGGCATCGGCGGCCTGATCGACGTGGCCACGGCCGCCGGCATGCCGCGCCATTCCACCGACTTCGGCCTGACGCTGGGCACCTGGGGCGTGCCGTCCGGCCCGTACCTGGTACTGCCGCTGTTCGGCCCCAGCTCGTTCCGCGACGGCGTGGGCGTGGCCGGCAGCATCTTCCTGGACCCGGCGCACTATTTCGACGACGCCTGGCGCTATTCGATGTTCGGCGTGAACCTGATCAACACCCGCGCCAACATGCTGGGCGCCACCGACCTGCTGTCCCAGGCCGCGCTGGACAAGTACGCCTTCGTCCGCGACGCCTACACGCAGCGCCGCCAGTACCTGCTCAGCGGCGGCGGCGACGCCCTGCCGTCCTACGAGGACGACGAGGACACGCCCCCGGCCGACAAGGACGACAAGAAACCCGCCGAAGCCCCGGCCACGCCGGCACCGGCTACCCCCGCAACGCCGGCACCGGCGCCGGGAATGGCCAAGTAGGCGGTCTGGCTTGAGGGGCGGGTATCGCGGTTTGAACGGCTTGCCCTCTCCCCCAGCCCCTCTCCCGCAGGCGGGAGAGGGGAGCTAAAACCCCGCAGCCGGTTCGGGCCGCAGCCTAATCAATTCCACCGTCCGACTCCCCTCTCCCGCATCGCGGGAGAGGGGTTGGGGGAGAGGGCCTAGAGGCTCTGCTTGCCGACCACCCCCAAAAAAACGCCCACGCCGGGGCACGACGTGGGCTGGAAGGCCACGGATGCGGTGTCCGTGGTCCGACAGATCGTAGGCAATTTCTGCACAGGGGATTGCCAACAATTGTGTCGGCAGCGGTCAGCCGGCGCGGTAGCGGAGCGGCAGCCAGATCGAGAACGTTGCGCCCTCGCCCGGGGCGCTGCGCAGCATCACGCGGCCGCCGTGGCGCTCGGCCACGGTCTTCACGAATACGAGTCCCAGCCCGCTGCCCGACGGCGCGTCGGTCGATGGCGCGTGGACGCGGCTGAACGGGCGGAACAGGCGTGCCTGGGCTTCCGGCGCGATGCCGGGGCCCTGGTCGGTCACCTCGATGGCCATGTACGGGCCCAGCTTGCGCAGGCCCACCGTCACCGGGGCGCCGTCCGGGCTGAACTTGATGGCGTTGCTGACCAGGTTGGCGATGGCCCGCACCAGCAGCGCCGGCACGGCGCGCAGCGACACCCCGTCGCCGTCCAGGTCCAGCCGCAGTTCGATGCCGCGCGACTTGGCCAGCGCCCACATCTCGTCCGTGGCATCCAGCACCAGCGCGGTCAGGTCCGCGTCGGCGAACGGCAGGCTTTGCGATTCGGCCTGGGCCAGCCGGATGAAATCGTCGGCCAGCGCCAGCGTGCGGTGGGCGTGCTCGCCGATGCGGCCCAGCAGCTCGGCCTGCGGCAGCGCCCGCTCCGGGCGCGATTGCAGGTCAATCAGCGCCAGGATCGACGCCTGGGGCGAACGCATGTCGTGCGACAGGAAGTGCAGCGTCTGCTCGCGCTGGCGCTCGGCGCGGCGCACGGCCGTGATGTCGACCAGCGTGACGATGACGCCGGCCGGGCGGCCCGTCTCGCCGTGCAGCGGCGCGCCGTGCAGCAGGTAGCGGCGGTCATCCTCGGTGGCCAGCTCCACGCCGTGCGAATCGGATGACGACGTGACCGGCGCGTCGGCGTCCAGCGCGCCGCACAGCGCATCCCAGTACGCCAGCCCCGGGCCGGGCACGGGAAACAGTGTCTCGATCACGTCCGGCAGGCCGGGACGGCCCAGCCCGCCGTAGATGTCCGCGTAGGCGTCGCCGCCCATGCCCGCCGCCGACGGCGGCTGCGGCAGGTCGTTGATGCCCCGCAGCACGGCCGGCACCAGCGCCACGGCGCGGCGGTTGGCCACCAGGATGCCGCCGTCGAGATCGCAGATCACGGTGGCCTCGGGCAGGCTCTCCAGGCCGTCGGACAGGAAGCGCCGCATGTCGCGCAGCCGCGACGTCATGTCGTACACCGCCTGCATGCGGCCGTCCAGCGAATGGTCGACGCGCGCCGGCACGCCCGGCAGCCCCGGCTCGCGCACCAGCCGCGCCAGTTCCTCGGACAGGAACCGCAGCGCGGCCTCCTGGCGCCGCCAGCTCCAGATCGGATAGACGAGCAGGCAGCCGAACACGGCCGCCGACGGCGCGAACCATAGCTGCAGGCTGCCCATGAGCATGATGCTGCCGCCGACCAGCGCGGCCACCAGCACGGCCACGGCCACCAGCGCGTCGCGCGGCGTCAGCATCCAGACGGCCAGCGCCGCCAGCGTCACGGGCACCAGCGTGGCCAGCCAGCGCACCAGCATCGGCACGCGCGCGATGCCCGGGCCGCCGCGCAGCGCCTCGGGCATGTTGGCCACGGCAAAGTCCAGCACGGCCAGGTCGGCCCGCTCGAAGCCGTTGAAGCGCACCACCAGCGTGGTCAGCACGATGACGGCGGCCAGCATCAGCACCCATTCCACGCGGGTGCGGCGATGGAAGACGACGGCGGCCGGATCGGCGGGGGCGCGGCGGGCCATCACCGCCCGGCGCTCCCGGCGGCGGCGCCGCGGCTAGGCATCGGTGGCATCGGTAGCATCGGTGGCACCGGCGGCCTCGAACCGATAGCCGTGCGAGTAGACCGAGCTGAGCCGCACGCCGTTCTCGGGCCGCAGCGCCAGCTTGATGCGCAGCCGCGACACGTGGGTGTCGAGCGTGCGCGAGCCGGCATCCATCGCCCGGCCCCAGACGGCCTGCTCGATCACCTCGCGCGACATCAGCCGGCCGATATTGCGGAACAGGAACAGCGCCAGGTCGAACTCGCGCGGCGACAGGTCGGCCAGTTGGCCGTCCACTGCGACGGTGCGGCGCCGGGCATCCACCACGTAGTGGCCCTGGCGGATCAGCTCGTCGTCGTGCATGGCCTCCGGATACGCCCGGCGCAGCAGCGCGCGCACGCGGGCGATGAACTCGGCCGGGCGCAGCGGCTTGGCCAGGTAGTCGTCGGCGCCCACGCTCAGGCCCGCGACGATGTCGGCCTCGTCGATCCGGCTGGTCAGGAACAGGATGGGCGGCAGGCGGCCCGAGTGCTGGCGCACCCAGCTCACCAGCTCGTAGCCGCTGGTATCGGGCAGTTGCCAGTCCATCAGCACCAGGTCGAACGCCTGGTCGCGCAGCGCGCGCAGGAACGCGGCGCCCGTGGCAAAGCTCGTGCAGCGGTAGCCCGCCTCTTCGAGCAGTTGCCGGATCTGGTCGGCCTGTGCGGGATCGTCCTCGACTGAGGCAATTCTCATCTACTTCCCTCTGGTGACTGCGGCCGGTGTCTGGCGCGGCGGCGTCATGTTACCGAAACGCGCCATGGCGCGTCGAGGCTACATTGGAGGGGGGCCACCCATGCGGGTGTTGCAGGCGCGCCGCAGACTGCCGCCTGGACGGCGCGCGCCTTGCGGGCGTAATGAAAACCTGAGCCGCCATGCGCGGATGGCGCATGGCGGAGCGGCGGCACCGGCACATGGCCGGCCCGGCCTATTGCAGCATGTACGTCTCGTATTCCAGCCGGTCGAGCTTGCGGTCCAGCAGGTACAGCGCCAGCGCCACCACGATCAGCAGCGACACTGCGAAGCCGTAGCCGTACCAGGCCGGCCCCAGCGACAGCGTCAGCCGGGTCAGCGCGAAGTTCAGCACCACGAACGTACCCGTCAGCAGCAGCACCTCGCGCCGGCGGTCCAGGTAGAAGTAGATGTTCAGCACGCCCAGCAGCACCACCTGCAGGCTGGCGCCGATCACGTCCACGTACAGCAGCGGCAGATACAGCTCGGAGATGCCCAGCAGCCGCAGCAGCCAGCCGCCCACCACGAACAGCAGCAGCGACGCGATGGCCTGCACCTTGACGATCTCGTACAGCCCCAGCCGGATGGTCTGGACCATCGTGTTGCGCATGTCCTCGATGTGCTCCAGCGAGCTGCCGCCGCGCACCGCGTTGTAGAACGCGTCGTAGTACTCGACGAAGTCGGTCTCGATCCGCACCAGGAACACGGCCATGCCCGGGATGATCGCCAGGTAGGCCAGGAACACCGGGATGTCGTAGATGATCGACGCATGCAGCGGCCCGATCACGGGCTGGCCCGTGGACGGCGCGTACCAGAACATGAACTTGTCGATCCAGATGCCCAGGTTGTAGAACAGGCCGATGGCCACCAGGCTCGGGTAGGCGTAGCGGCGCTGGAAGACCTCGAACGACATGAACCGGTGGCTCGTGTAGTTGCGGTAGATCAGCGTGATCATGCCCACCAGCAGGCAAAGCTGGCCGAACACGAAGCCGCCCAGCAGCCCTTCCAGCCCGTGCGTGCGCAGCGCCAGCGCCGTGAGCACCGTGATCGTGTAGCCCACGGCGAACGTCCAGACGATGGCCTTGTACTGCTTCATGCCCGACAGGAAGATGGCTGCGATCCAGATGTTGCTCATGATGACGAAGCCGGCAATCATCAGCAGCCGGTACAGCACCGACTGGTCGTCGAACGCCCACACCGCGCAGGCCAGGCCGATGGCGCCGGCCAGCCCGGTGCACAGCAGCGCCACCGCGTGGTAGTTCGACAGCACCATGTCCGCGCGCTTCTCGAACAGGCGGTCGGACGTGAAGCGCGTGAACGACAGCTGCATCGGCCCGGTCAGTATCAGGCTGCACGCGATCAGGTACGTGACCGACACCTGGAACTGCGTGATCAGCGCCCCCGGCACGACCCAGCCGATCGACATCATGCCGATCAGCAGGATGCCCAGGATCGACAGCACCCACGGGCCCGAGCTGATGACGCCCGCGTAGGCGTAGGCGCTGAGCATGCCCGACAGGCTGTCCCGCCGGAGCATCTTGCGAAGTTCGAATCCAATGCCGGCCATGTCAGCGTCCTCCCCCGTGCACCGGGCACTTCGCGGGGCTGGCGCCACGCTCGCGGCGCGCGCCGTCGGGCATCGCCATCAGGTCCGTATAGAGCGTGCGGTAGCTGCCCACCATCTGTTCCTGCGTGTAGTACTTCTCCACCCGCGCGATGCCCGATGCCTGGGCCGCCTGCCAGCGCTGCGGATGCTGCAGCAGCCCCAGCGCGGCGGTGGCCAGCGCGGCCGGATCGGCAATGCGCACCACGTCGCCGGCCGCGCCCAGCGCGGCGTCCTCGCCGGGCAGGCCGTAGACCAGCTCGCTGCACGAGCCCACGTCCGTCGTCACGCACGGCACGCCGGCTGCAAAGCCTTCCAGCACCACCAGCGGCAGCGCCTCGGAGATCGAGCTCAGGATCAGCACGCCCACCTTCGGCAGCAGGTCGTCGATCTTCTGGAAGCCCAGGAACCTGACCTTGTCGCCCAGCCCCAGGCTCTCGGCCAGGCTGCGGCATTCGCGCGCGTACTCGGGGTCCTCGTCCTCCGGCCCGGCAATCCAGCCCTCGGCGTCGGGGTACTCGCGCACCACGGTCAGCATGGCGCGGATGAAGGTCTTGATGTCCTTGATCGGCACCACGCGGCCGATCAGGCACAGCACGGGTGGCACGCCGGGCGCGCGCCTGTCGCGCAGGGCGGCCAGGCGCGGCAGGTTGATGCCGTTCGGGATATTGCGCGTGCGCTCGGCCAGCGCGCCGTCCAGCACCTGGCGACGCCGGTTGCCCTCGTAGAGCGCGGTGATCTCGTCGCCGGCCTCGTAGCAGACCCGGCCGAGCGTCTCGAAGAACCGCACCCACAGCTCGCGGAAGTAGCTGATCTGGGAAATGTCGCGCTCGAAGATGTTCCGGTTGTCGCGGATCCACTGGCTCTGGAACAGGTCGATCTTGCGTTCCTTGGTGTAGATGCCGTGCTCGGACACCAGCAGCGGCCGGCCGTTGCGGTGGCGCAGCATCGCGCCCAGAAAGCCCGCGTAGCCGGTGGACACCGTGTGGTAGACCCTGGCCGGGATCAGCCCGTCGGCAATCCGCACAAGCTGCCACAGCGGCTTGTGCATGATGCGGATGGTCCAGAAGTAGTCGGTGAACGACGGGTCCGTGCAGAACTGGCGGTACTGGTCCGTGATGGTGTCCCAGGCGCGCTTGCTGTACAGGAACGCGTCCTCGGACAGCGCCCCGCCCTCGCGCAGTTGCGGCATCAGCTCGCGGATCAGCGCGCCGGCCTCGGCCTCGCGGCCCGGCTGGCGCAGCAGTTCGTGCAGCGCGTCGGACTTGTCGAACGCGCGCGCGTCGCCGGCCGTGCCGTGTACCAGCGGCGGCGGCGGGAAGTCGTACAGGAAATGGGTTTCCAGGTGCACCACGTTGTCGGGCAACGGGTAGGCCATGTCGCCATAGTCCTCGCGGCGGCTGCCGATGAAGACGATGCCGAAGCGGATATCGGGAAACGCGCGGATCATCTGGTTGACCCAGCTCGACACGCCCCCGCTTACATACGGGAACGTGCCTTCGAGCAGCAGCATGACGTCGGCAGACGTTCCCTTGACCAGAATTTCGCTCATGATTGCCAGTACCGCAGCAGGGGCCGCACCAGCGGGAGCGGCGAAGGACTGTCGAAAGCCGCCATCAGGCGGCGCACCGCGGCATAGTCGCGTTCCAGGTAGGCGGCCTCGGCCAGCAGCGGCAGCACGCGCTCCCGGGCAAAGCCCAGCGCCTCGGCTCGGCCGAGGAAGTCGCGGGCCTCGCCCGGCGCGTTGCGCGACAGCGCCAGCCGGCCGCGCATGTACCACAGCGCGGCATTGCCGTCGTCGATCTCCAGCGCGGCGCTGGCGTAGCGCTCCACCTGGCTGGCCGTGTAGCGGTAGACGTCGCCCTGCACCAGGTTCTGGTAGATCAGTTCCCAGTACAGGTCCGCCAGCCGCTTGTTGATTTCCAGCCGGGCCTGCGGTGTGTCGGCCGCCTGCAGGCGCGGCAGTTCGGCCAGGATCTTCTGCGTCAGCTGCTTCTCGGCGCCATCGAGCATGCCGTAGGCCAGCAGCCGGATGTCGTCGGTGCTGTCGGCCAGCAGCTCGCGCAGCACCGGGCTGGCCGTGCGCGTGGGCATCGACTGCATCGCCACCAGCGCGGTCATCCGTTCCGGCAGCGGCGCGCGCGTATTGCCAAGCTGCGCGCGCAGCCGGGCGCCGCCGCCGTGCGTGACACGCTGGATCAGGTGCGTGACGAACTCGGGCAGCGCGATCGACGCAATGCCGGAACTGTCACGCTGCTTCGGGAACAGCTTCGAGAACAGCAGGCTGCCCAGGCACACCAGCGCGCCGCCCAGCGGCACGAAGAAGCAGAACGCGGCCAGGTAGGCGTAGCTCCACGCAAACGGCGTGCGGAAGCGGCGCGGCAGCAGGCGCCACAGCGCCAGGCCCAGCAGCGCCGCGGCCACGGCCTGCAGGCCCAGGAACGACAGCAGCAGCGGCAGGCCCGTATCGCCCCGGAACAGCAGGTACAGGGCCGCGATCTGGATGGCGGTGCCGCCGATGGTCAGCTTGCCCATGCGTCAGCCCGCCTGCGTCTGGCCGGCGGCCGGCGCGGGGCCGGCACCGGGCGTGGCCGCCGCCACCTGGTCCGGCGCGATGCCGTCCAGATGGCAGCGATGCAGCAGCCGCACCAGCGCTTCCTCGGCGCCGGCGGCCGGCACCGGCAGCGTGTACACGCCGATGTGCGCGGTGGCGAAGTCGTTGCCGAACTGGGCGCGCAGCATGTCCTCGATCCGCACCAGGTAGGCCGACACGGCCTGGCTGTCCGACAGCGGCATCAGCGTCAGCATTGCCCGCTGATGGGCGCCGCGCGCGGGCCAGGCCACGTCCAGCGCCCGGCGGCTGCGCACCACCTGTTCGAACAGCGCGTCGCGCGCCTCGTCCAGGTCGAACACCAGCGCCACCACCGAACTCTGGATGCCGGTCTCTCGGCGCAGGCGCGACAGCCGCGCGTAGTCCAGCGCGAACGCGTACGGAATGGCCGGTGCCAGTTCCTGGATGCCGTGCGTGGCCTCGGCGTGCTCCACGCCGTCGGCGTAATAGCCCATCAGCACCATCAGGAGCTGCAAGTTTTCATAGGTCAGCGACAGGAACGGCATGCGCTCGACGACCAGCACGCCGATCAGGCGGTCGGACCCGGCCAGCACCGGCGCCACGGCCACGTAGCGCGTCTCGGCGTCGTCCTGCAGGCCGGCGGTGCGCAGGTGCGCCAGTTCGCGCGTGTCGATGCAGTGGCGCACCAGCGGGTCGTTCACGTCGAGCGTGAAGCCCGGGCCGATGGCTGCCACGGCATCGGGCAGCACCGTATCGCCCTGGCAGGCATACAGCGCCGCGCCTTCCACCTGGCACGCCTGCGCCACCACCTGCAGCATCGGCTGCGCGCCGGCCAGCCGCTCGGTGCGGGCAACCCGTCCGGCGTCCTGCAGCGCCACGGCACGCAGCTGCGACAGCGTGTCGCGCAGCGTGGTCGGGCGGGCCAGCAGGTCGTTTTCCAGCCGCGCGTGCGAGATGCGCAGCAGGTAGTGGTTCTTGGTCAGCGCCGACAGCCGCTCGTCCAGGTAGCGATTGACGGCCCGGGCCCGCGCCAGGCGGGTGTTCCAGACGTCGCCGAACTGCCCGGCCACCAGCACCAGCAGCAGGCCACCCAGGAAGAACATGCGCGGAAACGCCTCGTGGTGCGCGCCCATGCCGTCAAAGAAGAACCAGCCGCCCAGCAGCATCAGCACGGCGCCCACGCCCAGCAGCGTGCCGTAGCGCAGCGCCAGGATCACCGGCAGCAGCCATGCCCACGGAAAGCCCAGCCCCAGCAGCAGCGGGTTCTGCGGCAGGACCACCCAGGCGATGGCCATCGCCGCCACCATCACGACGATCATTTCCAGCACGGCCACCGCCCCGCCTCCCGCGGGGGCCAGCCAGCGCGCATAGCGCCCGCCCAGGCTGATGCCCTGCCCCTTGCGAGCCGTCTGGCGCGTTTTTTCCGCGGTGTGTGCCACGCTTGTCACCCGTCCTTGTTTTCCACTCGATTCCATCCGGGCCGTTGCATCAGCCCTGCATCAGCGGGGCCAGCAGGCGGCGCAGCAGCTTCTGGGCCACGCCCGACAGCGACTCGCGGCTCCAGCCCGCATTGCTGCCCGTGGCCGACCACACCACCTGGCCCGAGGCCACGTCGATCAGTTGCAGCGAGATGCCCACGGCCGGCTCGCCGTCCACGCCCACCTTGTAGCGCCATTCCTGCACGGCGCCGGTCAGCGCGTAGCGTGCGCGCTCGCCGCGCGCCCATTCCAGCGCCTTGCCCACCGACTCGCGCTCGGCCGGCTCGAACAGCGTTTCCGGGTTCAGCGACGCCGGGTAGCGCTTCAGGTTCGCCACGCCGCCGGTCTTCAGCAGCGATTCGGCGATGGCTTCGGCGCGCAGGCCAGCCTGCGGCGTCTCGGTGTAGTTGACGATCGGCAGCACGGCCACGGTGTCGCCGGCGGCCATCTGCGGCGCGCGGCCCACGTCGGTCACGGCGCAGCCGGCCAGCCACAGTGCCGCACCGGTGGCGGCGCACCAGGCCATCAGCCGGCCCATGCGGGTATTGGTCCTGTTCATCATAGATTCCCCTCGTTATCTGGAAACAATCAATAGAGCCAGCGGTAGCGCAGGCCGACTTCGGTCAACGGCGTGCCCGTGGTACGGGCCGCGGTGTCGTGCGAGACATACAGCGAAAGGTGGTCGTTGCCGAACACCGACCCGGCCACGCCAACCTGCCCCCGGAAGTTGTGCCCGGCGCGCGTGTCGTACAGCGCGCCGGCCTCCAGGAACGGCCGCCACTTGCGCGTGTAGTCGTCGATCAGGTCCGTGCCGAAGCCGAACAGCACGCCGGCCTGCGTGAAGCTCTGCGGCATGTAGAACGACGGGCTCGCCTCGTCGTCGCCGGCCGGCAGCAGCCGCTGCATGGCGGGCGACAGCGTGCCGCCGTTGGTGCTGTAGATGCCGCGCGTGCCCACCACGCGCACCGTGTAGTCCGGATACTGCGTGCGGATGCGGTAGCCGGCCTCGACGTCGAACACCATGCCGTGGCCCAGCGCCGTGCGGTCCTGCCCGTAGAAATGGTTGTACTGCACGCGCCCGCCCACGAACTCGCGCAGGCCCAGGCGCCACTGCGCGCCCAGTTCGGCCACGTCCTTCATGCCGCCCACGCGCAGTTGCGACGACTCGTCGGCCGGCTGGTTGTAGCCCAGCGTGCCGGTGTACTGCACGCGGCCATCCTGGTTCCAGTTGCCGGTCAGGCGGGCCGTGGTGAAGCTCTGCAGGCCGTCGCGCCGGCCCACGCCGAGCAGCCAGTTCTTCTGGCTGTCGCGGTAGGTCAGCGCCAGTTCGGCGCGGCGGTCCGACGCGGGCACGTTGTCGATCTGCGTGCGGTCGGCCGAGCGCTGGTCGCGGAACACGCCGCGCAGGTTCAGCGCAAAGCCGTCCCACAGCCGCGCGCCGCCGGCCAGGCTGTACTCGTAGAACTCCAGCGGCTTCTGGCGCTGGAACGACGCGCGCGGCTCGATGGCCTGCGCGTTGAACAGCAGCGCGTCTTCCAGCGTCTGCTGCAGCGTGTCGTCGGTGCGGGCCAGCTCCTGCGTCTCGAACGCCTGCGTCTGCGCGGCCGACAGGCGGTCGAGCTGGCGGTTGGCCTCGATCTGGCTCGTCACGGGCACGCGGCCGGCCTGGCGCTCCAGGATGCGGTCGAGCTGGTCCATGTCGTTGCGGTCCAGCGCAATCGCGATCTCGGCATAGGCCGGGCGTTGCAACCGGCTCGCGTACTGGCGGGCCAGCCACGCGCGCGCCAGTTCGTTCGATTCCGACGACATTGCCCAGGCCAGCGCCACCTCGCGGCTGGCCGCCGAAATCTGCTCCTGGCGGCGGCCCTGCGCCTGTGCCACCTCGGCCGGCGGCGCCACGTCCAGCGGCGGCAGCCCCGGCACGTCGCCCAGTTGCGACGGCGACTTCGCGTCGCCCGGCGCCTGGCGGCGCGCCGCCACTTCGGCACCGTCGCGGCGCAGCATCTCGATCACCAGGCTGCGCGAAACATCGCCCGACGCGAAGATCTGGCCCAGCGCCACCCGCTGGCGGCGCAGGTCTGCGCGCGGCGGGCCGTCCTGGCCGTCGTCCTCGTCCTCGCGCTCGGCCGCGCCGGCCCAGTTCGGGCCGCCCGGGCCCCAGGCGTGGTGGAGCTCGTTCCACGCCTGCCGGCGGATGCGCCACGCGGTGGACGTCTGGCCGATGGCCTCGTAGGCGTCGGCCGTCAGGCCCAGCCACAGCGGATCGGGATGCTTGCCCTGCTGCATCTTGGTCAGGTAGTGCAGCGCGGTGCGGCCATCCTGGAAGCGCATGGCGCCGGCGGCGTAGGCGCCCCACAGGTTCGGGTCCTGCTCGGCGCTGGGCTTCAGCCGCTGCATCACCGCGCGCACCTCGCTGTCGGTGCCGTTGTCGACCAGTGCCCACAGCAGCGCGCCAAAGGTCTCGCTGTCGGCGTCGGGCTGGCCGGCCGCGCGCCGCAGGTCGGCCATCGCGCGGTCGCGGTTGCCGGTCAGGCGCCAGTATTCGGCACGCCGCATCAGGAACAGCGCCGACGATTCGGCTTCGCGCAGCTGCGCGGGCGTCAGCTCCGCCAGCAGGCCCTCGATGCGGCGGTAGGCGTGGGCGCGCGTGTAGTAGTACATCGCAAGCTGGAAGTCCTCCAGCTTGCCACCCTTGCGCCAGCCCGCCTCGGCAATGCGGCCCGCGTCGATCGGCGAACGGTCGTAGTACTGCACCATGTTCGCGAAGTCGGCTTCCTCGGTGTCGCGCACTTCGGCAATGCAGTCGTTGCGGGCCGCGCCCGGCGGCAACTGCATGCAGTGGTCGTCATGCTTGGCGGCCATCGCGAACATCATCTGGCGATAGCCTTCCTTGAGCAGGTCCTCGCGCTGGGTCAGGCGGGCCAGCTCGGTAAACGAGCGCCAGTACAGCAGGTCCTGCGGGCCGGCCTGGTTGCGCGCCGGCAGCAGCGCGTCCATGGCCTCGTCCAGGCGGCCGCGCACGAACAGGATGTTGGCGCGCTTGACCGCGTAGCGGGGCCGCGCGCCAAAGCGCTTCTGCAGCTGGCCGTACAGCGCGAAGGCGCGGTCGTCCTTGCCCGCGCGCTCGGCCAGTTCGGCATTGCGCTCCATCACCTGGCGGCCGTTCGGGCCGTTGGCGAGCGAGTCCAGGAAGGCCATGCCTGCCTCGGGCTCGCCCAGCCGCTCGTAGGCCGCCACGACCTCGTCGATGACCTTCAGGTCACCGCCGCCGGCACGATGGCGCAGCGCGGCCAGGTAGGCGCGGTCGTCGTTGAGCCCCGGCGCCAGCCGCAGCACGTTGTTCCATGCGCGGGCGTCGTTGGTGGCCTGCGCGTATTCGAGCCAGCTTTGCAGCGCCACCGTCGGCTGGCGGTTCCATTCGGCCACCTGTGCCAGCCGTTCGCGCCAGACCGGCTCGTTCGGCAGCTTGCGCACGGCGGTCTGCGCCACGCTCTGGGCCTGGTCGAGCTTTCCGGCCGCCAGGAACACGCGGTAGGCCAGGTCGTGGTCGTCGGCGTTGAAGGACTTGCCGGCCGCCACGGCAGCGGCCACGTCTTCCTTGGCCGCGGCCTGCGCCTCGGCCTGCGTCGGGTTGCCCGGGCCGGGACGCGGCGTGGCCTGGGCCAGCACGGCGGGCTGTTCGGCATGCACGCGGCGCACGCCGAACTGGTCCATGCGGGTGCGCAGCGCGCTGCCTTGCGGGCCATCCAGGTACACGTACTGGCGGGCCAGCCACGGTTCGCTGTCGGACACACGGCGCACGCCGGCACGCGCCTCGTCGCGGCGCAGTTCGGCCAGCGCGATCCGCGCGGCATCCGATGGCCGGCTGGCGGACAGCTTGAGCAGCCGTTCCACGTACTTCGCCGCCACGTCCGGCTTGTTGGCGGCCAGCGCCAGCCGGGTCAGGAAGCGCAGCACGTCCGGATCGTCGAGCAGCTTGCCGCCACGGCGCTCGGCTTCCGCCAGTGCCTCGTCGAGCAGGTTGCCCGACTGGAGCGTCTGCAACGCCTGCAGGAACAGCGTGCGCTGCTCGTACAGGTTCTTCGAGCGCGCCTGGGCGTCGAACAGCGCCTGTGCGGAGTCCCGATAGTTGCCGCCCGCCAGCGCGATGCTGGCAAGCTGGCGGTTGTAGAAGTCGGCGTTGGCCGGGTCGCGCTGGCCCAGCGCGCGGAACAGCACGTTGGCCGCGTCCGCATCGCCGATCTGGCGGGCCTGCGTGGCCAGCGTCTGCAGGTCGGCCAGCGTCCAGCGGCGCATGGTGTCGGCGGCCGTGGCCTGGCGCATCAGGTCCTTCATCAGCGCCAGGCGCTCGGCGCGTTCGGGCGATTCGGGCTGGGCCGCATAGGCGCGCTGCTGCGTGATCTCGATGCGGGTGCGCAGGATATGGCCGGTCAGGTCCTGGCCGTGCACCGCCATCATTCGCTCCAGCATCTTCTCGGCGTCATCAAGGCGGCCGCTGCGCGCGTATTGCTCCGCCAGCACGCTCATGAAGCTGGTGTCGTCCGGCGCCACGCGCGACCACGCCTCCAGGTAGGCCACGGTCAGGCCATCGACCGTACGGCCCTGGCCAAGCAGGCGCTCGCGCAGCGTCTCGCGCGGGAACATCAGCGCCAGGCCCACCCCCACCATCGCGGTAAAGGTCAGAACCAGCGCCGGCGGCAACAGCCGCTCGCGCTCAGGCGCCGCAGCGGACTTCGACTTGTTGCTGGACATGGATCGGATCATTCACCGCAGGGGTATCGAAACGCAGCGTATCGTTCTCGCGCACGCCGCGGGCCGGCTTGCCGTCGATGGTCACGCTGCACTGGCCGGCGTTGGCAAGCCGGAAGAACGGCTTGTAGTAGCCGGAAAAGGCAAAGCGGGTGGTGGCGCCGTCGCGGCGCCAGTCGCGCACCAGGCCGTTGGCCTCGGGCAGTTCCGGCACGGCGCGCGTGGCGGCCGGCACGAAGCGGAAGCGCGCGTTGCCGCCGTCCAGGTGGACGTAGACGCCGCCGCCCGGTGCCGGCGACGAGCCTGTCACGCCCTGCGCCGTGGCCACGTCGGGCACGCCGGCGCCGGTCCAGCGCAGGTTGCGCAGGTTGCCGTCGCCGCGCACCACCCAGGCGCCGCTGGCCGGCGCGCCGTCGGCGCCATCGCCCAGCTCGCGCGCCACGGCCATGCCCTGCCAGTCCAGCACCTTGAGCACGTAGTCGGTGGAATGCATCGGCAGCAGGTTCTGCGTCAGCACGTAGTCGTACACCTTGCGCAGCGCCTTCAGCGACGCCGCCTTGGTGCCCGCGTAGCTGTGGTAGTAGATGTTCACGGCCTTGAAGCGATACGGCTTCTCGGTCATCTCGAAGGTTTCAATTACGCGCTCAAAGCCGTAGTACGGGCCGCGCCACAGGTTCGTGTAGACGTTCTCGTTCTGGTTGGTGGCGAACACCTGGAACGTGTTGTCGGCCTTGTGGATGCCCAGCGGCGCGATGGCCGTCCACGTGGGGTTGCTGCGCGTGATCAGCGTGTCGCCGCCGTTCATGTTCAGCACGCCGGCGGCATCGGCCAGCTTGATCGCCTCGGGCGGCGCCTGGCAGTCGCCGGGCCACAGCAGCATCTTCACCGGCTTGTTCGGCGACAGCACCTTGTTGATGTAGTCGATCGAACCGCCGATCTCGCGGTTCAGGTCCATCTTGTAGCCGGGAATGGCCAGGTGGAATTCCTCGTCGCCCTCGGTCACGCGGGCGTCGCCGCCCTGCCCGGTCACGGTGCGGCCCCATTCGAACGGGTGCGAATAGGTGTGGCTGGCCACCTCGACATACGGCTGGGCAAAGATCTTGCGCGCGATGGGCTCCAGCTCGGCGGTCAGCTTCGGGTACATGCCGGTCTTGCCCACCTCGCCCTCGATCACCGACATGGTCATCGGCAGCCGGTAGCGGTCGAAGATTTCGCGGAACAGCACCTCGCCGGAGAAGCCGCCGCCCGGGATCTCGGCCTTCGACGCAAACCCGTCGCCATCGATATGGATCGTCAGCAGCCGCCGGCCGCTTTCGGTGGTGGTGTCGGGCACGGGCATGGCCGGCAGACGCAGCGCCTCGCGCAGGAAATCGAGCGGCTGCACGATCCAGCGATCCTGGTCGCTCGACGAGTTCTGGCGAATGGCGTAGTTCTGGCGAACCGCGTACGGGCCCGTCACGTAGCCGCCCCACGGCGTGATGGCCGCCGCGTCGTAGGTCACCGCGCCAGCGCGCAGGCGCAGCAGCGAGCGCGTGCCGGCGGCGCCGTCCTGCACCTGCACGGCCACCGCGTCGGTGGCATCGGGCGCCACGGGCTGCTCGAAGCCCATCATCCTGTCCTTCGACACGATCTGCACGGGCCCGGTCAGGCGACCCTTGGCCTGGGTCAGCCCAAGGCCGCGCAGCAGCGGGCTGCTAGCCGGCATGCCAAAACCGTTCATGAACACCACGGGCACGCCCTGGGCCGTCAGCTTTTCCAGCCAGGCCTGGTAGCGGGCCGCGTTGCGCGTGAAGTAGCCGTTGGACCAGACCACCACGCCCGCGTAGCGGTCCGGCGTGATTTCGGGCGGCGCGTCGCGCGTCTCGGCAAAGTCGACGCGGTAGCCCAGGTAGTTCAGCGGCATCGACACAAAGCGCACGCCCTCGCTGTTGTCGATCGACACGCCCGGCTGGCTTTCCTGCAGCACCAGCACGCGGCGCGGCATGACCTCGATCTGGCCCACGCCCACGGTCTGCAGGCCGGAGTCCGTCACGTACGGCGTGATGCCCAGCGCGCGGATGCGGCGCGCGGTGTCGCGCCGGCAGCGCTGGTCCGCCGGCGGGCAGTAGTCGATCGAGATGACCGGCAGCTTGTACTGGTCGCGGATGATGCGGGCCTGGTTCAGCAGCCAGTCGCGGTCCTGCTGGCTGACCTCGGTATAGGCGCCCTGCGCCTGGTTCCAGCCCCGGAACAGCGATTCGAACACCACGCCGTAGGCCAGCCCATGCACCTGCGGCAGGATTTCGAAACCGCGGTTGAACAGCAGCCGGGCCTCGGGGTAGCGCGCCTTGATGGCCTGGATCACGCGGACCATGCCGGCTTCCTGACGGGCGCGCTCGGCGTCGGTCTTGGCCACCAGGTGGTACGAATCCATCGTGTCCATGAAGAAGCCACGATAGCCGCGCTCCCACAGCGGCTTGATCACGCGGTCCACATAGAACGCGGGCCAGCCGTCGGCGGCCTGGTCCACCACGCGGGCGTTCCAGGCGTCGTTGCTGCCGGTGAGCCACGCCTTGGGGATATCGGCAAAGTAGGCGCGGCTGGGCAGCACTTCGCCCAGGCTGACGTAGGCAAACCACGCGGTATTGGGGGTCTTGGCCCGGCGCGGGTCGAAGCCGCTGTCGGGCTCGACCACGGCCACGTCGAACGCCTGCAACTGGTCGACGGGCGGCTTGGCGCCATAGTGGAAGGCCACATTCGGGGCGGCGGGGGCCTGGGGAGCGGGCTGCGCCTGGGCATCGCCCGACGGCGTCAGCGCGCCGAGCAATGTCGCGCCCAGCGACGCCATGACCGCGACGGCCAGCATCGCATGGCGGCAGACGCGCGCTGCCGCACGCCGTGACCCATGGTTGCCAACCTTCTGGAAAAGCCCCCGGATAGAACGCTGCAAGTGCTTCACTGCTGTTGTCCGCTTTTTTTCGTGTTGGTATGGCCCGCGCGGCTGGCGCTGCGCGTACCGGACGGATCTTCGCCCGTTGGCCCGCGCCCCGCATTATGCCGTCGCCGCCGTATCGAACTAGCGTTTTTACTAATTCACGGCAGGTCGGATGCTAGGCCATTCGTACGACGGAGATTGTCAAAAATTGTGCCGAAAGACCGGTGACATATGCCGGACACGGACGCATGTCACCCTGCCGGGCTTTGGCGCGGCAATGGCTTCGGTCTCGCAGCAAAATACGGCGGAAAATGCCCGGCACATGCCGGTGGCGGGCCCGCCGGCCCGTTGTGCCATGGTTTCTGGCTAAGAATGCATCGACATCCCGATTCCCCGTTCCATTCGTCTGGCGCGCCAGCTGCCACGCCGTCCCGGCGCGCTCGCCCATGGAGGGCGGCAACCGGTTCTGGTTTTGACGCGCATTGTCCCGGCATCATCCATCGGTAGCCATAGTCCATATGGAGTAGGCTCGACCGGACCGATTTGTGGCAAGGCACTGGGGAAACCCCGCGTGGCGGTACGCACTGCCGATACCACAGATACCGGAATACGTGTCATACCATCCAATCCATTCCGCCTGATGTCGGACAAACGCTGAAATGATCTAGAAATCTCTAATATCTGCTGTTCGCATGCCGAAATACCGTTAGGGGCTAAGGCTGATTGACACGCGAAAAAAAACCGTCAGAATGGCTGCTCGCATGTGCACCGGCTGTAGCGTTAATGCTCCGGTTCGTAGTGGGCACCATGCTTGGTCGGGCAATCACGCTCATCTGAAATTCAAGGTTGGATAGAAATATGGAAACCGGTACCGTTAAGTGGTTCAACGACGCCAAGGGCTTCGGCTTCATCACCCCGGACGCAGGCGGCAACGACCTGTTCGCGCATTTCTCGGCGATTGAAGGCAATGGCTTCAAGTCGCTGAAGGAAGGCCAGAAGGTCCGCTACGTGAAGGCCATGGGCCAGAAGGGCGAACAGGCCACGAAGATCCAGGCCATCTGAGCCCGGATACGCCGGGCCGGTTTTCAGGCCTGGGAAGCCCCGCTTCGGCGGGGCTTTCTGCTTTTATGCGCCCGATAATGTATGGCATTGCTGACGTTTTGACCGGCCGGTCGATTAATCAGTGAAACTCATGCTGCGCCGGCATTTCGTTTGCCGGTTTTCTTATATGGACGATGGATTTGGCACGGCCGCCGTCGCCCACCCGATTCTGGTTGCCGATGTCCCCGCGCGGGCGAACCTCGGCATCCCTGCCAGCGTGGCCCACGCTGCGCTTGAAGTGCGCCATGCGCCACAAATTCGCCGGATCGGTGAAGTTGCTATAATCGCCCGACTCTAAAAACCCAGAAGCCAGGCTGCCTGCCATCACAGCCGTCTGGACATCGAAAGCGTGCCGAGGAAACCTGTGGCCGGTACTGAAATTGCAACGCCCGGCGCCCCGCCCGCCGGACCCGCCGTGTCTTCCGGAAGCTCGTTCCACACCGCCATGCGCATCCTGCCGCCGTCGCAGCGGCAGGCCATGTTCGAGATCTATGCGTTCTGCCGCGCCGTGGACGACATTGCCGACGGCGATACCCAGCACGCCGACCGCCTGGCCGCGCTGGAAGACTGGCGCCGCGACATTGCTGCCTGCTACGCCGGCAACGCGCCCGCCGCACTGCACGCGCTCGACGCGCAGATCCGCACGTTCCACCTTCAGCAGCAGGATTTCGAGGCCGTCATCGACGGCATGATCATGGACGTCGTGGCGACGATCGTCGCGCCCGACGCCGCCACGCTAGACCTGTACTGCGACCGCGTGGCCAGCGCCGTCGGCCGCCTGGCCGTGCGCGTGTTCGGCCTGGACGAGGCGCCCGGCATCGAGCTGGCCCACCACCTGGGCCGCGCGCTGCAACTGACGAACATCCTGCGCGACCTGGACGAGGACGCCGACATCGGCCGGCTCTACCTGCCCGCCGAATCACTGGCCGCCGCCGGCATTCCGCCGGGCACGCCGCACCAGATCATCGCCCACCCGGCCATCGACACGGTCTGCCGGGGCGTGGCCCGCGACGCGCAGGCGCACTACGACGCCGCCGCCGCCGTCATGGCGCGCTGCCCGTCGCGCGTGGTGCGCTCGCCGCGCATCATGTACGAGGTCTATCACGAGATCCTGACCCGCCTGCTGGCCCGTGGCTGGCGCGCGCCGCGTACGCGGGTGCGCGTGCCCAAGGCCCGGCTTGCCTGGATCGTGCTGCGGCATGCCATTGCCTGAACGTTGTTTGGATGCCGATGCGCGTGGCCCCGGCCGCGCCGTGGCCAAGAGAGAAGTGCCCCCGAATCGATGAACCAGGCTGCAACGATCACCCGCCCGCATGCAGACGCGCCGAGCCGGCGCGCCATGGCTGCGTCCCTGCCCGATCCGCTCGACGACGGCATCGCCAAGGCCGTGGATGCGCTGCTGGCCCAGCAGCGCGACGACGGCCACTGGGTCTACGAACTGGAAGCCGACGCCACCATCCCGGCCGAATACATCCTGATGGTGCACTACCTGGGCGAGACGCCCGACGCGGTGCTGGAGGGCAAGATTGCCAACTACCTGCGCCGCATCCAGGGCGCCGATGGCGGCTGGCCGCTGTTCCACGCCGGCGCGTCGGACGTCAGCGCCAGCGTCAAGGCGTACTTCGCGCTGAAGATGGCCGGCGACGACCCCGAGGCCGCGCACATGCGCCGCGCCCGCGCCCGCATCCACGCCATGGGCGGCGCCGAGCAGAGCAACGTCTTCACGCGCACGCTGCTGGCGCTGTACGGCGTGATGCCGTGGCAGGCCGTGCCGATGATGCCCGTGGAAATCATGCTGCTGCCCGAGTGGTTTCCGTTCCATCTGTCGAAGGTCTCGTACTGGGCGCGCACGGTCGTCGTGCCGCTGCTGGTGCTGAACAGCCTGCGTCCGCAGGCGCGCAACCCGCGCAACGTGGGCATCGACGAACTGTTCGTGCGGCCCTGCCAGGCCACCCGGCTGCCGCGCCGGGCGCCGCACCAGAGCCCGCTCTGGGTGGGCGTGTTCCGCGCGCTGGACGCCGTGGTGCGCGTGGCCGAGCCGCTGTTTCCGCGCCGCATGCGCGACCGCGCCATCGCCCGTGCCCGCGCGTTCACCGTCGAGCGCCTGAACGGCGAGGACGGCCTGGGCGCCATTTTCCCGGCCATGGTCAACGCGGTGATGATGTTCGACGTGCTGGGCGTGCCGCCCGACGACCCGGACCGCGCCATCGCGCGCAAGTCGATCGACAAGCTGCTGGTGATCCGCGACGACGAGGCGTACTGCCAGCCCTGCCTGTCGCCGGTCTGGGACACCGCGCTGGCCGCCCATGCGCTGCTGGAAGTGGGCGAACCGCGCGCCATCGCCGCGGCGTCGCGCGGGCTGGACTGGCTGGTGCCGCTGCAGGAGCTGGAGCTGCGCGGGGACTGGACGGTGCGCCGCCCCGACGTGCGGCCGGGCGGCTGGGCGTTCCAGTACAACAACGCGCACTACCCCGACGTGGACGATACCGCCGTGGTGGCCGCCGCCATGGACCGCGCCGAGCGCGGCGACTGCTCCAACCGCTACACGCCCGCCATCGCGCGCGCCTGCGAGTGGGTCATCGGCATGCAGAGCAGCAACGGCGGCTGGGGCGCGTTCGAGCCGGAGAACACGCATCTCTACCTGAACAACATCCCGTTCGCCGATCACGGCGCGCTGCTGGACCCGCCCACCGCCGACGTGTCGGCGCGCTGCCTGGCCATGCTGTGCCAGTTGGGCCAGATGCCGGCCAGCAGCGAACCGGCGGCGCGCGCGCTGCGCTACCTGCTGGACGAACAGGAGGCCGACGGGAGCTGGTTCGGCCGCTGGGGCACGAACTATATCTATGGCACGTGGAGCGCGCTGTGCGGGCTCAACGCCGCCGGCATCGGCACCGACGCGCCCGAGATGCAGCGCGCCGCGCAATGGCTGGCATCGATCCAGAACGCCGACGGCGGCTGGGGCGAATCCGGCGACAGCTACAAGCTGGACTACCACGGCTACGAGCCGGCGCCGAGCACGGCATCGCAGACCGCCTGGGCCATGCTGGGCATGATGGCGGCCGGCGCCGGCGATCATCCGGCCGTGGCGCGCGGCGTGGAATACCTGCTGCGCACCCAGGCCGGCGACGGGTTCTGGGACGAGCCGCATTTCACGGCCGTGGGCTTTCCGCGCGTGTTCTACCTGCGCTACCACGGCTACGCCCGCTTCTTCCCGCTGTGGGCGCTCGCGCGCTTCCGCAACCTGCTGCGCGAGGGCAACCGCGCCGTGGCATGGGGGCTATGAGTTCCGCGGCGCCGCTGGCGCCCGTGCTGGCGGTCTGCGGCATGGATTTCGAGGCGCGCATCGCGCAGGGGCCAGGCGTGCAGACGCTGTACGGCCAGCGCGGCGTGATGCTGGCACGCGCGCTGGACATCCGCCTGATGCAGGGCTGTGCGGGGCTGATCAGCGTGGGCGTGGCCGGCGGGCTCGATCCCACGCTGACGCCGGGCACCGTGATCGTGGCGACGGCCGTGCGCAGCGGCGAGGCGTCGTACAGCACCGCGCCCTACTGGACCGCCGCGCTGCGCCGCGCGCTGCCGCACGCGGTGTCCGGGCTGCTGGCCGGGTCCGACACGCCCGTGCTGACCGTGGCCGACAAGACGGCCCTGCATGAAGCCCACGGGGCGCTGGCCGTCGACATGGAATCGCACGTGGCCGCCCGCGCGGCCCAGGCCCACGGCATTCCCTTCGCCGCGCTGCGCGTGGTGCTGGATCCCGCGGACCGCGCCGTACCGCCGCTGGCCTTTGCCGGCATGGCCGCCGACGGCAGCACCGACGTGCGCGCCGTGATGCTCGGCCTGCTCAAGGCCCCGCACCAGCTCGGCGGCCTGCTGCGGCTGGGGCGCGATGCCTCGCAAGCCAAGGCCGCCCTGACCGAAGCCTGCCGCGCCACCGGCGCGGGCTTCGCCCTGCCGGCAGTGGTTGCCGCCTGAGGCGGCGTTTTCCCGCTCCCCTTCCCTGAAAGAACCCTCGCGCAGCGTGGCGAGGGCCGCCCTGCCACGTCCCGGCAAGGCGCGACAACGCGTGCCAGACCTACGCCGCGAATCCAGCCGCTCGCCCCCCGCCTTGACAGCCCCACCCATCCCTCCTATTCTCCCGTTCATTCTTTCTTTAAGCCCAACGTTCTATCTTATAGAACAATAGAACACACGGAGACACGCATGACCCTGCGCCGCACCTTCCTGCAATCGCTGCTTGCCCTGGCCGTCGCGCCGGCCCTGATGACCGGCGCCATGGCCGCCGATGCCTACCCGGCCCAGCCGATCCGCCTGGTCGTGCCGTTCCCGCCGGCCGGCGGCACCGACGTGCTGTCGCGGCTTGTGTTCAACAAGGTCAGCACGTCCACGCGCTGGACCGTGGTAGTGGAAAACCGCGCCGGGGCCGGCGGCAACATCGGGCTGGACCTCGTGGCCAAGGCGAAGAACGACGGCTACACGGTCGGCATGGGCCAGACCGCCAACCTGGCGATCAACCCCACGCTCTATCCCAAGATGCCGTACGACGCGGTGAAGGACTTCACGCCCATCGCGCTGGTGGCGTCGCAGCCGGTGGTGCTGATCGTGCGCCAGGACGCCCCCTACAAGACCCTGGCCGACCTGGTGGCTGCCGCCAAGGGCAAGCAGCTGTCGATGGCGTCGGCCGGCACCGGCACGGTGGGCCACCTGACCGGCGAGATGTTCCAGCGCCGCGCCGGCATCAAGGCGCTGCACGTGCCGTACAAGGGCGCGTCGCCCGCGCTGACCGACCTGATGGGCGGCCAGACCGACTTCTACTTCGCCACGCCGCCCATCGCCATGCCGATGCTGAAGGCCGGCAAGCTGCGCGCGCTGGCCGTGACGTCGGCGCACCGCGTGGCGCTGCTGCCCAACGTGCCGACCGTGGCCGAGCAGGGCTACGCCGGCTTCCAGGCCGAGGACTGGAAGGCGCTGGTGGCGCCGGCCGGCACGCCGGCCGACGTGGTGGCCCGGCTCAATACCGAGGTCAACAAGGCGCTGAAGGACAAGGAAACGATCGCCCGCCTGCACGACGAAGGCAGCGAGCCGCGCGGCGGCTCGCCGGCCGAGCTGGCCACCTTCATCAAGAGCGAGAACACCCGCTGGGGCGCAATCGTCAAGGAATCGGGCGCACGCGCCGAATAATCATCCGGGCAGGAACCCTATGCACAAGCCGCTACGCAACATCCGCGTGCTCGACCTCACCAACGTGCTGGCGGGGCCGTTCTGCTGCCACCAGCTCGCCCACATGGGCGCCGAGGTCATCAAGGTGGAAACGCCGGGCACCGGCGACCTCGCGCGCCAGCTTGGCGCCGATGCCGAACTCAACCGCAACCTGATGGGCGTGTCGTTCCTGGCGCAGAACCCGGGCAAGCGCTCCATCACGATCAACCTCAAGCACGCGCGCGGCAAGGAAGTGTTCCGCAAGCTCGTGCAGGGCGCCGACGTGGTGGTCGAGAACTTCCGCCCCGGCGTGATGACGCGGCTCGGGCTCGGCTACGACGCGCTGAAGCTGGAGAACCCGCGCCTGATCTACTGCGCGATCTCGGGCTTCGGCCAGGACGGCCCGCTGTCTGACCTGCCCGCCTACGACCAGATCATCCAGGGCATGTCCGGCGTGATGAGCATCACCGGCGACGCGGCCAGCGCGCCGCTGCGCGTGGGGTATCCGGTGTCGGACACCATCGGCGGCATGACGGCCGCGTTCGCCATCGCCGCGTCGCTGGCGGACCGGGACCGCACCGAGGGCTATTTCCTGGACGTGTCGATGCTGGAAGCCACCATGGCGACGATGGGCTGGGTGGTGTCCAACCACCTGATCGCCGGCAAGAACCCGGTGCCGATGGGCAACGAGAACATGACCGCCAGCCCGTCCGGCACGTTCCGCACCGGCGACGGCCCGCTCAACATCGCCGCCAACAAGCAGGAACAGTTCGAGGCCGTGTGCCGCGTGGTGGGCCGCCCCGATCTGGCCACCGACGCGCGCTTTGCCGAGCGCCAGGCGCGGCTGGCCAACCGCGCCGCGCTGACCGCCGAGCTGGAAGCGGCGCTGGCGGGCAAGTCGGCCACCGAGTGGTGGCAGTTGCTGAACGCGGCCGGCGTGCCGGCCGGGCCGGTCATGCAGGTGCCCGACGTGCTGGCGCATCCGCAGGTGCGCGATCGCGGCATGATCGGCGACTTTGCCGACGTGCCCGGCGTGGGCCGCGACATCCGCGTGGTCCGCACCGGCTTCAAGGTCAACGGCACGGCGCCCGCGGTGGACACGCCGCCGCCGCAACTGGGCCAGCACACCGACGACATCCTCGGCGAACTCGGCTACGACGCCGACGCCATCGCCACACTGAAACAGGAGCGCGCGCTATGAGCGAGACTTTCCCGATGGACGCGGGCCGGCAGGCGTCGCAGGACTGGTGGCGTACGTCGATCATCGACATGAAGCCGGGCGAGATCCGCTACCGGGGCTATCCGATCGAGCAGCTGATCGGCAACGTGTCGTTCGCGCAGATGATCTGGCTGATGCTGCGCGGCGATCTGCCGGAGAAACGCGCCGGCGACCTGCTGGACGCGGCGCTGATGGCGGCCGTGGACCACGGCCCGCAGGCGCCAAGCATCGCCATCGCGCGCATGGCCGCGACATGCGGGGTGGGCCTGAACAACGCGATGGCGTCGGCCGTCAATGTGCTGGGCGACGTGCACGGCGGTGCCGGCGAGCAGGCCGTGGAGCTGTACCAGGACATCGCGCGGCGCCAGGACGCCGGCGAATCGCCCGACGCGGCCGTGGCCGCCGGCCTGGCCCACTATCGAGACCTGCACGGCAAGTTCGTGTCCGGCTTCGGCCACCGCTTCCACCCGCTGGACCCACGCGCGCCACGGCTGCTGGCGCTGGTGGACGACGCCGCGCGCGACGGCGTGGTATCGGGCCGGTATGCCGCCATCGCCCGCGCCGTCGAACGCCACCTGAGCCAGGGCCGCGACAAGCCGATCCCGATGAACATCGACGGCGCCACCGCCGTCATCTACGCCGAACTGGGCTTCCCGGCCCCGCTGGCCCGCGGCCTGTTCTGCCTCTCGCGCTCGGTGGGCATCCTGTCCCACGCCTGGGAACAAACCCAGCAAGGCGGCCGCAACAAGGGCCCGATCCCACGCCAGTTCCTGTGGACCTACGACGGACAGCCGCAGCGGGATGTGCCAGGGGCAGCGTAGATCGGTGTAGCCGTGGTACCGCTGGTTTTCGCTCCCCTCGACGTTCGCCAGCGACGTTTTTTGCTCCCCTCTCCCGCCTGCGGGAGAGGGGTTGGGGGTGAGGGCCAGCGGCTCAAATTGCGACGTCAATCGGCAAGCAGACACGCCACGCCCTCTCCCCCGGCCCCTCTCCCACTTTGTGGGAGAGGGGAGCAAACCGGCGACATACATTCGCCAACGGCATTTCTTGCTCCCCTCGACAATCGCCAGCGACGTTTTTCACTCCCCCTCGACAATCGCCAACGCCGTTTTTCACTCCCCTCTCCCGCCTGCGGGAGAGGGGTTGGGGGTGAGGGCCAGCGGCTCAAATTGCGACGTCGATCGGCAAGCAGACACGCCATGCCCTCTCCCCCGGCCCCTCTCCCACTTTGTGGGAGAGGGGAGAAAACCGGCGACACACATTCGCCAACGGCATTTCTTGCTCCCCCTCGACAATCGCCAACGACGTTTTTCGCTCCCCTCTCCCGCCTGCGGGAGAGGGGTTGGGGGAGAGGGCCAGCGGCTCAAATTGCCACGTCGATCCGCAAGCAGACACGCCAAGCCCTCTCCCCCTGCCCCTCTCCCACTTTGTACGAAAAGCAAGAAAACCAGCGGCATTACATTCGCCAGCGGCGTTTCTCGCCCCTAATGAAAATCCCGGCTTCCCACCATCAGCCGGCCCAGCAGCGGGCTCAGGTCGACGAGTTCGTCGGCGACCAGGTGGCGGACTTCGCCCTGGCGTTGCCAGGTGCCGATCACGCCGAGCAGGGTGGCGCCGAGGACTTCCTTGCGCTGGCGTTCCACCAGGCCGGGCCAGATGATCACGTTGATGGCGCCGGTCTCGTCCTCGATGGACGTGAAGATCGTGCCGCTGGCCGTGGAGGGCCGCTGGCGGACCGTGACGATGCCGCACGCGCGCACGCGGCGGCCGTTGCCGAGCCGGGACAACTGCTGCGCGGTCACGTACCGCAGCGCGGCCAGGCGGCGTCGCAGCAGCGTCAGCGGGTGGCACTTCAGTGACAGCCCCAGGCTCGCATAGTCGGCCGCCACGTCCTCGCCAAGCTTCGGTTCGGGCAGCGCCAGCGCCAGTTCCTGCGGCGGCGCCTCGTGCAGCAGGTCGCGGTGCGCGCTCTGCACGGCGGCGCCGCGTGCGTGCCAGCGGGCCTGATGCCGATGGCCGGCCAGCGACACCAGTGCGTCGGCGGCGGCCAGTACGTCGATGTCGTGCGCGTCCAGCGCCGCGCGGTGCGCCAGGTCTTCCACGCTGTCGAAGGGCCGCGCGGCGCGCGCCGCCTCGATGCGCAGCGCGGCCGCCTCGCGCATGCCCTTCACGCGGTTCATGCCCAGCCGCACGTCGCGATGGCGCTGCCCGGTGCGGCGCGGCTCCAGCGTGCTTTCCCAGCCGCTGATGGTGACGTCCACCGGCTGCGTCGCCACGCCATGGCGGCGCCCGTCCTGCACGAGCTGGGACGGCGAGTAGAACCCCATGGGCTGGCTGTTGAGCAGCGCGCACAGGAACGCGTCGGGGTAGTGGCACTTGATCCATGCGCTGACGTAGACCAGCTTGGCAAAGCTGGCCGCGTGGCTTTCCGGAAAGCCGTACTCGCCAAAGCCCTCGATCTGCTTGCAGATGGCCAGCGCGAAGGGCTCGGGGTAGCCGCGCGATGTCAGCGCGCGCACCAGCGCGTCCTGGTGCTTCTTGAGATCGCCGCGCCGCCGCCATGCCGCCATCGACCGCCGCAACTGGTCCGCCTGGCCCGGCGTGAAGCCGCCCGCCTCGATGGCAAGCTGCATCACCTGTTCCTGGAAGATCGGCACGCCCAGCGTGCGGCCCAGCACGCGGCGGATCACGTCGTTGAAGTAGGTCGGCATCTTGCCGGTGCGGCGCAGGTCCTCGCGCCGCTTCAGGTACGGGTGCACCATGCCGCCCTGGATGGGCCCGGGCCGCACGATGGCCACCTCCACCACCAGGTCGTAGTACTGGCGCGGCTGCAGGCGCGGCAGCATCGACTGCTGGGCGCGCGATTCGATCTGGAACACGCCGATCGTGTCGGCCTTGCAGATCATCTCGTAGGTGGCGTCGTCGGTCTCGGGCAGGTCCTCCATGCGCGTGGGCAGGCCCGCGCGCTCCGGCTCGGGGTTCGGGATCATCGCCAGCGCGCGCCGGATGGCGGTCAGCATGCCCAGCGCCAGCACGTCCACCTTGAGCAGCCCCAGGGACTCCAGGTCATCCTTGTCCCACTGGATCACGCTGCGGTCCTTCATCGCCGCGTTCTCGATCGGCACCAGCCGCGACAGCTTGTGCCGCGCGATCACGAACCCGCCCACGTGCTGCGACAGATGGCGCGGAAAGCCGCGAAGCTGCTCGGTCAGGCTGGCCCACTGCCGCACGGCCGGCGAATCGGGGTCCAGCCCGTAGCGGGAGATCCGCTCGATGAACGCGGTGCCGCCGTCCCACCACGCCTGGCCCTTCACTACCTGCTCCACCACGCTCGGGTCGATGCCCAGCGCGCGCCCCACGTCGCGCAGCGCGCTGCGCGAGCGGTACGTGATCAGCGACGCGGCCAGCGCGGCGCGGTGGCGGCCGTACTTGTCGTAGATGTACTGGATGACCTCCTCGCGCCGCTGGTGCTCGAAGTCGACGTCGATGTCGGGCGGCTCGTCGCGCTCGCGCGACAGAAAGCGGCCGAACAGCAGGTTGGCCTGCTCGGGGCTGACCTCGGTGATGTGCAGGCAGTAGCAGACCAGCGAGTTGGCGGCCGAGCCCCGGCCCTGGCACAGGATGCCGCGCTCCCGCGCGAAGCGGACGATGTCGTGCACGGTCAGGAAGAACGGCTCGTAGTGCTTCTCCTCGATCAGCGCAAGCTCGCCTTCCAACTGGGTCTCCCAGTCAGGCTCCATGCCGTGCGGAAAGCGTTCGGCAATGCCCTTCTTCACTTCCTGGCGCAGGTAGCCGATGGGCGTCAGGCCGGCCGGCACCAGTTCCTCCGGATACTCGTAGCGCAGCGCGTCGAGCGAGAAGCGGCATTGCGCGGCGATCTTCAGCGTCTGCGCCAGCGCGTCGCGCGGGTACAGCCGCGACAGCACCTGCCGCATGCGCAGGTGCGCCTCGGCGTTCGGCGCCAGCGCCATGCCGCACTGCGGCAGCGGCTGGCCCAGCCGGATGGCGGTCAGCACGTCGGCCAGCGGCTTGCGCGAGCGCACGTGCATGTTGACCGCGCCGGCCGCCACCAGCGGCACGCCGGTATCCCGCGAGACGTCCTGCAGCCGCGTGCGGTGCAGCGCATCGGCATGGCCCTGCAGCAGTTCCAGCGCGATCCACGCGCGCGCGCCGAACACCTCGCGGCACCACTGCGCCTGCGCGCGCAGCACGTCGGCATCGGCGCAGTAGCCGGGCAGCAGGATGGCCAGGCAGTCGGGCATGCCGCGCAGGTGGTGTTCGTCGGGCTGGGGATCGGCGATGTCGGACGGATACAGCAGGTAGCTGCCTTTTTCCGCGCGGCGGCGGCCGAGCGTGATGAACTCGCTGAGATTGCCGAAGCCGTCGCGGTTGCACGCCAGCAGCACCAGGCGCGGCGCCGGCATGGCGTCGCCGGGCGCGGCGGTCAGCGTGAAGCGGCTGCCGATGACCAGGTTGAAGGCGTCGGCCGCGGCCGCCAGCGTTTCCAGCATCGCGTGGCGGCGCTCGGCGGCGGCGTGGTCGTCGGCGGGGCCGGCCGTGGCCTCGCCATCCTCGCCGTCCTCGTCGCCTGCCGCGGCGTCGCCGGCATCCGGGTCGTCGTCATCTTCGTCGACGAACACCACGATGTCGTCCACGTCGTCGGCCTCGCCGGCGGCCTGCCCGGCCGACAGCCGCCGCGCGCTGCGCGCCACCGCTTCCCACATGTCCTCGCGCAGCACCTTGATGGCGTGGTGCGCGCGGGCCGTGCCGGCCACCGAGCACTCGTCGGTCAGCGCCAGCCCGCTGTAGCCCAGCTGGAACGCGCGGGCGATCAGCTCCTGCGGGTGCGACGCGCCGTCCAGGAACGTGAAGTTCGAAATGCAGTGCAGCTCGACGTAGTCGGGCAGCGACGGCAGCAGGGAAGACAGTCCGGGCAGCATGGTCGAGGGTGGTATTCAGGCGAACAGGCCGTGCAGGAACCAGCGGTAGTCGCCGCCGTCTTCCTGCCCGTCGCGCGTGGGGCGGCCGGGGCGTTCGCGATAGACCCAGCAGCGCAGCCCGTCGGCGCGTTCGGCGATGAAGTAATCGCGCGTGGCCAGCCCGCCGTCCCACCAGCCGGCCTCGATGCGCTCCGGCCGCGTCAGCATGACCAGCGGCCCCTGGTAGACGGGGCGGTGCTTTTCCACGCGCAGCGCCTGGGGCGATTCCAGCAGCCACAGCGGGCGTTCGGGCGGCAGCGCGCCCGGGGCCGGCGCACGCGCGGGCGCGTCGCCCAGCGGGCCCCAGCGGTTGGCGCATTCGGGCCGATGGTCGGCCAGCGGCTGCGGCTGCAGCACGTTGTCGCGGCCCAGCCGGGCCACCAGCGTATCGAGCAGCCGGCCCAGCTCGGCCGGCTCCGCGCCGGGCTCCGGGAACAGCGAATCGCTCTGCGGCAGGCACGTCTCCATCGCCTCCACCCGCAAACCCAGCCCGCTCACCGGCGCGTGAAAACGCACCTTGTCCAGCTTCTCGCGCAGCAGCTTCGACAGGTGGACCGGGTCGCGGCTCGGCTGCGCCAGCGCCAGCGGCACCGGCGTGCTGTCGGTGTCCTCGCCCAGCCGGTAGCGCTCGTGTTCCAGCACCAGCACGCAGCGCGTGACGCCGGCCTGCTGCGCCGCCAGCCAGCCGGACAGCGCCAGCAGCAGCCGCTGCGCGCCGGCCAGCACGCCATCGGCCGCTTCGATGCGGCCGGGCAGCTCCATGCGCTGCGCAAAGGCCGGCGGCGCCTCGAACCAGGCAAAGCCCGATGGGGCATGGCCATAGGCCTGGTCCAGCCGCGCCAGCAGCTCGGTGCCGATGCGGCGCGACAGCCCCGCGCGCGGCAGGCGCCGCACCTGCGCGAGCGTGCGGCAGCCGATGCCTTCGAGCCATTCCGGGTCGGTGTACGCGTGCAGGCAATCCACGGGCAGGCGGTCCAGCAGCCGCGTCATGCGCGCCGGCTGGATTGCGCGGCGGGCCGGGCGGACGATGCCGCGCGGCGTGCGGCGCACCGGCTGGCGCGCCAGCCATGCCGCGCCCTGCGCCGTGGTGCCGCTGCCCACCTGCGCGAACGTGCCCAGTTGCCGCACGCGGGCGCGCACCTGCCGGCACAGCGCGCGATGGCCGCCGAACAGCCGCAGGCTGGCCGTGACGTCGAGCATCACCGTGGCCGATTCCGGCTCGGTGTCGATCGTCACGGCCGGCGTGAAGTGCAGCAGCGTCAGCGCCACCGACGTCAGCAGGTCCGCCTCGGCCGCCAGCCCGCGTTCCAGCTGCACCACATCGGCGGACAACGCCTGCACGCCGCCGCGCCGCATGCCGTAGCACACGCCCAGCGCCATGGCCGGCCCGTTGGCCAGCACCACGCGCTCGTGCTCCACCACCGCCACCGGCAGCTTGTGCAGCGTGCCGATGCCGGGGGCGGCCGGGCCGGGCGGGCCGGCGGGCTCAGGCCAGCTCGGCTGCAGCGCGTCCAGCGGCAGGCGCGGCAGGTGCACCGCGATCCAGTACGTCATCGGCAACATGGTCGGCACCCGCCGGCGTGGCGGGCAGGACGGCGGGCATGCCCGTGCGTTGCGGCACGTGGGCCATGCCTTCCAGCGGCAAAATCAGCGGCGTGTCCCGCACGGGGCCGCGCCGCTTGTGGAAGTCGATCGACATCAGGTTGCCCGGCTGCGGCGACAGCGCCAGCCGCAGCACGGCGGGCGACGACTCATGCAGCACCCGCAGCGGCCGGAGCACCCAGACCACGGTGTCCCCGCCCTGCGCCAGCACCTGCAGGCGCCGCAGCGCCTCGGGCCGCGCGCGGCCCAGCCAGACCAGCACCGCGCCGAATGCCTGGCTGCGCAGCATCTGCTCGGCGGCCCAGAGCATGTCCGTGCGCTGCGACGCCAGCGTTGCCGCCGGGGTCGGGCGCACCCAGTACACCTGGCGCGCGGGCAGCCGGGCCGCCGCCAGGCTGGCGGCATTAGGCAGGTAGGGTGGATTGACCAGGCCGATGCGCCGGCCGCCGGCGGCCAGCGTGCGCAGCGCCGGCATCAGCAGGCGCAGTTCGCCCGTGCCGTCGTGCGCCAGCATCAGCTCTGTCACGGCGCCGGCGGGCCAGCCGCCGCCGGGCAGCTCGGCGGTCAGCGCGTCGTAGCCGGTGGGACAGACGGGCAGGCGCCCGGCGCGGCCAAGCTGGCCCGCGCGCCACAGGCCCGGATAGCGCTGCTCCAGCTCGCGCACCGATTCGCGGGGCGCGGCCGGCGGCGGACCATCGGGCGACGGCGCGGGCGGGGCGGAAGATGGCACATGGTCCGGTGCCGCCAGCGGCAACTGTCCATGCGGGGATGCGGTCATGGTGTGGCAGTCGTCCGGCCGGGGGTCGCCGGCGCGGACATAGGAATTCGTCGAATACTGTATGTTTATACAGTATCGGGACGAGCGCAAGCGCCGGACACCGCAAGTGGCGCGTCCAGCGCTTTGGCGGCCGGATTTGCGCGCTTGCCACAGTTGCGTGCGGTGAATTGCAAACAAGTGTCAAGTGTCATTGTGAAGTGTCAGGCAGTGCGGAAAAATGCGCTGCATGAAAAGGAATACGCGCGAGTGCGTTCATCTTCTGATCGAAGGCTTGCAACGTCAGGGCCCCCTGCGCCGTGACGCGCTGGCCGACGGGTGCGGCCTGACGGCCGAGGAAACCACGCGCGCGCTGAAGGCCGCGCGGCAGATGAGCGTGATCGACCATGTGCCCTACGGCCCCGGCACCCCGCCGGCCGCCGTCTTCTACCAGTTGACCGGCCGCCAGTTGCCGCCCGCGCGCAAGAGCACGCGCGTGCCGCCCGCCCCGGACGACCGCTTCCAGCCGTTGCTGGAAGCATGGTGGAACAGCAACGAACTCGACCGCGCCTGATCCAGCCTGATCCAGGCCGCCCGGGCCGGCCGCTTCCTTCCCTAGCGTTCCCGCCGGTAGCGGGCCTGCATGATCTGGATCCACTCGCCGCTGTCGGTCTGCATGAACGACGTCAGCGTGCGGTGGTCGTCATCCTGGAACGCGATGACGTCACGGTACTTCGCCATCTTGCCCGGCACCACGCTGCCGTCCGGGTTGAAGGCCGGGCCATCGGCGCGCAGCGTCAGCGTCTTGCCATCGGCCTCCAGGTCGCCTTCGTAGACCCACATGTGCGTCATCATCGAGCCGACGAAGGTGCCGACAAAGTGCTTGCGGGCCGGGTCGTAGCCCAGCGTCATCACCGTCACGGCCGGGCCGCAGCCGGGAAAATCGCCCTCCGAGCGGGTCTGCACCCAGGCGTCGCCGATCTTGCTGACCTGCTCGGGAATCTGCCACTTCTCGGTGGGGCCGTCCGGGCCCATCTGTGCCTCGCCCTCGGCCATCCAGTTGCCAGCCAGCTTGTGCAGCCAGCGGTGTTCGTTGGTGGTTTCGATGTTCATGCAAACGTCTCCAGTTCGGTTGCCACGGTTGCGCCGCCATCTTGTGTACAGCGTACACAAAGCCTAGTCGACGATCCGTCCGATGTCCACATTCGATCCGGAACATGACGAAAATGTCATGCGTCAACCCGATTGAGACGAATCAGCAACAGCTTGAGCCGGTCGCGTCAACGCCGCGCGCCAAGGCTGCGTACCATCCAAGGCATCAACCGGCACTTTTGCGAGCACATCATGGGCGCCCCCACCCCATCTTCCGTTTTTCGTACCATCCCGCTGTCGTTCTTCGGCATGGCGGTCGGCACGCTGGCCCTGGCCAACGCGTGGCGCGGCGCCGTGCGCGTCTGGGCTATCCCGGCGCTGCCCGCCGTGGTGCTGGCGGGCTTCGGCCTGGCGCTCTGGGCGGTGCTGATCGGCGCCTACCTGCGCAAGTGGGCCGTGGCGCCCGATGTCGCGCGCGCGGAAATGGCCGATCCGGTGCAGTCGTCGTTCGCGGCGCTGATCCCCACCTCCACGCTGCTGGCGACGCAGATCGTCCAGCCCTACGCGCCGCAGGTGGCCATGGTGATGTTCGGGGTGGCGACGGTCGGACAGCTCGCGCTGGGCGCCGCGCTGCACGGGCGGCTCTGGCAAGGCGGGATGGAACCGGCGGCCATCACGCCGGCGGCCTACCTGCCGGCCGTGGCGCCGGGTTTTGTCGGGGCCACGGCGGCGGCCATGTTCGGCTGGCACCAGGTGGGCATGATGCTGTTCGGCGTAAGCCTGCTGTCGTGGCTGGCGATCGAGTCGATGCTGCTGAACCGCGCGGCGGTCAACGCGCCGCTGCCCGAGGCGCGGCGCGCGCTGCTGGGCATCCAGATTGCGCCGCCCGTGGTGGGCGGCACGGCGTGGATGGCGCTGACGCACGGCCAGCCAGACCTGTTCGCGTATGCGTTGCTGGGGTACGGCCTGTACCAGGCGCTGGTGATGCTGCGGCTGGCGCCGTGGATTGGCGTGCAGCGGTTTTCGCAGGGGCTCTGGGCCTTCAGCTTTGGCGTGGCGGCGCTGCCCGGCATGGCCATCCGCATGGTGGAGCGCGGCGCCGGCGGCGTCATGCCGCAACTGGCGTTCGGCCTGTTCGTCGCCGCCAATGCCATCATCGGCGTGCTGCTGTGGAAGACGGCGGCGCGGCTGCTGCGCGGCGACCTGCTGCCCGCCGCGCGCCGGCCCGACCCTACTGCGGCAGCCGGACCTTCGGCACGATGAACTGGTTGCCCGGTGCGCGCATGACGTCGCACTGGGCGTCGCCCTGCCGCGCCTCGCCGGCCTGGTTCACGAACGCGATGGTGCCCACCACGCTGTAGACGTCCTCGGCCACGCGGCGCGTGTTGCTGCCCAGCCAGCGGAACCGGTCCGGATTCGGCAGCTTGGCCTTGACCGCCTGCATGCAGGCAAGCGGGGCTTCGGGCGCCTCGGGGCGGCCGCCGCGCTGGCCCAGTTCGACGTTGACCGGGGCATCGGCCGCCGGGGCGATGGCCGGCAGGGCCGCGCCCGTCACGAAAGCGATAGACGCCAGCAGCAAGCGGCGTGCATGCGTTGTCATGGGTATTCACTCCAACAAAAACGGCCGGCACGCGCGATGCATGCCGGCCGGTTGCCATTGTACTGCGGCGGTTGCCTGGGCGATTACACGGACATGTCGCGCGCCTCGGGCTTGCGGTCGTCGAACCAGCGGTAGAGCACCGGCACCATCACCAGCGTCAGCAGCGTCGACGTGATCAGCCCGCCAATCACCACCACGGCCAGCGGCCGCTGCACCTCGGAGCCCGGCCCCGACGAGAACAGGAACGGCACCAGGCCCAGCATCGCGATGGTCGCGGTCATCATCACCGGCCGGAACCGCTGCGTGGCGCCGCGCACCACGGCGTTGCGCAGCGACATGCCCTGCTCGCGCAGCGTGCGGATGTACGACACCAGCACCACGCCGTTCAGCACCGCCATGCCCCACAGCGCGATAAAGCCCACCGACGCCGGCACCGACAGGTATTCACCCGTGACGAACAGCCCGATGATGCCGCCGATCGACGCGAACGGCAGCACCGTGATGATCAGCGTGGCAAAGCGCAGCGAGTTGAACAGCAGGAACAGCAGGAAGAAGATCGCCGCGATGGTGAGCGGCACGATCAGCTGCAGGTGGCCCATGGCGCGTTCCATGTTCTGGAACTGGCCACCCCACTCGTAGTAGTAGCCCTCCGGCAGCTTGACCTTGCTCTCCGTGGCCGACTGCAGCTCGGCCACGAAGCCGCCCAGGTCGCGGTCCTTCACGTTGATCATCACCACCACGCGGCGCTTGGCCATCTCGCGGCTGATCTGCGCGGGGCCGTCGCTGACCTCGATCTTCGCCACGCTCTGCAGCGGCACCTGCACGCCGTCCGGCGCCTGCACCAGCAGGTTGCGGATGGCCTGCACGTTGCTGCGGAATTCCTCGGGCAGGCGCACGGCCGCCGCAAAGCGGCGCTCGCCCTCGAAGATGTCCGTGGCACGCTTGCCGCCGATGGCGATCTCGATGATGTCGTGGATGTCCGACACGTTCAGCCCGTAGCGCGCGATGGCCGCCCGGTCGATCTCGATCGACAGGTACTGCTGGCCCGAGATCCGCTCGATCCGGATGTCCTGCGAGCCCTGGATGCCGCCCGCCACGCGCGCGATCTCGCCGGCCAGGTCACGCAGCTTGTCCAGGTCGTCGCCGAAGATCTTCACGGCGATGTCCGAGCGCACGCCGCTGACCATCTCGTCCACGCGGTCCGAAATCGGCTGCGCCATCACGATCTGCACGCCGGGAATGGCCTTGAGCTTCTCGCGGATGGCGTTGGCGATGTCGTCCTGCGTCCAGCCGTCGGGCCACTCGTCGCGGTCCTTCAGGCTGGCAATCGGGGTCGACTCGTTCTGGCCTTGCGGGTCGGCCGGGCTTTCGCCGCGGCCCACGCCGGACACCACCGACTTCACGCCGGGCACTTCCAGCACCAGCTTGTTGGCCTGCTTCTCCAGCTTGATCGACTCTTCCAGCGAGATGTTCGGCACGCGGTCGATGGCCGGCACGATCGAGCCTTCCTTCATCTCCGGGATGAACGACGTGCCCAGCATCGGCACGATCAGCACCGTGGCCACGAACATCCCCACCGCGCCCAGCACCGTCTTCTTGCTGTTGAGCAGCGCCCAGTGCAGCATGCGCAGGTAGTGGCGCTTCATGAACGCGATGATGCGCGTGTCATGCTCGGCGCCGCCCTTGAGCAGGTACGACGACAGCACCGGCGACAGCGTCAGCGACAGGAACAGCGAGATCGCCAGCGCGATCGAGATGGTCACGGCCAGCGGCGCGAACATCTTGCCTTCCATGCCCTGCAGCGTCATCAGCGGCAGGAACACCAGGATGATGATGCCCACGCCCACGATCACCGGCGTGGCCACCTCCTGCACGGCCTTGACCAGGATCTCCGTGCGCGTGAGCCCGCTCTTGTCGGCGTGGCCCAGCCGCTCGAACGCGTTCTCCACCACCACCACCGATCCGTCCACCATCAGGCCGATGGCGATGGCCAGCCCCCCCAGCGACATCAGGTTGGCCGACAGCCCCATGCGGTTCATCACCATGAACGTCAGCAGCGGCGTCAGCACCAGCGTGGCCAGCACGATGACCGACGAGCGCACGTCTCCCAGGAACAGGAACAGCACGATCACCACCAGCACCACGCCTTCGAGCAGCACCTTGGTGACCGTCCACAGCGCGGCGTCCACCAGTTCGCTGCGGTCGTAGTACGGCACGATCTGCAGGCCGCCGGGGATCATGCCCTTGTCGTTGATCTCGGCCACGCGGGCCTTGATCCGGCTCACCACCTCCTTGGCGTTGCCGCCGCGCATCATCATCACGATGCCGCCCACGGCCTCGGTCTGGCCGTTCTTGACCAGCGCGCCCTGGCGCACCTCGTGGCCGATGGTCACCTGCGCCACGTCGCGCAGGTACACCGGCGTGCCGTTGACCTCCTTGAGCACGATGCTGCCGATGTCCTCCACGCCCTTGGCCAGGCCCACGCCGCGAATCAGGTACTGCTCCGCGTAGTGCGGCAGCACGCCGCCCCCGGAGTTGGCGTTGTTGCGCGCCAGCGCCTGGTAGACCTGCTGGATGTTGACCTCGTAGTGGCGCATCCGCTCCGGGTTGACCAGTGCCTGGTACTGCCGCACGAAGCCGCCCTGCGAGTTGATTTCCGCCACGCCCGGGATCGACCGCAGCAGCGGCCGCACCACCCAGTCCTGCGCGATGCGGCGCTCGGCCAGCTCTTCCTGCGTCAGTTCGCGGTTGCCGTCGTCGGCGCGGTCCAGCGTGTACTGGTACACCTCGCCCAGGCCGGTCGAGACCGGGCCCAGCACCGGCGCCACGTCCTGGGGCATGCGCCCGCCCACCTCGATCAGCCGCTCCATGACCAGCTGCCGCGCGAAGTAGACGTCGGTCTTGTCGGTGAACACGAGCGTGATCAGCGACAGGCCGGCCTTGTTCAGCGAGCGCATTTCCTCCAGCCCGGGCAGGCCGGTCATCGACATTTCGATGGGCACCGTGACAAAGCGCTCCACTTCCTCGGGCGAGCGGCCGGTGGCTTCCGTGGCGATCTGCACCTGGACGTTGGTCACGTCCGGGAACGCATCGACCGACAGCTTGCCCGCCGCCCGCAGCCCGAAGAAGAACAGCACTACCGCCACCACGCACACCACCAGCCGCTGCTTGATCGCGGCTTCCACAAGCGATGTCATCATGGCGGCTTACCCCTGTTCCAGTCGCTTGCGCTCGTTGTCGAGGTGGAACGCGCCCTCCACGACCACGCGGTCGCCCGACTTGATGCCGCTCTGCACCACGCGCATGCCGTCGCTCTCCGAGCCCAGCTTCACCTTGGTCAGGCGGTACTGGCCCGGCGCGGTTTCCACGTACACCTGCTCGTCGTTGCCGTCACGCACCACGGCGGACCCCGGCACCACCAGCGTGTCCACCGGCTTGCCGGCGATCAGCATGCTGGCCAGCATGGCCGGCTTCAGGCGCCCTTCCTTGTTCTCCAGCTCGGTGCGGACCAGCACCGTGCGCGACTGCGGATTCACGGTGCGGCCAACGTAGATCAGCTTGCCCGTGATGCGGCCGTTGCTGTTGGCCAGCGACGGCACCTCGATATCCACGGCCTGGCCCTCGGCCACCTGCGCGGCCTGCTGCTCGGGCACCTCGGCCACCACCCAGACGCGCGACAGGTCGGCCACGGTGTACAGCGCGTCGGCCGGCTGCACCACCTGGCCCTGGGCCACGTTGCGCTCCACCACCGTGCCGTTGATGCTGGAGAACACCGGCGAATACGATTCGATGCTGCCGTTCTTGGCCAGCGTGGCAATGGCCTGGGCCGACATGCCCAGCACGCGCAGCTGGTCGCGGTAGGCGCGCATCTCGGCCGCGGCAATCGCGTACTCGCTCTGGCGGCGCTGCAGTTCGGCGCGGCCGATCACGTCGGCGTCGAACAGCTGGCGCGCGCGCTCGGCGTTGCGGGCCTGCAGCTCGTTCTGCGCCTCGGCCTTCAGGAACGCCATCTGCGCGGCGCCCAGTTCGCTGCTGTGCAGGCGCGCCAGCACCTGGCCGGCCTTCACTTCCTGGCCCAGGATGGCGTACAGGTCGGTCACGCGGCCGGTAACGGTGGCGCCGATGCGCGACACGCGCTGTTCGTCGAAGTCGACGCGGCCGGCCACGCGCAGCATCTCGCTGAACGGGGACGTGGCCACCACGGCCACCTTGAGGGTCTTCTGGAGGTTTTCTTCGGGCTTGACCACGCCGGGCGGCAGCTTGGGCGCCTCGGCAACGGCTTCGGGCTCCTTGGAGCAGCCGGCCAGCGACAGCGCCAGCACAACGGCGGCGGCAATGGAAAGCAGGGAATGGTTGGGGCGCATGGTCAGTTCAGATTCGGGGATACAGGCATGGAGGGCGCGGGGCCGGTGGGGGCACCGGGCGTGGCCGACATGAGCTTTTCAATCTGGATGGCGGCGATCTGCATCTCGTACTGCGCGTTGATCAGCTCGGTGCGCGCATTGCGCAGCACGCGCTGCGCGTCCAGGTAGTCCAGGATGCCGCGCTCGCCAAAGCGGTAGGCGGCTTCCGCCACGCCCAGCGCCGACTCGGCCTCGCGCACGATGCCCGATTCGAGCGCCGTGACCTGGGCCTGCGTGATCTCGTACTGCTGGAACGCGGTGTCCAGCTCCTGGGTCAGTTCGAACTCGCGCGCTTCCAGCGCGGTGCGCGCCTGCGTGGCCTGCGCCGTGGCCTCGCCCACGGGGCCGCTGCGGCGGTCCCAGAGCGGAATCGTCATCACCAGGCCGATCTGCGAGACGTTGTTGTCCGGCTGGCGGTCGGTGCTGGCCCGCAGCGCCACCTCGGGCAGCCGCAGCGAGCGCTGGTAATCCACGCCCAGCCGCGCGCGTTCCAGTTCGCTGCGGCGCTGGATCAGCTCGGCGTTGTTGGCCTGCATGGTGTCGCGCAACACGGCCAGCGTGGGGATGTCGGGCGTGTTGGCCAGGCTGCCGTGCAGCCCATAGCGCATCGGCATGGCGCCGCCCACCTGCTGGCGCAGCGATGCCTTGGCCTGCTCCACGCGCAGCTCGGCGGTCTGCAGCGTCTTCTGCGCGGCCAGCAGTTCGGTATCGGCCTTGATCAGTTCGTAGCGCGGCGCCTCGCCCACGTCCACGCGCACCTTGGCGCGTTCCTGGATCTGGCGCATCAGGTTCAGGTCCTCGCGCGCGGCGGCCAGTTCGGTCTCGCGGCGCAGCACCTGGTAGTACGACGTCTTCACGCGTGCGGCCAGTTCGGCACGAAAGCTCAGCCGCTGCGCCTCGGTCGCCTCCAGCCCGCGGCCCGCCATGCGCTCGCGCAGGCTGCGCTGGTTCGGATAGTCGAATTTCTGGACCACGGCATACGACGGCGCGTTGCCGCTGGCCACACCCGGCTGCTTGCCGGACAGGCGCCCGTACATCACTTCCACCTGCGGGTTCGGATACGCACGCGACGTGGTGATGGCCGCGGTGGCGGCATCCACGTTCGCCTGCGCCGCTTCCACGCCCTTGTTGGTCGATTGGGCGAGTTCCAGCAGTTGGGACAATTCGAAGGTTTCGGCCGCGGGCGTGGTGGCGCGCGGCATGGCCTTGGCGGCCAGGAGCTGCGTGGACGGCCGCATGGACGACGCCGGGGCGGCGTCCGGCTGGGACTTCGACGCAGCGGCGCCGGCCGGCACCGGCTGGGCGGCCCAGACCGGCGCCGCCAATAGCGACAGCGACGCGACCCAGGTCAACGTTTTCTTGGTCTTCATGTCGGAAAGGTTCTAACGGTACGGCTGCCCGGCAACCCACGCCGCACCGTGCCGCCATGCGGGCCGGGCGTCAGTTCAGGACACCGGGTGCATTGACAGGCAGGGCACGCCGCGACACACGCGGTTCGCGGACAGATCGGGGGCGCAAGGGCAAGGAAAGCGCGCCACCCGGCAGGAACGCCGGGCGGGGGCCTGGAGAATCAGGCGCGCAGGTTGGGCGGGCGGAACAGCCCTTCGGATTCGAACGTGGTGCGGGCCGTGGGCGCCAGGAACAGGTCGTCCACGGACAGGCCAGGCTTGAAGGTGGGCAGCACGAACAGCGCGCTGGTTTCGTCCACCGCGTCGAACAGGTCGAGCGGGTCGAGCAGATCGGCGGACCAGATGTTGCAGTAGCCCGGCGGCGGGCCGTCATCGGCCACGTCGTCGGCGCCGTAGTCCGGGTCGCCCGGCAGCACGAGCTGCGACAGGTCGTCGCCGGTGGCCAGCATCGCGTAATCGGGCGTCTCGGTCGTCATGCCGGCCGCCGCCTCGATCGCGGCATCGACCTGCGCGTCCGCGCGCACGTTCGCCGCTGCCGTGAACGACAGCGCGGACAGGCACAGGGCAGTCAGCAGGAAGAGGACGAAACGTAACAAGATGGGGGCGCGATTGCAGACAATTGCGAACAATGCCGGATATGCATTGCTGCGGGACAGCATTGTAACCGAACGCAACATGGACTCGTAAAACGGCCATGAGTTCCAGCCTGCAGGCCGCCGGTACGACTCTTATTCGTCACAAATTGGCCGGAAAGCGGCGCCTGGCGTGCAAAAGCTGCAAAGCGAGATAACCGGAAAAAAGCCGGCGCGCAGGCGGCCGGCTCTCTGCTTCCCCCGGCCGTCAGGCAGCCTTGGCGTCCAGCGCCGGGTAGTCGGTCAGGCCACGGGCGCCGCCGCCAAACAGCGTGTCGCGGTCGTGCAGGGCCAGCGGCGCGCCGGTCCGCAGCCGCTCGGGCAGGTCCGGGTTGGCCACGAACGGCCGGCCGAACGCGATCAGGTCCGCCCAGCCTTCGCGCAGCGCCGCGTCGGCCCGCTCGGCCGTGTACTTGCCGGCGTAGATCAGCGTGCCCGGGAATACCTCGCGCAGGCGCTGCTTGAACGCCAGCGGCATGTGCGGTGCATCTTCCCAGTCGGCTTCGGCAATGTGCAGGTAGCCCACGCCAAGCTCGCCCAGCAGCCGGGCGGCCGCCGTGTAGGTAGTCTCGGGATCGGCATCGACGCAGCCATTGAGCGTGGTCAGCGGGGCCAGCCGGATGCCGACGCGCGTACGGTCGCCGGTGCCCTCGATCAGCGCCTGGGCCACTTCGCCCAGAAAACGCAGCCGGTTTTCCAGCGAGCCGCCGTAGGCGTCCGTGCGGTGGTTGGCGCCGGAATCGATGAACTGGTTGACCAGGTAGCCGTTGGCCGCGTGCAACTCCACGCCGTCAAAGCCGGCTTCCATGGCATGGCGGGCCGCCTGGCGGAACTGGTCGACGATCGCCTGGATCTCGTCCACGGCCAGCGCGCGCGGCGCCGACGCCTGCACGAAGCCCGGCGTGCCGTCCTGGCCGGCGGCAAAGACGTTCACCCCGGTGGCCTGGATGGCCGACGACGACACCGGCGACTGCCCGCCCAGCAGGCTGGTGTGGCTCAGCCGGCCCACGTGCCAGAGCTGCGCGAAGATGCGCCCGCCCGCCGCGTGCACGGCCGACGTGACCTTGCGCCAGCCGGCCACCTGCTCCGGCGTATGAATGCCCGGCGTCCACGCATAGCCCTTGCCCAGCGGGGCAATCCACGTGCCCTCGGCCACGATCAGCCCGGCGCTGGCGCGCTGGGCGTAGTACGCGGCCATCAGGTCGTTGGCCACGTCGCCGGGCTGGCTGGCGCGCGAGCGCGTCATCGGCGGCATGACGATCCGGTTGGGCAGCGTCAGGCTGCCGAGCTGGTGGGGCTGGAACAGCGGCGCGGCGGTATCGATCGGGGAAGTAGGCATCGGAAACTCCTGTTAACCATTCGGAATGGTCACAGTGTGCCCGCTGCGCTCTTGCGGATTAAGCCTTGAATCGACGAAATACCTTTGAAACAGGATCAACAATCGCCCGTTCAGTCCCACTGCGGTGCCAGGCCGTCCGGGCTCACTTCGCGGCCATTGCGCTCCAGCGCGGCGATGGCGGCCATGTCGGCATCGTCCAGCTTCAGGTCGCGCGCCAGCAGGTTGCTGGCCAGGTTCTCGCGCCGCGTGGACGACGGGATCACCGCGTAGCCAAGCTGCAGCGCCCAGGCCAGCGCCACCTGCGCCACCGTGGCGTGGTGTTTGTCGGCAATGCGCGCCAGCACGGGGTCCTTCAGCACCTTGCCGTAGGCCAGCGTCATGTACGACGTCACGGCGATGCCCTGCTCCTGCAGGAACGCCGCCAGCTTGCGGTTCTGCAGGTACGGGCTCAGTTCGATCTGGTTGGTGGCGATCTGCCCGGCGCCCACCACGTCGATGGCCTGGCGCGTCAGGTCGATATTGAAATTCGACACGCCGATCTGGCGCGTCAGCCCCTGCGCCTTGGCGTCCGCCAGCGCGGCCATGAACTCGGGCTGCGGCACGCCGTTGCCGGGCGCCGGCCAGTGGATCAGCGTCAGGTCAACGTAGTCGGTCCGCAGCTTGTCCAGGCTCTCGCGCAGGCTGTGCACAAGCTTGTCGGCCGGGTAGTTGGCCGTCCAGATCTTGGTGGTCACGAACAGATCGCCGCGCGCCACGCCGCTTTCGGCCAGCGCCTGGCCCACGTCGGCTTCGTTGCCGTAGATCTGGGCCGTATCGACGGCGCGATAGCCAAGTTCCAGTGCCTGGCGCACCGAGTCCACGGCCGCCTGGCCGGTCAGACGGAACGTGCCGACGCCGAAGGATGGGATGCTCATGGGTCAACTCCTGTGATGGGAAAGCGGCATCTCGCCGCGGATGACGCAGTGTGCCGGATTGGCCGTTGCGGATTAAGCCGCGTATCGACGAATCACCATTGAGCCGGAATCAACAATCAGCCGCCCCGCTGTTATCGCATCCTCGAAGGCCACCTTCTTGAAATGCAAATTGCCTGGGGGGCGGCGCTGCCGCACAGTCTGCTCCCACAATCCTGAAAAAGGAGGAGACGATGCTGCGAATCATGCTGGCCGGCGCGGTACTGGCGCTGACCCAAGGGACGGCGCTGGCCGACACCTATCCTGCGCGCCCCGTGCGGCTGCTGGTCGGCTACGCGCCGGGCGGCCCGGTGGACACGGCCGCGCGCATCTACGCCGACTACATGGGCCGGGTGCTCAAGCAGCCGGTGGTCGTGGACAACCGCGCCGGGGCCAGCGGCGCCATTGCCGCCGGCATGACCACCAGCGCGAAGCCCGACGGCTACACGCTCTACTTCGTGGCCAGTCCCACCATGACGATGACCCCGCTGATCCAGAAATCGGTCAGCTTCAAGCCCGCGCAGGACTTCAGCTACGTGGGGCTAATCACCGACTACACCAACGTCCTGCTGCTGAACAAGGACTTCCCGGCCAAGAACGTCGACGAACTGGTGGCCTACGCGCGCAAGCATCCGGGCGAGGTCAGCTACGGGTCGGCCGGCGTGGGCGCGTCGAACCACCTGTCGGCCGAATTGCTGGCGCAGATGACCGGCGTGAAGATGCTGCACGTGCCGTACAAGGGCAACGCGCCGGCCATGGCCGACGTGATGAGCGGCAAGGTCACGTTCATGTTCGACATCACCGGCACCGCCATCGGCCACATCCAGGGCGGCAAGGTGCGCGCGCTGGCCGTCACGTCGAAGACGCGCAACGCCGCGCTGCCGACAGTGCCGACGCTGGTGGAATCGGGCCTCAAGCAGTACGACCTGACCGGCTGGTACGGCCTGGTCGGCCCGCCGGGCATGCCGGCCGACGTGGTGGACCGGCTGGTCAAGGCCCAGCAGGCCGTGGGACAGGACCCCGCGTTCCGCACGCGCATGACGGAGGTGGGCTACGACCTGAACATCACCGGCCCGGCGCCGCTGCAGGACCGCATCAAGCGCGAACTGGCGCTGTGGGGCAAGGTGGTGAAGACCGCCGGCATCGAGGTGGAATAGCACGGCGAGCGGGGCTTCCGCCGGGCCGAAGCGCCGCTTTCCCGATCACGAATTGCGGGGCCGGCAAGGCCGCCCCTACACTGCGACATGCCGGAAAGCCTCCGGCCCGGACGACCCCGAATCCCCCTTCGAAAAGGACTTCAGCGAGATGCCGCAGGACCGAGCCAGCGCCACCCGCATCAGCGACATCGCCCGCCACTGGGCCGCCCAGGCCCCGGCCAACGTGGCCGTGCTGGAAGGCGAGCGGACCGTCACGTTCGCGCAGCTCTGGGACGCCGTGGGGCTGGCGCGCGACTATCTGGCCGCGCAGGGCGTGGACACCGGCGACCGCGTGATGGTCATTGGCGAGAACTGTCTGGCCGTGATCACGCTGGTCTTTGCGCTGTCGGAAATCGGCGCCTGGCCCGTGGTGACGAACGCGCGGCTCACGGCGCGCGAGATCGAGGAAATCCGCGCCCACTGCACGCCGCGCCTGATGCTGTTCACCCACGCGGCCTCGCCCGACGCGCTGCGGCACGGCCTGCGCTACCGCGCGCGCGAGATCGCCCCGGCCGGGCTCGGGCCGCTGATGGCCGCCGATGTCGATACCAGCAGCGCCCGCGAGCCGGCCGACGTGGCGCGCGACGTGGCCGCGCTGATCTACACATCCGGCACCACCGGCCAGCCCAAGGGCGTGATGGTCACCCACCGCGGCCTGCTGCACTACGCGCGCGTCACGGCCGACACGCGCAGCATCGGCCCCGGCGACTGCGCCTACGCGGTGATGCCGATGTCCCATATCTTCGGGCTGGCGACGCTGCTGCTGGCCACGTTCCAGGGCGGTGGCAGCCTGTACCTGGTGGCGCGCTTCAACGTCAACGACGCCTGCGCCGCGCTGCAGCGCGAGGCCATCTCGATCCTGCAGGGCGTGCCGGCCATGTTCAGCCGCATCCTGGCGCACCTGCACAAGCAGGGCATTGCCACGCTGCCCACGCGGCGGCTGCGCTACCTGTACACGGGCGGCGGGCCGCTGGAGCCCACGCTCAAGCGCAACGTCGAGACCCTGTTCGGCCAGCCGCTGCACCATGGCTACGGCATGACCGAGTACGCGGGCTCGCTGTTCATCACGCGGATGGATCGCCCGCGCAGCGACTGCTCGGCCGGCGAGATTGTCGAAGGCGCGGCGCTGCGCATCGTCGGCCCGGACGGCGAGCCCGTGCCGGCCGGCACGCCCGGCGAGCTGTGGGTCAAGGGCCCGGGCGTGATGCGCGGCTACTACCGCGCGCCGGCGCAGACGGCCGAGGCGCTGCGCCCGGACGGGTGGCTCAACACCGGCGACATCGGCCGGCTTGGCCCCGACGGCGCGCTGTACATCGTCGGCCGCACGCGCGACCTGATCATCCGCTCGGGCTTCAGCGTCTACCCGATCGAGGTGGAATCGGTCATCAACGGACACCCGTCGGTGCGGCTGTCGGCCGTGGTGGGCCGCCCGGCCGCCGACGGCAACGAGGAAGTGGTGGCGTTCGTGGAACTGCGCGACGGCGAGACGTTCGACGCGGCGGCGCTGCACGCCTACCTGGCCGAGCGGCTGTCGCCCTACAAGCGCCCGGCGCGCATCGTGCGCGTGCCGGCCATCCCCACCACCGCCAGCGGCAAGCTGCACAAGCACCAGTTGCGCGGCATGCTGGCGGAGCTGGCCTAGCGCAGCCGGGCCCGCGCCGGCTCAGGCCGGCTCGCCGGTGCCATCCGCCACCAGCAGGTCCACCAGCTTGCGCGCGAACACCGGCAGCGCGTCCAGGTCCGCCACGCAGATCTGCAGCTTGCGCTCGGCCCAGTCATCCTCGATCTGCACGATGTTGAGCGCCATGGTCTGCGCATGGCGGCGCGCCGTGCTTTCCGGCAGCACGCCAATGCCGACGTTGGCCTCGATCATGCGGGCGGCGGTCTCGAAGTTGCTGACCTGGATGCGCCAGTGCAGCGTGCGCTGCAGGTCGGCGGCGGCGCGCTTCAGGAAGTTGTGGATCGCGCTTTCCTCGGGCAGGCCGATGAAGTCGTAGTCCAGCGTCTCCACGAACCGCACGCGCTTGCGCTGCGCCAGCGCGTGGCTCAGCGCCGTGGCCAGCACCAGGCGGTCGCGCCGGTAAGGCATCACCTCCAGCCCTTCCATGTTCACGCCGCTGGCCGCGATGCCGATATCGACCATGCCTTCCTGCACGGCCCGCACGATGTCGGGGCTCAGCCGTTCGCGGATGTCGACGGTCACATCGGGATGGTTGACCAGGTACGTACGCAGCACGCCGGGCAGGAATTCGCTCATGGCCGTGGTGTTGGCGAACACGCGCACGTGGCCCTTGATGCCCGACGCGTACTCCTGCAGGTCGCCGCTCAACTGCTCGATCTGGCGCAGCACGCGGCGCGCGTGGGCCAGCAGCGTCTCGCCGGCCGGCGTGACCTTCACGCCCTGGCTGCTGCGGCTCAGCAGCTTCACGCCCACCTGCTCTTCCAGGTTCTTGATGCGCGTGCTGGCCGCCGGCAGCGACAGGTGGCAACGTTCTGCACCGCGGGTCAGGCTGCTGGCTTCCGCGATATGCGTGAAGAGGTTCAGATCGACCAGATCGAAGCGCATGACGTTGTCTCCCGGGGTGGTCGGCGATTATCCCCCGAACCGCCGCCCCTTCGCCATGCTCGCAACTACGGGGGGACTTCGCCGCAGGCGAATGCCGGATTCCGAACATCGGAATAGCCGCGCCGCCACGCATCGTTCAAGCTGTGCCATCGAACGCGCCCGGAGACAAGGCATGACCGAGGAACACACGCTGCTGGTGGACGTCGCGGACGGCGTGGCCACGCTGACGCTGAACCGCCCGCAGCAGAAGAACGCGCTGAACGGCCCGATCCGCGATGCGCTGCGCGAGGCCGTGCAGAACATCCGCGCCAACCGCGACGTGCGCGCCGTGGTGCTGCGCGGCGCCGGCACGGACTTCTGCGCCGGCGGCGACATCCGCGCAATGAACGTGACCGCCGCCGACGCCGGCCGCAACCGCATGGACGATCTGCACGGCTGGATCGCCCTGCTCGCCGACCTGGACCGCCCCGTGGTGGCCGCGGTGGACGGCGTGGCCTACGGCGCCGGCTTCAGCCTGGCGCTGCTGGCCGACTTCATCGTCGCCACGCCGCGCGCGCGGTTCTGCATGCCATTCATGAAGGTGGGCCTGGTGCCCGACTGCGGCGCGCTGTACACGCTGCCGCGCGTGGTCGGCATGGCCCGCGCGCGCGACCTCGTCTTCAGCGCGCGCGAGATCGGCGCCGAGGAAGCGCGCCAGATCGGCGCCGTCTTCGAGATCGTTCCCGCGGAACGGCTGCACGCCCGCGCAGACCAGCTCGCCCGCGCCATGGCCGCCGCCTCGCCGGTGGCCTTCGCCCTGACCAAGCGCGCGCTGCACCAGTCCCTGGGCAACGACGTGCGCGGCATGCTGGAACTGGAATCGCTTGGGCAAGGCATTGCGTTCACCACCGACTACCACCACGAGGCAGTCAGGCGCTTCAAGGAAAAGGAGCCGCCGCTGTTCCGGTGGCCGGCGGCGGAAGGCGGGTAGTGGTTCTTGCTGGCTGGGCTGGGGGCTCTAACTGGGACTGGTCGGCAAGCAGAGCCTCGACGCCCTCTCCCCCAACCCCTCTCCCACGCGTGGGAGAGGGGAGCGCATAGCGGCGGGCGTGCCTGCTGCTGATGGCTCAAACCCCGCCGGTCTGCTCCCCTCCCCCGCCGTGCGGGAGAGGGGTCGGGGGTGAGGGCATGGCAGTTCAAACCATCTCCCACGCCGTAAAAAAGGCAGCGCATAGCGGCGGGCATGCCTGCTGCTGACGGCTCAAACCCCGCCGGTTTGCTCCCCTCTCCCGCCGTGCGGGAGAGGGGTCGGGGGTGAGGGCATGGCAGTTCAAACCATCTCCCACGCGGTAAAAAGGGCAGCGCATAGCGCGCGGGCATGCCTGCTGCTGACGGTTCAAACCCCGCCGGTCTGCTCCCCTCTCCCGCCGTGCGGGAGAGGGGCTGGGGGAGAGGGCCGGCCGTCCAACCTGCGACGCCGCCCAAACCTCACCCCGCCGTGATCCCCGCGGTCTGAATCACCTTGCGCCATTTGGCGATCTCGGCATGCAGCCGGTCGCGCATCTGGGCCTGGGTGCCCGCGTCGGCCTCGGCGCCGGCCTGCAGCAGGCGCTGCTTGACGGCGGGGTCCTTCATGGCGACGTTGAAGTCGGCATTGATCCTGTCCAGCACGGCCTTGGGCGTCTGGGCTGGCGCGAACAGCGCGGCCCAGGAATACGCCTCGTAGCCGGGCAGGCCCGACTCGGCCACGGTGGGCACGTCGGGCAGCATGCCCGAGCGCTGGCGGCTGGCCACGCCCAGTACCTTGATGCGGCCCGACTTGATGTGCTGCAGCGCGGTCGGCGCATCGCTGAACATCAGTTGCACCTGGCCGCCCAGCAGGTCGTTCATGGCCGGGCCGCTGCCCTTGTACGGCACGTGCTGCAGCTTGGTGCCAGCCTCGATGTTGAACAGCTCGCCCGCCAGGTGCGTGCCGCCGCCGTTGCCCGACGACCCGTAGGCCAGCGTGTGCCCCGCCTTCGCGTACGCGACCAGTTCCTTGATGTTGCTGGCCGGCACCGACGGGTGGGCCACCACGAACACCGGAAACATCGCCGCAAAGCTGACCGGGGCGAAGTCCTTCTCGATGTCGTATGGCAGCTTGCCCATCAGCGACGGGTTCACCGCATGGTGGATCGATCCCAGGAACAGCGTGTAGCCGTCCGGCGCCTCCTTCGCCGCGATGGCGGCGCCGATCGTGCCGCCGGCGCCGGCGCGGTTGTCGATGACCATCGGCTGCTTCCAGATCTCGCCGAGCTTCTGGCTGGCGATGCGCGCGGTGCTGTCCACCGGGCCGCCTGGCGGAAACGGCACGATCAGGCGCACCGGCTTGGCTGGCCAGGCATCGGCCGCCAGCGCCGCGAACGGGTGCGCCACGGCGCCGAACAGGCCGGCCGCCATCAGCCGCCGGCGCAGGGCGGAAGGCGCTTGGAAAGAGCGGGTCATGCGGGGTCTCCTTGGGTCAACATCGAGCCGGCCTGCTCCTGCAGCACGCGCTTGAGGATCTTGCCGTTGTTATTGGTGGGCAGTTCGGGCAGCGCCACGATGCGCGCGGGCCGCTTGTAAGGCGCCAGCCGCTCGCGCAGGTGGCCGTGCAGCGCGGCGGTGTCCAGCCCGGCGCCCGGGCGCAGCTCGACGAACGCGACGATTTCCTCGTTGCCGTCCCGCTCCGGGCAGCCGACCACGGCGCTGCGCTGGATGCTCGGATGCGCGTTCAGCGCCGTCTCCACCTCGGCCGGATAGACGTTGAAGCCCGAGCGGATGATCATTTCCTTGAGCCGGCCGACCACGAACAGCGCGCCGTCGGCGTGCATCTCGCCCAGGTCGCCGCTGGCGTACCAGCCGCCTTCGCGCATGACCGCCGCCGTGGCGGCCGCATCGCGGAAGTAGCCGGGCATCAGCCCCCGCCCGCGCAGCCATAGTTCGCCGCGCGTGCCCAGCGGCAGCGCCCGGCCAGTCACGCTGTCGGTGACCTGCACCTCGGCCTCGGCCACCGCGTAGCCGGCGCTGGTATCGGGCCGCTGCTCGCCCAGCCGCGTCACGTGGACCGATCCGGCGTACTCGGACAGCCCATAGCCGTGGTGCAGCGCCAGACCGAACATCGCCTCCACGCGGCGCTTCAGCGACAGGTCCAGCGGCCCGGCGCCCGTGTAGAGGTAGCGCAGCGCCGGCGCCACCGGCTGGCCGATGCCCTGCTCCTGCAGGTAGGCCAGCAGCCGCGAGAACAGCGTGGGCGGGCCCTGGAGCTGCGATACGCCGTGCTGGGCCAGCGCGTCGAGCAGGTCCGCCGGGTCGAACTGCGGACGCATCACAAGCTGCGCGCCGGCCAGCAGCGAACTGAGCAGCACCGTGCCCAGGCCGAAGATGTGCGTCATCGGCACGAACGCATAGCTGCGGTCGGCGGGCCCCAGCGCGCGGGCGTCGCGCGTGACGCGGGCGAAGTGGATCAGCGCGTCGTGGGTCAGCATCACGCCCTTGGGCGCGCCCGTGGTGCCGGACGTGAAGATCAGCGCGGCCACCGCGTCGCGCAACGGCTGCGGCTCGGGCGTGGCATCGGCACGCACCGGGCCGCGCTGCATGCCCGGCAGCGCCGATGCCACCGCGCCGAAGCGGCTGGCATGGCCGGCGGCAGCGCGCGACGCCGCCGCCGTGAAATAGACCACGCGGGCATCGGCCTTGACGGCGAAGGCGTCGATCTCGGCCGGCGCCATCCGCGCGTTGACGCCGCAGGACCACACGCCCACGCGGCTGCACGCCAGGATCAGCGCGGCGTGCTCGGGGCAGTTCTCGGCCACCACCATCACGCGGTCGCCAGGCCGCACGTCGAGCGTGCGCAGTTCGGCCTCGGCGGTGGCGGTCAGCGCGCCGAGCGCGGCAAAGTCCAGCGTGCGGCCGTCCGGCAGGTGGATGAACGGCTGGCCGGGCGCCAGGGCCAGCCAGTGGTCGAGCAGTTGATGGATCCGCGTGGTCACGCCTGCCGTCCTTTACGAATGCGATGAAGAAGTCCGCGCAGCATGAGCCGAAAGCCCGCACGCCGCCATTCGTAAATCACAAGGGGCGGCTTTGCCGACCTGGAAGCGCGCCAGCGGGGCGCCGGGCGGCATTTTGCGATCCGGAAGGCCGGATTCGGCATTCTCGAACCAGCGCGGGGCGCCGGCCCCTAGAATCGGCCAGATCGGCTTGCATACGCGGCACGGCAGCCAGGACATTGGAGGAAGACCCACGCATGACAATCCACGGCAAGGCATACATCGTCGGGGCCTACGAGCACCCGACCCGCAAGGCACCGGACAAGACCGTGCCCCAGCTTCACGCCGAGGCCGCGCGCGGCGCGCTGCAGGACGCCGGCCTGACGCTGGCCGACGTCGACGGCTACTTCTGCGCCGGCGACGCGCCCGGGCTTGGCATGGTCAACATGGTCGACTACCTGGGCCTGAACGTGCGCCACGTCGACTCCAGCGAGATGGGCGGCTCATCGTATATCGCGCACGTGTCGCACGCCGCGCAGGCCATCGCCGCCGGCAAGTGCGACGTGGCACTGATCACGCTGGCTGGCCGGCCGCGCTCCGAGGGCTCCAGCGGCACGCAGGCGCGCAACTGGGGCGCCAACCTGCCCGACCAGCCGTTCGAGGCGCCGTACAGCCCGGTGACAGTCAATCTCTACGCGATGGTGGCGCAGCGCCACATGCACGAGTTCGGCACCACGCCGGAACAGCTCGCGTGGATCAAGGTGGCGGCGTCGCACCATGCGCAGCACAACCCCAACGCGATGCTGCGCGAACTGGTGACCGTCGAGGACGTGCTGAATTCGCCGATGATCTCCGACCCGCTGCACCGGCTGGACTGCTGCGTGGTGTCCGACGGCGGCGGCGCGCTGGTCGTGGCCCGCCCGGAAATCGCCGCGAAGCTGAACCGCCCGCGCATCAAGGTGCTGGGCGCCGGCGAGCACGTGAAGGGGCTGCTGGGCGGCGAGGTGGACCTGTCGTGGTCCGCCGCGCGCGTATCGGGCGCGGCAGCGTTCGAGGAAGCCCGCGTCAAGCCGTCGGACATCCAGTACGCGTCGATCTACGACAGCTTCACGATCACCGTGCTGATGCAGCTGGAAGACCTGGGGTTCTGCCGCAAGGGCGAAGGCGGCCGGTTCGTGATGGACGGCAACCTGATCGCCGGCGTTGGCCGGATGCCGGTCAACACCGACGGCGGCGGCCTGTGCAACAACCACCCGGCCAACCGCGGCGGCATCACCAAGGTGATCGAGGCCGTGCGCCAGCTGCGCGGCGAGGCCCATCCCGCCGTGCAGGTCAGGAACTGCCAGCTGGCGCTGGCGCAGGGCACGGGCGGCTACATGGGCTCGCGCCACGGCTCCGCCACCCTGATCCTCGAACGCGAATAGCCCGGACGCCTACCATGACCACTCCCTACATTCCCACCGTCCACAAGGCCCCGGACGAGTTGCCCGACAACGCCGCGTTCTGGCAGGCCGCCCGCGACGGCAAGCTGCTGGTGCGCCACTGCAAGGCGTGCGGCAAGCCCCACTGGTACCCGCGCGCGCTGTGCCCGTTCTGCCTGGGCGATACCGACTGGAAGACCGCCAGCGGCCTGGGCGAGATCTACTCGTTCAGCATCACGCGCCGCGCCGGCCCGCATCCGTTCTGCATCGCCTACGTGAAGCTCGACGAGGGCATCACGATGATGACCCACATCGTCGATACCGACCTGGACACGGTACGCATCGGCCAGCGCGTCAGGGTGCGGTTTGCCGAGACCGACGGCGGCGCGCCGGTGCCGGTGTTCGCGCCGGTCGACCAGGCGCCGGCATGACGTCGGCCGCCGCCTCGCCCGGCCTGCCGCCGCCGTCCGCGCGCACCGGCGCGCTGAGCCATCTGCGCGTGCTGGACCTGTCGCGCGTGCTGGCCGGCCCCTGGTGTACCCAGAACCTGGCCGACCTGGGCGCCGACGTGATCAAGATCGAGAAGCCCGGCGCGGGCGACGACACGCGCCACTGGGGCCCGCCGTACCTGCACGGCGACGACGGCCCCACGCCGCAGGCCAGCTACTTTGCCGCGTGCAACCGCAACAAGCGATCGGTGACCGTGGACATCGCCACGCCCGACGGCCAGCGGCTGGTGCGCGAGCTGGCGGCGCGCAGCGACGTGGTGATCGAGAACTACAAGACCGGCGGGCTGAAGCGCTACGGGCTGGACTACGACACGCTGGCCGCGCTGAATCCGCGCCTGATCTACTGCTCGATCACGGGTTTCGGCCAGACCGGGCCCTATGCGGCGCGGCCCGGCTACGACCTGCTGGTGCAGGCGATGAGCGGGCTGATGAGCATCACGGGCCAGCCCGATGGCGAGCCCGGCGAAGGGCCGCTGCGCGTGGGCGTGGCCGTGATCGACGTGTTCACGGGCATGTACGCCACCACGGCCATCCTGGGCGCGCTGGAAGCGCGGCACCACACGGGGCGCGGCCAGCGCATCGACATCGCGCTGCTGGACGTGGCCATGGCCGTGCTGGCCAACCAGGGCGCCGGCTACCTGAACGCGGGCGTGGTGCCCGCGCGGCAGGGCAACGTGCATCCCAGCGTCGTGCCGTACCAGGACTTTCCGACGCAGGACGGCAAGATGCTGCTGGCGATCGGCAACGACGGGCAGTTCGCACGCTTCTGCGAGGTGGCCGATGTGGACTGGGCGCACGACGCGCGCTACGCCACCAACAGCGCCCGTGTCACGCATCGGGCGACGCTGATCCCGATGATGAACGCGGTGACGCGCGGCAAGCCCACGCATGAGTGGATTGCCCTGCTGGAGGCGGCGTCGGTGCCGTGCGGGCCGATCAACGACATCGGCCAGGCGTTCGCGGACGAACAGGTGCGGCACCGGGGCCTGCGCGTGGAGCAGTACCGTTACGCCGACGGGGCGCAGCCGGCGTCCGACCCCATCAACCGGATCTGCAGCACGGCCAGCCCGCTGCGCTTGTCGGACACGCCGCCCACGCTGCGCCACGCACCGCCCGCGCTGGGCCAGCACACCGACGAGGTGCTGCGCGAGTGCCTGGGGCTGGGCGAGCAGGACGTGGCGGCGCTGCGGGCGCGCGGCGTGCTGTAGGCGCGCCGGCGCAGCCTAGCGGCCGCCCGGCTCGCCGTTCTCGATGATCGGGCGCAGCAGCGTGAAATCGTTGGGAAAGAAAGGCGGCACGGCCGACGGGCTTTTCTTGCGCGCCACTTCCACGAAGGGACGGTCGGCCTCGATGGTCAGCATCAGGTCGAAGCGCTTGACGCCGGCCGCCTTGGCGCGCTCGGCGTCGCGCTCGCTCTTGGCGCGGTAGGCGATGGTGCGGATCAGCAGGTCGTAGAGCAGGCGCGGACGCCGTTCGGCGGCGGCCTGCGCATCCTGCCGGCGCGTGGCCAGCACGGCCTGCCAGAGGGTGGAATCCTCCAGCCCCGGCGTGACCTCGGCCAGCGCCACGAGCTGCGCCTTGGCGGCGTGCGGCGGATACTCGACGCCCCGGCCGTCCAGGAACGCGCGAATGTCGCCCACGCGCTGCGCGAGCAGTTCCTCGGTGCGGGTGCGGGGCTTGGCGGGCTGGTCGATATCGGTCCAGTGCGACGGATACGCGCCCATTTCGGCAAAGATGCGCGCCCACTGGTCGTACTCGGTCCAGGTCCAGTCGCGGCCGCGGAAGTACGCCGCGTACACCTGCTCGAAGTAGCCGGCCATGTTCAGGCCGTCGGAGCCGCTGCGGTTGACCATCGCCAGGATCTCGGACGCCTCCTCCTCGGAGATGCCCACCACCGTCGCCATCACGCGGTTGAACACGCGTTCGTAGGAGCTGGTGGTGTCCTGGACGTAGAGCGCAGGCGCGGCGCCCGGCGGCGTCCTCGGCGGGACGGCCGGTACCGGCTTGCGCTTGCGGAAAAATTTGAAAACGCCCACTTCCGTTGCCGATGCGATCTTGACCGGCGACATTCTTGCACAATTGCCCGCGCCGGGTCACCGGCCGGCGCCGGCACCCCACGGCCGGGGGATCACGCGGCGCGCCGGCGTTCCGCCGCCACCGCCCGCAGGAAATGCGGCAGAAAGCGCCGCACGCTGTCGTCCGGAAAGCGCACCTCGACCCATTCGTCCGACACGGCATTGACCACGCCCGCGCCGAAGCGCCGGGCGCGCACCGCGTCGCCGGTGGCAAAGGCGGGGCCGGTCACCGGCGTGGATGCGGGACGTTTTTCGGGCGCCGGCGGCGCGGCGGCGGCCGGCTGTGCCAGTTCGTCCATGCGGCGGCAGCTATCGCAGGTGCCGCAACGCGCCTGCGCGAACGCCTCGCTGTAGTAGGCCAGCAGCGTGGCCCAGCGGCAGCCGCCGCTGCGTGCGTAGTCCAGCATCGCCTGCAGCGTGGCGTGGTCCTCGCGGCTGCGCGCTGCGTAGCGGGCGGCAATCACGTCGACGCCGGCCGCGGCCGGGTCGCGCAGCGCGAAGCGGCCGGCGCGGTCGCGCGCCACGATGCCGAAGTCGCGCAGCATCCGCATGCCAACCTGCAGCCGCCGCACGCCGATATCGGGCAGCGCCGTGGCCAGCGCCGGCAGCGCCAGCGGCGCGTCCTGCACGGCCAGGGCCATGCGGTGCAGGTCCGTGGCCGCCGGGTAGCGGCCGGCCAGGAAGAACTGGTGGATGCGCCGGTCGCGCTCGTCGAACACCAGCGTGCAGCGCGCCGGCGCGCCATCGCGGCCGGCGCGGCCCGATTCCTGGTAGTAGGCGTCCAGGCTGCCTGGCGACTGCGCGTGCACGATAAAGCGCACGTCGGGCTTGTCGATCCCCATGCCGAAGGCATTGGTCGCCACCATCACGGCGGCCTGGCCGGTCATGAACGCGTCCTGCGCCGCGCGCCGCTGGGCGGCGGTGCGCCGGCCGTGATAGAGCGCGGCCTCGACGCCCGCTTCGCGCAGCAGCCCGTGCAACTGCTCGGCCATGGCCACGGTGGCCGTGTAGACGATGCCGGCCCCGCCCTGCCCGGCTTCGCGGCCCACCAGCCGGCGCACGGCGTCCAGCTGCCCGGCATCGCCCGACACATGCTCCACGGCATAGTGCAGGTTCGGCCGGTACAACGGCGCCCGCACGATGCGCGGCTGGCGCATGCCCAGTTCCTGCACGATGTCCTGGATGACCGCGTCGGTGGCCGTGGCGGTCAGCGCCAGCAGCGGCGGGCGCGACAGCGCCTTGGCGGCGTCGCGCAGGCCCAGGTAGGCGGGGCGGAAGTCGTGGCCCCACTGGGAGATGCAGTGCGCCTCGTCAACCACGAACAGCGCCACGCGGTTGCGGCGCAGCGTATCGACCACCTCGGGGTCTTCGAGCTGCTCGGGCGTGGTCAGCAGGATGCGCTCGCGGCGGCGGGCCAGATCCGCCAGCGCGGCGTCGCCCACGGCGCTGTTGAGCACGGCCGGCGCCAGTTCCAGGTTGCCGAGCTTGGTGGCCTGGTCCTGCATCAGCGCAATGAGCGGCGACACCACCACGGTGAGCCCGTCGCTGACCAGCGCCGGTAGCTGGAAGCAGAGCGACTTGCCGCTGCCGGTGGGCATCACGGCGATGGTGTCGCGGCCGTCGAGCACGCTGCGCAGGACGTCGGCCTGGCCGGGCCGCAGGCGCGTGACGCCGAAGCGGTCCTCAAGGATGCGCATCAGCGCGGCGGGAAGCGTCAGGGTCATGATGGATGGCGGGTGGCGACAAGCCGGTGCGCAGCAAAATCCGCACCACACCGGGCGGCCCCGGCCGCACCGCCGCCGGGGGCGCCAGCCGCTGTAGTTACTGCACCGCGTGCGTCCATGGATTGCACGCCACGCCATCGGGCCGGGCGGCCAGCGCGGCGCAGGCCGTTGCCGGCCCGCTGGCATATCGATTGCGAGACAAACCGGAATCCCACGTTCATCTTGCCGCCATCGCAGCCTTCGCAGCCATTGCCGCCATGTCAGATTCCAACCACTCCCCGCCTTCGTCGACCGGCCACCGCGGCCTGCTGGCAAGCCTTGCCACGGTGGTCGCGGCCGGCGCCGCCACCGCGCTCTGGGTGCGCCATCGCGCGCGCCAGGCCGAGCGCGAACACTTTCCCGTCGGCCGCTTCCTGGAAGTGGACGGCGTCTGCCTGCACTATCTGGAGCGCGGCCAGGGGCCGGCCGTGGTGCTGCTGCACGGCAACGGCGTGCAGCTGGAAGACTTCATCGCCAGCGGGCTGGTGGACGCGCTGGCGCGCCGCCACCGCGTGATCGCCATCGACCGGCCCGGCTTTGGCTACAGCCAGCGGCCCCGCCTGCGGCGCTGGACGCCCCAGGCGCAGGCCGCGCTGCTGTGGAAGGCGCTGGGCTGGCTGGGCGTGGAGCATCCGGTCATCGTCGGCCATTCGTGGGGCACGCTGGTGGCCGTGGCGATGGGGCTGCGCGCCCCGGCCGACGTGGCGGGGCTGGTGCTGATGTCCGGCTACTACTACCCCACGGCCCGGCCCGACGTCTGGCTCAACCTGCCCGGCGCGGTGCCCGGCGTGGGCGACGTGCTGGGCCATACCGCGCTACCGCTGGCGTGGCGGGCGCTGCTGAGGCGGGCCGTGCGCACGATGTTCGCGCCCTGGCCGGTGCCCGACGACTATCTGGACGTGGTGCCGCGCGAGCTGATCCTGCGGCCCAGCCAGATCCGCGCCGCATCGGAGGACGCCACGTTCCTGGTGCCGGCCGTGGAGACGCTGCACCGCCTGTACCCGCACCTGACCATGCCGGTCACGGTGCTGGCCGGCGAGGAAGACCACGTCGTCGACCCCGCCCGGCAGAGCGAGCGGCTGCACCGCGACATCCCGCACAGCGTGCTGGTGCTCACTCCCGGCGCCGGCCACATGATCCACCATGGCGGCACGGCGGCCGTGGTCAACGCGGTGGGCGCCATGACGGGCATCGGCCTGCATCTGGTGGTGTAGCGGCCGGCGCCGCCGCGCAGGCGCGTCCGGTTGAAAAAAAGGCGTCGGGACGGCCGGGTGTGCATGATGGCGCGCGCAATTCTTGCAATTCGCCTTGCGCCGGCGCGGGGCGCGAACCGGCATGGCTCCTGCTTGGGAGGGCTCTTCCGAAGGCACGCCTTCCGGCAACACGCACAGTCAAGCGGAGAGAACCACCATGCAGCAATCGCGCATCAGCGAGGGCCACCCCTTTCCCCTGGGAGCCACCTGGGACGGCAGCGGCGTCAACTTCGCCCTGTTTTCGGCTCACGCCACGCGCGTCGAACTATGCCTGTTCGACGCCGACGGCCGCGAGCAGATCGACCGGATCGACATGCCCGAATTCACCGACGAGATCTGGCACGTCCGGATCGACGGGCTGGCGCCGGGCACCGTCTACGGCTACCGCGTCCACGGCCCCTATGCGCCCGAGGAGGGGCACCGCTTCAACCCGAACAAGCTGCTGCTGGACCCGTACGCCAAGGCGTACGTGGGCGAGCTGAAGTGGGACCACGCCGTGTTCGGCTACACGATTGGCGCGCCCGAGGAAGACCTGAGCTTCGACACCCGCGACAGCGCGGCCTTCATGCCCAAGTGCGTGGTGGTGGATCAGGCGTTCAGTTGGGAGCACCCGCTGGCCAGCCGCGTGCCGTGGGACCAGAGCGTGGTCTACGAGGCACATGTGCGCGGCTATACCAAGCGGCACCCGCTGGTGCCCAAGCCGCTGCAGGGCACGTTTGCCGGGCTGGGCCAGCAGCCGGTGATCGACTATCTGAAGAGCCTGGGCGTGACCACCGTGGAACTGCTGCCGGTGCACGCCTTTGTCAACGACAGCCACCTGCTGGACAAGGGCCTGACCAACTACTGGGGCTACAACACGATCGGCTTCTTTGCGCCTGACCAGCGCTTCCTGTCCGGCAAGGCCGGCAACGTGCAGGAGATCAAGCAGACCATCGACCGCTTTCACCAGGCGGGGCTGGAAGTGATCATGGACGTGGTCTACAACCACACCGCCGAGGGTAGCGAGCGCGGGCCGACGCTGTCGTTCCGGGGCATCGACAATGCGTCGTACTACCGCCTGCTGCCCGACCAGAAGCGCTACTACATCAACGACACGGGCACGGGCAACACCGTGAACCTGTCGCACCCGCGCGTGCTGCAGATGGTGACCGACAGCCTGCGCTACTGGGTCACCGAGATGCGGATCGACGGCTTCCGCTTCGACCTGGCGACCATCCTGGCGCGCGAGCCGCAGGGATTCGACTACGAGAGCGGCTTCCTGAAGGCATGCCGGCAGGACCCGATCCTGTCCAGCGTGAAGCTGATTGCCGAGCCATGGGACTGCGGCCCCGGCGGCTACCAGGTGGGCAACTTCCCGCCGGGCTGGGGCGAGTGGAACGACAAGTTCCGCGACACCGCGCGCCGGTTCTGGAAGGGCGACGAGGGCATGGCGCCGGAACTGGCGCGGCGGCTCACCGCGTCGGCGGACCTGTTCGACCATCGTGGCCGGCGCCCGTGGGCCAGCGTCAACTTTGTCACCGCGCACGACGGCTTTACGCTGCACGACCTGGTCTCGTACAACGACAAGCACAACGACGCCAACGGCGAGGAGAACCGCGACGGCAGCTCGGACAACAACGCCTGGAACTGCGGCGCCGAGGGGCCGACCGACAACCCCGACATCATCGCGCTGCGCGAGCGCCAGAAGCGCAACCTGCTGGCCACGCTGCTGCTGTCGCAGGGCACGCCGATGCTGTGCGCGGGCGACGAATTCGGCCGCACCCAGCAGGGCAACAACAACGCCTACTGCCAGGACAACGAGATAAGCTGGGTCGACTGGGACCGCACCGAGGACGGCCAGGCGCTGACCGCGTTCGTGCAGAACCTGATCACGCTGCGCCGCAAGCTGCCCGTGCTGCGCCGCAGCCGCTTCCTCTCAGGCGACCTGGACGAGGCCACGCAGGTGGCCGACGTGCGCTGGCTGTCCCCGACCGGCGACGACCTGACGCCCGAGCAATGGGACGACGGCAACATGCGCTGCTTCGGGCTGGTGCTGGACGGCCGCGCGCGCACGTCGGGCATCCGCAAGCCGGCGTCGGACGCCACGGTGCTGCTGGTGGTCAACGCACACCACGAGCCAGTGAACTTCGCACTGCCGGACATCCCCGGCGAGGACGAATGGACCTGCCTGATCGACACCAACATGGCCGTGCGCGACGAACTGCCGGTGTTCCAGTCCGGCGACGTCTACCAGGTCACCGCCCACTCGCTGCTGCTGTTCTCGCTGGCGGCCAAGGGCGCCACGGCGCGGGTGTTCGACGAACTGGAGAAGGCGCTGACGACGTCGGAGTCGTGACCCCCATCCCTGGAACGCTGGAAGCCGTTTGGCCGTGGCCGCAGGGTGCTGCTACCTGAGTTCAAAGGTCGCGCTGGCACCGCCGCCCGATCCACAAAGATCCGCTCCGGCAGACGCAAATCGCGCAGTTCCAGCGCTTCCAGCGGGCCCCGGCCGACGGCCGTGCGCATCTGGTAGTGGATCGGATGGACGAGCGTGGCCGGTGCGGCGACGCGCTCGGCGCGCGGGAGCAGGCTGGCGGCGCTGTCGGGGGGCTCGGCGGTTTCGGGCTTGGGCTTTGCCATGCCCGGGCTGGTATCGCCGGTGTCGGGTCGCGCGTGGAAGGTCAACTGCACCGTGGCGCTGTCGATCGGCGTCACGCGTGCGTGTTCCAGCATCCGCACCCACGCCCAGACGCCCTCGATCTCCAGCGTCTTGTTCGTGCCAGCCCGCTCGGTCTGCCATTGCAGCAGCGTGCGCGGTTCCTGCAGGTTGGCCACCGGCCACGACATCGCCTGCCAGGTCTCGCGCTGGTTGTAGTAGTGCAGCGTCTGGCGATCCAGGGTCAGCCGGGTGTCGGTCAGGCCCGGCGTCGGGATCGGGCGCAGTTCGAACTGGTAGCGCGGCTCGCCCTGCACCAGCAGATGGGCGCCGATGCGCTGCAGCGTGTTGATCGACTTCAGGAACGCCGGGTCGAACGTCAGCCCGGTGCCGCTGCCCACCGGCACCCACTGGTCGCCCTGCAGCGCCAGCACGCCGGCCAGTTCGGCCAGCAGGAACGTGTTGATCAGGCCACTTTGCGGCCGGATGTAGCGGGCCAGCTCGGGCAGCGACGCGTCGTTGGCGGTCGCCGCGAACGGATAGCGGCCGGCGAACGCGCGTTGCCACGGCAGCGCGATCGATCGGCGCCATGCCTCGTTGAGACTCGCCTGCGCGGGCTGCAGCACCGACTGCTCGGCCTGCACGACCGGGCGCACGAACAGCGTCTCGCCCATGCCGGCCCATTCGGCGCCGAGACTGGCCGCCATGAGCCGCGCGTACGCCTGCGTGTCGGCCAGATCGGACCCTTTGCCCTGGAACAGCGACTGCGCCATCTGGCGCGCCAGCGCGTTGGCGTCGGCGCTCTGGGTCATCTGCTGCAGGCGCAGCCGCACCGCCGTGACACGGTCCAGATAGCGCTGCAGGCTCAGTTCGCTGCCGCCCGTATTGCCGGTGGACGGCTGCCCGGCCAGCCGCAGCACCGGCCCGAAGGCCGCGCCGAGCGGGCCGGCGGGGTCAGGGCGGACGGTTTCCGGCGCCTCGTCCTTGCGGCCCAGGATGCCTTGGGCCTTGGCGACCAGCGTGTCCGATAGCGAATCCTTGCGCGCCCCGGCGCCGCCCTGGTAGGCGAGCGACTTCATGAGCGCGATCACCGGCGACTGCCGCGCGTCGGCCAGCAGCTTGAGCTGGTCGACCACGCCCGGCAGCGTGGTGGCCGGCTCCCACTGCAACCCGTTCATGAACTGCTGCCAATGCTCGGCATAGTCGGCGAAGTAGCGCTGCGCGAGGGCATCGCGCAAGGCATCGGCTGAAGTTGACGGTTGGGGCGACGATGGCGCGGCCTCCGCCTGACCGTCGGTCAGCACCCAGTCGTGGGCGACGTCCTGGCTGCGGGTGGCTTTCTCGATCGCCGCCTCGACGTAGCCCTCGTAGCCCTGCCGCGTGAAGACGCCGGGCACGGCGCCGGTGGCACGGACAAGGCCCCGGGTATCGGTGCCCGCGGCGAGCGCGGCCAGGGTCAGGTCGGGATACTTACGCCCGGCGCCTTCGAGAATCGTCTGATAGATCGTATCCACCGCGTTGCGCTCGCCGATTACCGCCAGCAGCGTCTGGCGCGCCCCGGCCACCAGTTCTGCGCGCGGCGTGACCCGCCAGTCGGGATGGACCCGCAGATGATCGGCATAGAACCGGGCCAAGCGCTCGGCCAGATCCTGCTTCCGGCCCGGCGTGATCCGGGCTTCGGTGGACCAGTGCCGGGCGAGCTGTTGGGCGAGGAAGTCGGGCTCGACCCGCTCGGGGTGGACCAGCATCAGGTAGGCCTTCAGGGTGTCCCGGCCATCGAGCGCCCAGCGGCTGGTCTCGTCGGTCAGGCCCTGGACCTGCAACTGCGCCAGATCGACCAGCGTCGCCTCCATGTCCTGCACCACGGGCGTGACCAGCACGGCATGGCTGGCGGCTGCGTAGGGCTTCCAGAGCGCGGCTAGCGCCTCGGCGTCGCGGTTCATGCCGAAACGGGTGAACAGAGGGGCCGAGTTCTGCAGGCGGTGTTCGTAGCGCTGGATGTGTTGCTGGAGGGTGTCGAGGGCCTGGAGGCGGGTTTCGGGGTTGGTTCTCGCGGTGTGGAGGGCTTGCACTGCCTGGCGGGCGGTGCGGAGGTCGTGGTGGTTCTGGACGGCGGAGAGAAGCATGGCGGTGGTCCAGAGGCCCACGGCTGCCGTGGTCACGCCGGCGGCAATCGTCAGCGGATGCCAGACCGTCCGGCGGCCGGGGTGGCGGCGTGCTGCTTCGGTGAGGTATTGCCAGAGAAACGAATCTGTCTCGACTTCCGTGGTGGAGGTCGCCGGACCAGGGGGATATGGCGCAAACACTATGCCGTGGACGGCCCGACGCCGCTGAGCCGCGTTCTGCGACAGCCATGCCGCAAGGGCGTCCGCGCGATGATCGAGCCGTTGCGACAGGCGCGCCAGATAGCTTCGAGGTTGGCTACCCATCCTTTGCGAGAGGCTGCGCGACGCAAGTTGGTCCCGAACCGTCAGCAACATTCGAGACAGGTCTCCCGTACCCGTTTCCTCACCGCATTCACAAGCCACGATGGGCGTAGCAGAGTCTTCTCCTGAACGCCGGGCGGTCATGGCAACCTCAAGCATGAAGGTCGGTGCCGACCAACGAAGCACGGCTGCGATACGCGACGCTACGTGTCGCCACGCAGGCGAACTCCGCCGGGGTTCGGGTACTGCCAGATTGCCGTCTGTCACGATGACAACCGCGTCAACAGGACGTCGTCGCCTGCATTGACACAACCGCTTCAGCCATGGCGCGTCCACGGTGCCTTCCTCGACCGGCCTGTGGGACAGCAACACCGCGTCGGGCGTCAGCAACCAACTGCCATGCCCGAAGCCGGGAAGGAGCCGATCCAGCGCCGCATCGTCCCCTGTCAGCAGCAGCCAGGGCCGGCGATACCGCCACCGCCAGCCCTCCTCGTCCTTCAGTCGTCGGCACAGCGCTTCCAGGTCGGCAACCTCTTGCGCATTGCGACGTGTGTCTTCTTTGCCAAGGATCAGTGACTGCGTAGTGCCGTCGAGCTGATCGGCATTCTGGCGAAGCAGCCTGGCCAGGCGCTGCGCCGCCTGGGCCTCGTCACGCCGGCTCTCGAAGCCGAAATAGAGCGCAACCAGCAGCAGCAAGCCGCACAGTACGCTGATTGCAGCGGCTCGCTGGGTTTCCGATTCCAGCCCGAGGGTATCGCCCTTGTACCAGATGACGGTACCCATGACGACTGCCACCAGCACATACGAAATTACGTCGACACGAAACTTGAACATTTCACCTACCTTCCTGCTCTTCATGTGCAAAGGGCACCAAGACCGCCAGCAAGGTGCGTTGCTCATCCTGCGTGGCAACGATGCACGGCCTTCCCGATTGCTTTGCCTCCGCCAATGCCAAGGTGGCAGCGAGCCATGGCGCGGCAAGCCCGGCATCGCCGACCATCGTGTCGAGCACAACATCCGCGGAAGCCGCATTACGCTCCGAGCGTCCCGCCTTATGCATGCCGATACGCAGCTGCGAGGCGGTCTCCTGTTGCAGGCCAGCGCTGATGACGCCGCCTATCGCCTGGGCTTCGACCCGGCCCCATTTCAGCGCATAGCCCAACGCCTGCTCCATCGACATGCCGTTGCATTGCTGCGGACGATGGAGCCACCCGTCAATGGAGAGCCCCAGCCGCAACGCGAGGTCCTCCGGGCACGCCAGAAGTATCGACGCTGCCTCGCAACTACCAGACTGCGGGTCTGCCTCGCGGACCTCGCTCAGGCAGACGCTGACGAGCATGCTGACGACATCCCGCACTTCAGACGCGGCACGGTCGAGCCACGCGTCGACCAGCCACAGCCCGCCGGTCGGCGCGAACACGGGATCGCCCACGAGTCTGGGCGAACGTACCGATGAAGGAAGCTGCCGCCAAACCTCCTGGAGGTCCGACTGATCGAGCACCGACCGAATATCGAGTTGGATCGTTACCGGAATGCTCGGAGGAATCGTCTCCAGCTTGTCGGCAGCCGACGCCAGCAGTGACTTGAGTACCCATGACAGCGTGGCCTTCTGGCGCGCCCTGTCATCCACAGTCAACGCCGCCGCCAAGGGGTCCAGTACGCGAGCCTGTATCCGCTCGCGCGAATGCAGGGACTGGCGCGTGCGTTTCACGGCAGGTTGCCTGATGACGTCCAACGCGTTGTCAGCTTCATCCACGTCCACGATGTATGCGGAAGACAGCACCGCCAACGGCGTGCTGGCCACCTTGAATACTGCGTTGCGGAATGCCCTGACCGCCGTGTTCATGGCCAGCGCCTGGTTCTTCTGGCCTTCGATGCGGGCGAAGTGTCGCAGTACCAGGGCACCGGCCAGACACAGCGGGAGCAAGACGACCGAGATCCAGAACCAGGCTGTGGGCGGCGTAGCTTGTCTGGGCCAGAGCCACAGCGCGGAGGCGGAGCCAGACAGCACAAGCACGATGAAGATCATCGACCAGACGAGGAGTGATGGCCTGGCCTCTGGAACGGGTACTTCCTCCGGCAAGCGCGAAAGATCAACTGCCATCTCTGTCCTAACGCGAGCCGCTGTTGGCCAATGAGGAGATCAGCCTGCAGCCACAGGCACATCGATGACCGTCCTCGGCCACTTCAAGGTCTCCATCGCGAATGTCTGGATTGCCCTCGGCGATGTAGTTGTAGCCGTGCACATCGCACTGCACCGGGTCGGAACGGCGTGCCAACGCACGCCCCATGAACATCCGGCCCCCGCCACGCAGCACCACTCCGCCTTGGCTCAAGCGGTCGCCTTCCCTGATGATCCCGGACATCATTGCCTCCGCGGCGCGACGCCTGAGCCTGCGGAGGGCCGCGTCACAGGCGGTGCCATCCTCGGCATCTGCTCGGCGCGCCGAGCGCGCATGTCGTCGCGCTGCCGCTGCATGGCTTCGGCCAAGTCATCGGTCTCACCCAGCGTATCCGTGGCACGGGTCCTGAAGTACAGCGTTGACGACAGCACATGATCGTGCCAACTGGTCAACATCGTGTCGTGCACCAGCATGTCGAAGAGCATCATGACTTCATCCGGCAGCGGATGCTTGCCAGACAGGCCGTCTTTCCATGCCTGCACGAGCGCCAGGGCCTCCTGACTCATCAGCATGGACTCCACGGCGTCGGCGGCACTTTCTATTTCCTGGCGAACCGAGAAATCCGCGTCGTTCGACATCTGTCGGATCTTCTCTGCGGATCGCTTGAGACTCTCATGGGCGGCACGCTGCCGCACCTGTTCGGCCGCTTCAGTCTCGATACGCTCCCAGACGCCCACGATGGGCTGTTGCAGCTGAAGCACGGTACCCGGCAAGGCGAGGACCTGCGCCTCGCGCGCGGCGTGCAACCTGGCAAGTGCCTTGCCCATCGCAACACGATCGGCCGGCAAGCGGCGACGTTCCTCGTTGTAGGCCGCTTGCGCCGCCCTGATCTCTTGTGCGCGCTCGACATGCTGTCGCTTGATTTCGTCAGTATGGGCGGTCGTTGTCTTGCGGAACTCGGGCGACTGGTAGCGGACGGCGAGCCAGCGAAGGAACACTTCCATGTGTGCCTGAAAGTTGAGACCCCGCTCGCGCGGCACCAGTTTGCGATACGCGTCGATGAGATCGGGAATCCTGTGGTTCGTCTTGCCGTTCGAGAGGGGGGCGGCCAGGGTGAATTTCTCGTAAGTCCAGAGCTTGTGTCTCTCCAAGTCTTCCATCGTGTCTAGCATCGAGCCAGCCATCAAGCCCTCGTGCAGCATGTCTCGCAGGACCACACGCTGCAGTTCGGCCCTAAAGCCCAACGAGCCTGGCGGTGCGCCGCCAGTGATGTCCTCGCTCGTGCCGGGATAAAGGTACTGTTCGCCGCGCGTCTTCTCCAGGCTGTCGAGCCGTTGGTAGAAACGCAGTTCATGGGCAGCCGCGAAGTGCACACATTTCTGAACCGCCGCGGGCACCGCGAGTTCGCGGTCACCATGATGCTGTTTGATCATGCCGACGAATGGCAGAATGCCAACCAGCTCGTTCTCGGCCATGATCGAGGACACTGCGTCGAGCAGTCCGAGAAAGCGGATCTCGATCGGGTCACCCTTCTCGCCGACAGGCACCATCCGGAGATCGAGATCACTGCGGCCCTTGTACTTGCGCACGAGTTCATTGACGAAGGCACGCGCGATCACACAGCCACGGTCCGCCGCGAACACCGATACCTCGATGCGTTGGACTTTTCCGGCGTTGGTCTTTACGTCACGATAGGCATTCTCGAACTGTTTCAGCGCGGCATTGAGCCGGTCTTCGACGCCCGTTCCGAACACCATTGCGGCAAATCGGCTATCCCTGACAAAAGGAATGGCATCAAGGACGACGTCAACAGAAATGGCTTTCGCAAATACAACTGCGGCCTTCAGCGGATTCTTCTTGATGTCGTACATGGCCGCCCGCCCCGCTGCCATGGCCCGCCTCACCCAGCGCCGTTCCGCGGCCAGTTGCAGCACCCTGATCGTCTTGTCGGGCAACGTTCTTGCGTGCGCAATGGCGTCTTCGAAGGTCTGTGCAATGGGACGCCACGACATCTCGTCCAGCGCATCGATCAGCGCTTGCCGGGCCCGCTTGCGCGCCTTCTCGATATCACCCATCCTGGACACGCCGCTGACGTCCCGCGCGGCTTTCTGGAGTATGTCCGCGGCCGCTCCCGCCGATCCGGCCGCAGCCTTGGCTGCGGCTGACACTATCTCGTTGTTTTCGGCGTCCTTGTTTAGCGGCGTACCGAGTCCGGAGTAGTAAAAGGGATACCAAAACTGATTCGGCATTTTCTCTCGACGCCGATCCAGATTATCGCGATGCGCTTCCCATAGGCGGCAGATGTTCGAGTAGCGAGATGTTGCCGGATCGTCGATGTCGCGATGGCGCCCGAAACCGTCGAAGAAGAACCCCATCCTTGCGACTGCGCCGCACGGAATACAGTCGTCCGCCTTGTAGGGCTTATGGGCGGCCATCATGCCGTCCAATACTCGGCTCGGCGTTCGGTCTACTGAGTCGAGTGACGTCGTGTTAGTCATCAAAGTCTCCTGCCGGGGACGGCTTAAACTGGTCGCCTTTCAGTTCTTCCAGGATCTTCGGTGCAATGTTGTCCATGGCTTCGCCAAAGGCGCCCGGCTGACCGTTGGTTTCCTCGATGATCTGCCGTACCGCCGGATGCTGGTCAAAGTTCGGATTCACCAAAAGCGTGTAGTACACGTACTGCTTGAGATCCTCCGTGTTGGTGAACCGGTACTTGGTCCACCCTTCACCGGCGATCCTCGCGGTTCTGCGGAATGCGACCCAGTCTTCCATCGTGTCGTTGAACGACTTCCCTTGCTTCTTCAGCAGCCATTCATCAATAGCGCCGTAGAAGATGCGCGTACCCCGCAGATCCGTCCGGAACTCGAACTCGATGTGGTCATCGGGGTAGAAGTGCAAGCCGAGTACGAGTGAGCCCAAATCACCCGATATCTTGGTGGGCGGCATGCGAACTGCCGCGCTCTTTTGGGTGACTTTGATCGGCTGCTTAGCGCGGAGGGAAAGAATTGCTTCATCTGCGTCATAGACCTCCCACTTCACCGTGAACTCCGTCCCTTTCAGCTTGTAGCAGCAGCTCAGTCTGCCCTCGCCGGAGCCGGGCGGCAGGTCACCTCCACCGCTTGCGCGGTTGCCATACCGGTCGGTGATGACAAAGCGGACCAGGTTGTAAGGGGTGTAGTTGAACCCAGCGATGCTCAGGCCGCCGTAGTTGGGCTCCGTAGACAGCGCGTCACAGCCGGCCAGCGTTATCGTGACCAAGAGTCCGAGCGCAGCGATTGCAGTTCTTAGTCTTCTATTCATGGCTTGCTCCTTGGTGCCGCCTGTTCCACGTTGCTACGCCTCAGGGCCGCCGCGACCGACGCGGGCAACGCTTCCATGGCCTCGCCGAACGCGCCCGGCCGACCCTTGGTCTCTTCGATGATCTGCCGTACCGCCGGATGCTGGTCGAAGTTCGGATTCAACAGCGTGAAGTAGGCGTACTGCTGTAGATCCGCTGTATCGGCAAATCGGTACTTGTTCCAGCCTTCGGCCGCAAGCCTTGCGGCTCGACGAAACACCACACTTTCATGCTCTTGACGGGGATTGAGAAGCGGTCCGTGAGTCTTGCGAAGCCAGTCCCAGACGTCGTCGTAGAAGATTCGCGTACCACGCAGATCCGTCCGGAACTCGAACTCGATGTGGTCATCGGGGTAGAAATGCAAGCCGAGTACGATCGAGCCCAAATCACCCGATATCTTGGTGGGCGGCAGGTGTACTTCGGTGGTCTTGTGAATCTTCTGGAGAGGTCCGTATGGATCCTTCAGAAATTCATCCTGATCGAAGACAATCCACTTCACCGTGAACTCTGTCCCCTTCAGCTTGTAGCAGCAGCTAAGTCTGCCCTCGCCGGAGCCGGGCGGCAGGTCACCTCCACCGCCTGCGCGGTTGCCATACCGGTCGGTGATGACAAAGCGGACCAGGTTGTAAGGGGTGTAGTTGAACCCTGCGATGCTCAGGCCGCCGTAGTTGGGCGCCGTAGACAGCGCGTCACAGCCGGCCAGCGTTATCGTGACCAAGAGTCCGAGGGCAGCGATCGCGGTTCTTAGTCTTCTATTCATGGCCTGCTCCTTGGTGCCGCCTGTTCCACGTTGCTACGCCTCAGGGCCGCCACGACCGACGCGGGCAACGCTTCCATGGCTTCGCCAAAGGCTCCCGGCCGACCCCTGGTCTCTTCGATGATCTGCCGTACCGCCGGATGCTGGTCAAAGTTCGGATTCAACAGCGTGAAGTAGGCGTACTGCTGCAGATCCGCTGTATCGGTGAATCGGTACTTGTTCCAGCCTTCGGCCGCAAGCCTTGCGGCTCGACGAAACACCACGCTTGTTTCATGCTCTTGATGGGGATTGAGAAGCGGTCCGTGAGTCTTGCGAAGCCAGTCCCAGACGTCGTCATAGAAAATTCGCGTACCCCGCAGATCCGTCCGGAACTCGAACTCGACGTGGTCATCCGGGTAGAAGTGCAAGCCGAGTACGATCGAGCCCAAATCACCCGATATCTTGGTGGGCGGCATGCGAACTGCCGCGGTCTTTTGGATTACTTTGATCGGCTGCTTAGCGCGGAGGGAAAGAATCGCTTCGTCGGCGTCATAGACCTCCCACTTCACCGTGAACTCCGTCCCCTTCAGCTTGTAGCAGCAACTGAGTGAGCCCTCACCGGAGCCGGGCATCAGGTCACCTCCACCGCTTGCTCGGTTGCCATACCGGTCGGTGATGACAAAGCGGCTCAGGTTGTAAGGGGTGTAGTTGAACCCAGCGATGCTCAGACCACCGTAGGTGGGCTCCGTAGACAGCGCGTCACAGCCGGCCAGCGTTATCGTGCCCAAGAGTCCGAGCGCAGCGATTGCAGTTCTTAGTCTTCTATTCATGGTTTGCTCCTTGGTGCCGCCTGTTCCACGTTGCTACGCCTCAGGGCCGCCACGACCGATGCGGGCAACGCTTCCATGGCCTCGCCGAACGCGCCCGGCCGACCCTTGGTCTCCTCGATGATCTGCCGTACCGCCGGATGCTGGTCAAAGTTCGGATTCACCAGAAGCGTGTAGTACACGTACTGCTTGAGATCCTCCGTGTTGGCAAACCGGTACTTGATCCATCCTTCCCCGGCGATCCTTGCGGTTCTGCGGAATGCGACCCAGTCTTCCATCGTGTCGTTGAACGACTTCCCTTGCTTCTTCAGCAGCCATTCATCAATGGCGCCGTAGAAGATGCGCGTACCCCGCAGATCCGTCCGGAACTCGAACTCGACGTGGTCATCGGGGTAGAAGTGCAAGCCGAGTACGAGTGAGCCCAAATCACCCGAAATCTTGGTGGGCGGCATGCGAACTGCCGCGCTCTTTTGGTTGACTTTGATCGGCTGCTTAGCGCGGAGGGAAAGAATTGCTTCATCTGCGTCATAGACCTCCCACTTCACCGTGAACTCCGTCCCTTTCAGCTTGTAGCAGCAGCTCAGTCTGCCCTCGCCGGAGCCGGGCGGCAGGTCACCTCCACCGCTTGCGCGGTTGCCATACCGGTCGGTGATGACGAATCGATCGAGGTTGTACGGGGTGTAGTTGAACCCCGCGATGCTCAAACCACCGTAGGTGGGCTCCGTAGACAGCGCATCACAGCCGGCCAGCGTTATCGTGACCAAGAGTCCGAGGGCAGCGATCGCGGTTCTTAGTCTTCTATTCATGGCTTGCTCCTTGGTGCCGCCTGTTCCACGTTGCTACGCCTCAGGGCCGCCACGACCGATGCGGGCAAAGCTTCCATGGCCTCGCCGAACGCGCCCGGCCGACCCTTGGTCTCTTCGATGATCTGCCGTACCGCCGGATGCTGGTCGAAGTTCGGATTCAACAGCGTGAAGTAGGCGTACTGCTGCAGATCCGCTGTATCGGTGAATCGGTACTTGTTCCAGCCTTCTGCCGCAAGCCTTGCGGCTCGACGAAACACCACGGTTGTTTCATCCTCTTGACGGGGATTGAGAAGCGGTCCGTGAGTCTTGCGAAGCCAGTCCCAGACGTCGTCGTAGAAAATTCGCGTACCTCGCAGATCCGTCCGGAACTCGAACTCGACGTGGTCATCGGGGTAGAAGTGCAAGCCGAGTACTCTTGTCCCCACGCCACCCTCGACTTGAGTCCGTGGCAGATGGATCGTCGCCTCCTTATGCAGCTTCTTGATGGGCGCGTAGAGATCCTTGATGGCCTCGTCGGCGTCATAGACCTCCCATTTCACCGTGAACTCCGTTCCCTTCAACTTGTAGCAGCAACTGAGTGTGCCCTCGCCAGAGCCGGGCATCAGGTCACCTCCACCGCTTGCGCGGTTGCCATACCGGTCGGTGATGACAAAGCGGCTCAGGTTGTAAGGGGTGTAGTTGAACCCAGCGATGCTCAGGCCGCCGTAGGTAGGCGCAGGTTGCAAGGCGTCGCAGCCGACCAGGAATGTCGCCGCGAGCAGCAGGTTGCATAGGTTCCGGCGTCTCATCTTTCCATATCCGTCGTATCCGGCGTCTCAGCGGTTCCGACATCGGACAGGACCACGGCAAAAGGAAGGTCGCCGTACTTTGCAGACAGCAAACGTCTGTGAATCTCGGGGTGTTGATCGAACTCGGGAGACACGAGCAGACCTTTGGCAACATAGCGCAGCATGTCGGCCTCGCTCGTGATGCCATACGCTGCGGCCCTTTCCATCTGCGTTTGCACGGCGCCGTAGAGCGCATCAGGCGATAGCGGATCAAGGTGCGTGCCATACACGTCTCGCAGTTGCAGGGCGATCTTGTCCGCATAGCCAAGTTCGAGCAGCGCCGCGTGCTGCTCTGCGGTCATGACTGGCGCCGACGCCGTCAGGGACTCGACTGGTACCGGATGCTGAGCGTCGACGACCGGCGCGCCCGATCGGTCCCGATACCAGATTTCGCACGCGATGCTTGCGAATGCAGACCACTGCTCCGGTGTCCAGACCTTCCGCAGTCGCTCCAGCACGCGGTTGTCGTAGAAGTGAAGATAAAACGCGCGCCGATCGGGCAGTGCGTACTCGCAATAGCCCCGCAGATGCGCCGCGACTTCCGGCAGTGAACAGAAACTCCACAACCACGTCACCATGAACCCATCGGCAGGGAGTTCTGCAAGCCGGTTCAGCAGGGGCAGCGATCCGTCGTCGCCGTCGCCGTCGTCCTTGTCCTCGTAGCTCTTGATGCCTTTGGCGCCGTCCACGACGGTAATCAACAGTGGAGAGATGTCACGATGCGGAGCGAGATCGGTGCCGTCCCACAGGGCCGCGAACGCTATCCCGCCATGCCGCTCGATGGCCGCCCGCAGTTCGGGGAATTCGCGTGTATCCACCAATGCAAACAGCGACACGGCTGTACCAGCGTCGTGCCGGTCCAGCCTATGACGGGCTGCAAGGACTTGAGCGGCAAGACTGCCGGTGTCTTGATCCGATGGAGCCGTCAATGGCCGGTCATCGCTGAGTTTCATGCTCATGCCTTCTCGGTCATTGCCTCGACACCACGATGTGCATCCAGCAGGCAGTCGCGACACGCCCCCACGGGAAGATCTGGCAGGGGCGGGTTGAGGCTTGCCGGGCCCGTCCACGTGAAGCTGCCTGTCTTCAAAGTAATGCTGCCAGGACAGCCCAGTTCGATATTGCCGCCTTCCAGCTTGATATAGGCACCCTGGCTGGCCAATGTGAGGGTTTCCGCGGCCACTGCTGTCAGCTTGCCGTTGACGCTGGACAGGCTCATGTCCTGGGATGACATCAACTGCATCAAGCCGGAATGCGCTGCAGCGGAGAAGTCCGCCTTGGCGGCCACGAGCCGGATGCCTTTTTCTTGCGAGAAGATCGACGCGCCTTGTCCCGCGGCGATGGTGACGTGTTTGCCAGCGCCCAGGTCCAGATGAGAGCGAGCCGAGGCGACGACGTTGCCATTGGCTGCAAGCTGGATACTCTGCGCTGTGGCGATGGCGACGCCCGCCGGCGCACTGGCCAGGATGACGGCCTGCTGCAGGTCCTGCAGCCTCGCTTCCATCAGGTCGCGCTGACGCTCGATATCAGCAAGCTGGACTTTCGCGACGGCGGCGCAATCATTGAGCCGCTGCATTTGCTCCAGCGCTTCGGAAAGAACGGCCTCGGCCGCGCCCATCGCCAATTGCTGCCCCCCAGCCCCAGGCTGGTCATCGGCAGAAATAAACACCCCCCTCCCACCGCGGATCGCCCCCCACCCCGACGTCCGCAGTTCGAACCCTTCCCCGCGCTTCTTCCTCTGTCCGTCGACCAGATAGCCCAAATTCAACTGGCTTTTCCCGCCGTAATCGGTCGACAGCTTGACGCCTTCCTCGCCCTCCCAGTCCTCGAATCGCAGCTTGTTGTTGCTTTGCGTCCGGATGACGTTGCGCGACAGCCAGCGGTCCTGGTTCGTGATCAGGTCCGCGTGCTCGCTGTGGTGGTGGGCGTGCGCGATATACGGCTTGTTCGGATCGCCGTCCCGGAACGCCACCGCGACCTCGGTGCCGTCGATCAGCGGGAAGTGGAAGCCGGTCTGCCGCGCGCCCGCGAACGGCTTGGCCAGCCGCAGCGGCACGCTTTCGCTGCCCTTGGGCCAGTCGTCGAAGTCCAGGTCCAGGCGCACCACGTACAGGCCCTGCTGCGTCAGGTAGGCGTACTGGTAGTCGCCGGGCGACGTCACCCGGCCGCTCAGCGTGCCGGCGATCCGCGGCCATTGGCTTTCGTCGATCGGCAGGCGGAAGCGGCGGTCCGACGGAATCGCCTTGAAGGTATTGCGATAGGCCTCGTCGCGCGCCCCGGAATGGACGACCTCGGTGATGACCTGCCCGTTCGGCGCGTCGTCGAGCGCCATGTCCAGCCGCAGAATCCGTGCCGGGCACAGTCCGATGACGTTACTCTGCCCCGTGTAGACGATCTGCCCGGCCAGCGCCGCCTCGTGCCGAAGCTGCGCCTCCCAGGTGGCGCTGGCCGCATCCAGGTGGTGGGTGCCATAGAGGTAGGACTGGCCGTAGTTGGCCTTCTCCTTGCGGGCGACATTGGCCTCGGCAGCAAGGCGTTCGTAGGCGCTTTCCGGGTTGTAGTCGGCCACGCGGATCGATTCGGGCACGGTCCGCACGTGCGTCTGGATATCGAAGACGGTCTCGACCCCGGCCTCAAGGCCGGCCGTTTCCCGGTACGGCACGCGCAGGGCGGGCTGGTAGAGGTAGTGGTCGATGTCGTCGCAGACCTGGAACACGTCGCCGAAGTGGGATCCGAACTTGCCGGGCACGAAGTAGCTGTACAGCCCCTCCTGCTCCATCAGCAGCCGGATGTAGTCCCAGTCGGACATCCGATACTGGAGTCGGAACTTGTGCTCGGGATAGGCGCGCCGGGTGCGGAACGCGAACTGGCTGCCTTCGAGCCCGTGCCGGCGCAGGATCGACTCGATGATCTGCGGCGCGGTCTGGTGCTGGTAGACGCGGCTTGCCTTGGTCAGGGTCAGCAGCGCCACCTTCGGGCGGACTTCCAGCTCGTAGGCGTGGAAGTCGCGGGTCTGGCGGGTTCTGGAGAATCGGAAGATGCAGCCGGAAAACTGGCGCGGCGGCGAGCCATCGCCGGGATCAATCGAGAAAGTGGCGTCCTTGCGCAGGTACTCGTGGCGGTCCAGCGGCAGGGGGTGGGTGACGCGGACCGTCACCGTGTAGGGCTCGCCCAGTCGCTCGACGGCGTCGAAGGAGACCACCGACAGCGCCACGGCGCTCGGTGCCGCCGGCACTTCAAGAAAGTATGACTGATGGGCAGTCGCCCGCCGCAGCCCTTCGCCCAACGCCTTCAGTCCATCGACCACACCAGCCATCGTCCTTGCTCCGTTTCCCGTGGGATCGACATCGCTGTGCGATCCGTCACTGAAGATGCATCAATCGCTCGGAGCGGGACGTTACGCGGTTTTGAATCGCTTCGTGGGCCAGAATAAACGCCGCTTGACTTCAATCATTGGGCAGGGGGACGTCGGCCGTCTGACCGGCCGTCAGACACCCACCGCTTCTGCCGGAAAACAAAAAAAAATAGCCCGCCACTGGAGATGGTTCGGGCCGGAAGGGTCGCTACAACCTGCCGACGACTGTAGCGCCCCCGGCCCCACGCCCGTGTCAGTCATCGTCTGATTTTTTGCAGTGCACCATGCCGGCGCGCATCAGGGCGTGGCGGCCAGTGGCCCGGCCGGGGTGGCGGGCGCGGCATCCCCTTCGATCCGCAGCTTCGGCAGGCCCTGCGGGTATTCGCGCTGCATGAAATCGATCAGGCCCTCGCGCACGGCGCAGCGCAGGTCCCAGGCCAAGCCGGACGACGCGGCCGTGCACAGCACGCGGAGCTGCATGGTCGTCTGGGTGGTATCGCTGACCACCAGGTTGAAGAAGCGGCCGTCCCACTCGGGCCGCGACTTGACGATGCGCTCCAGCGCCTCGCGCAACGGCGCCAGCGGCATGCTGTAGTCGACATGGAAGAACACCGATCCCATGATCTGGGCGCTGTTGCGCGTCCAGTTCTGGAACGGCTTCTCGATGAAGTACTGCAGCGGGATGATCAGCCGCCGCTCGTCCCAGATCTGCAGCACCACGTAGGTGCTGGTGATTTCCTCCACGCGGCCCCATTCGCCCTCGACGATCAGCACGTCGTCCAGCCGCAGCGGCTGCGTCAGCGCCAGTTGCAGCCCGGCGATCATGTTGCTGAACACGGGCTTGGCCGCAAAACCGGCGATCAGGCCGACCACGCCGGCCGATGCCAGCAGGCTGGCGCCCACCTGCCGCGCGCCCGGAAACGTCATCAGCAGCATCGACACGCCGATCACGATCACCAGCGTCATTGCGATCCGCGAGATCACGCGGGTCTGCGTGTGGATGCGGCGCGCGGCGATGTTATCCGCGACGTTGACCGGGTGCTGGTCCAGGATGCCCTGCGCAAAGCCGGCGATGATCCGCACCACGAGCCACGTCACGGCCACGATCAGCAGCAGCCCGTTCAGGTGCCGGAAGCTGTCGATCCACGGCAGCTGGTCCGGCGCGGCCTGCCATGTGGTCTGCAGTAGCACCAGCGGCACCACGGCCTTGGCCGGCGCGCGCGCCTTGAGCACCATCATGTGCAGCACCGGCGTATGCCGCGTCATCCGCAACAGCAGCAGCCCGCCCAGCCGGTGGGCCAGCAGCCCGAGCAGGATGGCTGCCACGGCGCCCATCGCCGTGCCGAACCAGGGATGCCGTACCACGATTGCCATGTCCATGTGCAAAACCCTTGATCTGTGCGCATTATTCGAAAGATGCCTATAGCGACGCCCCGCCGCCGGAAAAGGTTCCCAAACGGGGGCCGTCCGGCGGCGGGCGGGGCCGGGGTCCATTAGAATCTCGGCCATCCGCCGGCAGCCCACTGCCGCCTTACCCGATCCCCCAGGAGCCTGCCATGACCGATCCACAGAAGTCGCCGCCGGCCATCGCCGAGGGCTGGCAGGCGCCGCCCGACCGCACCAGCGTGACCGACGACGCCCATGTCGAGGACATCATCCCGCTGCCGCCGCCCGAGCACCTGATCCGCTTCTTCCCGATCCGCGGCACGCCGGTAGAGGCGCTGGTCACGCAGACGCGCCAGCGCATCTCGCGCATCCTGCACGGCCACGACGACCGCCTGCTGGTGATCATGGGCCCCTGCTCCATCCACGACCCGCAGGCCGCGCTGGAATACGCGCGGCGGCTGCTGGCCCAGCGCGCGCACTATGCCGACACGCTGGAGGTGGTGATGCGCGTCTATTTCGAGAAGCCGCGCACCACGGTGGGCTGGAAGGGGCTGATCAACGACCCGTACCTGGACGAAAGCTACCGTATCGACGAGGGCCTGCGCATCGCGCGCAGCCTGCTGCTGGACATCAACCGGCTGGGCCTGCCGGCCGCCGGCGAGTTTCTGGACGTGATCTCGCCGCAGTACATCGGCGACCTGATCTGCTGGGGCGCCATCGGCGCGCGCACCACCGAGAGCCAGGTGCACCGCGAGCTGGCCTCGGGCATCTCGGCGCCAATCGGCTTCAAGAACGGCACCGATGGCAATATCCGCATCGCCATCGACGCCATCCAGGCCGCGTCGCGCCCGCACCATTTCCTGGGCGTGCACAAGAACGGCCAGGTGGCCACCGTCCATACCAAGGGCAACCCCGACTGCCACGTGATCCTGCGCGGCGGCAAGGCGCCGAACTACGATGCCGATTCGGTGGCCACCGCGTGCCGGGAGCTGGAGACGGCCGGGCTGGGCCACGCGCTGATGGTCGACTGCAGCCACGCCAACAGCAGCAAGCAGCACCAGCGCCAGATCGACGTGGCGGCGGACGTGGCGAAGCAGGTGGGCGGCGGCAGCGCGTCGATCTTCGGCGTGATGGTGGAAAGCCACCTGCTGCCCGGCGCGCAGAAGTTCACCCCGGGCACGCACGACCCCTGCAACCTGACCTACGGGCAGAGCATCACCGATGCCTGCATCGGCTGGGATGACTCGGTGGCCGTGCTGGAGACGCTGAGCCAGGCCGTGCGCCATCGCCGCGCCGCGAAGTAACCGGTGCGCCACAGGCGGCGGCGCCGGGGCGGCGTGCGCCTTCGCCTAAACGCAGCCAACGAAAACATTCACTTCGGGCCGGGCCGCCGATGAACGAACATTCGAAGGCCCGGCCGTCCCGCGCGGCGGCTTCCGTCCCGACGATATGCGCGCCGCCCTGCCCTCTCCCCTGCCCCTCGCCTTGCTGGCGGCCGCCTGCGCCGTGCTGGCCACGCCGCCGGCTCGTGGCGCAGATGCTGACCAACCCGCAGCACCCACCGCAGCCACCGCAGCCACCGATCCTGCCGGGCCGCCAGCCGGGGCCGCGCAGCCGGGCTGGATCGACCGCATGCTGAACAAGCTGGGCGCGTCGAAAGAGGTGGACCTGAGCCACGGCATCGACTGGGGCGTGCTGCCGGGGCCGTTCTACAACCCGGAGATGGGATTTGGCGTGGGCGCGGCCGCCATCGGCCTGTACAAGCCGAAGAACGCCGAGAAAGACACGCAGCTTTCCACGCTCACGCTGACCGGTTTCCTGACCACCACCGGCGCCGTGGGCATTGGCGTGGACAACAACACCTTCTTTGCCGACGACAGCTACCGCTTCGTCTTCAGCGGCGGCCTGATCAACATGCCCACCGCGTACTGGGGCATCGGCTACGACAAGGCGGCCAACCCGGCCAACAAGGAGGACTACACGCGGCGCGGCGTGGTGATCCAGCCGCGCATGATGGTGCGGGTGCGGCCCAACGTCTACATCGGCGGCGGCTACGACTTCGAGTACGACAACGCCGCCCAGTTGCAGCGCGGCGCCGACAGCGCGCTGGCCACCGACCCGCACGGCACGCGCGTGCTGAGCAGCGGCCTGACGGCCCATTTCTCGTACGACACGCGCGACTTCCTGCCCAACCCGTACCGGGGCCAGGCGCTGCTGCTCAACGGCACGGTCTACCGGCGCGCCATTGGCAGCGACAACGACTTCGAGACGCTGGAGATTACCTACGACCGGTACTTCCGCATGCGCGACCGCGACGTGCTGGCCTTCGACGTCTACGGCAAGTTCAACTGGGGCGATGTGCCTTGGAGCATGATGTCCAAGCTTGGCGACAGCCGGCGCATGCGCGGCTACTTCATGGGCCAGTACCGCGACAAGGCGCTGCTGACGGCGCAGGTGGAATACCGCTGGCACATCGCCGGGCGGCAGGGGATGGTGTTCTGGGCCGGCACCGGCGCCATCGCCGGAAACCCGGGCGCGCTGGCGTCGGCGCACTGGCTGCCGAACGTCGGCGTGGGCTACCGGTTCGAGTTCAAGCCGCGCGTGAACGTGCGCTTCGACGTGGGCGTGGGCAGCAACACCAAGGGCGCCTACTTCCAGATCAACGAGGCGTTCTGACGCCGCCCAACGAAAAAAGGCGCCGCGGACCCTTCGGCCCGCGGCGCCCTGCCAGCCCCGGAGGGCCGGGGATTACTTGCCCAGCTTCATGCTCGTCGGGTCGGCGGTCAGGTAGCCCACCGCGGCGCCCAGGCCATTCTTGTAGTTGGCGAACACCAGCGGCTCGACGGCGGTCTTGACCTGCGTCTTGATGCCGTCGCCGGCGTGCTGGAAGTTGCTCATGATGTACGTCCAGCCGTTGAGCTCGTCCACGGCATGCAGGCCCGTGGATTCGCCGCCAGCCGGCACCGACAGCAGGCGCGACAGCTTCTTCGTGTCGACGTTGTACGCCCACAGGAAGTTGTTGGTGTGGCGGCTGCTGTCTTCACCGATGAACAGCGTGCGCAGCTTCTCGGAGAACTTGAGGTTGTCCGGGTTGCCGATGGTTTCCGGGTCGGACGTGTTGCCCAGCGCGTCGGCCGTGATGTCCTTGCCCACCAGCAGCGCCTTGGTATGCACCGGCACCCATTCGCTGTTGATGGCCGCGCCGGTCGTGTCGGCCTGGCCGCCGGCCAGCTTGTGCTGCATCACGCCGCCCGAGTTCACGGCCGCCGGCACGCCGATGTTGCTCTCGGCATACCAGCCCTTGGCCGTGTTGTTGACGACCATCGAGTCGACGATGTTCTGCAGCGCGGAGTAGGCGATCTTGTCCTTGATGTTGACCGTCGTGCCTTCCATCTTGGTGAAGCCCATGCTGCCGCCCTTCAGGGCCGCGTAGCGGTGGGTTTCCAGGAACGCGGCAACCAGTTCCTTGCCGGCCTTGACGCGCACCCACTGGGCCGCGCCGCTGTACATGATCTTCGTGTACGTCGTGTCGGCCGGGTCGGTGGCCGAGAAGTCCATGATGTCGGCAAACGTGTGCGACTTGGCCCAGGCTTCGACCTGCGCGCTCGTGGCGTGGCCCAGCTTGATCCAGGTGAGGTCGGCGCCGGCGGCGGCCGGGTCCACCGAGAAGCCCGTGCCCACCTTGGCCACGTACAGCGTGCCGGCCGACAGGTCCTTCTCCACGTCGGCCACGAACATGAACAGGCCGCTGTTGGTGGCGTCGTCGCCCATCAGCACCGTGCGGTTGTCCGGCATCACCTGCACCAGCTCGTGCGAAATGCGGCCCAGGCAGTAGTGCTTCTTGATCGAAGCGGTGCCGTCCGGCTTGACCGTGACTTCCGGCAGGTGGCCGTACAGGTACGGGTTGAACGGGACCGACGCCGTGCCGTACAGGTTGGCGGCAAAGTCGATGCACTGCTGGTTCGTGGCGGCGGTACGGGCGTCCGGCTCGTACTCCTCGCTCGACAGGTGCGTGTTCCACGGCGACAGGCTGGCGCCGCAGGTGATCCACAGGCCGTTGGCGCCCGAGGTATCGACGTTGTGGTACTTCACCAGCGTCAGCTTGCCGGTGTTCGGGTCCTGGTCCAGCGTCAGCACGGCGATCGGCGACGGCAGGCGGCCGTACATGTCCTTGACCTTGACCGCGTCCCACGTGGTGTACTCGAACTGGACCACGGCAAAGACCGGGTTGCCCTTGACGCCGTCGACCTTGGCGCCTTCCACCTTCAGCAGCGACGTGCCGTCCGGCGAATCCGAGAAGAACTGCTTCGACACCGACGGATCGATGATCGGGCTGTTGTTGATGTTGTAGTAGCCGCCGGCCAGGATCTGGCCGCCCTTGCCGTCCGGGACCATGTCGCCGGTGATGAAGAACGGCTGGTAGGCCAGCTTGTACGTCTGGCTGGTGCCGTCGCTGAGCTTCACGGTCAGGCTGGAGCCCACCGTCGTGGTGGCCATCGAGGCCGGGTTGCTCAGCGCCGGGGCCGGCATGCTCGTGAACTCGGCCGAGGCAAACGTCGGCGTCACGGTCGGCGGGGTGGTCGTGCCACCGCCCGGCGTGGTGGTGGCGGGCGGCGGGGTATCGTCGTCGCCGCCGCAACCGGCCAGCAGCGAGGTGGAAGCCAGGCCCAGCGGCAGCATCGGAGCGCCGGCCAGGAATTTCAGTGCCTTGCGGCGCGAAGCATCAGGTTTCTCGTACATCTGGAAAGTTTCCCGTCTGATAGTTATCGAACGCGACCGGCGCCGGACTGGCGCGGACGGTTCAGGCCCCTGTGAGGTTGGCGGCACAAAGCACGCGGGAACGAATGCTAGGTGTCGTTTATGACAACAGGTTGAAGACGGCGTGAATGGCACACATCCCCGCAGGCACTTGCATGGCTGCAGGTCGGGCCACGAGAATCGCGGAGGAGGGAAAAAAACGCCGCAGCCAGGTGCTGGCCGCAGCGCATCAATGCGCCGGTCCGTGCGACACCCACTATGTCGCGCGTTGCACCCCATTACTGGTTCTACCGGCTTGGCCTTTCATGGCAGAGGAACCGCCACGGAAACCGATCGTAGAGACCGGCCATGTCGATTTCATGACAGCCTGTCCGGACATGGAGTCAGCCAGCAACGCGCGACGATGTCCGCCCTCCGGGCTGCCCGAGTGTGGTGAAAATCAAACGGAGAAAACCAAACCACTGCGGATTTTTTCTCATCAGCACCAGAAATTCAGGCCGGTCGGGAATATGTCATCTTTAGCCTATTGAAGTCGTCAATCTGGACGGCTATGGTTCTGCGCATAATATTTTCCACGGCAATATATGCAAATCCGAGCATATATTGTTCGCCCCAGCCGGAAAAACAATGAACCGATCCATTCCGGGACGCACCGCGTCTCCAGCCGCCCTCATGCCCCGCCTTGCCGGGTCCCGCCGGCGCGCGTCCGCGCGCCCGATTCCGCCTGTCCGTTTTGTAGCAACCTCGTAGCAACCGTCGCCACGACCGGGCAATAACGCCTCCCAAAGCCCGGTCCGGCGCACAACCTCTGGAGGTAATCCGACCCGGGGTGTGACGGGGTCACCGACGGCCGACCAGACCGGCGGACGCGCCAGACTGCATGGGCGGATTACCGAGGATCCACGACTGGAGAAAGTCCAATGAGCAGTGTCATCAATGATGGCGGCAACCCGTCCCGCGGGCCGGCGCCGTTCTTTTCCAAGGAAGCGACCTACGCCAAGCCGGGATTTTCCCGCTGGATGGTCCCGCCCGCCGCGCTGGCGGTTCACCTCTGTATCGGCCAGGCCTATGCCTTCTCGGTGTTCAATGCACCGCTGTCCAAGGTCATCGGCATTACCGAATCGGCGCCGGACGACTGGAAGCTGACCACGCTGGGCTGGATCTTCTCGCTGGCGATTTTCTTCCTGGGCATTTCGGCCGCGTTCGCCGGTAAATGGCTGGAGCGCGTGGGCCCGCGCAGGACGATGTTCACGGCGGCCTGCTGCTTCGGCGGCGGCTTCCTGATCTCGGCGCTGGGCGTCTACACGCACCAGATCGTGCTGCTGTACCTGGGCTACGGCGTGCTCGGCGGCATCGGGCTGGGCCTGGGCTACGTGTCGCCCGTGTCCACGCTGATCCGCTGGTTCCCGGACCGCCGCGGCATGGCCACCGGCATGGCCATCATGGGCTTTGGCGGCGGCGCGATGATCGCCGCGCCGCTGTCCGTGGCGCTGATGAACTACTTCAAGAGCGCCACCTCGGTGGGCGTGACCCAGACCTTCCTGGTCATGGGCGTGGGCTACTTCATCTCGATGGCCATCGGCTCGCTGGCCATCCGCGTCCCGCCGCCCGGCTGGAAGCCGGAAGGCTGGACCCCGCCCGTGGTCGAGAACAAGATGATCACGCGCAACCACGTGCACATCGACGAAGCGCTGAAGACCCCGCAGTTCTACCTGCTGTGGCTGGTGCTGTTCCTGAACGTGACCGCCGGCATCGGCGTGCTCGGCCAGGCGTCGCTCTTGATTCAGGAAAGCTTCAAGGGCAGCGTTACCCCGGCCGCCGCGGCCGGCTTCGTGGGCCTGCTGTCGCTGTTCAACATGGGCGGCCGCTTCTTCTGGGCGTCGTCGTCGGACTGGATCGGCCGCAAGAACACCTACTTCGTGTTCTTCGCGCTGGGCGCCGTGCTGTACTGGCTGGTGCCGCAACTGGGCGCCAGCGGCAACATCGCGCTGTTCGTGCTGGGCTACTGCGTGATCATGTCGATGTACGGCGGCGGCTTTGCCACCATCCCGGCCTACCTGGCCGACATGTTCGGCACGGCCTTCGTGGGCGGCATCCACGGCCGCCTGCTGACCGCCTGGGCCGCCGCCGGCATTGCCGGCCCGGTGCTCGTGAACTACATCCGCGAATACCAGGTGGCGCACGGCGTGACCGGCGCGCAAGCCTATGCGATGACGCTGCACATCATGGCCGCGCTGCTGGTGGTCGGCTTCCTCTGCAACCTGCTGGTGTCGCGCGTGAATGCCAAGCACCACATGAGCGATGCCGACGTGGCCCGCCTTGGCGCCAGCGCCGGCGCGGCCCACTGACCGGCCGCCCCCGCGACAAGGAGTCTTTCGAATGCAAAACCAGAACCTGAACGCACATCCGACCAACAAGGGCCTGCTGGCCGTCTTCTGGCTCTACGTGCTGATCCCGCTGGTGTGGGGCGTGTCCAACACGATCACCCAGGCGCTCAAGCTGTTCCAGTAAGCGCCCACCCATCCGCAGAAAGGCCGCGACACGTTCGCGGCCTTTTTTTTTGGCCCGCGCCACCGGAACGCAGCATTCCGGCGCCGCGCCTTGGCGCCATGCGCCCCGCTTCCTACACTGGACGGGCCGTACCCTCCACCCCTACCCCTCCGGAGCATGATCGTCTACGCCTGCTCCACGCAGGCGTCGGCCACCACCGGCGCGGCGTTGCGCGTCGACGGCGGCGTGGTCGATACGATCATCTGACGGCCGGGGTAGCCGCCATCGGCTAGCTGCGCCGGTGGCGCATCATCGCCGCCATGGCCGCCGAGGCGCCCAGCACCAGCGCCGTCGCCAGGATCGGGTGGCGCGTGGATGCCGTGTACGGGCACGACTTCAGCGCCCGACGATCCCCGGCGCGCTCGACCAGGCTGTTGCCGGCCGCGTGCAGCGCGTTGTCATCGCGCGGGCCGGCCGGCGTGTCGGTCTGCTGCGCGCGGCCCATGAAGCGCCGCATGAAGCGGTCGAACGTGTGCGGCGCGTGGTAGGCCGCGGCCGAGAACGCCTTGGCCGCGGCACCCACGAACATGTCGCGGCGCGGATGCTCGGCGGCAAACAGGATCGCGTCGGCCGCCATGGCCGGATCGTAGAGCGGCGGCGCCTGCCGGGGCTCCACGTGCAGGAAGTTCTTGGCGTGGGTGACGATCGGCGTATCGAGCGCCGCCGCCTTGATCAGCGTGACCGAGACCGGCGCCTTTTCCTGCTCCAGTTCCAGCCGCAGCGTGTCGGTGAATCCCTTGATCGCGTGCTGCGACGCCGCGTAGGCGCTCTGCAGCGGCAGCGGGCAGTCGCACGACTCGCTGCCCATGTTGATGATCGCCCCGCCCTCCTGCCGCAGGTGCGCCACGGCGGCCAGCGATCCATGCACCACGCCCCAGTAGTTCGTCTCGAACAGCCGGCGATGGTCCTCCAGCGGCACGTCGTCGTGGCGGCCGAAGATCGTCACGCCGGCGTTGTTGACCCACGTATCGAAGCCGCCAAAGCGCTCGATGGCCGACTGCGCGACATGCGCCACGTCCTCGTGCCGGCCCACGTCGGCGGTCACGGTGATGACCTCGGTGCCGTGCTCGCGCAGTTCCTCGGCCAGCTTGTGCAGCGCATCCTCGCCGCGCGCCACCAGCACCAGCCTGGCCCCCCTGGCAGCCGCCTTGCGGGCCGTCACCAGCCCCACGCCGCTCGTGGCCCCGGTCAGCACGATGACCTGCGAGCCCACCTTCTTGTGCGTCTTCATCTTGCCTCTCTTGGCTGAGTTGGATCGGGATCGAAGCCAGGGTGACGTCGCACATCCCGTGCCCGGCCAGCCGGCGGGAGACGCCGATGTGCGCCGCAGCAATCCCGGCCAGGATTTACAAACGCGGTAAAAAGTCCGCCATCCATGTAGGACGGCTACTGCTTTCGCACGCGACGTGGGCTGCATAAGCTGGAACGGACCCCGCTTTGCGCGCTTCGCGCAATACGCCACCACCCGCTGCCATGGCCAAGACCGCCTCCGCCACCCGCCCCGCCTCCCGCAAGCCGGCCGACGCCGCCCTGGGCAAGTACCAGGACATGCGCGACTTCGGCGCCACGCCCGAGCCCAGCGGCAAGACCGCGCGCGGGCGCCGCGCGGCGGCCAACGGCGCCCACGCGTTCGTCATCCAGAAGCACGCGGCCCGGCGGCTGCACTACGACTTCCGGCTGGAACTCGACGGCACGCTCAAGAGCTGGGCCGTGCCCAAGGGCCCGAGCTTCGACCCCGCCGACAAGCGCATGGCCGTGCATGTGGAAGACCACCCGCTCGACTACGCCGATTTCGAGGGCGTGATTCCGGCCGGCCATTACGGCGCGGGCACCGTCATCGTCTGGGACCGGGGCGTCTGGATTCCGGACGAAGACCCGGAGGCCGGCTACCGCGCCGGCAAGCTCAAGTTCGAACTGCGCGGCGAAAAGCTGCAGGGGCACTGGACGCTGGTGCGCATGGGCGGCCGCAAGGCGCGCGACGACAACGCCTGGCTGCTGATCAAGGAGCGCGACGCCTTTGCGCGGCCAGCGTCCGAATTCGACGTGGTCGAGGCCATGCCCGACAGCGTGCTGGCCGGCACGGCCAGGCCGGGCAAGAAGAAAGCCGGCGCCGCCAAGGCCGACGCCAAGGCCAAGCCCGCGCGCGGCAAGCGCACCGCCGCCATCGAACTGCCCGAAAAGGCGAATCCGGCCGCGCTGCCGCTGGCGCTGACGCCGCAACTGGCCACGCTGGTCGAAGCCCCGCCGGCCGACCCCACCGCGTGGCAGTACGAGATCAAGTTCGATGGCTACCGCATCGTGGCCCGCATCGACGGCGACGACGTGCGGCTGTTCACGCGCAACGGGCACGACTGGACGTCGAAACTGCGCCCGCTGGCGGCCGAGATTGCCGGCCTGGGCTGGCCCGACGGCTGGCTCGACGGCGAGATCGTGGTCGTGGACGCCCAGGGCATCACCGATTTCCAGGCACTGCAGAACGCCTTCGAGACCGCCCACGCCGAGGCCATCCAGTTCTACGCGTTCGACCTGCCCTACTACGCCGGCCACGACCTGCGCGCCGTGCCGCTGGCCGAGCGCCGCGCGCTGCTGTACCGGCTGCTGGCCGACCACAAGTCCGGCCGGGTGCGCTTCAGCGACAACTTCGAGGGCGACCCGAAAGACATGCTGGACGCGGCCTGCCGCATGAAGCTCGAAGGCATCATCGGCAAGCGCGCCGATGCGCCGTACGTCAGTACGCGCGCCGGCACGTGGATCAAGCTCAAGTGCCAGAACCGCCAGGAATTCGTGATCGGCGGCTACACCGATCCCAAGGGCAGCCGCAACGGGCTGGGGTCGCTGCTGCTGGGCCTGCACGATCCGGACGGCAAGCTGCGCTACGTGGGCAACGTGGGCACCGGCTTCGACACGGCCATGCTGGACGCGCTGCGCAAGCAACTGGACGGGCTGGCCGCCGACAAGACCCCGTTCGACCCGCTGCCGCGCGGCATCAAGGGCCACTGGGTCAAGCCCAAGCTGGTGGCCGAGGTCACGTTTGGCGCCTGGACCCGCGAGGGCCGCATCCGCCACTCGGTCTTCCATGCGCTGCGCACGGACAAGCCAGCATCCGCCGTGACGCTGGAAAAACCGGCCAAGCCCGCCGACAAGGCGCCGAAGGCGGCGGCCAAGGCAGCCGCAAAGACGGCAACTGGCCGCAAGACGTCCGGCAAGACCGCCATCGGCAACGTGGCCGTCAGCCATGCGGACCGCGTGATCGACAAATCCACCGGGCTGACCAAGGGCGACCTGGTCACCTATTACGCCCGCGCCGCCGCGCTGATGCTGCCGCACCTGAAGGGCCGGCCGCTGGCACTGGTACGGGCGCCGGCCGGCATCGACGGCGAGCAGTTCTTCCAGCGCCACGGCGACACGCTGAAGCTGAAAGGCGTGCGGGCGCTGGACCCGGCGCTCTGGCCCGGCCACCCGCCGCTGCTGGAAATCACCGGCGCCGACGCCATCGTCGAGGCCGCGCAGCTGAACGTCGTGGAATTCCACACCTGGAACGCGCTGGCGCGCAATATCGGCAAGCCGGACCAGATCGTGTTCGACATCGACCCCGGCGAGGGCGTGACCTGGCGCGAGATCCAGGAAGCCGCCACGCTGGTCAAGGCCATGCTCGACGAACTGGGCCTGCAGGGCTTTCTGAAGACCAGCGGCGGCAAGGGCCTGCACGTGGTGGTGCCGCTGGCCGCGCGGGCCGGCTGGGACGAGGTGCGCGACTTCTCGCAGGACGTGGTGAACCACATGGCCAGCACGATTCCGGACCGCTTTGTAGCAAAGAGCGGCCCCCGCAACCGCGTTGGCAAGATTTTCATCGATTACCTGCGCAACGGTGTCGGCGCTACCACGGCGGCCGCATTTTCGGCGCGCGCCCGGCCCGGCCTGGGCGTCTCGATCCCGGTGAGCTGGGACGAGTTGGACGACCTGACCGGCGCCGCCCAGTGGACCATCGCCAACGTCGAAGACCGGCTGGCCGAACTGGCCCGCCACGACCCCTGGGCCGGCCACGACAAGGTTCGCCAGACGCTGACGCGCGCCCGCAAGCTGCTCGGCGACGGCTGAAACCAGCCCCCGCCGCCCGTGTATCCCCCACGCCATGGCGCGCGCGGCGCGCTGTAGGCGTCCGTCTGTCAGCCGCTTGGCCATAAGCGGCACGGTTCTTGCCACGATGCTCCCAGAACACGGCCGAAAAGGGCCGCCGAGAGCTGATGGAACCGATGAGACAAGACCCCGATCCCTGGTATTCGAGCGAATTCTGGCAGCGCGCCGTCATCGGCGTGTTGATGCTGGCACTGGCCTGGATGCTGGCTTCGCCGGCCGATGCCGGTGCCGCCGGGCTGCGCGCGCCGCATGGCGCGGTGGCGCCATGAAGTGGATGAACGGACCCGCCGGGCCTTCGGGACGTTACGTCGAAAATACAAATGCCATGGGTGGAATGCAGGTAAAAAATACAATTCAGGATCCTTTGGCGCCACTTGCGCGGTTTGCAGGGGATGGCGCCGTGCCGCTTCGTGCCCTGATCGCTTCAGATTCCGCCATTACCAAAGCGGCGCCGCTTGCCGCCTGCCAGCCATGAACGCTTCGACCGTGCCCCATCCGACGCGCCGCCCGCTGGTCCTCAACGTCGAGGGCCGCGAGGGGCCGCGCTACGTCAAGAGCCGCATCCTGAACCGTGCCGAGTTTTCCGTCCTGGAAGCCTCCGACGGCCAGGCCGCGCTGTCGCTGGTGCGCCAGCACGCGCCAGACCTCGTGCTGCTGTCGGGCCAGCTGTCCGACATCGACGGGCTCGACGTCTGCCGCCTGATCAAGAGCGATCCGCAGACCGCCCGGACCATGGTGCTGCTGACCTCGCCCGGCGTGACCGATTCGCACCGCCGGGTGCAGGCGCTGGATAGCGGCGCCGACAGCCTGCTGGTGGAGCCGGTGGAGCCCGAGGAGCTGATCTCGAACATCAACGCGCTGCTGCGCATGCGCGGCGCCGAGGATGCCTACCGCCGCACATCCGAGGCGCTGCACGAGAACGAAGACCTGTTCCGCCAGCTGGCCGAGGCGCTGGCCGACGTGGTCTGGATCCTCGATCCGGCCGCCCAGCGCTTCCTGTTCGTCAGCCCGGCCTTCGAGGCGCTGTGGGGCCGGCCGGCCGACATCGTCAAGCAGGACCCGACGCAGTGGCTGCAATGGGTCTCGCCCGAGGATCGCCCGCGCATGGAAGCCGAATGGCAGAGCATGCTGCGCGACGGCCGGCTCGACGCCGGCTTCCAGCTCGAACGCCCCAACGGCGAAATCCGCGAAGTCCACATGCGGGCGTTCCCGGTACGGGGCGCCGACGGCCGCTGCCTGCGCGTGGCCGGCATCTGCCAGGACGTGACGCGCCACAACCGCGCCGAACGCACGCTGTACAACGAGGAACGCCGCAAGGACGAATTCCTGGCGATGCTGGCGCATGAGCTGCGCAACCCGCTGGCGCCGATGCGCAGCGCGGTGGACCTGCTGCAGCAGTTCTCGCCGTCGCGCGAGGACATGTTCCGCGCCCGCGACATCATCGGCCGCCAGCTTCATCACCTGACCCGGCTGGTCGACGAACTGCTGGACGTGTCGCGCTTCAACCAGGGCAAGATCACGCTGCGGCGCGACCTGGTGGAACTGCGCGGCGCGCTGAACACGGCCGTCGAAACGGTGCGGCCGCTGCTGGAATCGCGCCAGCACACGCTGCGGCTGTCGCTGCCGGAGCAGCCGCTGCCGGTGCGCGGCGACATGGTCCGGCTGACCCAGATCTTTGCCAACCTGCTGCACAACGCGGCCAAGTACACGCCCGAAGGCGGCCAGATCACGGTGGAGGCCACCGTATCGGACGGCAAGGTGTTCGTGCGCGTGCGCGACAACGGCAACGGCCTGTCGCCAGCGCTGCAGCGCCAGCTGTTCGATCCGCTGGCGCCCGAGGTGGGCGCGGCCGATGGCGCCGCGGGCGGCGAGCACGACGACCGGCCGCCGGTGCCGCAGGACGCCTTTACCGACCCCGACAACTTTGCGGCACGCGAGGGCCCCGGCATCGGCCTGACGCTGGTGCAGAAGCTGGTGACGCTGCACGGCGGCCGTGTCAGCGCCGAAAGCCCGGGCCGCAACCTGGGCAGCACGTTCACGGTGGAACTGCCCGTGGAGCCGTGGCAGAACTGGCACCCGACCAGCGGCAAGACGCGCGCGCAGTCGTCGGCCACGCACACGATCATGCTGGTCGACGACAACGTCGACGCGCTGGAAGCGATGACGATGACGCTGGAAACGCTGGGCCACACCGTGGTGACCGCGGCCGACGGCCAGAGCGCCATCGACCGCGCCGCCAGCGTGCGGCCGGACGTGGTGCTGCTGGACCTGGGCATGCCGACGATGGACGGCTTCGAGACCGCCCGCCGGCTGCGCGAGATTCCCGAGCTGCGCAACGCGCGGCTGGTGGCGCTGACCGGTTTCGGCCAGCCCGACGACCGGCGCCGCACCCGTGCCGCCGGCTTTGACCTGCACCTGGTCAAGCCGGCGGATCTCAACGCGCTCACGCGGCTGCTGGACGAGCTGGACGCCTGACCGCCGAGCGCCTGGACGAGGAACACCATGCACATCACCCCCGAACCCGACATCACGCCCCCGAAGCCGGAGATGCCGCCGCCCGAGCCGCCCGACAACACGCCGGAGCCGGTGAACGACCCGCCCCCGGGCGACATGCCGCCGCCCCCGCCGCAGCGCGCGGCCTAGCCGGGCGTCGCCATGTCCCGTGCCATCTGGAAGGGCGCCATCAGCTTCGGGCTGGTGAACATCCCCATCGCCGTCAAGCCCGCGTCGCGCACGCATTCGCTAGACCTGGACCTGCTCGACAAGCGCGACATGGCCCCGGTGGGCTACCAGCGCATCAACAAGCACACGGGCAAGCCCGTGGAGCGCGACGACATCGTCAAGGGCTACGAGTACGAGAAGGACGAGTACGTGGTGCTGAGCGACGAGGATTTCCGGCAGGCCAACGTCGAGGCCACGCAGACAGTGGACATCGTCAGCTTTGTCGACGCGGCCGCCATTCCGCCCTATTTCTTCGACACGCCGTACTACCTGGAGCCGGACAAGCGCGGCGAGCGCGGCTACGCGCTGCTGCACGAGACCATGCGCAAGACCGGCCGCGCCGCGCTGGCGCTGGTGGTGCTGCGCAACCGCCAGCACCTGGCCGCGCTGATGGTGGCCGGCAAGGCGCTGGTGCTGAACACGATGCGCTTTGCCGACGAGGTGGTGCCCGTGGCCGAACTGAGCCTGCCCGGCGGCAAGAAGAACACGGCCAGCCCGCGCGAGGTGCAGATGGCGACCAAGCTCGTGGAAGACATGAGCGAGGACTTCAAGCCCGAGCAGTACCATGACACCTACCGCGAAGACCTGCTCGCGCGCATCCACGACAAGGTCAAGGCTGGCAAGACACACCTGCTGACGCCGGCGTCGGACGAGCCGGCCGCCCGCACCGGCAAGGGCGCCAAGGTCATCGACATGATGGCGCTGCTCAAGCAGAGCCTGGGCGCACGCGGGAAGCGTGGCGGCGACAGGGTGGACGGGAGCGGGGACGATAGCGCGAACGATACCGCCAACGATAGCGCCAACGAGAGCGACGCGGCGCCGCGCAAGGGGTCGCGGCGGGCGGCGGCGAAGGCGTCGGGCAAGGCTTCGGCGAAGACTTCGTCGAAATCCACGGCAAAGGCCTCAAAGGCTTCGGCCAAGGCCGGCGCCACAAAGCCGGCCAGCAAGTCGGCAAGCAAGTCGGCAACCAAGCCGGCGACCAAGCGCGCCAGCAAGAAGACCCCGGCCGCGGCCGCCCAGCGCCGCAAGGCCGCCTAGCCTCTCCCGCCCTCCCAAAGAAAAAGAGCCGCGACACGTGGGAGAGTCGCGGCTCAGCGCAGGGGCGACCAGGGTCGCCGCGCATCATCAACCGGTTGGGTCAGTGAGTCTGTCAATCCGCTGGCCAGAAAACCTGTACCTCCAGTCATCTTCGAGGTCGGCCACGCCATTGGGCGTGGCCGGTCATGCGGCATGGCGCCTGCTTAGCGCGACGACACCTTCAGGTGGTCATCGACCGAGCTCACGCCCTCCACCGACCGCACCGTTTCCACGGCCATCTGCCGCTGTTCGGCGCTCGGCACCGATCCCGTCAGGTTCACCACGCGATCCTTGGTCTTGACGTGGATGCCGGTGGACTTCAGGTCCTTCGTCGCCAGCAGCTTCGTCTTGACCTTCGTGGTCAGCGCGCTGTCGGTCACCGCCTGCTTGGCGTTGTCGACGTTCGCGTCAACCTTCGCGCCCGACGTGGCCGCCGGCAGCTTTTCCTTGTCGCCGTCCGAACGGCCCGGCATGCCCGACGGCGTATTGGTCGGATTCGCCTGCGTCACGGTGCTGCCCGTGGCATCGGCCACCTTCATGAAGCCGCCGTTGTCCAGCGCATAGGCGCCGCCCGCCGTGGCAAGCGCGGCAATCATCGTGGCAATGCGAAGCGTCTTTACAGCGTGGGTCATGGCCCTTTTCTCCTTGTTAGCGTTTGAATCGCGATGAATCAAGCTTTTCGCGTGGTGTCCGTACGGACACCGGTATCCATCACTTGCAAGGAGTGTTCCAAAGCGGCGAAGCCTTTGCTGGCGCGGCCCGGCAAGGTTTTGGGCATGCCGGCCGCCGCGCCGGCGTATGAAAAGCATGCATCCGTTGTAAATCGGGAAGGCCTGCCACAGCCGCTGCAAGTCGTGCATCCGCTACGTTTGCATCCCGCAGATGCCATACGCCCCACATTGCCGACGCACGCCGGCCGTGGCACGCGCATTGCTCAATCCTCCATGCGGCACCCCCCGCCGCGCGACTTGGAGACAGCAATGGGACAGCAGCAAGGCCAAGGTGGCCAACAAGGTAGCCAATCCCAACCGGGACAGAAGCAGCAAGAGCAGCAGTCCGGCCAGCGCGGAAACCAGCAGCAAGGCGGCCAGGACCAACAGCGTCAGCAAGGCGGCGGCCAGATGGGCAACCAGGACAAAGGGTCCGGCCAGCCCCAGCAGGAAAGCGGCATGGGTGGTCAGCAAGGTGGTTCGCAGCAGGGCCAGCAAGGTTCCCAGCAGCAGCAACAACAGAAGGACCGCCAGTAACCCGCGTGCCCACACGCACGGCTTTCCGGGCCCCGCAGTGACATCTCCACGGTTGTCACATCACGCCTGAAGTCAAGGCGTGCCTCACAGGAGCGGGCCCACCGGCCGGAACATCCGCAAGGGTGTTCCGGCTTCTTGCGTGATGGCTCACCCCAACCGCCCCGACACCGCCGCGATCGCCTGGCGCCATACCTCGCGTTGCCGGTCCAGGTAGTCCACGGCCTGCGGGCCGGTCAGGCTCAGCGGTTCGGCGCCGTCCTGGGCCAGGCGCTGGCGCAATGACGGGTCGCGCAGCACGCGGGTCAGCCTGTCGGACAGCGCGGCGCGGCGCGGTTCGGGGATGCCGGACGATGCCAGCACGCCGTACCACGCGTCCTGCCCCATGCCGTCGATGCCCGATTCGGCGAAGGTCGGCACGGCCGGTGCCAGCGGGCTGCGCGACTTGCCGGTGACCGCCAGCGCGCGCACCCGGCCCTGCCGCATCAGCGGCAGCGCGGCCTGCAGCGTGCTGACCAGCACCGCCACATGGCCGCCTTGCAGGTCCACCAGCGCACGTGCGCTGCCTGGGTACGGCACGTGCGCCATCGAGACGCCCGCCTGCCGGCACATCAGTTCGCCCACCAGGTGGGCGCTGGAATGGACCCCCAGCGACGCGTACGCGATCTCGCCCGGCCGCCGGCGTGCCTCGGCAATCAGGCCAAGCAGCCTAGCGCGGGCATCGTCGGCGCGGGCGCGCGTGCCGTCGCCGGCGATCAGCAGGACATGGGGGGTACTGGCGACGATAGCCAGCGGATGCAGCGGACGCGCCGGCGCTTCGGGCGTGCCGGCCAGCAGTGGACCGATGCTGACCGAGCCCACCGTGCCCAGCAGCAGCGTGGGCCGTTCATTGCCCGCGCGCGCCGCCTCGTGCATGGCGATCTGCCCGGCCGCACCGGGGCGATTGTCGACGATCACCGGCTCGCCATCGGCGGACAGGCTGTCGGCCACGATGCGCGCCACGTGGTCCGCGCCGCCGCCCGCGCCATAGCCCACCAGCAGGTGCAGCGGCGCGGCGGCGTGGGCGGATGGCCAGGGGCGCGCCAGCGGCAGCATCAGCAATGCGGCCGTGAGGCGCCGGCGGACGGGAACAGACATGAAGGCGGCAAGACTGGACGAAAGGCTGCGCGCATCGTAGCACCGCCCGTCCGCGCCCGCCGCCCGGACAAACCCACCCGGCCCGGGCCGCGATGTCACCCGGCGCCAGGTACTCGGAACAGCCGCTCAGGGCTGCGGCGCGCGGCAGGCGGCGCCGCTGGCGTTGGCGGCCGGGTCCATGCCGAAAACGGCCTGCGCGCCGCATTGCGATCCGAACATGCGCGCCTGGTCGTGGCCCACGCCCACCACTTCCATCGACCGGTGCGCGCTGGCCTGCCCCGGCCCCGCCAGCACCTGCTCGTAGCGCCAGTACGCCCGCGCGCGCTGCAGCCGCGTGGGACCTTCGGCCTCGGCGCCGCACGCCTTGTCCAGCACGCGATGGTTCGGGTCGTTGTCCTCGCTGCCCACCAGGTACGTCACCTGCCGCTGCATGTAGCGCCGATAGAGCGTCATGCCGTCCGCGCCCCGGGCGTACGCCACCATGTCGCGCATGCCGTAGCGGTACTTGTCGTAATCGGCGCAGGTGGCGGTGCTGTACGGCGCAAAGCGCCGGTAGTCGGGCGCCACGGGCCGGTCCGGCGTGAAGTACAGGTACGACGACGGATTGGCCACCACGTAGCGCAGGTCGATGCCCGACGCGCGCACCTTTTCGTCCACGTTGTTGAGCACCGCGTAGCGGTGCACGATCTGCGCGCCGCCCGAATGGCCGGCCACGGTGACCTTGCGGACCATCGGCAGCCGCTGGCGGTCGGTGACGTAGGCCAGCAGATCGTCCAGCACCTGCAGCGAACTCACACCAGCGCCGGGCCCCGACACCGCGTCCTCGCCGCCGATCCAGCCCTGCACCGTCCACACCGGCATGTTGTCGAAGCGCTTGGCCGCGTCCGGCGTGCCGGGGAAGTTCGGCGCGATCAGCAGCACCTCGTCCGGATTCCGGCCGCTGGCCTTGAGCAGCGCCGCGCCGGCTTCGTAGTAGTCGTCACCATTGCGCTGCAGCCCGTGCTGGACGAACACCACCTCGCGGATGCCGCGCAGGTCGCCGCCGAGCGCGTGGTTGGCATAGACCGGGAAGTCGTAGCCGGCGCCCGTGCCCAGGTGCACGCGCTGCCATTGCGGCCTGGCCGCAGCGGACGGGCTTGCGGACGCGCCTGCCGAGGGGCTGGCGGACGGGCTCGCGCAGCCGGCCAGCGCGGTGACGGCCACCACGGCGGCGAGCGCCACGGCCGGAATCGGTCGGATGCGGGGTTGGCAAAGCATGGGCGTCTCCTGTCGTTGTCGGTATGGGTGGGTATGGGTCGGCAAGGCCGCCCGGCCGCCTGCCGGCGCATCGGGCGAAACGCCAATACTACGGCGCCAGGGGCGGCACGTAAAATATATGCTTTCCCGCATTCCCATATACGACGGATATATCGATGGAGCTCAGACACCTGCGCTACTTCCTGGCCGTGGCCGAGACCGGATCGGTCACGCGCGCCGCCGAACAGCTCGGCATCCAGCAGCCGCCGCTGTCGCAGCAGCTCAAGGCGCTGGAGGCCGAGCTGGGCGTGACGCTGTTCGAGCGCCAGCCGCGCGGCGTGACGCTCACGCCGGCCGGCGCCGCGCTGCATGCCGATGCCGTCGACCTGTTCGCGCGGATCGACCAGATGCGCGCACGCATGGCGCGGATGGCGCGCGGCGACGAGGGGTCGCTGGCCATCGGCTTCACCAGTTCGGCCGCCGCGCACAAGCTCACGCCCGAGGTGCTGCGCGCCTGCCGCCGCCAGTTTCCGCGCGTGGCGCTGTCGCTGACCGAATGCAACGCGGCAGAGGCCATCGAGCGGCTGGCCGACGGCACGCTGAACGCGGCGCTGCTGCGCGCGCCCGTGCAGCACCCGGAAGGCGTGCGGTTCGACCTGTTGCTGGAAGAGGAGATGGTGATCGCGCTGCCGCTGGACCACGCGCTGCTGCGCCGCCGCGCCCTGCGGGGCCAGGCGGCCACCGCGCCGGTATCGTTGAAGGAACTGGCGTCCGACCCGTTCATCCTCGTGCGCCGGCCCGGCGCGCCCGGCATGTATGGCGACCTGCTGCGCGAATGCGAGGCGCTGGGCTTCACGCCGCGCATCGGCGCCGAGGTGGAACGCATGCTGACCAACCTGAACCTCGTGGCGGCCGGCGCGGGCGTGAGCGTGGTGCCGGCGTCGATGGCCGGGCTGAACCGCCATGGCGTGGCCTACTGCCGGATGGTCGAGGCCGATCGCCTGCGCGCGCCGCTGACGCTCGGCTACCGCGAGGGCCAGGACGACGCCGCGCTGGCGGCGCTGGTGGCGCTGACGCATCGCATCGCGGCGCGCCATCGCAAGAAGGGGCAGGACGACGCCTAGCCGCGCGCGGGATCGCCCCTTCCCCGCAACCACCGGGGCGATCCCATGCGGCAAGCGGCGGCGTCAGTGCAGCAGGCCAACCTCGAAGCGGCCGGTGGCGGTGCCGATGAGCAGGCCGCCGTTGTACAGGTACGATGCCACCACGCCGCCCGTGGCGCCAAGCACGCCCGGCACCGGCGTGTTGTACGTCAGCGTGCCCGATGCCCCGTTGCGCACGATGGCCGTGCCGTTCAGGCTGGCGTCGACCTGCGCGCCGTCGGTGGCGACGATGCGGTAGGCGCCGTCGGCCGCGCCCGCCGGCAGCCCGGACGCCGATTGCTGGGCGTAGATGTTCATGCCATACGCCGTGGCCGAGCGCGTGAGGATCACCGGCACCGGCGTACCGTTGACCATGCCGCTGATCAGCGACCCGCTCAGCACGCCGTCACCGGCGGCGATGGTGCCGCCCACGAAGTAGTCGAACGCGTTGCGCGCGGCATTCCAGACGATATAGCCCTTGGTGGTGTTGGTGCAGGCCGCGTCGTAGACGATGAAGCCGCCGCCCGCGCCCGCCGAGCACGTCTGCCACGTGGCCGCCGACGACCGCAGCCGCGCCGACCCCGTGCGCACCGTGACCGCGCCATCGGCCACGGCGGTCTGCACGCCGTTCACGTTGTAGATGTCGGCCACCTGCTTGTAGTCGGCCGACACGTTCTGGAACGCCACCATCGGCAGAAAGCTGCCGCCCGACACGGGCCGCACGCCGCCCGCCAGCACGCCGCCGCCGGTGAGCGTGAACTGCGCGCCGTTCTCGTCGCTGGCGTAGGTGCAGCCGCCCTGCGAGACCAGCTGGCCGGTCCACGCCGTGGCCGCCGCGCGCTGGGCGCTGGCGTCGATGGTCACCGTGTACTTGAGCGTGGCCGGATCGATCCGCACCGACAGTTCCTCGCCGTTGGTGTTGCCGCCCTTCCACGTGGTAGCCACCGACGGCAGGTTCAGGCACGACTGGACGATGCCCGAGGCGCCTTCGCACGTGTAGTTCACCGCGGCGTCGGCGCTGCCGGTGCCCTTGTACTTGGGCCACGACGGGTACTGGCACAGCGGCCGCGTGCGCCCGTAGGTGCCGGCATTGGTGTCCATCACCTCGCGCGTGCCCGGCGCCACGCCCATCTCGACCCAGTTTTCGAGCGCGGTCAGCGAGTTCCACGCCGGCAGGAAGCTGCCCGTGCCGTGGCCCATGCCGGGCACCGTGTAGAACCGGATGCCCTGGTCCACGGCCGGCTGGCCAACCCGCGCGATCACGGCCTTGTACCAGGCGATGGTCGAGTTCGGGCTGATGACCTCGTCGGCCAGGCCGTGCAGCATGATCAGCCGGCCGCCCTTACCCAGGAACGCCGACAGGTCCGGGTTGGTCGCGTCGGTCAGCGCCGACACCGCCTGCACGCGCGACGTCCAGCTACCCGGGCTGGCCGGGTCGAATGTCAGCGCGTCGAACGTGGCGTTGCGCGTGACGAAGAACTTGACCCACTGGTCGCCCGTCACGTACATGTTCGCGTCGGCCGTGGTGGCCGGGTTGCCGGGCACCGCCCGCGTGCCCAGGTCGCGCGTGGTGAACGGTCCCGCCACCAGCGCGCCTTCCAGCAGGTTGTAGCCGCCGGCCACGGTCACGCCGTTGGCCAGCGGATAGTTGAGCTGCAGCGGCTGCTCGATGGTCTTGACCGTCGCGATCTGCGCGTCGGACAGGCAGGTGTCGCCAGTGTCGGCCCCGCCCACGCAGCGCAGGCTGGCCAGCACCTGCATCGCGCCGACGCGGCAGCCTTCCACGTTGCTGACGATCTTGTCGGCCACGCCGTCCAGCGTGTCGCAGGCATCCATCGCGGCCTTCTGCACCAGCAGCGTCTTGTTGATGTTGAGCCAGCCCGCGCCACCGTTCAGGTACAGCGCGCGGCCCACGGCCACGTTCGACAGCCGCGTGCCGGTGTAGTTGAGCGCCGGTTCGTTGGCGATCACGCCGTCATAATCGGCCGGCCAGCGCTGGATGTAGCTCAGCGCGTCGCGCCCGCCCGTCGACGTGCCCAGGAAGTAGGCGCGCGTGGGCGCCTTGCCGTAGCGCTGCTGGATCAGCGCCAGCGCCACGTCATGGGTCTTCTTGAGCGTATCGCCGCCGTAGTTGGTCAGCGCCTCGTCGTTGGTGGCAAAGCGGCCATCGGTGATGCTGGTGCTCTGGTGGCCCGAATCGTCGCCCCAGGTGGCATAGCCGCGCGACAGCGGCGCGGGATCGTCGGGCAGCGCAAAGCGCACGGTCTCGGTGCCGTCGATCAGCGTGCCGTCGAAGCCGCCGCCGCCGAACTGGATGCCCTTGCCGTTCCACTGGGTCGGCAGGTTCACCGCGAAGTTGATGCTGGGCGACGAGCCGTCGACCGGCGCAATCGCGCCGCGCACCTGGCAGTACTCGCCCAGCGTGTTGCCGGTGGCATCGGCCGCGATCAGCGTCGCCTTGGTGACGCTGGCGCCGCTGGTGGGCAGGGCCAGGCTCGATGCTGGCAGGCTGACGCCGTTCAGCGCGTTGCAGGCTTCCAGTGCGCTCAGTACCGGCGTGGCCGGGTTGCCGGGGTTGGCCGGGTCGCCGCCCTGCCCGCCGCTGCCGCCGCTGCCGCCATTCGATGCGGCCGGCGCATCGTCGCCACCGCCGCAGGCCGCCAGCAGCACCGCCGTCGCGCATGCGGCAGCCAGCCGCCACGTGCGGCGGCCATGGATTCGGGATGTCATCAGTTGTCTCCTCCAGTGCAGCCGGTACTTGTGCCGGCATGCTGGAGCGAGACGGTATCACCGGGGAGGGGCCACGTAAAATATATGCCGGATCACGTATCCATATGGACTACATATGGATCTGCGAGTGGCCGCCGGCCGCCGCGACTAGCGTGGCAGCCCGACGTAGTTCTCCGCCAGGGACCGGCACGCGGCCTCCGAGCCCACCAGATAGTCCAGTTCGGCCTGCTGGATGCGGTGCGCAAACGCGTCGGCGTCGGGAAACCAGTGCAGCAGCGACGTCATCCACCACGAGAAGCGCTCGGCCTTCCATACCCGCCGCAGGCAGGTCTCGGAATACTGGTCGAGCCCGCGCGGGTCGCCGTCGCGATAGTGGGCCGCCAGGCCGTCGGCCAGGTACACCACGTCGCTGGCGGCCAGGTTCAGCCCCTTGGCGCCCGTGGGCGGCACGATATGCGCGGCATCGCCCGCCAGGAACAGCCGGCCAAACCGCATCGGCTCGCACACAAAGCTGCGCAGCGGTGCGATGCTCTTCTCGATGCTGGGCCCCGTGACCAGCGCCTCGGCGGCGGGCGCGTCGAGCCGGCGGCGCAGTTCGTCCCAGAACCGCGCGTCGGACCACGCCTCGGGTTGCTCGGTGGACGGCACCTGCACGTAATAGCGGCTGCGCGTCTTCGACCGCATGCTGCACAGCGCAAACCCGCGCGGATGGCTGGCGTAGATCAGTTCGTCGGCCACCGGCGGCGTGTCGGACAGCACGCCAAGCCAGCCGAACGGATATACCCGCTCGAACACCTGTGTGGCGGTGGCCGGCACGCTGGCGCGGCTGACGCCATGAAAGCCGTCGCAGCCGGCGATGAAATCGCACGCTACCTCGTGCATGGCGCCGGCCTTGCGATAGCGCACGCGCGGCCGCTGGGCGTCGAAGTCGTGCAGCGACACCTCTTCGGCGTCGTAGACGGTCGGCATGCCGCTGGCCTGCCGCGCGGCCATCAGGTCGCGCGTGACCTCGGTCTGGCCATACACGGTGACGTCGCGTCCGATCAGCGCGTGAAAGTCGATACGGTGCCGCGCGCCGCCAAACGACAGCTCGATACCGTGGTGCACCAGCCCTTCGCGGCGCAGCCGCGCATCCACGCCCGCGCGCGCCAGCGCGTCCACGGTGCCGCATTCGAGGATGCCGGCACGGATGCGGGCCAGCACGTGTTCCGGGCTGCGCCGCTCAATGACGATGTTGTCGATGCCCGCCACGGTCAGCAACTGGCCGAGCAGCAGCCCGGCCGGGCCGGCGCCGACGATGGCGACCCGTGTGGAAGTGGAGCCGTTGGCGGCCATGGCGTCTCCTGGGATGGACCGCTCAGCCGCGCCCGGCATCGATCTCGGCAAAGACTTCCCCGGCCATGTGGAACGCCGAATTGGCCGCCGGCACGCCGCAGTAGATGGCGGTCTGCAGCAACACCTCCTTGATCTCGTCGCGCGTCACGCCGTTGTTGGCGGCCGCGCGCAGGTGGAGCTTCAGCTCCTCGGACCGGTTCAGCGCCACCATCATCGCAATCGTGACCAGGCTGCGCGTATGGCGCGGCAGGCCCTCGCGCGTCCAGATCTCGCCCCAGGCATAGCGCGTGATCAGGTGCTGGAATTCCTCGTTCAGCGGCGTGAGTTTCTGCAGCGACCGATCGACATGGGCGCTGCCCAGCACCGCGCGCCGCACCGACAGCCCGGCGTCGTAGCGCGCGTGGTCGTCGGTCACCGGCAGCCGGCCCAGCACGAAATCGAGCACCGCCGCCGTGAAGCGGCCCGGCTGTTCGCGGTTCGACAGATGCGCGGCGGGCAGCTCCACGTAGCGCGCGTCGGGAATCGCCTCGGCCAGCGCCCGGCCTTCGGCAGCCGTGGTCGACGGATCGTCGCGGCCGGCAATCACCAGCACCGGCACGCCGATGGTCTTGACCGCCTCGCGCAGGTCCGCATCGCGCAGCGCCGTGCAGCCCAGCGCGTAGCCGCGCGGGTCCAGCCCCGCCAGCACGGCGCGCAGGTCGGCGATGGCCGGGCCGGCCGTGCGCCGGAAATCCTCGGTAAACCAGCGCCCGAGAGACGCGTCCACCAGCGGCCCCATGCCGTCACGCAGCACGCCGTCGATGCGCGCGGCCCACGACTCGGCCGTGCCGATCCGGGGCGCCGTGTTCGCCACGATCACGTGCGAGAAGCGCTCGGGCGCCCGCGCCGCCAGCCACTGGCCGATCAGCCCGCCGATCGACAGCCCGCAGAACACGGCCCGCTCCACGCCCAGCGCATCGAGGATGGCCAGCACGTCGCCGCCCAGCACGTCCACCGTGGTCTGCGTGGCATCGGTCACCGAGCGGCCGTGGCCGCGCATGTCGTGCCGCACCACGCGGAAGCGGCCGGCCAGCGCGTCCACCTGCGGCTGCCACATCGTGTGGTCGGTGCCCATCGAGTTCGAGAAGACGATGACGGGCGCGGTATCGGGGCCGTCGACGGTGTAGAACAGCCGGGCGCCGGCGTGGTCGAGGTAGGGCAAGGTTGTCTCCAGTCAGTCTTGTTGTCGTGATGCGCGCGCCTGCCGCCACGCGGCCACGGCGGCATCGGCAAACGGCGCCGCTTGGCCCGCGTAGGCGGCCGGGTCGCTCAGGCGGTCGAGCGTGGCGGCGTCCAGCAAGCCGCGGTGCGCGGGATCTTCGTCGAGCGTGCGCGCCAGCGCGTCGCGCAGCGTGGTGCCGTCGGCCACCGCGCGGCGCGACGCCTGCTCGACCACGTGATGGGCCGGCAGTCGGCCGATGCGCCGGCCCAGTTCGAGCATCGCCGCCTCGCCCAGGATCAGCCCCCGCGTGAGATCGAGATTCGCCCGCATGCGCGCGGCGTCCACCTGCAGGCCGGCCACCACGTCGCCCATCTGCCGCAACGCGCCGGCGGCCAGTGTCACGATCTGCGGCAGCGTGTCCCATTCCGCCTGCCAGCCGCCTAGCGCGCGTTCGTGCTCCTGCGTCATGCCGGCCAGCATCGTCGCCACCAGCGGCGGCACGCGCACGGCGGCCGTCAGCACGGCGGCACAGCCGACCGGGTTGCGCTTGTGCGGCATCGTGCTCGATCCACCGCGCCCGGGGGCCGATGGCTCGGCCACTTCGGCCACCTCGGTCTGCATCAGCAGCGAGATGTCGCGCGCGATCTTGCCCAGCGTGCCGACCAGCAGGCCCAGCGTGGTCGCCACCTCGGCCAGGCGGTCGCGGTGCGTGTGCCACGGCAGCGCCGGCAGATCGAGCGTCAGCGCCTGCGCCAGCGCGCCGGCCACGGCCGGGGCATCGTCGCCCAGGCTGGCCAGCGTGCCGGCCGCGCCGCCGAACTGGAGCGTGCGGGCCTGGGCGCGCGCCGCATCCAGCCGTGCCAGGTGGCGGCGCAGCGCATCGAGCCAGCCCGCCGCCTTCAGGCCGAACGTGGCGGGCAGCGCGTGCTGCAGCCAGGTGCGGCCCACCATCGGCGTGTCGCGATGCGCGGTGGCCAGCGCCGCGCAGGCATCGCCCAGCCGCAGCAGGCCGGCGTCGATCTCGTGCAGCGCGTCGGCCAGTTGCAGCACCAGCGCGGTGTCGATGATGTCCTGGCTCGTGGCGCCCCAGTGGACGTAGCGGGCCGCCTCGACATCGCGCCGGGTCACGGCGGCCGTGAGCTGCTTGACGAAGGGGATGGCGAGATTGCCGGCGGCATCGGCATCGTGGGCCAGCGCGTCGAGGTCGATGACGCCCGCGTCGGCGCACACCTGCGCGATGACGTCGGCGGCGGCGGTGGGGATGACGCGGGCCTGCGCCTCGGCCCGGGCCAGCGCGGCTTCCACGTCGAGCATGCGGCGTACCGTGCCGGCATCGGAGAAGATTGCCAGCACGGCGGGGCTGCCGGACATCGGGTCGGTCAGGCGTGAAAAGGTAGGCATGGTCGGTTTGGGGGCGAACCGCTCGTCGAATGCGATTTTGCTGCAAATCCCGGCGCCGGTGTTTCCCGGCGCCGGGCGTGCGTCAGATGTCGAAGAACACGGTTTCGCGCGGGCCCTGCAGCACGACGTCCCAGCGATATTGCCCCGCACCATCGGCCTGCGCCACCAGCGTTGCACGCCGGTCGTCCGGCACGCGCGCCAGCACGGCATCGGCGCCGTGCGCGGCGACGTCTTCGGGGAAGTAGAGCCGCGTGGACACATGCCGCACCAGCCCGCGCGTGAAGACCGACACGACGATATGCGGCGCCTGCGGGCGCCCGTCGCCATCGGGCACGGCGCCCGGCTTGACCGTGGTGAAACGGAACGCGCCGTCGGGGCCGGTCGGCACGCGGCCGAAGCCGGTAAAACCGGCGGTCAGCGGCAGTTCGCGCGCATCGTCGGGATGGCGGTAGCGGCCGGCCGGGTTGGCCTGCCAGATTTCGACCATGCCGTCGGGCACGGGCTGGCCCAAGCCATCGAGCACGCGGCCTGCGATCACGATGCGCTGGGCGGCCAGGTCGGGGGCGTCGGCGGTCAGGTCGGCGCAGTTCAGCGCGGTCAGGCCGATATGCAGGTACGGGCCGACGGTCTGCGAAGCGGTGGCGTAGAGCATGGCGTTACTCCATCGGCGTGGCATCGCGGCCGCGCAGCACGATATCGAAGCGGTACCCCAGCGCGTACTCGGGCGCCGTGGTCTCCCAGTCGAACGCGGCCACCAGCCGGTTGCGCGCCTTGTCGTCGGGCACGCACTGGAAGATCGGGTCGTAGTCCAGCAGCGGGTCGCCGGGGAAGTACATCTGCGTCACCAGCCGCGTGGCATAGGCATTGCCGAACAGCGAGAAGTGGATGTGCTGGGGCCGCCAGGCGTTGTGGTGGTTGCGCCAGGGATAGGCGCCGGGCTTGATCGTCTTGAACTGGTAGTGGCCGCTGGCGTCGGTGATGGTGCGGCCTTCGCCCGAGAAATACGGGTCGAGCGGCGCGTCGTGCTGGTCGCGCGGATGCGTGTAGCGGCCGGCGGCATTGGCCTGCCAGATTTCGATCAGCGCGTGGGGCACCGGGCGGCCGTTCTCGTCGAGCACGCGGCCGGTCACCAGGATGCGCTCGCCGATGGGCTCGCCGCCGTGGCCGACGGTCAGGTCGTTGTCGCCTTCACGGACGAATTCGGGGCCGAAGGTCGGGCCGGTGACCTCGGACAGCGACTGCGGCAGCGCGATCAGCGGCTGGGCCGGCGCGCGAAGCTGCGTGGAGGCGTAGGGGTCGAAGCGGTAGTCGGGCTGGGTGTTCCAGTACGGACGGCGGTACTGGGCGGGGCGGCCAGGGCGTGGGGGCATCGCGCTGTCTCCGGTATGGGTGGGGTCGATGGGCACGACTGTATGGCGCACCAGAATTCATGTAAATTGAGTTCTTGCGTGACAACGATGAATTTCCGTTATGCAACGGCCGCCCCCGCCCCCTGCTCCCGCCCCCTCTATCCCATCCGCCGATGCCTTCCGCAGCCGCGTCCGCCTGCGCCACCTGCACTGCTTCGTGGCCGTCGCGCGCACGCAGCACCTTGGCCGCGCGGGCGATCAGCTTGGCCTGACGCAGCCCGCTGTTTCCAAGACGCTGACCGAACTGGAGGATCTGGTCGGCACGCGGCTGCTGGTGCGGCAGCGCGCTGGCACGGAACTGACCGCGGCCGGCATGCGCTTCCTGCGCCACGCGCTGCGCGTGATCGAAGACCTGGACGCCGCCGCAGACAGCGTGGCCGGCCGCGACGCCCCGCGGCACGAACGCATCCGCATGGGCGCCCTGCCCAGCATCGTGCCGGCGCTGCTGGTGGACGCCGTGGCGGCGTTTCGCGCCAGCCATCCCGAGGTGGGCCTGGCCGTGCAGAGCGGCATGAACCGCACGCTGATCGACCTGCTCAAGGCCGACGTGCTGGACGTGGTGATCGGCCGCATGGACGACCCCGCCGCGATGGAGGGCCTGTGGTTCGAGTCGCTGGCCGCCGAGCCGCTGGTGCTGGCCGTGCGCGCGGGCCATCCGCTGGCCAGCCAGCCCCGCCCGACGATGGCCGACGTGCTGGCGTGGCCGCTGGTGGTGCCCGCCGTCGGATCGATCCCGCGGCACAGCACCGAAAGCCTGCTGGCGCGGCACGGTTTCACGCTGCCGCCGGGCTGCCTGGAGACCGCCGACGCCTACCTGGGCCGCCTGCTCGTGCAGCAGGGCGACAGCGTCTGGGCCGCGCCGCTGTCCGCCACGCGGCGCGCGGTGGCCGCCGGCGAACTGGCGCGGCTGCCCATCGACACGCACGGCACCGAGGAACCGATCGGCCTGCTGCGCCGGGCCGACCGCACGCCGGGCCCGCTGGCCGAGGCGCTGGCCGAGACCATCCGCCGCATCGCCGCCGGCGCCAGCCATGACGGGGGCGGCGTAGTCCGTCATTACGTGCTACCGTGACGCATCGGCACGGCACGCTGCGGCGCACACACGTGGACTCCCCTTCCGACTCGGGCAACCTCTTCTTCATCGGCTTCATGGGCGCCGGCAAGACGACGATCGGCCGCACCATCGCGCGCCACCTGGGCCGGCCATTCTTCGACACCGACCACGAGATCGAGTCGCGCTGCGGGGTGCGCATCACGACGATCTTCGAGCTGGAAGGCGAGGAAGGATTCCGCCGCCGCGAAACGCGCGTGCTCGACGACCTGTCGCGGCGCAGCGGCATCGTGCTGGCCACGGGCGGCGGCATCGTGACGCGCCCCGAGAACCGCGAGATGCTGCGCACGCGCGGCCACGTCATCTACCTGGACGCCGCGCTGCCCGAGCTGTGGCGGCGCGTGCGGCGCAACCGCAACCGTCCGCTGCTGCAGGTGGAAAACCCGCGCGCGCGGCTGGAGGCGCTGTTCTGCGAGCGCGATCCGCTCTATCGTGAAATCGCCCACCTGATCATGCCGGCCCACGCCGGCACCGTGGCGCAGGCCGCGGCCAGCGTGCTGGCCCAGCTTGGGCTGGCCGCCGCCATCCCGTTCGATGCCGAGCTGTCGCCCGACGCCGCCACCCACCCTGCCACCGACCCCGCGCCGCACGATTGAGCCATCGGCCGACAGCGTTTTCGGCGCCCGCCGACAGCGGCGCCACGGGCGCTGCGCAGCACGGCGCCCGGTTTGAACTTCGCGCCGGCCACGCCGCTCTGACGGGGAACACGGCACGGAGACTCACCATGCAACTGCAAGGCAAGACAGCGCTGGTCACGGGCGGCGCGGGCGGTATCGGCAGGGCCATTGCGCTGCGGCTGGCGCGCGAGGGGGCGGACGTGGTGGTGGCGGTGCACCGGCATGACGCCGATGCCGACGAGACCGCCGACGGCGTGCGCGCCGCCGGGCGCCGCGCCCACGTGGTGGCCGGCGACATCGGCAACGTGGCGCAGGCGTTTGCGCTGGTCGACGCTGCCGTGCAGGCGGTGGCCCCGTCGGGCAGCCTCGACATCCTCGTCAACAACGCCGGCGTGGAGGTGCGCGCGCCGTTTGCCGACGTGACCGAGGCCGACTACGACCGCGTGCTCGACACCAACCTCAAGGGCCCGTTCTTCCTGACCCAGCGCTTCGTCAGGCACCGGCTGGACCGCAAGCTGGGCGGCAAGGTCATCAACATCAGCTCGGTGCACGAGGACCTGCCGTTCCCGCATTTCACAAGCTACTGCGCCAGCAAGGGCGGCCTGCGGATGATGATGCGCAACCTTGCCATCGAACTGGCGCCGGCTGGCATCACCGTCAACAACATCGCGCCCGGCGCGATCCAGACGCCGATCAACCGCAAGCTGATGGCCAGCCCCGACCAGTTGCAGTCTCTGCTGACCAATATCCCGCTGGGCCGGCTGGGCCAGCCCGAGGAAGTGGCCGGGCTGGTGGCCTACCTGGCCAGCGCCGACGCGGACTACATCACGGGCGCCACGCTCGTCATCGATGGCGGACTCCTCTGGAACTATGCGGAACAATGACGCCCCACCCGCCGGCCGCGTGCCGCACGTTGCCGCGCGCACCGCGCCGGCCCAGGCTGACGCCACGCCGCGCCCCGCCGCCAGCGACGCCGGCACGGCCCCCCGGCTGACGCACTGCCACGCGCACGCGCCGTCCATCACCCACCTGCCCACGCCTGCGCCATGCACGTTGCCGGGCTGCCACGACGCGGATACGGTGTCGCCGGCCGAGCGCTACGCCGAGCTGTTCGTCGACGTGCAGTCCAGTGGCATGTTCGCCGACAGCAAGACGTTTCCGGACTGCATCCCGCTGGCGCCACCCGAGACCATCCTGGCCTGCTACCGCGAGCAGCGCGACGCGGCCGGGTTCTCGCTCGAAGCGTTCGTGCGCACCTATTTCGCGCGCGAGACGGTGCCGGACGACCACTACGAATCGAACCCGGACAACTCGCTGCGCGAGCATATCGACGGCCTCTGGCCCGTGCTGACGCGCGAGCCCGCCGAGCATCCGCCGCTGTGCTCGCTGCTGCCGCTGCCCCGGCCGTACGTGGTGCCGGGCGGCCGCTTCCGCGAGCTGTACTACTGGGATTCGTACTTCACGATGCTGGGCCTTTCCGCCAGCGGCCGGCACGACCTGCTGCGCGCGATGGCCGACAACTTCGCCTACCTGCTGGACACCTACGGACTGGTGCCGAACGGCACGCGCACGTACTACCTGAGCCGGTCGCAGCCGCCGGTGTTCGCCCTGATGACGGGCCTGTTCGAGGACCAGGGCGTGGACGCGGCCGTGCGCTACCTGCCCCAACTGGCGCGCGAGTATGCGTTCTGGATGGACGGCGTGGGGCACCTGCAGCCGTGCCAGGCGCACCGCAGGCTGGTGCGGCTGCCCGACGGCGCGTACCTGAACCGCTACTGGGACGACCGCGCCCATCCGCGCGAGGAAGCCTACCTGGAAGATGTCGACACGGCGCGCCGCGCCAGCCGGCCCGCCCACCTGGTGTTCCGGGACCTGCGCGCGGCGGCCGAATCGGGCTGGGACTTCAGCTCGCGCTGGTGCGAGCCCGACCCGGTGGCCGGGCAGGCCGCCTGCGACCTGGCCACCATCCGCACCACGGCCATCCTGCCCGTGGACCTGAACGCGCTGCTCTGGTACACCGAATGCCGCCTGGCGGAACTGAGCGAGCGGTCCGGCGACGCTGACGCCGCCGCGCGCTACCGCGAGGCCGCCGAACGCAGGCGGCAGGCCATCGCCGCCATCATGTGGGACGACGGCGCCGGCGCGTTCACGGACTTCGACTGGCACCGCGGCACGGCGCGCCCGCACCTGAGCGCCGCCACGCTGATGCCGCTGTTCCTGGGCGTGGCCACGCCGGCACAGGCGGCGCGCGTGGCCGACGCGGTATCCGCCCGGCTGCTGGAGGAAGGCGGGCTGGCCACGACCGAGATCGACTCCGGCCAGCAATGGGACCGCCCCAACGGCTGGGCGCCGCTGCAGTGGGTAGGCATCATCGGGCTGCGGAAGTACGGCTTCGACGCGCTGGCCGACGACATCGCCCAACGCTGGCTGCGCACGGTCGGCAGCCTCTATGCATCGGAATACAAGCTCGTGGAGAAATACCGGCTGCAGCGGCGCAGGTCCGGCAGCGCCGAAGGCGGCGGGGGCGGCGAGTATCCGCTGCAGGACGGCTTTGGCTGGACCAACGGCGTGGTCAGCGCGCTGCTGGCGCTGTACCCGGCCGATCCGGCCCGCCACAGCCGGGCGGGCCAGCCGGCGCCGGCGGGTTGAGCGGGCGGTGGAACGGGCGGCGGAACCCCGCGCCGACGTCGACATTCGGAATCGCGTTCCTTTGTTCAGAATTCGACAATGCACTGCGGCAAATGCTGGCGACTGTTCCTGAAACGCCAATAACTCACATGAGTTATTGGCGCATCCGCCGCCGGCCCTCACACTAGCCGGAGGGTCATTCGACACGACCCTAAACGACTTGGCAACTCTTACTACCCCGGCGATCCCGCGCGTCGGGGTATTTCTTTTTGGGGCGGCAAACCTGCCCCACGCGTCCGCCCAGCGCCGCAGCAGGTTGTGATAGACGCCCGTCAGGCCAATGACCGACGCGTGGGTGTGGCCCAGTTCGGCCGATTACACTGGCGGCTTCCCGGACTGGCCGGGTATCCAGATTTCTCGATTTATGCAGCCGACATCACCTGCCTCCCTGATCGACTTCCGCGCCGATCCCGCGCCCACCCACGACAACCCGCGCCCGGACCGGCTGGTGACTGGCAACCCCGACCGCACCACGTGGACGCACTACAGCGCGGCCCAGGGGGATTTCGACTGCGGGATCTGGGGGTGCGAACCGGGCGCGTGGCGCATTGCCTTTCCGGCCGGCAAGGAAGAGTTTTTCCACGTGATCAGTGGCCGGCTGCGGATCACCAGCCATACTGGAGACGCCCGCGAGTTCGGGCCGGGCGATGCCTGCGTGATTCCCGCGGGCTTCGAAGGCGTGTTCGAGGTCATCGAAACCGTCCGCAAGCATTTCGTCGTGATCGACCGCAACGCGGGCTGAGCCGGCCCGCAGGAGCCCCTGCCATGCCAAGCTGTGCCGCCGTCCCGCTTGCCGCGTCCCGCGCCCTCGCCACCCTGACGACCTTCGCAGCGCTTGCCGCGCCCGGCCCGGCCGCGTTCGCGCAGGGCAATCCGTCGGCACCGCCGGCACAGGAAGCCGCGCCGCCTGCCGCCTCCGCGCCCCTGCCGGCCCGGCCCGTGGCCGTGACGCCGAGTTTCGACTGCAAGAAGGCGGAAGGACAGGTCGAGCAGCTGGTCTGCAAGGACACCACGCTGGCCCGGCTCGACCGCGAGACCACGCGGCTCTATGGCCTGGCGCTCGATGCCCGCTCACTGCCCACGGCGCAGAAGAAGACGCTGCTGGCCGAGCAACGTGGCTGGGTCAAGGGCCGCAACGACTGCGCGCAGGCCGACGACGCGCCCAACTGCATCGCCACCACCTACCTGCGCCGGATCTATGACCTGCGCCATGGCTACGCGGGCGCCCGCACGCAGGATGATCGCGGCATCAGCCGGGGGCCGTTCAATATCCGGTGCGGGGGCGTGGACGCGGTCATCGCGGGCACCTTCGTGCAGACCGATCCCGGCTATGCCTATCTGCGCTGGCTGGATCAACAGGTGGTGCTGCGGCAGACGCCGGCGGCATCCGGCGCGCGCTACGCCGCGACGCTCAAGGATGGTGAAGCGCTGTTCTGGGACAAGGGACCCGACGCGCTGCTGACCCTGCCCGGCAAGCCCGACATGCAGTGCCGCGTGGAAATGGCGGCCCACTGAGCCGCCCCCCTTTAGGCCGTCAGGCCGCCTCGCCGCTCCAGCGCCGCAGCAGGTCGATGGTGCCGCCCCCGGCGTCGCACGCGGCCTGGCCGATTTCCCGCGCCCAGTAGCGTTCCGAGCCATCGGCCACGCGCCAGGCGTGGAGGCGTCGCGTCAGCAATTGCAGGTCGTATTCCTCGGTGATGCCGATGGCGCCGTGCACGGCGTGGGCCATCGACGTGACCGGCCCCACCGCGTCGCTGGCGTTGCACTTGGCGATGGCCGCGTCCATGCGCGACGGGCGCGTGCCGGGGCCGCCGAACGCCAGCTGCACGGCCATCCGCACCATCGCCACCTGCTCGGCCATCACGCTGATCTGGTGCTGGATGGCCTGGAACTTGCCGATGGCCCGGCCAAACTGCTCACGGTCGTTGGCGTACTGGAGCGTCATGTCGAAGACGCGCGCGATGGCGCCGGCCATCTGCGCCGCGTGCAGCGCCGCGCCCACCGTGCGCAGCGTGCCGGGCGCCAGCGCGAACGTCGCGGCGGCCGGGCAGGCCACGCTGACCGTCAGGTCGCCATGCACGCCGGTCGGCGCCACGTCGGCGGCGTCGCGCGGCACCAGCCACGCCCAGTCTGCATCCTGCGCCAGGAACCAGCGCGCCGCCGCGCCATCGGCAACCTGCGCGCGGGGCTGGCCGTCCAGGCAGGCCAGTGCGATGGGGCCGTCCGGCACCTCGCGCTTGGCCTCGTCCAGCAGCGCGCGCGCGAACATCGTCTGCGCCAGCGGCAGCGGCACCACGTACTGGCCGGCCAGCGACAGCATCGGCAGCACATCCGATAAGGACAGGCCCGCGTCGGGCCGCAGGCTGTCGGCAAAGCCGCTGGCGTCGAGCCGCGCCCAGAGCGGCGCGGCGTCGCCACCGGCCTCGATGGCGCGTACCATGGCCGGCCCGCAGTGGTCGCGCAGCACGGCTTCGAGCGCGTCGGCGTAGAGGTTGTCCATTCCGCTCTCCATGTCAGCGCAGCCCCAGCCCGCGCGCGATCATGCCGCGCAGGATCTCGCGCGTGCCACCGCGCAGCGAATACGTCGGCGATATCTGGCTCACGTAGGCGGCCGTGCGATAGAGGTCCGCATTGGCGGCCAGCGCCGGGTCGTCGCCCAGCGCGGCCTCCGCCAGCGCGCCGATCGACTGTTCCAGCTCGGTGCCCAGGTCCTTGACCAGCGCCGCCTCGACGAGCGGGCTCTTCCCCGCGGCCAGCCGCGCCGTCACCGCCAGCGACATCGCGCGCAACGCCGCCAGCCGCGCCAGGATCTGGCCGACGGCCACCGTGTCGCGCCGAGCGGGCGGCAGGTCGCGCAGCGCCGCCAGCCAGGCGTCCAGCAGCACCACGCTCGAATACAGCCGCTCCGGGCCGCTGCGCTCGAACGCCAGTTCCGCGTTCACCTGTTCCCAGCCGGCGCCTTCCTGGCCGACCAGCGCGTCAGCCGGCAGGTGGACGTCATCGAACGCGACTTCCGAGAAATGCGCGTCGCCGGCCAGGTCGCGGATCGGCCGCACCGTCACGCCGGGCAGCGACAGGTCGACGATCACCTGCGACAGCCCGCGCTGCCGGTCGCCCGCATCGCCCGACGTGCGCACCAGCGCCAGCATGTAGTGGCAGCGGTCGGCATTGGTCGTCCAGATCTTGCGCCCGCTGAGCCGCCAGCCGCCATCGGGCAGCGGCGCGGCGCGCGTGGTCACGCTGGCCAGGTCCGATCCCGCGTTTGGCTCGCTCATGCCGATGCAGAAGAACGCCTCGCCACGGCAGATGCGCGGCAGGTAGTGCGCGCGCTGCGCGTCGGAGCCGTAGCGCAGGATCAGCGGGCCGCTCTGGCGGTCGGCGATCCAGTGCGCGGACACCGGCGCGCCGCACGCGAGCATTTCCTCCACGAGCACGAAGCGCGAGAACGCGTCGAGCCCCGCGCCGCCGTACTGCGTCGGCAGCGTGATGCCGACCCAGCCGCGCCGGGCCAGCGCACGGCTGAAGCCGGCGTCGAAGCCCATCCACGAACGCGCCCGCACGTCGGGCGGCGTGGGGGGCAGATGCTCCCGAAGGAACGCCTTGACCTCCTGCCGCAACGCGGCGGCGGGGCCCGGCAGCGCGGTCAGCGCGAACGTGCCAAACAGCGGATGCAATGTGGACTCCTGGCGGCTAAGCGTGGTGATGGGCGGCGATGGGCGGCGATGGGCGGCGGTCAGTCGAGCGTCACGCCCGAGTCCTTGACCACCTTGCCCCAGCGGTCGATTTCCTGCGCCACGTAGCGGCCGTACGCCTCGGGCGTGGACCCGCGCGGCTCGGCGCCCTGGGCGGCCAGGCTGCCGCGCACGTCGGCCGATGCCAGCGCCTTGGTCACGGCCGCGTTGAGCCGCTGGACGATCTCGGGCGGCGTTCTGGCGGGCACCATCATGCCCTGCCACGCGCCCACCTCGAACCCCTGCATGCCCGATTCGGCCAGCGTCGGCACGTCGGGCAACTGCGCGCTGCGCGTGGCGCTGGTCACCGCCAGCGCCTTCATGCGCTTGTCGCGGATGAATGGCAGCGACGAGTTGATCGTATCGGTCATGAACTGCACCTGCCCGCTGGCCAGGTCCGTCAGCGCCGGCGCGCTGCCCTTGTACGGTGCGTGCACCGCGTCGAGCCCGTTGGCCTGCAGGAACAGGAACGCGGCCAGGTGCGTGACGTTGCCGTTGCCGGCCGATCCGTACGTCATCTTGCCCGGATGCGCCTTGAGCCATGCCACGAACTCCGGCACGGTGCTGGCCGGCACCTGCGCGTTCACTTCCAGCACCAGCGGCACGTTGGCGGTCATCGCCACGGGCAGCAGGTCGCGCCGCACGTCGTAGGGCAGCTTTTTGTACAGCGCCGGGCTCAGCGCGATGGACGACGTGTTGTACAGCACCGTGTAGCCGTCGGCCGGTGCCTTGGCGACGATCTCGTTGCCGATGTTGCCGTTGGCGCCGGGCCGGTTGTCCACCAGCACCTGCTGGCCCAGTTCTTCCGACATCTTCCGGGCGATCACGCGCGACACGAGGTCCGTGGGGCCGCCCGGCGGAAACGGCACCACGAGCCGGATCGGCTTGTCGGGATAGGCGGCGTGCGCGGGCATGGCGCCCAGTGCCAGGCTGCAGGCGGCCACGGCGGCCAGCCCCTTGCGGGCCAGCGCCGACAGCGGCAGGCGGCGGGCGGTGATGCGTGGTATTGGCATGGTTGTCTCCTCCGGTGAATACCGTTGGCGCCGACGGCGTGTCCCCGCCGCTGGCGTCCGTGCGCGCCGGGCGCCTAGGCTTCGCGCCCCGCCAGCAGCCGGCGCGCGGTGTACGTCATGACCCGTTCGTCGCGCTGGTTGAAGACCTCGATCGACGAATCGACCACGGCGCGGCCGCTTTTCGACGTGGGGCGGATGCCGGTCACGGTCACGCGGGCGCGGATGGTGTCACCAACCAGCACCGGCGCGTGGATCTGCTGCGTCAGTTCCAGCATCGCCAGCCCGGTGCCCTGGATCATCGTCTGCAGGATGAAGCCCTCGATCAGCGCGTACGTCAGCGCCGCCGGCACGGGCCGGCCCTTGATCGCACCGCCCGCGTAGCCCGATTCGATGAAGATGGCCTCCAGCATGCCCGTCACCGAGATGAAGTTGACGAGGTCGGTCTCGGTCACGGTGCGGCGGAACGTCTCGAAAACCTGCCCGGTCTCGATGTCCTGCCAGTAGTAGCCCTGTCCCAGGCGTTGCGGTTGCGGCTGTGTCATGCGTGTCTCCTGTTGTGAGTCGGCCCAGGGGTCAGCCCAGCGCCGCGATCTCGTCGTCGCTGAGTCCGATGCTGCCCAGCACCTCGCGCGTGTGCTCGCCCAGCCGGGGCGGCACGCCGGCATGGGCGCGCTGGCCGTCAAAGCGCACCGGCGCCCCCGGAAAGCGCAGCGTGCCCATGGCCGGGTCCTGCACCGCATCGAAAAAGCCGGTGGCGCGCAGGTGCGGGTCGTCGACAAGTTCGTCCAGGCCGTTGACGCGGGCCACCGGGATCTGCAGTCCTTCGCAGAGTTCGATCCAGTCGGCGGTGTCGCGCGCCCGCACCAGCTCGCCGGTGATCTCGTAAAGCGTCTCGATATGGCGCGTACGCGCGGCGATGTCGGCAAAGCGCGGGTCGGCGGCCAGGTCGTCGCGGCCGGCCGCGCGGAAGAAGTCGCGCCAGTGCGCGTCGGTGTACGGCATCATGCAGACGTAGCCGTCGGCGGTCTGGTACGGCCGGCGCAGCGGCGCCAGCACGCGCGGATAGCCGGCCTGCGCGCGCGGCGGGTCGAAATGCTGGCCGTACAGGTGCTCGACCAGGTTGAACGCCACCATCGACTCGAACATCGGCACCTCCACCATGCCGCCCTGCCCGCCATTGCGCGCGCGGCCGGCCAGCGCTGCCGAGATCGACAGCGCGGCCACCAGGCCGCTGGTCTTGTCGGCCGCGATCGTCGGGAAGTAGCGCACGGTGCCGGTCTGCGCGGCCATCAGCGCGGCATTGCCGCACAGGCCCTGGATGATGTCGTCGTAGGCGGGCCGGCCGCCGTACGGGCCGTCCTCGGCAAAGCCAAGCAGGCTGACGTAGACCAGTTGCGGATGGCGCGCCATGACGCTGGCCGGGTCCAGGTCCAGCTTGCCCAGCTTCTGCGGGCGCATGCTGTGCAGGAACACGTCGGCCGTATCCAGCAGCCGGTGCAGCGCGGCCTGCGCGGCCGGCTGCTTCAGGTTCAGCACCACGCTTTTCTTGCTGCGGTTGACGCCCAGGAAGATCGCGGACATGCCTTCCTCGGTGGCCGGGCCGGTGCGGCGCGTGGAATCGCCATCGGGGGTTTCCACCTTGATCACCTCGGCGCCAAGGTCGGCCAGCCACTGGCTGGCATAGGGGCCCATCACGACCGTGGACAGGTCGATGACGCGGATACCGGACAGGGGCAGCATCGCGGGGGTCTCCTTGTTTCTGGAATCGAATGGACCCCAGCGTAGCCCCGCGCGGCGCTTGCGTCTAATATTCCTTTTTTAGGAACCGATATCCCGACAGTATCGCCATGGACCTGCGCCAGCTCCAGCAATTCGTCGTGCTCGCCGAGACCGGCAACTTCCACCGGGCGGCCGAGCAGCTCCACATGGCGCAGCCGCCGCTGTCGATCTCGATCCGCAAGCTGGAGGCGTCGCTGGGCACGCCGCTGTTCCTGCGGACCACGCGCGGCGTGCGGCTGACCCAGGCCGGCGAGGCCGCGCTGGACGACGCCCGGCGCGCGCTGTTCCACGCCGCGCAGGTGCGGGCCGCCGCGCAGTCCGCCGCGCACGGCGAACGCGGCGCGCTGCGCATCGGCTTTGTCGGCTCGGCCACCTACGCGCTGCTGCCGCGGCTGATCCCGGCCTTCCGCGAGGCCCATCCCGGCATCGAACTGATCCTGCACGAATCGACCTCGGCGTCGATCCTGGAGCGGATCGGGCGCGGCCAGCTCGACGCCGGGTTGGTGCGGTTCCCGATCCTCGACAGCGGCCCGTTTCAGCTACTGCCGCTGGAATCGGACACCTTCATGGCCGCCGTGCCGGCCGACAGCCCGTACGCCGCGCACGACAGCATCGCGCTGAAGGCGCTGGCCGCCGAGCCGTTCATCATGCATCCCCATGCCGATGTGCCCAACCTGCGGGCCGTGGCGATGCTGCTGTGCCAGCAGGCCGGCTTCGTGCCGCGCATCGCCCAGGAGGCCGTGCAGGTGCAGACCATCGTCAGCCTGGTGGAAAGCGGGCTGGGCGTGGCGCTGGTGCCGGGCGTCACGGCGCGGTACACCACGCGGCGGGTGCGCTTCCTGCGGCTGTCCAGCCCCCGGCCGGCGGCCCGCATCGGCATCGCGCTAGCCACGCAGCAGGATGCCGACGACCGCCATGTCCAGCGCTTTATCGCGGTGGCGCAGCGGCTGGCCAAGGAATAGCGGCGGGGCGACGGTGTCGACCGGGCGGCACCCGCGACCCGCGCTTCGATTTCTTTCAGGACGACCCAGAAGAAATTCAGATCACGGCGTGACAGCATCGCGGCGCCATACCGGTGCGCGCCGCGATTCAGGCTGACGGCGCATGACCCCCAGTCAGAGCCGAACTTGTCCGCATCTGCGGCCCGGGTGCATGTCTTGACACTCGGCGTAGCCATTCCTTTAATGAGTACGCATTCCCGAGCACAGGCCGAGGAGATCATGGACCCGCGCAGCGTTGACGATCCCCAGCGCAAGAAGGAAGAGGTGCGCAGCTTTCTGTTTCTGACGGCCGTGATGGTGCCGGTGCTGTCCGTGATCATCGTGGCCGGCTACGGCTTCATCGTCTGGATGAGCCAGCTCATCAGCGGCCCGCCCACGCATTAACAGGACCGCCAGAAAGCACAGCCTCGGCAGAATTGGCCCAAAGTCCAATTGCCATCGAGAAGAAAACCTGCAAAAGCAGTCTTGTCAGGAGTCGACGCATGCCTGAAAGACGTTCCATCCCCATCCAGCCGGCCGCCCCGGACGACGAGTGGCATATCGCCGGCATCATGGTCTTTGCCCAGCCGGGCCAGCTTGAGCGCGTGCGCCATGCCATCGACGCCATGACCGGGGTCGAAGTCCACGCCGTCAGCGACGCCGGCAAGCTCGTGGTGACCGCCGAGGCCCCCACCTCGCAGGCCATCGTCGCCCAGCTCACCTGCTTGCACCAACTGGAAGGCGTGGTATCCGCCACGCTGGTCTACCAGCACAACGAAGACGCCGCAGCCATGCACGAGGAGATTGCCGATGTCAGTCACGCGCCGTGATTTCATCAAGCAGACGGCCATCGCGGCAACCGCCTCCGTGGCGGGTATCCCGGTGCCTGGCGAGGCCGCCAATTTCGTCACCGACAGCGAAGTCACCAAGCTGAAATGGTCGAAGGCGCCCTGCCGCTTCTGCGGCACCGGCTGCGGCGTGACCGTGGCCGTGCGCGACAACAAGGTGGTGGCCACACAGGGCGACCCGCAGTGCGAGGTCAACAAGGGGCTGAACTGCGTCAAGGGCTACTTCCTGTCGAAGATCATGTACGGCCAGGACCGGCTGACCCGCCCGCTGCTGCGCATGAAGAATGGCAAGTACGACAAGAACGGCGAATTCGCGCCCGTGAGCTGGGACCAGGCGTTCGACGAGATGGAGCGCCAGTTCAAGCGCGTGCTCAAGGACAAGGGCCCGACGGCGGTCGGCATGTTCGGATCGGGCCAGTGGACGATCTGGGAAGGATACGCCGCGTCCAAGCTGATGAAGGCCGGGTTCCGCTCGAACAACATCGACCCGAACGCGCGCCACTGCATGGCGTCGGCCGTGACCGGCTTCATGCGTACCTTCGGCATGGACGAGCCGATGGGCTGCTACGACGACTTCGAGGCCGCCGACGCCTTCGTGCTGTGGGGCTCGAACATGGCCGAGATGCACCCGATCCTCTGGACCCGCATCACCGACCGGCGCCTGAGCCACCCGAAGACCCGCGTGGCGGTGCTGTCCACGTTCACGCACCGGTCGTTCGACCTGGCCGACCTGCCGATCATCTTCACGCCGCAGACGGACCTGGCGATGCTGAACTACATCGCCCACCACATCATCCAGACCAACCGCGTCAACAAGGACTTCGTCAACAAGCACACGGTGTTCAAGGAGGGCGTGACCGACATCGGCTACGGCCTGCGGCCGGACAACCCGCTGCAGAAGGCCGCCAGGAATGCCGGCAACCCGACCGACGCCAAACCGATCACCTTTGACGAATTTGCGAAGTTCGTCTCGAAGTACGACGCCAACTACGTCAGCAAGCTTTCCGGCGTGCCGAAGGACAAGCTCGAACAACTGGCCGAGCTGTACGCGGACCCGAACGTCAAGGTCATGTCGCTGTGGACCATGGGCTTCAACCAGCACACGCGCGGCACGTGGGTCAACAACATGGTCTACAACGTCCACCTGCTGACCGGCAAGATCGCCACGCCGGGCAACAGCCCGTTCTCGCTGACCGGGCAGCCGTCGGCGTGCGGCACCGCGCGCGAGGTGGGCACGTTCGCCCACCGGCTGCCGGCCGACATGGTCGTGACCAACCCCAAGCACCGCGCGGAAGCCGAGCGCATCTGGAAACTGCCCGCCGGCACCATCCCCGACAAGGTGGGCTACCACGCCGTGCTGCAGAACCGCATGCTCAAGGACGGCAAGCTCAACGCCTACTGGGTGCAGGTCAACAACAACATGCAGGCCGCCGCCAACATGATGCAGGAGGGGCTGCCCGGCTACCGCAACCCGGACAACTTCATCGTCGTGTCCGACGTCTACCCCACGGTCACGGCCCTGTCGGCCGACCTGATCCTGCCCAGCGCCATGTGGGTGGAAAAGGAAGGCGCCTACGGCAACGCCGAGCGCCGCACGCAGTTCTGGCACCAGCTTGTGGACGCCCCGGGCGAGGCGAAGTCCGACCTGTGGCAGCTCATGGAGTTTTCCAAGCGCTTCAAGATCGAGGACGTCTGGCCCGCCGACCTGATCGCCAAGCAGCCCGACGTGCGCGGCAAGACGCTGTTCGACGTGCTGTTCCGCAACGGCAACGTCGACAAGTACCCGCTCAAGGAGACCAACAGCGGCTACAACAACGCCGAGGCCAAGGTCTTCGGCTTCTACGTGCAGAAGGGACTGTTCGAGGAATACGCGGCGTTCGGGCGCGGCCACGGCCACGACCTGGCCCCGTTCGACGCCTACCACGAGGCGCGCGGGCTGCGCTGGCCCGTGGTCAACGGCAAGGAAACGCGCTGGCGCTACCGCGAGGGCAGCGACCCGTACGTCAAGGCCGGCAACGGCTATCAGTTCTACGGCAATCCCGACGGCAAGGCCGTGATCTTCGCCCTGCCCTACGAGCCGCCGGCAGAGGCGCCGGACAAGGAGTACCCGTTCTGGCTGGCCACGGGCCGCGTGCTCGAACACTGGCACTCGGGCTCGATGACGCGCCGCGTGCCGGAGCTGTACCGCGCGTTCCCGAACGCGGTGTGCTTCATGCATCCGGAAGATGCGCGCGCGATGGGCCTGCGGCGCGGCGTGGAGGTGGAGGTGGTGTCGCGGCGCGGCCGCATGCGCACCCGCATCGAGACCCGGGGCCGCGACGCGCCGCCGCGCGGCCTGGTGTTCGTGCCGTGGTTCGATGCCAGCCAGCTCATCAACAAGGTCACGCTGGACGCCACCTGCCCGATCTCGCTGCAGACCGACTTCAAGAAGTGCGCGGTCAAGATCGTCAAGGTCTGACCGACGGCCACCAAGGAGACGCCATGGAAGCAGACGCCCTGAAAGCCAGCCGGCACCGCGCCACGTGGCTGGTGTTCGCCGCCTGGCTGCTGGTCGCGCTGGTCACGCTGCTGGTGCCGCCGGCCGGCGCGCAGGGGCTGGTCGACGCGATGCGCGGCCCCACCCCGGTCGGCGACGAGGCCAAGGCGCCGCTGCTGTACCCCACCGAGAACAAGGACATCCGCCGCACGCGCAACTACACGATGCAGCCGCCCACGATCCCGCACAAGATCGACGGCTACCAGCTCGACAAGGACTTCAACCGCTGCATGTTCTGCCACGCGCGCACCAAGACCGAGGAAACCGGCGCCATCCCGGTCAGCATCACGCACTACATGGACCGCGACAACAACGTGCTGGCCGAGGTCTCGCCACGGCGCTACTTCTGCACCCAGTGCCACGTGCCGCAGGCCGACGCCAAGCCGCTGGTCGGCAACTCGTTCGTCGACGTGGAGACCATGCTGAGGCGTGCCGGCGGCGAGAAAGGGGCCAAGGGCGGCAACGCCCGGGCGGGCACCACGAGCACCAAGTAACCACACGGCCGCACCGACCGGGGCAAGCGATGACGGGCAGATTCTGGGATCTCATCAAGCGGTACTGGCGCACCATCAACCGGCCCAGCGCGTACTTCAGCCTGGGCTTCCTGACCGTGGGCGGCTTCATCGCCGGCGTGCTGTTCTGGGGCGCGTTCAACACGGCGCTGGAGCTGACCAACACCGAGCAGTTCTGCACCGGCTGCCACGAGATGCGCGACAACGTGTACCAGGAGCTGCAGGGGACGATCCATTTCACCAACCGCAGCGGCGTGCGCGCCAAATGCTCGGACTGCCACGTGCCGCACAACTGGACCAGCAAGATGGCGCGCAAGATGCAGGCGTCCAAGGAAGTCTGGGCCAAGATCTTCGGCACCGTCGACACGCGCGAGAAGTTCCAGGCCCACCGCCTGACGCTGGCGCAGCACGAATGGGCGCGCTTCAAGGCCAACGATTCGCTCGAATGCCGCAACTGCCACGACTACCAGTCGATGGACTTCACGCGCCAGAGCCCGCGCGCGCAGGCCATGCATTCCACCTACCTGGCCAACAAGGAGAAGACGTGCATCGACTGCCACAAGGGCATTGCGCACCGGCTGCCCGACGTGGCCAAGGCCCAGGAGCCGTAGCGCCATGGCCGCCGCGCTGGAGGCCAGCGAGCTGACCGTCCGGCGCATGGGCCGGACGATCTTCCGCGACGTCGGCGTGGCGCTGGCGCCGGGCGGGCTGCTGCAGGTCGTCGGCCCCAACGGCGCGGGCAAGACCACGCTGCTGCGCGTGCTGTCGAGCCTGCTGCAGCCGGCCGCGGGCCAGCTTGCATGGCTCGGGCGCCCGGTGCGCGCGGGCGATGCCGACTACCTGGCCAGCCTGGCCTACGTCGGCCACACCAACGGCATCGACGCCGACCTTGGCCCGCTCGACAACCTGCGCTTCGCCGCGCGCATGGCCGGGCTGCGGCCCGATACGGCCGCGCTGCGGCAGGCGCTGGCGCGGCTCGGGCTCGATCGCGTGGCCGAAACGCCCGTGCGGGCGCTGTCGCAGGGCCAGCGGCGGCGCGTCAGCCTGGCCCGGCTGGCGCTGGCGCCGCGCCGGCTGTGGCTGCTGGACGAGCCGCTGACGTCGCTCGACCGTGACGCCGCCGACCGCTTCCACGCGATGCTTGGCGCGCACCTGGCCGACGGCGGCATGGCGGTAGTCGCCACGCACCAGCCGCTGGACGTACCCGGTGGCGCGGTGCTGGCGCTGCGCGGCGCCGAGGGGCGGCCATCATGATCGCCACCACCGGGGTGCTCGGCGCCGTGGTCGCGCACGACCTGTCGCTGGCGTGGCGGCGCCGCACCAGCCTGCTGGCCAGCGTGGTGTTCTTCGTGATCGTCTGCAGCCTGTTTCCGCTGGCCATCGGCCCCGACCCCCAGCAACTGCGCGCGCTGGCGCCGGGCATCCTCTGGGTGGCCGCGCTGCTGGCGTCGATGCTGTCGCTGTCGCGCCTGTTCGCGCAGGAATACGCCGATGGCAGCCTGGACCAGCTGCTGCTCTCGCCCCATCCGCTGGCGCTGCTGGTGCTGGGCAAGATCTGCGCGCACTGGCTGACCAGCGGCCTGCCGCTGCTGGTGCTGACGCCGCTGCTGGCGCAGCAATACAGCCTGCCCGGCGCGGCCACGTTGCTGCTGACCGCGTCGCTGCTGGTCGGCACGCCCGCGCTGAGCCTGATCGGCGCGGTGGGCGCGGCGCTGACGCTGGGCGTGCGCGGCGGCGCGGTGCTGCTGTGCATCCTGGTGCTGCCGCTGTCGATCCCGGTGCTGGTGTTCGGCGCCAGCGCCGGCGCGGCCGCCGACGCGGGGCTCAGCGTGGCGCCGCATTTCTCGCTGCTGGGCGCCTGCCTGGCGCTGTCGCTGCTGCTCTGCCCGCTGGCGGCGGCGGCCGGCCTGCGCATCGCCATGGAGTGACACGATGACCCGCCACGCCTCGCTGCCCGACGCCTCGCCATCGCCCGCCGCCTGTCCGCTGCCGCCCGCGCGCCTGCGCTGGACCGCGCTGGCCGCGCCGGTGCGCTTCTATCCGCTGGCCGGCCGGCTGGCGCCGTGGTGCTTCGCGCTGGCGGCCGTGTGGCTCGCGGTGGGGCTCTGGCTCGGCTTTGTCGTGGCCCCCACCGACGCCCAGCAGGGCGAGGTCTACCGCATCATCTTCATCCACGTGCCGGCTGCGTGGATGTCGATGTTCATCTACCTGGTGATGGCCATCTACGGCGCGCTGTCGCTGGTGCTGCGCACGCGCCTGTCCGCGATGATGGCGTCGGCGCTGGCGCCCACGGGCGCCATGTTCACGTTCCTGGCGCTCTGGACCGGCGCGCTCTGGGGCAAGCCGACGTGGGGCACATGGTGGGTCTGGGACGCGCGGCTGACGTCCGAGCTGATTTTGCTGTTCCTCTACCTCGGCTTCCTGGCGCTGGAATCGGCCATCGACGAGCCGCGCCGCGCCGAGCGGGCCTGCGCGGTGCTGGCCGTGGTGGGCGTGGTGAACCTGCCGGTCATCTACTTCTCGGTGCAATGGTGGAACACGCTGCACCAGGGCGCGTCGGTGAGCCTGACGGCCGCGCCGACCATGGCCGCGACGATGCTGGCCGGCATGCTGGCGATGACGCTGGCCTGCTGGCTGTACACGATTGCCGTCGCGCTGGTGCGCGTGCGCTGCATCCTGCGCGAGCGCGGCGAAGTGGGGAGGCTGCGAGCATGAGCGGTCATACGGCGTACATCGTCGGCGCGTTCGGCGTGGCATTGGCCGCCATCGTGCTGGAACTGGGCTGGCTGGCGCGGCGGCGCCGGCGCGGCACGGCTGACGGGCGGAGCGACGCGCCATGATGACCGCGCGCCAGCGGCGCCTGGGCCTGCTGCTTGCCGCGCTGGTCTGCGGCAGCGTGGCGCTGGCGCTTGTGCTCAATGCGTTCCGGTCGAACCTGGTGTTCTTCTTCAGCCCCAGCCAGATTGCCGCGCAGGAGGCGCCCACCGCGCGGGCGTTCCGGCTGGGCGGGCTGGTGGCGCCCGGCTCCATCCGGCGCGAGGGCGAGAGCCTGACCATCCGCTTCATCGTCACCGATACGCGGCACACGGTGCCCGTGGTCTATCGCGGCCTGCTGCCGGACCTGTTCCGCGAAGGCAAGGGCGTGGTGGCGCGCGGCATGCTCGATGCCAGCGGCACGTTCGTGGCCAGCGAGGTGCTGGCCAAGCATGACGAGAACTACATGCCCCCGGAGGCCGCCGAGGCCCTGAAGCGGGCCGCCAACGACAGCGCCCCCGGCGCGAAGGCGCAGCGATGATCGTCGAACTGGGCCACTTCGCGCTGATCTGCGCGCTGCTCGCGGCGCTGGTGCAGGGCGTGCTGCCGCTGGCTGGCGCGCCGCGCGGCTTCGTGCCGTGGCTGGCGCTGGCGCGCCCGGCGGCGGTCATCCAGTGCGTGCTGGTGCTGGCCGCGTACCTGACGCTCACGTGGGCGTTCGTCGACAACGATTTCAGCGTGCGCTACGTGGCCGGCAACTCGAACAGCGCGCTGCCGCTGGTGTACCGGCTGGCCGCCGTCTGGGGCGGGCACGAGGGGTCGATGCTGCTGTGGACGCTGATGCTCGCGGGCTGGTCGCTGGCCGTGGCGCTGTGCAGCCGGCGCCTGCCGCTGGCGTTCGTGGCGCGCGTGCTGGGCGTGATGGGCGCGATCTCCACCGGGCTGCTGCTGTTCCTGCTGTTCGCGTCGAACCCCTTCGTGCGGCTGCTGCCGCGCACGATGGAAGGCCGCGACCTCAACCCGCTGCTGCAGGACCCCGGCATGGTGTTCCATCCGCCGTTCCTCTACATGGGCTACGTAGGCTTTGCGGTGGCCTTTGCGTTCGCGCTGGCGGCGCTGCTGGAAGGCCGGCTGGACGCGGCGTGGGCGCGCTGGTCGCGGCCGTGGACCACGCTGGCGTGGGCGTTCCTGACCGTCGGCATCGCGCTGGGCAGCCTGTGGGCCTACTACGAGCTGGGCTGGGGCGGCTGGTGGTTCTGGGACCCGGTCGAAAATGCGTCGTTCATGCCGTGGCTGGCCGGCACGGCGCTGATCCACTCGCTGGCCGTTACCGAAAAACGCGGCGCGTTCCGCGCGTGGACCGCGCTGCTGGCCATCTTCACGTTCTCGCTGAGCCTGCTGGGCACGTTCCTGGTGCGCTCGGGCGTGCTCACGTCGGTCCACGCATTCGCGGTGGACCCACGGCGCGGCGTATTCATCCTGACGCTGCTGGCGCTGGTCACGGGCCTGGCGCTGGCGATCTTTGCGTGGCGCGCGCCGCAACTGCGGCGCGGCACCGCGTTCAGCCTGGCGTCGCGCGAGACGTTCCTGCTGGCCAACAACGTGCTGCTGGCCGTGGCGGCGTCGGCGGTGCTGCTCGGCACGCTCTATCCGCTGCTGCTCGATGTGATGGGCCTTGGCAAGGTGTCGGTGGGCCCGGCCTACTTCGAGCAGGTGTTCGTGCCGCTGATGGCGCCCGCCGTGCTGCTGATGGGCGCGGCGCCGCTGGCGCGCTGGCGCCGGGGCGACTGGCCGCCCGTGGCGCGTCGGCTGCGCTGGGCGGCCGTGGCCAGCGTGGTCATCGCGCTGGGCCTGCTGCTGGTGCTGCGCCACCGCTCCGCGCTGACCGGGCTGGGGCTGACGCTGGCGCTGTGGTGCATCGCCAGCGCGCTGGCCAGCCTGGCAGACCGGCTGCGGCACCGGCCCGGCTGGCTGGCGGCGCTGCGCCAGCTACCGGCCGGCTACTGCGGCATGCTGCTGGCCCACGCGGGCGTGGGCGTGTTCATCGTCGGCGTGACGCTGGTGGGCAGCCAGGAGACCCTGCGCGAGCTGCCGATGCGGCCCGGCGACAGCGTGACCGTGAACGGCTACGCGTTCCGCTTTGACGGCGTGCTGCCCGTGGCCGGGCCGAACTACGAGGCGCTGCGCGCGGTGCTGACGGTGACGCGGGACGGCCGGCCCGTCACGACGCTGGGCACCGAGCGGCGCATCTACCGCAGCCAGGACATGCCCACCACCGAGGCCGCCATCGACACCGGCTTCACGCGCGATCTCTACGTGGCCGTGGGCGAGGCCGCCGGCGAGAAGACCTGGGCGGTGCGCATCTACGTCAAGCCGTTCGTGACATGGATCTGGGCCGGCTGCGGGCTGATGGCGCTGGGCGGACTGGTGGCCGCTGGCGACCGCCGCTACCGGGCGCGGCGGCGCGTGGCCGAAGTTGCGGACGTGACCGGGGCCGATGACGGCCGGCTGGCGCCGCTCTCGCAGGCCAAGGCAGGACAACCGGTGCCGGGAGCCACGCCATGACCCGCTTCCTGCTGCCGCTGGCATTGTTCCTGGCAATCGTCCTGGCGCTGGGCGCCGGCCTGCGCCACGATCCGCGCGAGCTGCCGTCGGCGCTGGTCGGCAAACCCGCCCCGGCATTTGCGTTGCCGGTGCTGGCCGCGCAGGATGGGCCCCGGACGGTGACCACCGCGGACCTGCGCGGCAAGGTGTGGATTCTCAACGTCTGGGCGTCGTGGTGCGCGGCGTGCCGGTCCGAGCATCCGCTGCTGGTCGACTTTGCGGCGCGCTCGCCGGTGCCGGTCTACGGCCTGAACTACAAGGACACGCCGCCCGCCGCGCTGGCGTGGCTGCGCGAGATGGGCGATCCGTACCGCCAGTCGCTGGTCGATGCCGATGGCCGCGCGGGTATCGACTTCGGCGTCTATGGCGTGCCCGAGACCTACGTGATCGACGCCCAGGGCGTGGTGCGCTACCGCCAGGTGGGTCCGCTCACGCGCGACGTGCTGGAGCATCGCATCCAGCCGCTGCTCGACCAGTTGCGCGGAGATGGCCATGCCTAGCCGCCGCTGGCACACGCTGCGCACGTTGCTGGTGCTGCTGGCGGTGCTGGCGGGCCCGGCGGACGCCGCCGCGCCCGACCCCGCCCTGGACGCGCGCGTGCACGCGCTGGCGCAGCAGTTGCGCTGCATGGTCTGCCAGAACCAGACGCTGGCCGATTCCAACGCGCCGCTGGCCGTGGACCTGCGTGGGCAGATCCGCGCGCAGATGGCCCAGGGCGCCAGCGATATGGCGATCAAGGATTTCCTGGTCCAGCGCTACGGCGACTTCGTGCTCTACGATCCGCCGTTCAAGCCGGCCACGTGGGCGCTGTGGCTCGGCCCGTTCGCGCTGCTGGCCGGCATCGTGGCGATGCTGTGGCGGCGCCGGCGGGCCACGGCGACGGCCGCGCTGGCGGCGGGCGAAATCCTCCCGCCCCGGCCGGCAGAACCGCCACCGCCCCGCCGCGCCGGCGCGCGCTGGACGTCGGCCGCGCTGTGCCTGTGCCTGCCGCCGGCCGCGGCGGCGATCTACCTGCACCTGGGCAACCCGTCGGCGGTCTGGCAGCGGGCCGATGCGCACGACCTGTCCGGCGACACGCACGCGCCCCAGATCGGCCAGATCGAGGCCATGTTGGACCAGCTCGCGCGCCGGCTGCAGGCCAAGCCCGACGACGCCACGGGCTGGACCATGCTCGCGCGCTCGTACACGGTGCTCGAACGGTTCGACGATGCCGCCTCGGCCTACGCCCGGGCCATTGCGCTGGCGCCCGGCGTGGCCTCGCTCCATTCCGACTACGCCGACGTGCTGGCGAGCCTGGACGATGGATCGCTCGAAGGCCGGGCGATGACCGAGATCCGCGCCGCGCTGGCCCACGACCCGGAAGACCCGAAGGGCCTGGCGCTGGCGGCCAGCGCCGCCGCCCAGCGCGGCGACGTGGCGCAGGCCATCGACTACTGGCAGCGGCTGTACCGGCTGCTGCCGCCCGATTCCCAGACCGCCACGCGCATCGCCGCCAATATCGCGGCGGCACAGGGCGCCGGGGCGCCGGCCAATGCCGCCACGCCGCGCTGAACCTGCGGCACGGCGCCACATCGTCCGGAATTCATTGCATCTGCCACGAAAAGGTTGCAGTTAGCGCATCCCGTTCCGGGAAACGCCTCGCCTTGTCTGCCGACAAGTGGCCCGAAAGTGAATGCCGCCACAATGCCGCAATTTGGGCGTCGGCCACAGTGACAGCGAAACGGAACAGGGAACGATACGCGCCGGAATGCGGCGCGGCGGCAGGCAGCGAACCGCGGCACGGCCGTCTGGCGCTGGCCCTGCCGGTGCGGGCGCCCGAGGAATGCCGCCCCGCCCCGCCCGCCCGGCACGTCAGCACCACGCACCTGCGCCGCTTTGTGCTGCTGATGCAATACGAGTCCGCCGTGGCGGCCGAGCACTACACGGGCGTCCGGGCCGCGTCGATCCGCTATGCGGTGCAGCGGCTGGAGGAACGGCTGGGCACGGCGCTGTTCAACCGCTCCCCCTCGGCCATGTCGCCCACGGCCGCCGCCGATCGCCTGTATCCGTGTGCCGTGCGCCTGCTGGACATGTGGGACACGCTGACCGGCGGATCTGCGCACGACGCCTCGCAATCCCAGCGCTCTCCCCAGGCTCCGCAAGGCCCCGATGCCCCGGACGCCTGCGACGCCTCGCTGCCGCCCGGCCCCCTGTGGGAGTAACGGAAGCGGTCTGCCAGTGGCTGTCTGGCATCGGCCAGCCACCCTTCCATCGTAGAATGGCCAATTACTTGGCAACCCCGGGGTTCACCCATGGCCGATCGTGACGGTCTGCATCACAAGACATTCCTGCTGTTGCTGGCGATGGTCACCATCGCATTTTTCTGGATCCTGCTGCCGTTCTACGGCGCCGTGTTCTGGGGCGCCGTGCTGGCCATCATCTTCGCGCCGCTGCAACGGCGGCTGGTCAACACGCTGCGCGGCCGCACCAACGTGGCCGCGCTGCTGACCCTGATACTGGTACTGGTGCTGGTCATCCTGCCGGTCACGGTCATCACGATGTCGCTGATCCAGGAAGGCGTGAACCTGTACGACAGCATCCGCTCGGGCCAGATCAACTTTGGCCACTACTTCCAGTCCGCCGCCGACGCGCTGCCGCCGTTCGTGCGCGACATGCTGGCCCGCGCCAACCTGGCCAGCGTGTCCGACCTCAAGGACAAGCTCAGCGCCAGCGCGCTGGTGGCCAGCCAGGCCGTGGCCACCCGGGCGCTCAGCATCGGCCAGAACACGGCCCAGTTCATGATCGGCTTCGGCATCATGCTGTACCTGCTGTTCTTCCTGCTGCGCGACGGGCCCGTGCTGTCGCGCAAGCTGCGGCTGGCCGTGCCGCTCAGCGCCAGCCACAAGCAGCACCTGATCCAGAAGTTCACCACCGTCGTGCGCGCGACGGTCAAGGGCAATATCGCCGTGGCCGTGGTGCAGGGCGTGCTGGGCGGCGGCATCTTTGCCGTGCTCGGCATCCAGGGCGCGCTGCTGTGGGGCGTGGTGATGGCCTTCCTGTCGCTGCTGCCGGCCGTGGGCGCGGGGCTGATCTGGGCGCCGGTGGCGGTCTACTTCCTGCTGACCGGCGCCATCCTCAAGGGCTGCATCCTGATCGGCTTCGGCGTGCTGGTGATCGGCCTGGTGGACAACGTGCTGCGCCCCATCCTGGTCGGCAAGGACACGCAGATGCCGGACTACGTGGTGCTGATTTCCACGCTGGGCGGCATGGCGCTGTTCGGGCTGAACGGCTTTGTCATCGGCCCGCTGATCGCGGCGCTGTTCATCGCCTGCTGGGACCTCAACAACACCGAGGACCCGGCCGACCTGCACTGACCCGGGCGCCCGACCATGGACCGACTCCAGGCGATGAAGACGTTCGTGGCCGTCGTGGAATGCGGCGGCTTCACGCCGGCCGCGCGCCGGCTGGACGCGTCGCTGAGCGTGGTGAGCCGCATCGTTACCGACCTGGAGACCCACCTGGGCGTGCGGCTGCTGACGCGCACCACGCGCGTGGTGCGGCCCACGGCCACCGGCGCCGCCTACTACGAGAACTGCCGCCGCATCCTGGCCGAGATCGACGAGGCCGAACTGGCCGCCGCCGGCAGCCACGAGGCGCCGCGCGGGCGGCTGTCGATCACCGCGTCGGTGCTGTTCGGGCGCCGCTTCGTGACGCCGGTGGTGGTGGAATACCTGCGGCGCTACCCCGAGGTCGACGTCGACTGCCTGTTCATCGACCGCATCGTCAATTTCATCGACGAGGGGATCGACGTCGGCGTGCGGATTGGCGAGTTGCCGAGTTCGTCGCTGCAGGCCATCCCCGTGGGCCGCGTGCGGCGGGTGGTCTGCGCCGCGCCCGACTACCTGTCGCGCTACGGCACGCCGGGTTCGCCCGATGACCTGGCGGCCCATGCCGTGATCCAGACCACCGGCATCTCGACCGCGCCGGAGTGGCGCTTTCAGCACAACGGCGAGCCGATGCCAGTGCGGCTGACCCCGCGCATGGCCACCACGACCAATGACTCGGCCATCGCCGCGGCCGTGTCCGGCTTCGGGCTGGTACGTGTGCTGTCCTACCAGATTGCCGACGAAGTGCGCGACGGCCGCCTGCGGATCGTGCTGGCCGACTTCGAGCCGCCGCCGCTGCCCATCCACATCATCCACCGCGAAGGCCGCCACGCGATGCACAAGGTGCGGGCCTTCATCGACCTGGCTGTCGATACGCTGCGCGGCACGGCGTCGCTGAACGGCGGCTGAGCGCCGCCCGGCCGCATTCTTCTGGAATCCACAAGAGTCCCTTCGGCGGCCGCCCGTTTTTCCGCCTGATCGGGCTGTCTATAGTCGATCCGTACCCGGCACGGCTTCTCCGTGCCGCAACAATCGACCCAGGACCCCCGATCATGAAACTCTACGGACACCCGCTCTCCGGCCACGCCCACCGCGCCTGGCTGTACCTCTCACTGCTCGGCCAGCCGGCCGAATGGGTCGACGTCGACCTGCTGGCCCGCGCCCACAAGACGCCCGAATTCCTGGCCATGAACCCGTTCGGCCAGGTGCCGGTGCTGGTGGATGGCGACACGGTCGTCAACGATTCCAACGCGATCCTGGTCTACCTGAGCAACAAGCTCGGCCGCACCGACTGGCTGCCGGAAGCGCCGGCCCAGGCCGCCGCCGTGCAGCGCTGGCTGTCGGTGGCCGCCGGCGACCTGGCGTTCGGGCCGGCCCGGGCGCGGCTGGTGACCGTGTTCAAGGCCCCGCTGGACAGCGAGGACGCCATCTCGCGTGCCCACGTCCTGCTCAGGCGCATGGACGACGCGCTGGCCGCCACAGGGTGGATCGCCGCCGACCATCCGACCATTGCCGACGTGGCGCTCTACAGCTACACCGCCCGCGCGCCGGAAGGCTTCGTCGACCTTGCCGAATATCCCAACGTGCGCCAATGGCTGGCCCGCGTGGAGGCGCTGCCGGGCTTCGTGCCGTTCCAGCAGACCGCCGTCGGCCTTGCCGCCTGAGCCTTAACCGTTCCGATTCGCCCCGTTGCCGAAGGAGCCCGCCATGACCCCGCATCCCGCCGCCCACGCCGCCATCCAGCCCGGTACGCCCTGGCATACCGGCGAACGCCAGCTCCAGGCCAGCATCGGCGTGGAGACGCGGCTGGCCGAGGTGGGGCCGCGCGTGGTGCGCGACTACATGCCGGACCAGCACCGCGACTTCTTTGCGATGCTGCCGTCGATCGTGATCGGCACGGTGGCGCCCGATGGCCGCCCGTGGGCCACGGTGCGCGCCGGCCAGCCGGGCTTCCTGCATTCGCCCGATCCGCGCCGGCTGGACGTGACACTGGTGCGCGACGCCGACGACCCGGCCGACGCAGGCATGGAGGACGGCAACGCCATCGGCCTGCTCGGCATCCAGCCGGCCACGCGGCGGCGCAACCGGATGAACGGCGCCGTGCATCGCGCCGACGCGCGGCATTTTCATGTGGCGGTGGGCCAGAGCTTTGGCAACTGCCCGCAGTACATCCAGAAACGGGCGCCGATCTTTATCCGCGACGCCGACACGCCGGCCCCGGTGGCACCCGAGGTGCTGAACGCGCTGGACCCCCGCGCGCGCACGCTGATCCGCCACGCCGACTCGTTCTTCGTGGCGACCTATGTCGACCTGCCGGATGGCCAGCGCCAGGTGGATGTGTCGCACCGTGGCGGCAAGCCCGGCTTTGTCCGCGTGGACGACGACGGCGGCCTGACCATCCCGGACTTCGCCGGCAATACGTTCTTCAACACGCTGGGGAATATCGTGGCCAACCCGGTGGCGGGGCTGGTATTCGTCAGCTACGCAACGGGCGACCTGCTGCAGATGACCGGCCGTGCCGAGGTACTGACCGATTCGCCGGACATCGCCCGCTTCGAGGGCGCCCAGCGGCTGTGGCGCTTTGTGCCGGAACAGGTCATCCGCCGCGATTCGGCGCTGCCGCTGCGCTGGGACATCGACCCGGACGGCGCGTCACCGCAGGCGCTGGCGACGGGGAGCTGGGGTTGAGGGGTGGGCGGATTGGCTGGGGGGGTACTGGCGGGGACAGGTCGCAAATTGCACCTCGGTGCCCTCTCCCCCGGCCCCTCTCCCGCGGGCGGGAGAGGGGAGAAAACACAGCGCTATTCAGGGCGCAGCGTCTGGAATCGTGGGAGCGGGTCTCACCCGCCTGTCGCTTCCCGCACCGCCCCGGCCACCCACTGCGCCAGCATCCGCAGCGCGGTGAGGTCCTCGGCGGTCCACGTCTCCACCGCAGCCAGGTAGTTGAACGTGCCGATCACCGTGCCGCCGTGGCACAGCGGCACGTTGACCACGCCGTTCAGGCCCAGGTTGCGGATGGTGGCGATATCGTCGAACACGGCGGCCAGGGCCGTGTCGCCTTCGCCGACGAAGACTTCGCCGCGTTCCAGCAGCTGGCGGGTCCAGGCGGTGTCGCCCTTGACCTTCTTGCCGCCCACCGGGTACGCGGCCGGGTCCGACGACCAGAGCCGGCGGATTTCGCGGGTCGGCACGTCCCAGGCGTTGATGGTCAGCAGGCCGGGCCCGACGATGTCGAGCGTGGCCTGGCCCACCGCGTCCATGACGGCCTGCGGCGTGGCGGCCGCGCGCAGGCGGTCGAACAGCGGGTGCAGGTGCGCCTGCCAGTGGCCCAGCGTATCCACGCTTTCCATCCTCATTCCCCGTGGATGCCCAGGTCCTTGATCAGCTTGCCGTAGCGGTCCGCGTCGCGGCGCAGGATCTTGCCGAATTCCTGCGGCGTCGACGTGGCCGTTTCCACGCCGATGGCATCCATCTTGGCCTTGACCTCGGGCAGCGTCATCACGCGGTTGATCTCGCGGTTCAGGCGCGCCACCAGGTCGGCGGGCATGTTCTTCGGGCCGAAGGCGCCGTACCAGACCGACAGCTCGTAGCCGGGAATGGTCTCGCCGACGGTCGGCACGTTGGGCAGCAGCGGCGAGCGCTTGGCCTCCGTCACGGCCAGCAGCTTCAGCTTGCCGCCCTTCACGTGCGGCAGCGTCTGCGTGCCGGCCGAGAACAGCAACTGGGTCTGCCCCGCCACGGTGTCCACCACGGCCGGGGCGCCGCCCTTGTACGGCACGTGCAGCATCTGCACGCCGGCCATCTTCTCGAACAGCACGGCGCTCAGGTGGTTGGTGGAGCCCGGGCCGGCGCTGGCGTAGGCCAGCTTGCCGGGGTTGGCCTTGGCGTAAGCGATCAGTTCCTTGACGTTGCTGGCCGGCACCGACGGGTTCACGACCATCGTGTTGGTCACGTAGGCCAGCAGGCCCAGCGGCGTGAAGTCGTCCACGCCCTTGAACGGCATGTTGGCCATCAGCGCCGGGTTCATCGCGTGCGTGCTCATCGAGCCGATCAGCAGCGTGTAGCCGTCCGGCTGCGCGCGCGCGACCATGGCCGAGCCGATGTTGCCCGACGCACCGGGCTTGTTGTCGACGATCACCGGCTGGCCCAGCGACTTCGTCAGGTGCTCGGACAGCACGCGCGCCAGGATGTCGGTGGACCCGCCGGCGGCCCAGGGCACGATCAGCGTGACGGGCTTGGCCGGATAGGCGTCGGCGGCACCGGCGTGGCCGGCGAACGACATCGCCAGTGCGGCGGCACCGCACAGCAGGCTCTTGAATACGGACCTCATGATGCAACTCCCCTTCTGTCTTCGGACTTCTCGATGTAATCGGGCTTTAGCGGCCCACTGCGTAACCCTGCATGCCGCGCGCGTTGGCGCCGGCGCGCAGCACCAGCCGGCCGCGCGCGTCGCGCTCGCGCGTGCAGGCCGACATGCGGCCTTCCGACCAGTCTTCACCCACGCGAACTTCGTGCCCGCGCGCGCGTAGCGCGTCCACGGTGGCAGCCGGGAAGCGCGATTCGACGGTAATGCGGTTCAGCGTCGTCTGGCGCGGCCAGAACGACTGCGGGAAATGGTCGATATGCCACGCGGGCGCGTCGATCGCCTCCTGCAGGTTCATGCCGTGCACCGCGTGGCGCATGAAGAACGCCAGCGACCACTGGTCCTGCTGGTCGCCGCCGGGCGTGCCGAAGACCATGTACGGCTCGCCGTCGCGCAGGCACAGCGACGGCGACAACGTGGTGCACGGGCGCTTGCCCGGTGCCAGCGTGTTGGGTAGCCCCGGTTCCAGCCACGTCATCTGCAGCCGCGTGTTCAGCGCGAAACCCAGCGACGGGATGGTCGGGCTCGACGACAGCCAGCCGCCCGACGGCGTGGCCGCCACCATGTTGCCGTGGCGGTCGATCACGTCGATATGGCAGGTATCGCCGACAAAGACCTCGCGCTCGGCCCATTCGCTGACCGGCGGCAGCGCGGCAAACGTGGGCTCGCCGATGCCGAAGCGCGTGTCGGCCACGGCCAGCGTGCGCTCGGCCACGCCAAGGTCCGGCATGCGCGGCGCCAGGCCGCCCAGCGCGCCGGGCAGCATCGCCGTCGACGCTTGGTCGCCGATCAGCGCGGCGCGCGCGGCCAGGTACTGCGGGTCCAGCAGCGCGCGCAGGCGGCTGTCGGTGAACAGCGGATCGCCGTACCACGCGGTGCGGTCGGCCATCGCCAGCTTGGCGGCCTCGGCAATCTTGTGCACGAATTCGGGCGACGTGGGCGCGTGGGCGTCCAGCCCAGCGTGGCGCAGCATGCCAAGCTGCTGCAGGAACATCGGCCCCTGGCTCCAGATGTCGCACTTGGCCACCGCGTAGCGGCCGAAGTCCAGCGAGACCGGCGCCTCGACCGTGGGCGTCCAGCCCGCCAGGTCGTCGTAGCGCAGCAGGCCGGTGTGCTTTTCGCCCGTGGTGTCGCGCACGGGGGTGTCGCGGCAGTAGGCGTCGATGGCTTCGGCCACGAAGCCGCGGTACCAGCACTGCATCGCGGCGTCGATCTGGCCGGTGCGGCTGTCGCTGGCGGCCATGGCGGTCTCCACCACGCGCGTGTAGGTATCGGCCAGCACCGGCAGCGTGTGCAGCGCGCCGGGGCGCGGCACCTTGCCGTCGGGCAGCCAGGTATCGGCCGAGCTGTGCCATTCGTCGCGGAACAGCGACTCGACGGCCAGGATGGCCTGCGAGATACGCGGCACCAGCGGAAAGCCGTTGCGCGCGTAGCCGATGGCGGGCGCCAGCACGTCGGCCACCGACCACGTGCCGTGGTCGCGCAGCATCGTCAGCCATGCGCCGAACGCGCCGGGCACCGTGGCGGGCATCAGGCCGATGCCGGGCATCAGTTCCATGCCCTGGCGGCGCAGTGCCTCGGGGTCCGCCAGCGCCGGGGCCGGGCCCTGGCCGCAGACCGCGCGCACGGCGCGGTCCTTTTCGCTCCAGAACAGGATCGGCACCTCGCCGCCGGGGCCGTTCAGGTGCGGCTCCACCACCTGCAGCACGAAGCCCGCCGCCACCGCCGCGTCGAAGGCATTGCCGCCGCGTTCCAGCACGCCCATCGCCGTCTGCGTGGCCAGCCAGTGGGTGGAAGCGGCGACGCCGAAGGTGCCGACGATCTCGGGGCGTGTCGTGAACATGAGGGAATGACTCCTTTTGCAGGCATTTGCAACGTGATTCGAGTATAGGCAGCCGGGATAACTGCCAACATCGAATTTCTTATCGTTGTATTACCATCCGGTTATACCTGCCCCGGACCTGCCTTTCCCATGCCGATTGCCACCGACAAGCTGCTGCACCAGATCGTGTCGCGCCTGCGCCTGCGTCATTTGCCGCTGCTGCTGGCGCTGGAGCGGCAGCGCTCGGTGTCGCGCGTGGCGGCCGAGCTGAACCTGTCCCAGCCGGCGGTGACCAAGGCACTGCGCGAGATCGAGGACATCTTCATGACGCCGCTGTTTACCCGCACGCGCAACGGGCTGGAGCCCACCGCCACGGGCGCGGCCGTGCTGACCCACGCCCGGATGACGATGGCCGACGCCGAGGCGCTGGGCCGCCAGCTGGCCGTGATCGAGGCCGGCAAGCGCGGCCGGCTGCGGCTGGGCGTGATTCCGTACACGGCGCGGGCGGTGCTGGACGCGGCGCTGGCCTATGCGCTGGACCAGTCGCCGCGCCTGACCGTGCTGGTGCGCGAGGGGACCACCGACGAACTGGTGGGCGCGCTGCGGCAGCACGAACTCGACTGCGCCATCGCCCGGTCGTTCTACCTGGCCGGCGAGGACATCGCCCAGCAACCGCTCTACCGCGAAGAGCCGGTGCTCGTGGTACCGTCGCGGGCCAAGGCGCGGCTGGCCCGCGGCGGGCTGGACTGGAAGCGGCTGGCCGAACTCGACTGGATACTGCCGCCGCCGCACACCCCGGTGCGCCGCACGATCAATACGATGTTCGCGGTGGCCGGCGTGGCACCGCCGCTGCCGATTGTGGAGACCTACTCGGTCAAGCCGATGGCCACGCTGCTGCGCAGCCAGCCCGACGCCATCACCATCGTCCCGCGCGCCGTGGCCGCCGAACTGATCGAACTGGGCGACGCCGCCGCACTACCGTTCTCGCTGAGCTGGGACCTGCCGCCCGTGGGCGTGATGTGGCGCCGGGAATCGGAAGCCAATGAACTGGTGCTGCCGCTGGTGGCGGCGCTGCAGCGGGCGGTCAGTTGATGGCGCCTGCCTGCTTCCGGTTTGCGCACCCAACGCCAGACGCCGCTTGATAGAAGCCACAACCCTATGAAAACCATCGCCCTCTACCTGCTGACCGCGCTGGCCGAAATCCTCGGCTGCTACCTGCCCTACCTCTGGCTGCGGCAGCACGGCAGCCCCTGGCTGCTGATTCCCGGCGCCATCTCGCTGGCCGTCTTTGCCTGGCTGCTGACGCTGCACCCGGACGCCTCCGGCCGGGTCTACGCCGCCTACGGCGGTATCTATATAGCAGTGGCCATCGGCTGGCTCTGGCTCGTCGACGGCCTGCGGCCCACGGTCTGGGATGTGACAGGTGTCACAATCGCGGTCGCCGGCATGGCCGTGATCGTCTTTCAGCCGCGTTAAATGGACGCCGGAGGCGGTTTAATCGCCACCTCTCGCTGACAAAAACCGTCACCAGGTGTTTCTTGAGACGCTCCCTCCCAGAGTGGGGTGACAACTTTTGACAGATACATCTGGTTACAGGTGACAAGAATTCTCACATTTCTACGAATTCTGGCCGGTTTCAGGGCTGGCACACCTGTTGCTCTCTATGCACCCGACAGCAACTGCTGTTTCCAAATTAATCAAAGGGGTCAATTCCATGAAAAAAGCACGGATGGGAATCCAACGGGTCCAGAAGGGTTTTACGCTGATCGAACTGATGATCGTGGTCGCGATCATCGGTATCCTGGCTGCTATTGCGATTCCGCAATATCAGTCGTATGTGGCGAAGTCGCAGGTGACGCGTGTGATCGGTGAAACGTCGGCACTGCGTACGGCGGCGGAAGCCTGCCTGAACGAAGGCCGTACTACGGTCGTCACGGGTGAACCCCAACCTACCGAGTGCAATCCCGGCCTGACCAAGTCGACCCTCATCAGCGACAATAACGGCCTGCCGACCGTCACCCTCGCGGCATCCGGTTCCAGCATCGCCGCAACGCTCGGCGCTTCCGCCTCTGCATCGATTGCAGGCGCCAAGGTCACCTGGTCGCGCAATGCAGCGGGTAGCTGGACCTGCGCCGTGACTGCCGGCACGGCGGCTAATGGTTGGAAGGATTCCTACGCTCCTACGAGCTGCCCGGTTGGCACCACGGCTGGCACCGGCGGCGGCACGGGCACGGGCACGGGCGGCGCGTAAGTCGCACGATAGCCTTAGCCTGCAAAAAACCCCTGGCCTTTCCCCAGGGGTTTTTTCTTTTCTGAAGCCTCTTCACCGGTCTCCGACCTGCCCCCTCAAATACCCCAGCAAATCCTCCACCTGTCCCGCATTCCCCATCCCCCAGAAACGCATCTTCGTCCCCGGCACGACCTTGTCCGGCGACTTGACGAAGGCTCGCAGCGTTTCGTCGTTCCAGACCACGTTTGACGTTTTCATCGCCTCGGAATACCGGTAGTCGGCGGTGCTGCCAGCCTTGCGGCCGTAAATGCCGTTCAGGTGCGGGCCAAAGGCGGCGCGGGCGGAGGGGCCAACTTGGTGGCACGACGCGCAGCGGGTGGTGAAGATCTGGCGGCCTTTCTCGATATCGGCGGCCTGGGTGGGGGTGGTTGGAAGGGCGAGCAGAACGGCCAGGGGGACGGCGAACTTCATGATGCGTGGCGGGCGATGAAAAGGCCTTGCCCTCTCCCCCGGCCGCTCTCCGGCGATGCGGGCGATGAAAGCAAACCTCCGAGGAAAAGCGCTGTGGGCGCCGTTTTATGTAACAGCATGTGAGGCTGTGCAGTGGAAGGCGTACTGTACACCGGGCGCTGAAAGGGCGGCTTTTATACTGCCGGGCCGGTCAACCACCGCGCCCCCCCTCATGCGCAGAATCATCTGGCTCGTCATGAGCCTTGTCATTGCCGCACTGCTCCAGGTGCCGGCATTCGCCGCTGATCCGGCCTCCGAGGCCGAAGCGCAGCAAGTTCCCGTCCTGACCCACGCCGAAGCCGTTGCCGAACTGAAGCGCCTGCAATCCGAGCAGGATCGGGTGAAGCAGCAGGCATCCAGCGCGTCGGGCAATACCAAGCTTGGCGACCTCAACGACGCCCTGAAGACGCTCGACGAGGATGTCGACAAGCTGACCGCGTCGCTGACGCCGCAGCGCGCCCAGGTGCAGGCCCAGGTGGACCTGCTGGGCCCGCCGCCCGAGGTCGGCACCACCAAGGAAGCGCCGGCCGTGGTCAGGCAGCGCGCCGAGCTGAAGGCCCGCGTGGCGCAGCTCGATGACGAAATGAAGCAGGCGGCCGACAGCAAGGACAACATCGCCCACCTGCAGGACCAGTTGGCCAAGCTCCAGCGCAGCCGGCTCAAGGACCAGCTGGCGCTGCGTTCGGACAGCATCCTGAATCCGGCCTTCTGGACGCCGCTGTTCAAGGTGTCCGACGAAGACAAGGAACGGCTGGGCAACTTCACCGACGACATCGGGCCGATGATCCGCGACGCCTGGCACCCGTCCAACCGCGGCAAGACGCTGATCCTGCTGGCCGTGGCACTGGCCGTCTGGTCACTGGGCCGGCGGCTGCTGGAACGCGGGCTGGCGTGGTTCTGCCTGACGCAGTTGCCCGAGACCCGCCTGCGCCGCAGCGCGTTGGCGCTGGCCACGGCGCTGACCACGGTCGTCACCACCGCCTTCGCGGTGCGCATCGTCTATGCGGCGTTCACGGGCGGCGAGGAGATCGCGCCGGCGCTGCAGGACCTGATGAACGAGATCGTCAAGTTGACGATGACCAGCGCGCTGATCGCCGGCCTGGGACGTGCGTTGCTGTGCACCCGGCATCCGAGCTGGCGGCTGCCCGCGCTGGCCGATCCCGTGGCGCTGGCGATGAAGCCGTTCCCGACCGTGCTGGCCGGCCTGCTGCTGCTGGCGGGCACGCTGGAGCAGCTCAATCGCATGGCCGACACCACGGTGCAGGTCACGCTGCTGGGCCGGGGGCTGGTGTCGCTGGTGGTGGTGCTGACGATTGGCGCGGCGCTGCTGCGCGCCAACAAGGTCCGCAGCGAACTGGTGGCGGCCGGCGAGCGGCCCGAGGAACGCGCCACGCTGGCCGGGCTGATCCACGCCGCCGTCACGGTGATCGTGGCGGTGTCGTTCGTGGCGCTGCTGATCGGCTACATCAGCTTTGCGCGATTCCTGACTTACGAGCTGGTCTGGTTCGACATCGTGCTGTGCAGCCTGTACCTGCTGACCCAGCTCACGCGCGACGTCTGCGAGGCGCTGTTCTCGGCCAACCACCGCAGCGGGCGCATCATCAAGCAGTTGTTCGGGGTGGGCGACAGCCATCTGGAACAGGTGTCGACCGTGCTGTCCGGCCTGGGCGCCAGCGTGCTGTTGCTACTGGCCGTGCTGGCGCTGCTGACCGGCGGCTTCGGCACCACGCCGGCAGACCTGCTGAACAGCCTGCTGACCGTGCTGGGCGGCGAGAAGCTGCGCAGCATGAACATCATGCCGGACCGCATACTGAACGCCGTGATCGCGCTGATCGTCGGCATCTGGCTGCTGCGCACCGTGCGCCGCTGGCTGGACGCGGAACTGCTGCCCAAGCTGTGCTCGGAGCCCGGCCTGCGCGCGTCGCTGATCACGCTGTTCAGCAACGTCGGCTACGTGCTGCTGGTGCTGCTGACGCTGTCGCTGCTGGGCGTGACGTGGGAAAACCTGGCGTGGATCGTCAGCGCGCTGTCGGTCGGTATCGGCTTTGGCCTGCAGGAAATCGTCAAGAACTTCGTGTCCGGCCTGATCCTGCTGACCGAGCGCCCGGTCAAGGTGGGCGACATGGTCAGCCTGGCCGGCGTGGAGGGCGACATCCGCCGCATCAACGTGCGGGCGACGGAAATCCAGCTTGGCGACCGCTCCACGGTGATCGTGCCGAATTCGCAGCTCATCTCGCAGAACGTGCGCAACGTGACGATGAGCAACAGCACGCAGGGGGTGGCGACGCTGCAGCTCACCTTCCCGCTCAACACCGACCCCGAGGCGGTGCGCGACCTGCTGCTCGACGTCTACCGCGAGAACGACACCATCCTCGACATCCCGGCGCCGTCGGTCACGTTCAGCCAGTTGGCGCCGAATGGCATCACGCTGAGCGTGACGGGCTACGTATCCAGCCCGCGCATCGCGGCCGGCACCAAGAGCGACCTGCTGTTCGATATCCTCAAGCGGCTGCGGGCGGCCAATATCTCGCTGTCCGAGCCGCAGACGCTGCGGGTGGAGAACATGGCGGCCGCGCTGGGCACCTGAGCGCGCGGCCCGGCGCTAGTGCGTGCCGGGCGCGTGGCCGGTCCAGTAGTCGGCGCCGTCGTCGTGCGTGGACAGGACGACCTTCTGGTGGCAGTGCTGGCAGGTGTAGACAAAGACCTGCCGGCCGGCGTGAACTTGCGTCTCGCCTGACCTGGCCAGGCGCGGATGCGGCGGAACATGACCGGGACGACCCAGCAGGTTCTTGCAGAGTTCGCAAGGAACCATGGTGCTCTCCAACTCTGACTTCGGACACCGCAACAGCGACGGCCGCCCTTTTCGCAAAAGATGCAAAAGCAGACATTGCTGCAGCGCAACAGAAAGTCAGTATAGGCGCACGATCGTGCGGTCGCCACGGGCTTTCCGGCCGATAGACGATTTCCTCGACCGGCCGCCCCGCCCGCCCGGCATCAGCCGTTCGGCTGTGTGGCGAAGCGGTCCGTGGCGGCCAGCAGCTGGTCCATGATGCCGGGCTCGGTCCAGGCGTGGCCGGCGCCCTCGATCAGATGAAAGTCGGCGTCGGGCCAGGCCTGGTGCAGCGCGTAGGCGTAGCGCACCGGGCACGGCATGTCGTAGCGGCCGTGCACGATCACGCCGGGGATGCCGGCCAGCTTGTGGGCGTCGCGGATCAGCTGGCCATCTTCCAGCCAGCCACGGTGCGTGAAGTAGTGGTTCTCGATGCGGGCGAAGGCCAGCGCGAAATGGCCCTCGTCGTGCTTGGCGCTGTTGTCGGGGTTCGGCAGCAGCGTGATGGTCTCGCCTTCCCAGACGCTCCAGGCGCGGGCCGCTGCCAGCTGTTTCTCGCGGTCGTCGCCGGTCAGCAGCCGGCGGTAGGCGGCCATCATGTCGCCGCGCTCGGCCTCGGGTACCGGGGCCTGGAAGCGCGCCCACTTGTCGGGGAACATTTCCGAGACGCCGAACTGGTAGTACCAGTCCAGCTCCGCCTGCGACACCGTGTACACGCCGCGCAGCAACAGTTCGCTCACGCGGCGCGGGTGGGTCTGGGCATAGGCCAGCGCCAGCGTGGAGCCCCACGAGCCGCCGAATACCAGCCACTGTTCCACGCCAATCAACTGTCGCAGCCGCTCGATGTCGTCGACGAGGTGCCAGGTGGTGTTGGCCTCCAGCGACGCGTGCGGCGTGGACTTGCCGCAGCCCCGCTGGTCGAACAGCAGCACGTCGTAGCGGGCGGGGTCAAACAGGCGCCGGTGGTCGGGCGAGATGCCGCCGCCCGGGCCGCCGTGCAGGAACACGGCCGGCTTGGCGCCGCGCGTGCCTACGCGCTCGAAGTACAGCACATGGCCGTCGCCCACGTCGAGCGTGCCGGTCTCGTAGGGTTCGATGTCGGGATAGAGGGTGCGCAGGGCGGACATGAAATGTTGCGTGGCGAGATCATTCGAAACAAAAGTGTAGCCCCGGCGCGGGCCGATTGCCGCTAAGTTTCGCCTTAAGTCTCGTTTAAGTCTTCGGCCCTAGATTGGAGCCGTACCGCAACGACGCAACCGAACCGCAAGAGGTGATGCCATGACTCCCCAAGACGTGCAGGCTCTGGAAGCCTTCCTGACCCAACTGACCCAGGCGCGCGTGGACAGCAAGGACCCGCAGGCCGCCGCGATGATCGCCGACGCCGCGGCCCGCCAGCCCGACGCCGCCTATCTGTTGGTGCAGCGGTCGATGCTGCTGGACCGCGCGCTGCAGAACGCCCAGGCGCAGATCGTGACGCTGCAGAACCAGTTGCAGGCCGCCCAGGGCGGCGCAGGCCGGAGCTTTGTCGACAACGACAACGCCTGGGGCCACAGCGCCGGCCGCGCGCCGCAGCCCCCGGCCTACCAGCCGGCGCCGCAGTACCCGCCGGCCGGCTACCAGGCCGCGCCCGGCCAGGCGCCGATGGCGCAGCAGCCGGCGCAGGCGGCCCGCCCCGGCTTCCTGGGTGGCGGATTCGGCAGCACGCTGGGCACCATCGCCACCACGGCGGCCGGCGTGGCCGGCGGCGCGATGCTGTTCCAGGGCATCGAGAACCTGTTCCACCACGGCAACGGCGGCGGCGGCTTCTTCGGCAACCAGACGGGGTCGGGTTCGGGTTCGGGGTCGGGTTCTGGCTCGGAGACCGTCGTCAACAACTTCTACGGCGATGACGCGGGTTCGGGCGGCCAGCGGGACAACGCGCTGCTGGCCGACAACGGCAACCTCGACAACGGGCTGGACGACTACGTCGATGCCGGCCAGGACGACGACTCGTCGTTCTTCTGACCCCCACCCCGCGGTTGTAGGACGGCGCCCGGTTGCACGGGCGCCCGCGCCGGGGCACGATCAGCCCATCGTGCCCAATCTGCCCAGCCCCCGGCCGGCGCCATGAAGACCTTCCACTGCAACCGCTGCGGCAACCTGGTGTTCTTCGAAAACGTCGCCTGCGAGCGCTGCCAGGCGGTGCTGGGCTTCCTACCGGCCATCTCGCAGATTGCCGCGTTCGAGGGCGACGACGACAGCGGCTGGCGCAGCCTGCATCCGGACGCCCCGGACCAGATGTTCCGCCGCTGCCACAACTACCGCGCCGAGGCGGTCTGCAACTGGATGGTGCCGGCCGGCGACGCCAGCCCCCTGTGCGACGCCTGCCAGCTCACGCACACGATCCCCAACCTCGACGTGCCCGGCAACCGGCTGTACTGGTACCGGCTGGAATCGGCCAAGCGGCGGCTGCTCTATACGCTGCTGGCGCTGGGCCTGCCGGTGATCTCGCGCGGCGACGATCCGCAGGGCGGCCTGCAGTTCGACTTCCTGGCCGATGCCGGCCCCCACTCGCGCGCGATGACCGGCCACGACAACGGCCGCATCACGATCAACATCGCCGAGGCCGACGACACGCACCGCGAGCAGACGCGCAACAAGATGGGCGAGGCGTACCGCACGCTGCTCGGCCACTTCCGGCACGAGGTGGGGCATTTCTACTTCAACCTGCTGATTGCCGACACGCGGCGGCTGGAGCCATTCCGCAAGCTGTTCGGCGACGAACGCGCCGACTACGGCCAGGCGCTCAAGCGCCACTATGAACAGGGCGCGCCGCCCGACTGGCAGGCGTCGTACATCAGCGCCTACGCGACGATGCATCCGTGGGAAGACTGGGCCGAGACCTGGGCGCACTACCTGCACATGGTCGATACGCTCGACACGGCCGTGTCCTGCGGGCTCGTGCTCAAGCCCGACAGCCCGCAGGAGCCGACGCTGACCGACCAGACGCCGGTGGAGGACGCCAGCTTCCGCAGCCTGATGAACCGCTGGTTTCCGCTGACCTACGTGCTCAACAGCCTGAACCGCAGCCTTGGCGCGCCGGACAGCTACCCGTTCACGCTGTCGCCGACGGTGGTCGCCAAGCTCGAATTCGTGCACCGCGTGATCGACGCCGCAGCGCGCGAGCATGCGGCCCACCGGCTGGCGGCCGGCGCTACGCCGGCACCGTGACGTCGCGGCGCGGCGCGCTGGCCAGCGACCACGCAAACACCGCCAGGCCGCCCAGCGCCAGCAGCGCGCCAACCCAGCCCGTCGACGTCCAGCCCATGCCGGCGGCGATGGTCACGCCACCCAGCCACGCGCCAAGCGCGTTGGCCAGGTTGAAGGCCGAGTGGTTCAGCGCGGCAGCCAGCGTCTGCGCATCGCCGGCCACGTCCATCAGCCGGATCTGCAGCGGCGGCCCCAGTGCCACGGCCGTGCCCACCAGCATCACGTTCAGCGACGCCAGCCACGCGTGGTGCGCCGTGAAGACGAACGCACCGAGCACCAGCGCCGACCAGACCAGCACGCCGCCGACTGTCGGCATCAGCGCGCGGTCGGCCAGCTTGGCGCCAGCCAGGTTGCCCGCCACCATGCCCACGCCGAACAGCGCCAGCACGACCGGAATGCCGCTGGCCGGCAGGTGCGCCACCTCCAGCATCGTCGGCTTGACGTAGCTGAACACGGCAAACATGCCGCCAAACCCGATCGCGCCGATGCCCAGCGTCAGCCACACCTGCTTGCGCGCCAGCGCGGACAGCTCGCGCAGCGGGCTGGCGTGGCGATCGGCCGGCACGAACGGCACCCAGCGCCAGACCAGCAGCACCGTCAGCGCGCCGATGGCACCGACGATCATGAACGCGGCGCGCCAGCCCAGCCACGCGCCGATGCCGGCCGCGATCGGCACGCCCACCAGCGTCGCCACGGTCAGCCCGAGCATGACCAGCCCCACCGCCTGCGCGCGGCGTTCCCGCGCCACCAGGCTGGCCGCGACCAGCGCCGCCACGCCAAAGTAGGTGCCATGCGGAAAGCCGGTCAGCAGGCGCAGCGCCAGCATCGACAGGTAGTCCGGCGCCAGCGCGCTGGCAACGTTGCCAATGGCAAACCACGCCATCAGCGCGATCAGCAGGTTGCGACGCGGCCAGCGCGCGCCCAGCACGGCCAGCAGCGGGGCGCCGATCACCACGCCCAGCGCGTAGGCGCTGATCAGGTGGCCGGCTTCGGGGATGGTGATGGCGAGGTCGCGGGCGGCGTCGGGCAGCAGGCCCATGATCACGAATTCGCCGGTGCCGATGCCAAAGCTGCCGACGCCCAGCGCCAGCAGCGCGCGGCGGTCGGCGGCACGGTCGCGCGGCGCGTCGGCCGTGGACGAGCCCGGCAGATCGGGAAGGTTGTCAAAATTTCCGGAAGGAGCGGTCATGAGGCGAGAAGCAGGCAATATTTTTCATGGCGGCGCCGCGCACTGGCGGGCGGGATCTTGCGTCCTGCCTCGGGGGCTCCAGCGCGCTCCGGTTGCGGCGATGCGTTGCGTTCGGCTGCGTAGTACCACGCAGTGCCGCCGGGGCGGCACGCCTACGCGCGAGGGCGCTATTGTGGGCCAAAACGGCGGACGCTGCCGGGCGCGCCGCAAAGCCCCTGCGCGCGGGTACTGTATCCGCAGGTATCCACTGGGGCCCCTGGCACTGTGGGATAGGGCACAACGAGCATTGCGGGCGCCGCGATGGCCGCCCTATGCTGAAGACATGCGGCGCCTGGGCATCGAGCCCACGAAGCACGGTGCCGGATGCCGCGCGTATCGTCGTGTGGGAGGGGATATGTCCCTGCGGAATGCACTGCTTTTATCGGCCATTGGCCTGGCCTGGACCGTCCCCGCCTTCGGGCAGGGTTGCCAGCACGACATGCAATGCAAGGGCGACCGCATATGCAACCAGGGCGTATGCATGGCCGCCGATGCCGACGGCTCGGACAGCCCGGCCACGGGGTCGTCGTCCACCTCGTCTGGCTCGTCGGCCCCGGCCTCCAAGCCGCTGCCGACGATCCGGCTCTCGCCCAAGCCTGCGCCGCAGGCATCGCCGGCACCGTCGCCCGTATCGCCACAATCGCCGCCGTCGCAGGTGCAGCCGCAACCCGCGCCGCAGCCGGCATCGCCGCCGCCCGCGCAGATGTCGCCGCAACACCAGGCCCAGGGCGCGCAGCAGCAGGTCAGCGTGCCGCAAAGCTGCTGCACCGTGGCTGGCAAGCTGCGCATGGCACCGCTGCAGTCGGGCGATGCGCCGCTGATGGCGGGCGACAGTTGCCGCGGCTTCACCAACTCTGGCAAGCCGGTGCCGGGCATCGTCTGCAACTAGTTGACGAAGGCGGCCCGCGCTACGCCACCGCCGCCGCGATCTGCTCGCGCAGCCAGCGGTGCGCGGGATCGCGGTGCGCGCGCTCGTGCCAGAGCATCGACATCTCGTAGCCGGGCACGTCCACGGGCGCGTCCACCGCCTGCAGCGCGGCGTTGTCGCGCACCAGCCGGGCCGGCAGCATGGCCACGAGGTCGGTGCTGGCCACGACCGACGCCACATACAGGAAATGCGGGACCGACAGCACCACGCGACGCGACAGCCCCACGGCGGCCAGCGCCTCGTCGGTGACACCAAGGAAGCCGCCGCCATCGGGCGACACGATCACGTGCTCCAGCGCGCAGAACTGCGCGGCCGTGGGCTTGCGTTTCAGGCGCGGATGGCCCACGCGGCCCACCAGCACGTAGCGCTCGGTGAACAGCGACTGGCGATGCAGCGCGGCCGGCGCGCCTTCGGTCGTGTGGAAGGCCAGGTCGATGTCGCCCTGCTCCGCCTGCCGCGCCAGCCGGGACGGCACCATCTCCACCACGGCCACGCGCGTGCCGGGCGCCGCCTGACGCAGCGTGGCCAACGCGGGCAGCAGCACGGTCAATTCGCTGTGGTCGCTGGCGGCGATGCGCCAGGTGTGCGTGGCCGCGCCGGGGTCGAACGGCTGCTCGGGCGACACCGCGCGCTCCAGCGCGGCCAGCGCCTCGCGTAACGGCTCGCGCAGCGATTCGGCGCGCGCCGTGGGCCGCATGCCGCGCGGGCCCGGCAGCAGCAGCGGATCATCAAAGATCTCGCGCAGGCGGGCCAGATGCACGCTGACCGAAGGCTGGGAATAGTGCAGGCGCTGGGCCGCACGCGTGACGTTGTGCTCGGAGAGCAGCACATCCAGGGTGACCAGCAGGTTCAGGTCGAGCCGACGCAGGTTGATCATGGCGGTATCGAGGGGGCCTGGCATAGGCTTCGATAATACCTGCTATCCCGACAATTCATTTCTCCTATACCGTGGCCGTCCCTATCCTGCAGCCATCCCCATCGATTCGCCTTGCAGGAGGCAGCCATGAACGTACTGATCGTCTACGCCCATCCCGAACCGACGTCGCTGAACGGGTCGCTCCGTGCTTTCGCCGTGCAGCGGCTGCAGGACGCCGGCCACCGCGTGCAGGTGTCCGACCTCTACGCGATGCAATGGAAGGCGCCGCTCGATGCCGGCGACGCGCTGGCCCGGCGGCCCGGCGACGCGCCGTTCCACCCCTCGCTCGACTCGCAGTTCGCGTTCGCCAACGGGCTGCAGAGCCCCGACATCGCGGCCGAGCAGGAAAAACTGCGCTGGGCCGATGCCGTGATCCTGCAGTTTCCGCTCTGGTGGTTCTCGATGCCGGCCATCCTCAAGGGCTGGGTCGAGCGCGTCTATGCGTGCGGCTTTGCCTACGGCGTGGGCGAGCATTCGGACGCGCGCTGGGGCGACCGGTATGGCGAGGGCAACCTGGCAGGCAAGCGGGCGATGCTGGTGGTGACAACCGGCGGCTGGGCATCGCACTACAGCGCGCGCGGCATCAACGGGCCGATGGCCGACATCCTCTTCCCGATCCATCACGGCATCCTGTACTACCCCGGCTTCGACGTGGTGCCGCCGTTCGTGGTCTTTCGCGCCGGCAAGATGGGTGCGGCGCGCTTCGCGGCCACCACCGAGGCGCTGGGCCAGCGGCTGGACGACCTGTTCACGGCCGCGCCGCTACCCTTCCGTCCACAGAACGGCGGCGCCTACGAGATTCCGGCGCTGACGCTGCGGGCCGACATCGCGCCGGAGCAGACCGGCTACGCGGCGCACCTGGCATCGGCCGCGCCAGGCGCCTAGCGGTCGCGCGTCACGCTGACACCGGCATCGACGGTGCCGTAGGCGGTAACGCTGGACTGCCGCTCGCCGGTCTCGGAGACCGTGGTACAGCCCTGCGCCAGTGCCGCAAGAAGAAGGATGCCAAAGGTGCTGCAAAGGACGCGCATGAGGTGGGCCCGGATCGTGGTGAATCCGGCTTCGACGGCCAGGGCGGCCGGTAAGTTTCCCGCGCCCCGCCGCCGAGGCGGCGCGGCCAGGGCGCCTGTGGCGTGCGCGCCTCGCGGGCGGCCTGTGTCCCGGCCGCCGCGGCGTGCCGGCGGATGGGCGGCGCTACAATGCCGGCTCCCTGGATCCGGAGCCCCCGCCATGCTGGCAGACCACGACGCGCTGCGCCTGCTCGTGACCCGCGAGATGCCGTTCGGCAAGCACAAGGGCACGGTCATCGCCGACCTGCCCGGCAACTACCTGAACTGGTTTGCACGCGAGGGCTTTCCGCCCGGCGAAATCGGCCGGTTGCTGGCGCTGATGCACGAACTTGACCACAACGGCCTGAAGCACCTGCTGAATCCCCTGCGTGAAAAAGCCCCCGGCCGCTGAGCGGTCCGGGGGCTTGCCTGTGCGGCGTTTGCGGCGTGCGCGGCGGCGCGGCGTTACTTCGCCGCCTGCGTCGGCGTGGGCAGGTGCGCGGTGCCCGGCGGGATCTGGTAGCTCCAGGTCTCGCTGACCGGCTTGCCGTTGACCACCAGCGCCTCGCGCATTTCCACCACCTTGCCCGGGTCCTTGACCTTGATGCGCAGCGTCACGCGATAGCCCTTGGTCACCGGGTTCGGCTGCAGCACGTTCTCGATGACCTCGGCGTTGTCGCCCACGCTGAACTGGGCCTGCACCGGCGTATTGGCCGGCAGGCTGGCCAGCGGGCCGCCCTCGAAGTCGATCACGAAGCCCAGGCTGCCGTCCAGATGGCGGATCAGGTTCTTCTGCGTGATCTCGCCGGCCGTGCGCAGCGTCTGGCGCGCCCAGGCCAGGTCCTTGGCGAACACGCCACGCTCGTCCATGGTCCAGTGGATCGTGTAGTCGGCCTTGATCGGCGTGCCCTTGGGCGGCAACTGGTCGGGCGTCCAGAACGACACGATGTTGTCGTTGGTCTCGTCCGGCGTGGGGATTTCCACCAGTTCCACCTTGCCACGGCCCCAGTCGCCCTGCGGCTCGATCCAGGCGCTGGGGCGCAGGTCGTAGCGGTCCTTCAGGTCCTCATACTGCGCGAAGTCGCGGCCGCGCTGCATCAGGCCGAAGCCGCGCGGGTTGTCCACCTGGAACATGCTCAGCGCCACGTAGCGCGGGTTGTTCAGCGGGCGCCAGAGCCATTCGCCGCTGCCGGTGTGGATCGACAGCCCATTGGAATCGTGCAGCGCCGGGCGGAAGTTGTTGGCGTCGCGCATCTGCTGCGGCCCGAACAGGAACATGCTGGTCAGCGGCGCGATGCCCAGCTTCTTGACCGGCCCGCGCATGAACACGCGCGCCTGCACCTTGAGCACCGCGTCCGAATCGGGCCGCAGCTCGAACCGGTAGGCGCCCGTGGCGCTCTGCGAGTCCAGCAGCGCGTAGAACACCAGGTGCTTGTCCTGGGGCTTCGGCCGCTCGATCCAGAATTCGCGGAAGGCCGGGAATTCCTCGGGCTCGGACAGCCCGGTGTTGATCGCCAGCCCGCGCGCGGACAGGCCGTACACCTGGCCCTTGCCAATCACGCGGAAGTAGCTGGCGCCCAGCACGCTCATGACCTCGTCGAGCTTGTCGGCGCGGTTGATCGGGTACAGCACGCGAAAGCCGGCGTAGCCGAGCTTGTTGGTGGCGGCCTTGTCGAGCTTCAGGTCGCCGAAGTCGAAGCGGCTGGGCTCGTACCTGATCTCCTGCACGCGGCTGTCGACGATCTCGTTGATACGCACCGGCGTGCTGAAATGCATGCCCTGGTGGTAGAAGCCGAGCTTGAACGGCGTGCCCTGCCCCTTCCACTCGACGTTCTCCATCTTCGGCTGGATCTTGATGTAGTCGCCAAACTGCATCTGGGCGAATACGGGGGGCAGGTTGCTGGCAGGCGCCGCGTACGGCTGCTCGGACAGCTTGCGGGCGCGCGCCGTCACGTCATCGAGGGAAAAGGCGTGCGCCGGGGCGATACCGACCAGGCAGCAGGCCAGGGCCAGGCCCGGCAAGACAATTTGCATCCTGTTACGAAACGATGCGACGCGACGCGCGGCGAAGGCAGTAACCACCAGGCGATCTCCAGGTTGACAGCGGTTGGAATGGGGAAAAAGCCACAAACAAGCCATTCCCGGCACGGTAAGGCTGTAAACTTGCGGCGCAGTTCAGAAACATAACCGATTTCGCCTGACGCGCCTGTCAGACACGCGGCGACAGTCGGGCATTCGGCCCTGCCGCACCATGGCGGGGCGAACATCCCGGCGCTGCGCCCATCCGAGACAACGAACAATGCGAATGCTTTCCCTGCTGGCCGCCGCGGCCAGCCTTGCCTGCGCGCCGCTGTTTGCCGGCGCCGCGCCCGCCGCCGCCGCCACTGCCACTGCCAACACCACCGCCGCGCCCGCCCTGGCCGACAAGCAGGCGTTCGTCAACGACCTCGTCGCCCGCATGACGCTCGACGAGAAGGTGGGCCAGCTCCGGCTCATCAGCATCGGCCCCGAGATGCCGGCCGCGAAGCTGATGGAGGAAATCACGGCCGGCCGCGTGGGCGGCACGTTCAACTCGGTCACGCGCAAGGACAACCGCCCGCTGCAGGAAGCCGCCACGCGCAGCCGCCTGAAGATTCCCATCTTCTTTGCCTACGACGTGGTGCACGGCCATCGCACCATCTTCCCGATCAGCCTGGGCCTGGCATCGAGCTGGGACATGGGCGTGGTGGAGCAGGCCGCGCGCATCTCTGGCCTGGAAGCCGCGTCCGACGGGCTGGACGCCACGTTTGCGCCGATGGTCGACATCTCGCGCGACCCGCGCTGGGGCCGCACGTCCGAGGGCTTTGGCGAAGATCCGTTCCTGGTCTCGCAGTGCTCGCGGGCCAGCGTCAAGGGCTTCCAGGGCAGCTCGCCGGCCAACGCGGACAGCGTGATGGCCTTCGTCAAGCATTTCGCGCTGTACGGCGCCGTGGAAGGCGGACGCGACTACAACACCGTCGACATGAGCCCGCAGCGCATGTACAACGACTATCTGCCGCCCTACCGGGCCGGGCTGGATGCCGGCGCCGGCGGCGTGATGATCGCGCTGAACTCGGTCAACGGCCAACCGGCCACGTCGAACAAGTGGCTGCTGCGCGACCTGCTGCGCAAGGAATGGGGCTTCAAGGGCGTGACCGTGAGCGACCACGGCGCGATCGACGAACTGCTGCGCCACGGCGTGGCCAGCAACGGCCGCGAGGCCGCGCAGCGGGCCATCGAGGCCGGCGTCGACATGAGCATGGCCGACACGCGCTACCTGGAACAATTGCCCACGCTGGTCAAGTCCGGCGCGGTGCCGATGGCGCTGCTCGACGACGCCGTGCGCGAGGTGCTGGGCGCCAAGTACGACATGGGCCTGTTCCATGACCCGTTCCGCCGCATCGGCACCGCGCAGACCGACCCGGCCGACGTCAACGCCGACAGCCGCCTGCACCGCGCCGAGGCCCGCGACGCCGCGCGCAAGTCGATGGTCCTGCTGGAAAACCGCAACCGCACGCTGCCGCTGAAGAAGGCCGGCACCGTGGCCGTGATCGGCCCGCTGGCCGACGCGCAGATCGACATGATGGGAAGCTGGTCGGCGGCGGGCGTGGCCAAACAGTCGGTCACGCTGCTGCAGGGCATGCGCGACGCGCTGGCCGGCAAGGGCCAGGTCGTCTACGCGCGCGGCGCCAATATCACCGACGACCCGCGCGTGGTGGGCTACCTGAACTTCCTGAACTGGGACAACCCCGAAGTGGTGCAGGACAAGCGCCCGGCCGGCGACATGATCGAGGAAGCGGTACGCGTGGCGCGCGGCGCCGACACGATCGTGGTGGCCGTGGGCGAGACGCGCGGCATGTCGCACGAGGCGTCCAGCCGCTCCAGCCTGGGGTTGACCGGCAGCCAGCTCACGCTGCTCAAGGCGCTTAAGACCACCGGCAAGCCGCTGGTGGTGGTGCTGATGAACGGCCGCCCGCTGACGATCAACTGGGAGAAGGAAAACGCCGACGCGATCCTGGAAGCGTGGTACCCCGGCACCGAGGGCGGGCACGCCATCGCCGACCTGCTGTTCGGCGACGCCAACCCGTCCGGCAAGCTGCCGATCACGTTCCCGCGCTCGCTCGGCCAGATCCCGACGTACTACAACGCGCCGCGCATCGGCCGGCCGTTCACGCCGGGCAAGGCGCCCAACTACACGTCGCAGTACTTCGAGGAAGAATACGGGCCGCTCTACCCGTTCGGCTACGGCCTGAGCTACACGACGTTCAGCCTGTCGGACATCCGCCTGTCGGCCGGCAAGCTGGCCCGCAACGGCCGCCTGACCGCCAGCGTGACCGTGCGCAACACCGGCGACCGCGCGGGCGAGACCGTGGTGCAGCTCTACGTGCAGGACGTGATGGCGTCAACCGTGCGCCCGCTCAAGGAGCTCAAGGGCTTCCGCAAGGTCATGCTGGCGCCGGGCGAATCGCGCGTGGTCGAATTCCCGATCGACGAGGCGATGCTCAAGTTCTACGACGCCCGGCTCGACTACGTGGCCGAGCCCGGCGACTTCAACGTCCAGGTCGGGCTCGACTCCGCGACGGTGAAGGAGGCAAGGTTCACGCTGGAGTGACCCGCGCCTCAGCGATTGCCGTCGAGCAGGTCGTTCAGCACCTCGTCGAACGCCGCCTGGGCGTCTTCCAGCGCCTGGAGCGCGGCGTCGAAGGTCTGCAGCGCGATCTTCGACGGCTTGCCGCTACCCTGCGGCGGATACTGGCCTTGCAGCGCGGTGAACGCCACCTGCACCTGGCGCGTGGCGTTGACCACGCGCTCCATCGCCTGCGCCTCTTCGGCGCGTTTCTGTTCGTCGTTCATGCAACAGCCCCCCGGCGGCCTTGGTTCGATATGCGGCATATCGTACAAGAACTTGCGGCCGGCCGGCCGGGTCCAACGCCGCATTGCCGGATTTTCGGGTACGCTGGACGCGCATGACCGTCCGCGCCCATGACCTCCTTCACGCCCCCATGTCATCGTCGTTTCTGCGCAGAACGCTGGCCGCGTCGCTGCTGACCGCCGGCGGCTTCGCCTGCTACTGGACCTATCTCGCCGTCAACCAGGAGCGGCTGCTGTTCGACGCGCGCCGCCGCCCGCCCCGCGACCTGCCCGAAGGCATCGACGCCTACTCGCACCCCGTGCCGGGCGGGCTGTTCCGCGGCTACACCTACCACGCCGACCACGAGGGCGTGCGCGACCTGCTGTTCTACCTGCCCGGGCGCGGCGAGGACGTGCTGGACACGCTGCAGTTCATGAAATGGCTGCCGGCCGGCATGGGCTTCGCCACGTTCGACTACCGCGGGCTGGGCCATTCCGACGGCATGCCGTCGGAGGCCGCCGCCGTGGCCGACGCCAGCCAGTTCCTGCTGCATATCCGCCGCGCGTTTCCCGGCGTGCGGGTGCACGTGGTGGGCCGCTCGCTGGGCACCGGCGTGGCGATCCAGCTTGCCGACCTGCAGGATTTCGAGAGCCTGCAGCTCATCACCCCCTACGACTCGCTGCTGGAAATCGTGCGCAAGCGCTTTCCGCTAGTGCCGCTGCGCCAGCTCATGCGCCACCATTTCGATTCGATTTCCCACTGCAAGAAGGTGGTGCAGAGCACGAAGGTGCTGCTGGCCGAGATCGACGACGTGGTGCCGCACGAGTGCTCGGAGCGCCTGATGGCCGCCTGGCCGGGCCCGGTGGCCGTGCAGACCATCGCCGGCACCGACCACTACACGATTGTCGAGCGGCCCGAAACCTGGGTGGCGCTCTGCGAGTTTGCCCAGGGTGTGCCGCATCAGCCACCGCAGCGGGTGCCCCAGCCGCCGCCGGCCGACCTGACCGATACCGGCATGCCGTTGCCGCTTTCCGCCGCGCGGTAGAATGCGCGCCATGAAAAAAATCGTAGTCAAGGCGGCGGGCGTCACGGCGGCGCTGGCTGCCGCCGGCGTGCTGGTGGCCGGTTTCGCCGCGCTGGTCAGCCTGCGGCAACTGCCCCCGGTCGACGCGCTGCGCGACTATCGCCCCCAGGTGCCGCTGCGCATCTTCACGCGCGACGACGTGCAGATCGGCGAATTCGGCACCGAGCACCGCGAGTTCATCCCGATCGAGCAGATGCCCAAACGGATGTCCGACGCGCTGCTGGCGGCCGAGGACGACCAGTTCTACCACCACGTCGGCGTCGACGTGGCGGGGCTGGTCCGGGCCGCGCTGGCCAATATCGGCGAAGGCTACGCACAGGGCGCGTCCACGATCACGATGCAGGTGGCGCGCAACTTCTACCTGTCCCGCGAGAAGACGCTGGCGCGCAAGTGGTACGAGATTCTGCTGGCGTTCCAGATCGACCGCTCGCTGTCCAAGGACCGCATCCTGGAGCTGTACATGAACCAGGTGTACCTGGGCGAGCACGCGTACGGCTTCGGCAGCGCCGCGCAGACCTACTTCGGCAAGCCGCTGGCGCGGCTGTCGCTGGCCGAGACGGCCATGCTGGCCGGCCTGCCCAAGGCGCCCTCCACGATGAACCCGATGGTCAACCTGCCGCGCGCCAAGCGCCGGCAGGAGTACGTGCTGGGCCGCATGCTGGCGCTGGGCATGATCACGCAGGACGAGTACCGCGACGCGCGCAACGCGCAGATCGTGGTCAACCGCGACGCCAACGGCCGCTTCGACGGCCACGCCGGGTACGTGGCGGAACTGGCGCGCCAGCTCGCGCATGACCGCTTTGGCGACGACGCCTACACGCGCGGCCTGAACGTCTACACCACGGTCTCGGCAATGCACCAGACCATGGCCTACGACGCCGTGCGCGCCGGCATCGAGCGCTACGGCAAGCGCCATGGCACCGGCAAGGCCGCCACGGTGCCGATGCCGCAGGCCGCGCTGGTCTCGCTGGACGCCCGCACCGGGGCCATCGAGGCGATGGTCGGCGGCACCGACTTTGCCACCAGCCGCTTCAACCACGCCACGCAGGCGCAGCGCCAGCCGGGCTCGACGTTCAAGCCGTTCATCTACTCGGCGGCGCTGGAGCGCGGCATCTCGCCAGGCACGCTGATCAACGACGCGCCGCTCGAAAACTCGCCACGCTGGCAGCCGTCGAACGACGACGGGCGCTTTGTCGGGCCGATCACCATGCGCGAGGCGCTGGCCGAGTCGCGCAACCTGCCGGCCATCCGGACGCTGCAGGCCATCGGCATCTCGTACGCGATCGATTTCGCGGGCAAGTTCGGCTTCTCGGCTCGCAAGCTGCCGCCATACCTGCCGATGGCGCTGGGCACCGGCACCACGTCGCCGCTGCGTCTGGCCGCCGCCTATGGCGTGTTCGCCAACCAGGGCCACCGCATCGAGCCCTACCTGATCGAGAAAATCACCGACGGCGACGGCAACGTGCTGTTCTCCGCCGATACCGCCGAACCGCCGCGCGTGATTTCGGCGCGCAATGCGTTCGTCATGAACAGCCTGCTCCAGAGCGTGGTGGACGAAGGCACCGGCGCCGGTGTGCGCCGCTATCTGCGGCGCGACGACGTGGCGGGCAAGACCGGCACCACCAACGATTCGGTCGACGGCTGGTTCGCGGGCTACGCCGGACAGGTGGTCACGGTGGCCTGGATGGGCTACGACGACAACCGCAGCCTGGGCCGCCGCGAATTCGGCGCCACCACCGCGCTGCCGATCTGGGCCGCCTACATGGAAGGCCGGCTCGCCGGCGTGCCGACGACCGACTTTCCGGCGCCGCCGCAACTGGCGCGGATGAACAACGACTGGGCCTATGCCGAGAATGCCGACGGGTCGCACGGCCTGGCCTCGCTCGGCTTCCCGCCGCCGCCTGCGGTGCCGGACGTGCCTGCCACGGGCGCGATGCCCGGCACTCCATCCCTCGCCACGCCCACGCCGGCCGCGCTCGGCGCACCGGCGGCCGCCAGCGCTCCGCTCGCACCTGCTCTCTGAAGGCTGTCATGACCGCATCGGCCGCATACGCCACACCGATGATCTGGGCGGTTGCCGCGCTGGCCACCGCTGGCGTGCTGTTCCGCCCGTTCCGCCTGCCCGAGCCGTTCTGGGCCATGGCGGGCGCCGTGCTGCTGTGCGTGGCCGGCCTGCTGCCGTGGCGCGACGCGCTGCAAGCCGTGGCGCGCGGCAACGACGTCTACCTTTTCCTGGCCGGCATGATGCTGATCTCCGAGCTGGCGCGGAAGACCGGCCTGTTCGACCACGTGGCCGCGCTGGCCGTGCGCAGCGCGCGGGGGTCGGCCCGGCGGCTGTTTGTGCTGGTCTACGGCTTTGGCATCGCGGTGACCGCGTTCATGTCGAACGACGCCACCGCCGTGGTGCTCACGCCGGCCGTGCTGGCCGCCACGCGCGCGGCGCGCGTGCGGCATCCGCTGCCCTACCTCTACGCCTGCGCGTTCATCGCCAACGCGGCCAGCTTCGTGCTGCCGATCTCGAACCCGGCCAACCTCGTGCTGTTCGGCGAGCGCATGCCGCCGCTGATGAGCTGGCTGGCGCGCTTCACGCTGCCGTCGGTCGTCGCCATCGTCATGACGTTCCTGGCGCTGTACTGGACGCAGCGCAAGGCGCTGGACGAGCCGATTGCCCAGGACGTCGAGACCCCGCCGCTGTCCGTTCAGGCGTGGCTGACGGCCGCCGGCATCGTGCTGACCGGCGTGGCGCTGCTGACCGCGTCGCTGCTGGGCCGCGATCTGGGCTGGCCCACGTTCCTGAGCGGCGCGGCGACGCTGCTGGCCGTCTGCGCCACGCAGCCCCGGCTGCTGCGCCCGGCGCTGGCCGAGGTGTCGTGGGGCGTGCTGCCGATGGTCGCCGGCCTGTTCGTGCTGGTGGCCGGCCTGGCGCAGACCGGCTTGACCGATCAACTCGCGCACTGGGTGCGCGAACTGTCGGCCCGGCACGGCTCCGACGCCGTGCTGGGCGCCGGCGTGGCGGGCGCGCTGGTGGGTGTGGTCAGCAACATCGTCAACAACCTGCCGGCCGGGCTGTTCGCGGCGTCGGCGCTGGCCGCCGGCCATGCGTCGGACACGGTGACGGCGGCGGTGCTGATCGGCGTGGACCTTGGCCCGAACCTGTCGGTCACGGGGTCGCTGGCCACGCTGCTGTGGCTGACCGCGCTGCGCCGCGAGGGCCATGCCATTGGCGCCGGCACGTTCCTGAAGACCGGCGCCATCGTGATGCCGCTGGCGCTGCTGCCCGCGCTGGCCGTGCTGCGCTGAGCCCCGGCGTACCGTTTTCGCTTATAGTGAAGCACCGCGCACCGAGCGCCCTATCCGCCTGACCATCGGCGCCGCACATGTCACACAAGGAACACCCCGACGGGGCCAGGCCCGCCACCCCGACGCCCGTATCGGACCGCATCCGCGCCCGCATCGCCGCCTCCGGCGAACGCTTCCACGCCAACGACAACATCGCCCGCCATATCGAGCACGGCGAACTGGACGCCCTGCAGGCCGAGGTGGAGGCCCGCATGGAGGAAGTGCTGCGCACGCTGGTGATCGATGTCGACCAGGACCACAACACGCGTGAGACCGCGCGCCGCGTGGCCAAGATGTACCTCAAGGAGATCTTTGCGGGCCGCTATGCCAAGGCGCCGCAGGTCACCGAGTTTCCAAACGTCGAGCAGCTCAACGAGCTGATGATCGTCGGCCCCATCCGCGTGCGCAGCGCGTGCTCGCACCACCTGTGCCCGATCATCGGCAGCCTCTGGGTGGGCGTGATGCCGAACCGGCATTCGAACCTGATCGGCCTGTCCAAGTACGCGCGGCTGGCCGAGTGGGTGATGTGCCGCCCGCAGATCCAGGAGGAGGCCGTGGCCCAGGTGGCGGACCTGCTCCAGGAAAAGATGAACCCGGACGGGCTGGCCATCGTGATGGAGGCCGAGCACTTCTGCATGCACTGGCGCGGCGTGCGCGACACCGACGCCAAGATGACCAACAGCGTGATGCGCGGCTCGTTCCTGAAGGACGACAAGCTGCGCCGGGAATTCCTGACGCTGCTGAACCTGAACCGGCGCTGACCCGCCCGGAACCGCAAGAGGCCGACCGATGCTAGTTCGCCTGCTCTACGCCAGCCGCGCCAGGGAGCCCCTGAGCGCCGACGTGCTGGATGCCATCCTCGAAACCAGCCTGGCCAACAACCCGCGCCACGGCGTGACCGGCGTGCTGTGCCACAGCAACAGCATCTTCCTGCAGGCGCTGGAGGGCAGCCGCGAGGCGGTGTCGCGGCTCTACCTGAACATCGGCCAGGACGCCCGCCACCATGACGTGGTGCTGCTGCACTACGAGGAGATCGCCGAGCGTGCGTTCTCCGGGTGGTCGATGGGCCGCGTCAACGCCGGCAAGATCAACGCGGCCACGCTGCTCAAGTATTCGGCGCAGGGCGAGCTCGACCCGTACCGGATGCCCGGCGCGGCGTCGCTGGCGCTGTTGCAGGAATTGATCGCGGGCGCGTCGATCGTGGGCCGCAGCCACGAGCGCGGGCGGGGCTGACCCCGCCGCTTGCCGCGCGGCGCCCAGCGCGCCCTACTGAGAGAGCTGGCCGAACAGGCCGCATTCCAGGTCGCTTTCGAATTCCTCGATCCACGACGTGCCTGGGCCGGCGTCGTAGACGCTCTCCGCCCCGGTGCGCTGTCGGCGCACCGTCACCTGGCGGGCGGCGCTGCCATTGGCATCGGAAATCTCGAATTCCTGCATCGCCATCCCCACCTGCCTGAACACGGCCTCGACGTCCTGCTGTTCCTCGGGGGGAAACTCCTCGAATCGACGCATCGTCATGGCACACCTCCGCTCCGGGTCCCGCCGGCCCCAGCATGCCACTTTTCGCGCGTGGCCGTGACGCACTGCGAAAGACCCTGCGGCCACCGGATGTATTGATCCGTCGGCGCCACTTCGGCTGGGGCTTTTCCACCTAACCGTTTCCTTAAATTCCGCCGTCGGGTGGCTCCGGGCCGGCCGGAAATCTGTCGTGTTCGTGACCCATGGTGGACGGCGGCCGCACGCTTTGCGGTGAATTTAAACAAATGCCGATAGACCCGATTTGCCTCCACTCGTAGTGTCGACATTCCCTATCTCCATCCTCACGGGCACGACAAATGCGGAAGAAGACCACTCACGAAATTGAAGGCGAGCAACGGCGTCAGAGCCTCTTCCATACGGCGCAGGCGCAGGCGGATGCCCTGCATGGGATGTACCGGGACACGCTCACAGTCTTCATGACCACGCCGGCCGCCGTGCCGGTGCCGCGCGCGGCGCGCGCGATGTTCTGGCTGGGCCGGTTGCGGCAGTGGCGCGCGATCGAACTGAACCGGACGGAGACCTGTCCGGCGCCGAACTGGCTGTCGCTGCAGCTTGGCGTCGTGGAGTCGCTGGCCGGCACCCATGCCCTGGCGCTGCACAAGGAACAATGGAGCGGCCCGACCCGCCGGCAGACCTACGAGCGCGACATGTCGCTGCAACTGGCGATGCTGCTCGCGCTGGACTGGCAGGACCTTGCGGCGTTCGCGCTGAAGTCCTGGTTCGGCGTCGATGCCGAGGGCGCCGCGCCCCACCCGCTCGGCGGCATGACCGGGATGATCGTCGGCGTGGCCGGCCAGGCGCTCGACGTGACGGTGCCCCAGACCGTGTTCCACAAGTGCGATGCGCTGCTGGCGCGCATCGTCGAACAATGGCAGGCCCCGGACGAGGTGTTCATGCCGCTGGCTTTCGAGCTGGCCGACCGGCATCTGATGCAGACCAGCCGCGATAGCGACGAGTCGCTTTTTGATTTCGATCATCCCGTCGAACAGACCATGCCAATCGAGCTGCTGATGCTGATGCGCCTGCGCGGGCTGGACCGCCTGCCCGACGCGCTGGCCAAGCATCCGGCCATGTCGCATCCGGCCGCGATGCTGGTGCGGCCCAGCGCGCCGGTGCGCTCGCAGCGCTGCGCCGGCTTTATCGAACGTGTCAGCCGCGTCCTGCCGCAGTACCGCGGGCTGACCGATTCGCTGGCCAAGCAGTCGCGGCATTTGCAGGAACCGATCCTGTGACGCACGCATCGGCGAAAACTAGTTGAATTGCGATTTCTCTCGCGTCGCTGAAACATCAGAATGCGACAGATCCGATGCACGGCTCGATTTGCTGCCAATACGCTATCGTTCCGTCACGGGGTTTTACTCGTAGATTTACGCTGTTTCAACGATATCCACGATAGCTTCTCCGGCTCCATCGAATACTGCGCGCTCAATCGTTCGCATCGCGTGATCGTGCGCGTCTTCGAGATGGAGTTATTCCTATGCTTGCGAAAGCACGAACTCAGGTTGCGCGCCGGCGGGTGCGCCACCTTGTCTGCGAAAAGGACACCGAGGCATGCCTGCAAAAACCATCCGGGTCGCACTGGCGGACGACCATCCGCTCGTCGTCACAGCCCTGCGCGACTGCCTTCAGCGCACACCGGGCTTCCAGGTCAAATGCGAATGCACGAACGGCAGCGAACTGATTGGCGCGCTGGCCCAGAATCCGGTGGATGTCGCGGTCACCGATTTCAGCATGGGGCACGGCGATGCCTCGCTTGACGGCTTCAACCTGCTGCGCCGGCTGACGCGGCTCTACCCCGATACGCGCATCGTGATCGTCAGCGCGCAGAACAACCCCGGCGTCATCGTGCGCGCCATGAAGCTCGGCGCCCGCGCCTTCGTCAGCAAGGAAGACGACCTCGACGAGATCGTCCGCGCCTGCATCCACGTGACGGTCAGCCACGGCAACTTCTACTCTCCCTCCATCCGGGCCGTGCTGGACGGCGTGGCCTCCGCCGCCCCCAATACCGAACTGACGCTGCGCGAACTGGAGGTGGTGCGCCTGTACGCGCAAGGCTTCCAGCTCAGCGAGATTGCCAACAAGCTGGGCCGGTCGGTCAGCACGATCTCCAGCCAGAAGACCGTGGCAATGCGCAAGCTCAACGTGCAGACCAATACGGACCTGATCCGCTACGCCTACGAGAATGGACTGATCTGACGCGCCATGCAGCAGATTCTCGACCGCACGCAGGAATCCCTTGCGCAAGCCTTTGCCTCCCTCGCCCGCAACGCCCGCCGCCAGCAGCACCTCTACTACGCCACGGTCGGCCTGCTGATCGCCATCGTCATCGTGTCCGGCCTGCTGCTGGCCGGGCTGGCAGCGGCGCGGCACCTCGACGTCCGGCGCGGGCAGATCGCGCAGTACGTCAGCACGATTTCGTTGCAGTTACAGAGCCAGGCATCGTTCCTGCGCCGCACGGCGCTGACGATCGACTACTACCTGGGCGCCAGCATCGACGCGCCGCCGGACGCGGCCCTGCTGGCGCAGGTGCGGCAGTCGGGCTCGGCACGGTCGGCCGATGGCCGATACGTGCTGCTGGTGCCCGAGGCCACGCGCCGCGAATGGGGCGACGCGCTGCCGCGCAAGGTCTGGCAGCTCCAGCAGATCGCCACGGCCACGCTGACGACGCAAATGGCGTTCCAGCTCGACCAGCGCGCCTATGTCGTCGATCCCGGCGGGGCGTACGCGATCCTGCTGTCGCCGTCCGGCTTTCCGGCAGCGCAACAGCCGCAGGCCGGCGAGGTAGCCGCCTTGCGCGACAGCCTGGTGCGGCACGCCGGCCAGTCGGGCAGCGCCGATGCCGGTCCGCGCTGGGTCGGTCCGGTCGACGATCCGACGGTACACGGGCCCGCCGTGATCGCCGTGCTGGGCGCGCGGGCCGGCGCGACCGGTGCGCTGCCGCTGGCCGCCGTCAGCCTGCCCGCCGCGTCGTTCCTGGCGAGCCTGGAACGGCCGGACATGCCTGCCGTCCTGTGGCTGCGGAACCGCGACAACGCCATCATCGACGTCTCGCCGACCGTGAAGCCCGCCGTGGCGGCGCGTGTGCTGCAACATGCGGGCGACTCGACATCGGACGCGCCCGCGCTGACCCGCGACGGCCTGCTGCTCGTGCAGCCGCTCAAGCCGGACTTCGGCTCCCTCGTCTATTTCCTGCCCTATGGCACGCTGTTCGGATCGATTGCCACGGAACTGGCCGTGATCCTCGGCGCGGGGCTGCTGCTGATCGCCGGCATCGTGCTGACGGCGCGCTACTGGGACATCCACCTGCTGCGGCGCAGCCACGCCGAAGCCGCGCGGGCGCTGGAAAGCGAGACGATCAGCCATATCCTGGTCAGTGCCACGCCGGTGGGCCTGTGCATCGTGCGGCAGCAGGACGAATCGATCCTGACGTCGAACGCGGTGGCCGATCAGTTGCTGGGCCACGGCCAGGGCGCGCGCATGCCGGCCCACATCATGGATGCGCTGCGGCGCCGCGCGCCGGCGGACAGGCAGCCGGCGGCGTCGATCACGCAGGTGACCGTGCCCGCTGCGTTCGCGCCGGCCGAATCGGCCACCCAGTTCCTGCAGGTGACCTGCGCCCCGGCCACGTACCGGGACGAGGCGGTGCTGTTCTGCGCCGTCCAGGACATCACCGCGCAGCACCAGCTCGAATCGCAGCTACGCACGGCGCGTGAGACGGCCGAGTCGATGATGCGGGCGCGGTCGAACTTCTTTGCGTCGATGAGCCACGAGATCCGCACGCCGCTGAACGCGCTGCTGGGCAATATCGAACTGCTGACGCGCGCCGACGGCCTGGCACCCCACGCGGCGCGGCTGCGGGCGCTGCAGGTGGCCTCAGAAGGGCTGCAGCGCATCGTCAATGACATCCTCGATTTCTCGAAGATCGATGCCGGCGAGATGAAGCTGGTCAACGAGCCGTTCCGGCCCATCGCCGACCTGGAAAGCCTGGCGATGTCGTACGCGCCGATGGTGCAGGACAAGCCGGTGCGCTTCTACGTGCATCTGTCGCCGTCGCTGGACACGATGGTGGTGGGAGACCGCACGCGCATCGCGCAGATCGTCAACAACCTGCTCAGCAACGCGTTCAAGTTCACGTCGTGCGGCAAGATCACGCTGAGCGCGGAGATGACCACGGACACGCAGGAGCGCAGCGTGCTGGTCTGCCGCGTGCGCGATTCCGGCATCGGCATGCCGCCGGCGCTGGTGGCGCGCATCTTCCACCCGTTCGTGCAGGGCGAGGCCAGTACGTCGGCGCGCTATGGCGGCACGGGCCTGGGCCTGTCGATCTGCGCGCGGCTAACGGAGCTGATGAACGGGCATATCACCGTGGAGAGCGTGGAAGGCGTGGGTACCGCGTTCACGATGGCCGTGCCGCTGGGGGCCGCCGCCGCGGCGCTGCCGGCGCCCGAGCCGGTGGCGCGGGGCACGCGCGCGATGGTGCTGTGCCAGGAAACCGAATCTGGGACCGTGCTGCAGGCCTGGCTGGAGCGCGCGGGCTGGCGGGTCGATACGTTCCACCGGTTCGACACCGCGCAGGCATGGCTGCGCGCCAACCGGCCCCACATCCTCGTGGTCACGGGCGAGTACGGGCGCGACACGCTCGACACACTGCGTCGGCAGCATCCGGCCAACGTGGTCTGGGTGACGCGCGACGGCCCGGAACAACCCGCGGCGCGCGGCGATGGCGTCTACGAGGTGTCGACGTTCAGCCATGACGCGATCCTGGCCGGCACCCTCGCGGCGCTGAACGACGAGGCGGCACCGGCCCTGACGGCGGCGGACGCGGCGCCGGTGGCGCCCGCCCGCGATCCCGCCCTGCCCCGCCGCAGCATCCTGGTGGCCGAGGACAACGTGCTGAACCAGATGCTGGTGGCGGAACAGCTCGACACGCTGGGCTGGGACCCGGTGGTCGTCGGCGATGGCCGGCAGGCGCTGTCGACGCTGGAGCACGCCCGGTTCGACGCCGTGCTGACCGACATCCACATGCCGGTGATGGATGGCTATGCGCTGCTGGGCGCGATACGGGCCGCGCATCCGTCGCTGCCGGTGCTGGCGTTCAGCGCCGTGACGACCAGCGATCAGGCCGAGGACTGGCGCGCTCGCGGGTTCGCCGGGCATGTCGCCAAACCCGCGTCGCTCAAGGCGCTGGAACAGGCGCTGCAGGCCATCCCGGCCCCGGTGGAATCCCCCGACCTTGCCGACTACGCCGACCCGGCCGACGATGACCCGCCGATCCCGCCCGCCGAACTGGCCCGCTACCGGGGCATCCTGCGCCAGCATCTGCTGGCCGACGAGCCGGAGCTGGCCGACATCCTGCTGCGGCACGATCCGGTGGCGCTGCAGCATTGGGCGCACCGCTCGGCGGGCGCGTTCCTGATCGTCGCGGAGCACGACACCGTGGCGCTGTGCCGGGCCGTGGAGGCGCTGTGCGAGCAGGAGCAGGGCTGGTCGGAAGCCATCGCGGAGGCCGGCGGCGCGCTGCATGCGGCCGTGCTGGCGTTCCAGCAGGACGGCGCCGGCGATCCGGCCGGTGGCGGGGTGCCGGCGGCCACGGCGCCGTAGCGCGGATGCGCCACGCATTTGCACAGGGCGGCGCGCCGGACGATAATGGCGCGTCCGATCCTGACAGAATTGTCATCTTCCGCGGGGTCCGGGCTTTCCAAGAACAGCGCAAGCCGCCCGACCCGCCTCCATGCAGTCCCATCAAGGTCTTCCGCGCCCCCAGCGTACCTGGGCCATCCTGACAGTGTTTTGCGGCCTGATCATGGCCGTGCTGGACGGATCGATCGCCAACATCGCCCTGCCGTCCATCTCCCGGGAACTCCAAAGCGACCCGGCGCGGACGATCTGGGTCGTCAACGCCTATCAACTGACCGTCACGGTCTGCCTGCTGCCGCTGTCCTCGCTTGGCGACATCCTCGGCTACAAGCGCGTGTATCGCGTGGGGCTGGCCACGTTCCTGGTTGGGTCGCTGCTCTGCGCGATCTCGGTCAACCTGCCGATGCTGGTGGCGGCGCGGGTGATCCAGGGCATCGGCGGGGCCGGCATCATGAGCGTCAACACCGCGCTGGTACGGGTCATCTACCCGCCAACGCGCCTGGGGCGCGGCATCGGCCTGAACGCACTGGTGGTGGGGGTGACGATTGCCGTGGGGCCGTCGCTGGGCGCGCTGATCCTGGGCATTGCCAGCTGGCCGTGGCTGTTTGCGGTGAACGTGCCCGTGGCGCTGTTCGCGCTGACGCTGGCGCGCCGGGCGCTGCCCGAGACGCCGCCGCAGCCGCGCGCATTCGACTATCCGAGCGCGGTGCTGTCCGCAGTGGTCATCGGCATGTTCATCCTGGGCGTCGACGCGCTGGGCCACGCGCCGCTGCGCATTGCCGGCGGCTGCGGACTGGTGCTGGCCCTGGCGCTGGGCTGGGTCCTGGTGCGCCGCCAGCAGGGCCAGGCCGCCCCGCTGGTGCCGGTGGACCTGTTCGCCAGCCGCGCATTCACGCTGGCCGTTGCCACGTCGTTCTGCTCGTTCATGACCCAGATGCTGGCGTTCGTGGCGTTGCCGTTCTATCTCGAATACCAGCTGGGGCGCAGCCTGCAGGAGACCGGCCTGCTGATCACGCCGTGGCCGCTGATGGTGGCGGTGATGGCCGCGCTGTCGGGCCGGCTTTCCGACCGCTATCCGGCCAGTGTGCTGGCCGGCGGCGGGCTACTGATGCTGGGCGCCGGACTCGTGAGCCTGGCGATACTCGGGCCGGACGCGTCGAGCCTGGACATTGCCTGGCGCACCGCGCTGTGCGGCACCGGCTTCGGGTTCTTCCAGTCGCCCAACAACCGGGCGATGATCAGCGCCACGCCCCACGAGCGCAGCGGCGGCGCCAGCGGCGCGCAGGCCACGACCCGGCTGCTGGGGCAGACCACGGGTACGGCCGTGGTGGCGCTGCTGTTCAGCCTGGACCGCGCCGGCGCGGCCCGCACGGCGCTGTACGTGGCGGCTGCCGTGGCGTCGGTCGGCGCGCTGGTCAGCCTGAGCCGGCTGCGCCAGCGATAAGTCGGCCGCGCGTCAGCGCTGGCCGTCACGGTGGGCGATGCCCATCGCCTTCTCGATCCGTTCCAGGCGTTCCAGCCACGTCGCCGCGCCGTCGTCCCGCTCCGGCAGCGCCACGCCGCCGTGCCCGCCGGCATCGCGTATCCGGTTGTGGTCGCCTTCGACCGAAATCACCGTGCAGCCCGTCAGCATCAAGGCCAGCGCGGCCAGCCCGCGCACCGTTCGCTTCAGCATGATTCGCGCCTCTCCGGGCACCCGGCCCAATGAAAAAGACCGGGCAACACGCCGTCCTGCCTGACGGCGCATTGCCCGGAACCGCTACCGGCTTACCCGCCGGCTGGGGACCTCCCGGTCAACTCAGGCCGGACCCAGGTCGAGCCACACGCGGTTGTCGCCATCGGCCAGCGTGGTCGTGTAGAGCGGGTTGCCCGGCTCCTCCGAGGCTTCTGCCCACCACTTGGCGCGATACTTGCGCAGGCCCTGGCCCAGGTAGCTGTTGGTCACCTCGGAGCCTTCGCCATAACCCTGCGGACGCCACGTGCCTTCCGTCTCCGCGCTGCCACCGGCCAGGATGCGCAGTTCCACCGTGGCGGTATCCTCGTCGCCGGTGCCTGCGAGGCCCGTGGCGGTGAGGGTCACCTCGATGATCGTGTCGCGATCGACCAGCGGTGCATTGGCGCTGACCGAGACCGAATCGGCACCGTCGAACGACAGGCCCGGCGCCGACCACGAGAACAGCAGCGGGGGCGGACCGCTCGACTCGGTGGCGGAGAGCTGAATCGGCGCGCCGCTTTCGATCTGCGTACGGCCGGTGATGACGGCCTTCACGTCGCCTTCTTCCACTTCAGCGGGCACCACGGTCAGGAAGATCGCGCTCTGGTCGGTTTCCGTACCGTCGTTCACGGTCAGCTTGACCCAGAAGTCGGTGGGCTCGGTCACCGCCGGTGCGGTGCCTTCCACCAGTTCGGCCGTGCTGCCGTCGAACGACAGGTCCGGGGCGTCCCAGCTGTAGGTCAGCGCGTTGTCGTCCGGGTCGAACGATGCTTCCGCGGACAGCGCGTACGGCGTGCCCGATTCCAGCATCACCGTGATCCGCGACGTGGGCGGTTCCTGTGTCTTCTTCTTGACCACCAGCGACTGGGTGGCCGTGGCCGTGTCGCCGTCGGCGTCGGTCACGGTCAGCGTCACCGTGTAGGTGCGCGTGGTCAGCGGCAGCGTGCCTTCCACCACCGCCGTGGTCTTGCCGTCCAGGAACGTCAGGCCCGGCGCGCTCCACTTGTAGGTGAGCGGCTCGGCGCCCCACGACCGCAGGCCGGAGAACGACACCGTGGCGCCTTCGAACGCTTCGGTCGGACCCTCGATCACGGCCACCGTGGTGTCCATGTTCTCGGTGTTGATGCCCTCGAAGTACAGCGGGTCCATGTCGATCACTTCGTTCTGGATCGGGGCACCCAGCCCTTCGCGCGCGGCGTTTAGCAGCACGCCGTTGTCCATGTCGATGGTCCACGTGAACAGGCCGCCGAGGTTGTTCTCCAGCACGTACCGGCCTTTTTCCAGCACCGAGCGCGGCGTGTCGATCGACAGGAACAGCCCGGACTCGGGGTTGTACAGGTAGTCGGCGTCAGCCTCCTTGTCCGTGTACAGGTTGAAGCCGTTGATGCCGGTGTGGTTCTCCAGGTCCAGGTAGTTGTACAGGATGTCGTAGAACTCACTCGCGCCCGATTCGTACGAGCCGGTGGTGGTGCCGGTGCCCGGGCTGTACGTGCCGACCAGCGGCGACCAGCTTTCGATCACGGCATTGCGCGCGCTGCGGCTGTACGCGGCGTAGCCCACGAAGATGTTCTTCGACGGCACGCCCACGCTCAGCAGGTACTTCACCGAGCGGTCGATGCTGAAGGCGCTGTCGGCGTAGTCGTACAGGTTGGTGTGGTGCGCCAGCGCGGGCGCCCACGGCGTGCCGAAGAAGTCGTAGGTCATCAGGTTGATGCCCTCGACGCCGGCTTCGAGCATGCCGGGGATGTCGGCGGCGATCATGGTGTCCATCGACGCGCCCGCGGCAATGCTGACGCGCACTTTCGGCAGCCGCTGCTTGATGCCGCGCACCAGCGCCTGAAAGTTCGCGGCGTCCTCGGGGCCGTGCGGGTTGCCGGCGCCCGGCATGCCCGGGTATTCCCAGTCAACGTCCACCTCGGTGAACATCGGGAAGCGATCGAAGATGTAGGCGATGCTTTCGATCAGCGTCTGGCGCCGGGTGGGGTCGGCCGCCACGGCGTGGAACCCGCCGCTCATGGTCCAGCCGCCCAGGCTGAACGACAGCTTCAGGTTCGGGTTCTTCTGCTTGAGCTTGGCCAGCCCGCCCAGGATGCCCTGTGCCCGGCTCTGGTCGAACAGCCACTTGTAGTCGTCGCTGACCCAGCCGGAGAAGCCGACGTTGCGGTACGACGCCACGTCGCCCCACGGGTCGGTGAAGGTGGCCTCGTTCAGCTTGCGGCCGAACTGGCGCGCGGCCTCGTCGATCGCGTACTGCTTCTCGCCGGGATCGCCGACGATGCCGGCAAAGCCGATGATCAGGCGGTCGTAGGCGGCGGCGTCCAGCAGCATCAGGTCCGTGCCACGGCCGGCGGCGCTGTTGGTGTAATTGCCATCCAGGCGGCCGTCGTACTGCGACCAGTCCGTGTAGTAGCCGAACACTTCCGTGCCCTGCTGCGGGGCGCCGTACTTGTTGTACACGCGCTTGGCCACGCGCGTCGACGTGTACGAGTAGTTCTGCACCTCGGTCGACGGGTCGAAGTTGTTCTGACGGTAGGTGCGTTCCGTGGCGCCCGCCGTGCCGGAGATGGCGGGATCGCCCGGATCCTCCGCGTAGACGAGCTTGCTGTTCGTACGGCCGGCGCCCAGGTTGGCGCGCACGTTGCTGAAGCGGCGGCGCGGTGTGCGCGGCGGTTCCGGATCCGACGGGTCGCCGCTGCGGTACGTCCGGCCAAGCAGCCCGGCGCGTCCCTGCGTCGCCTGGCCTGCGGGTTGGTCCTTGCTGTCACACGTTTTCTTTGTCATGACATCTGTCCTTGCAGAATGGTTTGAATGCCGCCGGCGCCCTGGGAGCCCCTCTCATCCGGACTGCGGCACCGGCGGCCAGACGCATCTTTCTCCCGTGCCGCCTGCAATGACATGGATTCAACGTGGAATATCGGCGGTCATAACCATTCCATCCGAATAGCCGGCCGCATTTGGCGCGGCATTTGGCATTTCACCCCGCCGCCAATGCCCGGCGATTAATCGATATGGATCGGCACTGATCCACCACGCCAAATGGATGACGTGGATTCCGGGAAATCCATCGGATTGAACAGTCTCGTCGATATCCGAAACGCATACCCGTATGGGTTATGATGCAGGCGGAATGCCGCGCCAGCCGTCTTTAATCCTGTCACGTCCTGATGTAGTGACAACCGGTCAGCGTTGACAGCCATTCCTTATTCGCGCGAAGAAGACGGGCATTCGATGCTCGCCATTGTTTCCATATTTGGCGATATACGGCATAGAGCGGCGTTGAGCTGTCACCCGTGCGGGTCAGATACCGAGAGAAATATCTTCCATGGGAGCTATTTCTGCGGGTCGATACGCTTGTCGTCCATCGCAGACGACAGGGGTAATCCAAATGATCCGGAATGGCGATTCTGTATTTTTCGATTGGGACACCGACCGAGTTTTGCGCGGCGGCGTGGTGGCGAAAATAACCGGCCAGCAAAAGAAACTGCTGCGCCTGCTGGTGGAAGGAAAAGCACCGGTCAAATCCCGCGATTCCCTGCTCAAGGGCGTTTGGGGAAAACGCGCGGCGCTGGTCGACGAGCTATACCTGGTGCAATTGGTCTACCGTCTGCGCAAGGCCCTGAGCCCGGTCAGCCTGGACGCCCACATCGTCACCGTGCCGCGCCAGGGGTACCGGTTCATCCCCGTGCCCTACACGACCACCGTGCCGCCCGCCGAGGCGGCCCAGCCCGTCCAGCCGGCCCAGCCGATGGAATCGGGCATCGAGCAGGCGCGCGGGCTGGCCCATGTGCTGGCACGGCTGGGGGTGCCGATCTCCACGTCGTCGGCGCCCGTGTCGTTCGCCGATATCGACGACGCGCTGCACATCGACGAGTCGCAGGGCATCGTGTCGTGCAACGGGGTCATCGCCAAGCTCACGCGCTTCGAGTTACGGCTGCTGATCGTGCTGAAGGACCATGGCGAGACCGTGATGTCGCGCCAGCAGATCATCGCGGCGGTCTGGGGCCCGCAGGCCATGGTCGACGAGAACTGCCTGACGCAGCTGGTGTCGCGGCTGCGGCGCGCGCTGCATCCGCTGGGCCTGGACAGCTGCGTCTCGGCGGTGCCCAAGGTGGGCTACCGCTTTCGTTCCCAGACTGGCGCGGCGGCGCGCGCCTTCTGAACGCTAGCCGCCGCCCGCCCAGCCGGCTATTCCGCCTTGGCGCCCGAGTCCTTGACCACCTTGGCCCACTTGGCGATCTCGCTGCGCTGGTACTCGGCCAGCTTCTCGGGCGGGCCGAGCACCGGGTCCAGCCCCAGCGTCTTGAGCTTGGCCTGCACGTCCGGCAACGTGAAGATCCGGTTCAGCTCGGCGTTGAGCCGGGCCACCACGTCCTTGGGCGTGTGGGCCGGCGCGAACACCGCGAACCACGACGTGGCGTCGTAGCCCGGCAGGCCCTGTTCGGCGATGGTGGGGATGTCGGGCGCCGATGCCGACCGCTGGGCGCTGGTCACGCCCAGCGCGCGCAGCTTGCCCTCCTTCACCACGGGCAGCGCCGAGGGCAGGTTGTCGAACATCATCGTGATATGGCCGCCGAGCAGGTCCGGAATGGCCATCGCCCGGCCCTTGTACGGCACGTGCACGATCTTCGTGCCGGCCATCGTGTTGAACAGCTCGCCCGCCACGTGCAGCGACGTGCCGACGCCCGGCGTGCCGAACGTCAACTGCCCCGGCTTGGACTTGGCCAGCGCGATCAGTTCCTGCACGTTCCTGGCCTGCACCGACGGATGCACGACCAGCACGTTGGGCGTGGACGCCAGCAGGATCACGGGCACGAAGTCCTTGACCATGTCGTAGGGCATCTTGCTGTAGAGCGCCCCGTTGATCGAATGCGTGCCGACCGTGCCCAGCGCCAGCGTGTAGCCGTCGGGCGGGGCCTTGGCGACGATCTCGCCGCCGATGTTGCCGCCCGCGCCGGGCTTGTTGTCCACCACCACGGGCTGGCCCAGCGACACCTTCTCGGAGAAGATGCGCGACAGGATGTCCGGCGCGCCCCCGCTGGGAAAGCCCACCACGATCCGGATCGGCTTGGACGGGTAGGCATCGGCGGCCTGCACCGCGGGCGCCGTCATCACTGCGGCCGTGGCGGCCAGTATCGCCAGCACCTGCCGGCGCCGGAACAGTCGAGCACGCATGTCTGTCTCCTGAATCGTTCTTGTCGGATTTGCTGCTACACGGCGATATTGCCGAATTCCTGGGTGACCTGCTCGTGCAGCCGGCGCATGCCGCGCAGCCAGCGGTCGTAGTCCTGGCCCTTGCGGCGATAGTATTCCAGCACCTCGGGGTGCGGCAGGATCAGGAAACTTTCGTTGGCCACGCCTTCGAGCGTCTTCTCGGCCACGTGCTCCGGCGTGACCGAACCCGCCTGCAGGAAGCCCTTGCGCTCACCGTCGTCGCCGAACAGCATCTTCGTCTGCACGCCCTGCGGGCAGATGCAGCTCACCTTGATGCCACGCTCGCCGTAGGTGATAGACAGCCACTCGGCAAAGCCGATCGCGGCGTGCTTGGTCACCGCGTACGGCGCCGAGCCGATCTGCGACAGCAGGCCCGCCGCCGACACCGTGTTGACGAAGTACCCCTCGCCGCGCGCCAGCATCTGCGGCAGCACGGCCCGCGCCGCGTGGATGTGGGCCATGACGTTGATTTCCCAGATGCGCTGCCAGTCGTCGGCGGAGGCTTCCAGCCCCTTGCGCAGGATGATGCCGGCGTTCGAGCAGAACACGTCCACCTGGCCAAAGCGCTGCGTGGCCACGTCGACCAGCCCCTGCACGGCGGCCGCATCGGCCACGTCCACGCGCTGCGAGAAGACCTGGCAGTCCGGCGCGGCTGCGGCGGCCTCGGCAGCCACCTGTGCAGCGCCCGCCGCGTCGATGTCGGCCACCGCCACGCCACGGGCGCCGGCCTGCGCAAACGCCAGCACCAGTGCGCGGCCGATGCCGGTGCCACCGCCGGTGACGATCACGGTCTTGTTGCGAATCTCCATCTCTCTCTCCTTGCAGGTTTTCGGAATCGGTCAGGCGGGCTGCCAGAGCCGCGCGGCCAGCGTATCGGCGAGTTCGCGGATGCGCGGGCCCAGGTTGCCTTCGAGCACTTCGGGCGACAGGCGCGTGGATGCGCCGCCAATGTTGAGCGCCAGCACCTCGGAGCCGTCGGCCAGCCGCACGGGCGCGGCGGCGCCGCTGACCGAGCGGTCCCATTCGGCATGGGCCACGCAGAAGCCGCGCCGCGCGTGTTCGCGCATCGCCCGTTCCAGCTTGGTCCGCACGGCCGACCAGCGCGCGCCGTGGTGGCGCTCCAGCTCGGCCATGACCGCCACGCGGCGCGGCGCCGGCAGCCCGGCCAGCCACGCGCGGCCCATCGCCGAGGTCGCCATCGGCAACCGCGACCCCGGCGTCAGCCGCATCACCAGCGCGCCACGCGGCTGGCAGACTTCCAGGTAAAGCATGTCGTGCCGGTCCGGCGCCGCCAGCGCCACGGTGCAACCGGTGGCGAACGCCAGCGACTGCATCAGCGGCTGCGCGATATGGCGGATGCCGGCACCCGACAGATACCGCTGGCCCGGCAGCATCGCGCCCTGGCCGATGCGGTACTTCTCCTGCGCCGGCACGTAGACCAGATAGCCAAGGCTGGCCAGCGTGTAGGTCAGCCGCGACACGGTCGGTCGGGGAATACCCGTACGGCGCGACAACTCGGCGTTGCCCAGAAAGTCGTCGTCGGGCCCGAACGCACGCAGCAATTCCACCCCCCGCGCCAGCGCCGTCACGAAATTGCGGTCCTCGGCATCGTTCGGACACGCGACATCCGCCGACACCAGTGCGGCATCGAGCGGCTGCGGAATCGAGGTGGTGCGTTTCATGAGCGATTGATATCAGTTTCCATGCCCGGCGAGCGCCGGTATGTAGGGAAAACATAGGAGCCATAGGCCCCGTAAATATGCGCCTGCTGGCCCGCCCCGCAGCAGCTTGCACGCTGAAATCAGGGAATACACGGACGGTTTGCGGCCCGTTGCGGGCGTGCTATTTCGCGTATCGGAATACTACGTCTGATCGCTTGACGCTCGCTGAAACGCTATGCAAAGTCGCCGAAAAAGAACGACCGTGCGAGAACGCGACACGGCGTCGGACACAGCGCGGGTGCCCCGGTGGCACACCATCGCAAGGAGACAAACGCATGGCACTGTTTTTCCAGCAGTTCCTCAATGGCTTGACACTGGGCGGCGTCTACAGCCTGGTGGCCTTGGGGTTGACCCTTGTCTACGGCATCCTGCACGTACCCAACTTCGCGCACGGCGCGTTGTACATGGCCGGCGCCTACGTGTCGTACTACGCCATGACCACGCTGGGCCTGAACTACTGGCTGGCGATGCTGGCCGCGGCCGCCGTGGTGGCCGTGCTGTCGATGCTGGCCGACCGGCTGGTGTTCCATCCGCTGCGCAACGCGCCCGAGATCCACGACATGATCGCGGCCATCGGCATCCTGCTGTTCCTGGAAGCCGGGGCGCAGGCGCTGTGGGGCGCCGACTTCCACCGCATGCCCACGCCGTACGGCCAGATGGTGGACATCTTCGGGCTCACCGCGCCGCTGCAGCGCGTGCTGATCATCGTGGCCGCGTTTGGCCTGATGGTGCTGCTGCACCTGTTCCTCACGCGCACGGTCACCGGCTCCACGATCATGGCGATGGCCCAGAACCGCGAGGGCGCGGCGCTGGTGGGCATCGACGCCACGCGCGTCACGCTGCTGGTGTTCGCCATCTCCGGCGCGCTGGCCGCCATCGCCGCCACGCTCTACGCGCCGATCAACCTCGTGTACCCGAGCATGGGCAACCTGGTGATCACCAAGGCGTTCGTCATCATCATCCTGGGCGGCATGGGCAGCATTCCCGGCGCCATCGTCGGCGGGCTGATCATCGGCATGGCCGAAAGCTTCGGCGGGTTCTACATCTCCACCGACTACAAGGACATCATCGCCTTCCTGCTGCTCGTGATCATCCTGTCGGTGCGTCCGCAGGGCCTGTTCGCCGGCAAGGCCGCCTGAGGAGACACCGACATGAAAGCACTGCAAGGCAAGACAGGCTGGGCGCTGCTGCTGGCCGCCGCCATCGCGTTTCCGTTGGCCGTTCCCAACAGCTACTTCCTGACCGTGATGACGCTCGCGTTCATCACCGCCATCGCCACCCTGGGCCTGAACCTGCTGACCGGGTACACGGGCCAGCTGAACCTGGCGCACGGCGGCTTCATGGCCATCGGCGCCTACACGCTCGGCATCCTGACCGTCGACCACCAGGTGCCGTTCTGGCTGGCGTTCGCGCTGTCCGGCGTGGTCTGCATGGTGCTGGGCTACGGCGTGGGCGTGGTGTCGCTGCGCCTGAAGGGTCACTACTTCTCGATCTTCACGCTCTGCGTGGGCTACATCATCTACCTGGTGATCGAGAAGTGGGAGGGGCTCACGCACGGCGCCGTCGGCCTGATCGGCATCCCGGTGCCGGCGGCCATCGGCCCGCTCGCCTTCGACAGCGTGCAGGCCCAGTACTACCTGGTGCTGGCGTTCCTGACGATCGGCACGTTCGTGATGCACCGCATCGTCGGCTCGCTGCTGGGGCGCGGCTTCATGGCCGTGCGCAACAGCGACGCGCTGGCCGAGGCGCTGGGCATCAACCTCATGCGCACCAAGGTGCTGTCGTTCGTGCTGTCGGTGGCCTACGCGGGCTTTGCCGGGGCACTCTACGCGGGGCAGGTGCGGTTCCTGGGCCCGGACATCGCGCGCACCGACATCACGTTCGACATGGTCATGTCGATGCTCGTGGGCGGCACGGGCACGCTGCTGGGGCCGCTGCTGGGCGCCGTGCTGGTGCCGTGGGTCACCCAGACGCTGCAGTTCCTGCAGGACTACCGGATGCTGGTGTTCGGCCCGGTGCTGATCCTGCTGATCATCTTCGTGCCCGACGGCATCGTGGGGTCCTACCTGAAGCGCCAGGCGCGCCGCGCCGCCGCGCAACGCCGGGGCGAACTGGCCGCCGCGCGCAACGCCCAGCCCATCGCCACGCGCCGCCCGGGAGCCGAGAATGCTTGAGATCCGCAACCTGACCAAGAAGTTTGGCGGCCTGACGGCCGTGCACGACGTGTCCGTGACGTTCGAGGCCGGCCACATCAACGCGATCATCGGCCCCAACGGCGCCGGCAAGACCACGTTCTTCAACCTGATCGCCGGCACGCACGCGCCCTCGTCCGGGCAGGTGCTGTTCAAGGGCCAGGACGTGGCGGGCCTGCGCGCCGACCAGATCGCGCGGCTGGGCGTGGCGCGCACGTTCCAGGCCACCGCGCTGTTCGACCGCGCCACGGTGCTGGACAACCTGATCGTCGGCCACCGCCTGCGCACGAAGTCCGGCCTGGCCGACGTGCTGCTGAACACGCGCCGCCTGCGCGAGGAAGAACGCCTGTGCCGCGACAAGGCCGAAGCCGCGCTGGACTTCGTCGGCCTGACCCATCTGGCGCACGAGGTGGCCGCCGATATCACGCAGGAAGCACGCAAGCGCGTGGCCTTTGCGCTGGCGCTGGCCACCGACCCCGACCTGCTGCTGCTCGACGAGCCGGCCGGCGGCGTGAACCCGGAGGAAACCGTGGGCCTGGCCGAGCTGATCCGCAAGATGGTGCGGCACGGCAAGACGGTCTGCCTGATCGAACACAAGATGGACATGATCATGCGGCTGGCCGACAAGATCATGGTGCTCAACTACGGCGAGAAGATCGCCGAGGGCACGCCCGCGCAGATCCAGCAGGACCCGCGCGTCATCGAAGCCTACCTGGGAGCCGACCATGTTGCAGCTTGAACGCGTCTCGCTGTCGTACGGCAGCTTCCGCGCCCTGGACAACATCACGCTCCACGCCGGCGCCGGCGAACTGGTGGTGCTGCTGGGCGCCAACGGGGCCGGCAAGAGCTCGATCTTCCTGGCGATGAGCGGCATCCATCGCACCAGCGGCGGCAGCATGCGCTTTGACGGCCGCGAGCTGGGCGGCATGAAGCCGTCGCAGATTGTGCAGGCCGGGCTCGTGCACTGCCCTGAAGGCCGCAAGCTGTTTCCGGCCATGAGCGTCGAGAAGAACCTGACGCTCGGCGCCTACGTGCACCGCCGCGACCGCGCCGGCATCCGCGCCACGCTGGAAGAGGTCTACGAGATGTTCCCGATCCTGCGCCAGAAGAAGGACGACCCGGCCGGCTCGCTGTCGGGCGGCCAGCAGCAGATGGTGGCGCTGGGCCGCGCGCGGATGGGCCGCCCGCGCGCGCTGCTGCTCGACGAGCCGTCGCTGGGCCTGGCGCCGCTGGTGGTCAAGCAGATGTTCGAGGTGATCCAGCGCATCAACCGCGCCGGCACCACGGTGCTGCTGGCCGAGCAGAACGCCTACGCGGCGCTGGGCATCGCCCACCGCGCCTACGTGATCGAAAGCGGCCGCATCGTCATGGAAGGCGACCGCGACGCGCTGCTGAAGGATGAGGGAATCCGGAAGGCTTATATCGGGGGGTAGTGGAAAGGTTTGCTCCCCTCTCCCGCTCGCGGGAGAGGGGTTGGGGGAGAGGGCGTTGCGGTCCAAATCGCGACCGTCGCATCTGGAACGTCCTGCCCTCTCCCCCGCCCCTCTCCCGCAGGCGGGAGAGGGGAGAAAACAATTGGCTATCGAAACCAGAACAGACAAGGAGACAGCACATGCACCACCAAACACTGGGTCGTTTCTTCGCGCTTGCCGCGTGCGCCGCGGCGGCAGTCCTGGCTTCCTCGCCCGCGCTGGCGCAGGAAGTGGTCAAGATCGGCTATACCGGCCCGCTGTCGGGCGGTGCCGCGCTCTATGGCAAGAACGTGCTGTCGGGCATCCAGATGGCCGTCGACGAGATCAACGCGGGCGGCCTGCAGGTGGGCGGCAAGAAGGTGAAGCTCGAAGTCGTGGCGCTGGACGACAAGTACGCGCCGGCCGAGGCCGCGATCAATGCGCGCCGGCTGGTGCAGCAGCACAAGACGCCGGCCGTGTTCGTGCCGCACTCGGGTGGCATCTTCGCGCTGCAGGCGTTCAACGAGCAGGAGAAGTTCCTGGTCATGGCCTATTCCAGCGTGCCGCGCATTACCGACGCCGGCAACAAGCTGACGATCCGCATCCCGCCGGCCTACACCGGCTACATCGAGCCGTTCGTCAAGGCGCAGATGAAGCGCTACGGCAAGAACGTGGCGCTGGTGCCGGCCGACCACGACTACGCCAAGGCGTGGGTGCAGGCGTTTGTGCCGGCCTGGGAAGGCGCGGGCGGCAAGGTCGTCGGCAACAACCCGATGTCGTACACCAAGGCCACCGACTTCTACACCGGCGTGTCGCGCGCCATCGCCGACAAGCCGGACGTGATGTTCGTGGGCGGCCCGTCGGAGCCGACGGCGCTGGTGGTCAAGCAGGCCCGCGAGCTGGGCTTCAAGGGCGGCTTCATCATCATGGACCAGGCCAAGATGGACGAGATGGCCAAGGTCACCAACGGGCTGGGCATGCTGGAAGGCTCCATCGGCGTGATGCCGCTGGTCAACGACGCCCGCCCGGCCGCGCAGGCGTACAACGCCCGCTACAAGAAACTGCATGACGGCCGCGACGCCACCACGGAGATGTCGCTGAACTACACGATGACGTGGGCGCTGGCCAACGCGATGAAGCTGGCCGGCACCACCACCGACGCGGCGGCCATCCGGGCAAAGATGCCCGATGCGGTCAAGGCGCTGCCGAAGGAAGTGAATCCGAACGAGGTGGACGGCATCGACGCCAAGGGCGGCTCCGAGGCCGACACCGTGGTCGGCTGGGTGCAGAAGGGCAAGATCGAACCGGTGCGCCTGTCGGAACTGGCGAAGTAAGGCGCCGCAAAAGAGAGAGGCGGAGGGGGCAGTACCCGGCTGGCGGGCAGCCAGCATCGACAAGGCAGTCAAAACAGTCGACGTGGAGAGAAGCGAAGGGCGTCCGGCACCACCGGACGCCCTTTGTCTTTGCCGCCGCCGGTCAGGCCCGGCGCTAGCGCCGGTCGTCGTTGCGCGCCTGCTGGCCGCGCTGCTGCTGTTGCTGCTGTTGCTGCTGTTGCTGCTGGAACTGGCGCTGGCGGTCCTGCTGCTGGCGCTGCTGCTCCTGGAACTGGCGCTGCTGTTCCTGCGCCTGCCGCTGCATGTGCTGCTGTTGCTGCTGCGCCTGCTGTTGCTGCTGCTCGTGCACGCGCCGCTGCTGCTCCTGCGCCTGGCGCTGCTGCTCCATCATCTGCTGGCGCTGCATGGCCTGCTGGCGCTGCTGCTCGAACTGCTGGCGCTGCTGTTCCTGGAACTGGCGGGCCTGCTCCAGTTGCTGGCGCTGCGCCGCCTGCTGCCGCTGCTGGTCGATCTGCTGCCGCTGCTGCTCCTGGAACTGCCGCTGCTGGTCGCGCATCTGCCCCTGCCGCTGCATGTCAGCCTGCCGCTCCTGCGCCTGCCGCTGCTGGTCGGCGAACTGCCGCTGGCGCTCCTGCGCCTGACGCTGGACGTCCTGCTGCTGCCGATCCTGCTGCTGGCGTTGCTGGTCGAACTGCCGCTGGCGCTCCTGCGCCTGCCGCTGGACATCCTGCTGCTGCCGATCCTGCTGCTGGCGCTGCTGGTCGAACTGCCGCTGGCGCTCCTGTGCCTGACGCTGGATATCCTGCTGCTGACGCTCCTGCTGCTGGCGTTGCTGGTCGAACTGCTGCCGGTTCATCGCCTCGCGTCGCTGGTCGTCCAGTTGACGTTGCTGGTCCTGCATCATCCGCTGCTGCTCGAACTGCTGGCGCCGCTGCTGGTCTTCGCCCTGCCACCGCTGGCCCTGCATCTGCCGCTGCTGGCTGTCGAGCTGGCGCTGCAACGCCTGTTGCTGCTGACGCTGGTTGTCGGCGCTCTGCCGCTGCTGGTCGTCGAGCTGGCGCTGCTGCACGAACTGCTGGCGCTGCGCGTCCGGCATGCCCGCGCGCGGCTGGCCGCCCGACCAGCCGCCCGGTCCGCGCCCGGCCTGCGCCGCCTGGCTCATGCGGACGTCGGGCTGCCATGGCAGCGCCTGCGCCGGCTGCGGGCCGCGTCGGCGGTCATCGCGGCCGGCCTGCTGGCCGCGGCCTTCCTGGCCCGGCTGCGGCCCCCGCCACGCCGGACCGGCCCCGGCGGTGCCGCCCTCGCGCGCAAAGCGGCGTGCCAGGTCGTCGCTGCCCAGCCGCCCCGGCTGCCGTGCCGCAATGGCCTGCCGTTCAAAGCCCTGGCGCGCCATCGGCGGCAAGCCCTGCGGCCGCGCGCCGCCGCCCCAGAGGCTGGCCTTGACCGGCGCGATGATCGGCCCGCCACGCCCCTCGCCCACGGGCAGCGTGCGCCATTCGTCGCGATGGCTGCCGCGCGGCACGGGCCGGCCTTCCACGAAGTTGCGCGACGGCATGCCGGTGATGGCACCGGGCACGTTGCGGTTGACCCAGCGGTCACGGTCGCCGCCGCGCATCCATGTGTTGTTGACGGTGATGTTGTTGATGCGCGTGATGTAGCGCGGACTGGCCCGGTACACGGGCCGGTAGACGTCGCGCGGTCCCAGCGGGTACCACGCCACGCCCGGCCCGCCGCCAATGCGGATGCTGGCGCCACCGATGAAGCCGACCACGGCCGGCGCGTAGCACGGCCGCACCGCCACCGGCCCCGGCACCCAGCCCCAGCGGTTGCCGAAGTACGCCCAGCGCCCGTAGTGCGATGGCGCAAACCCCCACGGCGCGTCGTCGATCCACGTCCAGCCCCACGGCGCCACCCAGGCCCAGTGGCCCGCGCTGTACGGCGCCCAGCCGGCCGCCACCGTGCGCGGGAACCACACCGCGCCGTAGCCGGGGTCCTGCTGCCAGTCGCCGTAGTCGTCCAGCGCGGTGTAGCCGGTCATGTCGGCCGGCACGTAGCGGGCGGACGGCGACGCGTCCTCGCGCGCGTCGCGGGCGGCGGTCCACTGGTCAAAGCTGTCGGCGCCCGGATAGTTGCCCGGCCCGGCGTCGGCCAGGTCGGTGCCGGCAAAGCGCATGCGCTGGCCGCGCGTCAGCTCGATGGCGCGGGTGTCGCCATACAGCACGGCGCTGCCATGGCGCATCGTCACGAGCGTGGTGGTGCCATCAGGCGAGACGTCGATCCGGTAGTCGCCGGGCTCGCGCGGCACGAACGCCAGGTTGGGCGTGTCGACCTCCACCTGCTGGTCGGGCGGCAGCGCGCGCACGCGGAGTTGCAGCGTGCCCTGCGTCAGCTTGACCTGCGTGGCGCGGTCGTCCAGGTTCAGGATCGTGGCGGCCGTGCCGCCGCCCAGGCGCACCGCCGTGGTGCCGGCGTGCAGTTCGGCGCGGCCGCCGGGGTCCACCCAGAGCCGGTCGCCGGTGGTCATCGGCCGGTTCAGCCCCACCGGCGCCCATTCGTCAGAGCCGCCCGGTGCAAAGCTGAGCCCGCCGGCCATGTCGGTCACGGTGGCGATGCGCGACGGCGGGTCGGCGGCCAGCGCGGACGGATCGCCCAGCACATTGGCGTCGTCGGGCGCCCGTTCGACATAGCCAGGCGGCACGGCAGAGTTGTAGTCCTGTGCGCCAGCCTGCCCTTGGGCAAGCAGCGCGGCCAGCCCGACGGCGGGCACGATGACGAGGCGATAACGGGGTTGCATGATCCAGTACCTGAGTCCGGCGGGTGTGCCGGCGAGCATGGCGGCACGCACCCGCTGCCACCGTATCCCGGATAACGGCAGGCGGACCGGTCTGTGCACCGGTCTTTGTAAGGACTTATTTCCCGGCATGCCCGGCGGGGCTTGCGGGACAAAGCCGGATACAAGTCTTGCAGTTGGGGGGCCGCCCCGCCACCGGGCGGGACGATGCTGCGGTGCGGCAGGCGCCGCCGCTCAGCGCGGCTGGTTGCGCAGGAAGTCGGTCAGCCGGTCGGCCGGCATCGGGCGGCCGTAGAGGTAGCCCTGCGCCTCCACACAGCCGTGGGCCAGCAGGAAATCGCGCTGCTCGGGCGTTTCCACGCCCTCGGCCACCACGCCGATCTGCAGGCTCTGGCCGACGTTGATGACCGAGCGGACGATGGCGGCGTCCACATTGTCCTGCGTGACGTTGCGGATGAACGACTGGTCGATCTTGAGCCGGTCCACTGGAAACGTCTTCAGGAAGCTCAGCGACGCGTAGCCGGTGCCAAAGTCGTCGCAGGTCAGCGTCACGCCGTCGCGGCGCAGCGCCTGAAGCTGGTCGGACACCTCGTCGCCCTGCTGCAGGGCGATGGTCTCGGTAATCTCGATTTCCAGCCGGTCGGGCGGCAGCTCCAGCGCGCGCAGCACGTGGCGCACCTCGGTCAGCAGCCGGCTTTCGGCCAACTGGGCGGCAAACAGGTTGATGGCCACGCGCGGCGCGTCCTCGAACGTCAGCGACCATGCCCGCGCCTGGGCGCAGGCCGTGTGCAGCAGCCACATGCCCACGTCGGCGGCCACGCTGCTGGCGGCCAGCGCGTCGATGAACGCGGCCGGCGTGAGCAGGCCCAGCGTGGGATGGCGCCAGCGCATCAGCGCCTCGGCGCCCTTGACGCGGCCGTCCCGCAGGTCCACCTGCGGCTGGTACAGCAGTTCGAACTGGCGTTGGGCGTAGGCTTCGCGCAGGGCCTGCACCAAAGACAGGCGCGTGGTCACGTCGGCCCGCATCTGCGGCTTGAAGAAGCGGATGGTGCGGCCGCCGTCGTGCTTGGCCCGGGCCAGCGCCAGGCTGGCGGCGGCCAGCACGTCGGCCGTGCTGTCGCCGCCGGCGGGCATCACGCACGCGCCCAGGCTGGCCAGCACGTGGTGGCGGTTGCCGTTGAGTTCGAAGGGGGCGGACAGCATCGACAGGATGGCCGCACTGACATGGCGCACCAGCGTGGGGTCCGAGATCGACGTCAGCAGCACGCCGAATTCGTCGCCGCCCACGCGGCCCACCACGGCGTCGCGCGGCGACGCATCGCGCAGGCGGCGGGCCACCTGCTGCAGCACGGCGTCGCCTTCGGCATGGCCGTGCATGTCGTTAAAAGCGCGGAAATCGTCGATACCCACCAGCAACAGGGCGAAACGGGGCGTCGTCTCGCTTTGCAGACGCGCTTCCACCCGCTTCAAGAACGCCTGGCGGACGACCACGCCGGTCAGCGGATCCAGGTCCGCCGGCGGCAAGGCGCCAGTCGCCTGCGCCTCCGACTTGGCCACCATCCCTGCCCTATCAGTTGTGATGAACATGTTTCCCGCTCAAGCTATTTGGCAAGTGTGACGAAAACCTTGAAAAAAGCAAGCGCTTCAAATTCCCGCCGCTCCCGCGCAACGGCGCGGCCTGGCGGGTAGCGGGCCGCCGTTGAAATGGCCCGGGCGTTACAGTACCCTACGCCGCAAACGCCTACCACCCGTTCGTGGGATTCCCCAGGGTCCGGTGGGCGTGCCCCGGCCGGCGGCCCGGGCCGGCCCCGCCGCCCCCGCCGCCCCCGTCCCGGCCCAACCAGACTCCATCGACCGTGAACCACTGGACCATCCGCACGCGCATCCTGGCAAGCTTCACCTTCATCCTGCTGGTCATGACGATGATGAGCCTGGCGGCCTATAACCGGCTGACGGCCATCGAGCGCGAAACCACGATCATGCGCACCGACGCGCTGCCCGGCCTGAACTACAGCGCCGGCATGCGCGGCGTCTGGGGCGAGCTCTACGTGCTGGCCTGGCAGACGGTGACCGCGGCCGACCCGGCGCAGCGCGCCCGGCTGCACGCCCAGACCGAGGACGCCACGCGCCGGCTGGACCGGCTGCAGAAGCTGTACGCGGATTCGATCCAGCGTGACGTCGATCGCACCCGGTTCCAGGCGTTCCTGGAACTGCGCAGCCGATACGAGCAGGCCGCCCAGCCCTACCTTGACCCCGTTCGCGGCAAGGACACCGTCGCCGCCGAGGCCGCCCTGCGCGGCAGTGCGCACGAGATCTGGATAGAAGGCCGCAAGGCGCTGCAGGGTCTGGTGGACGACAACGGCAAGGTCAATGACAGCGCCGCCGCCGGCATCGTCGATGCCGTGGACACGGCCAAGGTCAGCATCGAGGTAGCGCTGGCCATCGCCGTGCTGGCCGCGCTGGTCTGCGGCTTCCTGCTGCTGCGCGCCATCAACAGCCCCATGCGATCGATCGTGGCGCTGCTGGACACCATGCGCGGCGGCGACCTGCGCGAGCGCATGACGCTGAACCGGCGCGACGAGTTCCGGGCCGTCGAGGAAGGCTTCAACCAGCTGGCCGGCGAGCTGACGTCGCTGGTCGGCCAGGCGCAGCGGTCGGCCATCCAGGTCACGACGTCGGTCAACGAGATTGCCGCCACGGCCCGCCAGCAGCAGGCCACCGCCACCGAGACGGCCGCCACGACCACGCAGATCGGCGCCACGTCGCGCGAGATCTCGGCCACGGCGCGCGACCTCGTCCGCACCATGAACGAGGTATCGCACGCGGCCGAGCAGACCGCCGGGCTGGCCGGCACGGGCCAGGTGGGCCTGTCGCGCATGGAAGGCACGATGCACCATGTGATGGAGGCCGCCGGGTCCGTCAACGCGCGGCTGGCCACGCTGAACGAGAAGGCCGGCAACATCAACCAGGTGGTCACGACCATCGCCCGCGTGGCGGACCAGACCAACCTGCTGTCGCTGAACGCCGCCATCGAGGCCGAGAAGGCCGGCGAGTACGGCCGGGGCTTCTCCGTGGTGGCCACCGAGATCCGCCGGCTGGCGGACCAGACCGCCGTGGCCACCTACGATATCGAGCAGATCGTGCGCGAGATCCAGTCGGCCGTGTCCGCCGGCGTGATGGGCATGGACAAGTTCTCGGAGGAAGTGCGGCGCGGGATGTCGGAGGTGACCCAGGTGGGCGACCAGCTTTCGCAGATCATCGGCCAGGTGCAGTCGCTGGCGCCGCGCGTGCAGATGGTCAACGAGGGCATGCAGGCCCAGGCCGGCGGCGCCGAGCAGATCAACCAGGCGCTGATGCAGCTCTCCGAGGCCGCGCAGCAGACCGTGGAATCGCTGCGCCAGTCTAGCCAGGCCATCGACGAGCTGACGCTGGTCTCCAACGAACTGCGCAGCGGCGTCTCGCGCTTCAAGGTCTGAGCGGGCCGGCCGCCCTTCGCCATGGCGCTCTTCCTGCTGTTCCGCATCGGGCCCGACTACTACGCGATCGATAGCGGCGAGGTGGCCGAGGTGCTGCCGCTGACCGCCACCAAGCAGATTCCCGGCGCCCCGGCCTGGGTCTGCGGCCTGATGGTGCGCGCCGGGCAGCCGGTGCCCGTGATCGACGTGACCGCGCTGGCCACGGGCACTCCGGCCGGCGCACGCACCAGTACCCGGACCGTGCTGGTTAACTACCGTCGACCCGCACCGATGTCCAGAACCGCCGAAACTGCCGATTTCATCGATCAAGCCGATCCCGCCACCGCTGCCGAAACCGCGCCGGCCGCGCGGCTGCTGGGGCTGCGGCTCGAATATGCGACCGACACGCTGCGGTGCGACCCGGCATCGTTCGTCGACAGCGGCATCGACCCCGGCCAGGCGCGCTACCTGGGCCCGGTGCGCCACGACGCGCGCGGGCTGGTGCAGTGGGTCCGGGTGGCCGACCTGCTGCCCGAAGCCGTGCATACGATGCTGTTCCCCGACGCCCTGCCCGCATGACGGATCTGCCCCATCCCCCCACGCAGATCGAAACGCTGCTCAAGGAGCGGATCGGCCTGGACGCGACCGCCATCGGCCCGGCCGTCATTGCCCGCGCCGTGGAGACGCGCCGGCTGGCCGTGGGTGCCGCCGATCCGGCCGCCTACTGGAACGTGCTGCACGCCACGCCCGACGAACTCCAGGCGCTGATCGAGGCCGTGGTGGTGCCCGAGACGTGGTTCTTCCGCCACCGTGAAGCGCTGCTGGCGCTGGGCACGTTCGCGGCGCAGCGCGTGTTCGGCGACGGCGAGCGCCTGCTGCGCGTGCTGAGCCTGCCGTGCTCCACCGGCGAGGAACCGTACTCCATCGCGATGGCGCTGTTCGACGCCGGGCTGCCGGCCGACCGTTTCCGCGTGGATGCCGTGGACGTCAGCGCCCGCGCGCTGGCACGCGCCCGCGCCGGCCTGTATGGCAGCAACGCGTTCCGCGGCGTGCCGCTCGATTTCCGCGACCGCTATTTCGCGCCGGCCCCGGGCGGCTACCAGCTCTCCGAGAAGGTGCGCGGCCAGGTGCGGCTGTTGCAGGGCAATCTTGTCGCGCCGGGCCTGCTGGCCAGCGAACCGCCCTACCACTTCGTGTTCTGCCGCAACCTGCTGATCTATTTCGATGTCGCCACGCAGCAGCGGACCGTGCAGACGCTGCGCCGGCTGGCACAGCCCGGCGGGCTGATCTTCGTCGGTCCGGCCGAGGCCAGCCTGCTGACCCGCGAGGGGCTGGCCAGCGCCGGCGTGCCGCTGGCCTTCGCGTTCCATCCCGAGCCGGTCAGCAAGCCAGTCGTGCCGGTCGTGCGATCCGTCCGGCCGCCCGTCGCGCCGCCGGTATTGCAGAGCATGGCACGCGCCACGCCGCCCGCCGTGCGTCCCGTGCGGATGCCTCCGCCTCCGGCCGTGGCGACTGCCAAGCCGGAGGAGCCGCTGGCGTCGATCTCGGCGCTGGCCGACCGGGGCGAGTTGCAGGCCGCCACCGATGCCTGCCGCGCGTTCCTGGCGGCCCATGCGTCGTCGGCCGACGGCTGGTGCCTGCTGGGCGTGCTGAACGATGCGGCCGGCCATATCGCCGATGCGCACGCCGCCTATCGCAAGGCCGTCTATCTGGACCCCGGCCATGAAGAGGCCCTTTACCACCTGGCTGCCTTGCTCGACAGCGAGGGCGATGCCACCGGCGCCCATCGCGTGCGCGAGCGCGCGCAGCGTCATGCCCGACTGAGCCATGGCTGATTCCATCGTCCACGCCGCGCCCGCCACCCTGCCCGGCCTGGCCGCCGGCACCGTGTACGACTGCTGGCGCCGCATCGGCACCGGCGGCGACCGGTCCTGCCCGGAACTCGTCACGTACCTGCGCTGCCGCAATTGCCCGGTCTACGCGCAGGCGGCCGTGACCGTGCTCGACGCGCTGGCCGCTGGCAGCCTCGGCGGGGCCATGACGGACACGCTGCCCGCCGAGCACGCGGAGACCCGCGAAGCCGGCCAGTCGGTGCTGGTCTTCCGCGTGGGAGAGGAATGGCTGGCACTGCCGACCATCGCGCTCGGCGAGATCACCGCGCCCGCGCCCGTGCACACGCTGCCGCACCGCCGCCACGCGGCGCTGCTGGGCGTGGCCGCCGTGCGCGGCACCCTGCTGACCTGCGTCTCGCTGGCGCAGTTGTTCGGCGATGCCCCCGAGGGCGATGACGCCCGTCCGGCGCGCTTCCTGATCCTCGGCCAGGGGCGCAGCGCCATCGCGCTGCCCGTGGCGGAGGTAGCCGGCGTCGAGCACGTGCCGCGCCGCGCGCTGCTGCCGCTGCCGGCCACGCTGACGCGGGCGTCGGCACGCTACACGCAGGCGCTGTTCGAACATGCGGGCCACAGCGTGGGCCTGCTCGATGCGGACCTGCTGCGCCAGGCCCTGTCGCGGAGCCTGGCATGAACCCCGAACAGTTGCGCGATGCCTCGATGCTGGACCTGTTCGCGCTCGAAGCCGATGCGCAGGCCGAGGTGCTGAACGCGGGGCTGCTGGCGCTGGAACGCGACCCCACGGCCGCCACGCACCTCGAAGCCTGCATGCGCGCCGCGCATTCGCTCAAGGGCGCGGCGCGCATCGTCGGGCTCGATGGCGGCGTGCGCGTGGCCCATGTGATGGAAGACTGCCTGGTTGCCGCGCAGCGTGGCGGCATCGTGCTGACGCCGGCCCATATCGACGCGCTGCTGCAGGGCACCGACCTGCTCCAGCGCATCGGCCATCCGCCGGACGGCAACCTGCACTGGCCCGAGCTGGACGGCCGCGCCGAGATCGATGCGTGGATCGTGCAGATGAACCGGCTGCTCGATGGCGAGGACGTGGCACCGCCAGCGCCCCCGGCCGCACCCGCCGCACCGTCGGAGCCGGCCGCGCCGTCGCCACAGCCCGTTGCCTCGGCCGAGCTGCCGGCGGCTGCCGAATCGCACGAGCGCATGCTGCGCGTGAACGCCGACCGGCTGGACCGCCTGCTGGCGATGGCCGGCGAGGCGATGGTCGAATCGCACTGGCTGCGCCCGTTCGGCAGCGCCATGCAGCAGGCGCGGCGCCAGCAGATGCGCGCGCTGCAGGCGCTGGACGGCGTGCAGGGCCTGCTCGACACGCCCGACGTGGCCGTGCCGCGCCTGCGCGCCGCGCTGGCCGAACTGCGGCAACTGATGGAGGACGGCCAGGGCCAGCTATCCCAGCGCGTGGAGGAGTTCGACCAGTACGACCATCGTGCCACGCGGCTGTCGCGGCGGCTCTACGACACGGCGCTGTCGTGCCGCATGCGCCCGCTGTCGGACGGCATGACCGGTTTCTCGCGCATGGTGCGCGACCTGGGCCGCTCGCTGGCCAAGCAGGTGCAGCTGGTGCTGTCCGGCGAGCAGACGCAGGTGGACCGCGACATCCTCGAACAGCTCGACGCGCCGCTGGCCCACCTGCTGCGCAACGCGGTGGACCACGGCATCGAGGCCCCCGACGTGCGCCGCGCGGCCGGCAAGCCCGAGACCGGGCGCATCACGCTGGCCGCGCGCCACAACGCGGGCCGGCTCGTGATCGAGATTGCCGACGATGGCGCGGGCGTGGACCTCGACGCGCTGCGCGCGGCCATCGTGCGGCGCGGCCTGTCGCAGCCGGACACGGCCGCGCGGCTGTCGCAGGCCGAACTGCTGGAATTCCTGCTGCTGCCGGGCTTCAGCCTGCGCGAGACGGTGTCCGAGGTCTCGGGCCGTGGCGTGGGGCTCGATGCGGTGCAGGACATGGTGCGCGCCGTGCGTGGCAGCCTGAAGCTGTCGCAGCAGCCCGGCAGCGGCCTGCACTTCCATCTGGAACTGCCGCTGACGCTGTCGGTGGTGCGCGCGCTGCTGGTGGAGGTATCTGGCGAGGCGTATGCGTTTCCGCTGGGGCTGGTGCAGCGTGCCGTGCAGGTGCGGCGCGACGAGATCGAGCAGACCGAGCGGCACCAGCACTTCCGCCACGAAGGCCGCCCGGTGGGGCTGGTCAGCGCGGCGCAGATCCTGCAGCGTCCGGAGCCGCCGATCGAGGGCGATAGCGTGCCCGTGGTGGTGGTCGGCGAGCAGGACCGCGTCTACGGCATCGCCGTGGACCGGCTCGTGGGCGAGCGCATGCTCGTGGTGCAGCCGCTGGCGCAGGCGCTGGGCAAGATCAAGAACATCGCGGCGGGCAGCCTGACCGACGACGGCACGCCCGTGCTGATCTTCGACGTCGAGGACATGCAGCGGTCCGTGGAAAAGCTGGTCTCCGAGGGCCGGATCGAGCGCGTGCGGCAGGCCGGCACCGACGCCACGGCCGCGCGCCGCCGCCGCGTGCTGGTGGTGGATGATTCCTTGACCGTGCGCGAGCTGGAGCGCAAGCTGCTGGCCGGGCGCGGCTACGACGTCAGCGTGGCCGTGGACGGCATGGACGGCTGGAACGTGCTGCGCGCCGAACCGTTCGACCTTGTCATCACCGACGTCGACATGCCGCGCCTGGACGGCATCGAGCTGGTCACGCGCATCCGGGGCGACGCGCGGCTGGCGCAGCTTCCGGTGATGATCGTGTCGTACAAGGACCGCGAGCAGGACCGCGAACGCGGCATGCAGGCCGGCGCGGACTACTACCTGGCCAAGGGCAGTTTCCACGATACCGCACTGCTGGACGCCGTGCGGGACCTGATCGGCGAGGCACGCACATGAAGATCGGCATCGTCAACGACTCCCCGCTGGCCGTAGCGGCGCTACGGCGCGCGCTGGCGCTGGACAGCACGCTGGAAATCGTCTGGGTGGCCGGCGACGGCGAACGCGGCGTGCAGATGGCCGCCGCGCAGACGCCGGACCTGATCCTGATGGACCTGCTGATGCCGGTGGTGGACGGCGTGGAAGCCACGCGCCGCATCATGGCGGCCACGCCGTGCGCCATCGTGGTGGTGACGATGGACCTGGGCCGCAACGCAAACAAAGTGTTCGACGCGATGGGCCACGGTGCCATCGACGCGGTGGACACCCCCACGCTGACGCAGTCCGACGCGACGCTCGCAGCCGGGCCGCTGCTGCGCAAGATCCGCAATATCGGGCGGCTGCTGGCGGGGCGCACGCAGGCACCGCCCGCGCTGGCGGCCGCGTCGTGCGCGCCGGCCGCACCGCGGCTGGTGGCCATCGGCGCGTCGGCGGGCGGGCCGGCCGCGCTGGCGACGCTGCTGGGCGCGCTGCCCGGCACGTTCGGCGCCGCCATCGTCGCCGTGCAGCACGTGGACGAGGCGTTCGCGCAGGGCATGGCCGAATGGCTCGACGCGCAATGCGCGCTGCCGGTACGCATCGCGCGCGCCGGCGAGCCGCCGCAGGCCGGCACCGTGCTGCTGGCCGGCACCAACGATCATCTGCGGCTGGTGGCCGGCGGCCGCATGGCCTACACGCCCGAGCCGGGCGACTACCTGTACCGGCCGTCCATCGACGTGTTCTTCGAGAGCGTGGTGGAACACTGGCGCGGCGACGCGGTGGGCGTGCTGCTGACCGGCATGGGCCGCGACGGCGCGCAGGGGCTGAAGGCGATGCGCGACCGCAGTTTCCTGACCATCGCGCAGGACCAGGCCACCAGCGCCGTCTACGGCATGCCCAAGGCGGCCGCCACGCTGGGCGCGGCCCAGGAAATCCTGCCGCTGCCGCGGATCGCCCCACGTCTGGTGCGGGCCTGCGGCGGCGAGACAACAAGACAAAAGGGGTAAGCAACATGGCAAGACAGGGGAATCCGGCCGATCCGTCGGCCGCCGCGAACGAATACCTGGCGATGGTGCTGCTGGTGGACGACCAGGCCATCATCGGCGAAGCCATCCGCCGCGCGCTGGCCGGCGAGACCGACATCGACTTCCACTACTGCGCCGATCCCGAGCAGGCGGTGGCCGTGGCCGAACGCACGCAGCCGACCGTGATCCTGCAGGACCTGGTGATGCCCGGCACGGACGGGCTGACGCTGGTGCGCCGCTACCGCGAGAACCCCGGCACGCGCGACATCCCGATCATCGTGCTGTCCACCAAGGAAGAGCCGACGATGAAGAGCGCGGCCTTTGCCGCCGGCGCCAACGACTACCTGGTCAAGCTGCCGGACACGATCGAGCTGGTGGCCCGCATCCGCTACCACTCGCGCTCGTACCTGAACCTGTTGCAGCGCGACGAGGCGTACCGCGCGCTGCGGCAAAGCCAGCAGCAACTGCTGGAGACCAACCTGGAGCTTCAGCGGCTGACCAACTCCGACGGGCTGACTGGCCTGTCGAACCGGCGCTACTTCGACGAGTACCTGGGCGCCGAGTGGAAGCGCGCGCAGCGCGAGCAGACCCAGCTTGCGCTGCTGATGATGGACGTGGATGCGTTCAAGGCCTACAACGACACCTACGGCCACGTGGCCGGCGACGAGGTGCTGCGCCGCGTGGCCACCGTGATCCGCGACAACTGCGCGCGGCCGGCCGACCTGCCCGCGCGCTTTGGCGGCGAGGAGTTCTCGATGATCCTGCCCGCCACGTCGCCGGGGGGCGCGCGGCTGCTGGCCGAGAAGGTGCGGCGCGCCATCGAGACGCTGCGCATTGCGCACAGCGGGTCGCCCACCAGCGGCTTTGTCACGGTCAGCGTGGGCGGGGCCGTGATGGTGCCCGACGGCAAGGGGCCGTTCAGCCAGCTCGTGGAAGCGGCGGATGCGGGGCTCTATCAGGCCAAGCGCAACGGCCGCAACCAGGTGGTGATGGTGTAGTTTCTGCACGGATGCGCGCGCGGCGGTGCGCGCATCCTGCTTCGCGCCCAGCGTGGGCGCGGCTTTCCGGCTTGGCACACAACCTGCAGAACGGACGATTCCACATCGTCATCGTTCGAGAGAGGAAATCCGCCATGCCGAAGCAAACCCCGCCAAAGCCGTCATCGTCTTCCGCCACGCCACAGGGCGGCCAGTCCACGCCGCAGCACTCGGGCGACAACCCGAGCCAGGACCGCGCATCGGGCAGCAACAACGACGGCACCTACGAGAAGGCGGTAGCGGACCGGCTGTCGCCCCGCCCCGGCACGCTGGGCTCGCCGAGCGTCGGCAACCTCGTCTCCAACGCCGGCAAGACGCTGACCACCAACTCGGGCCTGCAGATTCCGGAGGACGACGACTCGCTGAAGCTGGGCCTGCGCGGCCCCACGCTGCTGGAAGATTTCCACCTGCGTGAAAAGATTACGCACTTCGATCACGAGCGCATTCCCGAGCGCGTGGTCCATGCGCGCGGCGCGGCCGCCCACGGCTACTTCGAACTGACCGAGTCGCTGGAGGACTACACGACCGCCGAGCTGTTCACCCGCGTGGGCGAGAAAACGCCGGTCTTCGTGCGCTTTTCGACGGTGGCCGGGTCACGCGGATCGGCCGACCTGGCGCGCGACGTGCGCGGCTTTGCCACCAAGTTCTATACGCGCCAGGGCAACTTCGACCTGGTCGGCAACAACATGCCGGTCTTCTTCATCCAGGACGGCATCAAGTTTCCGGACTTCGTCCACTCGGTGAAGCCGGAGCCGCACAACGAGATTCCGCAGGCCGCCTCTGCCCACGACACGTTCTGGGACTTCGTCTCGCTGCAGCCCGAATCGATGCACATGGTGCTCTGGACGATGTCCGGCCGCGCCATCCCGCGCAGCTTCCGCACCATGGAGGGCTTTGGCGTCCACACGTTCCGGCTGATCAACGCGCGCGGCGAACCGACGCTGGTCAAGTACCACTGGAAGCCGGTGGGCGGCGCGCATTCGCTGATCTGGGACGAGGCGCTCAAGATCAACGGCAAGGACCCCGACTTCCACCGCCGCGACCTGTGGGACTCGATCGAGGCGGGCCAGTATCCCGAGTACGAGTTCGGCGTGCAGCTCGTGCCCGAGGCCGACATGCTCAAGCTCGGCTTCGACCTGCAGGACCCGACCAAGATTATCCCCGAGGAACTGGTGCCGGTGAAGCGCATCGGCCGGATGGTACTGAACCGCAACCCGGACAACTTCTTCGCCGAGACCGAACAGGTGGCATTCCACCCGGGCCACATCCTGCCCGGCATGGACTTCACGAACGATCCGCTGCTGCACGCGCGGCTGTTCTCGTACATCGACACGCAGATCACGCGGCTGGGCGGCCCCAACTTCCATGAGCTGCCGATCAACCGTCCGCTCTGCCCGGTGCACAACAACCAGCGCGACGGCTTCATGCGCCAGACCATCGTGCAGGGCAAGGAAAGCTACCAGCCGAACTCGGTGAGCGGCGGCTGCCCGTTCCTGGCCGGCGACAAGGACGCCTACCGCCACTTCCCGGCGCCGGCCGAGGACGGCGCGGTCAAGGTGCGCATCCGCAGCCAGACGTTTGCCGATCACTTCTCGCAGGCCAACCTGTTCTGGCGCAGCCAGTCGGACGTGGAGAAGAAGCAGATCATCGATGCCTACAGCTTCGAGCTGGCCAAGGTGTCGGACCCGGCCATCCGCGCGCGCGTGGTGGGCCAGATCGTGCACATCGCGCAGGAACTGGCCGATGGCGTGGCCGCGCAGCTTGGCATTCCGGTGGAGCCCGTGGGCCCGGCCGTGCAGATCAACGACTACGGCGTGCAGACATCGCCGGCGCTGAGCCTGGACGCGCAGCCCAAGGGCGATATCACCGGGCGCAAGATCGCAGTGCTAGTCAACGACGGTGTGGACGACGCCGCGATCCAGTCGCTGCAAGCGCTGGCCGAGGGCATGCGGGCCAGCGCCAAGATCGTCGGCCCGCGCGCAAGCAGCGTGACCACGGCCGGCGGCGCCGCGCTGCCGGTGGACTTTGCGCTGTCGTCGGTGGGCTCGGTGCTGTTCGATGCCGTGTACGTGCCGGACGGCAAGAACCCGCCCGCCGATCCTGACCCGAACGCGCTGCTGTTCATCGCCGAATCCTACAAGCACTACAAGGCCGTGGGCGCCGGTGGCAGCGGTGCGCTGCTGGTAGCCGAGGCGGCGCGGCGCGTGGGCATCCAGGGAGGCTTTGCGGGCCCGGGCGTGGTGATCGGCAAGGCCGAGGACGCCAAGACGCACCAGGCGTTCCTCGACGCCGTGGGCGAGCATCGCTGGTGGCAGCGCCCCGACGCGCTGAAGATCCCGGTCTGACAGGCCGGTACGCTGTCGATGCTGCAACCCCTTCCCGCACCGGGAAGGGGTTTCGCTCGGCAGCGATTGCGGGTCAGCTCAGGTTGAGCGTTCGTTCCGACGGGTCCAGCGCATCGCCACGTTGCACGCGGATGTGGTTTTCCACGTCCTGCACGCCGAACACCGCTTCGGCGATGTCCTCGATGGCGCGGCGCGCGTAGCGGTCCGCGACTGTGCCGGACAGCTTGACCACGCCGCCTTCCACGTCGACCGAAACCTCGGAGACGTCGATCGCGTCGTGCATGGTCAGCCGCTCGCAGACATCGTCACGGATGCGCGCATCGGCGCGCTGGTAGTTGCGCGGGCCGTGCGGCCGGATAGCGCCGGCGCGGGCGGGCATGTCGGGGCGGGTCGGATGGGCGCGGTAGCCCGGGTCGCCCGGATACAGCCGCTGGGCCCCATTGAAGGATTGCCCGCCGCTGTCGCTGCTGCCGAAATAGCCGGCGCCGCCGTAGCCCGGCTCATCGCGCCGCTGCGCCTGGTCGCGCTGCGACAGCGCGCGCCAGTTCTCGGCGCCTGACGGTTGCTGCCGCCGCCGCATGTCATCGTCGGCCGCATCGCGCTCGCGCTCACCGCGTGCGTCGTCTTGCCGGTGCCGGCGGAAAAAATCGAACATGATGCACTCCTCAAGGCTGCGGGGATAGCCTGGGAGGCGCAAAAACCGTGCCGATCACTTGGGACGGGGCGGCGCCAGATCGTCGCCGACCGCTGGCAGTTCGCCGCGCCGGCGCAGGTGTACCGCCTGCGCCACTGCCGCGCCGGCGTTTTCCACTTCCTTCTGCACGGCCGTGTCAGCGTCCAGCGCGCGGTGCGAGGTCGCATACGGCGCGTAGTAGCCGATGAACCGGTCGAGCCGCGCCGGATGGCCGGCCTCGATCAGGCCCATCCAGCCGAGCCAGTCACTGAGCGAGCGCCGCACGCCTTCGATGCCGGCCACGTCGCCATGCACGACCACGCCGAACACACGGCCCGCAAGGTGCTTGGGGTAATGCCAGCCGCGCAGTTCCAGCGCCTTGGCTTCAGGCACCTTCTTGCCGTGGGTACTGCTCGGGTCGGGATTGCCGCCGTCGGCGCAGACCAACCGGTCCATCATCAGCTTGAGCGGGCTGGTGGCCTGGTACCAGTAGACCGGCGTGATGATCAGCACGCCATGCGCGCGCACCCAGCGTGGATAGAGCGCGTTCATCCAGTCATTGACCTGGCCCAGCGAGTGGTTCGGATAGCAACTGCACGGCCAGTGGCACAGCGGCATGGCCGTCGACACGCAGCCCTTGCACGGATGGATGTGCTTGTCGGGGTCTGACGTCAGCACGCTGAGATCGAGCGTGTCGACCTCCATGCCCAGCGCCTCCATCCGCGCGCGGGCAATGCTGGCCATGCGCCACGACTTCGACATCTCGCCGGGGCACGTGTAGTCGTTGCGCGCGGCACCGACCACCAGCAGCACCCGCGACGCGGCGTTGGCGTCGTCGTGCGCGCGCTGGGCTGCCGCGATGGCGTCGCGCGCCTGCTTCCATTCGACGGACACGTCATAGTCGGGGTCGGCGGCACCCGGCCCGGCTTTTTCGGTCAGCGGCGCCTTGCGACCCTTGCTGTAGGCGTCCCAGGCAATGGCTTCGAGCCGGTCGATGGCGGCGTCCTCGGCACGAAAGGCGGGATCGTAGAACCGCGCGCGAAAGCGCTCGCGGAACGCCTCGCGCGACAGTTTCTGCGTCACCTGCCCCGTTCGGACGTCGTGGGCGGCGTCGGCATTGCCGGCATCGTTGGGGGTGGGCTTGCTGCTTGCCATGCGCGCGGTCCTGGCCGTGCCTTACTGCGGCGGCTGCCCGTTCGACGCGGTAAGCCCGCCGTCGACAGGCAGGTTCACGCCGGTGATATAGCGCGCATCGTCGCTGGCCAGGAACACGATGGCCCCGGCGATATCCTCGGGCTCCGCCGTGCGGCCCAGCGCGATGCGCTCCCGAAACCTGGCCAGCAGCGCTTCGTCCTGGAACATGTCCTCGGTCAGGTCGGTGCGGGTCAGCGTCGGGCAGACGGCGTTGATGCGCACGCCGTCGCGCCCATAATCGAGCGCGAGCGCGCGCGTCAGGTTGACCACGCCGCCTTTTGCCGCGTTGTAGAAGCCGAGCTTCCAGTCCGCGCCCAGCCCCGACACCGACGCGGTATTGACGATGCAGCCCTTGGAGCGCATCAGGTGCGGCAGCGCGGCGCGGGCGCCGAAGAACACCCCGTCGAGGTCGATAGACATCACTTCGCGCCAGTCCTCGACCGAAGCTTCGGTCGCGCGGCCGTCCGGTGCCACGCCGGCGTTGTTGACCATCACGTCGAGCTTGCCGAAGCGGTCCACGGCCGCGCGCACCAGCGCCTCTACCTGGTTGAGCTGGCTGACATCGGTGACCTGCACCAGGCAGCGGTCGTCGGGCAGGTCACGCGCCACGGTTTCCAGCTTCTCGCGGGTGCGGCCGGCCAGCACCACGGCCGCACCTTCCTGCGCAAAGCGGCGCGCCGCCGCTGCGCCAATTCCGGAGCCGGCACCGGTGACGATGACGACCTTGTCCTCGAATCGCTTCATGGCGGGTACTCCTGTCGAAAGCTGTGGATGACGACAAGACGCTTGCAACCCGCGTGCCGGATTGGGCGACCGCGCTGGACGGGCGGCGCGTGCGAGCGCCATGTACACGATGCAACGCCCAGGCAGTAAAAAGCGCATGCGGAGCGCCGAATGTACTCGCCAGCCGTACAGGCCGCGGACGTGCTGCGGCGCACGACGGCGCCCTGAAAGCTGGCATGGCCGATGCATCGCTTCCATCCCTGAAGCGTCTTGTCGCGCTTGTCGCCATCGATTTCCTGGAGACCGCCATGTCCGAACCCAGCAAGCCATCGCTTTCGAACCACCGCTACGGCGGCCACAGCGCCGTCAGCGACGACCACAGCAAGGTCGAGTACGAACAGGCCATGCCGGCCCACCTCGACAACTCGCCCACCCCGCCCTACGACGCGCGCGGCGGCAACGAACCGGCTGGCGTGGAGCGCCACGGCATGTACGGCACCGCGCCCGCCGGTGGGCCGTCCGCGCCGCTGGCCGACAGCACGCGTCCGCTGCCGGGCCCGGCGTCTCTGGGCCAGTACGACAACGACGACATGCGCCCCGTGGCGCCGCTGGGCGACGTCCAGCAGCGCGAAGTGCTGGACGAACGGCTGGCGGCATACGTCGATCCGGGCACGGTGAAGGTGGAACTCGACGATCACGTCTGCGTGCTGCGCGGCCGCGTGCGCGACGCCGAAACCAAAGCACGCATTGGCCACATCGCCGAATCGACCCTGCCCGGCCGCGAGATCCGCAATGCGCTGGAAATCGGCGGCCCGGCCTGACATCGGCACGGGCACGCTTGTTGCGCCGCTGAGGGTTCCGATTGCACACACAGGAGACAGGCAATGGAACCCAATCTTCAATCCGGCCAGGGCGCGGGCATCGTGGGCTCCGGCGTCGGCGACGGCCCGGGCCCGGAAGTGATGGCCGCATCGAGCCTCGACGACACGAAGGTCTACGCGTCAGATGGCGAGCACGTCGGCGAGATCAAGGAGATCATGATCGACGTGCAGAGCGGCCGCGTGGCCTATGCGGTGCTGACCACCGGCGGCTTCCTCGGCATCGGCGACACGCTGCACGCAATTCCGTGGAGCGCGCTGGTCATGGACACCGACGCCAAGTGTTTCCGGCTGGGCCTGACCGCGGACCGCATCAAGGACGCCCCGGGCTTCAACAAGGATAGCTGGCCGCGCATGGCCGACCCGCAGTGGGGTGCCACGGTCCACGAGTACTACGGCCGCGAGCCGTACTGGACCAACGTCGGCGGCACCATCTGAACGGCAGCGCCCGACAAGACCGCACTGCAAAACGCCCGGGCATGACCCGGGCGTTCTCGCCTCGCGCAAGGGGCGGTCGGCAGTAGAGGACTGACTCTAGGACTGCCTGCCCGGTCAGATGCGCACGGAGATACTCCTGCGCCGCCGCATGGCCCATCGTCGTTTTTACAAACCATGCAGGCGATGCAAACAGGCGGCGCATGCGGCGCCGGAATGGCGGCCGAGCCCTTGTCAGGACTCGGCGGTACACCGAGCGATGCAGCGCCGCACTACGCGGCCGTGCAAACCGTACATGTTCGCCGGGTACACCCGTGTGTCAGCCTTGCAACCGAATTGTGGGATTTCTCCGACAGTCATTTCGGCGCGGCGCGGCTGCCTTGGCCTGCCCGCGATGCCTATCGTTCCATCACGGCACGCACAAACAGCGGCCTGCCAGCAGTTCAGCATGCACGAATGCCGCGCGCGGTCTCCCTTGCACTCCACGAAGCAAGAAGAACGTGCATGCCGCGCGCGTTCCTGATCCAACGGTAAAGGTGAAAACATGACGCAATTCAAACGCAAGATCATTCTGGGCATGGCGCTGGCCACGACGGCCGTGCTGGCAGCCTGCGGCGGCGGCGACGACGGCATCGACGACCGTATCGGCCTGAGCAAGCCGGCCGTGCGCGTGATCCACGCCGTGACGGCGGGCCCGAACGTCGACGTGCTGCAGAATGGCGCGCTGACGTCGCTGCAGAACGTGCCGTACAAGACCGTGTCGGGCTACTTCGACGTGTCGACCGGCAACAACCTGTTCGCGTTCAACCTGACCGGTACGTCGACCCAGATCGGCTCGACCACCGTTGACGCCCGCACGGGCCACAAGTACACGGTCATCGCGCTGCCGGGCACCACGTCGGCCGACGTCGCCCAGATCGACGACCCGTACGGCAAGGGCCTGGTCGACACGCAGGCACGCGTGCGGACCTTCAACGCCTCGATCAACGCCCAGAACGTGGACGTGTACCTGACCACGCCGGCCGCCGACCTGAACTCGGTGTCGCCGAACATGGCCTCGGTGCAGTACAAGAACGCGGTGCCGGCGTCGGGCGCGGACTCGCAATACCTGGATAGCGGCACGTACCGCCTGCGCATCACCACGGCCGGCACGAAGACCGTGATCTTCGATTCGGGCTCGCTGACGCTGAACCGGAACGCCGACTGGCTGATCACGACGATCCCGGCCGACGGCATCGGCGCCGTGGTGCCGAACCGCATCAAGGTGCTGGTGGCCCAGAGCAACACCAGCAACGCGACGGCCCAGGAACTGGTGTCGCAGACGGCCGCCCAGTAAGCGCGCCGCCCGCCTGACCAGGCAACGCCCCGGTACCGCAAGGTGCCGGGGCGTTTCTCATGGTTGCGGCGATTCGACGTCGCGCTGCAGCACGTCGAGGTGCGACAGGTAGGCGTCCAGCTCTGCGCGCCCCTCGTCGGTGATCGTGTACACGCGGCCGTTGCCTTCCACCAGCTCGGCGGTGATGGCGCGCGCCATCATCAGGCTGCGCAGCACGGGCCGCAGCGCACGGATGTTCTTGTCGATGCCGCGTTCGCGCAGGCGCTCCACGAGGTTGAATACCGTGGACGGGCTCGCCTGGACGAGCTTGAGGATATAGAGCCGGGAGACGATCCGGTCGAGCGAGGGAGTCTTCATGGGCGCAGGAGACGCAGCCAGAGGTGCGGGAATTCTGATCATCGTGCGCAGCCCTGGGCCATTGCGGCAGCTGGGCCTCTCTTCATGCTGGATTACCAAAAAAACGGGGTGCACGCAGGGCACCCCGAAAGCTTGCTAGTGACGCGCCGCCGGGGCGGCGCGGTGGTTCAGGAACGCCACGGAGCGTTATTCTTCCTGGAACGCTTCTTCGCGCTTCGCCTTGATAGACGGCAGCGCCACCACGGCCACCAGTGCCGCGGCCGCGATCAGCAGCCCCAGCGACAGCGGACGGGTGAAGAACACGGTGAACTCGCCACGCGACAGCAGCAGCGTGCGGCGGAAGTTCTCTTCCATCATCGGTCCCAGCACAAAGCCCAGCAGCAGCGGCGCCGGCTCGCACTTGAGCTTCAGGAACAGGTAGCCGATCACGCCGAAGCCCGCCGCCATGAAGACATCGAAGGTCTGGTTGTTGACCGAGTACACGCCGATGCAGCAGAACGTCAGGATGGCCGGGTACAGGAAGCGATACGGCACGGTCAGCAGCTTCACCCAGATGCCGATCATCGGCAGGTTCAGGATGATCAGCATCAGGTTGCCAATCCACATCGAGGCGATCAGGCCCCAGAACAGCGACGGGTTGCTGGTCATCACCTGCGGGCCCGGCTGGATGTTGTGGATCGTCATCGCGCCCACCATCAGCGCCATCACGGCGTTGGGCGGAATGCCCAGCGTCAGCAGCGGGATGAACGACGTCTGCGCCGCGGCGTTGTTGGCCGATTCCGGACCCGCCACGCCTTCGATGGCGCCCTTGCCAAACTCATGCGCGAACTTCGAGGTCTTCTTCTCCAGCGAGTACGCCGCGAACGACGCCAGCGCTGCACCGCCGCCCGGCAGGATGCCCAGCGCCGAACCCAGCGCCGTGCCACGCAGCACGGCGGGGATCATCCGCTTGAAATCCTCCTTGGTCGGGAACAGGTTGGTCACCTTGTTCGTGAAGGTCTCGCGCGCTTCCTTCTGTTCCAGGTTGGCGATGATCTCCGCGAAGCCGAACATACCCATGGCCAGCGCGACGAAGTCGATGCCGTCGGTCAGCTCGGGCACGTCGAACGAGAACCGTGCGGCACCGGAGTTCACGTCGGTACCGATCAGGCCCATCAGCAGGCCCAGCACGATCATTGCCACGGCCTTCGGCAGCGAGCCCGACGCCAGCACCACGGCGCCGATCAGGCCCAGCACCATCAGCGAGAAATACTCGGCGGGGCCGAACTTGAACGCCAGTTCCGACAACGGCGTGGCAAACGCGGCCAGGATCAGCGTGGCCACGCAGCCGGCGAAGAACGAGCCCAGCCCCGCCGTGGCCAGTGCCACCCCCGCCCGGCCGCGCCGCGCCATCTGGTAGCCGTCGATCGTGGTCACCACCGACGACGATTCGCCCGGCAGGTTCACCAGGATGGCCGTGGTGGAGCCGCCGTACTGGGCACCGTAGTAGATACCGGCCAGCATGATCAGCGCCGCCACCGGGGGCAGCGAGTACGTGACCGGCAGCAGCATGGCGATGGTGGCGAGCGGGCCCAGGCCCGGCAGCACGCCGATCAGCGTGCCGAGCACGCAGCCCAGGAACGCATACGCCAGGTTCTGCAGGTTCAATGCCGTGGAGAAGCCCAGGGCAAGGTGATCGAACAATTCCATTGAAGGCGGCTCCTTAACCGGTGATGAACGCAGGCCACACCGGCATCTGCAGGTTGATGCCGTACACGAACGCGCCCATGCTGATCAGCACCAGCACCACGCTGTTCAGCAGCGCACCCTTCCAGCTGAATTCGTGGCTGGCCATCGAGGAGACGATCACGAGCACGAACACGGACAGCACCATGCCCAGCGGCTTGAGCAGCAGGCCGAACAGCACCACCGAACCCAGGATCCACAGCAGGATCTTCAGGTCCCAGCGGGCAAGCTGGTCTGCCTCGCCCTTGGACGACAGGGCACCGATCGTGACGACCGCGCCCAGCAGCGCCAGCACGAGCCCGAGCAGGAACGGGAAGTATCCGGGACCCATCTTGGCGGCTGTCCCCATGGAATAGCCGCGCGCGACGAAGGAAAAGCCCAGGCCGACCAGGATGAACATCAGGCCGGAGGCAAAGTCCTTTTGGCTGCGTATGCGCAAAACGATTCTCCTCAAAGTAGTGAAAGCGGTATCGCGCGGCTCGCCGGCTCTGACGCACCACGCTGCGAACGCGCGAATGCAGACACGTTCGACGCGATGGGGCGAACGATAAGAACGCGATCTTTCAGGCGCCTTTCATTTGTCTGGGTTCAGGGTATTTCCCGATTTCCCATACGTATGCGGGTCGACGTCGTTACATCACAACATGATGTAAATCCCGGCGCATTGAAAGTGAGTTGAAAGATGAGACCGAAAGGAACGTGAAAGGCAGCGGCCCGGCGCCGCGCGGGCGCGCGGCGAATGGGGCGGGCGGAGCTTTCTGAAGGCTTACGGACGGGGGACGTTGGAACGCGCAGAGGTCGTATGTCCGGTCATACGAAATGCCGTTGAATGTGTGCAGCATGCAGGCGACGCCGGGCTGCTTGCGCCGGCGTGCCTGCAGAGCGCTATCGCACCGGCTCCGCGTCCTCGCACGGGGTGCCCATGCTGGTGTCCGGCGCCTGGCCGACCGCAGCGGGATGCGGTGCCGCCGGCAGGATATGGCTGCGCTTCCAGTTGCCGTACCGGTAGTACAGGAAGGCCATCACCACCGAGACGACCGAGCCCAGCGGAAAGCTCCACCAGATCGATTCCGCGCCGATGCGGGGCCCGAGGATCCACGCGAACGGCAGCCGGATCACCCACATCGAGACGAACAGGATCACCAGCGGGGCCATGACGGCGCCCGTGGCGCGCACCGTGCCGAACACGACGATCGTGAAGCCGAACAGGATGAACGACCACAGCACCACGCGGTTGATGTGCTGGGCGATCTCGATGGCCACACCGTCGTCGCCCAGGAAGAGCCCCAGCGAATGCCGGTTGAACAGGTAGATCAGCGCCACCAGCGCGCCGGTCATCAGCACGTTGAACAGCAGCCCCACCTGCGTGATGCGCGACACGCGCGCCCACAGCCCGGCGCCCACGTTCTGCGCCACCATCGACGACACGCTCGCGCCCACGGCCAGCGCCGGCATCTGCACGTAGGTCCAGAGCTGCGACGCCACGCCGTAGGCGGCGGTGGTCTGCGAGCCGTAGGTGTTGACCAGCGACATCATCACGATGGCCGACGACGAGATCACCACCATCTGCAGCCCCATCGGCAGCCCCTTGGCCACCAGCGCGCGCAGGATGGCCGTGTCCGGCCTGAGCAGCGCGAGCTGCGAGCGGTGCAGCAGCAGGAAGTGCTTGCGCCGGTAGAGCAGCGCGATCATCGCCGCCAGGCTCGTGAGCTGCGCGATCAGCGTGGCCAGCGCCGAGCCGGCGATACCCAGCGCCGGAATCGGCCCGATGCCGAAGATCAGCACTGGGTTGAGCACGACGTCGAGCACGGCCGACAACAGCATGAAGTAGAACGGCGTGCGCGAATCCCCGGCGCCGCGCAGCGTCATCATCACGAAGTTGTAGAAGTACATGAACGGCAGCGCCACGAAGATGATGCGCAGGTAGATCACGGCCAGCGGCGCGGCGTCGGCCGGCGTATGCATGGCCGCCAGGATCTGCGGCGTGAACGCAAACCCCAGCGCCGACGCCAGCACCGACAGCGCGACAAAGAACGTGGTGCTCGTGCCCACCACGCGGCGGGCCTCGTCGACGTCGCGCGCGCCAATCGCCTGGCCGATCATGATCGTGTTGGCCATGCTGATGCCGAACACCACCCCCAGCAGGAAGAACAGGATGATGTTGGCGTTGGACGTGGCCGTCAGCGCCGCCTCGCCCAGGAATCGGCCGACCCAGATCGAATTGATCGAGGCATTGAGTGACTGGAGGATGTTGCTGCCCAGCACGGGCAGCGAGAACAACAGCAGCGTCCGGCCAATCGGGCCGGTGGTGAGTCTGGCGTCTGGCTTCATCGGGTGGAATTCTTCCGCACTGCAGCAACGGCATGGTTTCGGACGTGTCAGTCTAGTCCCCGCCCGTGACGGCGGCCAGCGGCGTTGCGCCGACAGCGGCGGCCGATAATCGGCCGACATGATCTCTGTGCGCGTTCCGGGCCGACGCGTTAAGCTTGCGTTTTTCCGACCGATCGTTCGCGGCCGCCGCCCCCGGCGCGCCGTCCCACCCCCGCACAGGAGACAGGCATGGTGTATCAGGATCTCGCCCTCTACATCGATGGAGAATTCGTCAAGGGAGGCGACCGGCGCGAGCAGGACGTCATCAATCCGGCCACGCAGGAACTGCTGGGCAAGCTGCCCCACGCCACCACGGCAGACCTGGACCGCGCGCTGGCGGCCGCGCAGCGCGCGTTCGAGAGCTGGAAGAAGACGTCGCCGATGGAGCGCTCGGCCATCCTGCGCCGCGTGGCGGAACTGACCCGCACGCGCGCCCGGGAAATCGGCCGCGACATCACGCTGGACCAGGGCAAGCCGCTGGCCGAGGCCGTGGCCGAGGTCACGATCTGCGCCGAGCACGCCGAATGGCATGCCGAGGAATGCCGCCGCATCTACGGCCGCGTGATTCCGCCGCGCAACCCGGCCGTGCGCCAGATCGTGGTGCGCGAGCCGATTGGCGTCTGCGCCGCGTTCACACCGTGGAATTTCCCGTTCAACCAGGCCATCCGCAAGATCGTAGCGGCCATCGGCGCCGGTTGCACGCTGATCCTGAAGGGCCCCGAGGATTCGCCCAGCGCCGTGGTGGCGCTGGCGCGCCTGTTCCACGATGCCGGCCTGCCCCCGGGCGTGCTGAACATCGTCTGGGGCGTGCCGGGCGACATCTCGACCTACCTGATCGAATCGCCGATCGTGCGCAAGATCTCGTTCACGGGATCGGTGCCGGTGGGCAAGCAGCTCGCCGCCCTGGCCGGCGCCCACATGAAGCGCGTGACGATGGAGCTGGGCGGCCATTCGCCGGTGCTGGTGTTCGACGATGCCGACATCGAGCCGGCAGCCGAGATGCTGGCGCGCTTCAAGCTGCGCAATGCCGGCCAGGTGTGCGTGTCGCCGACCCGCTTCTACGTGCAGGAAAAGGCGTACGACCGCTTTCTGGCGCGCTTTACCGAGGTGATCGGCTCGATCAAGGTGGGCAACGGCCTGGACGATGGCACGCAGATGGGCCCGCTGGCGCATGAGCGCCGCATTGCGTCGATGGAGCAGTTCCTCGACGACGCCAGCCACCGTGGCGGCAAGATCGTGGCCGGCGGCGCGCGCATCGGCGACAAGGGCTTCTTCTTTGCCCCGACCGTCGTCACCGACCTGCCCGACGACGCCAAGCTGATGGTCGACGAGCCGTTCGGCCCGGTGGCGCCCGTGACGCGCTTCAAGGACACTGACGAAGTGCTGCGACGCGCCAACAGCCTGCCGTACGGCCTGGCGTCGTACGTGTTCACGAATTCGCTGAAGACGGCGCACCAGGTGTCGAGCGGGCTTGAGGCCGGCATGGTCAACATCAACCACTTCGGCATGGCGCTGTCCGAAACGCCGTTTGGCGGCATCAAGGACTCCGGCATCGGCAGCGAAGGCGGCCAGGAGACCTTCGATGGCTACCTGGTGACCAAGTTCATCACGCAGATCTGATCGGACGGGCCCTCTCCCGCCGCGCGGGAGAGGGCCACCGTCAAGCCTTCAGCCCCCTCGCTTTCCTGTAGTCTTCCGCAAACGCCTTCCACTGCGCCAGCGATACGTCGCGGCCGTGCCGCGCCAGGCGCAGCGCCATCGACTGCCAGCGCCCGCCGGCGGCAAAATCCTGCAGTTTCTCGATCCGGTCGGCCGCCTGATGGCCGCAGCCGCGCAGGTGAGCCCATGCGGCGGCGCGCGCCATGGTGGTGAGCACGTCGATCAGCGCGGCCTTGTCGCGGCAATGCGCCAGGTCCACGCGATCGGTGCTCGGCTGCAGGCTCTTGACCAGGAACGACTCGCGCCGGTCGAGCGCCACGTACGACAGCAGCGCCGGCGACGCCGCCTGCATGACCTGCTGCACCGTCGCCACCCGCTGCCCGTCGCTGCCCCAGTGCGGCTGCTGGTGCCGCGGGCTTTCCCAGGCGCTCGGCATCGCGCGCTTCACGTCGAGCAGCCGGCGCGACGTCGGCATGTGCATCTCGTGGGCCAGCACCACGTAGCGCTCCAGCCCCAGGCTGCCCACGCCCGCCACGCGGGAAGCCACGTCCTCCGCGACGAAGCGGTGGCCGTGATGCGTCTGGCGCGAGTAGACCGCGACGATATGCGCGGCCCGCTCGCGTTGCGCACGGCTGGCGCGCTGCGCGTGCTTGTCCAGGTCCAGCCGCAGCCGGCTATTGCGCGTTTCGGTATGCGATGCCAGCAGCGTGCCGCGCTTGCGACGCTTCACCTGGCGCAGCATCGTGGCCACCAGCCCGGTCGCGGTCGACCGCTCGATCCAGCGCGGCTTGCCGGCCCGCAGCGTCCGCGTGTACTCGGACAGCATGTTGGCGCAGGCCACGCGGGCATCCGCCTCCGACAGCCGGTACTGCTGCCCGGCCACGAGCACGCTGGACAGCATGCGCACCACGTCGACGGTAACGGGCGCCACCAGCGCGTCGTCGAAATCGTTCAGGTCGAAGTAGACCAGCCCGTTGTCGCCCTTGAACGAGCCGAAGTTCTCCACGTGCAGATCACCGCAGACATAGCTCAACGGCGCGTCGAGCCCGATCTCGCCGCGCAGGGCGGCGGCGTAGAGATGGTTGGTGCCGCGGAAGAACGCGAACGGCTCGGCCGCCAGCGCGGCCAGCTTCATCGTGAGCCGGTCCGGGTCACGGCCGTGGTTGTAGATCAGGATGCTTTCGGTGGCAGCGTGCATGGGCGAGGTCCAGGATGGCACGTCGCGGCGCACGCCGCCCGCATGGCGACGTCAGCGGAAGAAAGCGCCGCGCGTGAGGAAAGTGTAATCCGCTTCCGCCGCCATCAGCCACACCAGCACCAGCAGGCACAGCGGCGGCAGCAGGATCGCACAGATCAGTGCCATGCGCTCCCAGGCCATGTGCATGAACACGGCGATGATCAGCCCGGCCTTGAGCGCCATGAACAGCAGGATCAGCGACCAGCGCAGGTAGCCGGTCAGGTGGTAGTAGTCCACCATGTACGACAGCGTGGACAGCACGAACAGCAGCAGCCAGACCTTCAGGTAGACCCCGATCGGGTGGGCCTGTCCGCCATGCTCGGCGGCCGGTTCGGCATGCGGGGATGCCTGGGTGGGAGTCGACGCCATGTTTCGCCTCACCAGAGATAGAACAGCGCGAAGATGAAGACCCAGACCAGGTCCACGAAGTGCCAGTACAGGCCGGCGATCTCCACGGGCTGGTAGTTGCCGCTCAGGTCGTAGTGGCCGCGCAGCACCTTGCTGGCGATGAACAGCAGGTAGATCACGCCGCACGTGACGTGAAAGCCGTGGAAGCCCGTGATCATGAAGAACGTGGAGCCGAACTGCGCCGCGCCCAGCGGATTGCCCCATGGCCGGATACCTTCGACGACGATCAGCTTGGTCCACTCGTACGCCTGCATGCAGACAAAGACCTCGCCCAGCCACGCGGTCACGAACATCAGCTTGGCGCAGGCCAGGCGGTCGCGCCGGTAGGCGCAGTTGACCGCCATGGCCATCGTGCCGCTGCTGGTGATCAGCGTGAACGTCATGATGGCGATCAGCAGCATCGGCACCGGATGCCCGCCCACGTCGATGGCAAACACCTCGCTCAGGTTCGGCCATGGCACGGTGGTGGACATCCGCACCGTCATGTAGCCCACCAGGAAGCAGCTGAAGACGAAGGTGTCGGACAGCAGGAAGATCCACATCATCGCCTTGCCCCACGACACGTGGAAGGCACGCTCGTCAGAGGCCCAGTCCGCGACGAGGCCGCGCAGCCCCCCGGGCGGATGGCCGTGGGCCGGTTCGACAGCGACTTGCGAACTCATGGCGCCCCTCCCTATCGTCTGCCGCAGAGGTAGTCGACAACCTCGGGCGTCAGCCACCCCAGCACGCCCAGCAGCACCACCCACACCGCGAGCAGGAAGTGCCAGTACCGCGCGCACAGGCCGATACGCATCAGCGTGCGGCTGCCGCTGCCGCGATCCAGCGCCACAAACGCAAAGCCGATCAGTCCGCCGATCATGTGCAGGCCGTGCATCGCCGTCAGCATGTAGAAAAAGCTGCCGGCGGGATTGTTGGCCGGCACCACGTGCGCCGCGTACAGCGCTTGCCAGGCCCAGAGCTGCGAGGCGACGAAAGCCACGGCACCCAGGCCGCCCAGCCGCAGCGCCGTGCGGGCACGCGGCATCCGTCCCCGCCGCGCCGCGCGCGCCGCCATGGCCATCGCCACGCTGGCGGCGGCCAGCAACGCGGTGGAGAGCCACACCTGCCACGGCAACGCGATGCGCTGCCAGTCCGGGCTGTCCATGCGCATCACGTAGGCGGTCAGGAACAGCGCGAACAGCGACGTGACCACCCCCATAAACACCCAGAGGCCCGTGCTGCCCGGCGCGCGCTGGCCGTGGCCGTGCGCGGCATCGCCGCCGGGCCCGCTGCCCGATGACTCCGGCGATGCGCGGAAGACGGCGGCGCCCGTCTGTGCGAGGGTTTCGGCTGTCATGCGATCGCTCCCCGGCTCGAATACGGTTCAGGCTCGGCGCCGCCGGCATCGGGCGGCGCGTTCTGGGCGATGAAGTCTTCCTGGGCGCCCGGCACGCTGTACGCGTAGGCCCAGCGGTAGACCACCGGCAGTTGCGGGCCCCAGTTGCCATGCACGGGCGGCGTCTGCGGCGTCTGCCATTCCAGCGACGCCGCGCGCCACGGATTGGGCCCCGCCACCGCCCCGCGCCGCAGGCTCCAGAACAGGTTGAAGACGAACAGCAGCTGCGCCGTGGCCACCACGAACGCGGCAATCGAGATGTACATGTTCATCGCGTGCGCCGATTCGGGGATGAAGCTGTAGTTGTCCCAGGCGTAGTAGCGGCGCGGCATGCCGAGGATGCCCAGGTAGTGCATCGGGAAGAAGATGGCGTAGGTGCCGACGAAGGTGACCCAGAAGTGGATGCGGCCCATCGTGTCGTCGAGCATGCGGCCGGTGACCTTGGGATACCAGTGGTAGAGGCCGCCGAATACCACCAGGATCGGCGACACGCCCATCACCATGTGGAAGTGGGCCACCACGAAGTACGTGTTCGACAGCGGAATGTCGACGCTGACATTGCCCAGGAACAGCCCGGTCAGGCCGCCGATCACGAAGGTGCTGATGAACGCGATGGCGAACAGCATCGGCACCGAGAAGTGGATGTCGCCGCGCCACAGCGTGATGACCCAGTTGTAGACCTTGATCGCCGTGGGCACCGCGATGATCAGCGTGGTGGTGGCGAAGAAGAAGCCGAAATACGGGTTCATGCCGCTCACGAACATGTGGTGCGCCCACACCACCACCGACAGCAGCCCGATTGCCAGGATGGCCCAGACCATCGTGCGGTAGCCGAAGATGCTCTTGCGCGAATGCACGCTGACCAGATCCGACACGATGCCGAACGCGGGCAGCGCCACGATGTACACCTCGGGGTGGCCGAAGAACCAGAACAGGTGCTGGAACAGCAGCGGGCTGCCGCCCTTGTAGTTGAGCTGCTGGCCCATGGAGACCATCGCCGGCATGAAGAAGCTGGTGCCCAGCGTCTTGTCCAGCAGCATCATCAGGCCGGACACGAACAGCGCCGGAAAGGCCAGCAGCGCCAGGATCGTCGCCATGAAGATGCCCCAGACGGCCAGCGGCATGCGCAGCAGCGTCATGCCCTGCGTGCGCGCCTGCAGCACCGTGGTCACGTAGTTCAGGCCGCCCATGGTGGCCGCGACGATGAAGATCAGCAGCGACACGAGCATCAGGATGATGCCCCAGTCGTGGCCCGGCGTGCCCGGCAGGATGGCCTGCGGCGGATAGAGCGTCCAGCCCGCGCCGGTGGGCCCGCCCGGCACGAAGAAGCTGGCCAGCAGTACGATCACGGACAGGAAGTAGACCCAGAAGCTGAGCATGTTCAGGAACGGGAACACCATGTCGCGCGCGCCCACCATCAGCGGGATCAGGTAGTTGCCGAAGCCGCCCAGGAACAGCGCCGTCAGCAGGTAGATCACCATGATCATCCCGTGCATCGTGACGAACTGGTAGTAGCGGTTGGGGTCGATGAAATCGAACTTTCCCGGAAAGCCCAGCTGCATGCGCATGAGGTTCGACAGCGCCACGCCCACCAGCCCCACGAAGATGGCCACCAGCGTGTACTGCACGGCAATCACCTTGTGGTCCTGGCTCCAGACGTAGCGGGTCCAGAAACTTTGCGGGCCGTGGTGCGCGGCGTCGTCGGCGTAGGCCATCGTATCCTCCTCGGGCTCCTATTTGCCGGCCTGCGGCTTGGCCGTGGCGCCCGTGCCCAGCGACCGGATGTAGGCGGACAGCGCCGCCACCTCGGCATCGGTCACCGGCGTCTTCGGCATGAGCGGGCCGAACCCCTTGATCAGGCGCGCGTGCGGGTCCTCGATTTCCTTCTTCAGGAAGGCGTCGTCGACGGTGGCGTTGCTGCCGTCGGCAAACTGCTGCGTGGTGCCGTACAGGCCCTTCCAGGTGGGGCCGACGCTGGCGCCGCCGTCCACGCTGTGGCAGGCCACGCAGCCCTTGCCCTGCGCCAGCGCCCGGCCCTGCTCGGCCAGGTCGCCGCCACCCGTGGGGCCGGTGCCGGTGCCCGTGCCCGGCGCGGCGGCTGGCTGCGCCGCGCGTGCCTGGGCCATCGCGAAGGTCTGCTGTTTCGCCAGCCAGGCGTCGAATGCGGCCCCGTCCTCCACCACCACGTGGCCGCGCATGTTGTAGTGGCCCACGCCGCATAGCTGGGCGCAGAGGATGTCGAACCGCCCCGCCTGCGTGGGCGTGAACCAGAACGACGTCACCATGCCGGGCACCATGTTCATGCGCGCGCGGAACGGCGGGACGTAGAAGTCGTGCAGCACGTCTTTGGACCGCAGCAGCACCTTGACCGGCCGGTTCAGCGGCAGGTGCACCTCGGGGCCGGCGATCACGATGTCGTCCTGGCTGTTCGGGTCCTCGGGATTGAGCCCCAGCGGATTGCTGGCGCTGACGAAGCGCGCGTCGGTGGTGCCCAGTTCGCCGCTCCTGCCGGGGAAGCGGAACCCCCACTGCCACTGCTGGCCCACCACTTCCAGCACCATCGCCTCGCGCGGCGGGCGCACGTAGTCGGCATAGACGATCAGGCCCGGCGCCAGCAGCGCCATGATGCCCACGGCGCTCAGGCCGATCAGCCAGCGCTCCAGCCGGTGGTTCTCGGGCTGGTAGGCGGCGCGGTGGCCGTCACGATGCCGGAAGCGCCAGACGATGTAGCCCAGCAGCAGGTTGATGACGACGAAGAACAGGCCGGTGATGACGAGGGTAATGATCAGCGTGTCGTCCATCTGCTTCCAGTTGGACGCCAGCGGTGTCAGCCACCAGGGGCTCAGGAAATGAAAGAGCACCGAAGCGGCAACCATGATGACGAGCACGATTGCGATCGCCATGTCCCCTCCCTCGCGTACGCAAGGAAACGGGCCGGCAAGTGCGCCCGTTCACGCACGTGGAATAAGCCTAGTGCATCGACTCAGGTCACTGCAAGGCGACATGGTCGCCCGTGGGTACGCGCGGGCGCACGCGCCTAGTGCACGACATCGCGCGATTCAAGCTTCCAGTAGCACAGCGCGATGCACATGCCGAACAGCAGGTGCCCCACCAGCGTGTGCCAGCCGCGCGCCTGCACGAACCAGGGAAAGGCCGCCGTCATCACGTAGAAGTTGAACAGGTAGACCACCAGCCCGAACACCGCACCCACCAGCATCGACATGCCAATGCTGGAGTCGAGCTGGAACGGCGCGATGATGGCGCACAGCACGCAGCCGAGTATCGCGCCGATCACGAAGTGGATGACCAGCGCCACGGCGACGGTGCTGACGCTGAACATCGAGGTCTGCAGCACCTCGCGCCCCATCACGATGGCCGCGATCATGCGCGTGGTGCCCCACGGATGCACGCCGGCCACCATCGACGACCAGAACAGCTCGACGACAAGCAGCAGCGCCCCGGCGGCCAGCCCCGACACCGCCGCGGCGGACCAGTCCGGCAGACGACGCACGTAGTGGTGCGAATGCATGTGCAGTTCCATAGCTTCCTCCTGGAGGCCGGTGGCGCATGATGGCCATCATGCGTCCAGCATAGGACACCTGCCGCCAGAAGCGAGGGACGCCCGGCGCCACACCAGAAGCCTGCCGAAGCCCATGTCTCCGATGCGATACCTGGCCGCCCGCCTCGCACGTGACGCGTTTCAAACACCGCGGGACAACCCTGAGCGCCCCGGCCTTGTATTCGCCACACACGGCCTATACTGGATGCACAAGGAAGCAAGACAGGAGACCGCCATGATCCACGTCCAGGCGCATGATCTTGTGTTTTTGATCCCCATGGCACTCGTTGGCCTGCTGGCGATGGGTGCGATTCCGGTGGCCGCCAAGGCGCTGCGCATCAGTTGCCGTTGCGCGGGCGCGATCATCGGTGTGCTGCTCGGGGTGCTGGTGCTGGAGGCGCTGCCGCTGCTGATCTAGCGGCCGCTGTTTCGAGAGAGAGAGGCGCCTTCGGGAGAAGGCGGCGCGTATGTTGCTGACGCTGCTGGCAGCCGCCTTGGCGGCACTGCTCGTGCTGACGATCGGCGCGGCGCTGTGGCGCTGCGGCCATCCGCATCGCATGCGGTACCGGCGCTGTGCCCGCCGCCGGGCCGGGCTTGGCAGGGCGCGCAGGCACGCCCCATCACACTGAAAGCCTGCTTCAGATCTCGATCATCGAGAAATCGGCCTTGTAGACGTCGCACTCGGGGCAACGCCAGTCGTCCGGGATGTCTTCCCAGCGCGTGCCCGGGGCGATGCCGTCGTCGGGCCAGCCCTGTTCCTCGTCGTACACCCAGCCGCAAATCAGGCAAACCCACGTCTTGTAGGCGATCGCTTCCTGCTCCAACACTTGCTCCTGTGAAATCCATTTGGTCGTCCGGGCCGAATGATACGTGGTTTCGCCCGGACGCCAGTGGACCGCCCGGCTACTGCCGGATCGAGAAATCGACGCGGTTCGGCGCGCCCTTGTCCTTGATGCCGTCGGCCGTCAGCTTGGGCGCGGTCAGGAACAGCTTGGCGTCGGGTACCTTGCCGTCGCGTTCCAGCGACTGCTTGACCGCCAGCGCGCGCTGGTCCGCCAGCGCCCGCAGTTCGGTATCGGTGACCGGGGCGTTCTGCAGCAGCAGCCTTTCCATCTCGGCCGGCGGCAGCGACTTGTTCAGGCCGATGAAGTTGGTCGGCTTCTTGAACGATTCGCGCTTGTACACGGCTTCCAGGTACTTCGGATACTCCTGCTTCGACACGGTCACGCGCGCGCCCTGGTCGCCGCCCTCGCCTTCCCCGGCCTGCTCGCCCGCCTGCGCGGACCGGCGCAGCTCGCGCTGCTTGGCGTTCGCCACGCGCTGGTCCAGCCATACGCGGCGCGCGCCGTCGGCGTCGGTGGCCGGGTCGATGCGGCCGCTGATCTCCAGCCGCAGCGATGGCCGGTCGTTCAGCGCCTTGCCCACGGTCTCGATCTTCTTGCGCGCCTCGTCGGACAGCGTGGACGACCCCGGCGCGAACTCGATGTAGCCCAGTTCCTCGCCCCCGCCGCCAAACGCCGACGCGATCAGCGAGAACGGCGACGTGATGGCCTTGGTCAGCAGGTTCACGATCACGCGCAGGATCACGCCGCCGATGCTGAACTCGGGGTCCGACAGCGATCCCGACACCGGCAGGTTGATGTCGATGACCCCGTTGCGGTCCTTGAGCAGCGACACGGCCAGCAGCACCGGCAGCTTGACCGCGTCGGGGCTGTCCACGCGCTCGCCGAAGGTGAGCTGGTCCAGGTACAGGTGGTTGCGGGCATCGAGCTTGCCGTTCTCGATCTTGTACGCCACGTCCACCGTCAGCTTGCCCTTGGTGATCGGATACCCCGCGTACTTGGCCGCGTATGGCGTCAGCCGTGTCAACTCCACGCCGGCCGCCTTGGCCGCGATGTCCAGGTAGAGCTGCTCGCCCAGCGGATTGAGCTTGCCGCTGATGCTGACCGGCGCGTCATCGTCGAGCCGGCCGTTGAGCACCAGGTCTGCCGGCGTCGGGTCCGCCGACGACACCTTGGACACCGACCCCTTCATGTCGGTGAGATTGGCGGAATAGTTGGGCTTGACGAAAAAGTCGGAAAAATTGATGTTGCCCTTGTTGATGGTGACGCCGCCCAGGCGGATCTGCGGCTTGGGCCCGGCCGGCTCGGCGGCCTTGGCCTGCGCCGGCGGCGCAGCGGGCCTGGCCTCGGGCGCTGACGCCGGGCTGGCCTGCGTCAGGCTGGTGGACGGCGCGGCCTCGCCCTTCTCGGCGCCGCCGGCCATCACGTCCTGCAGGTTCAGCCGGCCGTTGGCATTGAGAATCACGCGCGCATAGAAATCGTTCAGCGCCACGTTCTGGATTCCCACCTGCATCGGGCCGCGCGCGTCGTTCATGTTGAAGTCGATGCCGTTGACCGACAGCGCGCGCCAGCGCAGGAAGTCGTCGCCGGAGATGCGGTCGACGGTGCGCACATTGCCGGCCAGCGCGTTGCCGGTGAAACGCACGGCTATCGGCTTGCCGGGCGGCGCATCGTAGGCCAGCTTGCCCTTGAGCGTCATCGTGCCGCTGCGCAGCGCCGCGTTGAGGCGGTCCGCCAGGTACGGCTGCAGCGGCGCCATGTCCAGCTCGCGCAGATCGAGCTGCAACTGCGCGGCAGGCCCCGTCGGCGTCACCTGCCCGTCGATGGTCATCACGCCCTTGCGGCCGCTTTCTGCGTGTAACTTCATCGGCAGCGCGCCCGGCGACAGCGGCCACGTCACGGTGCCCGTGGTCAGGCCGATGTTGCGGAACTGGTGGATGACCGGACGGCCACGGTTGGCCGCGGCCGGCGCATAGTCGGCCAGCCGCGCCTCGCCGCCATCGACGGCGACCTTGCCGACGCGCACTTTCCAGCCCGGCGCCGCAGCGCCATTGGCCGGCGCGGCGCCGGGGCGGGCTGCCGCCTTCTGATCGGCGGCCTTCTGCTGGGCGGACTGCGTGGCCCAGATTTGCGCCGATTCCAGCAACTGGCCGCGATGGTCGCGCGTGGCCGAGATGGCCGGCTTGACCAGCGCCACCTGTCCGGCCTCGAAAGTCTGCCTGGCCAGGTCGAGCTGGATGTCATCGAGCACCAGCTTGTCGGCCTTGAGCAGCGGCAGGCTGGCGCCTTCGGTGTCCGGCGCGCGCGCCACCCGTACCGCACGGCCGCCCCGTGCGCCCTGGCGCGGCGCCGCGACGGTCAGCCCCGCGCGGTCGTCGCGCTCGTTCGCGGCGGCGGCCGGCGTGGCAGGCATCTTCACCGGCTCGCGCGTCGACACGTACACCGGCGACAGCTCCACGCGCGACTTCTGCAGCGTGAACTGGAAGACCGGCTGGGACCACGCCATCGCATAGTGCAGCTCGGCGTTGACCGCCGTCTTGCCGAACTGGCTCTGCAGTTCGCGCGGCCACCAGGCCGAGAAGCCCTGCGGCTGCAGGCCGGCCGTCTCCAGCGTGCCAGACAGCGTGCCCTTGTTCAGCGCCAGTTCGCCGCTGTGGCGGATCATCTGCCCATTGGCGATTGTGATATTCGCGTCAAGCCTGGCAGGTTTGTCGCCGCTGCTGGCCAGCCCGGCCACTTCGACATTGACCGGGCCGATATCGAGCTTGCCGGGGCCGGAAGGCGCCAGTTCGTCGACGAATCCCAGCTTGGCGTCCTTCAGGACCACGCGCTCCACCGCATACGACCACGGCACCTCGCCGGCCTTGGGCGGCGCCTGAACGCCCGACGCCGCCGGCGCCGATGCCGCTGCCACGGGCGCGGAAGCCGGCGCAGCAGCAGCAGCCGGCGCAGCCTTTGGCACCGGTGCGGCCTCGGGCAGGAAAGCCGTGGCCAGGTTCAGCGATCCGTCCGCGCGGCGCAGCGCTTGCAGATCGAACCCTTCCAGGTCGATGCGCCTGACCTGCGCCTTGTGGGCCAGCGGCTCCACGCGCGCCAGGTCCACGGCCAGCCGGCCCGCGCGGATCAGCGGCGCACCGGCGCGGGTTACCACATCGGCCTCGCGCAGCGTCAGCGTGCCGGACACATAGAGGTCCTGGCGATCCTTGTCCTGCCGGAATCCCACGTTCAGCCGCGTATCGAGCAGCCCGCCCTTGACCTGCGCGTCCTTCAGCCTGGGCGCGAACGCCATGTAGCGGGCCACCTCCAGCCCGTCGAGATTGACGTTCAGGTCGGTCTGGCGCGTATCGGAAAACGGTTGCGACGTGCCGGCCAGCGCCAGCGGCGTGCCGTTGATCTTGGCGAACAGCGTCGGGCGCGTGTTGATCGTCGCGTCGTGCGGCAGGTTCGACAAGAACGGCAGCGTCAGCGTGAAATTTTCCACACGCTGCAGGGTGTCCAGCGCCTTGTCCTCGTAGACGAAGCTCGCGTTGGTCACTGCGATATTGCTGACCGAGAACCTGGCCGGCTCGCTGTCGGCCGGCTTGGGCGGCTGCGCGGCAAAGCGGTCCTGGATGTCGGCAAAGCTCATCTTGCCCGCCGCATTGCGCACCACGTGCACGCTGAGCCGGTCCACGTGCAGGAAGTCGACCACCGGGGCGAGGCGCCAGATCGACGCGGCCGCCGCATCGGCCTCCACCTGGCCCAGCTTCAGCATCGGGGTCTTGCCGTCGGGCTCGAAGATGGTCAGGTCGTTGAGCGTGGCGCCCAGTTCGAACGGCCGCACGTGCGCGGCGCCCAGCGTGACCTTGCGGCCCAGGGCCTCGGTGGCGTGTTTTTCGACCAGATACCTGATCAGCGGCGGCCCGCCAAAATAGCCGGCCAGGCCAAACAGCGCCACCGCGGCCACCACCCCGCCCGCCACGCGCCACGCCATGCGCCGGCGCGGCGTTGCCATGGCCGCCCCTGTCGCAGCCTGGATCGAATCCTTGAAAGCCATGTCACCTCGGAAAATATGACCCCGCGCCCGTCGCGCTTTGTGCCCCGGATTTCACTTGTCATGCATGATGGAGACGGATTATGGCAGCCCACCGTGCGAATGCGTAATGAATATGATCAGCGTCGGAGTCGCCCAGCGTCGTTCTGGTATCTTTACGCCTTTGCGAAGCGTCCCGTCGTGCCCGCCAGCTTACCCGCCGGCCCGGTTCGCCAAGTTCGTGTCGTCATCCCCACGACCGTCCCCCTCCACGCCATCCGTGTTGCGCGCTTCGCATGTGAATGTATCCATGCGAGTCTTTCCATGTCCACCTCCAGCAGTACTGCCGGGGCAATGGGCGCGCCAGGCGGCCCCGCCGCCCGCCCGCTGACCGGTCAGGACTACAAGACGCTTGCCCTTGCTGCACTGGGCGGCGCGCTTGAGTTCTACGATTTCATTATTTTTGTCTTTTTTGCCAAGGTCATTGGCCAGTTGTTCTTTCCGGCGTCCGTGCCGGACTGGCTGCGCCTGCTGCAGACGTTCGGCATCTTTGCCGCCGGCTACCTGGCGCGCCCGCTGGGCGGCATCATCATGGCGCACTTCGGTGACCTGCTGGGCCGCAAGAAGATGTTCACGCTGTCCATCCTGCTGATGTCCGTGCCGACGCTGCTGATGGGCCTGCTGCCCACCTATGCGTCCATCGGGCTGCTGGCGCCGATGCTGCTGCTGGTGCTGCGCATCCTGCAGGGCGCGGCCGTGGGTGGCGAAGTGCCGGGTGCCTGGGTGTTCGTGTCCGAGCACGTGCCCCGGCGCCATATCGGCTACGCCTGCGGCACGCTGACGGCGGGCCTGACGGCCGGCATCCTGCTGGGCTCGCTGGTGGCCACCGGCATCAACGCGATGTTCGACCCGCAGGCCCTGCTCGACCACGGCTGGCGCCTGCCGTTCGTGCTCGGCGGCGTGTTTGGCGTGGGTTCGATGTATCTGCGGCGCTGGCTGCACGAGACCCCGGTCTTTGCCGAACTGCAGCAGAAGAAGGCGCTGGCCGCCGAAATGCCGCTCAAGGCCGTAGTGCGCGACCATCGCGGCGCCGTGCTGATCTCGGTGCTGCTGACGTGGATGCTGTCCGCCGGCATCGTCGTGGTGATCCTGTTGACGCCCACCTACCTGCAGACGCTGTTCGGCTTCGACGCCCGCACGGCACTGGTGGCCAACAGCGCCGCCACGCTGTGCCTGTCGATCGGCTGCATCGTGGCCGGCGTGCTGGCCGACCGCATCGGCGCCCGGCTGACGCTGTCCATCGGCGGCGCCTTCCTGGCGGGCACGGCCTACTTGCTGTACACGACCATCGGCGCGCGTCCGGACCTGCTGCTGCCGCTGTACGCGCTGGCCGGCTTCTTCGTCGGCACCATCGGCGCCGTGCCGTTCGTGCTGGTGCACGCCTTCCCGGCGCAGGTGCGGTTCTCGGGCCTGTCCTTCTCGTACAACGTCTCGTATGCGATCTTCGGCGGGCTGACGCCGGTCATCGTGTCGCTGATGCTGAAGACGGACAAGCTGGCCCCGGCGCACTACGTCGTGGCCGTCTGCATCATGGGCATGATTACCGCCCTGTTCATCCGCAAGCGCGAAGCCTGACGCCGCGCCGCGCGCAAAAAAAGGGGGAAGGCCACCAGCCTTCCCCCTTTTTCATTGGCCCGTCGCCGCAGGGCGTCAGGCCACCCGGCGATGCTGCCGGAAGAACTGCCACATCAGCCAGCTCGCGTCGGGGCCGATGTCGCTGTGATACTGCACGCTGGCATCGCCGCCGCTCCAGGCGTGGTCCAGCCCCGCCACTTCCACAAGCCGCACCAGATCGCGATTCCAGCGCCCGAAACGGGCCTCGCGATAGTCGCCGTCGGCCAGCGGGGGCGCGTCATTGGCGCAATCCATGCGGGTGCCCAGCTTGTCGTAGAGCCCGTTGTAGGCCAGGAACTGGCGCGCCAGCAGGCGGCCATTGACCGGGTTCACGGCGTCGTCGGTCATGCCATGGACGACGATGGCCGGCATCTCCGGCCCGCCCGGCGTCACGCCGGCGGCATCAAGCAGCAGCGCCGGCTCGGACTCTGCGCCATGGCGCATGGCCCGCAGCCCGGCACGCGGATTGTCGGCGGCACCGATCACGACGCCCGAATGCAAACCCACTGCAGCCACTTTCTCTGGATAGCGCAGCGCCACCACGGCCGCCATGGCCGCGCCGGCCGACAGGCCCGCCAGATAGATTTCACCCCGGCGGACGTCTGGCCGGGCAGCCAGTTCGTCGACCAGCATCGCCACGGCCTGCGCCTCGCGTCCGCCCTCGCCGGCGCCCAGGTCGAACCACTGCCAGCAACGGTGCACGGACCGGCGCAGCGGCTGCTGCGGATAGGCGACGATAAAGCCCTCGCGCTCCGCCAGCGCGTTCATGCGCGTGCCTGCGGCCAGGTCTTCGGGCGTCTGCTGGCAGCCATGGAGCATTACCACCACGGGCAACGCCCCCTTGGCGCCGGAAGGCATATAGAGCCGGTACGACAACTGCGGCACCAGTTCGCCCGGCATGGGCGCCAGTGCCAGCTTGTGGGACTGCCAGACGCCCGGCAGTTCGGCCGGGGCCGGGTCCAGTGGCCGGCGTGCAGCCGGCAGCGCCGGATCGAGACGCGCCAGCCAGGATCGGAATTGCTTCCCGGTGCGGTGCTGCGCACGGCCAATTTGCCGCAGTTGCGCATCCCAAACCGGAGAAAGGCTTTTGGCCATATGAGAACTCCTGCTCATCTAGGAACGAGTCCCCTCCTGTATTGTGCAACGCAGCATAGCACAGCCGGCGTGATGGATTGGGGGCATTGTCTGCAAGATGCAACATGAAATAGCGAAACAACGCCGACCGGCCGGTCGCCCTCACCCGATCGCGGGATGCCGGGCTCAAATTGCTTATCGCAGACGATAAAAGAATGCAGAACGATGCCCGATGAACGAAGTTGGCGGCGGCCTATACTCGGCAGTACGCCCCGAACCGGATCGATCCGCGCCGCGATGCCGCCGCAACTTTCCACCTCAAGCGCCCCATGCTGCACCCTTTGCCCGTTCCGTCCGGCGTGCAGGCTGGCCTGCGGCAATGCGGCATCGCTGATGCCGCGCACGGTCACGCTGCGCGCAGGTGACGTGCTCTACATACAGGGACGCGCCGCCCGCGCGGTCTATCCGATCCGCGCTGGCGGGGTGAAGCAGGTTTTCGAGACGGGGATTGGCTGGCGGCAGGTCAGCGGCTTCCTGCAACCCGGCGACGTATGCGGACTGGAAGCGCACGAGGCCGACGCCCACGACGCCACGGTCATCGCGCTGCAGGACACCGAATGCTGTGCGATTGCGGTGGAAACACTGCGGCCGATGCTGCGGGACGACCCCGGCATCCGCGCCGCCGTGGTGGCGATGCAGCGGCGCCACGCGCGCCGGCAGGCCGAGTTGCTGGTGGCGATCGGGTCGATGAAGGCGGCCCAGCGGCTGGCGATGCTGTTGCTGGACCTGGCGGCGGAACAGGCGCGCCGGGGCGTGGCGGACGGCGTGCTGACGCTGGCGATGACGCGCAACGACATCGCCAGCTATCTCGGCCTCACGCTGGAAACGGTTTCCCGGCTGCTGTCGCGCTTCGGCGCCGCCGGGCTGATCATCGTGCGGCAGCGCAAGCTCCGCATCGTCGATCCGGACGGGCTGGCCGCCGTGCATGCCGATGGCGACGCCGTCGCGGCGCCCGCACCGCCAGCGGCCGCCCAAGCGGGCCCTCCGGCTATTCCTTAGACACTTCCTGCCAGCCGTCGGGCGCGAACGTGCGGATGGCGCCGGCTCGGGCCGCCGTGCCCTTGCCCAGGTCGCGCTCGTAGAACCGCCGCTCGCTGTTGAGCATGAACGCATGCACGCCCGATTCGCCATAGCGGGCCGGCCACGCCACGAACGCGAACTTCGCATTGCTGCCCTTGGGCGGGGCGATGATCCGGTAGCGGTAGCCGTAGTACGCGTCGTCGGGCGGGGTCTCCGGGCCCATGGCCAGCGCGTCGGGCCCCAGCGGGCTGTCGTTGTCGGCCGAGGCGGACGGCCAGTACAGCCCGTTGGTCTTGCCCGGCGTACTAACCAGTTGCCGCGCGTAGCTGCCGTGGCCGACCTGCTCGGCATAGCGCTGCTGGGCGTCGGCCAGTTGCAGCAGCGTGTCCATGGCGACGATCTCGTTACGGCCGATGCGCCGCACGCGCACCTCGCGCTCGCCGGCCGCCAGGTCGAACTGCCAGCCAGCCTTGCGCCGGACGATCGGCACCGGAAACGTCCAGCCGCTGCCGCCCACTTCCACACTGGCCGCGTCGTCGCCGTCCTTGCGCACGGCATGGTGGCTGGCCCACGCGCCCAGGAAATCGTAAAGGTCCTGCTGGTCGAGTTGCGGCGGCACGATGCGGCGGTACTGCGCGCCAAGCACGCGCTGCAGCGCGTCGGGGTCGCTGCGGGCCACGCCGTCGCCCAGCGCGTCCATGGCGGCCTCGGGCGTCGGGAACACCTGCTGCGCCATCGCGGCCGGCGCGGCCAGCAGCGCCGCCACGGCCAGCACGCGCAACGCCTGCCATGCCCCGCCGATGCGGCCCGTTGTCTGGTTGCGCTTCATCGTTATCTCCGACCGTGACCGAAATGACCGCCGCCCCCGCCTCCGCCGCCGAAGTGGCCACCACCGCCGCCCGCGCCCTGGAAGCCGCCGCCCGTGCGTGCCGGCATCGCGCGCTGCGGCGTCTGGCCGGCGTTCACGCGTTGCAGGCTGCTGCCGCCGCGGCTGGCCTGCTGGCGCATCCGGTCGCCATTGCCGGCATCGCGGAATGCGTTGTTGCGATTGGTGTCGCGCGCCCGGTTGCGCGCCTCGTGCTGGTCCAGGCGCTGCCGGTCGGCGCCGGCGGGACGCGGGTTCTGTCCGCCGCCCTGGCGGTTGACCCCCGGTGCGTGATGGCCCGCGATCGACTGGCCGGTGCGGCCTTCGAACGATTGCGCGGCGCGCTCGCGTGCGGCGTCGCGGCTCTGGCGGTTCTGCACGCCGCCGCCGTCCTGGCCCAGCCGCCGCTGGCCCTGCACGCCGCCTTGCCCCGGGCGCTGGCGATTGGCCAGCCCCTGCTGCCGCTGCGCGTCGAAGCGGCTCGCGACATTCGGGTTGTTGTACGGGACGTTGCCGCGATGCGCGGCATTGTGCTGCCAGTTCACGTTGGCCCGGTTCACGTCGAGCCGCTGGTTCACGTTGATGTTGTTGTAGCGGTTGACGTTGATGTTCACGTCGTGGCCGCCCCAGTCGAACCCGCCCCAGAGCGCATCCACGGCCGCCACGCCAAGGCCGAAGCCGATGCCCGACACCAGCGCCGTGGCGAACACCGAGCCCGGCGGCGGCGGATAGTACGCGGGCGGATAGGCCGGATACGGCCACGTGCCATAGACCACGGTCGGGTTGTAGCTCGGCACGTAGACCACCTGCGGATTGGCCGGCTCGATCTGGACCACCGTGGTGCCGCCGGTCTGCTGCGTCACCACCTTCTGCTGCTCGGTGGTCTTCAGCGTGCCGGCCTGCTGGGCCTGCAGGCGCAGGCGCTGCACCGAATCCATGACGTCGTCGGGCTGCGCCAGGAAGGCGTCGCCCACGGACTGCACCCACTGCGGCTGGCGGCCCATCATGTCCATCACCGACGGAAAGGCCACCAGCGACTGCACGCTCGGGTCCCACGGCTCGCTGGCCACGGCCTTGGTGGCGGCATCGCCAGACAGGCTCGCGTTCGACTTCGACCACTGCGCGGCGGCCGCCACGTCGGCGGGATACGTCGACGCCATCAGCACCTGCGACAGCAGCGCATCGGGATAGAGCGCCACGGGCGCCAGCAGCTGGTCAAGCTGGGGCTTGTCGAGCCGGGCCTGCGCCCAGGCGCCGCCGGCGCCCGCCAGCAGGGTCAGCCCGAGCATCCAGGCCAGGATTCGTTGCACGCGCAACATGATCGCTCCTTCCATGACGAAAAACGACCACGGCTCGCCTGCCCGGCCGTCAGGCCCGGGCCGCGCCGGCTACTTGCGGGCCTGTGCGCACTGCTGCCGGTAGGTTTCCTCCAGCCGCTTGCGCTCGGGCGCGCGTTCCAGCGTGGAGTACTTGCGGCCGTCGGCCGTGGTCACCGTGGATTGTCCTTGCGACCACTGCGGCCCGGCGGGCAGCGCATTGATCTTGTCGAGCAACTGCCGGCAGTGTTCGCGCTGCGAGGTGCCCGGCGTACCGCCCGGATCGTCCACGGTGGACGTGGCGGGATCGAGCATGCGCGGCGGCAGCGGCGCGATCATCGGCGCCGACGGATCCGCCGGCGGCGTCTGCCCGTGGGCGGCGAGCGAAACCATGCATCCTGCTGCGGCGATGGCAGCGAAAACCTTTCTCACCAGAAACACTCCAGAATTCGATGGCAATGCCACGCATTGCCCGGGCGAAAAGCTGCGGCCCGCGCGGGCCGGCCCGGCGTCACGCGTCCGCCTTGCCGTTGCCACGCCTGCCGCCACGGTTGCGCAGCAGCTCCAGTTGCAGCAGCGCATCCGCAAGCATACTCTTGAGCCGCACGTTTTCTTCCTCCAGCTGGCGCAGGCGTCGCGTGTCGACGGCATCGCCCTGCCGCGGCGCGCCGTACCGGGCACGCCAGCCATAGAACGACGCATCGCTGAACCCGTAGCGCGCGCACAGCTCACGCACCGGCACGCCGCTCGCGGCCTCGGCCAGGTACATGCGGATCTGTTCCTCCGAATAGCGTCTGTTCACCGATGCCTCCGCTCGTCGGCTGCGGGTGCGGCGCACCCGGCAGCCTGCCGGTCACGCTGCCGATGGCGCGCTTGTGCAGCGCTTGTGTGCCGCTGGTGCCCGTAAGGTAGCCCACCCCCCGGACAAAAGGAATTCAGTGTCTTCGCGGGACGAGTTAAGCAAAAAAGAAAGGGCTTGCCGCTACGGCAAGCCTGCCTGCCGGGCGCGCGCCATGGTGGTGCCGACCCCCATATGGGGCAGCCGCCTCGGCTACGTCAAATTTTGTTTTTCCAACTTGGAACATTTCGTGCCCACGCCAGGTTCGGTCAGTCGCTTCAAACCATGCGGCGCGCGCCGTGCTGGCCACGACGCGCTGCATCCGGCGCGGGCGGACGGCCGCAAAACGCCCGTCCCATGCGGCATTCCGCCATGTCTGCATGTATGAACAACGCGTGCTAGCGCGGCGCGAACGTGTCGGTATCCAAACGTGTTCTAGTAGTTTTCTGAATGTTGTATTAAGCTTCCTTCGCATCAACTAAGTTTCAGAATGCCTGCAAGGCACGCCTCCTGGCGTAGCAGACAGGCGACCGGCGGCACGCCACGGCAACGTTTGCCGATGCGCGCGCCAGGCCGGGTCCGGGCCTGAGGAAGAGGAGCCACTGCCGCACCGCACATGCCTTCGACGCAGCGTCGAAGAAGCGCGGTTTCGTGGAGCAGTCCATGCGCAACACATGGACCGCAATGCCCGGGCGTATCGATTTGTCCCCGCCCCTTGTCGTAGTCGAGCTGTATTGGTCGCAGTCGTTGCGCGGTGTCGCCACCGGCCCTGGCCGGTGACGCCGCCTGAAGCTGTAATGCTTCGCCACAACAAGAAAAAACCAGAAGTCTCGGATCGGGAGAAGTCAGTATGCGGCATGTCAGCACCAAGCTATTGCATGTGTTCGTCCTGCTCATGGAGTACCGCGATCTCAGCGCGGTAGCGGCCTGCACCCAGGGCCGCATTCCAACCGTGGCCTACAGCCTGGCCCGCCTGCGCGAGATCACCGGCGACGCGCTGTTCGTCAAGCGCAACGGCACGCTGGAGCCCACGCCGCACGCGCTGCGGCTGGAGCGCACCGCGCGGCAGATCCTGGCGCGCTGGAACCAGCTGGTCCAGCCCCAGGATGCCGACGCCCTGCCGGCCAGCAGCGGCCGGCGCATCTCCATCGGCTTCTCGCCGTCCATCGGCGACCCTGTCATCACGGAAATCCTGACCGCGCTCTGCGAGCGCTTTCCGCGCGACAGCTTCATCACCCGCCCCGTGATCGCCGATGCGGCGCTGGGCGACTCGCTCGACACCGGCGACCTGGACTGCGCGTTCGTCGTCGACGGGGCCAACGTGCCGGACAGCGTCATCCCGCATAGCATCCTGGCCACGCCGCGCCGGCTGGTCAGCGCCGCGCGGGGCGCCAGCAAGGAAGAAGCCGAGACCGACTGGATCCTGCTGCAGGAAGACTGCGAGCGCCACAGCCCGCTGCATGCGTTTCTGGCGCGCCGGGCCAACACGCCTGGCCATCGCGAGACGGTGGTGCCGTCGTGGCACACGCAGATCACGCTGCTGCACGCGGCCGGCGGGGTCTGCCCGGTGCTCGACTTCAACGTGCCGCTGGTGACGCGCGACCGCAAGACACGGCTGCTGCCGCCGCCCGCGGCGTTCCCGGCCTGGGCCGCGCTGCATTTCTGGATGCCGCAGCGCGCGCCGGACCGCACCGCGCTGCGCGACATCATGGACGTGGGCGCATCGGTACTGCGCGACCCGCTCAAGGCCATCGACAGCCGCCACCACGCCGAGCACCGCCCCCGCCCGCTCGCCATCGCCTGACCCCGTCTGCCGGCGGGGCCTCGTCCCCGTCCGGCCAGCTCCGCGCGAATGCATGGTCGATCCATGCATTTTGCGAATCCTCTCACTCCCTTCATCGCCGCCGCGCATTAACCTCGCTGGGCATCGTTGCGTGGCGGGACTTACCCCATTTGGCCCGCACCGCCGCGAGGACGCAGTCATGCGTCGTTGCGCCGCACCGCCCCTGGGCGCGTGCGGCGCTTTTTTGACGTCAGCGGGCAGCCTAACGCTGAGCCTCGGGTACAGGACAGGAGTCGATGGATGACGTTGAGGATATTGCTGGCAGACGATCACCCCGTCATTACGGCGGCGATCGGAGCCAGATTGCAGTCGCAGACCGGGTGGGAGGTCTGTGGAGAGATTGCCACCGCCACCGAGCTGCTCCAGCAGACCGAACTGCTGCGCCCCGATGTGGTGGTGACCGATTTCCACATGCCCGGCCCGGCGCAGCTTGACGGCATGCGCCTGCTCACGGCCCTGCGGCGGCGATATCCGACCATGTCGATCATGGTGCTGACGATGATTACCAATCCGCTGGTGCTGCGGACCATCCTCGACGTGCGCGTGCAGGGGCTGCTGCTCAAGGACAGCCAGTTGCCGGAGATCGTCACGGCCATTGCCCGCGCGCAGCGGGGCTTCACCTATATCGGCAAGTCGGCACTGCGGGCGCTGGCCCCGGCCGAGGTGCGCACGATGGCGCCGCTGGGGCGCGACACGATGCAGCGCCTGTCCGCCCGCGAGATGGAGGTGCTGCGCCTGTACCTGACCGGCCGCACGGTCACCGAGATCGCCACCACGCTGTGCCGCAGCGTGAAGACCATCAGCCGCCAGAAGAACTGCGCCATGCACAAGCTGGGCGTCAGCAACGACCGCGAGCTGTTCGAGTGCGCGGCGCTGCAGGGCATGGTGCTGCCGCGATGCTGATGGCCATGCGGACCGCTCGTTATAATCGGCCGCGCCAGCCGGCCCGCCTCAGACCACCGCCGGGCGCTGGACGGCCCGCCACGATGCTTACACCCATGTCGCAACCTTCCTCCGCTCCCCTTGCCGCCCGCGCCCGCGCGGTGCCCACGCTGATGATCGCCGCGCCGGCGTCGGGCCAGGGCAAGACCACCGTGACCGCCGCGCTGGCGCGGCTCCATGCGCGCCAGGGGCGCCACGTGCGCGTGTTCAAGACCGGCCCCGACTTTCTGGATCCGACCCTGCTGGCAGCGGCCAGCGGTGCCCCGGTGCAGTCGATCGACCTGTGGATGACCGGCGAAGCCGACGCGCGCGCCCGCCTGGCCGAGGCAGCGGCGGAAGCGGACCTGATCCTGGTGGAAGGCGTGATGGGCCTGCACGACGGCACGCCAAGCAGCGCGGACGTGGCGCGGCTGTTCGGCCTGCCCGTGCTGGCCGTGATCCAGGCCGGCGCGATGGCCCAGACCTTCGGCGCGCTGGCCTATGGCCTGGCGCACTACGGCGACCCGTTCCACGCGATGCACGTGCTGGCCAACGGCGTCGGCAGCACGCGCCACGCAGACATGCTGCGCGAGAGCCTGCCGCCCGGCATCGCCTGGGCCGGCGCGCTGGCGCACGACGCGGCGGCCAGCCTGCCGGCGCGGCACCTGGGGCTGTTCAGCGCCGACGAACTGCCAGACCTGATGACGCGGCTCGACGTGCTTGCCGATGCCTTGGCGGCGCTGCCGCTGTCGCACCTGCCCGAGCCGGTGACGTTTGCCGGCGCCGCCATCGCGCCGCCGCCACGGCTGCTGGCCGGCAAGCGGATCGCCATCGCGCGCGACGACGCCTTCCGCTTCATCTATCCGGCCAACCTGGAAACCCTCGGCGCGCTGGGCGCGCACCTGGCGTGGTTCTCGCCGCTGCGGGACGCGGCGCTGCCGCCGTGCGACGCGGTCTGGCTGCCGGGTGGTTATCCGGAGCTCCATGCCGCCGCGCTGGCCGCCAACACGGCGATGCGGCAGGCGCTGCGCGACGCCTGCGCGCGCGGCGTGCCGATGCTGGCGGAATGCGGCGGGATGATGGCGCTGTTCGAGCAGTTGGTGGACAAGGACGGGACCAGCCATGCGATGGCCGGCGTGCTGCCGGGGACGGTCACGATGCAGCGCCGGCTGTCGGCGATCGGCCATCAATCCGTGACGATGCCCGGCACGGGCGAGGTACTGCGCGGCCACACCTTCCACTATTCGCGGGCGGCCACGTCATGGGCGCCGGCGGCGCGGGCCACGTCGCCGCGCGACGGCAGCCAGGGCGAGGCGGTGTACCAGGCCGGCAGCCTGACCGCGTCGTACGTCCACTTCTATTTCCCCTCGAACCCGGTGGCGGTGGCGCGGCTGTTCGGGGCGACGTAGCGGACGCCGTAGGGGCGGAAACGCTCAGGCGGCGTCGCGTTCGGTGCGGGCCACGGCGTCGGCGATGCCGGCCTCAAGCTGGGCAAGGCCCTTCGACAGGTTGTGCATCGTGGTGTCGGACACATTGGCCAGCACGTCCTGCAGGAACGCGGAGCGGCGCGGCAGGGCCTGGTCGACGATCTCGCGGCCCAGGTCGGTCAGCGTGACGTTGGTCATGCGGTTGTCGCGCTCGCTCGTGGAGCGCTCGATCCAGCCCAGCTCCTGCAGGGCCTTAAGCTGGCGCGTCAGCGCGCCGGGGTCCATGCCCACGCGGTCGGCCAGCGGCTTTTGCGCGATCGGGCCCTCGTGGCCGTGCAGGGCAAACAGAATGCGCCAGCGCGGCAACGGATGCCCGATACGCTGTTCGAACGCGGCGGCATAGGCGCGGTAGGTGCGTCCGAACTGTTGCAGCACGGCCAGGCTTTGTCGCTCCAGTTCCAAATCCAGTCTCCAGTTTGGCGAATGTCAGTCCGCGGCCATCACGGGCTCATGTACCCGGACCAGCTTGATCGGCGGCACGCGGCGTACCCGCCAGATGCCCACCAGGGCCGCGACGGCCGCCAGCAGCAGGCCCAGATGGATGGCGCTCACCAGCGACACCCGCGCCTGCTCCAGCAGCAGGGCTCCATTGTGCCCTGCCTGCTGCAGGTTGGTCAGCAATTCCACCTGCGCGGCCTTGTCGATCAGGATCTGGGGGTCGGTCAGCCGGCCGGCCCAGTCCGTCGCATGGGCCGAGGCCAGCGACGCGTTGACGCCGGCGGTATAGCTGCGCGTGACCAGCGTGCCGACCAGCGCCGTGCCGACCATCCCGCCCACCATGCGCAGTGACTGCAACATGGCGGTGGCAATGCCCAGGTGCGAGCGGCCGGCCGTCTGCTGCGCGAAAACGGTCAGGTTGGGCAGCACGAACCCCAGGCCCAGCCCCGCGCAGAGCATGATCGCGAGCAGCAGATTGTGATGCATGCCGCGCGTGGCCTGCGACAGGCCCAGCAGCGCCAGCGCCAGCATCGCAAAGCCGGCGTAGAGCATGCTGTTTGGCTGCGGGATGCGCGTGATGATCCGCCCGTTGACGATGCTGCCCACGGTGATGCACACCACCAGCGGCGTGACCAGCAGGCCCGCCTGCTTCGGCGAATAGCCGAACCCGCCCTGGAACAGCAGCGGCGCATAGAGCAGCAGCGCGAACATCGTGAAACCGCCCAGCACGCCGAGCACGAACAGCGGCGCCAGCGCGGGATTGCGGAACATGTCGAGCGGCAGGATCGGGTTTTCGCAGCGGTGCGACCACTGCCAGAGCGCCGCAAACGACGCACACGACAGCAGCATCAGCCCGCACGTCACAAGGTCAAAGCCGCGCTCGGGCAGCCATTCCACCGAAAGTTGCAGGCTGCCCAGGCCCACCGCGATCAGCAGCGCGCCGAACCAGTCGATCCGCACCGGCCCCTCGTGCCGCTGCTGCCGCAGGTGCGGCAGGTAGCGCCAGGCGAACACCAGCCCCAGCAGCCCCACCGGCACATTGATATAGAACACGGCGCGCCAGCCGTACCACTCGGTCAGCAGGCCGCCCAGCGACGGCCCCACCGCGTTGGCGATGCCGAACGCGGTGCTCATCAGCACCTGCCAGCGCAGCCTGACGTGGGAATCGGGAAAGAGGTCCGGCACGCACGCGAACGCGGTGCCCACCAGCATCCCGCCGCCAATGCCCTGCAGCGCCCGCGCGGCCACCAGGAACGGCATGCTCGTGGCCATCCCGCACAGCACGGACGCGGCCAGGAACACGATGATCGACGCCAGCACGAACGGCTTGCGCCCGTAGTAGTCGCCAAGCCTGCCGAACACCGGCACGGTGACGACCGACGTCAGCAGGTAGGCCGTGGCCACCCAGGCGTAGTACTCGAACCCCTGCAGCTCGGCCACCACGGTCGGCAGCGCCGTGGACACCACGGTCTGGTCCAGCGCCACCAGCATCACGACGAACGCGATACCGAGCATCGCCAGCAGCGACTCCCGAAACGGCAGCACCTGCCCGGCATTGCCAGTCAGTGGCTCATGCTCCACACCACGCGATTCCGATGCCATTTTCTATTGCCCGATCAATCATTGCTCAATCAACGATTCAGGAATTATAGGGCGGGCGATGCCGTCCTGCAGGAGATTTTTGGCGCTTTTCCGATGTCAATCTGGATCGGTGCGATCATGGCACCGGACATCCCTTACCAGGAGGTGGCATGAAGCCAGTGACGTTGATAGGGGCGCCGACCGACGTGGGCGCGAGCATCCGCGGGGCGTCGATGGGGCCGGACGCGCTGCGCGTGGCAGACATCGCCGGCGCGCTGACCCGCACCGGGCTGCAGGTCCACGACCTTGGCAACCTGGGCGGGCCGGGCAACCCCTGGCAGCCACCGGTCGATGGCATGCGGCACCTGCAGGAAGTGCTGGCGTGGAACGAGCAGGTGTTCGAGACCGCCTACGCGACGCTGGCGGCCGGCCACATGCCGCTGCTGATGGGCGGCGATCATTGCCTGGCCATCGGGTCGGTCAGCGCGGCGGCGCGCCACTGCCGCGAGCAGGGCAAGAAGCTGCTGGTGCTGTGGCTGGACGCCCATGCCGATGCCAATACCGGCAGCACCAGTCCCACCGGCAACATCCACGGCATGCCGGTGGCCTGCCTGTGCGGCGACGGCCCGGCGCCGCTCACGGCCCTGAGCGGCGTCACGCCGGCCATGTCGGCCCAGCAGATCCGGCAGGTGGGCATCCGCAGCGTGGACGCCGAGGAAAAGCTGCGCCTGCGCGAGCTGGGGCTGACCGTCTACGACATGCGCTATATCGACGAGAACGGCATGCGCCAGACCATGGAGCGCGCGCTGGCCGGCATCGACGCCGACACCCACCTGCATGTCAGCTTCGATGTCGACTTCCTGGACAGCCAGATCGCGCCCGGCGTAGGCACGCCCGTGCGGGGCGGCCCCACCTACCGCGAGGCGCACCTGGCACTGGAGATGATCGAGGACACCGGCGCGCTCGGCTCGCTCGACGTGCTCGAACTGAATCCCGCGCGCGACGTGCACAACCAGACGGCCGAACTGGTGGTGGAACTGCTGGAGAGCCTGTTCGGCAAGTCGACACTGTAGTCACGCGGCGCCAGCGCCGGCCGGATAGCGGAACGGGTCGCACCCGGTGTCGCGGTCGTAGACCCGCTCGCCGGCCACATACGTGGCGCGCACGGCGCGGTCGTCGCCCAGCGTCATCAGCACGAACAGTTGCTCGACGATGTCGTTGCAGTAGCCGCTGCGGAACGCCAGCAGCGGCGTGGCGTTGCGGTCCAGCACGACCAGATCGGCCTCGAAGCCCGGCGCGATGGTGCCGATCGTGTCGTCCAGGTACAGCGCCTCGGCGCTGCCGCGCGTGGCCAGGTAGTAGGCCTGGATGGCGTTGAGCCGCGTGCCGTTCATCGCCGCCACCTTGTACGCCTCGTTCAGCGTCTGGAGCTGGCAGAAGCTGGTGCCGGCGCCGATGTCGGTGCCCAGCCCCACGCGCACGGGCCGCTTGGCCAGCCGCGCATCGAACAGCCGGAACAGGCCGCTGCCCAGGAACAGGTTCGACGTCGGGCAATGGGCCAGCGCGGCGCCGGTCTGGTGGCACAGCGCAAAGTCCTGCTCGGTCAGGTGGATGCCGTGCCCGTAGACCGACCGCGCGCCGACGATGCCCGCGTGGGCGTAGACGTCCAGGTAGCCACGGCGCTCGGGGAACAGCGACATCACCCAGTCGATCTCGGCCAGGTTCTCGCACAGGTGCGTCTGCACGTAGGCATCGGGATACGCTTCGCGCAGCGCGCCGCAGGCCTGGAGCTGGGCGTCGGTGCTGGTGGGCGCAAAGCGCGGCGTGATGCAGTAGTGCTGGCGGCCCCGTTTGTGCCAGCGCTCGATCAGCGCCACGCTGTCGCGGTAGCCGGTCTCGGCGGTGTCCAGCAGCGCGGGCGGCGCGTTGCGGTCCATCATCACCTTGCCGGCGATCATCCGCGTGTTGAAGCGGGCCGACTCCTCGAAGAAGGCGTCCACCGACTGCGGATGCACGGTGCAATAGACCATGGCCGTGGTGGTGCCGCTGCGCAGCAGTTCGCGCAGGAACACGCGGGCCACGCCCTGCGCGTGCGCCGCGTCGGCAAACTGTTGCTCGGCCACGAAGGTGTACTTGTCGAGCCATTCGAGCAACTGTTCGCCGTACGCGGCCACCATCTGGGTCTGCGGATAGTGGATATGGGTGTCGATGAAACCCGCGCTGACGATGCCATCCGCATAGTGCGTGACGGGCGTGCCGGCCGGCAGACGCTGGCGTACCGTCTCTGCCGGGCCGAAGTCGCGGATGCGGCCGGCGTCGATCACGATCAGCGCGTCGGGCTCGTAGACCAGGCAGGACGCGGGCTCCTGCAGGAACGGGTCGCCGCGGAACGTCACCGCGGCGGCGCGGATGGCGGAGATGGCCATGTCGGTTGCTCCCTCTCTAAGGCTGTCCGTCCGTGGCGGCGGCCGGCGCCGGGTACGTCTCGCGCATCAGCAGCGCCAGCACCAGCGCCACCACCAGCGCCGCCACGATGGGCACCGCGGCGTACTGGGCCAGCGCCAGCGTGTGGGCCGGCAGGCCGTGGGCCTCGCCCAGTGCCACGCGCGCACCGGGCCGCGCGATCATGATGCCGCCGGCGATGAAGGCCAGGCCGTTGACGAACGCGGCCGACGTGCCGATCAACTGCGGCGGCACCACATCGGCGGCACTGCTGAATGTCAGCATATGCGCCGCGTTGGCAAAGCCAAAACAGAAACTGAGCACCAGCACCAGCCACACGGGCACGCCCGGCACGTAGAGCGTCACGCCGGCGCACACAAGCTGCACGACGCAGCCGGCGATGATCGGCAGCTTGCGCCGGTGGATGCGGTCAGACCACGCGGGCACGACCAGGCAGCCGGCCGCCAGCCCGAGCCACAGCAGCGACGCGCTGAACGCCGCCAGCTCCGGCGACGCGCCGCGCACCGCCATCAGCTTGGGCATCCACACCACCCCGGCGGCCAGCAGGCTGCCGAACAGCGCCGCGCAGATCAGCGCCGACACCCAGACGTGGCCGTTGCGCGCCACATCGGCCAGCGCCGACAGCACCGACCGCACGAACGCCACCGGCCCCTGGCCCGACGACGGCACCGGCGTGGGATTGCGCAGGTACGCGAACGCCAGCAGGGCCAGCACCACGCCGGCGGCGCCAACGTAGTTGAACAGCGTGCGCCAGTCCATCCGCTCCAGCGCGAACTGGAGCGCGTTGACCGAGAACGCCGACGACAGCGACGCGCAGAACTGCACCAGCCCGAACATGAAGCTGAAGCGCGCCATGCCGAACCACTGCCCGCCGATGTAGCCGCCGCCCACGAAGCCCGTGCACGCACCCACGGCCATGACGAACTGCGACAGCACCAGCATGCCGTAGCTCTCCGCATTGGCGAACAGGAAGACGCCGGCCATGACCAGGACGACCGACGCCGGCAGCACCTTGTGCGCGCCGAGCCGGTCCAGCAGCGCGCCGCCGAAGAACTGGCAGACGGCGAACACCCATGTGTAGACGGCGGCGATGGTGCTCACCTGCGTCACGCTGAGCGACACGTCGCGCGCGATGTCGGGGTTGACGATCGAATAGCCGGTCTGCACGCTGAACAGGTAGATCACGAACAGGACCGAGAGCGCCCAGACCCACCAGGCGTGGGCCCCGCCCAGTTGCACGGGCCGGACCGGGGAAATCGATGCGGATTGCGTGGGTGCCATCAGTCGCCTCCTTCGATACCATCGGATGCGTTGACTATCGTGCACAGGCAGGCGTCACCGAAGTGAAATCTTTCGGGGAACAGGGGTCCGCGGTATTCCACCGCGTTTATGTCGATACCGCTCTGACGCCGCAGACAGGGCGCGCGCAGTCAGAGGCGCCGCAGCGAGCGCGCATGAAAAAACGGAGGCAGCCAGAAGCTGCCTCCGTCGTGACTGCCGGGTCCGGTTGGACTCAGGATGCCTGGCGGACGTTGGCCGTCGGGTTGGCCGGGGTGTTGCCCGACGTGCTGCCCGTGGTCGTGGTGCCCGCGTCGGGGGCGGGCGCGCCCGTGGCCTCGTTCAGCCCGCCGCCCAGCGCCTTGAACAGGTTCACCTCGCTGGTCAACTGGTTGAGCCGCGCCTCGATCAGCGCCTGCTGCGCCGTGAAAAGCTGGCGCTGCGCATCGAGCACGGTCAGGTAGCTGTCCACGCCGGTGCGGTAGCGGCCCTCGGCCAGCCGGTAGTAGTCCGAGCTGGCCTCGACCAGCCGCGTCTGGGCCGCCACCTGGTCGGTGAACGTGCCGCGCGCGGCCAGGCCATCGGACACCTCGCGGAACGCCGACTGCACGGTGCGCTCGTACGTGGCCACGTTGATGTCCTTCTGGATGCGGGCGTAGTCCAGGCTGGCGCGCAGGCTGCCGGCCGTGAAGATCGGCAGCGTGATCTGCGGCTGGAACAGCCACGTCCCCGAACCGGCATCGAACAGCCCCGACAGCTGGCGGCTGGCCGTACCGCCCGACGCCGTAAGCTGGATGCGCGGGAAAAACGCCGCGCGGGCCGCGCCGATATCGGCGTTGGCCGATTTCAGGCGATGCTCGGCTTCGAGGATGTCGGGCCGGTTCTGGAGCAGGTCGGACGGCATGCCGGCCGGTACCTCGGCCAGCAGGTTCTGGTCCAGCGTCAGCCCGGCGGGCAGGTCGGGCGGCAGGCTGGTGCCGACCAGCAGCGCCAGCGCGTTGGCGTCCTGCGCCACCAGCCGCGTATAGCGGGCCAGCGACGCGCGCGCGTTCTCCACCTGCGTCTGCGACTGGCGCAGGTCCAGCCGCGACGCGATGCCTTCCTCGAAGCTGCGCCGGGTGAGGTTGTAGGTCCGCTCGTACGCGCTCAGCGTATCGCGCGTGACGGCCAGGTTGGCCTCGTCGGCGCGCTGCGTCAGGTACGCGTTGGCCACGCTGGCCACCAGCGCGATCTGCGTGCTGCGGCGCGCTTCCTCGCTGGCGAAGTACTGCTCCAGCGCGGCCTGGCTCAGGCTGCGCAGGCGGCCGAACAGGTCCAGCTCCCACGCGGTGGTGCCCAGCGACACGCCGTACTGGCTGCTGATGACCCGCTGGCCCGTCGACGACAGGTCGGCCGGCACACGTTGCCGCGTGCCCTGGCCGGTGGCGCCCACTTCGGGGAACAGGTCCGCGCGCTGGATGCGGTACTGCGCGCGGTAGGCGTCGACGTTGAGCGCAGCCACGCGCAGGTCGCGGTTGTTCTCCAGCGCAAGCTGGATCAGCCGGTGCAGCCGCGGGTCCGAGAAGAAGTCGCGCCAGCCCAGTTCCGCCGCGGACGGCGCCTGTGCCGCGCCCGTGCCGGCCTTGTAGGCGTCGCCCTGGGGATAGGCGGCGTCCACCGGCGCGGCGGGCCGCTCGTAGTTCGGAATCAGGCTGCAGCCCGCAAGCGCTGCGGCGGCGGCCAGGCAAAGTAGCGTCTGTCTCATGCTTGGGCTCCCGTTTCCAGGGAGGAAGGTCCGGACTTGCGGCGGCGTTCCTTGAGCGACGTCACCACGACAAAGAACAGCGGCACCCAGAAGATGGCCAGCACGGTGGCGGTAATCATGCCGCCGATCACGCCGGTACCGATGGCGTGCTGGCTGCCCGAGCCCGCGCCCTGCGAGATGGCCAGCGGGAACACGCCCAGCACGAACGCCAGCGACGTCATGATGATGGGCCGCAGACGCATGCGGCAGGCCTCGACCGCCGCCTCGACCACGCCCTTGCCCTGGTCGTGCAGGTCCTTGGCAAACTCGACGATCAGGATCGCGTTCTTCGCCGACAGGCCCACCGTGGTGAGCAGGCCCACCTGGAAGAACACGTCGTTCGACAGTCCGCGCGCCAGCGTCGCCATCAGCGCCCCGATCACGCCCAGCGGCACCACCAGCATCACCGAGAACGGGATGGCCCAGCTTTCATAGAGCGCCGCCAGACACAGGAACACCACGAGCAGCGACAGCGCGTAGAGCGCCGGCGCCTGGGAGCCCGACAGCCGCTCCTCGTACGACAGGCCCGTCCACGAGTACGCGATACCGGTCGGCATCTGCTTCATGATCTCCTCGACCGCCGCCATGGCCTCGCCCGAGCTCTTGCCGGCAGCCGGCTCGCCCAGGATTTCCACGGCCGGCACGCCGTTGTAGCGCTGGAGCTTCGGCGAACCGTAGCCCCACTTGCCGGACGCGAACGCCGAGAACGGCACCATGTCGCCCTTGTCGTTGCGCACGAACCACTTGTTCAGGTCCTCGGGGTTCATCCGCGCATTGGGACGGCCCTGTAGGTACACCCGCTTCACGCGGCCCCGGTCGATGAAGTCGTTCACGTAACTGGAACCCCAGGCGATCGACACGGTGCTGTTGATGTCCGACAGCGAGATGCCCAGCGCGCGGGCGCGCTCGTCGTCGATCTCCAGCACGTACTGCGGCTCGTCGTTCAGCCCGTTCGGACGCACGCGCTGCAGCGCCGGGTTCTTGGCGGCCAGCGCCAGGAACTTGTTGCGCGCGTCCATCAGCGCCTCGTGCCCCAGGCCGGCCTGGTCCTGCATGTAGAAGTCGAAGCCGGTGGCGTTGCCCAGTTCCTGCACGGCCGGCGGCGCGAACGCGAAGGCCAGCGAATCCCGGAACGTGCTGAACTTGGCCTGCGCGCGCTTGGTCAGGTCGAACACGCTCGTGGCGTCACCCTCGCGGTCCTTGAACGGCTTGAGCAGGATGAACGCCAGGCCCGAGCTCTGGCCACGGCCGGCAAAGTTGAAGCCGTTGACCGTGAACAGCGACTCGACGATCTTGCCTTCGTCGTTGAGCAGGTAGTTCCGCATCTGATCCAGCACGGCCTGCGTACGCTCGGCCGACGACCCCGGCGGCGTCTGCACCTGGGCATACAGCACGCCCTGGTCTTCTTCCGGCAGGAACGAGGTGGGGATCCGCGTGAACAGGAAGCCCATCGCCAGCACGATCAGCACGTAGATGATCAGGAACGGCGCGCGGCGCTTGAGGATGCCGACCACCCCGCCCTCGTACTTCTGCGTGGTGCGGATGAAGCTGCGGTTGAACCAGCCGAAGAAGCCGGCCTTGTGCTCGCCGTGGTCGCCCTTCTCGATTGGCTTGAGCATCGTGGCGCACAGCGCCGGCGTCAGCACCAGCGCCACCAGCACCGAGAGCACCATCGCCGAGACGATCGTGATCGAGAACTGGCGGTAGATCACGCCCGTGGAGCCGCCGAAGAACGCCATCGGCAGGAACACCGCGGACAGCACCAGCGCAATGCCCACCAGCGCGCCCTGGATCTGGCCCATCGACTTGCGCGCGGCTTCCTTGGGCCCCAGGCCCTCCTCGGCCATCACCCGCTCGACGTTTTCGACGACCACGATGGCGTCGTCCACCAGCAGGCCGATGGCGAGCACCATCCCGAACATCGTCAGCGTGTTGATCGAGTACCCAAACGCGGCCAGCACGCCGAACGTGCCCAGCAGCACCACCGGCACGGCGATCGTCGGGATCAGCGTGGCGCGGAAGTTCTGCAGGAACAGGTACATCACCAGGAACACCAGCACGATGGCTTCGAGCAGCGTCTTGACCACCTCGTGGATGGAGTCGGAGATCACCGGCGTGGTGTCGTACGGGAACACCACCTTGATGCCCGGCGGGAACGACGGTTCGAGCTGGTTCAGCGTGTTGCGGATGTTCTTGACCGTTTCCAGCGCGTTGGCGCCCGAAGCCAGCCGGATCGCGATACCCGACGCCGGCCGCCCGTTGTACTGGGCGTTGATCGAGTAGTCCTGGCCGCCCAGGCCCACGTCGGCCACGTCGCGCAGGCGCACCTGCGAGCCGTCGGGGTTCACCTTCAGCAGGATGTTGCCGAACTGCTCGGCCGTCTGCAGCCGCGTCTTGCCGACCACCGTGGCGTTGAGCTGCTGGCCGCGCACGGCCGGCAGGCCGCCGAGCTGGCCCGAGGCCACCTGCACGTTCTGCGCCTTGATCGCGGTGCTGACGTCGAGCGGTGCCAGCTGGAAGCTGTTCAGCTTGGCCGGGTCCAGCCAGATCCGCATCGCGTACTGCGAACCGAAGACCTGGAAGTCACCGACGCCCGAGGTGCGCGAGATCGGGTCCTGCAGGTTCGAGACGATGTAGTTCGAGAGGTCTTCCCGCGTCGTGCTGGGGTCCGTGGAGATCAGGCCCACGATGATCAGGAAGTTACGCACCGACTTGGTCACGCGGATGCCCTGCTGCTGCACTTCCTGCGGCAGCAGTGGCTGCGCCAGGGCCAGCTTGTTCTGGACCTGCACCTGCGCGATGTCGGGGTTGGTGCCCTGCTCGAACGTGGCCGTGATCGTCATGCTCCCGTCGGAGTTCGATTCCGACGAGATGTAGCGCAGGCGGTCCAGGCCGTTAAGCTGCTGCTCGATGACCTGCACCACCGTGTCCTGCACCGTCTGCGCCGAGGCGCCCGGGTAGGCCACGGAAATGGCGATGGTGGGCGGCGCGATGGCGGGGTACTGCGTGACCGGCAGCGCGCGTATCGACAGCACGCCCGCCAGCATGATCACGAGCGCGATCACCCACGCAAAGATCGGGCGCTCGATAAAGAAATTAGACATGGCGAATCCTTATGCGTCGGTCCCGATCAGGACTTGGCGGCCGGCGCCGAGGCGGCGGCGGGCGCCGAGGCAGGGGCCAGGCCGGACTGGGCCGCGGTGGCCTCGGTGGCCTTGACCTTGGCGCCGGGGCGGACGAACTGCAGGCCCTCGACGATCACGCGGTCGCCGGCCTTCAGGCCATCGGTGACGAGCCAGTTGTTGCCGATCGTGCGGTCCGTCTTGAGCACGCGCAGTTCCACCTCGTTGTTGGCGTTGACCACCAGCGACGTCGGCTGCCCCTTCAGGTCGCGCGTGACGCCCCGTTGCGGTGCAAGAATGGCCGACTGGCGGACGCCTTCGGCCAGGCGGGCGTGCACGAACATGCCGGGCAGCAACTCGTTGCGGGGATTCGGGAACACGGCGCGCAGCGTGACCGAGCCGGTGCTCTGGTCGACGGCCACTTCCGAAAACTCCAGGCGACCCGGTTCCGAATAGGTGCTGCCATCCTCCAGCTGGAGCATGACCTTGGCGGCGTTGGCGCCGGCGCCCTGGAGCTGGCCGTTGGCCAGTTCCTTGCGCAGGCGCAGCAGCGACGCGGACGGCTGCGTCACGTCGACGTAGATCGGATCGAGCTGCTGGATGGTGGCCAGCGCGTTGGCCTGGCCATTGGTGACCAGCGCGCCTTCGGTGACCAGCGAGCGGCTGATGCGGCCCGAGATCGGCGCCAGCACCTTGGTGTAGCGCAGGTTGATGTGTGCCTGGTCGACGGCGGCCTTGGACTGCAGGTACGACGCCTGTGCCTCGGCATACTGCTGCTTGCTGACGGCCTCATCGCCCACCAGCCGGCCGTAGCGCTCCGCCAGCAGCTTGGACGATGCCAGCGTGGCCTCGGCGCTCTTGGCCGTGGCTTCGTACGTCGACGGGTCGATCTGGTAAAGCTGCTGGCCCTGCTTGACGTCGCTGCCTTCCACGAACAGCCGCTTCTGGATGATGCCATTGACCTGCGGGCGGACTTCGGCGATCCGGTACGCGAGCGTCCGGCCCGGCAGCGAGGTGTCCAGCGTGACGGCCTCGTTCTTCAGCGTGACCACTTTCACTTCAGGCGTCTGGGCCGCGGGGGCTTCGTTCTTCTTGCCGCAGGCGGACAGCACCACCACGGCAAGAGCCAGCATGCCTGGAATCAAAGCACGCTTGGCGCGCGTTGCTTGCATAGCGATTTCCTCGAGGATGAAACGGATTGAATTCTTCTTGGTCCTGGCTCAAGCCAGGCGGGCGTCACGGCGCGCGTGGACGCGATTGGCGTGCCCACGACAGGCACGTGTCGGCTAACGGATTCAGCGGATTGTCGCCATGGGCCCCTGCTTTCGCCGGCTCTGCCGGCCTGGAGGAAAACTGAACACCAGACACGCCGCGCGCGCATCCGGCACAGGACTGCCCTGGCTGGGCTGCCCTGCTCCCCGTACTCTCAAAATTCCTGCTCGACCTTGGATGATCGGGATTACTGCTGCATGCAAGCCGTGCGCCGATCTAGGGTGGGCATCGTCTTACCGGTCGACAACAATAATCGGTTTCTCCGATATCTGCTGACGCACACCTGTCTTGTGGCGTCATTCACACAACCGGCACCCTTGGCTGGGTCCTGCGCGGCCCCCTCCTCCAAGGCGGGCCGGGCGTCCGGCGTCTGCGGCAATGCAGCATTTGAGCAGTCTGCCTGGCAAACAGTTCAATAAGCATGCTTGCGAATTTCGCTATGCTAACAGGTCGAAGTTGAATCAGGATGACAGAAAATTCCTTGTAATGAAGTGGAATGCTTCATTGCCACGTGGGAATCGGAAACCGCCACGCAGAATCCCAAAGGATTGGTGCCGTGTTGGCCATCTTGCGGAAAAGTGTTTTGCGGAGATGAGACAGTGGGGGGTCTGCCAAACAAAAAACCCCGCCGATTTGGCGGGGTTCCCAATCAGTTGACGCGGCGGCACTCAGGCGCCGTCTAGATAAAGACTACGCGGCCCCAGGCGGTTACCGAGCAGCGGGCCATTCCAGCGCATGTCGCCGCGATAGGCACCTGCCATCCGGTCCGGTCGGGCCGGCGGTGCAACGGTGTTCTGATACGACTGCCGCTGGTAGGTCTGGGCCTGCGGTTGCGGAGCAAGATCCTGGCGAGTCGCGCGATCGGCACCCTGCGAGTACGGGTCGAACTTGTCGCCGGCACGGGCACCGCTGGTGTTCGGATCGTAGGTACCACTGATCGGCGCGGCGCTACCCTGGGTATATGGATCGCGCGGGCCCGGCGTCGTCTGGGCCAGTGCCGAGACCGAAATCAACGCCAGCGCACCGGCTGCCAGCATATGTCGGGGTCGAAGCTTTTGCATGGACACCTCCTGAATGCGGAGGGATGGCGGGCTGCCATCCCCTGTGTCCACACAAGAGCGAAAGGCGTGCCGGGCAAATTTGCGGACGATCATCCACAAAATGCGGGCGTTTGAACAGCGAGAGGCTGGCGCTTTTACAACCGCGCGGTAATGAATTCCGCCGCTGCCAAAGCAAAACCCCCAAGCTTTTGGGCTTGGGGGTTCTGGGTATAAGAGCCTGGCGATGACCTACTTTCACACGGGTAGTCCGCACTATCATCGGCGCAAAGTCGTTTCACGGTCCTGTTCGGGATGGGAAGGGGTGGTTCCAACTCGCTATGGTCACCAGGCATGAGGGGTTGCCGGCGCTGACGTGTGGTCAGCGCGGGCGAATCTGGGTGTAGTAAAGATATGGGGTTGTGCTGTATGCCTGTGGCACAGCGGAACACCAGGTAAAACACACTGGTTATAGGATCAAGCCTTACGGGCAATTAGTACTGGTTAGCTTAACGCATTACTGCGCTTCCACACCCAGCCTATCAACGTCCTGGTCTCGAACGACCCTTCAAGGAGGTCAAGCCTCCAGGGAATCCTCATCTTCAGGCGAGTTTCCCGCTTAGATGCTTTCAGCGGTTATCTCTTCCGTACATAGCTACCCTGCGATGCCTCTGGCGAGACAACAGGTACACCAGCGGTACGTCCACTCCGGTCCTCTCGTACTAGGAGCAGCCCCCGTCAAGATTCCAACGCCCACGGCAGATAGGGACCAAACTGTCTCACGACGTTTTAAACCCAGCTCACGTACCTCTTTAAATGGCGAACAGCCATACCCTTGGGACCGGCTACAGCCCCAGGATGAGATGAGCCGACATCGAGGTGCCAAACACCGCCGTCGATATGAACTCTTGGGCGGTATCAGCCTGTTATCCCAGAGTACCTTTTATCCGTTGAGCGATGGCCCTTCCATTCAGAACCACCGGATCACTATGTCCTGCTTTCGCACCTGCTCGACTTGTCGGTCTCGCAGTTAAGCACGCTTTTGCCATTGCACTTTAGGTACGATGTCCGACCGTACCAAGCGTACCTTCGAACTCCTCCGTTACACTTTGGGAGGAGACCGCCCCAGTCAAACTGCCTACCATGCACTGTCCCCGACCCGGATTCACGGGCCAAGGTTAGAACCTCAAACAAACCAGGGTGGTATTTCAAGGACGGCTCCACGTGAACTAGCGTCCACGCTTCAAAGCCTCCCACCTATCCTACACAGATCGGTTCAAAGTCCAATGCAAAGCTACAGTAAAGGTTCATGGGGTCTTTCCGTCTAGCCGCGGGGAGATTGCATCATCACAAACACTTCAACTTCGCTGAGTCTCGGGAGGAGACAGTGTGGCCATCGTTACGCCATTCGTGCAGGTCGGAACTTACCCGACAAGGAATTTCGCTACCTTAGGACCGTTATAGTTACGGCCGCCGTTTACCGGGACTTCAATCAAGAGCTTGCACCCCATCATTTAATCTTCCGGCACCGGGCAGGCGTCACACCCTATACGTCCACTTTCGTGTTTGCAGAGTGCTGTGTTTTTATTAAACAGTCGCAGCCACCATTTTATTGCAACCCCTTCACCCTTCTGGCGCAGGCCAGTCAAGCTACCAGGGCGTACCTTATCCCGAAGTTACGGTACCAATTTGCCGAGTTCCTTCTCCCGAGTTCTCTCAAGCGCCTTAGAATACTCATCTCGCCCACCTGTGTCGGTTTGCGGTACGGTCTCGTATGACTGAAGCTTAGAGGCTTTTCTTGGAACCACTTCCAATTGCTTCGCAGCACTAGGCCGCTCGCCCCGCATCCTTGAATTCCGCGCCCGGATTTGCCTAAGCGCCTTCTCCAATGCAGGGACCGGGACTTCCAACACCCGGACAACCTTCCGCGATCCGTCCCCCCATCGCATCATACGACGGTGCAGGAATATTAACCTGCTTCCCATCAGCTACGCATCTCTGCCTCGCCTTAGGGGCCGACTCACCCTACGCCGATGAACGTTGCGTAGGAAACCTTGGGCTTACGGCGAGGGGGCCTTTCACCCCCTTTATCGCTACTCATGTCAGCATTCGCACTTCTGATACCTCCAGCATCCTTTACAAGACACCTTCACAGGCTTACAGAACGCTCTCCTACCACGCGCTTGCGCGCGTCCGCAGCTTCGGTGACTGGCTTAGCCCCGTTACATCTTCCGCGCAGGACGACTCGATCAGTGAGCTATTACGCTTTCTTTAAAGGGTGGCTGCTTCTAAGCCAACCTCCTGACTGTTTTAGCCTTCCCACTTCGTTTCCCACTTAGCCAATCTTGGGGACCTTAGCTGGCGGTCTGGGTTGTTTCCCTCTTGACACCGGACGTTAGCACCCGATGTCTGTCTCCCGTGATTGCACTCTTCGGTATTCGGAGTTTGCTATGGCGGGGTAATCAGCAATAGACCCCCAACCATGACAGTGCTCTACCCCCGAAGGTGAGACACGAGGCACTACCTAAATAGTTTTCGGAGAGAACCAGCTATTTCCAGATTTGTTTAGCCTTTCACCCCTATCCACAGCTCATCCCCTAACTTTTCAACGTTAGTGGGTTCGGTCCTCCAGTACGTGTTACCGCACCTTCAACCTGGCCATGGATAGATCATCTGGTTTCGGGTCTACACCCAGCGACTCAACGCCCTGTTCGGACTCGCTTTCGCTACGCCTTCCCTAATCGGTTAAGCTTGCCACTGAATGTAAGTCGCTGACCCATTATACAAAAGGTACGCCGTCACCCGTTGCCAGGCTCCGACTGTTTGTATGCATGCGGTTTCAGGATCTATTTCACTCCCCTCCCGGGGTTCTTTTCGCCTTTCCCTCACGGTACTGGTTCACTATCGGTCGATCACGAGTATTTAGCCTTGGAGGATGGTCCCCCATCTTCAGACAGGATTTCACGTGTCCCGCCCTACTTGTCGTACACCTAGTTCCACAACGCTGTTTTCGCATACAGGGCTATCACCTGCTATGGCCGGGCTTTCCATCCCGTTCTGCTAACAATGCTGCTAAAGAGTACAAGGCTCTTCCCATTTCGTTCGCCACTACTTTGGGAATCTCGGTTGATTTCTGTTCCTGCAGCTACTTAGATGTTTCAGTTCGCCGCGTTCGCTTCCCTTGCCTATGTATTCAGCAAGGAATGACCCATACGGGCCGGGTTTCCCCATTCGGACATCTCCGGATCAAAGCTCGTTTGCCAGCTCCCCGAAGCTTTTCGCAGGCTACCGCGTCCTTCATCGCCTGTGATCGCCAAGGCATCCACCACATGCACTTGTTCGCTTGACCCTATAACGAGTGTGTCTCCACATCCATTACAGGTCTGAGTTCTCGCGTTTGTGCCGTATTCCAAGTCATCTTTCGATCACTTAAATACATTTTGGTTGATACAATCACAACCCGGTATCGCGTACTGCAGCGCGCCTCATCAACGCACTCGCGACACCTTTACTACATCCCATATTGTTAAAGAACAGCCGAGCAAACATGCTCGATGGCAACAGCCAAAGACAAACACTCGCAACCGAGCGCTTCTCTTTGACAACTACCCCAAGGTAAGTGGTGGAGGATGACGGGATCGAACCGACGACCCCCTGCTTGCAAAGCAGGTGCTCTCCCAGCTGAGCTAATCCCCCGGATAACTTGGTGGGTCTGGTAGGACTTGAACCTACGACCCCCGCCTTATCAAGACGGTGCTCTAACCACCTGAGCTACAGACCCTTGGCTGTAACACTCAAACAAACCGATAAGTGTGGACGCTTGACTTGTGAACACAAGCCTCTGGAAAGGAGGTGATCCAGCCGCACCTTCCGATACGGCTACCTTGTTACGACTTCACCCCAGTCATGAACCCTGCCGTGGTAATCGCCCTCCTTGCGGTTAGGCTAACTACTTCTGGCAAAACCCACTCCCATGGTGTGACGGGCGGTGTGTACAAGACCCGGGAACGTATTCACCGCGGCATGCTGATCCGCGATTACTAGCGATTCCAGCTTCACGCAGTCGAGTTGCAGACTGCGATCCGGACTACGATGCGTTTTCTGGGATTAGCTCCCCCTCGCGGGTTGGCAACCCTCTGTACGCACCATTGTATGACGTGTGAAGCCCTACCCATAAGGGCCATGAGGACTTGACGTCATCCCCACCTTCCTCCGGTTTGTCACCGGCAGTCTCTCTAGAGTGCCCTTTCGTAGCAACTAGAGACAAGGGTTGCGCTCGTTGCGGGACTTAACCCAACATCTCACGACACGAGCTGACGACAGCCATGCAGCACCTGTGTCCACTTTCCCTTTCGGGCACCTGATGCATCTCTGCTTCGTTAGTGGCATGTCAAGGGTAGGTAAGGTTTTTCGCGTTGCATCGAATTAATCCACATCATCCACCGCTTGTGCGGGTCCCCGTCAATTCCTTTGAGTTTTAATCTTGCGACCGTACTCCCCAGGCGGTCAACTTCACGCGTTAGCTACGTTACTGAGAAAATGAATCCCCAACAACTAGTTGACATCGTTTAGGGCGTGGACTACCAGGGTATCTAATCCTGTTTGCTCCCCACGCTTTCGTGCATGAGCGTCAGTCACGTCCCAGGGGGCTGCCTTCGCCATCGGTATTCCTCCACATCTCTACGCATTTCACTGCTACACGTGGAATTCTACCCCCCTCTGACGCACTCTAGCCTTGCAGTCACAAGCGCAATTCCCAGGTTAAGCCCGGGGATTTCACGCCTGTCTTACAAAACCGCCTGCGCACGCTTTACGCCCAGTAATTCCGATTAACGCTCGCACCCTACGTATTACCGCGGCTGCTGGCACGTAGTTAGCCGGTGCTTATTCTTCCGGTACCGTCATCCGCCCCAGGTATTAACCAGAACGTTTTCTTTCCGGACAAAAGTGCTTTACAACCCGAAGGCCTTCTTCACACACGCGGCATTGCTGGATCAGGGTTGCCCCCATTGTCCAAAATTCCCCACTGCTGCCTCCCGTAGGAGTCTGGGCCGTGTCTCAGTCCCAGTGTGGCTGATCGTCCTCTCAGACCAGCTACTGATCGTCGCCTTGGTGAGCCTTTACCCCACCAACTAGCTAATCAGACATCGGCCGCTCCTGCTGCGCGAGGCCTTGCGGTCCCCCGCTTTCACCCTCAGGTCGTATGCGGTATTAGCTAATCTTTCGACTAGTTATCCCCCACAACAGGGTACGTTCCGATGTATTACTCACCCGTTCGCCACTCGCCGCCAGACCGAAGTCCGCGCTGCCGTTCGACTTGCATGTGTAAGGCATGCCGCCAGCGTTCAATCTGAGCCAGGATCAAACTCTTCAGTTCAATCTCTGTGTGCCCCGAAGGGCTCGCTCTTTCGAGCGGTCGCTCACTCTCAGAAAACTGACTGGCTTGACTCCGAAGAGCCAAACCAACATGTTTTACTGTGCGAGCACTTGATACTGTTGAAGCAACACGACAGACCCGAAGTCCGCCGCGGCGTTCGCCATCAAGCGCCCACACTTATCGGTTGTTTGGTTGTTAAAGAACTTCAGCGGGCCGGCTTCGCCGTTCGCTGTCGCTGCGTATTTCGTCGCAGCGGAGAAACGAGATTATGCAGAGCATTCAACGTTTCGTCAACAGGTTTCGCAGAACTTTTTTCTGCCGGCCGGCGCTGGCAAACCCCGCCAACTCCAACCCCCACCGACCCCGCAACCCTTGTCGCTGCTGCGTTTGCAGCGCGGTTTGTGTTGCGAGGGGGCGAATATTAGAGGAGCCCGGCGACCTGCGCAAGGGGTTTCGCAAAAGAATTTTCCGATCCCGTAGAATCGCCGCATGACGACGCCCGCGGAACCCGCTACCTATCTCCCCGAACGCCTGCCCAGCCGCGACGCGGGCGCCCTCGACGCCCACGCGCTGGCGGCCGCGCTTGCGCGCCCCATTGCGTTTGTCGATCTGGAAACCACCGGCCCCGACGCCCAGCGCGACCGGATCACCGAAATCGGCGTGGTCGAAGTGGGCCCTGACGGCATCCACCAGTGGGACACGCTGGTCGACCCGCAAGCCAGCATCCCGCCCTTTATCCAGGGGATGACCGGCATCACCGACGACATGGTGCGCGGCCAGCCCACCTTTGCGTCGATTGCGGAGTTGCTAGCCGAGCGCCTGCAGGGCCGCCTCTTCGTTGCCCACAACGCCCGCTTTGACTACGGCTTCCTGAAGAACGAGTTCCGCCGGGCCGGCGTGACCTTCCGGGCCGACGTCCTGTGCACGCTGCGCCTGTCCCGCTCGCTGTTCCCGTCGGTGGAGCGCCACGGCCTCGACGCCCTGATCGCCCGGTTCAACCTCGTGCCCAAGGGCCGGCACCGCGCGCTGGCCGATGCCGAGCTGCTCTGGCAGTTCTGGCAGAAGATCCACGGTCTCTATTCGGTCGATCTGGTGGAATCGGCCGTCAAGGCGCTGGTCAAGCACGCCAGCCTGCCGGCGGGCCTAAGCGAGACGGCGCTCGACGACGTGCCAGACCGCCCCGGCGTCTATTTGTTCTATGGCGACGACGACGCGCCGCTCTATGTCGGCAAGAGCATCCACCTGCGCCAGCGCATCCGCGCCCACTTTTCCGGCGACCATGCCAATCCGAAGGAAATGCGGATCGCGCGCACCGTGCGCCGCGTGGACTGGCGCGAAACCGGCGGCGAGATCGGCGCCTTGCTGCTGGAGGCCCATCTGGTCAAGGCCCTGCGGCCGCTGCACAACCAGCAGCTACGCCACGCGGGCGAACTGTTCGCCTGGGAACTGGTCGATGGCCTGCCCGCGCCGCGGTTGCGCTCGGACCGCCACGTCGATTTCAGCCGCCATGCCGCCCTCTATGGCGTATTCGCCACGCGTACCGGCGCCCAGGCCCGGCTGCGGGAGCTGGCCGAGACCGAGCAGCTCTGCCAGGTCACGCTGATGATGGAACCCACCGCGCGGCGCGGCAATCCGTGCTTCGCCCGGCAACTTCACCGCTGCGCGGGCGCGTGCACGGGCCACGAATCGCGCGCCGACCACCGGCTGCGCCTGGCTGCCGCGATGCACGCGCTGGCGCTGACGCCGTGGCCGTTCGGCGGCGCCGTGGCGTGGCGCGAAGGCGAGCAGCCCGGGCAGCCATGGCACGTCATCGAGGACTGGTGCTACCTGGGCACGGCCGCGACGCTGGACGACGCCCAGGCGCTGACGGCCGCCCCGGCCCGCTTCGACATCGATACCTATCAGATACTGGCGCCGCATCTGGCACGGCTGCAGGCCACAGCCGTGCCGCTGGCCGCCGTGCGCGAATTTGCGCTGACCGCCCCCGAGCCCGCCCCGCTGCGTGCCGACCGATCCGCCCTGCCCCGCCCGGCCGCCCGCCGGGAGCCGCCCCGCGCGCTCGGCCAGCCGTCGCTGTTCGGCTGAAAAATCGGTGCGGCTGCGCACATCCAGACATTGCCATCCGCCGCCCGCGTCAGCTAGGCTGCCACGGGAGCCCCGCCCTCTCGATGGAGCCGCCATGCCCGCGTCGCCCCGCCCGCCCTCATTCCTCGCCATTCTGCTCGCCGCCGGCACCGTTGCCCTGGCGGCGGCCTGCGCCAGCATCGAGTCGAACGCCATGCAGGGAATCGTCGATTCCTGGAAAGGCGCGCCCGTCGAGCAGGCCAAGGCCCAGTGGGGGCCGCCCCAGGCCGTGCAGACCGTGCCGGGTGGTACGGCCTATGTCTGGACCGAAGAGATGCCGGTGGCACGCCCACCCGGCAGCGGCCCGCGCGACGCCGGGCTGGAGCCGCCGGCCCGCGTGGCCCAATGCCAGCGCAAGCTGGTAGCCGGCGCCGACGGCAACGTCAGCCGGGGCGAATGGAGCGGCACCGCCTGCTGCGTCCAGCGCGTGATCGGCCAGTGCGCAACCCTGGCCCGCAAGCCCGCTGGCCAGGGCTGACGCGCGCTACTCCAGCACGATCCCGCGCGCCTTGACCAGCGCGCCCCACTTTTTGACCTCGGCGTCGATGAAACCGGCAAAGTCCGCGCTGCTGCCCGGCGCCGGCTGCAGCCCCAGTCCCAGCAGCTTCTGCCTGACCTGCGGGTCGCCCAGCGCCTGGCTGGCATCGTGGTTGATCTGCTGGACGATGGCTGGCGGCGTGCCAGCCGGGGCCACGATCCCGAACCAGCCGTAGCCGACCACCTCCGCCACGCCCTGCTCGGCAAACGTCGGCGCGTCCGGATACACCGGCGTGCGCACGTCGGCCGCCACCGCAATCACGCGCAGCTTGCCGGCCTGGATGAATGGCAGCGCGGTGGTGATGGCGGTCAGCGTCGCGTCCACGCGGCCGGCCAGCAGCTCGGTGTACGCCGTGGCATCGCCGCGGTAATGCACGTTCAGCGCCTTGAACCCCGCCTGCGCGGCGAACAGTTCGGCCGTCAGGTGCGGGCCGGACCCGACGCCCGGCGACGCAAACGTCACGCCGCCCGGCTTCTGCTTTGCCATCTTGACGAAGTCCGCCACGGTCCTGACCGGCGACGCGGCGTTGACGATCAGGAAGATCGGGCCCAGCACGCGCGGCCCGACGGCCACGAAATCCTTGTGGATGTCGAACCGCTGGCTCAGCCCGGCCCCGGTATTGATCGCGAACGGCGCGGCGGCCCACAGCAGCGTGTAGCCGTCGGCTGGCGCATGGGCCACCGACTCGCTGGCCACGCGCGTCCCGGCGCCCGGCTTGTTCTCGACCACCAGTTGCTGGCCGTACTTGCGGCTCAGCGCTTCGGCCAGACGCGTGCCGACGTGTCGTTCGAGCCGCCAGGCCCGTATGGCGACACCAGCCGCACCGTCTTGGCGGGCCATGCCTCGCCGAACGCGCGCGGCACCATGCCGGCCAGTGCCAGCGCGCCCAGCAGGCGGCGACGGGTCTGTTGCGAGGGCGTCATGATGGCTCCTTGACCGGCTCGATGGCCGGATAGCGGTAGGTGCGGTCCAGGTGCGCGGGCTGCGGCACGTAGAGGCGCAGCGCCACGTAGAACGAGCCGGCTGGTGCCGGCAGCCAGTTGCCGTGGCGGGCGTGGTCGGCCGGCGGCGTGGCCGACAGATGGAGCGTCAGGCTGCCGTCGGCATTGCGCGCCAGCGTGGGCGAGCGGTCGCCAAGCGAGTAGCGCGATATCGCGTTCGGCACCAGCATGCAGTCGCTCTTGTCGTACATCGTCAGCGACCAGAACGCGTCCACGCGCGGCAGGTTGTCGGCCGCGAAATGCAGCCGGTAGGCGCGCCTGCCGTCCAGCGGCGCGCCGTCGGCGTCGCGGTCGGCCATGATGTACATGGCCTCCTGCACGCCCAGCGCGCCGATGTAGTTGCGCGCCACCAGCGCCCGCTGCAAGTAGTGGCGGCCATACGATTCCCGCACGTCGACCGACATGGTCCAGCCGCCGCCCATGTCCGACGCCTGCGGCGCGCCAAGCTCGTCCAGCACGGCCAGCAGCGCGGCGCCCAGCGCCTCGGCCTGCGCCGCCGTGGGCGTCAGCCCCGCGCCGATGCCCACCGCTGCAAGGCGCGCGACCATGCCGGCCTCGTCGCGCGGCGGCGGGTTGTGCGCAAGCATCGCGTTGACCACCGCCGCAAAGCGCGCCGGATCGCCCAGGTGCTCGCGCGGCTGCATGCCGACGTCGAAGGCACACGCGGCCGGCGCACCGTCCAGCCGTTTCAGCGCGATGGCGTTCTGCAGCGCGTGGGCGGCCGCCAGGTCGGCGTCGTCATCGACCAGCAGCCGGCCAATCATCCAGACTGCGTCGGTCGGGCACGGCACCGCGCGCATGCCGGCCGGCACCTCGCCATGCCAGCCCGGACCGTGCAGCAGGAACTGGCCCGCACCGGTGCCCGTGGTGCGGCTGCCGATGTAGCCGAACGGGTTGGTATAGGCGTCCAGCAGGCCCAGCACGTAGTAGCGGCCAGCGAAGTCAGGCACGTCCAGCACCACCGGCTCGCGGGACAAGTCCAGCCAGGCGTTCGTGTACAGCGTGTCGTTGTTCGGCGTGACTACCTGCCGATGCTGCGGCCCCAGCAGTTCGCGCGTGTGGATCAGGTGGTTGATCCAGCGCAGCGTGCTCTCGGGGCCGTCGCCGGCAAAGCGGCCGGCCCGGTCGCGGCGCGGGCAGGTGGCCGCGCGCATGCGGGCCATCTCGTATAGCGGCAGCGTGTAGAGCACGGCGTCGCGTGCCAGTTGCTGGACGTCGTCGGTGGGGTGCGGCATGTCTCGTGTCTCCTGATTATTGTTAGAGGGGTCTTCAGCCGATCCGCTGCACGGCCGGGATGCGGTACTCGCCGGCGATGAAGCCCGGCGTCGGGTGGTAGAGCCGCAGGATCAGGTAGAAGACGCCGTCGGGCGCCGGCAGCCAGTTGGTGTCGTCGGCGGGCCGGGCGTGGCCGATGTCGATCGCGAGCGATCCGTCCGGCTCGCGGCGCAGGCCCGGCGTTCGATCGCCGATGGCGTAGCGGCCGATCGCGTTGGCCGTGAAATAGCGGTCCTCCCCGTACAGCGACACCGACCAGAAGGCGTCGGCCGGTGGCAGCATGCCGGCCGGAAAGCGCAGCACGTAGCGATGCCGGCCGTGCAGGCGCTCGCCGCCGGCATCGAAATCGGCCATCGCGTAGACCGCCTCGTCGGCCCGCAGCGCGCCCAGCCCCTTCATGGCCGTGCAGGCGCGCAGCATCCAGTCGTCGCCATAGGTGCCCAGGCGCAGGCTGTAGCCCCACGCCTTGTGCCCCTGGCTGCGGGTATGGGCCTCGATCAGCGCCATGCCCTGCGCGTAGGCGCTGCGCAGGCCGTCGACGATGGCCGGCCGCAGCGTGGCGATCTCCACCTCGTCCTCCAGCCGCAGCCCCACCTTGCGCAGCAGCGTGAACAGGCCGGCCTCCGCCGGAGCGGGCGGAAAGTCGCGCATCGCCCGGAACAGGTTCTGGAAGAAGTCCACGCCGGCGTCGCCGGTGTCCTGCCACCGCGCCACGCTGGCGGGCTGCGCGGTGCCGGGGTGCTGCACCACTTCGAAGCCCTGCTCGAAGGCATGGGCCTGCGGCAGGTCTTCGGCGCCCGTCACCAGCACGCGCCCGAGTACCCAGACCAGCGACGTGGGCGCCTGCACCACGTGCGGCCCGTCGGCCTGCTGGCCCGGGCCGACGATGCGCACGTCGGCGCCGGCCGCCGGCACGTTGCGGGGGCCCAGGTTGGCGAAGTTGTTGGTGTGGGCGTCCAGCAGTTCCACCACGTAGTAGCGGTCCGCGTCCGGCAGCGCGGGCACGCGCAGCGTCACCGGGCCATCGGCCAGGTTCAGCCAGCCGCAGAAGTACAGCAGGTCGTTGGCCGGCGTGACGATGTCGCGGTCCTCGTGCGTCCATGGCCGCTCGCTGGCGGACAGCGTGTTCATGGGTGCGCGGCCGTAGCACGTGGGCGCGTCGACCGACGTCTGCAGCCGGCACGTGCGCAGCGTCTCGATCAGCGGATAGCCGTAGAGCACCAGCGGCACGGCGGCGGCGGCGACCAGCGCCTCCTGCGGGCTGGTGTGCAGCGATGCGGCCAAGGGGGGCGTCGCGGGATGGTTCATGGAATAGCCTCTGGTTGGTGTCGTGGATTCATTCCAGCGCGGCGCCGCTGGACTTGACGAGGGCGGCCCACGCGCGGGCGTCGTCGCGCATCTGCTCGGTGAACCGCGCGCGGGACATCGGCGCGTAGCGCATGCCCATGGTGGCGATCTGCGCCTGGATGGCGCCGTCCTGCATCGCCTCGTGCGTGGCCGCTTCCAGCCGCTCGACGATGGCGGCCGGCGTGCGCGCCGGGGCGAACAGCGCGAACCAGCTATCCACCTTGAACGCGATGCCCGATTCGGCCAGCGTCGGCACCTCGGGCAGCGCCGCCGAGCGTTCGGAGCCGGTCACGGCCAGCGGCCGCACCTTGCCGGCGCGGATCAGCGGCAGCGTGCCGGCCAGGTCCGACATGGCCAGCGGCACCGTGCCGCCCATCACGTCGTTCAGCATCGGCGCCACGCCCTTGTACGGCACATGGCGCAGGCGGATGCCGGCCGACACGTTGATGCTCTCGCCGGCGAGATGGCCGCCCGAGCCCTGGCCCCAGGAACCATAGGCCAGGTCCGCGCCGGGCTGGCGGGCCATGGCGACGAGCGCGCGCAGGTCATGCGCCGGGAACGTCGGGTTCGCAACCAGCACGTTGCCGCCGTACGCAATGCGGCCGATGGGCACGAAGTCGCGCAGCGGGTCGTACGGCAGCTTCGGGAAGATGGCCGGCGCGATGGCATGGGTGGCCGAGATGCCGAGCACGAGCGTGTAGCCGTCCGGCGCGGCGCGGGCCACCTGCGCGGCGCCGATCGTGCCAGTCGCCCCGGCGACGTTCTCGACCACCACGGTGCCCTTGAGCACCGTGGACAGCCGCGCGGCCAGCATGCGGCCGATCACGTCAGTGCCGCCGCCGGGCGGGAACGGCACCACGAGCCGGATCGGCCGGTCGGGCCAGGCCGGCGCCGCCGTCGCGGCCGGCATCAGCGTCGCGCCGGCCATGCCGGCGGCCATCCAGAACGCCATGACGTGGCGCATCCTGCGAAAGATCGATCGCATCGGTTGTCTCCGTGTTGGGCGGGCTGGCCCGTTCAGCGCAGCGTGATTACCGCGTCGGCCGCCACCAGGCCGTCCGGGCCGACGATGAACGGGTTGATTTCGAGCGTGTCGAGCCGGTCGCCGATGGCGGCGGCGGCGCGCGACACATGCACCAGCACGTCGGCCACGGCATCGAGGTCGAGCGCGGGATGGCCCCGGTGCCCGGTGCAGAGCGCGGCGGCGCGGCTTTGTTCCAGCATCGTCCGGGCGCGCGGGCGCGACAGCGGCGCCAGGCCGAACGCCATCTGCCGGAAGATCTCGACGGCCGTGCCGCCGATACCGGCCAGCGCCACCAGCCCGAATACGGGGTCGCGCCGCACGCCCACCATGATCTCGCCCCAGCCCCGCGCCATGCGCGCGACGATGACGCCTTCGAATGGCACCGGGCCGCCCTGCGCATCGCGCGCTTCGGCCGCCGCCTGCTGCACGCGCGCAAAGGCGGCGCGCACCGCGGCGGCGTCCTGCAGGTTCAGCACCACGCCGCCGACGTCGCTCTTGTGCAGGATGTGGCGCGAGCAGAGCTTGACCGCCACCGGGAAGCCGATTGATTCGGCAATGCGCACCGCCGCATCGGCATCGCCGGCCACGCCGTGGCGCACCACCGGCACGCCGGCATCGGCCAGCAGCGCCATGGCTTCGGCTTCGGACAGCGCGCTGGCTTCGGCCGGCACCTGCACGGGCGCCAGCGGCGAGCCGTCGGCGTCATCGGGCGCGCCCGCGGCGGCTTCCAGCGCGGCCGCCTTGGCCAGCGCGGCCACGGCTTCCACGGTGTACGCCGGCTCGCGGAACACCAGGCAGCCGCGCGCTTCCAGCCAGGCGCGCTTCTGGTCGTCCATCACGCCCGAGATCAGCAGCGGCGCGGCCTGCGGATCGGCGTGCAGCGCGGTGACGGCATCCTGGAGCGGCCCCCACACACGCGGCGCGTTGGCGGCGCCGGCCACAAAGGCAGCCACGGCGCCGTACTGGCCGCAGCGCGCCACGCTGCCCAGCGCATCGACGAACACCTGCGGCTGGGCCACCACCTGCCCGGTCACGTCGATGGGATTGGCGGTGCTGGCAAACGGAATCGCGGTGCGCAGCGCCTGCGCGGCGGCGTCTGGCATCGGCGGCAGCGGCAGCCCCTGCGATTCGGCACTGTCGGCCATCATGATGCCGACCCCGCCAGAGACCGTGACGATGGCCAGCGGCGCCACCGCATCGGCCGGCATGCCCGACGGCGCCTGCCACACGGCCGTCCGGCGCCCGCGCGCCAGCGTGTAGCCGAGCCGGAAGAAGGCTTCCAGCGTATGCGCGCGATGCACGCCGTATTCGTCGAACACGGCCTGATAGACCGCGTCCTCGCCGGCCAGGCTGGCCGTGTGCGATTGCGCGGCACTGGCGCCGGCCGCCGTGGTGCCCACCTTGGCGATCACCACCGGCTTGCCGGCCCGGCGCGCGGCAGCCAGCGCGCGGCGCAGGCGCAGGCCGTCGCGCGCCCCTTCCATATAGGCCAGGATCACGCGCGTCTGCGGGTCGTCGGCCAGCCACTCGATCACGTCGGCCACCTGCAGGCCGGCCTCGTTGCCGGTGGTGACCCAATGGCTCAGGCCCAGCCCGGCCTCGCGGGCCAGCGCGAACGCGTAGGCGCCAAACGCGCCGCTCTGGCTGACCAGCCCGACGTCGCCCACCGGCGGCAGGCCGCTCAACGGGATGGGAGAGAACGTGGCGAACATCCGCTCGCGCAGGTTCATCGCGCCCAGGCAGTTGGGCCCGAGCAACTGCACGCCGTGTGCGCGGGCCTGGCTGGCCAGCGCGTGCTGCAGCGCGTCGCCGCCGCTGACTTCGGCAAACCCGGAGGTGAACACCACGGCGGCGCGCGTGCCGGCCTGGCCCAGTTGCGCCATCACGTCGGGCGCGGCGGGCGCCGGCACGGCCACGATGGCCAGATCCACCGGCGCGCCGATATCGGCCACCGAGGCGTAGGCGCGCAGGCCCTGTACGGTGGCGGCGCCGGGATTGACGGGGTACACCGGGCCGGCATAGCCCAGTTCGGCCAGCAGGCGGACGGGCACGCCGCCCACCTTGTCGGGTTGCGTCGACGCGCCGACCACGGCGATCGAACGCGGGCACAGCAGGGGCTGCAGATCCAGCATGGTGTCTCCGTTGATGACGCCGGGTACGTGCCACGGCGTTCTGTCCATGCGGGCGTACCGGGCCCGCGCCGGCGGCTAGCGTCCCACGCCAGCCATGTTTTCGATCGACCGCACCATCTCGCGCAGCAGCGGCGCCACGCGCTTTTCCATCATGCCGCGCCGTACCCGCAGGCCCGGGATGGCGCAGTTGAACAGCAGCGGCCGGTTCAGGTAGGTGATGCGCGAATAGACGCCCACGCCGTGGATGCCCTCGCCGGCGTCGCCCTCGTTCAGCGTGAAGCCGCGCTTGGGGTAATGGGCGACGTTGTGGCACACGGTGTCGTAGCAAACGGCGAACTCGTCGGGCCGTTCGGTGCGCGCCTGCATCATCAGTTGCTCGAACTCGCGCTTGGACAGCGTGCACAGGAACGCCCGCCCCATCGCCGTGGTCATCACGGACCGCACCGCGCCCACCGCCGGCCGTGCCGAGGTGCCTTCCAGGTGCGTGCACGATTCCAGGTACGTCACGTCCAGCCGGTGGGCCACGCCCAGCGACACGGCGCCTTCCACCTCGTTGGCCAGCGCCTGCATCAGCGGGCGCGCCAGGTGCCGCACCGGCAGCCCGGCCAGGTACGGATAGCCCAGCGCCAGCACCTGCGCGCCGACGAAGTACTTGTCGAGCTTCGGGTCCCAGTCCAGGTAGCCCAGTTCGAACAGCGTGCGGCAGATGCGCGACACCGTGGCGCGCGGCAGTTGCAGCCGCTGCGACAGCTCGCCGTTGCCCAGCGGGCGCGGATCGTCGACAAAGCAGCGCAGCAGCGCAAACCCCTTGGCCAGCAGCCCGCCGAACGAAGGATCTTCGCGGCGGCGTTCGGCAATGAATTGTTCGACCGGGGTGTTCATGGGCATGTCGTCTCCTGATTCCAGTGTGGGCGCCTGCCGGCGATAGTGTCAAAAGGTGGAATCAATTTCCAGATATTGGAAATCCGGCGCGTAAACCCTGACTTGACGGCATTCCAGGGCCAAAAGTAAGGTGCAAAACCGAATCCGAATTCGAATACGGAAACGCACCATGCAAGCAGCCTCGCCCCAAAGTGCCGACAACGCCGCCCCCGCCGCGGCTACCGGCTTTCCGCAAGTCGACACGACGTCGATCCTCCAGCCGCCGCGCCAGCGCCGCGCCCGCGAGACAGAGCACGCGCTGCTGTCGGCGGGCCGCCAGTTGCTGGCCGAGCGCGATTTCACGGCGGTGTCGGTGGCGCAGATCGCGGCCGCCTGCCAGGTGTCGGTGGGCGCGTTCTACGGCCGCTTCCGAGACAAGATGGCGTACTTCGACGCGCTGCGGGCGTCCGTGATGGCCGAATCCGACGAGTCGGTGGCGCGCTACATGGCCGAGCACCGCTGGCAGGAGGCGCCGGCGCGCCAGATCATCGAGAAGACCATGCGCTTCATGGTCAACGGCTGCCGCAACAACCGCGGCATCATCCGCGCGTCGCTCAAGCACGCCACGACCCATCCCGAGCAATGGCTGCCGCACCAGCAGAACGGTCAGGCGCTGATCGAGCGGCTGGTGACGCTGCTGGTGCCCCGGCTGGCCGGCCCGGCCGACGAGGCCGAGCTGCGCGTGCGGTTTGCCATGCAGATGGTGTTCGGCATGCTGGTCAACGCGGTGCTGAACAACCCCGGCCCGCTGAGGCTGGACGACGAGCGCCTGCCCGTGGAAATGGCGCGCATCGTCAGCGGCTACCTGGGCATCGACAACTGAAGCGTTTGATCCCTCGCCCGACACCCACCAACCGCCCGCACAGCCGCAGCCAAAAGCGGCACGCCTGACAGGCCGGGCTCCAAAGAGGAGACACACCATGAAGCAATCCACGCCGCCCCGCCGGCGGTGGGCGACACGCGTTGCCTGCGCGGCGCTGTCGCTGCTGCCGTTCGCGGCATCGGCCCAGGGCGACTACCCGACCAAGCCGGTCCGGCTGGTGGTGCCCTACCCGGCCGGCGGGCTGACCGACACGCTGGCACGCCAGGTGGCCGACGCGCTGTCCAAGCGGCTGGGCCAGCCCGTGGTGGTGGAAAACAAGAGCGGCGCGGGCGGCATCATCGGCACGGATTTCGTCGCCAAGTCGGCGCCGGACGGCTACACGCTGCTGATGACGATTCCGGGCCCGATCACGGCCAACCTGGCGCTCTACAAGAAGCTGCCGTACGACCCGCGCACCGACCTGCGGCCGATCTCGGACGTGGCCCTGGCGCGCACGGTGCTGGCCGTCAACAGCAGCGTGCCGGTCAAGACGGTCAACGAACTGCTGGCCTACGCGAAGAAGGAACCCGGCAAGCTGCGCATGGGCTCTTGGGGGCCCGGCACCCAGCCGCACACGATCCAGGCGTACATGGACAAGACCTACGGCGTCGACATCCTGCATGTGCCCTACCGTGGCGAGGGGCCGATGGTCAGCGACCTGCTGGCCGGGCAGGTCAACGTGACGATCGGGTCGATCACCACGCTGCGCCAGCACCTGGCCACCGGCAAGCTGCGTCCGCTGGCCGTGGCCGGCACCACGCGCGCCAGGGCGCTGCCCGACGTGCCGACGTTTGCCGAAGCCGGCTATGGCGACGCGGCGTACAAGATCGTCGGCCCGACCACGCTGCTGGCGCCGGCCAAGACGCCCGATGCGGTGATCGAACGGCTGGGCCGCGAGGTGTCCGCGCTGATTCGCACGCCGGAGATGCAGGCCAGAATCGACGAGATGGGCGCCGAGCCGGTGGGCAACACGCCGGCCGAGGCCGAGCGCGCGTACAAGGCCTACCTGCCGGTGGTGCTGAAGCTGACCGCCGACACCGGCGTGACGCTGGACTGACTTTCGCCTCGCCCGGCCTGGCGCGCCGCTGCACGGCATGCAGCGAAACCATGGCCGTCATGAATTCCGGCGGGGCCTGCTGGCTCCGCCGGAATCGCCCGATCTAGAATCGCGGCATTCCTTCCCCACGCCCCCACCCGATCATGGCCACGCTCTTCCTCGTCCGTCACGGACAAGCCTCCTTTGGCGCCGCCAACTACGACTGCCTGTCGGACGTCGGCCGCCAGCAGGCACGCTGGCTCGGGGAGTATTTCCGGGACCGCGGGCTGCAGTTCCGGCGCGTGGTGGCCGGGTCGCTGGTGCGCCAGCAGGACACGGCGACTGAAATCCTGGCCGGGATGGGCGCCGGCGGCGTGGCCGTGGAGACCCACGCCGGACTGAACGAGTACGACGGCGAATCGCTCTACCGCAGCTTTACGAACGGCGCCGACCATCGCGCCCACCAGAACGGCGACTACCAGGACTACTGGCGCACGTTCCGGGCCGCGTTTGCGGCGTGGACACAGGACGGGCTGCCCGGCATGCCCGAGACCTGGGCGGCGTTCGGCGCCCGCATGCAGGCGGCGCTGGCCACGGCCACCGAGGGCGCCGCGCGCGAGGATGCCCTGCTGGTGGTGAGTTCGGGCGGCGCGATTGGCCGGGCTATTGCCGACCTGCTCGGCGCGCCCACGCAGACGGCCATCGAGCTGAACCTGCAGTTCCGCAACACCGGCTTCTGCGAACTGATTGTGGGACGCGGCACGCAGCGGCTGCTGAGCTTCAACAATGTGCCGCACCTGGAACACCCGGAGCGGCGCCGCGCCATCACGTTTGCCTGAACGGCGTCGCTAGCGCTGGGACAGCACCAGCCGGCCGGCCAGCGCCAGGAACACCGTGCCCGCGAACCAGTTGACCGCCCGCTGCACGCGCGCCGAGCGCATCAGCACGCGGCCAAACACGCCCGAAAACCACGCGATCGACCCGAACACGAGCAGCGTGGCCACGATGAACACGAAGCCCAGCACCATGAGCTGGACCGCCACGTGGCCCTGTTGCGGGTTGACGAACTGCGGCAGGAAGGCCAGGAAGAAGATCACGACCTTGGGATTGGTCAGGTTCATGACCACGCCGCGCAGATACATGTTGCGGACCGGCCGGGCGGCGTGCCCGGGCGTGCCAACCTGCCCGACCGGTGCCCGGAACGCCTGCCAGGCGAGATAGACCAGGTAGAGCGCCCCGGCTACCTTCAGGATCGTGAACGCCACGGCCGACGCCGCCAACAGCGCGGCCAGCCCCACCGCCACCACGGCCGTATGCACCAGCAAGCCGGTGCACAGGCCCAGCACCACGGTCAGCCCGGCGCGCGTGCCGTGCATGGCCGATTGCAGCAGCACGAAGATGTTGTCCGGCCCCGGCGCCAGGCTCAGCAACAGGGCGATTCCCAGGAATGGCAGCAGCGTCTCGATCGGCGGCATGGCGGCTCCGGCGGCAAAGCCGCCATGGTAGCCCAATGCCGCCGGGCCGGCGCCTCAGCGCAGGCGCGCGATGGCTTCGGCGCGGATCGACTCGGCCTTGGCCTTCAGCCGCAGCGCCACGTCGGCGCCGCGCTCGTTGGCCACGCGCTCGATGAAGGCGTGGCGCAGCACGTCGTTCAGCGTCGCCACGTGCGACGCCTCGCAGAACATCTTCCACGCCATCGGCTGGCCGGCATAGTCGGCGCGACGGCCAAGCATGGCGGCGTCGATGGCCGCGACGATGGCGGCATCGCGGACGATCACATCATGGACGGAGGCAGCGAGGTTCTGGAACATGGTGGTCTCCCGGTCGGCAAGTCTGGCGCAACGGTGGCGCCGCGTTTGCCGGGATAGTCTGCAAACGACATGCCAATATCGGCACGCGCCGCGCGTTGCCATACCCCCGTTTCAATCGGCCGGCCGCCAGCCCGCGCCAGGCGGACGTTCCACGCCGCGTTACCCCACTTCAGTCGGGCGCAAAACAGTGCCGGACGGGCCGGTCGGCAGGCGCTCCGCCAACAAAAAAGGCGTTACGGGTTACGTAACGCCTTGCGGGATGCGGGTGACATCGATCATGCACCGGCGCCGTCGAGGTACGGGTCGAAGCTGCGGGCCGGTTCGGCCGACACCCCGACGCGATCGCGGCCGGCCACGAAGCGGGCGCCATCGGTATAGGGATCGGCGTTGCGGGCGCCGTCCAGGTACGGATCGGCCGTGCGGCCCGGGGCAGCCGACACGCCTGCCCTGTCGAGGCCGGCTACCGTGCGGGCGCCGTCCGTGAAGGCGTCGGGCTTGCCGGTGCGGGCGCCGTCGGTGAAGGCGTCGTGCGTCCGGAAGCCGTAGCCGTACGTGTCGGCCGAGGCCGTCGTGCGGAACGTGTAGCCATACTTGTCTGCGGAAACCGTCTCGGCCTGGGCGGCGCCCAGCGCGGCCAGCGACAGAACCAGGGTCGATGCAATCTTGAGGGCGGTGGTCTTGGTCATGATTTCTCTCCGAATTCGATCAAAAATTTGTTCAGTTGTTGTGAATGGTCCCGGCTGCGTCGCTGCTCGTCTGCCTGGCCGGTTCAGCGTTGCGCGCTGTCCATGAACAGAACTATAGGCTTCAGCCCCGGCCTGTTAGTGACGCATTCGCGGACGAGTTATTCAAATTTTTTGATTTTCGTTGCCAGTCCGCGAAAGCGCTCCCGAGCCGACTTGCTGCAGCCGGCATGGCCAATGCGCTACAGTGACGCGCATGCTGGCTATCTGACGGCGACATCCACCGCCCGCGCCCCTTTCTTCATGTATTGCTCGCGCCCCCGTCCACTGGTTCTGGCCTGGTTCCAAGCCCTGTGCCTGATGCTGCTGCTCAGCGGCACGGCATGGGGCGCCGGCTCGCCCCTGCTCAACGCCGTCAAGGCCCCGGCCAACGGCGCCGCCTCTGCGCCCCCGGCCAGCGCGGCGCTGGCCAAGTCCCTGGACCAGGTCATCGGCACGCTGCAGAACGATGCCGAACGCCAGGCGCTGGTGGCGCAGTTGCAGACGCTGCGCCAGGGGCTGGACGCGTCGGCACCAGCCGCGGCCGCCAGCGAGCCGGCCACGGGGCTGATCGGCGCCGTCGCCCAGGCGCTGCAGGAAATCGACAATGGCCCGCACAAGGATCGCGGGCCATGGCAGTACTGGCGCTGGCGCATGCGGTTTGCCGGCGAGGAGCTGCGCGAGGCCGTGACGGTGGGCAAGACGCGCGCCGCGATGGAGTCGTGGCGCGAGTTCGGCATCGTGCTGGCGGGATGGGCGCTCACGGGCTGGCTGCTGTTCGAGCTGTCGCGGCGGCTCCATCGCAGCCGCATCCGGCCCAAGCGCTCCACGGCGCTGCCGGTGGTGCCGTCCTGGGTGGATGTCGGCATCTATTTCCTGCGGCGGATCGGGCCGTGGATCGCGGCCTTCGCGCTGACCATACTGCTGGCCTACAAGGTCTTCGGCCGCACGCCCGCGAGCATGGGCGCGGTGCTGGTGGCCTATGCCATCCTGGCCGGCGCGCTGATGTCGGCGGTCTGCCAGGTCATCTTCGCGCTGTTCCAGTCCGGCCATCGCAAGCACGCGGTGCGCGACCTGCTGCTCCATTCGCCGATGCTGCTGTTCGTCACCGGCGCGCTGGCCGCGCTCGGCGAGGCCAATAACGATACGCGCGTGATTGCGGCGCTGGGCGTGAACCTGTCGGCGCTGATCAGCACCTTTGCCAATATCCTGGCCGCCATGCTGATCGGCGTGTTTGCCGTGCGGTTCCGGCGGGCCATCGGCCAGCTCATCGCGTTCCGGCCGTTCGCGTTCCGGCAGGAACACCCGGCGCTGATGGAGCTGCTGCGCATGGCCGGGCAGGCGTGGTACCTGCCGATGCTGGCCGTGGTGGCGGCGTCCGTCATCGGCACGGTCATGGCCACCGGCCGGGCCGACGAATTCCTGCGGCGCGCCGTGGTCACCGTGGCGCTGTTCGTGGCGGCCATCCTGCTGACGCTGGTAGCGGGCCGCTCGCCCAAGGCCACCGTGCGGGCGCCCCGGCTGCGTGACCGCCGCCGCTCGGCCTACCTGCAGCGCTTTGCCCGCTTTGGCGTGGCGCTGATGCGCGTGGTGATCTGGCTGGCGTTCCTGGAATTCAATGCACGTATCTGGGGCACGTCGCTGATCCAGCTTGCCGATTCGACCGTGCTGGGCCGGCACATCACCGAGTCCGTGCTGAGCGTGATTGGCGTGGTGCTGCTGGCGTGGCTGGTATGGCTGGTCATCGATACGGCCATCACGCAGTCCCTGACGCCGTCGTCCACGCGCGCCGCGCAGCCGAGCATGCGGGCCAAGACCATCCTGCCGCTGGTGCGCAATGCGTCGTTCGTGGCGCTGCTGGTGGTGGCGATGATCGCGGTGCTGGCCAACCTGGGCGTCAACGTCACGCCGCTGCTGGCCGGCGCCGGCGTGGTCGGCCTGGCCATCGGCTTTGGCGCGCAAAGCCTGGTGCAGGACCTGATCACCGGGCTGTTCATCGTCATCGAGGATTCCATCGCGATCGGCGACTCGATCGAACTGCCCGACCACGCCGGCGTGGTGGAGGGCATGACCATCCGCACGGTCCGGCTGCGCGACGGCAAGGGCGCGCTGCACACGCTGCCGTACAGCCAGATCAAGGCGGTCAAGAACCTGTCGCGCGACTATGCGTTCGCGGTGTTCAACATCTCCATTGCCTACCAGAGCGACTTCGACCGCGCGCTGGAGATCATCCGCGAGACCGGCGCCGAGGTAGCGCGCGACCACCGCTATTCGCGCAACCTGCTGTCCGGGCTGGACATCCTGGGGCTGGACCGCTTCGATCCGAACGGCCAGGTCGTGCTGGCCCAGTTCAAGACCCGGCCGCTGACGCAGGCCGAGATCTCGCGCGCGTTCAACGCCCGGCTCAAGCGCAATTTCGACGCCGAGGGCATCCGCATGGCGGCGCCGTACGTGACCGTGCAGGTCGATGGCGGCAATGGCGCGGCCGCTCAGGCTGCCGCCGAAGCGGGGCTGAGCGCGGCCGCCGGCGCGGGCGCCGAACTCGTCACCTCGGCTCAGGGAAGACCACGATAACGGTCGGCCAATGTGCCGGGCGATGCGCGCCACGGCGTCCGTTGTCGCATTTGCGCAATGCGGACGCCGGCCCGGGGCGCCGAATCGTTTGAAATACGCGGGTCACGGCATTACTATCTCGGCCATCTGTCGCAGCGGCTCTCGCCGCCACGCCGGACGGCCGGAAAGGCAGGCGTGGCGCCGCAATGCCGGACATGCCCCCTCCCTTGGCGGGATATTCCCCCGGCCAGTTCATGCGCGATCATCGTTGCACGGACGGCCGTCGTGGAGGCGATCCCGGACAACGGGAGCACGGCACTGTCACCACAACAAAAGAAGGGTCGCGCACCGACGCAGCGGCCTTGAGGAAAAGGCGTTTGCCACCGGGGAAAAAAGAAATGGGCGAACACTTGTCTGCCGACGACGTCTTCGATCGTCTGGTCGATCGCATCTATGAGTCCGCCATGGACGTGGCCGCCATGCCGGCCGCCCTGGACCTGTTTTCCCGCTACACGTGTTCCGCCAGCCCGAGCTACCTGATATGGGACAAGCTCGCCGGGCAGGCCCGCCTGGGCGTCACGCGTCACGGCTGCTACACCAGCGCCGGCAACATGCCCGAAAGCATGCGCACGCTGCCATCGCACGCCGCCATCGCCCCGCGCGCCACCGCCGGGATGCTCGTCGACACCCATCCCGCCGACGCCATGCCGTTCGACTGCAACGGGCTGGCCCATGGCATCCGGCTGTTCGATACCCATGACGTTTGCGTCTGGATGAGCGCCACGCCCGGCTGCGACGACTGCCACGGCCTGGACTGCAACCGCCGCGTGGCGCAGGTCATGCCCCACTGGGCGCGCGCGGCGCGCATGCAGCATCGCAACTTCGAACTGAGCGGCCTGGCGTCGCTGGGCCTGGCCGGGCTGGACACGCTCGACTTTGGCGTCATGGCCCTGCAGGCCGACATGCGCGTGCGCTACGCCAATAGCTGGGCCGAGGCGCTGGTGCAGGCCGACGCCAACCTGGCGCTCGACAACGGCGTACTGTGCGCCCAGCCCGAATCGCTGCAGGCCACGCTGCGCAAGCTGCTGGACAACGCCGTGCACGGCGGCCGCCATGGCGGCGCCGCGGCGGGGTCGTGGATGCACATCACCTCGGGCGGCCAGCCGGTGCCGATCATCGTCATGCCGCTGGTGTCGCGCCAGCCCGTGGAGGGGCCGTGGCAATTGCCGATGGCGATGATGCTGCTCGGCAACTCGGAGTCGCGCTCGGTGCTTGACGCCGGCGTGCTGACGTCGCTGTTCGGGCTGTCGCGCAAGGAAAGCATCATCGCGATCCGCCTGGCGGCCGGCGAAACGCTCAACGAGATCGCCGAACGCGAATTCCTGTCGCCGCACACCGTGCGCGTGCATATCCGCGATACGCTGCGCAAGACCGGCACGCACCGCCAGTCGGAACTGGTGCGGCTGCTGCATCTGCTGCCTGGCGTGGATCTGGAACGGGCGGGCGCATGCTCGACGGCAAGGCCGCGGGGACAGGAGCGGGGGCGGTAACGGGCTTCGGTACCGTTTCGATGCTTTCTCCCCTCTCCCACAGGTGGAAGAGGGGAGCAACAATCACGTAGCAAACCTACCTCTACGCCGCCTTCCGATGCTGGTGGTGCCGGCGTTCCGGCTTGCACTCGTACTTGAGTTCGCGTCGGCCATCTTCGTAAACCACTTCCAGCCGCACCGTGAAGCCCCACAGGCGGGTCACGTGCCGCACCACTTCATCAAAGTTCTGTGCCAGCGGCCGGCGGTCCTGCTGCAGGTGCCGCAGCGTCAGCGAGCGGTCGCCGCCGATGTCGACGTTGGTCACCTGGATGTTCGGCTCCATGTTCGACAGGTCGTACTGCGTGGCCAGCAGGCGGCGGATCTCGCGGTAGCCTTCATCGTCATGGATCGCCGTCACGCGGAGCTTGCCCTCGCGGTCGTCGTCCAGCACCGAGAACAGCTTCAGCTCGCGGATCACGCGCGGTGACAGGAACTGCAGCAGGAAGCTCTCGTCCTTGAAGTTGCGCATCGCAAAGTCGAGCGTCTCCCGCCAGTCGCTGCCGGCAATCTCGGGCGCCCAGCGGCGGTCTTCCTCGGTGGGGTCCTCGCACATGCGGCGCAGGTCCTGGAACATCAGGAAGCCCACCGTGTACGGGTTCAGCCCGCTGTAGTACGGGCTGTGGTACGGCGGCTGGTAGATGACGTTGGTGTGGGCCTGCAGCAGCTCCAGCATGAACGCATCGTTGACCAGCTTTTCCTCGTAGAGCTTGTTGATGATCGTGTAGTGCCAGAACGTGGCCCAGCCTTCGTTCATCACCTTGGTCTGGCGCTGCGGATAGAAATACTGCGCGATCTTGCGCACGATCCGCACGATCTCGCGCTGCCACGGCTGCAGCTTGGGCGCGTTCTTCTCGATGAAGTACAGCAGGTTCTCCTGCGGCTCGGGCGGGAAGCTGGCCTCCATTTCCGCCGCTTCCTCCTCCTCGCGCAGCGCGTGGGGGCGGTGCTTGGGCAGCGTGCGCCAGAGGTCGTTCACCTGCATCTGCAGGTAGTTCTCGCGCTCGGCCTGGCGGGCCTGCTCCTCGGTGATCGACAGCTTCTTGGGCCGCTTGTAGCGGTCCACGCCGTAGTTCTGCAGCGCGTGGCAGGAATCCAGCAGCAGTTCCACTTCCTGCTCGCCGTAGCGCTGCTCGCACTCGGCCACGTAGTTCTTGGCGAACAGCAGGTAGTCGATGATGGCGTCCGCATTGGTCCACGTGCGGAACAGGTAGTTGCCCTTGAAGAACGAGTTGTGGCCGTAGCAGGCATGCGCGATCGTCAGCGCCTGCATCGGCATCGTGTTCTCCTCCATCAGGTAGGCGATGCACGGGTTCGAGTTGATGACGATCTCGTAGGCCAGCCCCATGTAGCCGCGCTGGTAGCTGCGCTCCGACGACAGGAAGTGCTTGCCGTACGACCAGTGGTTGTAGCCCACCGGCAGCCCGGCCGACGCGTAGGCGTCCAGCATCTGCTCCGCCGTGATGATCTCGATCTGGTTCGGATAGGTATCCAGGCCGAATTCGCCGGCGATGCGGGCGATCTCCCGGTCATAACGCTGGATCAGCTCGAAGGTCCACTCCGAGCCCGTCGATAGATAAGCCATGGACTTCCCCAGTGACGTGTCACGCCGCGCGCTTCTGGAAGAGGTCGTGCAGGACGGGGTAGATCTCGTCGGCACCGATGATGCGCTGCATCGCAAAGTGCTCGAACTGGCTCTTCACCGTCAGGTACTCCTCCCACAGGTTCTGCGGTTCCTCCGATGCAACTTCCACATACGCGTAGTACTGCACCAGCGGCAGGATCGACTCGCGCAGCAGCCTGCCGCACAGTTCGGAATCGCCGGCCCAGTTGTCGCCGTCCGACGCCTGGGCGCAATAGATGTTCCACTGGCTCGGCGGATAGCGGTCGTGGATCACTTCCACCATCAGCTTCAGCGCGCTCGAAACCACGGTACCACCGGACTCCCGCGAATGGAAGAAATCTTCCTCGTCCACTTCCTTCGCCACCGTGTGGTGCCGGATGAAGATGACGTCGATGCGCTCGTAGTTCCGCTTCAGGAACAGGTACAGCAGCATGAAGAAGCGCTTGGCCAGGTCCTTGCGGCTTTCGTCCATCGACCCCGACACGTCCATCAGGCAGAACATCACCGCCTGGGCCTGGGGCCGCTTCTTGAGCACACGGTTGTTGTACCGCAGGTCCAGTTTTTCGATGAAGGGCACGCGGTCCACCTGCGCGCGCAGGTGCCGCATCTTTTCCATCAGCGCCTCGGCGCGTTCGGAGTACGGGCCCTCCTTCTCCAGCACCTCGCCGTACTCGGCTTCCAGTTCGTGCAGGCGCTTCATGTAGGGGCTCGACAGCGCGATGCGCCGCCCCAGCGAGCTGCGCATCGTGCGCAGGATCGACAGGTTCGAAGGCGTGCCGTCGATGGAGTAGCCGGCGCGCACCTTGCGCACCTCGGCAATCTTGGCAAGGTGGCGCTTGGCCAGGTCCGGCAGCGCCATGTCCTCGAAGAAGAAGTTCAGGAAGTCCTCGCGCGACAGCGTGAAGACGAACTCATCCTCGCCCTCACCGCTGTCGCTGGCACGCGACCCGGTCCCACCACTGCCCTGCTGCTGGCGGTCGAAGCTGTCACCCTTGACGAACTTCTTGTTGCCCGGGTGGATCCACTCCCGCTTGCCGCCCTGGCCGTGATGGAAAATCGGCTCGGAGATGTCCTTGACCGGAATGGACACCTGCCCGCTCTGTTCGATGTCCATGATCTTCCGGCCGGACACCGCCTTCGCCACCGCTTGCCGGATCTGCTCGCGGTAGCGCTTGATGAAGCGTTGCTGATTGACGGCGCTTTTATTGCCGCCGTTCTCGCGCCGATCGATGACCGTAGCCATATGCCGTTCGCCCGCCTGTTAAGACGCCAGAAAAGTCAGCGCCGTGGAAAAAGACCGCGTCCGGTGTGATTACGACGATTTCCTGACGCGCAGATACCACTCCACCAGAAGCCGAACCTGCTTGGGTGTATAGCCTTTCTCAACCATGCGGTTGACGAAGTTCTCGTGCTTGTCCTGGTCCTCCCGCGACGACTTCGCGTTGAACGAGATCACCGGCAGCAGGTCCTCCGTGGTGGAGAACATGCGCTTCTCGATCACCATCCGCAGCTTCTCGTAGCTGGTCCAGACCGGGTTCTTGCCTCCATTGTTGGCACGCGCCCGCAGCACGAAGTTGACGATCTCGTTGCGGAAGTCCTTCGGGTTCGAGATGCCCGCCGGCTTCTCCACCTTTTCGAGTTCGTCGTTCAGTGCGTTACGGTCAAGGATTTCACCGGTGTTCGGATCGCGGTACTCCTGGTCCTGGATCCACAGGTCGGCAAACACCACGTAGCGGTCGAAGATGTTCTGCCCGTACTCGGAATACGATTCCAGGTACGCCGTCTGGATCTCCTTGCCGATGAACTCCACATAGGGCGTGGTCAGGTACTCCTTGATGTACGACATCAGCTTGGCTTCCTGCTCCGGCGGAAACTGCTCGCGCTCGATCTGCTGTTCGAGCACGTAGAGCAGGTGCACCGGATTGGCGGCCACCTCGGTGTTGTCGAAGTTGAAGACCTTGGACAGCACCTTGAACGCGAAGCGCGTGGACAACCCGTTCATGCCTTCGTCGATGCCGGCGTAGTCGCGGTACTCCTGGTACGACTTGGCCTTCGGGTCCACGTCCTTGAGGCTTTCGCCGTCGTAGACGCGCATCTTCGAGAAGATGTTCGAGTTCTCGGGCTCCTTGATCCGCGTGAGCACCGCGAACTGCGCCATCATCTTCAGCGTGTTCGGGGCGTTGGGCGCGGCCGACAGCGAACTGCTGCGCAACAGCTTGTCGTAGATCTTCACCTCGTCGGACACCCGCAGGCAGTACGGCACCTTGACGATGTAGATCCGGTCCAGGAATGCCTCGTTGTTCTTGTCCGCCTTGAACGTCTGCCATTCGGCCTCGTTCGAGTGGGCCAGGATGACGCCATCGAACGGAATCGCGCCAAAGCCTTCCGTGCCCTTGTAGTTGCCTTCCTGCGTGGCGGTCAGCAGCGGGTGCAGCACCTTGATCGGTGCCTTGAACATTTCCACGAACTCCAGCAGGCCGCGGTTGGCCAGGCAGAGCCCGCCCGAATACGAGTACGCGTCCGGATCGTCCTGCGGAAAGTCTTCCAGCTTGCGGATGTCGACCTTGCCCACCAGCGACGAGATGTCCTGGTTGTTTTCGTCGCCCGGCTCGGTCTTGGAGATGGCGATCTGCGCCAGCACCGACGGCCGCAGCTTCACCACGCGGAACTTGGTGATGTCCCCGTTGAACTCGTGCAGCCGCTTGACGGCCCACGGCGACGGGATGGTATTCAGGTAGCGGATGGGAATGCCATAGTCTTCCTCCATGATCTTGCCGTCCTCTTCCGGAGAGAAGAGGCCGAGCGGCGATTCATGGATGGGCGAGCCCTTCAGTGCGTAGATGGGAATCTCTTCCATCAGCGCCTTGAGCTTCTCGGCCAGCGACGACTTGCCGCCTCCGGGAGGCCCCAGCAGATAGAGGATCTGCTTGCGCTCTTCCAGGCCCTGCGCCGCGTGCTTGAAGAACGAGACGATCTGCTCGATCGTGTCCTCCATGCCATAGAAGTCGCGGAACGCCGGGTAGACCCGGATCACCTTGTTGAAGAACAGTCGGGACAGGCGCGGATCGTGGTGGGTGTCCACCAGTTCGGGCTGTCCGATTGCGGCGAGCATGCGTTCGGCAGCGGTCGCGTAGGCAGTAGGATCCTTCTTGCAGATCTCCAGGTACTCCTGGATGCTGTATTCCTCTTCCTTGCGAGCTTCGAAGCGCGTGGCGTAGTGGCCAAAAATGTCCATACCTCACTCCCGTCAGAGTCCCACGTCCGAGGCGAAGGTAGTTCTACTCCCCTAAGATCTTCGCGGCAACTTTGCTGGTCCACCACCCCGGCCTGGTGGAGTTGCCAAGTTGCGAAGTCTTTACTTCATCATAGTCAAATAACGGCGAACGTGAATCCGGAGTTGACCGCTTCTGTTGCCGGTCGGTTCGGTCGCCGACACGCACGCTCATGACGTGCACGCCGTTCACCGAACCCTCGCGTCATCACCCCGCTGCGACGGGCCATTGACCATGCTTGTGACACACATTACACCTTAAGCGCGGATGATGCACAGCGTGTTGTGTAACGGCCCATCAAATCCGGAAACATCTGACAGCAACTGTCGGCTGCGCTCCTACAGTCAGCGCGGCGCGATGCATGAACGATGCCGCCGCCGACATCGTGCAAACGCATGATTTCCCCCGCTTTTCGCATATCGAAGCGCGCGCCGCGCATGCGCGGCGAGCCAGCGTCGCGGCATGTTCGCCGCCGCACCATCATGCACGCATGACCCTGTGCGCGACATGGAAAGTCTGCCGGCCGGCAACGTCGCCGCCGGCGTCATCGCGGCATGCGACCCGATGCCGCACGCGCGGCGCGTCGCACCAGCACTGTCGGCGCGAGAGTGCCAGCCCGCGTCACGCACATTGCCTGGCGCGCGCATGCACCGCCATGCGTCCCGGCCCGCCACGCCGCACAGTCGAGGTGCGCGGGGCCGGCGCCAAACGCCTGGCCGACATCACGAAAGTCGAATAAGCCCGGATGAGGGCCGAATGAGCAGGTTGCGTGCCACGCACTGGCGTTGTTGCGCCGCAGCGTGTGGTGCCGCACGTGGAATGCGGCGGCTGCGGCGCCCGGGGTGACTCCGGTGGATCAGATCGGATCCCAGTTGATCACATCGGGCGAGCGTTCGAGCTTGAAGAAGCTGCCCTGCATGGCCGGCATGGCGATCTCGGCCACGGTCTCGGGCGTCCAGCCTTCGCTGGTATGGACCGAGCGCACCGGGCGCGGCTGGCTCATCAGCATGATCTCGTTGGCGCGCACGGCAAAGATCTGGCCGTTCACCTGCTGCGCCGCGTCGCTGGCCAGGAACACCGCCACCGGGGCGATCTTGCCCGCCTCCATCTTCTGCAGCCGGGCCACGCGCGCCTTTTCCTCGGGCGTCTCGGCCGGGATCGAGCTGGTCATCCGGCTCCAGGCAAATGGTGCAATGCAATTCGACCGGACGTTGAAGCGCTGCATGTCCAGCGCGATCGATTTGGACAGCGCCGCGATGCCGAGCTTGGCCGCCGAGTAGTTGGCCTGCCCCAGGTTGCCGATCAGCCCCGAGGTCGACGTCATGTGCACGAACGCCCCACCCTCCTGGTCCTTGAAATAGCTGGCCGCCGCCCGGCTGACGAAGAACGTGCCGTGCAGGTGCACGTCGATCACCGACCGCCATTCCTCCTCGTTCATCTTGAAGAACATGCGGTCGCGCAGGTTGCCGGCGTTGTTGACCACGGCGTCGATGCGGCCGAAATTGTCCATCGCGCACTGCACGATGGCATTGGCGCCGGCCCACGTGGACACGCTGTCGGTGCTGGCCACGGCCTCGCCGCCGGCGGCCCGGATCTCCTCGACCACGCGCTGCGCCGGGCCGGCGTCGCCGCCCTCGCCGCTCATCGATACGCCAAGGTCGTTCGCCACCACGCGCGCGCCGGCAGCGGCCATGCCCAGCGCGATGCCACGGCCAATGCCGCCGCCCGCGCCCGTCACCACCACGACCTTGCCTGCCATCATTCCACTCATCTTTGCCTCCTTGGCTGCCGGATTACCGGGGTCCGGACTGGCCCCCGTTCTATTGCCGAGGCGGATACGATAAATTGGCGGCGCCGTTTGTGGAATTCTCGAATGACAAAAGCGGGCTTCACGCCCGCTGAACCCATGCACTACGACCTGACCGACCTGCGCCTCTTCCTCAATGTCGGGGAAACCGAGAACCTGACCCGCGCCGCGGAACGCAGCTTCCTGTCCCTGCCCGCCGCCAGCTCCCGCATCAAGCAACTGGAGGAAGCGTTCCAGACGCAGTTGCTGATCCGCCAGGTGAAGGGCGTCCGCCTGACGCCCGCTGGCGACGAACTGCTGCGCCACGCCCGCGAGGTGTTCCGCCAGCTGGAATGCCTGCACGCCGACCTGCGGCCCTATGCCAAGGGCGTCAAGGGCCGCGTCCGCCTGCTGGCCAACACCACGGCCACCAACTCGTTCCTGGCGCACGGGCTGTCGCGCTTCCTGTCCGAGAACCCCGATGTCGATGTCGAGCTGGAAGAACACCTGTCGGCCGACATCGTCTCGGCGGTGGGCGCCGGCGCCGCCGACCTGGGCATCGTGGCCGGAGAAGTGGCCACGGCCGACCTGGACGCCATGCACCTGTGCACCGACGAACTGATCGTCATCGCGCCCGTCAACCACGCGCTGCCGGCGTTCAAGGCGCTGCATTTCGCCGATCTGCTCGATACCTGCCGCTTCGTGGGCCTGAACCAGTCATCGGCGATCCAGTCGTTTCTGGACCGCATTGCCGGCGGCATGGGCAAGCGCATCAGCCTGCGCATTCAGGTCGGCAGCTTCGACGCGGTGTGCCGGATGGTGGAAGCCGGCGCGGGCATCGCCATCGTGCCGAACAGCTGCGCGCGCCGCTACGCCAGCCGCAAGGTGCTGCGGTTCATCAAGCTGGAAGACGACTGGGCCCGCCGCGAGCTGCGCCTGGTGCGCCGCCCCGGCCGCGAGCTGCCGCAGTTCGCGGAAACCCTGATCCAGTACCTGGCGGAAGCGGCAAGGCAGCCGGTGTAGAAACCGGCTGCCGCTGCCTCGTTGCTCCCTGGCCGGTTCAACCCATCAATCCGCCTTCACCCCCGCGGCCTTGATGATCGGCGACCACTTGTCGATCTCCGATGCCAGCCACGTGTGCAGCCCTTCGGGGGTCTGCTTGTCGGCCGGCACGATCACCGCGCCCAGTTCCGTCATGCGGGTTACCACGGCCTGGTCCTTGAGCGCCGCGCGCAGGGCGCCGTTGAGCTTGTCGATAACGGCCGGCGGCGTGCCCTTGGGGGCGTAGATGCCGTGCCAGACCTTGACCTCGAAGCCCTTCAGCCCGCCCTCGCGCAGCGTCGGCGTGTCCGGCAGCGCCGGAATCCGCTCGGTCGTGGTCACGCCGTACAGCTTGACCTTGCCGGACTTGATATGGGGCAGCGTCTGCGTGGTCTGGTCGCACAGGATGTCCACCTGCCCGCCCAGCAGCGCGGTCAGCGCCGGCGCCGTGCCCTGGTAAGGGATGGTCTGCAGGTCCACGCCGATCGCCTTCTGGAACAGCATGCCGCACAACTGCGACACCGCGCCCAGCCCCGCATTGGCCAGGTTCACCTTGGTCTGGTTCTGCTTGATGTAGCTGACCAGCTCGGGCAGCGTGCTGGCCGGCAGGTCGTGGCGGCCCAGCAGCGTCATCGGCACGTCGGCCACCTGGCCCACGAACGAAAAATCGGTCAGCGGCTTGTAGGGCAACTTGGAATAGAGCGCCGGCGCGGTGGCCATGCCGTTGTGGTGGATCAGGATCGTGTAGCCGTCCGGCGCCGACTTGGCCACGTAGGCGGCCGACACCGTGCCGCCCGCGCCCAGCCGGTTCTCGACCACCACGCTCTGGCCCAGCGACTTCGACATCGCCGCGGCCACCGAGCGCGCCACCACGTCGGTGGGGCCGCCGGCCGCGAACGGCACCACCATCGTGATGGGCCGCGACGGATACGGGTCGGCCGCGCGCGCCGTGCCTGGCGTCACCGCCACGGCGGCCACGCTCATGGCGGCCCAGGCCAGCCAGGCGGGCATCCGGGGGATCAGGGTGGGGAAAGGGATCATGCGGATCATGCGGGTCATGCGTCGTCTCCGGTCTGCGCGCGTGTCGCGCGTCTCTCGTTCGGGCTGCGAAATCATCCAGGTGCCAGCGTGAAAGCAAACGCCGCCGCACACAATTCCGATTTGCCGAAGGCTGGACACGGCGCCGGAAAAGCCACGGGATAACCCTGACCGGCCCAGGCAAACCCTAAGCCCCGCAAAAGCCGCGCTTCAGCAAATCCGAATAGGGCGGCCGGGGCGGCTCGGGGAATAATGGCCCCCACTCCCCGACATCGACCGGACATCGCCATGCAAGCAGCGCAGGACCCCGACCAGCTCTACCCCGAAATCCGCGAGGCCGTACGCGACCTCTGCGCGCAGTTCGACTCCGCCTACTGGCAGCGGATCGAGGAACACAACGGCTTTCCCGAGGAATTCGTCCAGGCCCTGACCCAGGCCGGCTGGCTGTCCGCGCTGATCCCGGAGGCGTATGGCGGCTCGGGCCTGCCGCTGACGGCCGCGTCCGTGATCATGGAGGAAATCAACCGCAACGGCGGCAACTCCGGCGCCTGCCACGGCCAGATGTACGTGATGGGATGCCTGCTGCGCCACGGCTCCGACGCCCAGAAGCAGCGCTGGCTGCCCGGCATCGCCTCGGGCGAACTGCGCATGCAGTCGATGGCCGTCACCGAGCCCACCACGGGCACCGATACCACCAAGCTCAAGACCACCGCCGTCCGCAAGGGCGACAAGTACGTGATCAACGGCCAGAAGGTGTGGATCTCGCGCGTGCAGCACTCTGACCTGATGCTGCTGCTGGCCCGCACCACGCCGCTGGACCAGGTGAAGAAGAAGTCCGAGGGCCTGTCCGTGTTCGTCGTGGACCTGCGCGAGGCCATCGGCAACGGCCTGACCGTGCAGCCGATCCGCAACATGGTCAACCACGAGACCAACGAGCTGTTCTTCGACAACCTTGAAATCCCGGCCGAGAACCTGATCGGCGAGGAAGGCCGCGGCCTCAAGTACATCCTCGACGGCCTGAATGCCGAGCGCATCCTGATTGCCGCCGAGTGCATTGGCGACGGCTACTGGTTCGTCGAGCGCGCCAGCGGCTATGCCCGCGAGCGCATCGTCTTCGACCGCCCCATCGGCCAGAACCAGGGCGTGCAGTTCCCGATCGCGCGCGCCTACGTCAACGTGGAAGCGGCCAGCCTGATGCGCTACAAGGCAGCGCAGCTGTTCGACGCCGGCAAGCCCTGCGGCAAGGAAGCCAACATGGCCAAGCTGCTGGCGGCCGATGCCTCGTGGGAAGCGGCCAATGTCTGCCTGCAGACGCACGGCGGCTTCGGCTTTGCCGCCGAATACGACATCGAGCGCAAGTTCCGCGAGACCCGGCTCTACCAGGTGGCGCCGATCTCGACGAACCTGATCCTGTCCTACGTGGCCGAGCACGTGCTCGACCTGCCGCGTTCGTTCTGATTCCGCCCCACTGCCCATGCCCACCGACCTCTACCCGACCCGCCAGCTCTGCGACTTCCTGGCGCGCCTGAAGCTCGAAGACGTACCCGCGCCCGTGGTGGCGCGCACGCAGGACCTGTTCCTCGACTGGATCGCGTCCGCCATCGCCGGCAAGGACGCCCCGGCCATCCGCCGCATCCAGGAATTCGCCGCCGCGATGGGTCCGTCCACCGGCGACGCCGAAGTCTTTGTCGACCGCCGCCGCACCTCGCCCTACTTCGCCGCGCTGATCAACGGCGCGTCGTCGCACGTGGTGGAGCAGGACGACGTGCACAACGGCTCGGTGCTGCACCCGGCCGCCGTGGTGTTCCCGGCCGTGGTGGCCGCGGCCCAGGCCGAGGGCAAGACCGGCGCCGACGTGCTGCTGGCCTCGATCGCCGGCTACGAGGCCGGCATCCGCATCGGCGAATTCATGGGCCGCTCGCACTACCGCGTGTTCCACACCACGGGCACCGTCGGCACGCTGGCCGCCGCCGCGGCGGTGGCCAAGCTCTACGGGCTGGACGCCGAAGGCATCAACCAGGCGCTCGGCTCCGCCGGCACGCAGGCCGCCGGCCTGTGGGAATTCCTGCGCGATGCCGCCGATTCCAAGCAGCTCCACACGGCCAAGGCCGCCGCTGACGGCCTGCAATCGGCCTGGCTGGCGCGCGCCGGCTTTACCGGGGCGAAGCAGATCCTCGAAGGCGCGCAGGGCATGGCCGCCGGCATGTCCAGCGACGCCAACCCCGCCGCGCTGACCGACGGCCTGGGCACGCGCTGGGCCACGGCCGAGACGTCGTTCAAGTTCTTCGCGTCGTGCCGCCACACCCACCCCGCCGCCGACGCGCTCAAGGCGCTGATGCTGCGCGAGGGGCTGCAGGCCGACCAGATCGACGCCGTGACGGCCCACGTGCACCAGGGCGCCATCGACGTGCTCGGCCCCGTGGTCAACCCGGTCACGATCCACCAGGCCAAGTTCTCGATGGGCACGGTGCTGGGCCTGGTGGCCGTGCATGCGCACGCCGGCCTGGGCGAGTTCGAGCAGCACGCGCTGCAGGACCCGCGCATCGCCGCATTCTGCAACCGGGTGTCGATGGCGCTCGACGACGAGATCAACGCCGCCTATCCGCGCCAGTGGATTGGCCGCGTGACCGTGCGCACCACCGACGGCCGCACGCTCGAAGCGCGCGTGGACGTGCCCAAGGGCGACCCCGACAACACGCTGTCGCGGCCCGAGCTGGAAGCCAAGGCCGTGCAGCTTGGCGCGTTCCGCCACGGCGCCAGCGAGGCCGAGATGCGCGCCATCATCGCGCGCGTCTGGCGCCTGGACCGCGAGGCGCACGTCAACGACTGGCTGCCCGCCGCCCAATGACCTCTGGAGCCACGATGACCACCCCTACGCTCGAACACCTGCGCGAATGGATCGGCCGCTCGGAAACGCGCACCGAGACGCTCGCCGCCGAACCCGTGCACGCGCTGGCCGCCACCTTCGACCTCGACGGCCCCGCCATCGCCGCGCAGCCGCTGCCGCCGCTCTGGCACTGGCTCTACTTCCTGCCGCGCGCGCCGCAGCACACGCTGGGCCCGGACGGGCACCCGGCGCTGGGCGGCTTCCTGCCGCCCGTCCCGCTGCCACGCCGCATGTGGGCCGGCGGCGAGCTGACGTTCCACCGGGGACTGTCGGTCGGCGAGACGGTCACCAAGACGTCGACGATTGCCGATGTCCAGCACAAGTCGGGCCGCACCGGCGAGCTGTGGTTCGTGGGCATCGACCACCAGTACACGGTCGACGGCGAAACCCGGCTGACCGAGCGCCACGACATCGTCTACCGCGCGATGCCCGAGCGCGGCCAGCCCCAGCCGCCGCGCCCCCGCCTGCCGCATGCGGCGCAGTTCGGCCGCACGCTCCAGGCCGATCCGGTGATGCTGTTCCGCTTCTCGGCGCTGACGTTCAACGGCCACCGCATCCACTACGACCTCGACTACGTGCGCGACGTGGAAGGCTATCCGGGCCTGATCGTCCATGGCCCGCTGCAGGCCATGCTGACGCTGGAGCTGCTGCGGCAGGCCCGGCCCCACGCCCGCGTGCGCCGCTTCGGCTTCCGGGGCGTGGCGCCGCTGTTCCACCAGGACACGGTGACCGTCGGCGGCATGGACGACCCCGCCACACCGGGCAAGGTCGTGCTCTGGACCGGCGACGACGCCGGCGGCCAGGCCATGTCGGCCTGGGCCGAGGTCGACCGCTGACGCTCAGCTTGGCAGCGGATTCACGGCGATCAGGTACAGCACGGGCTTGTTGGCGCTCTCCCGGCTGCTGAACTGGAACACCCGCCCCGCGCCCGCGCCGCGGATGCAGAACGCCACGGTGTTCCGCCCGGCGGCCAGCGCCTCGTTGACGGCCTGGGTGACCGTGAAGCCCCGGTACTGCATCGTGTTGTCGAGGTAGAGCGCGGCGCTGGTGCCGCTGCACGCCGGCGCGTTAGTGCCCGAGATCGTCTGCTCCGACCACGCCGTGGACACGCTGTACGCGTGGATGTTGACGGCCGACGTGTCGGTCACGTTGCCGCCGTCCACCAGCAGCACGTAGCGCGCCGCGAAGTCCGGCGGCAGCGCCGCCGCGCCCGACGGGAAGCGCACCTTGATGTAGATGGTCGACTCGGGCGTCGTGCCGCTGGCCTGCTCGGCGTACAGCGCGGGCTCCCCGCCCCGGTTGGTGGCGTCGCCGCTGCGCACGGTGGCATCCTCGGCCACCTCGTCATAGGCGTAGGCCACCTCCCGGTTGCACACGCGGCCCTTGTTCATGCAGTACTCGACCATGAACCGCGCCGCCTGCTCGCGCCATCCCATGAAGAAGTCGCCATGGGCCGTGTACAGCGACCCCCAGCGCTGGCGCACCACGTTGCCCTGCGCATCCAGCTCCGGATCGAGCGAAAGCTGCACGTTCGTCAGGTCCGTGATCTGCCCCAGCCGGTACGCGATGTTCATGTTCACCTCGGGCAGGTGCACCGGGTAGCCGGCCGGGCAGTTGCCGTCGTTGTCCGGGTAGGCCATGTTGTCGCGGCCGCCCATCACCGGCGCCAGCGTCCGGCCGTCCCAGCACGTGGGGAAGTTCATGCCGATGTTGAACTGCGTGCCGGTCTCCGGGTCGGGCTTGCAGTTGGTCGGGATCGTGTTGGTGTAGCCCCGGCCCGTGCACAGGAACGAGACGCGCGGGTTCGGCCCGCTGCCGGAATGGTCGCCGACCATCATCTGCAGCCCCAGCGGGAACGGCCGCACCGTCACCCGGCGGCTCGAAGGCACGGCCTGGTTCGTGTAGTAGGTCTTCTGGTACATCGGCGCCACCACGGTGCCGTCCGGCAGCCGCAGAGACGGCGCCCAGTAGCCCGACGCATCGGCCGCGTTCTCGCAGGTCGTGCCGGACACGCGCTGCAGCGTGCTGGCCGTGGTGTACGCGTTGGCCGTGGTGTTGCCGAAGAAGTCGTGCTGCATCGAGATGCCCGGCTGGCCCGGATAGACGATGGGGTCGTCGGGCAGCCGGTGCGAGAAATTGCAGACGATGTTGTTGCTGCCGTCGGTAAGCGTCTGCGTGGGCGGTGGCGTGTGCACGCAGCCGGGCAAGCCCGGCAGGCTCGCCAGCGCCGCCAAGCCAATCCATGCCTGCCTCATGATGACCTCCGTTGTGGCCGTTGGGGTGCCCCCATGCTGGGGGGCGCCAACGGTTGCCACAATGGAAGACGCTGGATCAGGTGGATCGGCGCGCGGTCAGATCACCAGTTCGATCAGGAACGGCCCCTTGCGCTGGTTGGCGCTGGCAAACAGGTCGTTGAACGCGTCCATCGTATCGGCGCGCGCGGCCTCCACGCCCATGCCGTTGGCCATCGCCACCCAGTCCAGGTCCGGGTTGCCCAGGTCCAGCATGTCCATCGCCGTCTTGCCGGGATTGGCGCCCACGCCGGCCAGCTCGCCGAGCAGGATGGCGTACTTGCGGTTGGCCAGCAGCACCACGGTCACGTCCAGCCGCTCGCGCGCCATGGTCCACAGCGATTGCAGCGTGTACATGCCCGAGCCGTCGGCCTGCAGCGCCACCACGCGGCGGCCCGGCGACGCGATGGCCGCGCCCGTGGCCAGCGGCAGGCCCGCGCCGATGGCGCCGCCAGTCAGCTGCAGCCAGTCGTGCGGCGCCGCGTGCACCGTGCCCGGATAGAACGCGCGGCCAAAGCTCACGCTTTCCTCCACCACCACGGCCTGCTCGGGCAGCAGCGCGGTCAGCGACTGCGCCACCGCTTCCGACGTGATCGCGCCGCGCGCGACTTCCGTGACCGGGGGCGTGGACGCGGGCAGCGCCGCGCCCCGTGCGCCCACTTCATCGGCCAGCCGCGCCAGTGCCTCGCCCAGGTCTTCCTCGGCGCGGGCCAGCACGTGGATCACCGCATCCTCGGGATACGGGCGCGGCGACTTGCCCGGATACGCGAAGAACGTGACCGGCGGCGGCGCGCCCACCAGGATCACGTTGCGGATGCCAGCCAGCTTCTGGCGCGCCGCGTCGCCCGAATACGGAATGCGGTCAACGGCCAGCCGGCCCCGGCCGCGCGTCACGCGGGCGTTCGACATCGGCGTGATCAGCCGCGCATCCGTGGCGGCGGCGACGCGGTGCGCATCGGCCAGCGCCGCTTCGCGCAGCGCCGCGCCGGCCAGCACGATCAGCGTCGGCTGGCCGCTGCGCAGCACGCGCGCAGCCTTCTGCACGGCATCGGGCGACACCTTCGGCACCGGCAGCGCGGGCAGCGGCCCGGCCACCTGGCCGCCGTCGTCCCAGCACACGTCGGACGGCAGGATCAGGCTCGCGATGCCGCCCGGCGCGCCGCGCGCGGCCTGCACGGCGGCGGCCGCATCGGCACCGACCGACGCCGCGTGCGTCGCGGTGCGCGTCCAGACCGACACCGGGCGGGCCCAGCCCTCGGTATCGGCCGTGAGCGGCGCATCGAGCGGGCGATGGTAGGTGGCCTGGTCGCCGACGATGTTGACGATCGGCGTCTGCGCGCGCTGCGCGTTGTGCAGGTTCGCCAGCCCGTTGGCCAGCCCCGGGCCGCAGTGCAGCAGCGTGGCGGCCGGCTTGTCGGCCATGCGCGCGTAGCCATCGGCCGCGCCGGTGACCACGCCTTCGAACAGCCCCAGCACGCAGCGCATGCCGGGAATGCGGTCGAGCGCGGCCACGAAGTGCATCTCGCTGGTGCCGGGGTTGGCAAAGCAGGTGTCCACGCCGCAGGCCAGCAGCGTCTTCACCAGGCTTTCCGCGCCGTTCATCTTGTCTTGAGTCTCCATCTGGGTATCCGTACGGGTTGGCGGTGTCAGGAAGGGTTGGCGAGCAGGTCGAAGTCCAGGCAGACGTACTCGGTGGGGAATTCGATGCGTGCGTAATAGACGATGACGTCGTCCACGCACGCGAAGCGGCGCAGCTCGGCCACCGGCGCGCCCACGGCCAGCGCCAGCGCGCGCGCGGCCTCGGCGCCGGCCGGCACGATGGTCAGCCGCTGGCGCGCCGCGCTGACCGTCAGGCCCGGAAACCGGTCGAGCACCGGCACCGACGCGCCCTGCCGGAACGCCTCGGGCTCGCGCGCAAAGACATCGGCGGCAATGTAGACCTCGCCCACGGCGAACGGCCGCCCGTCCACGCGGTGCGCGCGGTGCAGGAAGTGGTAGGCGTCGGCCCGGCGAAAGTCGCAGGGCATGCCCAGGTCGGTGGGCAGGCTGACGTCGGCCGTCGACTCGACAATGGCTTCGGTCGATAGCTGGCCGCCCACGGCCACGGCTTCGTGCCAGCTCGTCGGCAGCGCCATCGGGCGGCGCGCCCGGCCGGCGGCCTTGACGAAGGTGCCCCGGCCGCGCGCGCGGTCCACCAGGCCCTCGGCATCGAGCTGGGACAGCGCGTGGTGCATCGTCATGCGCGCCACGCCGTACTGGCGGCACAGCGCGTCGAGCGACGGAATCTGCTCGCCCGGCTGCCACGCGCCGCTTTCGATCTGTCGACGAAAGATCGTGGCGAGCTGCAGGTAGACGGGTTCGCGGCTGCGGGAAAGGAGTTCGTTGGCGTCCGGCATCGGTGGCGGCAGGCAGCCCCCCGCCGCACGCGGCACGCGTGGCGGGAGGGCCGATACCGGACTCTAGTAAAAGTCTAGGTAGCTAGACTACTAGGGTTTACGCCGCGCCGTTTCGCCCTGCAGGCCGCCAGGGATCAGGCGGCCGGGACGATGGCCGGCAGGCCGTCGTCGTTGCCGGCGGCGTGGGATGCCGGGTGCAGCGCATCGGCCACCGTATCGCGGATCAACGCCGCCAGCGCCTGCTTGCGCCGCCACGCCGACCGCTTCTTCGAGGCGATTTCGGCAATGTCGCGCTCGGGCGGCTGCGCCGGCATCTCGATGTTGCCATCGGGCAGCGCCACGCCGTGGTACTCGGCCCAGAAGCCTTCGTAGTCGCACTGGATCTGCCGCGCGTGCAGCCGGTGCCGTCCCACGTGGTTGGCGCGCGAGACCGCGACGATGCGGCGCGCGCCAATGCGCCGGGCAAACCCGAACAGCGCCTGCATCACCGCATCCTTGGGCCGCAGCCCTTCGCAGGCACGTGTGGACGCGCGGATCCAGTCGAGGCTGGCGTCATGCATCGGCCCCTGCAGGCCGCCGATGTAGATCTCGGGGCCGTCGGCACCACGCCGCAGATAGAAGGAGAGCTGCGACAGGCAGGCGCCGGTCGCCGTATCGGTCCAGTAGAACGCCAGCTCGCCCTCGCGCGTGTTCTGTCCGGCATCGGCCAGCCGCAGCGTGTAGGCGCCCTCGGCAAACGACCGTGTCATGCCACCGGACAGGTAGACGCTGTCGCAAACGCAGACGGGCAGCGTGTCGCGCACGGCCGCGTAGTGATCGAGCACCAGCCGCGCCCGCTCGGCAAAGCACAGCCCGTTGGCGCCGAGCGGCCGGTAAGGCCGTTCCAGCAGCACCGGCCGCGCGGTCACCACGCGCTGCAGCAGCGCGCACGACGCCGCCGCCCGCAGCCACGGCCGCGCGATCCGCCCGTGCAGCGCCGACAGCGCGACGAGCTTGATGCGGCGCGACAGCCATTTGCGGCTGCCCACCGGATAACAAAACCTGGAAACCGACGCCACGGCTGTCAGGTAACGGACGTACTGGCTCGGAAAAAAGTCAAAGATTCCCCCTGCCCGGGCTTTTGCAAGCCCTTGCAGACACGATACTGGCCCATGCACGACTGACTGCTCCCCTGTCTGGCGCGCCGGTCCTTCTGCGGAACCTGGTCGCGTGGTGTAGACCCTGCGTGCCGCGACCCGAAGCCGGGTGCAGCCGGCGGCCTGCCGTTTTTTCTTGTCGTGGGGAAGCAGGCCCGCTCGTAATCATTCGTAACGCGCCGAAATATTCCGCGTTGACGCCGTTACAAATTTGACAAGCCGTTGACATGGGCGGAGACAAACGAAAAGCGGCGGAGCCGAAGCTCCGCCGCCCTTGGTGCATGCCATGCGTGTCCGCGCACGACATCCAGCCGGCCCTTGCGGGCCCGGTGGCTTACCAGCGCGTGTCGCGCTCCCAGGCCTTCATCTCGTCCTCGACCTGTTCCTTCGTGTAGCCGTAGCGTTCCTGGATACGGCCGGCGAGCTGGTCACGCTTGCCGTTGATGACCGCGATGTCGTCGTCGGTCAGCTTGCCCCACTTTTCCTTGACCTTGCCCTTGGCTTGGTCCCATTTGCCTTCGATCTGGTCCCAGTTCATATCTGGCTCCTTCGTGTCAGTGGACTGCGGATCATGCAAAGCGCCAGCCGTCCGACTGGCGCCTTGCGATGGACTGTGGATGACGGATTACTTGTTGTACTTGGCCTTCACGTTGGCCTGGCACTTGTCCTTGGCATCGCCGGACATGGCATCGCACTTTTCCTTGTCAGCCTTGTAGGCGGCGTCGGCGGTGTCCTTGCGGGCGTCGGCGCGGGCCTCGGCCACGTCGGTGCTGGTGCCGGTGGCGGCAGCCTTCTCGACCTTGGCGCTGCTCAGGGCACGTTCGTGGGTAGCCTTGGCTTCCTTCACGCACACGTCCTTGTCGTTGCCCTTCTTGTCGTCGCACATTTCCTTGGCGACGTCGTAGTCACGGTCGGCCTTGGTCTTCAGGGCCTTGGCGTGGGCCTTCTCGGTGCCGTCGCGCTTGGCTTCGGCGTTGGCCTTGGCCACGTCGTGGTCACGCTTGGCTTCAGCCTTGCAGACGTCCTTGGCGTTGCCCGACTGGCCGTCGCAACGGCTCTTGGCGGTCTTGTAGTCCGCGTCGGCCTGCTTCACGGCGGCGTCATAGTCGGCTTTGGAGCCGGCCTGTGCGTACGCCACGCCCACCGGGGCGGCAACCATCAGCGAACAAACTGCTGCACTCAGCCACTTCTTTGCAATCATGTCGTGCTCCTTTTCTCGAGGTGGATACTGATCAGGCCCGGCAATCTCCGTGTGACTTGCACTGGATTGCGTTGTGGCCCTGCTGTAGTTGCAGGTTATGTTTTGCGACCTTGCCAAAGCAGAAGTCCGCTGCTGAAACATTCGTAAGACAATTCCCACAACGTCACATTTGCTTGATCTTTCTGTGTGGTGACAGGCAAAAAAAAGGCCGGCGCGATGCCGGCCTTGCTGAAGACAAAAAAAGCTGGCGTGACGCGGGCGTCTCGTTAATAATGCAACACTGTTGCAATAACGACGCCCTCGCCTGCCCATGTCCGGACGCCGCCTCCCGCCCGCCTTTTTCTTTGCCGCCACCGCCGCCACCTCGCCATTCGCCGGCGCCGCGGAGGATCAAACCCTGCCCGAGGTATCGGTCCGCGCCGCCGCCACGCCCTACGCCACCTGCGCCACGCGCACCGACACGCCGCTGCGCGAGGTGCCCCAGTCGGTACAGGTGGTGCCGCGCACGCTGATCGATGACGCCGCGGCCACGCGGCTCGACGACACGTTCGACTACGTGAGCGGCGTGTCGCGCCAGAACAACCTGGGCGGCCTGTGGGACAACTTCGCCATCCGCGGCTTCACCGGCAACGAGAACACCGGCGCGGGCTACCTCGTCAACGGCTTTGCCGCCAACCGCGGCTACACCGCCCCGCGCGACACGGCCACCATCGAGCGCATCGAGGTGCTGAAGGGCCCGGCATCGTCGCTCTACGGCAGCGCGGACCCCGGCGGCGTCATCAACCTCGTCACCAGGACGCCGCAGTTCAAGCCGGCGCAGACCTATGGCTTCGAGGTGGGCAACCACGACCGCTACCGCGCGTCGGCCGACGTCACCGGCGCGCTGGGCCAGGACGTGGCCGGCCGCCTGATCGCCGTGGCCGAGCACGACGGCAGCACGCGCGACTTCGTCAACAGCCGCCGCTTCCTGCTGGCGCCGTCGTTCACGTGGATGCTCGGCCCGCGCACCGTGATCCAGTACACCGCCGAGTTCCAGCGCTACACCGTGCCGCTGGACCGCGGCATCGTGGCCGTCGCGGGCCGGCTCGACGCGCTGCCGCGCTCGCGCTTCCTGGGCGAGCCCGGCGACGGCGACATCCGGCTGGACAGCCAGTCACACCAGCTCTCGGTCGAGCACGAGTTTTCCGACCGGTGGAAGGGCCGCGTGGCCATGGCCTACCGCGGCGGTTCGCTGGAGGGCTACTCCACCGAGGCCACCGCGCTGCTGCCCGACAACCGCACGCTGACGCGCCAGCGCCGCTACCGCGACTTCCAGTCCGACGACCTGTCGCTGCAGGCCGACGTGACCGGCCGCTTCGACACCGGCCCGGTGGGCCACGAACTGCTGCTGGGCGTGGATACCTACCGCTTCAGCAACACCCAGGTCATGCTGCGGCGCAACCCCACGGCGGCCGCGCCGTACGCCATCGACATCTACGACCCGGTCTACGGCCAGACGCCGCCGTCGCTGCTGCCCAACACCAGCACCTACGAGCGCCAGACCAACGTCGGCCTGTACGCGCAGGACCAGCTTCGGCTGGGCGACCGGTGGCGCGTGCTGGCCGGCGCGCGCTTCGACATCTACAACCAGTCGCTCGACAACCGCCTGCGCGCCACCACCGCCAGCCAGCACCAGACCGCGTTCTCGCCCCGCATCGGCGTGACCTACCTGGCCACGCCCACGGTGTCGCTGTTCGCCAACGCCAGCAAGTCGTTCCGGCCCAACCCCGGCAGCGACGCCAGCGGCGACGCGTTCTCGCCCGAGCACGGCCGCGCGGCCGAAACCGGCGTCAAGTACGTCTCCGCCGACCAGCGCACCACCGCCACGCTGGCCCTGTTCGACATCCGCAAGCGCAACGTGCTGACCACCGATCCGGCCAACACGTCGTTCCAGATCGCCGCCGGCGAGGCCCGCAGCCGGGGCGTGGAACTGGACGTGGCCGGCCGCATCGGCAACCACTGGCGCGTGACCGGCAGCTTTGCGTTCACCGATGCCGAAGTCACCCAGGACGCCCGGCTGGCCGCCGGCACGCCGCTGGCCAACGTGCCGCGCACCAGCGGCAGCCTGATGGCGATCTACGAGGACCGCGCGCCCGTGGGCCAGCGCTACGGCGTGGGCGCCGGCGTGCGCTACGTGGGCGCGCGCAGCGGCGACACGCAGGACACCTTCTCGCTGCCCGCCTACACGCTGGCCGACGTGCTGGCCTACTGGCAGTACAGCAAGGCCGTGCGCGTGACGCTGAACGTCAACAACCTGTTCGACCGCACCTACTACGCCAGCTCGTACAGCAACGTCTGGATCGCCCCCGGCGAAGGCCGCACGGTGCGGCTGGGCCTGCGGCTCAGCTACTGATGCCGATGCCGCCCCGATCCCCCCGGCGGCGCCGCCTGCTGGGCGCCGCCGCGCTGGCGCCGTGGCTGGCCACAGCCCCGGGCCGCGCCACGGTAGCGCCCGACCGCACGCTGCGCGTGATCGGCCCGTGGGAGCTGTCCAGCCTCGACCCGCTGCGCAACGGCTACCTGTTCTCGCGGATGCAGGTCACCGAGACGCTGGTCGACTACGACGCGGCCGGACGCCCCGCGCCGGGGCTCGCCCGGCAGTGGACGGTCAGCGCCGACCAGTTGCTGTGGACGTTCACGCTGCGCCCCGGCGCACGCTTCCATGACGGCGCGCCGGTGCGTGCAGCCGACGTGGCGGCGGCGCTGGAACGCGCCCGCCACGCGGCCGGCGTGCTGGGCGTGGCACCGATCGCCGCCATCGCGGCGGCAGACACGCCCGCCGAAACCATCCGCATCCGCCTGACCCGGCCCTTCGCGCCGCTGCCGGCGCTGCTGTCGCACAGCAGCACGCAGGTGCTGGCGCCGTCCGCGTTCGGGCCAGACGGCACGGTGCGCACGATCGTCGGCAGCGGGCCGTACCGGATCGTCGAACTGGAACCGCCGCAGCGCTTTGCCGTGGCCGCGTTCGACGGCTGGCAGGGCGCGCGTCCGGCCATCGCGCGGGCCAGCTACCTGTCCGTCGGTCGTGCCGAGATGCGCGCGCTGATGGCCGAGGGCGGCCAGGCCGACCTGGCCTACGGGCTCGATCCGGGCAGCGTGGTGCGGCTGGCGCAGCGCGCCAGCGTGCGGCTGCACGCGGTGACACTGCCGCGCACGACCGTGCTCAAGCTCAATGCGGCCCACCCGCTGCTGGCCGACGTGCGCGTGCGGCAGGCGATGTCGCTCGCGCTCGACCGTGCCGGCATCGCCACGGCCATCCTGCGCGACCGGTCGCTGGCGGCGGCGCAGTTGTTCCCGCCCGCGCTGCCCGGCTGGCACGACCCGGCGCTGCCGCCGCTGCCGACCGATCCCGTCCGCGCCCGCGCGTTGCTTGCCGCCGCCGGCTGGCGCCCGGGGCCCGACGGCACGCTGCGGCGCGGTGACGATCGCTTCGCCCTGACGCTGCGCTCGTTCCCGGACCGCCCCGAACTGCCGGTCATCGCCACGGCCATCCAGGAGCAACTGCGCCAGGTCGGCATCGCCGTGCGCGTGGCGGTCGGCAATTCCAGCGAGATTCCGCTGGGCCACCGCGACGGCTCGCTGGAGATGGCGCTGATGTCACGCAACTACGGCGTGGTGCCCGACGCATTCGGCACCGTGGCGCAGGACCTCGGCGGCCCGGCCGGCGACGGCGGCGACTGGGGCCCGATGCACTGGCGCGCACCCGACGTGACCGATGCACTGGCCGCCCTGCCCGCCGCCAGCGAAGCCGACGCGGCCGCGCTGCGCCGCACCGTCGCCGGCACGCTGCAGCGCGACCTGCCGCTGATTCCCGTGGTCTGGTATCGCCAGACCCTGGCGGCCAGCCCGCAATTGCGCGGCGTGTCGATCGACCCGTTCGAACGCACGTACCGCCTGACACAGATGGAGTGGAACCGATGACCGATCGCGTGGCGGCCCTGCCGGGCGAACCCTCGGACCAGCCGCGCGCCATGGCGGCGCCCGGATCGCTGGTCGGCCGCATCGTGCTGCAGCGGACGATGCAGGCGCTGGTCGTGGCCGCGCTGGTCGGCACGCTGGGCTTCCTGATGATGCGGCTGCTGCCGGGCGATATCGCCTACCGCATCGCCGCCGGCCGCTATGGCTACGACATGGTGACCACGGCCGCCGCCGAGGCCGTGCGCGCGGAGCTGGGGCTGGACCAGCCGTGGACGCACGCACTGCTGCAATGGTGGAGCCAGCTACTGCGGTTCGACCTGGGCGTGTCCGTGGTGACCGGCGCGCGCGTGGCCGACGAGATCGCGCATCAGCTCGGCCATACGCTGCAACTGGCGCTGGCCGCGCTGGCCGTGTCGTGCGCCATCGCCGTGCCGCTGGGCTTTGCGGCCGGGCTGCGCGCGGGCGGGCTGGCGGACCGCGCCACGCTGGTGGCGTCGGTGCTGCTGCGCGCGCTGCCGCCATTCGTGCTGGGCATCGTGCTGGTCAGCGTGCTGGCCATCGAATGGAACCTCGTGCCGGCCGGCGGCCACGACACCCACGGCACGCTGCTGCTGCCGGCGCTGACGCTGGGCCTGGGGCTGTCGGCCACGGCGATGCGCGTGGCGCGCCACGCGATGGCGTCGGTCACGGCCGCGCCCTACTTCCAGTTTGCCCGCACCAAGGGCCTGGGCGACGCGCAGGCGCTGTACCGCCATGGCGTGCGCAACGCCGCAATTCCGCTGGTGGCCTACCTGGGCGTGCAGCTCGTCTACCTGGTGGAGGGCGTGGTGGTCATCGAGACACTGTTCGCGTGGCCCGGCATTGGCCATGCGCTGGTCCACGCGATCTTCGGGCGGGACATTCCGATGATCCAGGGCACGGCCATCGTCATGGGGCTGTTGTTCGTCGCGCTGAATGCGCTGGTCGACCTGGCCTGCGCGTGGATCGATCCGCGCGTGCGCGTTGCGCGGGGGGCGTCATGGTGACGCGCCGCCGTCTGGGCATCGGCCTGCTGCTCTGCCTGCTGGCGTTCGCGGTGGCCGCGCCATGGCTGGCGGCGCGCGCGCCGTTCGAGCAGGACCTGTACGCGATCCTGCAGGGGCCGGCGTGGGGTGAGCCGCTGGGCACCGATCACCTGGGCCGCAGCATGCTGGCCCGGCTGGCCAGTGCCACGCGGCTGTCGCTGGGGCTGGCGCTGGCCAGCGCGCTGTCGGCGGCCATTCCGGGCACGCTGCTGGGCCTGGCTGCCGCGTGGCGCGGCGGCTGGCTGCTGCGCATCGCCAACGGGCTGGCCGACACGGTGCTGGCGCTGCCCGGCCTGCTGCTGGTGCTGCTGCTCAGCGCGTTTGCGCCGGGCGCGTACTGGCCGCTCTACGTGGGGCTGTCGCTGGTGCTCTGGGTCGAATACTTCCGGCTGACCAGCGCCACCGCGCGCGTGGTGCTGGCCAGTCCGCATGTGGAAGCGGCGCGGCTGCTCGGCTTCGGGCCGGCCTACATCCTGCGCCACCACGTGCTGCCAGCGCTGCTGCCGCTGCTGGCCACGCTGATGTGCTTTGGCGCCAGCGCGGCGGTGCTGGCGCTGGCCGCCATGGGCTTTGTCGGGCTCGGCGCGCAGCCGCCGCAGGCCGAACTGGGACTGATGATGACCGAACTGCTGCCCTACGCGGCCGAGGCGCCGTGGATCATCGCCAGCCCGATCGTCGTGCTGACGCTGGCCACGCTGGCGCTGGTGATGCTGAGCGGGCGCGACGACGCGCAGGGAGACGTGCCATGACGCCGGCGTCCGACATCCTGCTGCGCGTGGACGCGCTCACCGTCGGCAGCGCCACCGGGCCGCGCATCGGGCCGTTCTCGTTCAACCTCGTGGCCGGCCGCGCGCTGACGCTGATCGGCGAAAGCGGCGCGGGCAAGAGCCTGCTGGCCCACGCCATCCTCGGCACGCTGCCGCGCGGGCTGCGCGCGGACGGCCGGATCACGCTGGGCGAGCGCCAATTCGCGGCGATGGACGTACGCGCGCGCCGTGCCGCCTGGGGCCGGCGGCTGGCGCTGCTGCCGCAGGAGCCCGCGCTGGCGCTGGACCCGACCATGCGGCTGGGCCGCCAACTGGCGGAGACGCACGCGCTGGTCGGCGGCCAGTCCTGGCGCGCGGCGTGGCAGCAATCCGCGCACGACCTGGCCGCGCTGGGCATGCCGCAGGCCGGCGACGCCTGGCCGGGCACGCTGTCCGGCGGCATGGCGCAGCGCGCGGCGCTGGCAATCACACGGGCCGGCCGCGCGCCGGTGCTGATCGTCGACGAGCCGACGAAGGGGCTCGATCCGCACTGGCGCGACGCGGTCATCGCCCAGCTACAGGCCGCGCTGCGCGACGGCTGCGCCGTGCTGGCCATCACCCACGACCTTGCCGTGGCCCGCGCGCTGGGCGGCGACGTGGCCGTGCTGCGCGACGGCCAGATCGTCGAACAGGGGCCCGCCGCAGACCTGCTGCGCGCGCCGCGCCATCCGTACACGGGCACGCTGCTGGCCGCCGCGCCCGACGCGTGGCCGGCGCGGCCCCATCCCGCCACGGGCGACACGGTGCTGCACGCCAGCGGCCTCGCCAAGCAGCTTGGCGGGCGGCCGCTGTTCCGGCAGATCGACCTGACGCTGCGCGCCGGCGAGCGGCTGGCCGTGACGGGCCCGAGCGGCAGCGGCAAGTCGACGCTGGGCAACGTGCTGCTCGGCCTGCTGCCCGCCGATGCCGGCACCGTGCGCCGCGCGCCGCAGGTGGCGCGCGAGCGCTTCCAGAAGCTGTACCAGGACCCCGCCTCGGCCTTTGCGCCGGCGCGCACGATGGGCCGCGCGCTGCACGACCTGTGCGCGCGCCACCGCATGCCGCCCAGCCGGATCGCACCGCTGATGGCGCGCATGCACCTGCGCCCGGCGCTGCTGGAGCGGCGGCCGACGGCCATGTCCGGCGGCGAGCTGCAGCGGTTTGCGCTGCTGCGTGCGCTGCTGGTCGACCCGGTCTTCCTGTTTGCCGACGAGCCCACGTCGCGGCTGGACCCGCTCACGCAGCGCGAGGTGATCGACCTGATGGTCGAGGCCGCGGCCGAACGCGGCTGCGCGCTGATGCTGGTCACGCACGACGCGGCGCTGGCGCGCAACGTGGCCGCGCGGCAGGTGGCCATCGGCGGCTGACCCTGCCTTGCCCCTGCCGCCGGCGGGGTCACTGCCTCCGCCTTGCGTTTTGTATCGAGCGATCTATAATCGCTTCCACGGTTTCATACTGATCGATACAAAACGAGGGATGCGATGGCACGACCCCGCCAATTCGACGCCGACGCCGCGCTGTCGGCCGCCCAGCACACCTTCTGGGCCAAGGGCTACCACGCCACGTCCACGCGCGAGCTGACGCAGGCGATGGGCCTGACCCAGCCCAGCCTGTACAACGCGTTCGGCGACAAGCGCCAGCTCTTCCTGCAGGCGCTGGACGACTACCTGAACCGCACGCTGCGCGAGCGCATCGCGCGCATCGAGGCCGGTTTCGCGCCGGCGCAGGCGCTGGTGCAGTTCTTTGCCGAAAGCGTCGAGCGCGGCGCCACCGAGCTGCCGAACCGGGGCTGCATGCTGATCAACACGGCGCTGGAAGCCTCGAACGACGATCCCGAACTCCAGGCCGCCGTGGCGCAGGAGCTGTCGCTGCTGCGCGACTTCTTTGCCCGCGCCGTGCGCGGCGCGCAGGCCGACGGCACCATCGCGCCCGGCCATGACCCCGACGAGGCGGCCGCGATGCTGCTGTCGCTGCAGGTGGGCATGCGCGTGCTGTCGCGCGTGATGCCGGACCGCGCGCTGCTGGAGGCGGCGGTGCGGCCCGCGCTGGCGTCGCTGGGCCTGCCGGCCCGCTAGCCTCCACTCCCCCTATCCCGACGTGCACGTCCCGCGCGGCCACCCGCCACGTGGCGCGGGCACTCGTCCCGACCCAGCCGAAGGAACCCCATGTCCGCCGATGCCCCCGCCACCGCTTCCCATCCACCCGTGCCCGATGGCCGCACGCTCGACGCCCGCGCCCTGCACGCCGCATTTGCGGGCCTGTGCGCCAGCCTTGTCGCCATCGGCCTGGCCCGCTTTGCCTATACCCCGCTGATACCGTCGCTGATCCAGGCCCACTGGTTCAGCGCCGCCGATACGGTCGCGCTGGGCGCGGCCAACTTTGCCGGCTACCTGGCTGGTGCGCTGCTGGGCCGGCCGCTGGCCGCGCGGCTGTCGAACCGCCACGCGCTGCGCTGGCTGATGGTCGCGGCCACCGCCGCGTTCTTTGCGTGCGCGTTCCCGGTGTCGGTGGGGTGGTTCTTCGTCTGGCGCTTCCTGTCGGGGCTGTCGGGCGGCGCGATCATGGTGCTGGTGGCCACGGCCATCCTGCCGCACATCGCCCCGGGCCGGCGCGGGCTGGTCAGCGGGATGATCTTCCTGGGGCTGGGGCTCGGCATTGCCGCGTCGGGCACGCTGGTGCCGGAGCTGCTTACGCTCGGCCTGCGCGCCACGTGGTTCGGGCTCGGCGCCGTCGCGCTGGTGCTCACCGCGCTGAGCTGGACGGGCTGGTTCGCCGCCGATACGCCGCCGGCCATGCCCGCCGCCACCGCGGCCGGACACCATGCGGCGGACGGCGCGCTGTCCGGCCAGCGCCACGCGCTGCGCGTGATCTACGTGCAGTACGCGGCCAACGCGCTCGGGCTGGTGCCGGCGATGGTATTGCTCGTGGATTTCGTCGCGCGCGGGCTGGGCCAGGGTGCGGCGGTGGGCGCGCGTTACTGGGTGCTGTACGGCGTGGCCGCCATTGCGGGGCCGCTGCTGACCGGCTGGATCGGGCCGCGCCTTGGCTATCGCAACGGCTACCGCATCGCGATGGCGCTGCAGGGGCTGGCCGCCGCGATGCTGGCGCTGTGCCATGCGCCGGCCGCGCTCTGGACGGCCACGCTGGTGCTGGGCGCCTGCACCACCGGCATCGTGCCGATGGTGCTCGGCCGCGTGCAGGAACTGCTGCCGCACGACCCCGTGGCGCAACGCGCCGCGTGGAGCCGCGCCACCGCGTCGTTCGCGCTGTTCCAGGCCGTGGGCGGCTATGGCTACGCCTGGCTGTTCTCGCACACCCACGAGAACCACGCGCTGATCTTTGCCTGCGGCGCGGTGGCGATGGCGGTGGCGTTCGCGGCCGACTTCACCGTGCGCAAGCCCGCCCCGGCAGCCTGACCGCGTGCGGACGGCCTACTCGCCGTCCGCGAACTTGCGCAGCAGCCGCATGAACTCGTTGAATTCGTCGACGGAGAAATTGCGCAGCCGGTGGTTCAGCACCTCGGGCGCGATCTCGGGCACCTGGGCGGCCACCGCCCTGCCCTTGGGCGACAGGATCAGGTGGATCACGCGCCGGTCGTCCTCGCTGCGCTCGCGCTTGAGCAGGCCCTTGTTTTCCAGCTTGTCCAGCATCCGCGTCATCAGGCCCGTGTCGATGCCGAGCAGCCGGCTGACCTCCAGCGGGGTGCTGGCCACCCCGCGCAGCAGCGACAGCAGGATGCCCATCTGCTGGGCGGTGATGTCCAGCGGGCGCAGCGCGGCATCCATCTCCATCAGCAGGCCGTTGCGCGCCCGGTTCAGGTGAAAGCCAACACTTTGCGTAAGCTGGAAATTTTCGCGTGTGTAGTGTTTCACGGCATTTCAGACAGATCACGAGACGCCAATGTATCTGAGCGATCAGGAAAAGGAAAGGGACGCCGGGGCGTCCCTTTTGCCTGCCGGGGCGCGGGTTTCAGAGCCGCGCGGCACCTGCGGCCGGCGCCTGGCCCAGCACGGCCAGCACCTGGGTGGCCACCGCATCGCCCACGCGCCGCGCCTCGGCCTGCACGCTGTCGCGCTTGAGTTCGGTGGCGCCATGCACGCCCACGCCGGACGCGGCCGATAGCGCCACGTGGCTGGCGGCGGCGCCCACGCCGGCCACTTCGGCGATGCCGGGCATGTGGCCGCTGTCGGCATGGGTGTCGAACAGCGCCAGCGGCACGGCGGCGGCGTTGGCCGGCTGGTACAGCACCTGCACCGACGCCGACACGTCGCTCTGGCCAGCACCCAGCCCGATCAGCGTGCGGCGGCGCTGCATGCCTTCGTCGATCCGGTCGAAGCGGCCCTCGACGATCACCGCGTTGGCGTCGGCCGGCACCAAGCCGTCCAGGCGCACCGCGTGCAGGCCCCGGGCCTGGAGTTGCTTGACGATCTCGTCGGCCGTGGCGTTGCGCGCGGTGTCGGCGGCCTGCGTCGACTCGCTGCCGGCGTTGTCGCCCGTGGCCATCGCCTTGAGCCGGTGGACCATCGTGTCGTCGACCTTCACCTGCCGCGCGTCGGCGTCGAAGCCGCGCACGTAGACCACGTCCGGCCGCACCGGGGCGACCGATGCCGGGACCGATGCCTCGGCGATCATCGTCGCGGCCGATGCGCCGCCGGCCATCAGCAGCGTGGTGGCGGCCACGGCGGCTACGGCGAGGTGGCTGGCGCGCCGGGAAAGGGTGTGGAGCACGTGGGTCATGATGGATTCCTTGCTGGGTAGTTGCCGGTTCGGGTGGCACCGGACATCGGTGCCGGGCAGACCCAGTATTGGACGAAGCCGCGCCACAAGCCAGCCAGGAACTATGTCAATCCATGTCACGCCGGCAGCGACACCACCACGGCCAGCCCGCCGCCCTCGCGCGCGTGGAACGTCAGCGCGCCGCCGTGCAGCCGCGCGATGCGGTCGACGATGGCCAGCCCAAGCCCGGTGCCGCCTTCGCCCTGCGTGTTGCTGCCCCGGCTGAATGGCTCGCGCAGCCGCTCCAGCTCAGCCACGCCGATGCCGGTGCCACGGTCGCAGATCGCCACATGGGCGCGGGCGTCGTCCTGCCACGTGCGCACCAGCAGGCCGGTCTTGCCGTACTTCACCGCGTTCTGCATCAGGTTCATCAGCATCCGCAGCATGCTCGTGGGGCGGTACGCCACGGGCCGCAGCGGCCCCAGCTCCAGCGCGAACTCATGGCCGAGCCCGGCGAAATCGGCCGCGAGCTGGCTGACCAGCGCGTTCAGGTCGCCCGGCTGCGGCACCTCTTTCTCGCCACTGCCCGCGTAGTCCATGAACTGCTGGAGGATCGTGTCGATGTGATCGAGATAGCCCTCGACGGACCCCACGAAAGCGTCGTCGGTGCCGCGCGGCAGCGCCATCGCCATGGCCAGCCGCAGCTTGGTGAGCGGCGTGCGGATGTCGTGCGAGACGCCCGCCAGCATCAGCGCGCGCGTGGTCTCGGCCTGGCGCAGCGCATCGGTCATGTCGTTGAAGGCGCGGCTGACCTCGGCAATCTCGGTGGGCCCGCTGGTGGGCAGCGGGGCGGGCAGCGCGCCAGCGTGAATCTCGCGCGCCGCCTGCGCCAGATCGCGCAGCGGGCGGTTGATGTGGCGCTGCAGCAGGTAGCCGGTCAGCGCCGCCAGCGTGGCCAGCGCCGCCGACAGCGCAATGGCCGCCGTGATGCCGCTGGCCTGCGCGTCGGCCGTCATCGGCAGGCCGATCCAGGCCGGATGGCCGGCAGCATGCACCTGGATCCAGATCTTCTCCTCGTCGCCGCCGCTCTGCCAGCGCACGTCGGTATCGCGGTCCAGGTGCCGCCGCAGCGCCTGCATGAAGACGTCGCGCTGCCAGGTACGGAACGGATGCGCCATGTCGGCGCCGGGCGGGTCGTGGGGCGGCGGATCGGCCTGCCCGCCGATGCGGGCCAGCGCGGCGCGGCCCTCGGCGGGCGCCATGTCGTGCAGCGCCCGATCCATCATGGCGATGTACTGCGAGAACACCGTGGCGGCGCGCTCCACGCGCGGGCGCTGAACGTAATGCAGCAGCACGAACAGGGAACACGCCTGCGTGACGACCACCAGGATCACCAGCAGCCCGATGCTGCGGGCCAGCAGCGTGCGGGGCAGCAGGCGCCGCATCACGCGTCCACGCCCGCCACCAGCATGTAGCCCACGCCCCAGACCGTCTTGATGAAGCGCGGCCTGGACGGGTCTTCCTCCACGATCTGGCGCAACCGCAGGATCTGCACGTCGATGCTGCGGTCCAGCGCGTCGTGGTCGCGGCCGCGCGCGCGGGCCAGCAGGTTCTCGCGGCTGACCGCGCGGTTGGGCGACGACCCCAGCGCGTGCAGCAGCAGCATCTGGGCCGAATGCACCGCCACCGGCTCGCCGGCGCGCGTGAGCGTCTGCTTGCCCACGTCGAAGCGGAATTCGCCAAAGCTCAGCGTCTGGCTGGTGACGGTGGGATCGCCCGCCGCGATCTTCTGGCGCCGCAGCAGCGCGCGGATGCGCGCCACCAGTTCGTCGGGCAGGAACGGCTTGGCCAGGTAGTCGTCGGCGCCGGTGTCCAGGCCGACCACGCGGTCGGCCGGCTCGCCCTTGGCCGTCAGCATCAGGATCGGCAGCGTCTGGCCCTCGGCGCGCAGCCGGCGGCAGATCGTCAGGCCGTCCTCGGGTTCCATCATCAGGTCCAGCACCAGCAGGTCGTACGGCTCGCGCTGCAGGTAGCGGTTCAGTTGCTTGCCGTCGGCCACGGCGCGCACTTGAAAGCCGTGGCCCGTCAGAAAGCGCTGCAGCATGTTGCGCAGCTCCGCCTCGTCGTCCAGCACGATGATCCGGTGTCCCTGCTCCATGGCGTGTCTCCGGTTCTTGTTCTTGCCGGCGCGGCCTCAGCGCTGCCGCATGCGCTGCGCCAGGAACGCCTCCACCTGCGGCAGCGTGACAAAGCCGGCGTGGTGCGTGTCGATCTCGTCGAAGTGCTTCGCCACCATCGGCATGCCGGCCTGGGCCTGCGTCCGCGTCAGCCGGCCGTCGTGCGTGGCGTTGGCACTGGCAAAGCGCGCCTGCAACTGCGACAGCACCTGCTCGGTACGCGCCATGCGGTCGCCGCCGCCCATCAGGCCCTGCGCGCTGGCGCCTGCCGAAACAATACACAAGATCATGACTGCGATCATCTTCTTCATGGTGACACTCCGTTGGGTTGCCGACGCGGGCGCCATGCCTGGGCGGCGGGTTGGGAATCGACGGGCTGAACTCTAGGCGGCCCGCCCCGCGTTGTCGCCCTGCAAACCATGTCACGGCATGTCACGCCGGGCCGGTGACATGCGGCGACACAAATGGCCGCCACGCGCGGCGCCGGTGTGCGATCATCGTGGCCTGTCCCGCACCCTCCGGCCGCCGCCCCCATGCCCGAACGCATCAGCGAAGACATCACCTTCCGCAAACTCGAAGCGCTGCTCGCCTTCATGGAGACCGGCAACCTGGCCAAGGCCGCCGAGACGCTGGAGATCAGCACGGTCAGCGTGCACCGGGCGCTGCATTCGCTGGAAGAGGGGCTGCGCTGCGCGCTGTTCCGCCACGAGGGCCGCAACCTGCTGCCCACCGAGGCCGCCCACGTGCTGGCCGACGTGGCGCGCGACGTACTCAAGACCATGGCCGACGGCGTGCGCGTCACGCGCGAGGCGGCCGGCTATTCGGCCGACCAGCTCAAGATCGGCTCGCTCTACTCGCTGACCATCCGCACCGTGCCGCAGGTGGTGATCGGCATCAAGATGCGCCGCCCGGAGCTGCAGACCGAGCTGGTGCTGGGCTCCAACGCCGACCTGCTGGACAAGCTGCGCCAGGGCACCATCGACGCCACGCTGATGGGCATGCCCGAGCCCAGCGCCGAGATCGAGTCCATTCCGATGTTCGAGGACGACATCTTCTTTGCCACCCCGGCCGATTCCCCGTACGCCCGGCTGGACGCCATCGACCTGCGCCAGTGCCGCGACGAGCCGTTCGTGTCGCTGGGCGACGGCTTCGTGACGTCAAGCGGCTTTGCCGAGGCGTTCCGCATTGCCGATTTCACGCCCAACGTGGTGATGAAGGTGGGCGACATCTTCTCGCTGATGAACCTCGTGGGCGGCGGCATCGGCTACTCGCTGCTGCCGGGCCGGGTGCGCGACGTATTCGCGCGCAACGTGGCGTTCGTGCCGCTGACGGCCGACTACGGCATGAAGCAGACCATCGGCCTGTCGTTTCTGCGCCGCCGCGAGCGCGACCCGAACCTGCTGGCGCTGGCGGCCGTCTGCCGCATGCTGACGCCGGCCGGCAAGCCCGCCTGACGAGCGCCGCGCCCAGCGCCGCCGCCATCACATTTACGCCGGCCGTAACGATCCGTCGCCGACGTTGATTGTTCCGCCCGGCCGGCCTGGCCTATCTTTCCGGTAACGACCGCAGCACACCGGAGATGTCATGCTGAACCCGATACCGGAACGACAATGGGACACGCGCCGCACCGAGAAGCTGCGCCGCCAGGCCCTGGGCGCACAGATCGCCACGGGCAAGGTGGTGCCCACGGCAGACATCGTCCGCTTCCTGGAGACGATCACCGCCCCGGGCGACCGCGTGGTGCTGGAGGGCAACAACCAGAAGCAGGCCGACTTCCTGTCCCGCGCGCTGGCCGAGACCGACCCGGCGCGCGTGCACGACCTGCACATGATCATCCCGAGCGTGAGCCGGGTGGAACACCTGGACCTGTTCGAGCGCGGCATCGCCCGCAAGCTCGACTTCGCGTACGCCGGCGCCCAGAGCGTGCGGATCTCGCAGTTCCTGGAAGACGGCCTGCTGGAAGTGGGCGCCATCCACACCTACATCGAGCTGTACTCGCGGCTGTACGTGGACCTGACGCCGCACATCGTGCTGACGGCCGGCTACAAGGCCGACCGCCACGGCAACCTGTACACCGGCCCCAGCACCGAGGATTCCCCGGCGCTGGTGGAGGCCGCGGCGTTCCGCGACGGCATCGTGATCGCGCAGGTCAACGAGATCGTCGACGACCCGGCCGACCTGCCGCGCGTGGACATTCCGGGGTCCTGGATCGACTACGTCGTGCAGTCCGACAAGCCGTTCTTCTGCGAGCCGCTGTTCACGCGCGACCCCCGGCTCATCAAGCCCGTGCACATCCTGATGGCGATGATGGCGATCCGCGGCATCTACGAGCGCCACAACGTGCAGTCGCTGAACCACGGCATCGGCTTCAACACGGCGGCCATCGAGCTGATCCTGCCCACCTACGGCGAGCAGCTTGGCCTGAAGGGCAAGATCTGCAAGTACTGGACGCTGAACCCGCACCCCACGCTGATCCCGGCCATCGAGTCCGGCTGGGTGGAAAGCGTGCACAGCTTTGGCAGCGAACTGGGCATGGAAGACTACGTGGCGGCGCGGCCCGACGTGTTCTTCACCGGCGCCGACGGCAGCATGCGCTCCAACCGCGCGTTCTGCCAGTTGGCCGGCCAGTACGCGGTGGACCTGTTCATCGGCTCCACGCTGCAGATCGACGGCGACGGCCATTCGTCGACGGTCACGCGCGGGCGCCTGTCCGGCTTTGGCGGCGCGCCGAACATGGGCCACAACCCCGGCGGCCGCCGCCATGCCACGCCGGCCTGGCTGGACCTGATCGAGACCGACGACCCGCTGGCCCGCGGCCGCAAGCTCGTGGTGCAGATGGTGGAAACGTTCCAGGCCGGCGGCAAGCCGACCTTCGTCGAATCGATGGACGCCGTGCAGGTGGCGCGCGACAGCGGCATGCCGCTGGCACCGGTCATGATCTACGGCGACGACGTCACCCACGTGCTGACCGAGGAAGGCATCGCCTACCTGTACAAGGCGCGCTCGCTGGAAGAGCGCCGCCGCATGATTGCCGCCGTGGCCGGCGTGACGCCGATCGGCATGAAGCACGACCCGGCCACCACGCGCCAGATGCGCAGCGACGGGCTGATTGCCCTGCCCGAGGACCTTGGCGTGCATCGCGCCCAGGCCACGCGGTCATTGCTGGCCGCGCGCAGCATGGCGGACCTGGTCGAATGGTCGGGCGGCCTCTACAACCCGCCCGCACGCTTCAGGAGCTGGTGATGATGGCGACCCTGGCAGCGCGCCCGCCCGTGGCGCACGGCATGGCCGAGGCGCTGGGCGACCTTGCCGTGGCGGTACTCGTCGACGAAGCCACGCTGGCGCCCAAGCCGGGGCTGGTGGATGCGCGCGGCAACGGCGCCCACGCCGACATGACGCTGCCGCTGATGCTGGCCTCCGCGCGCAGCCTGCGCGACGGCTTTGCCGCGATGGCGCGCGCAGGCCGGCAGGCGCCCCGTATCGACGTGACGCTGCGCGAACGGCTGGGCGCGCTGGGCCGCGACGCCGAGGCGGCGATGCTGCGCGCCACGGGCGGCGTCAACACCCATCGCGGCGCCATCTGGGCGCTGGGCCTGCTGGCCGGCGCGGCCGGCTGGCTGGGCAAGACCGATGGCGCGCGGCTGCACGCCAAGGCCGTGGTGCAGATGGCCGCCGTGATCGCGCGGCTGCCTGACCGGCATCGCCCCGCCCAGACCGGCAACAAGGGCGAGTTGGCCTGCGCGGCGTACGGCGTGGGCGGCGCGCGCGAGCAGGCCGAGGCCGGCTTTCCGCACGTGACGGGCATCGGCCTGCCGGCGCTGCGCGATGCCCGCGCGCGCGGCGACGCCGAGCCCACGGCGCAGGTCAACGCGCTGCTGGCCATCATGGCGCGGCTCGACGACACCTGCGTGCTGGCCCGCGCGGGCCGGGCCGGGCTGGACGACGTGCAGGCCGGTGCCGAGGCGGTGCTGGAAGTCGGCGGCATCGGCACGCTGGCGGGCCGGCGCCGGCTGCACGACCTGGAAGCCACGATGCAGGCGCGGCAGGCATCGCCCGGCGGTGCGGCCGACCTGCTGGCCGCCACCCTATTCCTTGACCGGCTTCCAGCCGTGCAATCTGGAGACATCTGATGGAACAGCTCCGTTTCGAATACGCCGCCGGCAACCCGGCATCACGCCGCGTGCTGGTGGGCGTGGTGGGGTCCGGCGACCTGGAGGTCATCATCGAGCCCGGCGACGCGGGCAAGACGCTGATCGACGTCACCACGTCGGTCAACGGCTACGCGCGCGTCTGGGACGCCCAGCTCACCCGCGTCTTCAGCGCCGAGCCGCGCGCGGCGATGAAGATCCGCATCCACGACTTCGGCGCCACGCCGGGCGTGGTGGGCATGCGGCTGGCCGAGGCGTTCGAGGCCCTGGACAGCAAGGAGCCGACATGACCCGCGCCACGCTGCTTTCCCGCGAGAGCTTTGTCGAGATGGGCGCCCGCGAGCGCGCCCGCGCGCTGCTGGACCCCGGCAGCTTCCGCGAACTGGCCGGCCCGTTCGACGGCCTGACCTCGCCGTGGCTGGAACGCCAGGGCGTGGTGCCGCAGGGCGACGATGGCGTGATCGTGGCCAAGGGCACGGTCGACGGACTGCCCACGGTGGTCATGGCCATCGAGGGCGCGTTCCAGGGCGGCAGCCTGGGCGAAGTGGGCGGCGCCAAGATTGCCGGCGCGCTGGAGCTGGCCGCCGAGGACAACCGGCGCGGCGTGCCGATGCGCGCGGTCATCCTGTTCGAGACCGGCGGCGTGCGGCTGCAGGAGGCCAACCTGGGCCTGGCCGCGATTGCCGAGATCCACGCCGGCATTGTCGACCTGCGCCGCTACCAGCCCGTGATCGGCGTGATTGCCGGACAGGTGGGCTGCTTTGGCGGCATGTCGATCGCGGCCGGCCTGTGCGGCGCGCTGGTGGTGACGCGCGAGGCGCGCCTGGGCCTGAACGGCCCGGCCGTGATCGAGCAGGAAGCCGGCATCGGCGAATACGATTCGCGCGACCGCCCCTTCATCTGGGGCCTGACCGGCGGCGAGCAGCGCTTTGCCACGGGGCTGGCCGACCGCTACGTCGACGACGACGCGGCCGTCATCCGCGACACCGTGGCCGAACTGGTTGCGGCCCCGGCCACGCCGGCCGCGCGCAGCGACGACTACGACCGCTACCTGCAACGGATGGCCGCCTACGCCGCGGCCGACGCCGTGCATCAGCCCGATCCGGCCACCGTGCGCCGGCTCTATGGAGAACGACAATGAGCGAACCGCATCTGCCCAGCCGTGGCGCGGCGTGGCTGGCCGCGCTGGCCGGCGCCGCCCCCCGGCTGCCCGGCTATCCGCCGTCGGTGCAGGTGGCCGATACCGAGATCGCCGGCCGCGCCGCGCGCCTGATCGCCGTGGTGCCAGACGCCGCCAGCCCGTTCCCGCGCGCCCGCCAGGGCGAGGTGGGGCTGCTGGAAGGCTGGTCGCTGGCGCGCGCCGTGCATGACGTGGTGGACGCGGACCGCGACCGGCCGGTCAAGCGCGCCATCGTCGCCGTGGTCGACACGCCCAGCCAGGCCTACGGCCGGCGCGAAGAAGCGTTCGGCATCCACCAGGCGCTGGCCAGCGCCGCCGCGGCCTACGCGACGGCCCGGCTGCAGGGGCATCCGGTGATCGCGCTGCTGGTCGGCAAGGCCATGTCGGGCGCGTTCCTGGCGCACGGCTACCAGGCCAACCGCATCCTCGCGCTGCACGACCCCGCCGTGCAGGTGCACGCGATGGGCAAGGAAGCCGCCGCGCGCATCACGCTGCGCAGCGTGGAGGATCTGGAAGCATTCGCGGCCACCGTGCCGCCGATGGCCTATGACCTCGACAACTACGCCACGCTGGGGCTGCTCTGGCGCACGATTCCCGTGCAGCCGGCCGCCACGCCATCGGCCGGCGACCTGGCCACGGTCCGCCGCCATCTGCAGGAAGCCCTGGACGATATCGATGCCGATCCGCACCGTGACCTGCGCAGCCGCCTGCATGGCGAGAACCGTGGCGCCACGCGCCGCGCGCGGGAGGCCCTTGCCAGCCAGTGGCACGGCTGACATGCGCCCGCAGCCGCACGACCTGGTCTGGCTGCGCGACCCCGCCGCGTTCATCGCGGCCGGGGACGTGCCGGACTGGGCCGATGCGGACTGGCTGGCGCAGGCCCCGCTCGTGGTGCGGCGCGACCGCGACGGCACGGGCCGCATCCCGGTGGGCATCCGCGGCCGCGTGCGCGCGCAGCGCCATGCCACGTGGATCGATGCCGCCCAGTGCGCCACCGTGGTGTCGCCGTTCGACATCGCACGCGAAGGCTTCTGGCGCCTGCATCCGCGCCGCGACGACATCCCCGCGCTGCACGCGCTGGACCCCATCGCCAGCCGGCTCGCCGCGCTGCCCCACCGCTGGGGCGTGACCGGGGCGGTCGGCTTCACGCTGGCGTCCGGCATCGACGTGCTGCACGCCGGCAGCGACATCGACCTGCTGATCCATTGCCCGCAACCGCCGGCGCCCGACGTGCTGGCCGCGCTGCAGGCGCTGGTCGAGCGGGATGACGTGCGGCTCGATATCCAGATCGCCACGCCACACGGCGCGTTCGCGCTGCGCGAGCGGCTGCGCACGCAGGGCCGCGTGCTGCTGAAGACCGACACCGGCCCGGTGCTCTGCGACGACCCGTGGCAGCCGCCATGCCAACCCTGCTGACGTTTCCGGGCCAGGGCGCGCAGCGTCCCGGCATGCTGCACGCGCTGCCGGACGCGCCGGCGGTAGCCCGCACGCTGGCCGAAGCCAGCGACGCGCTGGACGCCGACATCCTGGCCCACGACGACGCCGCGCACCTGGCCTCGACGGTATCGGTGCAGCTATGCCTGCTCGTCGCGGGCGTGGCGAGCGCCCGGGCGCTGCTGGCAGACGGCCCGCCCGCGCACGCCGTGGCCGGGCTGTCGATCGGCGCCTACGCGGCGGCGGTCACGGCCGGCGTGCTGCCGTTCGCCGATGCCGTACGGCTCGTGGCGCTGCGCGGCCGGCTGATGGAAGCCGCCTATCCCGGCGGCTACGGCATGACGGCGATCCTGGGGCTCGACGAGCGCGCGCTGGCCGCCAGCGTCGCGCAAGTCCACGCGCCCGACATGCCGGTCTATATCGCCAACTACAACGCCGAAGGTCAACTCGTCATCGCCGGATCGGACGCCGCCATGGACCGCGTCGCCACGCTGGCCCTGAACGCCGGCGCCCGCACCGCGCAACGCGTGGCGATTGCCGTACCGTCGCACTGCCCCCTGCTCGACGAACCGGCCCAGGCCTTGCGCCGGGCCTTTGACGGCATCACGCTGGCACGCCCGTCGCTACGCTACTTCAGCGCCAGCGCCGCCCGCGAACTGCGCGACCCGTCCCGCATCGCCGAAGACCTGGCCCGCAACATGGCGCTGCCCGTCCGCTGGCACGAAACCATGCTCCTGGCCCGCGCCTGCGACATGCGCCTGGCCGTGGAAATGCCCCCAGGCAACGTGCTGACCCGTCTGTGCCAGCCAACGTTTCCCCAGGCGGTGGCGCTGGCGGAAATACGTGCCGATAGCGTGCGGGTGCTGATGGGGCGGGAGGACGACTGAGGGTGGGTGCCAGCGGTTCAAATGGCGACCATCGCGTCTTGCACTGCCTGCCCTCTCCCCCGACCCCTCTCCCGCAGGCGGGAGAGGGGAGCAAACCGGCTGCGATTGATGGGCCGGTAGCCTGCCGCACACCATGACCTGCTCCCCTCTCCCGCGTCGCGGGAGAGGGGCTGGGGGAGAGGGCCAGCGGTTCAAATGGCGACCATCGCGTCTTGCATTGCCTGCCCTCACCCCCGACCCCTCTCCCGCAGGCGGGAGAGGGGAGTAAACCAGTAGCTATTGATGGGCCGGTAGCTTGCCGCACACCATGACCTGCTCCCCTCTCCCGCGTCGCGGGAGAGGGGCTGGGGGTGAGGGCCAGCCGTTTAAATGGCGACCATCGCGTCTTGCACTGCCTGCCCTCTCCCCGACCCCGGACACGGGAGCAAACCATGATTCCCCAACGCCTACCCCACCCCCAACGTCGCCGTCACCGCTTCGCGCAGCGCCTGCAGCAGGCGGTTGTCTTCGTCGGCCTTGCGCAGCACCAGCGACATCAGCAGCACGGGCGCGTCCGGGCCCAGGCGGATGCGGCGGACCGGATAGCGGTCGATCACCGTCGGGTCCATCAACTGCACCACCGACACCCCCAGCCCGGCGCTGACCATCGCGACGATGGCGGTAACGCTGTCGAATTCCATCGCGCTGCGCTTGTCGGGCAGCAGGCCGTGCACGTGGCGGGCGGCCATGGCGCCGGTGACGGTGGCCTTGTCGTAGCGGATCCAGTCGTAGCGGGCCAGCAGGTCGGCGGCCGATTCGCCACGGCTGCCGGGTGGGGCGATCAGTTGCAGTTCGCGCGTGGCCACCGGATACCAGCGCAGGCTCGCAAGCCGGCCCGATTCGGGGCGGGCCACCACGGCGGCGTCCAGCTGGGCGGCCTTGACCATTTCGATGAGCCCCGCGCTGCGCCCGCGCACGGGCTTGACGGTCAGGCGCGGGTAGCGCTCGCGCAGGTAGCGTAGCGTGCCGGGCAGCAGCACCGGCTGCATGGACTCGATGACCCCCAGCCGCACCGTGCCCTCCACGGCCACGCTGGCCCGGCGGCGCAGCGCGTTCAGGTGCCGCAGGCCGCCTTCCATCGCGGCGGCTACCTCGCGGGCCAGCGCGTTGGGCCGCACCTGCAGCCCCGAGCGGTCGAACAGCGGCTGGCCCAGGTACTGTTCCAGCTGCTTCATCTGCATGCTGACCGCGCTTGGCGTCAGGTGCATCGTCGCGGCCGCTGCCGCGAACGAGCCTTCCTCGATCACGGCCGCCAGCGTGGCGAAGGTCTCCAGCTTCATCAGCAATCCTTATGAAGGACGTCAAACAACGTCACTTTTTCTTGTTGCCGGGCAAGCATAGACTGGCTTCACGACGTCGCGCAAGGCTGCACAGCCCCCGCCCACAACCTGACAGAGACAACGATTCCCATGCCCGCACAACGCCCCCAAGCCTGGCTCGCCGCCGATGCCCAGCGCGACACTTCCTGGATCCTGCGCCTGACCGATTCCGAGGTGGCCAGCTTCGACCACGCCCTGGCGCACGCCCGCGCCCTGGGCAAGCCGCTGCTGGAGATGACCCGCGACGACTTTCCGCTCGATGCCGGCGCGCGCCAGGCGCTGGACCGGGCCGTGGCGATGACGCAGGGCCGCTGGGGCATGTGCCTGGTCAAGGGCTTTCCGGTGGACCGCTGGACCGAGGACGACACCCGCCTGGCCTACTGGGGCATGGGGCTGCACATGGGCGTGGCCCGCACCCAGAACCGCACCAGCGACTTCATGAACGACGTGCGCGACGTGGGCGCCGCCTACAAGACCACCAACGGCCGTGGCTACAACACCAACGCCGGGCTCGATTTCCATACCGATTCGGGCGACATCGTCGGCCTGATCTGCCGCCGCGCGGCCCGCTCCGGTGGCGAGAGCAAGGTGGTCAGTTCCATCGCGCTGCGCGATGCCGTGGCCCAGCGCCGCCCGGACCTGATCCCGGTGCTGCAGCAGCCGTTCTACTACAGCTACCAGGGCGCGCAGGACCCGTCGCAGCCGCCGTACTACCCGCTGCCGATCCTGGGCAGCCACCCCACGGCGTTCGCGTTCCGGATCAACCGCAAGAACGTGGTGGCTGCCCAGCGCGACTTTCCCGAAGTGCCGCGCCTGACGCCCGCCCAGACCGAGGCGCTGGACCTGCTCGACACGCTGCTGGCGGACCCCGCGCTGTGCTTCTCGATGCAGCTGGAGCAGGGCGACATGCAGTTGCTGAACAACTATGTGACCGTCCACTCGCGCACCAACTTCGAGGACTACGAGGCATTCGACCGCAAGCGCCACCTGCTGCGCCTGTGGCTGGCGGTGCCGGGGTCGCAGCCGCTGCCCGACGACTGGGCGGTCTATTTCACCGATGTCCGCGCCGGCGCCGTGCGCGGCGGGCTGCGCGGCAGCGCGCGGAGTGCCGCGTTCGACGCCTTCGAGCAGCGCCAGGCGCAGGCGATGGGCATGCCGCTGATGCCCTGGCCGGGCACCGCGGCAACGCACCCGGCGGAGCCCGCCACGGCCTGACCCCAAGCCTTGCGGCCGGCGCCCCCCCGGCCGCATCCCCGCACGGCGCCCGCCAGACGAGGCGCCGGATTCGAAAGAGAAACGGAGACAACCCATGCAACGACGCGACTTCCTGGGGCTGCTTTCGGCAGCGCTGGTGTTGCCCCCCGAACTGGTACACGCCGCGCCCTCGGTGACCAAGCTGCTGGTGGGTGCCACGCCCGGCGGCGGCACCGACATCGTCGCCCGCGCGCTGGCGGCCGATCTGGAGCAGCGGCTCAAGCATCCGTTCATCGTCGAGAACCGCGGCGGTGCGGCCGGCAACATCGCGGCGGTGGCCGTGTCCAAGGCCGAGCCCGACGGCGGCACGCTGCTGCTCAGCTACACCAGCCACGCGATCAACCCGGCGCTGTTCGACAAGAAGCCGTTCGACCCGATCAAGGACTTCACGCCGATCTCGCTGATCGCCAGCTCGCCGCTGATCCTGGTGGCGCGGCCCGGGCTGGAAGCGAACAACCTGCGCGAGCTGATTGCGCTGGCCAAGGCCAAGCCCGGCAAGATCAGCCTGGCCGTGGCGGGCGTGGGCAGCGCCAACCACCTGGCCGGCGAGATGCTCAAGCACGAGGCCGGCGTCGACATCGTCAGCGTGCCGTACAAGGGTGCCGGCCCGGCCGTGGCCGACGTGGTCGGCAGCCAGGCCGACCTGCTGCTGGGCAACGTCGCCACGGTGCAGCCGCTGCTGCAGGCCGGCAAGATCAAGGGGCTTGGCGTCAGCAGCCCGAACCGGCTGCCCGCCTTTCCGAAGCTGGCGCCAATTGCCGAGACCATCCCGAATTTCGACTATCGATCCTGGTACGGGCTGCTCGGGCCCGCCGGCATGGCGCCGGAGACGGTCAGGGAGCTGGAAGCCGCCGCCGCAGCGGCCGTGGCGTCGCCCGCCACGCGCAAACGGCTGACTGGCGAAGGGCTGGAGCCGGTTGGCAACAACGCGGCCCAGTTCACGCAGTTCCTGCAGGGCGAGATTGCGCGCTGGGCCAAGGTGGTATCGGTCACGCAGACGCGCATCACCTGACGCCGGCGCCGGCCGCAGTGGCGATTACGGTGGCCCGGCCTGCGCCGCCTGCACCGCGTCGCCGATCTCGGCGGCCAGCCGCATCAGCCGGGGCGCCAGCTCGCGCGTGACATCGCCAATGGGCGCGCGCGTGGACACGCTCACGTTCAGCACATGCACCGGATAGTGTTCCAGCGCCAGCGGCGTGGCGATGGCCACCACCTCGGGCTGCCAGCTTGCCGCGCACCAGCCGTGGCGGCGCACGTGCGCCACGGCCGTCTCGATCTCGCGCCGCAGCGCCGGCCAGTGCGCCGAGCGCGCCGCGAAATCGGCCATGCGGGCCGCGTAGTCGGCCTCGGGCGCCACCGCCAGCCACGCGCGTCCCAGCGACGTGAGCGCCATCGGCACCCGCTGCCCCGCCACCACACTGCGCAGCGAGGCCTTGCGGCCATGCCGGATCGATTCCAGGTACACCATCTCGTCGCGGTCGGCCATGGCCAGCCCCACGTTCAGCGAAGCCGCCTGCGCCAGGTCGCGCATGCGCGGCGCCGCCAGTTGCAGCACCGTCGACCCGCTGCGCATCGCATGCGCCAGGCTCAGCACGGGCACGCCCAGCCGGTAGGCGCGCAGCGCCGCGTCGTACTGCAGGAATCCCATGTCGACCAGGCTCTGCGTCAGGCGGCTGACCGTCGAGCGCGCCAGCCCGGTGCGCTCAGCCAGTTCGCCGTTGCCCAGCACCTCCGACCCCGGCCGGAACGCGCGCAGGATCTCGATGCCGCGCTCCAGCGATCGGCTGGACTGCGCATTGGCCGGGCGGCCGCGCGCCCGGCGCCGGGCGTCACCGGCGTCCACGGTCGATGCCGCCGCCCGCCAGCCAGTCGTCCAGCCGCGCGTGCACGGCATCGGGCGCCTCGTACTGGACCCAGTGGCCCGCGCCCGCGACAATCGCGCCCTGCCGATCCGCACGGCCGTCGACCAGCGCGGCCAGCACGGCCGGCGGATCGGCCGTGACATCGTGCTCGCCGTAGATCACCAGCACCGGGCCGCCGAAACGGTCCAGCGCCTCGGCCAGCCCGCCCGCGCGGGAAATCTGCTTGCTGCGAAAGCGCGCGTGGCGGCAGGACTCGGTGTAGGCCAGCACGGCCAGCGCGTCGATGCGGCGCGCGTCGGCAATCATGAACGCGGCGATGTTGTGGCGCATCGCGTCGGCCAGCGCCGCCGCGTCCGGCGCGCGGCGCCAGTCGACCAAGTCGATGGCCTGCCGGCGCACGCCGCCGTGCCCGCCCGGCCCCAGCAGCGCCAGACGGCGCACCGCCGGCAGCACGCTGGCCAGATTCGCGGCGGTCAGGCCGCCGAACGAGAACCCGGCGATGTCGACCGGTCCGTCCACGGGCAGTTGCGCAAAGCCGGCCGCCACGGTGTCCACCAGCGTGCGCAGCGTGCCGTCGGCGGGATCGCCGGACGCGCCGTAGCCGGGCAGGTCCGGCACCCAGACCGTATGCCGCCGCGCCAGCGCCGCGATGTTGTGCGCCCAGTGCAGCCAGCTACCGTGGCCGCCGTGCACCAGCAGCAGGTGCGGCCCGGCGCCAAAGCGGCGCCAGACCATGCGGCAGCCCAGCGCGTCGGTCACAAGGACGTCCGCCTGCCGCGCCAGTTGGTCGACGAACGCCGCGGCATGGCGGCTGGCGTCGGTGTCGATCGGTACCGCTGTGGCGGCGGCGGGTTCGGTCATCGTGGGCACTCCCCTGTGCTTGCTGTCATGGGCCGATCACCGCCACGCCGTCCGCCGCGCGCACCCCCTGGCCCGCCGGCAGCACGAAGATCGGGTTGATCTCGGCCTCCACCAGACGCGGCCCCAATGCGGCCGCCATCCGCGAAAACGCCACGATAGCATCGACCAGCGCGTCCACGTCGGCCTTCGGGCGGCCGCGATAACCGTCAAGCAGCGGCCACGTCTTCAGCGCGCGCACCATCGACAGCGCCTCGGCCCGCGACAGCGCGCCCGACGCGGGCAGCAGCCGCAGCGTGGTGTCCTGGAACAGTTCGGCCGTCACGCCGCCCATGCCCAGCAGGATGGCCGTGCCGAGCGCATCGCGGTGCGTGCCCAAAATCAGCTCCACGCCGCCGCCGACCATTTCCTGCACCAGGAAGCGCGTGGGCGCCTGGCCCGTGTGCTGCCGCACGGCGTCACGCATGGCGGCCAGCCGCGTGCCGATGGCGTCCGGCGCCACGTTCACCGCCACGCCGCCGACGTCGCTCTTGTGCGTGATCGACGCGGACAGGATCTTCAGCACCACGCGCTCGCCCAGCGTGCGCGCGGCGGCCTCTGCGCCGGCCTCGTCCGCCACCACGGTCTCGCGCACGACCGGCACGCCGAACCGTGCGAACAGTTGCTTGGCGGCGTGCTCGTCGAGCGGGCCTTGCGGCAGGTTGCCGGGCGTGGCGGCGGCGGGCACCGGTTCGGCATCGGCGGCGGCTTGGGGCGGCTGGCCCGCCGCCAGCATCGCAGCAAACGCCACGGCGCAGCTTTCGGGCGCGCTGAAGGCCGGCACGCCGCGCTGGTTCAGCACGGCCGCCACCTGCGGCGCGTGCGGGCTGACGTAGGCCAGTACCGGCTTGTCGCTCTCGGGCAGGCAATCGTTGATCGCGTCGGCCATCAGGTCCGGCATGGCCAGCCCGGACGAGCCGACGATGATCGTCACCGCGTCGTAGCTGGGGCTGGCCAGCAGCGCGCGGATGGCGCCGCGCAGCAGGTCGGGCTGCAGGCCGGCCAGCGTCACGTCGATCGGATTGCGGTCCAGCGCCGCGTGGTCGCCCGTTTGCAGCGCGCGCAGGCGGGCGGCGGTCTGCGTGTCGGGCGCGGGGGTCTCGAAGCCCGACACGCCCAGACTGTCGGACACCAGCGTCCCGGCGCCGCCGGTGGACGTCAGCACCGCGATGCGGTTGCCGTGCAGCACGCGGCCCGTGGCCAGCGCGGCCGGGATGTCGATCAGGTCCGAGAACGTCTGCGCGCGGATCACGCCGACCTGCCGGAACAGCGCGTCGTACATGCGGTCAGCGCCGGCCATGGCGCCCGTGTGCGACACCGCCGCGCGCGCGCCGGCCTCGGAGCGGCCGATCTTGAACGCCACCACGGGCTTGCCGGCCGCCGCCGCCTTCAGCGCCGCCGCGCGAAAGCGCTCGACGTTGCGCACGCTTTCCACGTAGAGCGCAATCACGCGCGTGGCCGGGTCGTCAGCCAGGTAGTCGATGAAGTCGGCCAGTTCCAGGTCGGCCTCGTTGCTGGTGGACACCAGCTTGGACAGCCCGATGCCGCGCGCCGCCGCGCGCGACAGCAGCGCGCCCAGGATGCCGCCGCTCTGCGACACCACGCCGATGCTGCCGGCCGGAAAGTGGTCCATCGCCAGCGCGCCGCTGGCCGACAGCGGGATGTTGTCGGTCAGGTTGACCAGCCCGATCGTGTTCGGCCCCAGCAGGCGCATGCTGCCGGCGGCCTCGATCAGCTCGGCCTGGCGCCGCGCGCCGGCGTCGCCGGTCTCCGTGTAGCCGCTGGCCAGCACGATGGCGGCGCCGGTGCCGCGCGCGGCCAGTTCGCGCACGGCCTGGTGCGCGCGCTCGGCGCCCAGCAGCACGATGCCCACGTCGGGCACCTCGGGCAGCGAGCCGATATCCGGATAGCAGCGGATGCCGTCGATCGTGTCGACCTTCGGATTGACCGGGTAGATCGCGCCGGCAAAGCCGTGGCGCGTCAGGTACGACACCGGGCGTCCGGCGGTCTTGGCGGGGTCCGCCGACGCGCCGATCACGGCCACGCTGCGCGGTTTGACGAGCCGGGCGATGGCGCCGGCGGAAGACTGTGCGGCCATCATGTTCAACCCTTGCTGGCGGTCTTGGCCAGGAACGCCAGCACCGATTCGCGATGCGCGCTGCTGGTGTAGCAGATGCCCTGCGCCTGGCTGCCCTGCGCAAAAACCTGGTCGGCCGTCAGCTCGAAGGTCTGGTTCAGGATCGACTTGCCCAGCGCCAGCGCCGTGGCCGAGCCCTGCGACATCTCGGCCGCCCAGGCCACGGCCTCGTCGACGAGCGAATCGCCCGACGCGCTGAGCCGGTCGGCGATGCCCAGTTGCAGCGCCTCGGCCGCTTCCACCTTGCGGCCGCCGAAGATCAACTGCTTGGCCTGCGCCAGCCCGACGCGGCGCGGCAGGAAGTACATGCCGCCGCCGTCCGGGATCAGGCCGCGATGGATATACGACCACGTGAAGCTGGCCGCCGGCGCGGCGATCACGAGATCGCAGGCCATCGCCAGGTCGGCGCCCAGGCCGTTGGCCCCGCCATTGACGGCGGCAATGACGGGCTTGGGCATGTCATGCAGCAGCGCCACGGAGTGATGCACGCGCTGCTGGCGCGACCAGCCGTTGAAACCCACTTCGCCCGGCGGCGCGTCCATGCGGCGCTGCATGCCGGCCACGTCGCCACCGGCGCAGAAGCCCTTGCCGCTGCCGGTCAGCACCAGCGCGCGCACGGCACGGTCGGCCGTCACGCGCTCCAGCGCATCGATCAGTTCGGTGCGCATGTCGTCGCTGATGGCGTTGCGCTTGTCGGGTCGGTTCAGGGTCAGCACGGCGATGCCGTCGCGCTGGTCGAGCTGGATCAGGGTGTATGCGGTCATGATCGGGTCAATGCATTGCGGATGGATTCGGGGGGGTGCGGCGCGCGGTCAGTTGACGCCGATGCGGGCGTCCTTGACGACCTTGCCCCAGCGCGCCTCTTCGGCACGGACGTAGCGGCCCAGTTCGTCAGGCGTGCCGGGGGTGACGATCAGCCCTTCGGCTTCGGCCCGCTTGCGGAATGCGTCGGCCGTGACGGCCTTGCGCGCGGCGGCGTTCAGGCGCGCCACCACGGGCGCCGGGGTGCCGGCCGGCGCGAACAGGCCGTACCAGCTTTCGGCCACGTAGCCGGGTACGCCGCTTTCGGCGATGGTCGGCACCTTGGACAGGTCGGGGCTGGGCGACCGCTGCGCCGTGGTCACGCCCAGCGCGCGCAGCTTGCCGGTTTCCAGCAGGTTGGCGACGGCCGACGCCGTGGCGAACATCAGGTCCACCTGGCCGCCCAGCAGGTCGGTGATGGCCGGGCCGGCACCCTTGTACGGGATGTGGTTCAGGTCCACGCTGGCCAGCCGCTTGAACAGCTCGCCCGCCAGGTGCGCCGACGTGCCCGGCCCCTGCGACGCGAACGACAGGCCACCGGGCTTGCCCTTGGCCGCCGCGATCACGTCGCGCACGGTCTTGTACGGGCTGTCGGCGCGCACCACGAGCACGTTGGGCGAGCGGCCCACCAGCATCACCGGCGTGAACGCCTTGTCGGTGTCGTAGGGCAGCTTCGGCTGCAGGCTCGGATTGACCGCATGCGCGAACGTGGCCATCACGAGCGTGTAGCCGTCCGGCGCGCTCTTGGCGACGTTGTCGGTGCCGATGATCGTGCCGCCGCCGGGCTTGTTGTCGACCACCACGGGCTGGCCCAGGTCCTGCGCCATCGCCACGCCCATCGCACGGGCAATCAGGTCCGTGCCGCCACCGGGCGAGAACGGCACGACGATGCGGATCGGCTTGTCGGGGAAGGCGGCGTGGGCCGGGGCGCCGGCCATCACGGCCAGCGGAAGCGCCAGCGCCAGCAGTTGGCGCGCGGCGCGCAGTGCAAAGGTTGCCAAGGGGGTCTCCTGTCTCTGTTCTGGTATGACAGGAGGTTAGGCCGGGCGGACGCGGAATGCAGCGGGGTAATTCCGTGGGATGGAATTGGGGGTGGTGGGTGGGCAGGCGGGTGGCGGGTGGTGGGTGGTGAGTGGTGAGTGGGGAGGTGGGCAGGCGGAGGGAGGTGTGGCGGTGGTTTGCTCCCCTCTCCCGCGCGCGGGAGAGGGGTCGGGGGTGAGGGCAGGCGGCTCAGGCTGCCACCGTCGCGTCTTGCACCGCTGGCCCTCTCCCCCAGCCCCTCTCCCGCAGGCGGGAGAGGGGAGCTAAACCAAGCGGGATGGACGCGCGCCGGCTTTACACCGCCGACGCCTCCCTGCCCTGCTTCACTTTGGCGTCCAGCACCGGCGGGGCGGTGACGATCGACGTCAGCGCCGGTTCGGCCGGTTTCAGCGCGTCGAGGTCGGGCAGCGGGCGGCGCAGGGACGGGATGGCCGCGAAGGCCTGTTCCATCGCGTGGGAGATGCCCAGCGTCTCGTGGTCCTTGCGGAAGCCGCCCACGACCTGCAGACCGAACGGCATGCCCTGGTGGTCGCGGCCGCATGGCAGGGACAGTGCCGGGTGCGTGGCCAGCGTGACCACGTACGTCAGCGACAGCCAGCGGTAGTAGTTCTCCTGCCGCACGCCGTTGATCGATTCCGCGTACAGCGACGTCCACGGGAACGGCGACACCGGCGTGGTCGGCGACAGGATCACGTCGTAGTCGCGGTACAGCTGCTGGAACCGCTGCAGGATGCGCGTCTGCTCGGCCTGCGCCCAGGCGCTGTCCAGCAGCGACATCCGCGCGCCCATCTCGAAGTTGGCGCGCGTGTTCGGGCCCAGTTGCGACGGATCGCGCTCGTAGGCGTCGCGCATGCCGGCCACGAAGCTTTCCGCGCGCAGCACGTCGAAGCAGCGGTGCGCCTCGCCCAGGTCCACGTCGATGGCGTCGCAGGTGCGGAACAGGTGCCGCATGGCGTCGATCTTCTCGCGGAACGTGCGGCGGATGCCGTCGTCCACGTCGCAGCAGCCAAAGTCCTCGGTGTAGGCCACGCGCAGGCTGCCCAGGTCCACCGCCGCCGGGGTCAGGAACGACAGCGGGTCCAGCGGGTAGGTCAGCGGATCGCCGGCCGACACGCCGGCCGACGCGGCAAGCTGCAGGCAGGCGTCGGCCACGGTGCGGCCCATCGGCCCGACCACCGAGATCGGCGTCCAGCCCAGCAGCTTGCGCGAACTGGGCACCACGCCCGGCGACGGCCGGAAGCCCACCACGCCGCACTTGGCGGCCGGGATGCGCAGCGAGCCGCCGGTATCGGACCCCGTGCACACGGGCAGCAGGTCGGCCGCCAGCGCCGCGGCCGAGCCGCCCGACGACCCGCCCGCGTTGAGGTTCGGGTTGAACGGGTTGCCCGTGGCGCCCCAGACGTCGTTGCGCGAGTTGGCGCCGGCGCCCATCTCCGGGATGTTGGTCTTGCCGGCCACGATGGCGCCGGCCGCGCGCAGGCGCGCCACCAGCACGTTGTCCTCGGCGGGGACGTTGTCGCGGTACAGCGGCGACCCGTAGGTGGTCAGCAGGCCGGCCGTGGCCTCCAGGTCCTTCACGCCGAGCGGCAGCCCGTGCAGCAGCCCCAGCGGCTGGCCGTCCAGCACGGCGCGCTCGGCGGCGCGGGCTTCGTCGCGGGCCCGGTCGAAGCAGGTGGCCGTCACCGCGTTCAGGAACGGGTTGACCCGCTCGATCTGGGCGATGCACGCGTCGAGCAGCTCGACCGGCGAGATTTCCTTGCTGCCGATCATGCGGCGCAATTCGGTGGCGGGGCGCGCCACCAGCGTCTTCTGGGCGTCGTTCACGACTGTCTCCGGTATGGCTGGGCCATCATTCTGCAGTAATGCTGGCGCGCTGCGCGGTGGCGCGCATCAGCGGCAGTTCCTTGTTGATCAGCGCCGACACGGCCGCGCCGTTGCCTTCCACCGGTTCGAAGCCGGCCTGCGTGAGCTGCTTGCGCGTGTCGGGATCGGCCATGACCTCGGCCAGCGCCTTTTCCAGCTTCTGCTTCACGTCGGCGGGCAGGCCGCGCGGCGCCACCAGCGCCAGCCACGTGTCGGCGTCGATGCCCGGGTAGCCGGCCTCGGCCGCGGTCGGCACGTCGGGCAGCAGCGTGGACCGCTTGGCGGTGGTCACCGCGATGGCCTTGACCTTGCCCGACTTCACCTGCGGAATGGCGGCGGCCACGGTGTCCACCGAGAACGGGATCTGGCCGCCGATCAGGTCGGTCATGGCCGGGGCGCTGCCCTTGTACGGCACGTGCAGCAGTTTCACGCCGGCCAGGTTGAACAGCATCTCGCCCGCGAACTGGGCCGTGGTGCCGGTGCCGAACGACCCGTATGAATACTTGCCCGGCTGCGCCTTGGCGGCGGCCACGAGCTGCTTGAGGTTGCTGACCGGCTGGTCCTTGTTGGCCAGCAGGATCAGGCCCGTGCGGCCGGCAAACCCGATCGGCTCGAAGCTCTTGACCGGGTCGTACGGCAGCTTGGCGTGGATGGCCGGGTTGACCGTGAACGTGGTGCCCGAGCTGGCCAGCAGCGTGTAGCCGTCCGGCGCGGCCTTGGCCACGAAGCTGGCCCCGACGATGGTGCCGGCGCCGGGCCGGTTGTCGATCACGACCGGCTGGCCCAGCTTGTCGCCAAGCTTCTTGCCCACCAGGCGCCCGATGACGTCGGTGGCACCGCCGGGCGGGAACGGGATGACAAGCTGGATCGGCTTGGTCGGAAAACCTTGCGCGCACGCCAGCGAGGCGCCGGCAGCCAGGACGCCGGCAACGACGGCGTGGGCGATGGGGAGGGACGATCGGTTCATGGTGAAGCTCCGCAACGATGCAATCGAAAGGAAGAGGTCAGGCCGGCTGGGTGGCCGCCAGCGCCGCGCCGCGTTCGGCAAAGCGCGCGTATTCCTCGGGAGGAACGAACAGGCCGCCGGTGGTCCACACGAGGTGCGTGGCGCCGGGCATTGCGCTGTCCAGGTGGTGCTGCCGCAGGTAGGCGCGGCCGGCGTCTGTGCCGGTCAGCATGTGCGGGCCGCTGAAACCGGCCGCCGCAGACGGTTCGATGCGCAGGTCCTGGGTCTCGCGCACGCGGTGCAGGTCTGCAAACAGCGTGTCGTCGGCCACCGTGTAGACGCCGCCCAGCATCGGGCGCATGGCCTGGGCCGCCAGCTCCGATGCCTGCGGCACGGCCAGGCCATCGGCCTCGGTGCGGTTGGTCAGGCCGATGTCATAGACCGACGCGCCGGGTGCCACCATTTCGACGAGGAAGCACGGCGACTGGGTGGGCTCCGCGAAGAACGCGTGGACGTGCGGCCCGTAAAGCTGGCGCAGGCCGAACGCGATGCCGGCCGGCGCGCCGCCCACGCCACATGGCAGGTAGACGCACAGCGGGTGGGCGGCGTCGACCTGCACGCCGGCGGCGGCCAACTGGTCGGCCAGATGCAGCGCCGCGGCGCTGTAGCCGAGCATCAGCGACAGCGAGCGCTCGTCGTCGACAAAGTAGGCGTACGGATCGGCATCGGCCTCGCGCCGGCCGGCGGCCACGGCGGCGGCGTAATCGCCCGTGTGCTCCACCACCTGCACGCCGCGCTTGCGCAGGCGGTCCTTCTTCCACGCCTTGGCATCGGACGACATGTGGACCGCCGCGCGGAAGCCCAGCGCCGATGCCATCACGCCGATGCTCAGGCCCAGGTTGCCCGTGGAGCCCACGGCCACCTGGTAGCGGCCGAACAGCGCGCGCGCCGGGGCATCGGCCAGGACGGCGTAGTCGGCGTCGAGCGTGACCAGCCCGTGTTCCAGCGCCAGCGACTCGGCAAATTCCAGTACCTCGTGGATGCCGCCACGTGCCTTGATCGACCCGGCCACGGGCAGGCTGTGGTCGGCCTTGATCCACAGCGCGCCGGCCGACGCCGGCAGGCCCAGCGCCTGCTGCATCGCCGGGGCAGGCAGCAGCGGCGACTCGATGCGCCCCGCGCTGTCCTGCAGTTCGGGGAACAGCCGCGCCAGCAGCGGCGCAAACCGTACGAAGCGGGCCTGGGCGGCGCGTACATCAGCTAGACTAATGGCACGCCCGTCCACCGACGTCTGTATCTCGGGCGCCGCACTGCGCGCCGGATTGGCCCAGAACACGGGCCGGCCAGCCTGCAGGTCGGCGAGCAGACTAGGGGTAAATGCCGATACGTCGGCGGTTACATCGCTTGACATGGCAACTCTGTCTTCGGAAGGGGTGATCCCATTCTTGTCCCATTACGCGGGTGTGACAAACCATTTGTACTGATCCAAGCATTAGTCTGACTAATGGCCAACACGCTTTCTGCATCATTATTGGGATGGCTGCGCTGTTTTGAGGCGGCGGCGCGGCATTGCAACTTCACCCAGGCCGCCGCCGAGCTTTGCGTGACCCAGGGCGCGGTCAGCCAGCAGGTCAAGCAGCTGGAACAATGGCTGGACCGGCCGCTGTTCCTGCGCACGCCCCGCGCGCTGGTGCTGACGCCCGAGGGCGAGCGGCTGCGCTTTGTGCTGCGCGAGTCGTTCCAGGCCATCGAAGGCACGCTCACGCAACTGCGCCGGCCGCGCGAGAAGCAGCCCATCGCACTGTCGTGCTCGCCGTCGTTCGCCATGGTCTGGCTTACGCCACGGCTGGGCGGCTTCTTCCGGCAGCATCCCGACATCGGGCTGCGCGTCTATGGCGAATTCCACGCGCTGGACCGCTCGCGGATGATGCGCGACGGCACCGAGGCGGCCGTGCGTTTCGACCCCGGCGGCTATCCCGACCTGAAGGCGCACCGCTTTCTCGACGAATGGCTGATCCCGGTCGCCAGCCCGGCCTATCTGGCCGCGCACCCCGAACTGCGCACGCCGGACGGCCTGCGCGGCGCCATGCTGCTGCATGACGTGACGCCATGGGACGGCGCCGGCGAGTTCGAGGAATGGCAGGGCTGGCTGCGCCATGCGGGCGTGGACCTGCCCGACGCGGCCGAGGGACAGCGCTTCAACCTGTCGCAACTGGCCATCAATGCCGCCCTGGCCGGCCAGGGCGTGGCGATGGGCCGCTCCGCGCTGATCCTGGAAGACCTGGAATCGGGCCGGCTGGTGGACCTGTGGGGCATCCACGCGCCGAGCGTGGCCGCCTACCACTTTGTCTGCGCGCACGGGCAGACCGCGCAGGTGGCCGAGGTGGAAGCATGGCTCGTGGCCGAGGGCGCGGCCTTCGACGCCGCCCGCCGGCGCGTGCTGCAGACCGGCTAGCCTAGCCCGGCTGTGTGTCGATGATGATTTCCGATTCCAGCGTGCGATGGACCGGGCATTTGTCGGCGATGGCCATCAGCGACGCCCGCTGCTCGGCGGTCAGCTCGCCCCGGATCGCAATGCGCCGCTCGATCCGGTCGACTTTGCCGACCTTGGTCTCGCAAGTGGCGCAATCCTCGGCGTGGACCTTCTCGTGGCGCAACTGCACGGCCACGTGCTCCAGCGGCAGCGCCTTGCGTTCCGCGTACATCCGCAGCGTCATCGACGTACACGCGCCCAGCGCCGCCAGCAGCCATTCGTACGGATTCGGCCCGGCATCGTCGCCGCCGAGCGTCGCGGGCTCGTCGGCCACGAGTTCGTGGCGCCCCACGCGCACGGTCTGCTGGTAGCGGCCCCGGTGGCGCTCGGCCACCACGACCACGCCCGGCTCCGGAATCTCGGCCTGCACGTCCTCGGCCAGCGTCGGCAGGTAGTGCTGCGACCACGCGGCAATCATGCTCGCGGCATAGGCGGCGGCCGCGCGGTTCTGCAGCAGGTGGTCGGCCCCGTCCAGCGACACGAAGCTCTTGGGCTGCGCGGCGGCCGCAAAGATCGCGCTGCCGTTCTCGGGCTCCACCGTATCGTCGATGGGCGATTGCAGCACCAGCAGCGGCTTGCCAAGCCGGGCCACCTCGTCCAGCAGCGCGTGGCCCGACAGGTCGTCGAGGAACTGCCGCGCGATGCGGAACGGCCGGCCCGCCAGCGTCACCTCCAGCTCGCCGGCTTCGCGGATGCGCGCGACGTTGTCGCCAAGCAGCCCGAGCACATGGGACGGCTCGCCGGGCGCCGCAATCGTGGCCACCGCCCGCACCTCGGGCAGCCGCCGCGCCACGCCCAGCACGGCGGCGCCGCCCAGGCTATGGCCGACCAGCAGCGCCGGGGCCTGCCCGCGCGCGCGCATGAACTGCGCCACGGCCTCCAGGTCGGCCAGGTTCGACGAGAAGTTGGTGCTGGCGAAATCGCCCTCGCTGGCGCCGATGCCGGTGAAGTCGAAACGCAGCACGGCAATGCCCTGCGCGGTCAGCGCCCGCGCGATGCGCGACGCGGCCAGGCTGTCCTTGCCGCAGGTGAAGCAGTGCGCGAACAGCGCGTGCGCGCGCACGGGGCCGTCCGGCCATTCCATCCGCCCGGCCAGCGTGCCGCCCTGGCTGCCGGGAATTTCGATCTTTTCCACGCTCATGGTCGCCCCTGTGATGCCGCGTCTCGAACCTCCCCAGCATAGTCCACGCGGCCCCGCGCGTCAGGCGGCGTCGATCAGGCGTCGTCGATCAGCGCCGGGTCCATGTAGCGCGCGGCATAGGTCCGGTGGATGCCCGCGCCCAGGAACAGGTCGAACAGTTCGGCGTCGATATGCTGCTGGTCGCGCAGCCGCGTCATGATGGCGATGGCCTCCGACAGCGTCTTGGCCTTCTTGTACGGCCGGTCGGCCGCCGTCAGCGCCTCGAAGATGTCGGCGATGCCCATCATCCGTGCCAGCGGGCTCATCTGGTCGCGCGTCAGCCCGCGCGGGTAGCCGGTGCCGTCCATGCGCTCGTGGTGCCCGCCCGCAATCTCCGGCACCTCGCGCAGGTGCTTGGGAAACGGCAGCTTCGACAGCATGATCTGCGTCTGCACGATGTGGTCCTCGATCTTGAACCGTTCCTCCGGCGTCAGCGTGCCGCGCGCCACCGTCAGGTTGTGCAGCTCGCCGCGGTCGTACAGGTGCGGCGGCATGGTCAGCCGGAAGCCCCACGGGTTGTCCGCGGCGATGCGGTCGCGCGGCCCGCGCTCAATGATGTGCTCGGGCCGGTCCGCCAGCAGCGGCTCGTCCGCCGGCAGTGGCGCGGCGGGCCGGTCGCGCCGGCGCGCCAGTTCCTCCTGCGATATGCCGAGCCGGTCGTCCAGCGTGCGCCGCCAGGTGCGCGCGCCAATCTCGCGCAGGCGCGCCTGGTCCGCCGCGTCCATCTGCTCGCCGCCAATGTTGCAGGCCGCCACGAACGCAAAGTCGTCGTCCAGCCCGCGCAGCGCCGCGTCACGGCGCGTCCGGGCCTGCGCCGGGTCCTCGCCATTGGCCACGGCCTCCAGGCAGGCAATCTCCGCGTCGCGCTTCAGCACCTCGAAGCGCATGCGCACCTCGTGGATGCGGTCGTAGCGGGCCTCAAGCTTGGTGGCCTTGTCGATGACGTCGTCGGGCGTGGTGACCTTGCCGCAGTCGTGCAGCCACGCCGCCACATGCAGCGCCTCCCACTGCGCCTCGGTTAGCTGGAACGACCGGTACGGGCCGTCCGTCGCGTCGCAGGCGGCCCGGGCCAGCATCTTGGTCAGCTCGGGCACGCGCGCGCAGTGGCTGCCCGTGTGCGGGCTGCGGGCGTCGATGGCGCCGGCCAGCAGGCGGATGAACGCGTCGAACAGGTCGCGCTGGGCCGTGGTCAGCTCGCCGACCTCGATCGCGCCGGCCGACAGGCTCGCCATCGTGCTGACAAACGCCAGCTGGGCCGCCTCCATCGGCGTGTCGCGCAGCACCAGCACCACGCCCAGCAGCGCCTGCTGGCGGTTGATCAGCGGGATCACGGCGCCGTGCATCGGCACCGGCTCGCCCAGCACGTCCAGCCGGGCGCCGCGCACGTCCTGGCTGCCCAGATGGCCGGCCAGCGCCCGGCCCTCGCGCACGGCCGAGCGTGCCAGCGGCAGCGCATCGCGGGGCAGCGGCTCGCCCATCTGCGCGGTCACGTCCTGGCCCTGCCGGTCAAAGCCGACCACGGGCCGCAGGCCGTCCCCCGGCTCCGCCAGGTACAGCGCGCCGGCCTGGCCGCCGGCGGCGCGCAGTGTCTCGCGCAGCAGCAGCGGCAGCAGCGTCTCCAGCCGATGCTCGGCCGAAACCGCCTGCGTGACATGGAGCATGCGCTGGATCGTGGCCCGCATCTCGTCCATCGTGCCGGCCAGCGCGTTGACCTCGGTAATGCGCGAGCGGACCGAAACCGGGCGGACGAAATCGAAGCGGCGCACCGCGTCGGCCTCGGTGGCCAGCGACGCCAGCGGCCGCGAGACGCTGCGCGCCACCAGCCAGACCAGCGGCAGCGCCAGCAACAGCACCAGCCCCGTCACGGCCATGCCGAGTGCCGCCTGCCGCCGGGGCTCGTGCAGCAGTTCCGACTGCGGGATGGCCGACACCAGCACCAGCGAGTCGCTGGCGCCCGGGTTCAGCCGGTCGATCGACGTGTACCAGTCCTCGTCATCGGCATGCTCCAGCCCGATGCTTTCGGGGCCGCCGGACGGGCCAGCGGATGGCCCGGCGGCCGGCGGCCGCGACACCGTGCTCGCCGCCAGCCGCGTCAGCACCGCCAGCCCGTAGTCCTGCGGATTGCCGAGCGGATGGGCCTCCATGGTGTCGGGCGCCGAGGCGGAATCGGGCGGGCGGCGATTGATCGCCACGAGCCGGCCCTGCGGGTCCAGCAACGCCAGCACCGCGCGCGGCGTCACGGTCTCGTGGTTCAGCAACTGGCCCAGCGCATCGAGCCGGAAATCGCCGCCCACCACGGCCCGGCGCGATCCGGTGGGCAGGGCCAGCGTGGCGCCGGACTCGCGGTCCGAATAGAACAGGTAGGGGTCCGTGCGCACGAGCGCGCCAGACGCCATCGCCTGCCGGTACCACGGGCGCTGGCGCGGGTCGAAGCGCGTGGCCAGGTCCGGCGCCGGCGCCTCGCCGGTCACGCGCAGGTCGGCGTCGAGGTAGAAGTAGCGGCCGCGCGGCGCGCCGGCCTCGCGGTCCACGCTCTGGATCAGGAAGGCGGTATGGCCCGGGGCGCCGTAGGTGGCCCGCTCGCGGTCGTCACGGACCGGCCGCACGAAGAAGAAGCTGCCATCCTCGTAGCCGATGTACAGCGACTGCAGCACCGGCGACGTCTCCAGCGCGTCGCGCACCAGCGCCACGCGCGCCATGCGCTGCGCGACGGTGGGCGCATCGGCCAGCGCGCTGTGGCTGACCAGCTTGACGGCCATCTGGGCCGGCCGCATCAGGTTGTCCACTTCCTCCAGCGTCTCGCGGCTGATCCGCTGCGTGGTGTCGGCCACCGAGCGTTCCAGCGTCGCCTTGGTCATCGTGTACTGGATGCCGGAGATCAGCGCGCCCAGCAGCAGCACCAGCGAGGCGAACCATAGCCAGACATGGAGATGGAGCGGCATGCTCCTGCGCACTGCGGTTGCCATACAGCCCTCCCGGTCGGGGTGCTTCATGAAACGACAGTTCAGCGTCCATCGAACCTGCGCGCAAGGCCCCGATTCTCAAAAGCGTCGACGACGAAGTCGATGAACACGCGCGTCTTGGGCGGCAGGAGCTTGCGGTTGGGATAGTAGAGCGTGAGCGGGCCGTTGTCTGCACACCAGCCCGGCAGCAGCCGCACCAGCGCCCCGGTTTCCAGCCACGGCGCCGCGTGGGGCATCGGCAGCAGCGCCACGCCCAGCCCCTGCATGGCGGCGTGGGCCATGGCCTCGGGGTCGTCGAAGATCAGCCGCGTGCGCGGTTCGGCCAGCGCGTCCTCGCCCACCTGGTTGCGCAGGCTGTAGGCCCGCAGGCGGCCGGTGGACGCGGACCGGCGGGCGATGCCGTCGAACGCGGCCAGGTCGGACGGGTGGCGCGGCAGCGGCCGGCCGCGCAGGTACGACGGCGCGGCCGTGGCGACGATGTGAGTGCGTGCCAACTGGCGCGCCACCACGCCCTCGGTCAGTTCGATGCCGCCACCGATGGCGGCATCGAAGCCGCCGGCGATCAGGTCGACCGTGCGGTTGTCGAAGTGCCAGTCCGGGACGATGGCCGGGTAGCGCGCCAGGAAGTCGCCCAGCAGCGGCACCAGGTATTCGCGGCCGAACGCCACGCCCATGCTCACCCGCAGCACGCCGGCCGGCTTGCCGTCGTCCTGCGCGGCGCTGGCAAACGCGTCGCGCAGTGTCGAATACGGGTCGGCCACCTGCCGCAGGAACTGCTCGCCGCCCAGCGTCAGCGTGAGCTTGCGCGTGCTGCGCTGGAACAGGCGCAGCCCCAGGTGCTGCTCCAGCCGGGCCACGTTCTTGCTGACGGCGGCCGGGGTCAGGCCCAGGCGCCGGGCGGCGGCCGAAAAGCTGCCTGTCTCGGCGCTCTGGACAAACGATTCAAGCAGGTTCAGGGCTTCCATGGCGCCGCATCTTATACCAATGGTTGAAGAAGTTGATCCGGATTTCCGCCTACCGGCAACGGAGTGCGCCGCCCATACTCGGTTCACCTTCACTGACACCCCAAGGAGCCGATCATGACCACCCCTCTCACCAACAAGGTAGCTTTCGTCACCGGCGGCGCACGCGGCATTGGCGCGGCCATCGTCCGCCGGCTGGCCCGCGACGGCGCCGCCGTGGCCTTCACGTACCAGAGCTCGGGCGCCGCCGCGCAGGAACTGGTGGCCGCCATCGAGGCCGCCGGCGGCCGGGCCCGGGCCTATGCCGCCGACGCGGCCGACGCCGCCGCGCTGACCCGCGCCGTCAACGACGCCGCGATCGACTTCGGCCGCATCGACATCCTCGTCAACAACGCCGGCGTGCTGTACCTGGGCCCGGTGGACACCTTCGCGCTGGAAGACTTCGACAAGACCGTGGCCGTCAACGTGCGCGCCGTGTTCGTGGCCAGCAAGGCCGCGCTGTCCCACATGGGCGAAGGCGGCCGGATCATCAACGTCGGCAGCACCAATGCGGACCGCATGCCGTTCGCCGGGGGCGCGGCGTACGCGATGAGCAAGTCCGCGTTGAAGGGGCTGGTGCAGGGCATGGCGCGCGACCTGGGCCCGCGCGGCATCACGGTCAACAACGTGCAGCCGGGGCCGGTGAACACCGACATGAACCCGGAAAACTCCGATTTCGCCACGTCGCTGCACGGGCTGATGGCGCTGCCGCGCCACGCCCATCCGGACGAGATCGCCAGCATGGTCGGCTACCTGGCCGGGCCGGAATCGAGCTTCGTCACCGGCGCCAGCCTCAATGTGGACGGGGGCTTCGCGGCGTAACGGCTGCCTGGCCTCCACGACGCGCGACGGGCGGACGATGGTCCGCCCGTTGTCATTCTTGTATCTATTTGGAGACAAAGATCGCAAGCAAGGCGCAAATGCGAACAATTCCTATTTATAATTCGGCGCTTTCGTCACCTCGGTGACGCCTTTTTCGCCGCATCTTGCGGCCCCGCCGGAAATCCCCGATGTCGCTTCGCTGTCTGCTCACGCCCACCGCCCTCGCCTGCCTGTCCCTGTTTGCCCTTGCCGCCCATGCCGATGACGACGGCAGCGTGCTGCCCACCGTCACGGTCAGCGCCGGGGCCAGTACCGGCGCCGACGTCGGCTTTGCCACGCGCCGGGCGGCCGGCGTGACGAAATCGAACGAATCGGCGGCGGACAGCGCGCAGTCCATCACCGTCATCACGCGCGACCTGATGGACAGCCAGCAGTCGCAAACGCTGAGCGACGTGCTCTGGAACGCCGCCGGCGTCTCGGCCAACACCTACGGCCGGCGCGGCTGGGACGACTTCATCATCCGCGGCCAGCGCGCGTCCGAATCGGTCTTTGCCGACGGGCTGCTGGTGGACAGCAACAACCGCGTGGCGCAGGAAGTGTTTGGCGCCGAGCGCGTGGAAGTGCTCAAGGGGCCGGCGTCGGTCCTGTTCGGCCAGGTGCAGCCGGGCGGGCTGGTCAACATCGTCACCAAGCGGCCCCGGCCCGAACTGTTCGGCGAACTGGGCCTGACCGTCGGCAACTACGGCCTGCGGCAGGTGACCGCCGACGTCGGCACGCCGCTCAAGCCCGGCAGCAAGGCCGCGTTCCGGCTGACGGCACTGGCGATGGACAGCGACGATCCCACCGACCACGTCTGGTACCGCAACCGCTACGTCGCGCCGTCGCTGACGCTCGATTTTGGCGAGCGCACCGATTTCACGCTGCTGGTCAGCCACAACGAGCGCCACTACGTGCGCCAGCAGGGCCTGCCGGTCAACGGCACGCTGACGCCCAACGTCAACGGCGTGGTGCCCAGTTCGCGCTTCATCGGCGAGCCCGGCGCCCAGCCCTACGATGGCGAGCAGAACCGCGTGGGCTACGCGCTGACCCACCGCTTTGATTCGGGCTGGACGGTCAACCAGAACCTGCGCTACCAGACGTCGTCGCTGACGGGCACGTTCGTCACGGCCGGCACGATGGCCGTGAACAGCCAGACGCTGAACCGCAGCGCCACGCAGCAGGACTTCTCGGGCGATTCGTTCGGCGTGGACACCAACGTGCAGAAGACGTTCGCGTTCACCGGCCACCAGCACAGCCTGACCTTCGGCGTCGACTACCGGCACACGAAGGAAGACCGGCTGCAGAAGACCTGTCGCGTGGCCGCGCTGAACGTCTACCGGCCCGTGTACGGCGCCGCCATCAACTGCCCGGCCAGCTTCAGCACCGACAGCACCGACACGCTCAACGCGCTGGGCCTGTACTTCCGCGACCAGATCCGCATTGCCGACCGCTGGACGGTCACGGCCGGCGTGCGCCACGAAACCGCGCGCTCGGCCAGCACCAACCGGCTGGCCGGCACGCGCACCGACAACGACGACCACGCCGTCACCGGCAGCGCCGCCGTGATGTACGACCTGACGCACTGGGCCCGCCCGTACGTCAGCTACGCCACGTCGTTCCTGCCGAACATCGGTACCGACGTGAACAACAGCACGTTCAAGCCCGAGAAGGGCCGCCAGGTGGAAGTGGGCGTGAAGTTCGACATGCCGGGCAAGACCGGCCTGCTGACGCTGGCGGCGTTCGACCTGACCCGCAAGAACGTGCTGGCGTCGGACCCGATCAACACCGGCTTCAGCGTGGCCGTGGGCGAGCAGCGCTCGCGCGGTTTCGAGGCCGAGCTGACGCAGGACCTGGGCAACAGCCTGAGCGTGACCGGCGCCTACGCCTACATCGACAGCGAGGTGACCGAGGACACGGTGGCGGCCAACGTGGGCAAGCCGCTCAACGCGGTGCCGCGGCACAGCTTCTCACTGTGGACGCAGTACCGCTTCCGCGGCGCGCTGGCCGGCTGGTGGGCCGGCGTGGGCGCGCGCGGCGAAAGCGCCAAGCGCGGCTACAGCTTCAGCTACACCGTGCCGGGCTACGCGGTGGCGGACCTGGGCGTGGGCTACACGGCCAACCACTGGCGCGCCGCGCTCAACATCAAGAACGTGTTCGACAAGGCGTACTACGCGGGCGGCCTCAACAACAACGTGCTGCCGGTGGGCAACCCGCGCGTGGCGATGCTGAACGTCGTGGTCAACTACTGATCGGCGGGGGCCTGCGCCGCCAGCTTCATCGGCTTCGCGCGGCGGCGCAAATTCGTCGCCAGGCTCTCTTCCTGCTTCCTGCCAATTAAGGGCCGCTGTTGACGACTCAACCTGAACAGGGCGTGGATTGACATCGGCCGATTGGCCGATCCAAGGCGCGGGCCGGCACAAAGTTGCGAACAACAGGCGGTGTGAGACAATCGCAGCCGGTTTCCAGCCGGATTGCCGGCATTCCTTTTTGGCGCCCCCTTCATGTCCAGCACCACCCAGCAGTCCCCGGCCACGTCCGACATGCGCGACCCCTGGTCGGACCTCGACGAAGCCGGCACCGGCCTGACCGTCAACGATTTCCTCACCACGATGCTGAGCCAGCTTGTCACGGCGCTGCGCAACAGCGTGACCGAGCCCTATGCGTCGCAGTTCGACCTGACCGTGCCGGAATGGCGCATCCTGGCGCTGCTGGCCCATGGCGAGCCGATGTCGTTTGCCGAGCTGGTGCGGCAGTCCACGTCGGACAAGGCGCTGGTCAGCCGCACGCTGCGGCTGCTGGAAGACCGGGGACTGGTCACCCTGGAATCGGAAGGCGCCACGCCGCGCAAGCGCCTGGCCTGCAAGATCAGCGAAACGGGCGCCGCGCTGCACGCGCAGGTCATCCCGCTCGCGCGGCGCGGCCAGGCGTCGGTGATCCGCCTGCTGACGCCCGAGGAACGGCACGGGCTATACACGGGCCTGCGCAAGCTGCACGGCATCTGCACCGGCGCTGGCAAGCCCTGAGCTTGCACGCCTAGCGGAACGGCGTCTGCAGGATGCCCATCAGCGTGCGGATGCCGTCGCGGTAGTTGCCCAGCCGCATGTTCTCGTCAAAGCTGTGCTGGTTGTTGTCCGCGTTGACCAGCGGCACGATCACGAACGGCGACTTCAGCGCCTGCACGGCGGCGCCCGTGGGCACCGTGCCACCCATCATGCGGATCTGCACCGGCGCGCGGCCGTACGTGTCCTGCATCACGCCCTGCAGCCACTTGCTGACCGGCGCGTCCAGGTCGGTCCGCGCGGCGGAGCTGGACGCCGATACCTCGCCGGCCGTCAGCGACGCCAGCTTCGGATAGCGCGCCCGTTCCTCGGCCGTGGGCTCGCCGTTCACCAGGTGGTAGCCCTGCTTCTCGATGTGCTTGCGCAGCAGCGCCACCAGCGTCTCGGGCGGCGTCTCGGGCACCGTGCGCAGGTCGATATCGGCCACTGCCACTTCCGGGATGATCGTGCGCGCCTTCGGGCCGACGTCGCCGGCCGCAATGCCGCGCACGTTCAGGCTCGGGTACTGCATGGCTTCCTGGTAATTGGCGCCCACCTTCTCGGGGCTGGCAATGCCCAGCCGGCGCTTCAGCGCGGCCTCGTCGTCTGGCACGGCGGCCATGATCTGCCGGGCGCGCGCGTCGATCTTCACCGGCGTGTAGTAGCCGGGAATGGTCACGCGGCCGTTGTCGTCCTTCATCGACGCCAGCAGGCTCGCCATGCGCTGCACCGGGTTGGCCGAATAGTTGCCGTAGTGGCCGCTGTGCAGCCCCTGCGACGCGCCGAACACCTTGAGCTGCACGAGCTGGATGCCGCGATTGCCGAACACCAGTGTGGGCTGGTTGCTCTGGTGCATCGGGCCGTCCAGGATCACCATGCCGTCGTTGCGCAGCAGCGCGAGGTTCTGGCCGATGACCTGCCCCAGCGACGGCGAGCCCTTTTCCTCCTCCGAATCGAGCAGCACCTTGATGTCGACGCCGGGCTCCACGCCGGCGGCCTTCAGCGCGTCCATCGCGGCCAGGAACATCACGATGGGACCCTTGTCGTCCGACGATGACCGCGCAAACAGCCGCCATTCCGGGTCCACCGGGCCCGCGTAGAGCTTGTCCAGCGGCAGCGCCTCCCACTTGCCGTCGGCCGTGCGGGCCTTCAGCGTGGCGTCCCACGGGCTCTTCTGCGCCCACTGCGACGGCGTGACCGACTGGCCGTCCAGGTGCATGTAGAACAGCACGGTCTTGCGGCCGGCAGCCGGGGCGCCCGGCGCCGCGTACTCGGCATAGACCATCGGCTTGTCGCCATTGGGCAGCGCGCGGGCCTGGAAGCCGCGCCGCGCGAACGCCTTGACCAGCCAGTCCACGTTCTTCTGGATGTCGGCCGGCACGGTAGCGTCGTTGGGAATGGCGAGCAGTTCCACCCACTCCTTGTAGCTGGCCGCCGCAGCGCGGTCGGCCGACTGTTCCAGCTGGCCGCGATCCAGCGTGGCGGCCTGCGCCGTGCCGAGCGTGGCCAGCACGAAGGCGGCCATGGTCAACCGACGAATACGGGCGTGGGGAGCCGATGGGGCGTGCATGTCTTCCTCTTCTGTCGTGGTAGGGCAACGCGCATTATGCGCCGCATCCGCAGCATGCAAGAAGCCCCGCCCGATGCCCAGGTGGCGGCCGCCATGGGCCCTGGCGCGGCGAAATTTACAACGGTGCGCAACTTGGCGACCCGGAATGCGCGCGCCGCGGCCTGCAGCCCGCGCCAGCGCTGGCGCCGCGCGCTGGTACGAAACATGCGCTGGCACGAATCCACCCGCATCCTTCCTGGAGACGCCCATGGACCCGAACGATCCGAACAACATCAATCCGCCGACTTCCCAGCAGAAGCTGCAATCCGATACCCGGCAACTGGCGCAGGACCTGGACGACCTGCTGGCCCAGCTGCCCAACCTGACCGGCGAAGCCATCCAGGCGGCCAAGGAGAAATTCCTGTCCAAGGCCGCGCAAGGCTCTGACAAGCTCGCGTCGATCAAGGCGTCGGTCACCGACAGCATGTCGCGCGGCCAGGAATGCGTGACCGATTACACGCACAAGGAGCCGATGAAGGCGCTGGGCATGGCGCTGGGCGTCGGCGTGTTGCTGGGCGCGCTGCTCTGCCGGCCGACCCATCGTTCCAGCCGCTACGACGACTGAACGTCTCCCCGCCCACCCGCCCGCCTGACGCCGCGCATCGCGTGAAGGGTCAGGCAGGCGGGCCGTCGCGGCGCGTCAGATCGCCAAGTGCCGTGCGGAGGATATCGGCCAGCCGTTCCACCTCCGGCGGCATCGTCGCGGCGGCGCGCACCATCGCCAGCGACATCGAGGGCAGCGCCGGCAGGTCCGACGCCTCGGGCGACAACGCGCGCACCCCGGCCGGCAGCCCGTAGCGCGAGCGCACGGTCAGCCCCAGCCCGGCGGCGGCCGCGGCCCACAATCCACCCAGGTTCGGACTCGAAAACGTGACCCGCCAGGGCCGACCCGCACGGTCCAGCGCCGCGGTGGCCGCCGCGTGGAACTGGCATGGCCGGTCGAAGGCCACCAGCGGCAGCGGATCGCCATCGGCCGGCTCCCAGCGCTCCGTCGCGGAACCGACCCAGCACATCGGCACGGCGTCCAGCCGCTCCACGTGCCGCGGGCCCAGCACATAGCCGTCGATCTCCGCCGCCATGGCCGGCTGCATGTCGGCCCACACCAGCGCCAGGTCGCAGCGGCCGGCATCGATCCGCGCCAGCAGGTCGGCATTGCGCGACACCACCGCCTCGATGCGTATCTTGGGATGCGCCCGCGCGAACCGGCCCAGCACCTCGGGCAGCAGCCCCTCGCCAAATTCCTCCTGCAGGCCGAGCCGGATGCCGCCCGACAGGTCCACGCCCCGCACGGCCGTCACGGCTTCGTCGTTCAGGTCGACCAGCCGGCGCGCGTAGCCGAGCATCGCCTCGCCGGCCGCCGTCAGCGCCAGGCCCCGGCCAGACTTGCGGAACAGCGGCGTGCCGGCCTGCTCTTCGAGCTTGCGGATCTGGGCGCTGATGGCGGAGGTGGAGCGGCCCACGCGATCCGCCGCGCGGGCAAAACTGCCCAGTTCCATGCCGGCCAGCAGACTGCGCAGCGCGGCCACATCGAGATTGGTACGGGACACGGCAACCATCCTGTTTTGTCGAACGATTAGCGGAATATTTTCCGATTTTCAGGATGGATTCTCGGTGACAGACTGGACCGCGTCAAACCACTTCCGGATCACGTGTCACCCATGTCCCCGCACACCTTGTGTCTGTCCGATGGCGGCCGATCGCTGGCGCCATCCCATCGCTGGAAGGTCCTGGGCGTCGGCGTGGCGGCCAACGCCAGCGTGCTGGCCGCCGTCAGCGGCCTGCCCACCACGGCCGTCTGGATGCGCAGCGGCTACCAGCTCGACACCGCCGAAGTCGGCCTGGCCGTGGGCGCCATCGGGCTCGGCACCGCCCTGTCCGAACTGCCGTGGGGCCTTGCCGCCGACCGCTGGGGCGACCGCCCCGTGCTGCTGGCCGGCCTGACGGCCACCTGCGCGGCGTTGCTGGGCATGGCGCTGTGGCTGGCGCCGGCCGCCGGACATCTTCCGCCACTGGCGTGGCTGGTCGTCGCCATGACGGTGGTCGGGCTGGTCGGCGGTAGCGTCAATGGCGCCAGCGGCCGCGCCGTGATGCGCTGGTTCCGCGAGGGTGAGCGCGGCCTGGCGATGAGCATCCGCCAGACAGCCGTGCCGCTCGGCGGCGGCATCGGGGCGCTGACGTTGCCGTGGCTGGCATCGACCTACGGCTTTGCCTGGGCCTATGGCTGGGTGGCATTGCTGTGCGGCATCGCGGCCGGGCTGACATGGCACTGGCTGCACGAACCGCCGGACAGCCACGCCGGCGCCGCCGCCCCACCCACGCACGAGAATCCGCTACGGCGCGCCGCGGTCTGGCGTCTCGTGCTCGGCATCGGCCTGCTCTGCGTGCCGCAGTTCGCGGTGCTGACGTTCGCGTCGATCTTCCTGCACGACTACGCCCACGCCGGGCTCGGCACCATCACCGCCACGCTGGTCGCGATCCAGGCCGGCGCGATGGCCGCCCGCATCTGGAGCGGCCGCTGGACCGACCGCCACGGCAACCGCCGCGCCTACCTGCGCGGCTGCACGCTGCTATCGGCCGCGGCCTTCCTGCTGCTGGCCGCCGGCGTGTACGCCAGCGCAGCCAGTCCCGCGCTGATGGCCGCGCTGCCCGTGCTGCTGGCACTGGCCGGCATCGCCGTCTCGGCCTGGCACGGCGTGGGCTACACCGAACTGGCCGCCATGGCCGGTCCCGACCGCGCCGGCACCGCGCTCGGCATGGCCAACACCGCAGTCTTCCTCGGCTTCTTCCTGACTCCGCTCGCGCTGCCGCATTGGCTGGCGCTGACGTCATGGCCGGTGGTATGGGCCACCACGGGCGGACTGGCGCTGCTGGTCTGGCCGTTGTTTCGGGCGGGTGGGGTCGGTGAGGATTTGCTACGGGTGATGGCCTGACCGCCGGCCTGGCGCCGGCGGCGTACTCCCCCTCGCGCCAGCCAACAAAAAAAGCCGGAGCACCCGCCCCGGCTTTTTCCATCCCACCCCGGCTCAATGCGCCAGCGAGTCGGTCAGGCGGTTGTCGTTGTCCGGCTCGCCTTCCTCGTCGGGCCAGCTTCGGCCAACCATCCACTCGTAGAGCGTCGGCAGCACGATCAGCGTCAGCAGCGTGGCCGTGATCAGGCCGCCGATGATGACGATGGCCAGCGGGCGCTGGGTTTCCGAGCCGATGGCGCGCGAGATGGCCATCGGGAACAGGCCCAGCATGGCCAGCATGGCGGTCATCAGCACCGTGCGCAGGCGGTCCATCGATCCGGTCAGCACGGCCTGGCGCACCGACATGCCTTCCTGCCGCAGCTGGTTGAAGTACGTCACCATCACCACGCCGTTCAGCACGGCCTGCCCGAACAGCGCGATGAAGCCGATGGCGGCCGACACCGACAGCGGGATACCCGTCAGGAACAGCGCGAACACGCCGCCGATCAGCGCGAACGGGATGTTGGAGATGATCAGCGCCGCGCTCTTGAACGACTGGAACGCATTGAACAGCAGCAGGAAGATCAGCAGCACCGACAGCGGCACCACGATCGACAGCCGTGCCATGGCGCGCTCCTGGTTCTCGAATTCGCCAGACCAGCTGATCTTGACGTCTTCGGCATTGACGTTCTTCTTGACCAGCGCCTGCATGTCCTTCACCACGCTGCCCATGTCGCGGTCGTGGATGAAGATGCCGATCGACGTGGTGCGCTGGCCGTTCTCGCGGCTGATGTTCATCGCCCCGGACGCCGCGCGGAACGTCACGAGCTGCGACAGCGGCACCTGCGCGCCGTCGGCGGTCTGCATGAAGATGTTCGGCAGATTCGGCAGCTCGCGCTCGCCGGGCCGCAGCCGCACCACCACGCTGAAGTGGCGCTCGCCTTCCCACAGCTCGGTGGCCGCCTTGCCGGCCAGCGCGCTTTCCATCAGGTCCTGCACGTCGGCCACGTTGATCCCGTAGCGGGCCGCCTGGGCGCGGTCGAATTCCAGCACGTACTGCGGCAGTTCGCCGTCGCGGTCGATGAACGCGCGCATCACGCCCTTGACCGACTGCACGTTGGCCAGGATCTGGTCGGCCACGTGCTTGTTGTGCTCCAGGCTGTCGCTCTGCACCTTGATCACGATCTGGCCCTTGATCTGCGAGATGCTTTCCAGGATGTTGTCGCGCACCGGCTGCGAGAAGTTCGGCTCGATGCCCGGCAACTGGCGCAGGTTGTGGTTGATCTCCTCGATGATCCGGCGCTTGTCGTAGCCGGCGCGCCACTTTTGGTCGCCCTTCAGGTCCACCAGGATTTCCACGGTGTTGATGAGCTTCGGGTCGGTGCCGTCGTCGGGGCGACCCACCTTCGAGATCGTCGTGTTGACCTCCGGCGTCTTGCGGATCACGCCGCGCAGCATGCGGGCCTGGTCGCGCGCCTCGTCCAGCGACACCGACGCCGGCAGATCGAAGCTGACCCACATCGAGCCCTCGTCCAGCTCGGGCAGGAATTCGCTGCCCAGGAACTTGCCCACGCCGAACGTCACCACCAGCAGCCCCAGCGCCACGCCCACCACCGTCTTCTTGTTGTCCAGGGCCCAGGCCAGCATCGGCTCGTAGAGCCGCTTGCAGAAGCGGACGACGAAGTTGTCGTCGTGGGCGATGTTCTTCGTGAGCAGCAGGTGGCACAGCAGCGGCACCACGGTCAGCGACAGGATCAGCGATCCGATCAGCGCGCCGGTCACCGTGTACGCCATCGGCGCGAAGATCTTGCCCTCGTGGCGCTGCAGCGTGAAGATCGGGATGTGCGCGGCGATGATGATGACCATCGAGAACACGGTGGGCCGGCCCACCTCGGTGGTGGCCTGCAGGATCGCGTACAGCCGCGCCTTGCTGTCCTGGATCTGCTGCTCCTTGAGCTCGCCCAGCCGCTTGAAGATGTTCTCGACGACGATCACCGCGCCGTCGACGATGATCCCGAAGTCCATCGCGCCCAGCGACAGCAGGTTGGCCGGGATGCCCACCCAGGTCAGCCCGATGAACGTGGACAGCAGCGACAGCGGGATCACCAGCGCCACGATGGCCGCCGCGCGCACGTTCGCCAGGAACAGGTACAGCACGGCCAGCACCAGCAGCGCGCCTTCCACCAGGTTGCCGAACACCGTGTGCAGCGTCTTGTCGATCAGCGTCGAGCGGTCGTAGTACGGCACGATCTTCACGCCCTTGGGCAGGATCTGCGTGTCCAGCAGATCGATCTTCTGCTTCAGCGCCTCCAGCACCACCGACGGGTTCTCGCCCTTGCGCATGACCACGATGCCCGACACGATGTCGTCCTCGTCGTCCTGCCCCATCAGCCCCTGCGGCGGTGCCGAGCCCACCTTCACCTCGGCAATGTCCTTCACCAGGATTGGCGTGCCGTTGTTCTCGGCCACCACCACGTTGGCGATGTCGGCCGACGAGCGGAAGCTGCCCAGCGAGCGCAGCAGGTACTGCTGCCGCCCGTGCGCCACCGCGCCGCCGCCGGCGTTGGAATTGCCGCGCTGCAGCGCCGTGAACAGTTGCGACAGCGAGATGCGGGCGTCGCGCATGCGGCCCAGGTTCGGGTTCACTTCGTACTGCTTGATCGACCCGCCGATCGTCACCAGGTCGGCCACGCCCGGCACCTGGCGCAGGTTCTTTTCCACCACCCAGTCCTGCAGCGTGCGCAACTGCTGGGGCGTGTAGCCCTTGCCGGTCAGCCGGAAGCGGAAGATCTCGCCGATGGCCGTCGACAGCGGCGCCAGCTCGGGCTGCACGCCGTCGGGCAGGTCCACGCTGCGCAGGCGCTCGATGATCTGCTGGCGCGCGGTCACGTCGGTGGCCTTGTCGTTGAAGGTCACCATCATGAACGACAGGCCGAACTGGGTGTGCGAGAACACCCGCACGGAATTCGGCGTGCCGGCCAGCGCGGTCTCGATCGGGATCGTCACCTGGCGCTCCACCTCCTCGGCGGCGCGGCCCGGGTACAACGTGATGACGTTGACCTGGATGTCCGACACGTCCGGAAAGGCCTCGATCGGCAGGTTCTTGAACGCGGCCAGGCCGCCCGCGATGAAGATGATCAGGCCGAGCCAGACAAACAGCTTCTGGTGCAGCGCGAAATGAACAATGCGCGAAATCATCGGTCCGCCGTCCTCATTGCTTGGCGGACGCCCGCGCGGCGTTCACCGCGGTGGCATCGCGCAGGATGTCCTGCAGGTAGAGGTTGCCGTCCGTGATGACCACGTCGCCGGCCTTGAGGCCCTGGACCACCTCGGTCGTGCCGGGCAGCGTCACGCCGAGCTTCACCTCGCGGCGCTCGAACACGAACGGCGTGGCCGACGTGCGCACGAACACGTAGTTCCTGTTGTCGGCCAGGAACACGGCCTTGGACGGCACCGAGATACCCTGGAACGACGCCGCCTGCAGCTTCGCGGTCACGTACATCTCGGCCTTCAGGCGGCGGTCGGCGTTGGGCACCGCCAGCCGCACCTTGACGCTGCGCGACGTGGGGTCGACATAGTCCGCGATCTTGACCACGGTGCCCAGGAACGTCTCGCCCGGATAGGCCGCGCTGGTGAGCTGCACGGACACGCCGGCCTTGAACAGGCCCAGGTCCGCCTCGGCCGCGTCAAGCTGGGCCCAGAGCGTGGACGGATCGGTAATCAGGAACAGCGGCGCGTTGGGCTGCTGGTCGGGCCGGAGCTCCATGCCGGTATTGATATTGCGCTCGACCACCACGCCGTCGATGGGGCTGCGCAGCGCGAAGCGCTGGTTCACCGCGTCGCCGCCGCCCGCGCCGTACATGCGCAGCGCGGCCTGCGTGCGGGCCAGGTCGGCCGCGGCACGGGCGTTGTCGGCCTGGGCTTGCTCGAAGTCCTTCTGCGCGATCACGCCGGCCTGGTACAGCTCGCGCTGGCGCGCCAGCGACTTGGCCGCCACGGCGCTGTCGGCGGCAGACTTGCGCGCGTCGGCCTGCGCCACGCCAAAGTCCGGCGACGTCAGCATGGCCAGCGGCTGCCCGGCCTTCACGGTGGCGCCGGGCTGCACCAGGATCTCCATCACGCGCCCGGCGAACGGCGTGGCCACGCGCACGGTGCGGTCCTCGTTCCAGACCAGCCGGCCCGGCATGCTCAGCATGCGGTCGCCGCCGCTCTGCACGGGCTGGCCCACCACGCCCGGCAGCGCCTTGACGCTGGCCGGGTAGGCGATGGTCTGCCCGGTGATCTTCGGATCGTCGTCGTTGTCCGGCACTTCCTTCTTGCCGCAGCCGGCCAGCACCAGCGCGCACAGCGACAGGACGGCGGCCATCCGCACGGCACCGGGACGGCCCGAGCGGGCGCCACGGGAGAAAAACGGGAAATCAAGGACGCGACGCATCGGTACGAACCTGGGGAAGCTTGTTGATATCGGATTGGGTGGTCTGCAGCGCGGTCAGGTAGGCCGACAGCGCCTTGGCATAGTTGCCCTGCGCCTCCACGGCCTCCACCCGCGTCTGGCGCAGCGCGCGGCGCGCGTCCAGCAGGTCCAGCACGCCGCTGGCGCCCTTCGAATAGGCGAACTCGGCGCTGTTGGCCACGCTCTCGGCAGCCGGCAGCACCGATTCCCGCATCTGCTGCAGGCTGGCCCGCGCGGCATCCAGTTGCGCGCGCAGCCGGCCGATGTCGTTCTGGGCTTCGAGCAGGATGCGGTTGCGGTCGTCCAGCGCGGCGTAGTAGTCCACCTCGGCGCGGCGCGCCTCGCCGCCGTAGCTGTGGCGCACAAACAGCGGGATCGACACGAACGCGCCGTAGCTGTTGCCGCTGCCGGTGGTGTTGGTCTCGGAGATCGGGTAGTGCTCGTACTGCACGCCGACGGTCACATCGGGCACGCGGCCGGCGCGGGCCAGGTCGCGCTGCGACGCCGCCGCCGCCAGCCGGGCCTCGGCCGCGGTCACGTCGGGCCGGCGCTGCAGCACGTCGGGGTCGAAGGCCGGTACGGGGGCGTCGGGCGCCGGCCAGTCGGCCACCAGCCGGTTGTCGGCCAGCGTGCTCGGCACGCCCATGGCGGCGGCCAGTGCGGCCTTGTCGCTGGTGTGGTCGGCAATTGCGTTGCGCAGGTCGCTCTGGGCGCGCAGGGTTTCCAGCTGGAGCTTGGTCACATCGGCGCGCGACACGTCGCCCGCCTTGAGCCGCACCTCATTGGCCTGCTGCGTACGGCCGTACAGGCCCACCATCTCGGTGAGCACTTCCACGCGGGTCTGGCTGACCACGGCCTCGTACCACGCCTGATCCACCGCGCCAAGCTGCTGGGCCACCACGGCCTGCGTCTGCTCGCCGGCCGCGGCGCTGGCCTTGCGGGCGGCCTCGGTGCGCAGGTTGCCCTTGTTGGCGGTCTCGATGACCTGGTCCACGCGGACCGTCGAATCCACGGTCTTGCTGCGCAGGTTGCCGGTGCCCACGCCCAGGTGCGGGTTGATGTTGGCCACGCCCAGGCTCAGCACCGGGTTGGGCCGCTGGGAGGCAATCTGGATATCGGCCTGGCTGGCTTCCTCGCTGCGGCGCGCCGCGATGATGTCGCGGTTGCAGCGCAGCGCGTCGAGCCGGGCCTGCGCCAAGGTCAGGGCCGCCCGGGCCGGCGGCGCCACGCAGGGGCCGTCGGGCGGCATGGGCGCGCTGGCCGCGCGGCCAACGCTGGCGGCCAGGGCAAGCAATGCTGCCACGGCCACGCGGGGTACGGGAAAATGCACGATCAGTCTGGCTCGATTCGACTTGCGGTCTGCAGTAAACGACCGTGCCAGCGGATTGGTGCACCGGGTAAGCGACTTTTATGGTTGTTTCATTTCCCGGGCGGCTTCCGTTGCCGCGATGCAATGGGCGTGGCACGACTCCACGCGCATTGGAACGCAAGCTGATTACAAACGGCTTTCATCCTGCTGCGTTTGTTCGACATTTGCCGCGAACCCGCCGGTCAGGGAAAACACCGATTGGCGCCGCAGGGCCGCTATCGCCCCAACGCCGCGACAATGCGCTGCGCCCGTTCCAGCACCGGGCGGTCCACCATCTTGCCGTCCACGGCGATGGCCGCGCCCTGCGCCGCGGCGGCCTGCTCCACCACCCGGCGCGCCCATGCCGCCTCCTGCCCGGTCGGCGCCAGCGCGCGATGCACGCCTTCCACCTGGTTGGGATGAATCAGCAGCTTGGCGCCAAAGCCGAAGCGCCGGCCGCGCTGCGTGTCGGCGGCCAGTGCGTCGGCGTCGCCGATGGCGGTGCAGACGCCGTCCACCGGCGCGGGCAGCCCGGCCGCGCGCGAATGGAGCACGATCTGGCTGCGGAATGCATGCAGCGGCAGGTCGTCGTCGGCCACGTCGAGGTCGAACATCAGGTCGATGCTGCCGAACAGCAGCCGCGTGACGCCCGGTGCCTGCGCCACGTCGCGCAGGCTGGCAAACCCGGCGGCGGTCTCCAGCAGCGCATGGCACGGCGTGTCGGGCAGCCCGGCCCGCAAGGCCGTCAGCGCGCCGGGGTCGGCCTTGGGCAGCACGATCTCGCGCACCGACTGCGCGCGGCAAAACGCCAGATCGTCGGCAAAGTAGACGGTATCGGCGCCATTCACGCGCAGCAGCAGCGCCACGCCGGCCGCGTCGGCCTGGTCCTGCAGCATGCGCCATGGGTCGCGCAGGCCGTCCCGCGCCGCCTGCTTGGCGTCGGGCGCGACGGCGTCTTCGAGGTCGACGATCACGGCATCGGCGCCGGCCGCGATGGCCTTGCCGATGCGCTCCGGGCGCGACCCCGGCACGAACAGGTAGCTGCGCGGCAGGCGGGCGGTGGATGTGGTCATGCCGGCTCCCTCAGACCACGCCATCGGCATGCAGGCTGGCGATCTGCGCGGGCGTGCAGCCGGCCTCGGCCAGAATGGCGTCGGTGTGCTGGCCCACGGCCGGCACGGGGTCCATCCGCGCATCGGTCATGCCCGGCGGCAGCAGCGCCGGCACCGGGCCGGCGGCGGTATCCACCTGGCGCCAGCGCTGGCGCGCGGCCAGTTGCGGGTGGTGCCAGACGTCGGCCATGGTATTGACGTTGGCGTTGGCGATATTGGCCGCTTCCAGCCGCGCCACCACCTCGGCGGCGGTCAGGCGCGCGAAGGTCTCGACGATCCGCGCGCGCAACTGGGCGCGGTTGGCGCTGCGCAGGCTGTTGGTGGCAAACGCCGCCTGCGTGGCCAGTTCCGGCTCCTGCAGCACCACCTTGCAGAACACGGCCCACTCGCGCTCGTTCTGCAGGCCCAGCATCACGGTCTTGCCGTCACCGGTGGGGAATGGCCCGTACGGGTAGATCGTGGCGTGGGCGGCACCGGCGCGCGGCGGCGGTTCGGCGCCTTCGAACGCGTAGTACATCGGGAAACTCATCCACTCGACCATCGATTCCAGCATCGACACGTCGATGCGCTTGCCGCGCCCGGTCTGGCCCCGCTCGATCAGCGCGGCCAGCACGTTGCTGTAGGCGTACATCCCGGCGGCGATGTCGGCCACCGACGCCCCCGCCTTGACGCCTTCGTCCGGCGTGCCGGTCACCGACACAAAGCCCGATTCGCTCTGCACCAGCAGGTCGTACGCCTTCTTGTCCCGGTAGGGGCCGTCGCCGCCGTAGCCCGAGATATCGCAGACGATCAGGCGCGGATAGCGGGCCGAAAGCGTGTCGTAGTCCAGCCCCAGCCGCGCCGACGCGCCCGGCGCCAGGTTCTGCACCAGCACGTCGGTCTTCTCCAGCAGCGCCGCCAGCACCGGGGCCGCGCCGGGCGCCTTGACGTCCAGCGTCAGGCTTTCCTTCGAGCGGTTGGTCCAGACGAAGTGCGACGACAGCCCGCGCACCCGGCTGTCATACGCGCGTGCGAAATCGCCCGGGCCCGGCCGTTCGATCTTGATCACGCGCGCGCCCAGGTCTGCAAGCTGGCGCGTGCAGAACGGCGCGGCAATGGCCTGTTCGAGGGAGAGGACGGTGATGCCTTCAAGCGGTCTGGACATGGCAGTGTCTGGGGCGGATGGTGCGCATGGCACGATGGCGCCCAATCTACCCGCCCGCGCCGCCGCTGTGAAATAGCAATTGCGGAAGGCACCATAAGTAGAATCAATACCCTGGCGTTTTGCAATCTGATAGATCGACCAAGGGGAGAACCGGGATGGACATCCGCGCCATGCGCTATTTCGTGGCCATCGTCGACCACGGCAGCCTGACCCGCGCCGCCGAGGTGGTCTGCGTGGCACAGCCGGCGCTGTCCCAGCAGCTTGCCGCGCTGGAGGACGAATTCGGCGTGCCACTGGTGCACCGGGGCGCCAAGGGCGTGCGGCCCACCGAGGCCGGGCGCACGCTCTACCGCCATGTGCGCAACATCCTGCGCCAGATCGAGATTGCCGGCGCCGACGTGCGCGTGGCCGGCAGCGAGGTGTCCGGCACCGTGGCGGTGGGCCTGCCCACCACGGCGGCGGCGGCCTTCGGCATGGCGCTGGTGCGCACGGTGCGCCAGCGCTACCCGCAGGTGCGGCTGCAGCTCTTCGAGAGCATGAGCGGCTATATCTCCGAACTGCTGAACCAGAACCGGCTGGACTTTGCCATCCTGTTCCGCGACACGCCGTCGCGCGCCGTGGAGCCCGAGCCGCTGGCCACCGAACCGCTTTACCTGATCGGCACGCCACCCGGCCCCGCGCCGCGCGGCCGGGGCGACACGGTGCCGCTCAAGGCGCTGGACGGCCTGCCGCTGGTACTGCCCAGCGGATCGCAGGGCCTGCGCGAGGTGGTGGAGCGCAGCTTTGCCAAGGCCGGCATCGCGCTGAACGTGGTGGCGGACCTGGATTCGCTGCCGATCCTGCTGGCCGCAGCGCGCGAGGGGCTGGCCTGCACGGTGCTGCCCGCGTCGTCGCTGGACGAATCCGACGCCGCCATGCCGCGCCGCCGCATCACGCCCGAACTGCGCCGCACGCTGTCGCTGTGCTGGCCCCGCGCGCTGCCCCGGTCCCACGCCGCCGAAGCCGTGGCCGACATCCTGCGCGAGATCGTGGCGGAGAAAATTGCCTCGGGCGGGTCGCTGGCGGCGGTCTCCCGCTCTACGTGACTCCCCTCTGCCTATGGGGGGTTGGGGGTGGGGGCTGGCGGTGCATGCGCCGACCTGTCTGGCCGCCACCGCTGGCCCTCACCCCCGGCCCCTCTCCCGCGGGCGGGAGAGGGGAGCAATCAATCGGCATGTGATATCCAACGCAGCGCCCCGCCGTGGAGACCGCCCGATAAGAAAACCTTATGGCGCCAGTCGCCGATTGAATTTCTCCTGCGGCGGGCGCTCGGCTAGAGTGGGCGGCACATAACAGGAGACAGCATGATCCGCACCCTTCGCGCCGTGGCCTGCCTGGCGCTGGCGGCCACCGCCATCGGCCACGCCCACGCCGACACGTACCCGTCGAAGCCGATCCAGATGATCGTGCCGCAGGCCCCGGGCGGCACCAACGACATCGTGGCGCGGCTCGTGGCCGCGGACCTCTCGCAGCGGCTGGGCCAGCAGGTGGTGGTGGAAAACCGCCCCGGCGCCGGCGGCAACATCGGCACCCAGGCCGCGGCCCGCGCCACGCCTGACGGCTACACGCTGCTGATGACCATCAGCAGCACGCAGGCCATCAACCCGTCGCTCTACCGCAGCGTGCCGTTCGACCCGGTCAAAGATTTCGAGCCGATTGCCACCGTGGCCACCGTGCCCAACGTGCTGGTCGTCAACCCGGCGTTTCCGGCCCGGACGATGGCGGAGCTGATCGCGCTGGCCAAGGCCAAGCCCGATTTCTATCGCTACGCATCGGCCGGCAACGGCACGCTGAACCACCTGCTCGGCGAGATGCTGAACACCACGGCCGGCATCAAGCTCGAACACGTGCCCTACAAGGGCGTGGCGCCCGCGCTGAACGACGTGCTCGGCAACCAGGTGCCGATGGCATTTGCCAGCCTGCCGTCGGTGCTGTCGCACATCAAGGCCGGCAAGGTTCGCGCGCTGGGGGTCAGTTCGGCCAAGCGGTCGCCGTTCGCGCCGGACATCCCGGCCATCGGCGAGACGGTGCCCGGCTACAGCGGCGACCTGTGGGTGGCGCTGTTCGCGGTGCGCGGCACGCCCAGGGACGTCACGCAGAAGCTGTCCACCACGCTGCAGGCCGCGCTGGCCGACAAGCCGCTGCGCGACAAGCTGGCCGCGCAGGGCGCCGAGGTGCTGCCCGGCACGCCGCAGCAACTGGCCACGCTGCTGCGCGCCGACATGGACAAGTGGGCGAAGATCGTCAGGCAGTCGGGCGCGCAGGTGGACTGAGCGCTGCACGGCCCCTCGACCCGGGCCGCCGATCCGGTCGCCGGACGACCGACTGTCGGTCCGGCATTTCGCGCCATGTCTGCGCCATGTCCGCGTATCATCTGCCGCTCGCCTGAACCGAACGCCCCCTTCGATCGCCATGCCTGACCATTCGCTGCTGTCCGCCCTGCTGATTTTCGGACTTGGAGGGCTGCTCGGCGGCGTGGGCGGGTTATTCGGCATCGGCGGCGGCCTGATCGCCATCCCGGCGCTGGGCCTGCTCTACGGCATGGACCAGCAGCTCGCGCAGGGCACCTCGCTGGTCATGATCGCGCCGAACGTGGTGATCGGCTTCTGGCAGTACCGCAAGCGCGCCGACATCGACCTGCGCACGGCCATCGTGCTGGGCCTGTCGGCCGTGCTGGCCACGTGGGCGTCCGCCCGGCTGGCCACGTCGATCGACGCCGCGCTGCTGCGGCGCATCTTCGCGCTCTTCATGATCGGGCTGGCCGTCTACTTCCTCTGGCGCCTGATGCCCGGCCGCGCCGCGCCCCAGCAGCAGGCGCGCGTGTCGTCGTCATGGATACCGGCCGTCGGCGTGGTCGGCGGCGCATTCTCCGGATTCTTCAGCGTGGGCGGCGGCGTGGTGGCCGCCCCGGCACTGGTCGGCCTGTTCGGCATGCGCCAGGCCGCGGCGCAGGGGCTGGCGCTGGCGCTGGTCACGCCTGGCGCCGTGGTCGCGCTGGCCACCTATGCGCATGCCGGCCATGTCGACTGGTACAGCGGCATTCCGCTGTCGCTCGGCGGCATGCTGACGATCTCGTGGGGCGTGGCGCTGGCGCACCGCATGCCCGAGCGGCGGCTGCGCGCCGCGTTTGCCGTGTGCCTGATCGCCACCGCGCTGGTGATGCTTATCAAGGGCTGAGGCGGGCTTATCCCTGCTTATCCCGCCTTGCGGAACACCAGGCTGAAGTTGTTGGCCGGCATCGGCAACGGCGCATCACACACCAGCCCCTGGGCCGCGCCCAGCGCCATCACGTCCGCCATGTCGCGCACGCCCCAGGCGGCATCGGCCGCCCTGAGCTGCCGGTCGAATGCCTCGTTGCTGGGCGCCGTGTGCGCGCCATCGCGCCGGTAGGGCCCGTACAGGTAGAGAATGCCGCCCGCGCCCAGCCGCATGCCGGCGCCCGCGAACAGCGCCTCGGCGGCGGCCCACGGGGCGATATGGATCATGTTGATGCAGACGATGGCGTCCACGCGGTCGATGCCCCACGGCTCCTGCCGCACGTCCAGCGCCAGCGGCGGCAGCACGTTGGCAGCCTGCGCGTGGGCCGTCCAGGCGGCAATCGACTCGCGGTGGGTGGCATCGGGATCGCTGGGCTGCCAGGTCAGGCCCGGCAACGCGGTGGCAAAGTGCACCGCGTGCTGGCCCGTGCCGCTGGCAATCTCCAGCACCGTGCCGCGCGGCGGCAGCACGTCGCGCAGCACGGCCAGGATCGGTTCTCGATTGCGCTCGGTGGCCGGCGCCATGCGGCGCGCGGTGGGGTCTGCGGCGGGCTGGGTCATGGGGTCTCCAGTGGGTGCGCCGGGCGGACGCCGGCGCCGAACGCACAGGGTAGCAAACCCGCCACGCCCGCGCGGTCAGAAACCGCGCGGAGGACAAACCGGTCAGCCGCGCCGGTTCAGCCGGTTCAGCCGGATCGCGGCCGGCGTGGCGGTCAGGTAGCCCACGGCCGCCCCGAAGCCGCCGTGGTAGTTGGCCTGCACCAGCGGCTCCAGCCGGGCCTTGACCTTGTCGTGCAGGCCCTTTTCCCAGTCGCCGGCGTGCTGGAAGTTGCTCATGATGTAGGTCCAGCCGTGGATCTCGTCCACCGCGTGCAGCCCCGTGGATTCGGCGCCGGCCGGGCACGACATCAGGCGCGATAGCTGCTTCGTGTCGACGTTGTAGGCCCACAGGTAGTTGTTCACGTGCGTGTTGCTGTCTTCGCCGATGAACAGCGTGCGCAGCGATTCCGAGAACTTCAGGTTGTCCGGCGTGGCCACCTTGTCCGGGTTGGCATAGTTGCCGAGCGCGTCCTGCGCCTTCTTCGGCCCGCCGCCCAGGTCCTCGGACACCAGCGCCGGCACCGGCGCCATGTCCACGGGCACCCATTCGCTGTCGATGCGGTTGCCGGCCTGGTCCGACTGCCCGCCGCGCAGGTTCAGCTCGTACACGGCGCCCGAATACGGCCCTTCCACGCGGATGTCGCCGGCATTGGCGGCGTGGCCGGCCAGCATGCTCGTCTCGATGCGCGAGATGGCCGAGTACGCCTTGCGGTCGGCGATGTTGACCGTCGTGCCTTCCATCTTGGTAAAGCCCAGGCTGCCGCCGGCCAGCGCCGCGTAGCGGTGCGTTTCCAGGAAGGCCGCGGCCTTTTCCTGGCCAGGCTTGACCTTCACCCAGTTCGGCTTGCCGTCGAACATGATGCGGGTATAGCCGGCGTCCTCGGGGTCCTTGAACTGCACGTCCATGATGTCGGCGATGCGGATGCCGCCATCGACAAGCCGGCGGATCTCGTCGCTGCTGGCGCTGCCCAGCGGGATCCACGTCAGCGTGGCCGCGCCCGGGCCGGTGCCCGACGTCTGGTGCCACTTGGCCACGTAGAGCCGGCCGGCCGACAGGTCGCGCGGACGGTCGGCGATGAACAGGAACAGGCCGCCGTTGGTGGCGTCGTCGCCCATGAGTACGGTGCGCTCGTCGGGCATCACCTGCACCAGTTCGTGCGAGATGCGGCCCAGGCAGTAATGCTTGCGGATGGACCCGGTGCCGTCCGGGTGGACCGTCACCTCGGGCAGGTGGCCGTAGTGGTACGGATTGGCGCGCGCCGGATCGCCGTACAGGTGCTGGCTGAAGCCGCGCAGCTTCTTGTCGGTGGCGGCCCTGGCCGCGTCGGGCTCGTATTCCTCGCTAGACAGGTGGGTGTTCCACGGCGACAGGCTGGCGCCGCAGGTGATCCACAGCCCGTTGACGCCCGACGTATCGACGTTGTGATAGCGCACCAGGCGCAGGCTGCCGGTCCGGGGGTCCTGGTCCAGCGTCAGCACGGCAATCGGCGACGGCAGCATGCCGTGCATCTCGGCGTTGGCCTGGTTGCGCGACGTGTACTCGAACTGCACCACCGCAAAGACCGCGTTGCCGCGCACGCCGGGCACGCGGGCGTTGCGCAGCGTCAGCAGCGAACTGCCGTCGGGCGCATCGGAATAGAACTGGCGCGACTTGCCGGGCACCGAATCGTCGACGATCGGCCGGTTCTGGATGTCGTAGTAGCCGCCCGCCAGCACCTTGCCGCCGCGGCCGTCGGGCACCATGTCGCCGGTGACGAAGAACGGCTGGTAGGCCAGCGTGTACGACTGCGAGGTGCCGTCGCGGTACGACACGGTCAGCGACGACCCCACCGTGGTGGTCGCCATGGCCGCCGGATTGTCCAGCGACGGCGCCGCCATGCCCGTGAACGTGGCCGATGCGAACGCGGCCGGCTTGCGGCGCGCCGGGGCGGCCAGCGCGGCCTCCATCGCCGTCATGCCGCCCGCCAGGGTCGCGGCGGCGGCGCCGAGCGGCAGCATCGGGGCGCCGCCCAGGATCTTCAGGGCACGGCGACGGGTGGTAACGGTCTGGTCGGTCATGGCGGTCAGTGGCGCTCGGTGGCGCTCGGTGGCGGCAAGGGGGAATCGGGGAAGAAGGCGGGCGCGCTGCACCGGGATCGGACGGATGCGGGCCCGTCCGGATGGTAAGGCGTTTTCGTGACCGCCATTTGACCGTCAGCAAGCTGTCACACAAATGGCCCCGGCGCGCGCTGCGCTACACTCGCCTCCTGCATCCCGTCCCGACTTGCCGCTCCGACCCCGTCTTGCCCACCTTCACGCTTGCCCACCCCGTCCACGCCGACATCGAGATACGCAAGAGCCGCTTTATCGCGCTGGCGGTGCCCGTGCCCGACCGCGACGCGGCCATGGCCGTCATTGCCGGCCTGCGCGCGGAGCATCCGGCGGCCACGCACGTCTGCTGGGCGCTGCTGGCCGGCGGGCAGTCGGGCATGTCCGACGACGGCGAGCCGTCCGGCACGGCGGGCCGGCCGATCCTGGAAGTGCTGCGCCACCACGACCTCGACGGCGTGCTGGCGGCCGTGGTGCGCTACTACGGCGGGGTCAAGCTGGGCGCCGGCGGGCTGGTACGGGCCTACACCGACGCCATCGCCGGGGCGCTCAAGGACGCGGCGCGGATCGAGCGCATCGCCTATGCCACGCTGACGGTGCAGGTCGACTACGCCGACGAGCCGCGCGTGCGGCGCTGGATCGAGCAGATGGCCGATGCCGGCTGCACGCTGGCCGATACCGCGTACGGCGCGCTGGCGACGCTGGTGATCCGCCTGCCCGCCGCGATGCGGGATACGGCCGAGGCCGCGCTGCGCGACGCCACGCACGGCCGCGCCGCGTATCCGGCCCAGCAGGACGACGCGCCATGACCGACGACGATCGCACCTTCACGGCCCGCGTGCTGCCGGGCGGGGCCGGCTTTGCCGCGCCGGCGTCGCTGAGCCTGCTGGAGGCCGCGCTGCTGGAGGGCCTGCCGCTGCCGAGTTCGTGCCGCAACGGCGCGTGCCGCGCGTGCATGAGCCGGCTGCACGCCGGCAGCGTGCGCTACCGGATCGACTGGCCCGGCCTGAGCCTGGACGAGAAGGAAGACGGCTTCATCCTGCCCTGCGTGGCCTGCCCGACCAGCGACGTCGTGTTCGAACCGGTCGGCGCGGGCTGAGCGGGTCACGCGGGCAGCCGCCCGTTCACCGAGAAAAACCGCAGCGCGATCTTGAGCGCGTCGGGTCCGCCCGGGTCGGAGAACGCCTGCCCCGGTGCGCCGCCGCTCCACGCGTGGCGCAGCCCTTCCACCTTCACCACGCGCAGGTACGGCCGGGGGCCGGCCTGCCAGTCGAATACGTCGACAGCCCGGCGCGTGCCCCGGCGCACGCGGCGCGCCGGCAGCGCCGTGGGCGGTGGCGATCCCGGCGGCAGCAGTTCGAGCCACATCGCCGCCGTGGACGTGGCGTTGTCATAGGACACCACGCCGTCCTCGTCGCCGTGCAGCAGCAGCAACGGCGGCGCGCGGCGGCCCGCCAGCGCCAGCCGGGCGGCCACGGCGTCCGGGCCGCGCTCGCCGCGCATGGCCTTGTGGGCCTGGGTGGCGTTGATGGCGCTGAACGGGGCCGCGCCCGAGTGCGAGCCGATGGCGGCAAAGCGGTCGGGGTAGCGCAGGCCCAGCATCATCGCCATGGCCCCGCCGGCCGACAGGCCGAACGCGCAGACGCGATGCGCCACGATGGCGTAGCGCTGGCAGACATGGTCGATCAGGGACATCAGCAGCGCGCTTTCCGATGCGCCGCGCGCGGCGGGCCGGAACCAGTTCCAGCAGCGCTGGGCGTTGGCCTGCACCGACTGCTCGGGCATCAGCACCACCCAGCGCGCGTCGCGCGCCACGGTGGCCACGCGGGCGCAGGCGGCAAAGCTGGCCGAATCCTGCCCGCAGCCATGCAGCAGCACCAGCAGCGGGGCCGGCCGCGCCGCGCTCACGCCGGGCGGCACGAACACGCGGTACTTGCGCGGGCCGATGCGGCCCAGGCCGACGCTGAAACCCCACAGGCCCTCTTCCCACGTGCCGCCGCTGCGGCTGACCGGGGCGCGCGCCGGCGTGACCACGCCGGTCATGGCCTGGCGCGTGACCTTGCCGACGGCCTCGCCCACGGCCTTGCTGACGGCGTGGCTCTGCTTGCGGGCCGCGCGCATCATCGGATCGGTCACGGTCTGGGTGACCGTGCGGCTGAACTGGCGTGCGCTGCGCGCCGCCTGCTTGCTCAACGTTGTCCACAGCTTCGTGCCGCCCGTGCGCCGTCTCATGCCGCCTCGCCCCTCGTGTCCCGGTGCCGCGTGGTAGACCCCCGATGATGCACGAGTGTAACGGCCGAATATGTCAGCTTGTCAGGAAGGCCGGGGTCGGCGCCCGGCCCGCCGTGCGCTACCGGGTGGCGGCGTCGTGCGCGGCGCGGCTGTCGGCGGGCGCCTCGTCGCGCTCGTGCAGGCCGTAGTCGCGCAGCACCTGGGCCACGCGCAGCCGGTAGTTGGCAAACACGCCGCCGCGCCCGGCCGCCTGCGCGCGGCGGTGATCGAGCGTATTGCGCCACGCCAGCACCGCCGCCTCGTCGCGGAAGAACGACAGCGACAGCAGCTTGCCCGGCGTGGTCAGGCTCTGGAAGCGCTCCACCGAGATGAAGCCGTCGATGCCTTCCAGCGTCGGCTTCAGGTGGGCGGCGATGTCCAGATAGGTGTCCTGGCGGCCCGGCGCGGGCTCGACTTCGAAGATCACGGCGATCATGGGGGCTCCTGTGTCAGGGTTGGGATGTGAACTGCGGAATGCGCGCGTTGACCGATGGCCGATAGCGTACGCCAGCGGCCAGCCGCGCGGGCTGCACGCCGCGCGCCAGCAGCGCCTGGACCGTGCAGGCGGCCAGCACCCGCGCCAGTGCGTCGCCGGGGCAGCCGTGGCGGCCGGCGCCGAAGGTCCACGGCCGGCCGCCCGACGGCGCCGACGGATCGTGCGCGGCGGCGGCCAGCAGCACCAGCACCGCGTCGCCGGCCCGCAGCGGCTGGCCGCAGACGACGGCATCGGCGGCCAGAAAGCGCCGCGTGTTCTGCACCGGCGGGTCGAGGTCGGCCACGCGCCCCACGGTCGCGTCGATGGCGTCGAAGTCCTCCACCGGGCGCCCGGCCGCGTCGCGGCCCAGGTGGACCAGCGTATTGCCGATCAGCCCGGCCGTTGCCTCGCAGGCCTGGATCATCAGGCCGACGGCGTTGGCCACGCGCGCCGCCGGCTCGACGTGCGCGGCATCGCGCCACAGCGTCGGCAGCAGGCCGTCGGGCGGCGCGGGGTCGGCATGGTCGGCTTGGTCCGCCACACAGCGGGTCAGCCATTGCGCGGCGGCGGCGCCGGCGGCCACATCGGCAGGCGATGCCAGCGGCGACATGGCGGCGGCGAACGTCGTGACAAAGCCGGCGATCCGCGTCAGGACATGGCCATCGGCGTCGCGCGCCAGCGGCAGGCCCAGCAGGTCGGCCACGGTCAGCACCGGCAGCGTGAACATCCACTGCATGGCCTCGTGGGCGTCGTCGGTGCCCAGCCGTGGCAGCGCGGCGGCCAGCGCATGCGCGCGCACGCGCACCAGCCCGAGGTCCAGCCCGGCCAGCCCGCGCAGGATGGCCGGCTTCAGCGCCGCGTGCGCCGGCCCGTCGTTCATCCGCACCAGCCGGCCGAACAGGTCGCCCGCCGGCCCGCCAGCCAGCGCCGGCGGCACGGGCTGGCCGGGCGGCCGCACGCGGGCATCGGGGTGCGCCAGCACGGCAGCCACGGCCTCGGCGCCAGCGGCCACCCAGAGCTTCAGGCCCTGGTCGAAGTGGAACGGCCGCGTGCGGGCCAGCGCGCGGTAGTAGGGATACGGGTCCGGATGCGTGACGGCGGCGACGGGATCGGCGGGCTGCATGGGCGTGGAACGTTGCTGACGGGATGGTCATGATCGCCGCGGGCGGCAGCACGATGCTTCGGCGCGTCGTGAAATGTCGAATACGTCGCCTGCGCCATGGGCGCTGTACGAATCGGTAACTATCGTGGACGAACGGCCGTCCGGGGCACCAGGGGCCGCCGCATACTTTCCGCCATGCCAACGGAGTTTCCCGCCATGACCGATTCCCTGCTCCAGCCCGCGCCCGCCTGGGCCATCCAGCAATGGTTCAACACCGACCAACCCCTGTCGCTCGAAGCGCTGCGCGGCAAGGTGGTGGTCCTCGAAGCCTTCCAGATGCTCTGCCCCGGCTGCGTGTCGCACGGGCTGCCGCAGGCGCTGCGCGTCCACCAGACGTTCGCGGCGTCCGAGGTGGCCGTGATCGGCCTGCACACGGTGTTCGAGCATCACGACGCGATGACGCCGACGGCGCTGGCCGCATTCCTGCACGAGTACCGCATTCCGTTTCCGGTGGGCGTGGACCAGCCCGACGGCCACGGCGGCATTCCGCACACGATGCGCGCCTACGCCATGCGCGGCACGCCGACGCTGGTGCTGATCGACGCGGCCGGCAACCTGCGGCACCAGCATTTCGGGTCGGTGGCCGACCTGACGCTCGGCGCGCAGATCGCCGCGCTGGTGCTGGAAGCCCGCGAGGCCGCATCGGTGGCCGCCACGGCCGGGCCCGCGCAGGCCGCGCAAGGGTGCGCATCAGGCGCGTGCCCGGTCGACACGAAATAGCCAGCCCGGCCGGCCGCGCCGGCGTCTGGTTGCCCTGGCAGTATCGGATCTGGCAGCGATATCGTTCTGCTATCCTGCGTCGCACTGTTCACGGCTCTTCTCCATGACGCGGCGCCTCTGGCTCTTCATGTTCTGTGTGGTGGCGCTGGGCGTCTGCGGCCCGGTGGCACTGACCACGTGGCTGTCGCGGGAATTCGCCGAGCAGCTTTTCCGCCAGCGCGTGGACCGCTTCACCGAGCGCGCGCTCCAGCGCGTGGAAGTGGTGGCGCGCGACGCCATCCTGGCCGCCCGGCAGGCCGACCGCTTTGCCGGCGCCCCCTGCAGCCCCGCGCACCTGGAAGCCATGCGCGAGGCCGATCTCCAGCACCGCTACGCCCGCCAGATCACCTATCTCGACGACGAACAGCTACTGTGCGCGTCGTCGTCGTTTCCGGGCGCCCTGCGCAGCATCGAGGGCCAGCGCCGCCCCTGGGTGGCGCTGCCGCAATTGGCGGCCGCCTACCGCGTGGATGCCGCCGGCCAGCCGCCGCGCATGGTCCAGTTCCGCGTGGGCCGCCACGTGGCCGTGGTCGACGCCCAGTTCTTCATCGACATCGTGCCGCTCGACACCCAGATCCGGCTGGGCCTGATCGACGCGCACACGGGCCACGTGCTGGCGTCGTGGAACGGTACCGATCCGGGCACGCTGGCGCACGCCTGGGCCAGCCAGCTCGACGGCCAGGTGCGGCAGGGCCACTACCTCGACGTCAAGGCGTCGCGCGGGCTGCCGTTCGCGGTGGTGGCCTACGAGCCCGTCAACGAGGTAGCCGGCACCTGGCGGCGGCTGCTCTACGTAGGGCTGCCGCTGGGCCTGGCGGTCAGCGCCATCGCCACCTGGCTGATGCTGCGCTGGGGCCGCGGGCTGCGCAGCCCGCGCTACGTGCTGCAGGACGCCATCCGCCGCAAGGAATTCTTCGCGGTCTACCAGCCCGTGATGGCGCTGGAGGACGGCCGCTGCGTGGGCGCCGAGGCGCTGGTGCGCTGGCGGCTGCCGGACGGGTCCATCGTGCTGCCCGACCGCTTTATCCCGATGGCCGAGGAAGTGGGCGCCATCCACGCCATCACGCGCTGCATGATCGACGCCGTGGTGGCTGACCTGGGCGAGCAGATGGCGGCCAACCCGGCGCTGCACGTGTCGATCAACCTGTCGCCCGACGATTTCCGCGCGCCGGACACGCTGCCCGCCATCGACGCCGCGCTGCGCCGCGCCGGCATCCGCCCGGCGCAGCTCTGGATCGAGGTCACCGAGCGCGGCTTTGCCAACGACGCGGCCTGCCGCGAGACCATCGCCGCGTTCCGGCGCGCCGGGCACCCGATCTACATCGACGACTTCGGCACCGGCTATTCGAGCCTGGCCTACCTGGAAGACCTGGACGTGGACGGGCTCAAGATCGACAAGGCGTTCGTCGGCGCGATCACCACCGACGGGCCGTCGCGGTCGGTGGGGCCGCACATCATCGGCATGGCGCGCGCGCTGGACATCCGCATGGTGGCCGAGGGCATCGAGACCGACGCCCAGCGCCTGGCGCTGCGCCAGCGCGGCGTGCAGTACGGCCAGGGGTGGCTGTTCGGCAAAGCCATGCCGGTGGCCGATTTCCTGGCCTTCTGGCAGGCGCACGCGCGCGCGGCGGTGCCCGCCTGACGCTTGCACGCCACGCGGGCTCGCGCGGTTTGGTCCTATACTCGCCGTTTCCATGCCCCTGCGCCCCGCGCGAAAGAAGCGAACGACCATGCGTTAAGCCATCAACCTGACGGAACGACGGTTCCGCCCTGCCGGCCTTCGGGGACATGCCGGCCCGGCGGACTTGCACCACGGTTCCCGATCCTGGCGCCGCCGGCACCGATCGCGCGGCACAGCGAACACATCAGAACAAGCAGCGGGAACCGGACTATTCAGGACGCGGAAGACCGCCCGCCGGCGTGGCCGGACGGGTGGCGGTGAGCATGAACCGATGAAAACAACGCATAGCGCGCGGGGGAAGGCGTTCCACGCCATGCGCGCCGAGGCGGGCACCGTGGCGGCCCTGGACGCCACGCAGGCCCGGCTGACCCGGCACGACCAGTTGCTGGCGGTGCGCCGCACCGTGCGGCTGTCGATCCCGATCAACATCATCCTGGGCCTGTGCGTGCTGGCCGTGTCGTGGCACGCGGGGCGCGGCGCCATCGCGCTGGGCTGGTTCCTGGTGTCGCTGGTCTGGAACACGCTGCGCATCCGGCTGTGCGGGTTGCCGGTGTCGCGCGTGCCCGCCGGGCTGGGCCACGACGACGCGCGGCTGCCCCGCACCGTCGACCGCCACCTGCGCCTGCACTGCACGCTGGCGCTGCTGTCCGGCCTGACCTGGGCCGCCATTCCGCTGCTCTGCGACGGCTACACGTCGGCCCAGTCGCTGTTCTATCTCACCGTGGTCTGCGGCATCACGGCCGGCGCGGTCACGCACGGCTTTGCCTACGCGCGGATTCCGCTCTGCTTCATCACGCCGCCGCTGCTGTCGGCCGCCGCGTGCCTGGTCTGGTTCGGCAACTTCGACAAGTACTGGCTGGCCGGCACGACCGTGCTGTACCTGGCCGCGCTGGTGCGCTGCACGCTGGAGAGCGAACGGCAGATCCGGCAGTCGATCCAGCTCAAGAACGAGGCCACGGCACTGCAGGACGCGCTGCGCATTGCCCACGACGACGCCGTGAACCGCGCCGACGAGATGTGGACGCTGGCCAGCCTGGACCCGCTCACCGGCCTGCTCAGCCGCAGCGGCTTCTTCGACCGCGCCAACAAGCGCTTTGCCAACGGCCTGTCTGGCCGCCACTGCCTGCTGCTGCTGGACCTGGACGGCTTCAAGCTGATCAACGACGCCTTTGGCCACAAGGCCGGCGACGGCGTGCTGCGCGAGGTGGCGCGGCGGCTGGAGGCCGTGGGCGGGCCGAACATGCTGGTCGGGCGCATGGGCGGCGACGAGTTCATGATGCTCTACGACCCGTTCGACGCCAGCGACTGCCCGTCGGCGCTGGCCGCGCGGCTGATTGCGGCGGTGCGCCGCCCGCTGGAGGGCTACGAGTTCTGCCAGGTCGGCGTCAGCGTGGGCATCTGCCGGGGCCCCGATATCAGCCTGGACGACATGCTGCTGTTTGCCGATGCCGCGCTCTACGCGGCCAAGCGTATCGGCCGCAACAGCCATTACGTGTTCGACGACGAGCTGCACCGCCACCTGCAGATGCAGCGCGACATCGAGCGCGACCTGCCCCGGGCCCTGGCCGACGACACGCTCGAAGTCTGGTTCCAGCCGATCTTTGGCGATGGCGGCACGCAGGTGCGCAGCCTGGAGGCGCTGATCCGCTGGAAGCACGCGCGGCACGGCTGGGTGCCGCCGCCCGAACTGGTGTCGGTGGCGGCGGCGTCGGGCCTGTCCGAGGCGCTGCTGCGCGCGACGCTGTCCAAGATCTGCCGGCTCTCCACGGCGCTGCACGCCGGGGGCGGCCGGCGCATTCCAATCGCGATCAATCTCTCGCCGCGCGAGATGGCGCAGGTGGACGTCGACCGTCTGCTGCTGTCCACGCTGGAGTCATGCAAGCTCGAACCGGGCCTGCTGACCGTGGAAATCACCGAGGAAGTGGCGCTGGACGTGGTGGCCGTGCAGGGCAAGCTCGCCAACATGGCGCGCGCCGGCGTGGCCATCGCGCTGGACGACTTTGGCGTGGGCTATTCGGGGCTGGGCGCGCTGCGCAAGCTTGGCGCGGCCTGCGTGAAGGTGGATCGCAGCTTCATCACCGGCATCGCGGGCTCCGCGCGCAGCCAGGACCTGATGCGCGCGGTGCTGAACCTGGGCCGCTCGTTCGGCTTCGAGGTGGTGGCCGAGGGCGTGGAGCACGAGGCCGACCGCCAGGCGCTGATCGACATCGGCTGCCACACGATGCAGGGCTACCTGCTGGCGCGGCCGATGCCCGAGGCAGACCTGCTGGCGTGGCTGCGCACGCGCGATGCGCCCACGCCCGTGCCGCCGGCCGCGCTGGCATGAGCGGTGAGCCGCCGACGGGCATGCAAAAGGGGCCGTCGTGGCGGCCCCTTGGCGTGCGTGGCGTCAGCGGAGCAGGTTGAACGTCAGCACGTTGAATGCCAGCCCCAGCGCGATGGCGCCGCCGAGTGTCTCCAGCGCGGCCAGCGCCACCAGTTCGCGGAAAATGCGTGTCTCGTCCTGCTTGGTCACCATGGTATTGTCTCCAGTCGGTTTTCCAAACGGCCAGCCGGTGGTGTCGCATCGGCCGGTCACACTGCAACCTGCACCTTCAGTAGACTGCAACCCCGGGGTGGCGAACAGTTGGCACAAACCCGCATGGGGTGATCCCCGATGACCGACGCCCCGCGGGGAAAACCCCTACAATAGCCACCCGCGCACGGCCACCCGACACCCGCGCCGCGCGCGTCTCCGCTGCCCCCTGAATCCCTGTATGTCCATGATCTCCAACGCTTGCGGCGTCGACTTCGGCACGTCCAATTCCACCGTCGGCTGGTTGCGCCCCGGCGCGCCCACGCTGCTGCCGCTGGAAGACGGCAAGGCCACGCTGCCCTCCGTGCTCTTCTTCCACGCCGAAGACCCGCTGGTCAGCTACGGCCGCGCCGCGCTTGCCGACTACCTGGCCGGCTACGAGGGCCGCATGATGCGGTCCATCAAGAGCCTGCTCGGCACGTCGATGATGGACGACAGCACCGAGGTGATGGGCCAGGCCATGCCGTTCCGCAAGCTGCTGGCGCATTTCATCGGCGAGCTGAAGGGCCGCGCCGAGCGCGCCGCCGGCCGCGAATTCCATGCGGCGGTGCTGGGCCGCCCGGTGCATTTCATCGACGAGGACGCCCAGGCCGACCAGCTGGCCGAGGACACGCTGGCCGAGATCGCGCGCGACGCGGGCTTTCGGGACATCGCGTTCCAGTACGAGCCGATTGCCGCGGCGTTCGACTACGAGGCCGGCATCGGTGACGAGGAATTGGTGCTGGTGGCCGATATCGGCGGCGGCACGTCGGACTTCTCGCTGGTGCGGCTGTCGCCCGAGCGCGCGAAGAAGCTGGACCGCCGCGAGGACATCCTGGCCAATGGCGGCGTGCACATCGGCGGCACCGATTTCGACCGCGCGCTGAGCCTGGCGAGCGTGATGCCGCTGCTGGGGCTGAACAGCCAGCTGCGCAACGGCAAGGCGATGCCGTCGGGCCAGTACTTCGACCTGGCCAGCTGGCACACGATCAACCTGGTCTACACGCGCAAGGCGTGGGCCATCGTGATGGACAACTACCGCGACGCGGCCGAGACCGAGAAGCTCGACCGCCTGATCCGGCTGATCAAGGAGCGCGCCGGCCACTGGCTGGCCATCCAGGTGGAGGCGGCCAAGATCGCGCTGTCGGCCGACCCGCGCACCACGCTGGACCTGGGCCGCATCGCGCCGGACACCACGCTGGACATCACGCGCGACGACTTCGACCGGTCGATCGACAAGCTCGTGGCCAGGACGGCCAGCACCGTGCAGGGCATGCTGAAGACGGCCGGCGTGGCCGCCGACAGCGTCGACACGATCCTGTTCACGGGCGGCTCCAGCAGCGTGCCGATGCTGCGCGAGCAGCTGGCGCGGCTGCTGCCGGCCGCGCGGCGCGTGGAAGGCGACCTGTTCGGCGGCATCGGCTCGGGCCTGGCGCTGGACGCCGCCCGCAAGTTCGGCTGAGGCGCGCGGCGCCCCGGCCCGTTACTTCTTCAGCACCACCAGCGGCGCCCCGGTCTTGACGATGTAGGTGGCCAGCTCCGACGCCTTGCCGGAGCCCACGTTGCGCGCCGAATGCGCGACGCCATCGGGAATGAACAGCGACTCGCCAGCCTTCAGCGTGACCGGCGGGCGGCCTTCGAGCCGGTATTCCAGCGAGCCTTCGACCACGTAGGCAATCTCCTCGCCCGGGTGCGTGTGCGCCGGGGCAAACGCGCCCGGGTCGAAATCCACGCGCACCTGCACGGTCTGGTGGCCGGGCACCGAAATCGACTGCTGAACAAGATCGGTGCGATGGATGCCGGGCGCCTGGGCATGCGCGGCGGACAGTTGCAGCCCCGCGCCCAGCATCAGCAGCGCGGCGGTCATCAGGCGAATCGGTTTCATGGCGGGCTCCTTGGTACGGTATGTGGTGGAGCCCCCATTTCAGGGCCGCCGTGTATCGGCGGGATATCCGGCGCGCGGCGGTCTTGTCAGCCACTGTGGCCTGGCGGCCTGCGGATACATTGGGATACGAAGCGGGCGGGCTACTGGTCTGCCTGGCACAGCCCGATCTGCTGCGCCATCAGCACCAGGTCGGCAAACGTGCGCGCGTGCATCTTGCGCATGGCCTGGCCGCGATGGATCTTCACGGTGACCTCGCTGATGCCGATCTCGCTGGCAATCTGCTTGTTCAGCAGCCCCGAGACGGCCTTGCCCATGACCTCGGCCTCGCGCGGCGTCAGCGTGGCGTAGTGCGCGCGGATGTCCTGCAGCCGGCGCAGCCCGCGGCGGCGGTGCCGGTCCTTCTGCAGCGCGGCGGACACCGCATCGAGCAGGTCCTGCTCGCGCAACGGCTTGGCCATGAAGTCCTCGGCCCCGGCCTTCATCGCCGTGACCGTCATCGCGATGTCGCCGTGGCCCGTCATGAAGATGATGGGGATGCGCACGCCCATCTGCGCCAGCCGGCCCTGCAGGTCCAGCCCGCTCGGGCCGCGCAGCCGCACGTCCAGCACCAGGCAGCACGGCGTGTCCGGCAGCGGAAAGTCCAGCAGCTCGGCCGCCGAGCCAAACAGCGCCACGCGCATGCCCACGGAGCGGAACAGGTTGCCCAGCGCGGCCCGCAGCATGGCGTCGTCGTCCACCACCAGCACCAGCGCGTCGGCGTTGTCGCCGGGGCCGGCCGGGTCTGCGTTCTGCGATGTCACGACGGGACTCTCCAAGGTGCCCTGTGGGCGGATTGAGGATGGATGGCGGGATGCGCGGCGGGCAGGCCGGCGATGGCCGCCCCGGTCCGCCCCGCATTTCAGCACAGCCCCCGCGGCTGCGCCACCCATACCAATTGATGAGTGGACAACGCGCATCGCGCCGCCCGCCCGCACCGCATCCGCCCGACTAATACCAAGTGCGTAGGGCCGCCGCGCGGCCGTTGCGCGCCATGGACAGCGCCGTGCCGCCACCCGCCGGCCACGGCCACCCCCGGCTAATACGATCAGCCAATGGTTGCCCGCGCACGCCGCGTCTAGTCTTGCGGCGGGTTGCGCCGTGCGCGCGCACGGCCCCCCGCCGATCCCCCGCCCAATGGCGCTTCAATTTTTTTGATGAACTCGTGCAGGACGGGTGCCGCGAACAGCGCATCCACCCCGCTAAAGTTCCATCCATCGCAGCGCCAGACGGCAAACCCGGCCAGCGCGGGCGGGATCACCAAATCAAACAAACTGAATACACCTTTAGCCAGGAGAAGTCTCATGTCGAACCTCGCCCCCCAGCCTTCCGCCGAACAACCGGACGCCTCGCGCCGCAAGCTGCTGGTTGGCAGCACCGTGGGTGCCGCCGCCGCGTCGGTGGCATCGATGGCCGCGCTGACCCCCGCCGCCGCCGAAGCCGCGCCTGCCGCCGGCCGCCCGGGCAAGCAGGGCAGCTACGTGACGACCCGGGACGGCACGCGCATCTTCTACAAGGACTGGGGCTCGGGCCGCCCGGTGGTGTTCTCGCACGGCTGGCCGCTCGATGCCGACGCCTGGGACGCCCAGATGCTGTTCCTGGTGCAGAAGGGCTTCCGCGTGATCGCCCATGACCGTCGCGGCCATGGCCGCTCGGACCAGCCGGCGCAGGGCAACGACATGAACACCTACGCCGACGACCTGGCCGCCGTGCTGGACGCGCTGGACATCAAGGGCGCCACGCTGGTGGGCCATTCCACCGGCGGCGGCGAAGTGGCGCGCTACATCGGCCGCCACGGCACGAAGCGCGTTGCCAAGGCCGTGCTGATCGGCGCCGTGCCGCCGACGATGGCCAAGAGCGCCGCCTACCCGAACGGCCTGCCGCTCGAAGTGTTCGACAACATCCGCAAGGGCGTGGCCGAGAACCGCTCGCAGTTCTACAAGGACCTGGCCACGCCGTTCTTCGGCTTCAACCGTCCGAACGCCAAGGTCTCGCAGGGCACCATCGACGCCTTCTGGGCGCAGGGCATGGCCGGCGGCATCCTGGGCCAGTACCTCTGCATCAAGGAGTTCTCGGAAGTGGACTACACGGCCGACCTGAAGAAGATCGACGTGCCCACGCTGATCCTGCACGGTGACGACGACCAGATCGTGCCGATCGACAATGCGGGCAAGCTGTCGGCCAAGATCGTCAAGAACGCCACGCTGAAGGTGTACCCGGGTGCGTCGCACGGCATGTGCGTGATCAACGCCGACCAGGTCAACGCCGACCTGCTGGCCTTCCTGAACGCCTGAGCGCCGCAGCCATGTCAGTGACCCGCCGGCAATTCATCGCCTCGGCCGCCGCCCTCGGCGCGGCCGCCTCTTCGGAGCTTTTCGCCATGTCGCCAAATCCGACACCCGACCTCATCCTCGTCAACGGCAAGTTTGCCACCCTGGACCGGGCCAACCCCCAGGCCGACGCCGTGGCCATCCAGGACGGCCGCTTCCTCGCCGTGGGCACCCGCGACGAGGTCATGAAGCTGGCCGCGGCCGGCACCCGGGTCATCGACCTGAACGGCCGGCGGGCCATTCCCGGGCTGATCGACAGCCACATGCACATCATCCGCGGCGGCCTGAACTACAACATGGAGCTGCGCTGGGACGGCGTGCGCTCGCTGGCCGACGCCATGCGCATGCTCAAGGACCAGGTAGCCCGCACGCCGGCCCCGCAGTGGGTGCGCGTGGTGGGCGGCTTCACCGAGCACCAGTTCGTCGAGAAGCGCCTGCCGACCATCGAGGAACTGAACGCCGTGGCGCCGGACACGCCCGTGTTCATCCTGCACCTGTACGACCGCGCCATCCTGAACGGCGCCGCGCTGCGCGCCGTGGGCTACAACAAGGACACGCCGAATCCGCCGGGCGGCGAGATCATCCGCGACGCCCGCGGCAACCCCACCGGGCTGCTGCTGGCCAAGCCCAACGCCACCATCCTCTACGCCACGCTGGCCAAGGGCCCGAAGCTGCCGCCCGAGTACCAGAAGAACTCCACGCGCCATTTCATGCGCGAGGTGAACCGGCTGGGCGTGACCGGCGTGATCGACGCCGGCGGCGGCTACCAGAACTACCCCGAGGACTACAACATCATCGAGGAGCTGCACAAGGACGGCCAGCTCACGGTGCGCCTGGCGTACAACCTGTTCACGCAGAAGCCCAAGGAGGAACTGGCCGACTTCAAGACCTGGACGTCCACGGTCAAGCCGGGCCAGGGCGACGACCTGTACCGCCACAACGGCGCCGGCGAGATGCTGGTCTACACGGCCGCCGACTTCGAGGACTTCCGCGTCGAGCGCCCGGACATGCCGCCGTCGATGGAGGCCGACCTGGAGCCCGTGATCCGCCTGCTGGCCGAAAAGCGCTGGCCGTGGCGCCTGCACGCAACCTACGACGAGACCATCACCCGCGCGCTGAACGTCTACGAGAAGGTGGCCAAGGACGTGCCGTTCAACGGCCTGAACTGGTTCTTCGACCACGCCGAGACGATCTCCGACCGCAACATCGACCGCATCGCGGCACTGGGCGGCGGCATCGCCGTGCAGCACCGCATGGCCTACCAGGGCGAATACTTCGTCGAGCGCTACGGCGCCAAGGCGGCCGAAGCCACGCCGCCGATCAAGAAGATGCTGGAAAAGGGCGTGAAGGTAGGCGCCGGCACCGACGCGACGCGCGTGGCGTCGTACAACCCGTGGGTGTCGCTGTACTGGCTGACCACCGGCAAGACCGTCGGCGGCATGTCGATGTATCCGCAAGCCAACCTGCTGGACCGCGAGACCGCGCTGCGGCTGTGGACCGAGGCCAACACGTGGTTCTCGTCCGAGGAAGGCAAGAAGGGCCAGATCAAGGCCGGCCAGCTGGCCGACCTGGCCGTGCTGTCCGCCGACTACTTCAGCGTGCCCGGCGACGACATCCAGGACATCACGTCGGTCATGACCGTGCTGGGCGGCAAGGTGGTCTACGGCGACAACGAGTTCGGCAAGCACTCGCCCGACATCCCGCCGGCCATGCCCGACTGGTCTCCCGCCCGCCACGGCAGCCAGTACCAGCCGCGCCCGACCGCCCAGGCCAGGCAGCTCGCGATGAACACCGCTTGCGGCTGCGCCAGCTCGTGCGGCGTCCACGGCCACGCGCACGCCAAGGCGTGGACGTCGAGCGTGCCGACATCGGACGAAAGCAGCTTCTGGGGTGCGCTCGGGTGTTCTTGCTGGGCGTTCTGAGGCTGGCTGATGGTTTGACAAGCGCTGAGCTTGGCCGACTGATTGTTGTTTCCCCTCTCCCGCATGGCGGGAGAGGGCTGGCGGCTCGCGGTGCTGGTATCGGCAATTTGCACCGCTTGCCCTCTCCCCCAGCCCCTCTCCCGCTTGCGGGAGAGGGGAGCAGACCCAGCGTGTTTGACAACACCTGAGCTTGACCGACCGATTGTTGTCTCCCCTCTCCCGCATGGCGGGAGAGGGGTCGGGGGAGAGGGCCGGCGGCTCGCGGTGCTGGTATCGGCAATTTGCACCGCTTGCCCTCTCCCCCAGCCCCTCTCCCGCGCGCGGGAGAGGGGAGCAGGCCCAGCGTGATTGATACACCTGAGCTTGACCGGCCGATTGTTGTCTCCCCTCTCCCGCACGGCGGGAGAGGGGTCGGGGGAGAGGGCCGGTGGCTCGCGGTGCTGGTATCGGCAATTTGCACCGCTTGCCCTCTCCCCCAGCCCCTCTCCCGCGCGCGGGAGAGGGGAGCAAACCCGGCGGTGTATTGAAACCGCCAAGTTGCGATTACCCATTGTTGTCTCCCCTCTCCCGCACGGCGGGAGAGGGGTCGGGGGAGAGGGCCGGCGGCTCGCGGTGCTGGTATCGGCAATTTGCACCGCTTGCCCTCACCCCCAGCCCCTCTCCCGCTTGCGGGAGAGGGGAGCAGGCCCAGCGTGTTTGACAACACCTGAGCTTGACCAACCGATTGTTGTCTCCCCTCTCCCGCATGGCGGGAGAGGGGTCGGGGGAGAGGGCCGGCGGTTCGCGGTGCTGGTATCGGCAATTTGCACTGCTTGCCCTCTCCCCCAGCCCCTCTCCCGCTTGCGGGAGAGGGGAGCAGGCCCGGCGGTGTATTGAAACCGCCAAGCTGCGATCACCCATTGTTGTCTCCCCTCTCCCGCACAGCGGGAGAGGGGCCGGGGGTGAGGGCCAGCGTCTCACATGCTGACCCCCGCAACCCGCCCCACCCCCAACCCGTTTTTCTTTTCCGGAGACCCGCCATGCAAGTTTCTTCCTCATCGCCGACGGCAGCCGGTGCCAGCACGGGCTGGTTGCGCTGGATTGCCCTGCTGCTGCTTTGCGCGGCCTATCTGCAGGGCGGGCTCGTCAAGCTGTTCGATTTCCCCGGTGCCGTGGCCGAGATGCAGCACTTCGGGCTGGCGCCTGCCGTGCCGCTGGCGGCGGCGACCATTGCGCTGGAGCTGGCCGCGCCGGCCATGATCCTGCTGGGCGTGTATCGCTGGCTTGGCGCGCTGGCGCTGGCGGCCTTCACGCTGGCGGCCACGTTCATGGCCAACCGGTTCTGGAGCGCGCCGCCCGAGGCGCAGTTCATGCTGATGAATGCGTTCTTCGAGCACCTGGGCCTCGTCGGCGGCTTCCTGCTGGTGGCCTGGCACGACCTGCGGAGCCGGCCATGACGCAGGCCGCTACCTCCGCCAAACCCGCCGGCTCGTTCGCGCCGCTGGCGCAGCCGACCTTCGCCGTGCTCTGGGCGGCCACCATCCTGGGCAACATCGGCAGCTTCATGCGCGACGTGGCCAGCGCGTGGCTGGCTACCGACCTGTCGACGTCGCCCGCCGCCGTGGCAACCATCCAGGCCGCGGCCACGCTGCCGGTCTTTCTGCTGGCGATTCCGGCCGGCGTGCTGTCCGACATCCTGGACCGCCGCCGCTTCCTGATCGTGATCCAGGTGGCGCTGGCCGCCGTCAGCGGTACGCTGGCGTTCCTGGCATGGCAGGACGGCCTGACCATCGAGATCCTGATCGCGCTGGCCTTTGCCGGCGGCATCGGCGCGGCGATGATGGGCCCGACATGGCAGTCGATCGTTCCCGAACTGGTGCCGCCCAGCACGCTGCGGCAGGCCGTGGCGCTGAACGCGCTGGGCGTGAACATCGCCCGTGCCATCGGGCCGGCCACGGGCGGCCTGCTGCTGGCCGCGTTCGGCGCGGCGGCCACCTATGGCGTGGACCTGCTTAGCTACGTGTTCGTGATTGCCGCGCTGATCTGGTGGAAGCGGCCGGCGCAGCCGACCGACCCGCTGCGCGAGCATTTCTTCAGCGCCTTCCGTGCCGGCCTGCGCTTCACGCGGGCGCACGGCAAGCTCCATATCGTGCTGCTGCGCGCGGCCGTGCATTTCGCGTTCGGCAGCAGCGTCTGGGCGCTGCTGCCCCTGGTGGCCAAGCAACTGCTGCACGGCGGCGCGGGCCTGTACGGGGTGCTGCTGGGCGCCGTGGGCGCCGGGGCCATCCTTGGCGCGCTGACGATGCCGATGCTGCAGAAGCGGCTCGATGGCGACGGCGTGGTGCTGGCATCGGCCATCGCCACGGCGGCGGTCATGGCCGGGCTGTCGTTCGCCCCGCCGGTCTGGCTGGCGCTGCCGCTGCTGCTGGTGCTGGGTGCGGCGTGGATTCTGGCGCTGACCACGCTGGGCGGCGCCGCGCAGGCCATCCTGCCGAACTGGGTGCGGGGCCGTGCGCTGGCCGTCTACCAGATGGTCTTCAACGGCGCGCTGGCCGGCGGCAGCCTGCTGTGGGGCTTTGTCGCGCAGGCCATGGGCACGCCGCACGCGCTGCTGATCGCGGCGGGCGGGCTGGTGGTGGCCGCGCTGCTGCTGCACCGCATCCGCCTGCCGCGTGGCGAGGAAGACCTGGGTCCGGCCCGCCACTGGCCCGAGCCCGAGATGGCCGACGCCATCGGCCACGACCGCGGCCCGGTGATGATCCTGATCGAGTACTGCATTCCGGCCGCCAACCGCGACGCCTTCCTGCGCGCCGTGCACCGGCTGTCCGAAGAACGGCTGCGCGATGGCGCGTTCAGCTGGGGCGTGATGGAGGACCCGGCCAACCCCGAGCTGCTGACCGAGTGGTTCCTGGTGGAGTCGTGGGCCGAACACCTGCGCCAGCACCGCCGCGTGCCCAACGCCGACGCCGACCTGCAGCGCGACGTGGCCGGCTTCCACGTCGCCAGCGAGCCGCCACGCGTGCGCCACCTGCTGGGCGTGGGGCTGCCGCCGGCATCGCGCTGACCCTTTTCCGACATAGCGAGAACCAACCATGAAGATCTACCTTGTTTCCCTGGCCGCCGGCGTGCTGGTCGGCGTCATCTACGCCCTGCTGCAGGTGCGCTCGCCCGCGCCGCCCGCCGTGGCGCTGCTGGGCCTGCTGGGCATGCTGATCGGCGAGCAGGTCGTGCCGCCCATCAAGCGCATGATCGCCGGCGAGCCGGTCAGCGTGGCATGGTTCCATGCCGAGTGCGTGCCGAAGATCACCGGCACGCCGGGTCCGCTGGTGGCAGCCAACGACAAGAAGGCGGGCGATGCGTCGACGCACTGAAGCATCCACGCGCGGGCGCGTCGGCGTACCCCTCGCGCTGGCCGCGGCCAGCCTGGCCTCGACGCCCGCGCTGGCCGGCACCGTCACCGTCTACGGCCGCCTGAACACCGCCATCGAATACTCGCGGGCCAGCGCGGCCACCGACGGCACGTCGCTGGGCAGCGTGGTGCGGCAGACCAACAACCGCTCGGTATGGGGCCTGCGCGGCGAGGAGGAACTGGGCGGCTCGCTGAAGGCGCTCTGGCAGATCGAGAGCAACCTGTCGGTCGACAACGGCCAGGGCGGCATTGCCACGCGCAATTCCCGGATCGGGCTGCAGGGCGACTACGGGCTGCTGTTCATGGGCCACTGGCACACGCCGTACACCGAGTCGACCATGGCGTACGACCCGTACTACCCGACGACGGCCGGCTACATGGCGCTGATCGGCAACGGGTCCACGTCGACCTCCGACAACGTGCAGGACACCAGTTCGTTCGACCGGCGCCAGAAGAACATCGTGCAGTACCGCTCGCCGCAGCTTGCCGGCGTCAGCGTGTGGCTGGGCTGGGGGCTGCCCGAGGAAAAGACCACGGTGGCGCGCAACCCCGCGCTGTACTCGGCCGCGGTGGTCTACGACAAGGGCCCGCTAAACGCGACCGTGGCGTACGAGATCCACCAGCACTACCAGGCGGCCGGCCGCAACGACGACGCGCTGAAGGTGGGCGTGGCGTACCAGCTCTTCAAGGGCACGCGGATCTCGGCGCTGTACGAGCACCTGCACTACCGCACCGACAGCGGCGACCTGCAGCGCAACGGCTACTACGCGTCGCTGGTGCAGCAGCTTGGGCCGGGCAGCCTGCGGGTGGGCTTTGCGCTGGCGGCCAACGGCACGGGGTCGTCGACCGATACGGTCGGCTTCTTCCGCAGCGGCGCGGAAACCGGCGCCACGCAGTTCACGGTGGGCTACGACTACCCGCTGTCCCGGCGCACGGCGCTGTTTGCGTACTACAGCCGCATCCAGAACCGGCGCAACGCGGTCTACGACTTCGCCATCAACGAGCTGGGGGTGAACGCCGGGGCCGACCCGCAGACCTTCGCGCTGGGCATGCGGCACAACTTCTGATCCCGGTGCACGCTCGGCGCGTCACTGATACGTTGGTATCGGCGGCGCGCCGTGTCGGCGGGGCGCTGACAATACCACCGTATGATATGGGCCGCGTCCGGGCGCGATTATGCTGCGGGGCTGGCGGTGCCGCGCGTCGCCCCACTACAGAGGAACCTGATTGACTGCCACCCCCGTGATCGCCATCGTCGACGACGACGCTTCCGTCCGGCAAGCCATGGGGCGGCTGGTGCGCTCGCTGGACATGGCCGCCGAGCTGTACGACGGCGGGCCCGGGCTGCTGGCGTCCCCGTCGCTGGCCGGCATCGACTGCGTGATCACCGACGTTCAGATGCCCGCGATGAACGGCTTTGCGCTCTGCAACGCACTGCGGGCTGGCGACCACCGCATGCCCGTGATCTTCATGACCGCGTTCGTGTGGGACGGCTACGCCCAGCGCGCCCGCGACGCCGGCGCCACCTGCTTCCTGACCAAGCCGTTCCACGACACCGAGATCATTGCCTGCATCGAGCACGCGCTGCGCGGGCCCGGCTAGCCACGCCGTGCGAATCCGGAACGCCGCGCGCCGGGGCGGAACCCGTGCCCGCCGGCGCGGCGTAGCCTGTGGAATCTTTCGCCGCCGCGCGAATCCCACAGGCATCCCCAACCGGACAAGGAGCACAGCATGGCCACGGAGAACGCAGCCGACCTGATTACCTCGGTGCTACATGGCGTGGGCGTCCGCCGCATCTACGGCGTCGTCGGCGACAGCCTCAACGGGCTGACCGAATCGCTGCGCCGGCGCGGCGACATCGACTGGATCCACACGCGGCACGAGGAAACGGCAGCGTTCGCGGCCGGCGCCGAGGCGCACCTGACCGGCGAACTGGCGGTCTGCGCCGGCAGCTGCGGGCCAGGCAACCTGCACTTGATCAACGGGCTGTTCGACTGCCACCGCTCGCGCGTGCCGGTGCTGGCCATCGCCGCCCACATCCCCAGCGCCGAGATCGGCCGCAACTACTTCCAGGAAACCCACCCCGAGCAACTGTTCCGCGAATGCAGCCACTACTGCGAACTGGTGAGCAGCGTGGAGCAGTTGCCGGGCGTGCTGGAAACGGCCATCCGCACCGCCGTGGGCCGCCGCGGCGTGGCCGTGATCGTGATTCCGGGCGACGTGGCGCTGCGCGCGGCCACGGCCGCGCTGTCGGCACCGGCGTCGATGGCGCTGCCGGCGCCCGTGGTGGTGCCCCACGCCGCGTCGCTCGACGCGCTGGCGCACCTGCTGCGCGACAGCCGCCGCACGACGCTGCTGTGCGGGCGCGGCTGCGCCGGCGCGCACGACCAGGTGGTGCGGCTGGCCGAGACGCTGAAGGCGCCGGTCGTCCACGCGCTGGGCGGCAAGGAGTACATCGAGTACGACAACCCGTACGACGTCGGCATGACCGGCCTGATCGGCTTCAGCTCCGGCTACCACGCGATGCAGAACTGCGACACGCTGGTCATGCTCGGCACCGACTTTCCCTACCGGCAGTTCTATCCCACCGACGCCCGCGTGGTGCAGGTGGACGTGCGGCCCGAGAACCTGGGCCGCCGCACGCGGCTGGACCTGGGCCTGGTGGGTGACGTGGCCGCCACGCTCGACGCGCTGCAGCCGCGCCTGGCGCCGCAGGCCGACACCGCCCACCTGGACGCCAGCGTGCGCCACTACCGCGAGGCCCGCCAGCAGCTTGACGACCTGGCCACCGGCGACAGCGGCCGCAAGCCCATCCATCCGCAATACCTGGCGCGGCTGCTCAGCGAGCAGGCCGACGAGGATGCCGTCTTCACGTTCGACGTGGGCACGCCGACGATCTGGGCCGCGCGCTACCTGCGCATGAACGGCCGGCGGCGGCTGATCGGGTCGCTGGCCCATGGCTCGATGGCCAACGCGCTGCCGCAGGCCATCGGCGCGCAGGCCGCGTTTCCGGACCGGCAGGTGATAAGCCTGTCTGGCGACGGCGGCTTTGCGATGCTGATGGGCGATTTCCTGACGCTGGTGCAGCAGGGGCTGCCGGTAAAGGTGGTGATCTTCAACAACAGCGTGCTGGGCTTCGTGGCGCTGGAGATGAAGGCGTCCGGCCTGCTGGAGACCGGCACGTCGCTGCAGAACCCCGATTTCGCGGCCATGGCGCGCGCCGTCGGCGTGCACGCCCAGCGCGTGGAAGACCCGCTGCTGCTGCCCGAGGCCGTGGCGATGATGCTGGCGCACGACGGCCCCGCGCTGCTCGACGTGGTGACCAACACGCAGGAACTGGCGATGCCGCCCGCGCTGAAGGCCGAGCAGGTCAAGGGTTTCAGCCTGTGGGCGCTGAAGGCGGTCATGAACGGCCGCGCGGACGAACTGGTGGAACTGGCGAAGACCAACCTGCTGCGATAGGCGGGAGCCGCCGGGTCAGTCGCCGGCGGCGGTCGCGCCGGCGCGCCGGGCGCGGGGCGTCACCAGCCCCAGCGCCTGGGCCATCAGGATCAGGTCGGCAAACGTGCGCGCGGCCATCTTGCGCATGGCCTGCCCCCGGTAGATCTTGACCGTGGCCTGGCTGATGCCGAGTTCATCGGCCACTTCCTTGTTCATCAGGCCGTGCACCAGCAGCTTCATGACCTCCTGCTCGCGGCCGGTCAGCGCGCCAAAGCGCTCGCGGAGCTGCTGGGTCTGGGAACGCGCCTGGCGGCGCAGGCGGTCGCGCTGCAGCGCCTCGTTCACGGCGTCCAGCAGGTCCTGCTCGCGGAAGGGCTTGGCGATGAAGTTGACGGCGCCGGCCTTCATGGCCGCCACGGTCATCGCCACGTCGCCGTAGCCGGTGATGAACACGATGGAAGCGGTGCGGCCGGCCAGGTTCAGGTGGCTCTGCAGGTCCAGCCCGCTGGCGCCACGCAGCCGCACATCCAGCACGATGCAGGTGGGCTGGTCCGGAAAGCCGTGGGCCAGCAGTTCCTCGCCCGAGGCGAACGCCAGGCTGGCCAGCCCCACCGAGCGGAACAGGCCCGACAGCGCACGCCGCACGTCGTCGTCATCGTCCACGACGAGCACGAGCCCGTCGGCGGCGTCTTCGGCCGGTTCGCGCAACATGGCGGCACTGCTGGTCATCTGGCTCTCACTCTGCATTCAGGGGCACCGCGCCGGGGCGCGGTCGGGACGGACCATGCACGACCCGATGGCCGACATTGCACGAGGATGCGCTGGATTTGCCGGCAACGGCCGCAAACCGGCATCGTTCCGCCCGATGCGAAGCGGGATTATCGGCGCTTTCCGCGAGATTGCCAACGACGGCGGGCCGGTCAGGCCGCCCTAGACGGCCTCCAGCGCCCGGCTCAGCGTGTAGGCGGTGCGCACCGCCACGTCGAACGACCGGTCGCAGGCCAGCTCGCGCCCGGCCACGGTGATGTGCCACCAGTCTCGGGTGCGCTCGCAGCTCAGGCGGTGCTCCTCCATCTGGTCCGAAAACCAGCGCCACAACCGCGCGTCCTGGCTCGACGCGGACGCCGCCGCGCGCAGCCGGACCATTTCGAGGCCATTCGATTGGTTCATGTGCTTTCTCCCCGGAGCCAACGCCCGCGTGCCCCGTGAGCACATGGTAGGCAGGCGGGGCGCATGTGTGCATCGCCCGTTGGTTCGACCGCCGTAGCGCGTCGGCGTGGCAGTGTCATACCAAAGTCGTATCGCGGCGGCGGCGCCGGGGCCCGCCCGCCACCCCGCCCGGGCCGCCCTTTTTGTATCGGCGTGCCCCAGCGGGGCGGCCAAATACATTGCGATACAAAACCGGGCCAGTCCGACACATGCCGCCTGCGGGGGGCCCCTAGACTCACTGCCAACAAGCCGCCCGCTGCCGGGCGCGCCGCCCGGATCGGCGCCCTGGCGTGCCATTCGGAAAGCAGTGGTCCCGGGTCTATATCGCCGTGGCCGCCGGGGCGCTACACAGCATAGGTCGGTCTTGCATCGGCCGTGACCCGAATGTTTCACGTACCCGGCGCCGTGGCGCCGCATCGCAGTACAACGCCTGCGTCTGGACGCAAAAAGGAGAAATCATGAAGAAGAACATCGACCTGCCCCGCCGTAACTTCCTGGGCACCGCCGGCCTGGCCCTGGCCGCCGCCCAGCTTGGCATGATCGGCTCGGCCAACGCCCAGTCGGCCGTGTCCAAGGCCGCGCCGCTGACGCCGGTCACGCCCGGCACGCACACCTCGTTCGGCACGATCAAGCAGATCAACGCCGGCGTGCTGAACATCGGCTACGCCGAAGTGGGCCCGGCCGACGGCCCGGTGGCGCTGCTGCTGCACGGCTGGCCGTACGACATCCACGCGTTCGTCGACGTGGCGCCGCTGCTGGCCCAGCGCGGCTACCGCGTGATCATTCCGCACCTGCGCGGCTACGGCACCACGCGGTTCCTGTCGGCCGACACGATGCGCAACGGCCAGCCGTCAGCCATGGCCGTGGACATGATGGCGCTGCTGGACGCGCTGAAGATCCGCAGCGCCGTGGTGGCCGGCTTCGACTGGGGCGCGCGCACCGCCGACATCATGGCCGCGCTGTGGCCGGACCGCTTCCGCGGGCTGGTGTCGGTCAGCGGCTACCTGATCGGCAGCCAGGCCGCGGGCAAGCAGCCGCTGCCGCCCGAGGCCGAGCTGCAGTGGTGGTACCAGTTCTACTTCGCCACCGACCGCGGCGTGGCGGGCTACCAGAAGTACACGCACGAATTCTCGAAGCTGATCTGGAAGCTGGCGTCGCCGCAGTGGAAGTTCGACGACGCCACGTTCGCGCGCAGCGCCGCGTCGCTGGACAACCCCGACCACGTGGCCATCACGATCCACAACTACCGCTGGCGCCTGGGCCTGGTCGAGGGCGAGGCGAAGTTCGACGACATCGAGAAGAAGCTGGCCACGGCGCCGACGATCAGCGTGCCGACCATCACGATGGAAGGCGACGCCAACGGCGCGCCGCACCCGTCGCCCAGCGCCTACAAGAGCAAGTTCACGGGCCGCTACGAGCACCGCGACATCACGGGCGGCATCGGCCACAACCTGCCGCAGGAGGCGCCCACCGCCTTCGCGCAGGCCGTGCTCGACATCGACCGCAAGTAAGGCGCCGCCATGCTGCACCGGCTGCTGATCCTGGCGACGATGGCGCTGTCCGCGCTGGCCTGCGAGATAGGCGGCGGCGCCGACCGCTGCGCGTGGAAGGGCACGCCGGGCCAGTACCGCGTGGACCCGCCACCGGGCCGGCGCCGCAAGCCGTAGGCGGCCCGCCCCGGCGCGGCAGGCGTCCTCCCCCCGCCTGCCGCGCGCCCTGGGCCGCTACGACACGCTGACGTCGGCCGTGTTGGCCGCCACCTCCAGCAGCCGCGTGCTGGCCGTGGCCGGCGATGGCGCCGTGCCGCCGTTGAGCCGCTGCATCGTGTGGAACGTGCAGCTGAGCTTGCCCGGCGTCAGCGTGACCAGCGCGTAGCCCTCGGCGTTGGTGTCGACATGGCGCAGCCACGGGTTGAACGTGCGCAGCGTGGCGTCGAACGTGTTGACCAGCGTGCCGCCCACGTCGCTGTAGATCAGGTCCCGCAGCGCGGCAAACGCCGCGTCGCTGTCCACCACGGTACGGAACGAACTGAGCAGCGTGTTGCTCGATAGCCCCGCCGTGACCAGATCCACCATCACCGGGACCGGGCTGGCGGCATCGTAGTCGTCCATGACCTGCCCGCCGAAGAACGCGTGGATGTCCCCGCTCAGCGCCACCACGTTCTTGACGCCGTTGTCCTTCAGGAAGGCCATCAGGTTCTTGCGCTCGGCGTTGAAGCCGTCCCATTGGTCCGCATTGAGGATGAACTTGCCCAGCAGCGACGCCGGCGGCAGCCGCGCCTCGACGAACGGGCGGACATTGGCGTCGAAGCTGGCCGCGTCGATGCCGGCCTGCGACAGCACGTTGCGCAGCGCCGTATAGGCCAGGTTGGCGTAGCTGCCAGCCGCCCGCGCCGCGGCAAGGTCGCTGGCCAGCGCCGTGGCAATCGCGTCCTCCACGGCCGCCAGCGCGCTGTTCGCCAGCACCAGCGCCCGCGCCACCAGCCGCGAGACGGCCTGCGTGATGTCCACCTGCATGCGCAGCGCGGCAAGCTGGTTGCCCCAGAGCTTCCACGTCGTTCCCGCCCCGCCCACGCGGTCCTGCCACCACGCGCGCTGCGCATCGCCCAGCATCGACACCGGCGTCAACGCGCCGCCTGCCGTGGCGATCTTGGCCGCCTCGGCCGTCGCCAGCGTGTCGAACGGCACCAGGTACAGGCTGCCCACCGAGCCGCCGGCCGTCGGTTCCGGAATCACGTGGTCGGCCCGGTACAGCCGCTCGTCGGTCATCAGCAGCGTGGCCAGGTTGCCGAACGTGAACGCGCGATAGATCTGGATGTTCTGGAACGACGGATTGGCGGCGTCGAAGCTGACATCGGCCGGCATGTATTCGAACCACGCCTGGCTGGCCGCGCGCCGGCGGGCCGTGCGGGGTGTCAGGTCGTCGTCGGCGTCGTAGGTCTGGCGGTCCTGCCAGCAGTTGTCGGAGAACTCGTGGTCGTCCCAGATCGCGATCATCGGCGCGGACGCATGCAGCGCCTGCAGCCGCGCGTCGGCGCGATAGCTGCGGTACAGGTAGCGGTAGTCGTCGATCGTGGTCGCATAGACGCTGCCGTCGGGCAGCGCGGTGCCGTTGGGCAGGGTCAGCGCGCCGTGGCGGTCTTCCACATTGCCCGCGCGCGAGCCGCCCGGCACGGCCTCGTAGATGTAGTCGCCCACGTGGACGATGAAGTCCAGGTCCTGCTGCGCCAGTTCCTCCATGCCGCCCCAGTGGTTGGCGTTCCAGTCCTGGCAGCTCACGAACGCGAAGCGAAGCTGCGACAGCGCGGTGCCGGCCGCCGCGGCGGTGCGGGTGCGGCCAACCGTGCTGGCCCGGTTGCCCAGCAGGAAGCGGTAGTAGTAGCGTGTGCCGGCCGTGAGCCCGGTGACCTTGTTGCGCAGCGTGTAGTCCCATTCGGGCCGCGCCATCAGCGGTTCGTTGACGATCAGCCCCTGCGGCGGGAAGTCTGCCTGCGTGGAGACCTGCAGCCGCACCACCACGGGCCGCTTGCCGTTGCTGCCCTCGACGCGCGTCCAGACCACCACGCTGTCGGCGCGCGGGTCGCCGGAGGCCACGCCATGGACGAAGTTGAAGTTTTCGGGATTGCCGGTGTCGGGGGGTGGATCGTCGCCGCCCCCTCCGCCGCACGCGGCAAGGCCGCCTGCGGCAACGGTGACGGTGAGAAATCCTCCGAGCCTGAGAAAGTGACGACGGTCCATGGCTGTTCTTCCTTGATGTGGGGAAACAAACAGCCGGAGACGGGATGCCGGGCAAGCATCGGGCTGTCTCGCCGGCAGGTCGCATCTGGATACTAGTGTCGGGCGCGCGCGCCTGCCGTCAGTGAAGCGCCGACATCGGCATCGGAATAACGCTGACAAGCGCCGCCATGTCCCGCCTGCGCCACACCAAAACGCCGCGGCGATCTGCTACGCTAGCCGCACCTCAAAGAACCCGCCCCCAAGGCGCATGCCCCGTGCCCCTGTCATCCCGGCTTCCGCTCCGCTTCGATCCCACCGCCGCCTGGCTGCCCCGGGCCGTGGCGCTGCTGCTGTTCGTCGCCCTGTGCGCGCTGGTCACGCACTGGGTGCTGGCGTTCAGCGCGATGCGGACCATCCCGGTGCCCAAGTCGGCCCGGATCGCCCAGACTGAGGCCGTGGAAACCGGCGCCGTGGCCACGCTGTTCGGCGGCAGCGCGCAGTCGGGCGTGCGTGACGTGCAGTTGATCGGCGTGGTGGCGGACCTCGACGGCGTGGGGCCGGCGGCGGCCATCGTGTCGCTCGACGGCGGTCCGCCCAAGGCGGTGCGCGCGGGGGCGACGCTGTCGTCGCAGATCCGGCTGGTGGAGATTCACGGCCGCAACGTGGTGATCGAGCGCAACGGCGTGCGCCAGGAGATTGCGCTGCCGCTGCAGAACACCGTGGCGGCCGGCGGCCGGGCCAACGTGCCCGCCGCGCCGCCTGCCGGCGCCGCCGCGCCGCTGTCCACGCCGATGCCGGCGCCGGTGCAGTCCACCGCGCCAGCCGTGTCCAGCGCACCGGTACGGCCCGCGCCGCAGTACCAGCCCGCACAGCAGGCGCAGCAGGCCCAGCCGGCGCAGATGCCGCAGCCGACGCCCGATCCCAACCAGCAGATTCCCGGCCAGCCGTTCCAGGCGGTGCAGCCGCCCGGCGAGCCCAACCAGATGCCCAAGCCCTGACGGGCGGGGCTACAGCGGCAGGCAGCAGAGCAGCACGGTGGCCGTGGTACGGCCAAGCGCGCCCAGGCGCCGCAGCGTCATCGACAGCCGCTGGCCGATGCGGGCCAACAGCCCGTGCCGCGTGCCGGGCTTGCGTGCCAGCCGGCGGGCAATGCGCACCGGCAGCCGCAGGCCGCGCGGCACCGGGCTATGGCAGAACGCCACCTTGCGCACGTAGCGGTCCACTTCCCAGAGCCACGACGACCCATAGGGAAAAAACGCCACGTCGCCTTCGGCCAGCACGCGGGACTGGCCCTGGCTGTCCGTGACGCGCACGCTGCCTTCCAGGATCACCACGACTTCGTCGAACTGGTAATGCCATTCGAACGTGCTGCGCGTGCAATCCCACATCGTCGTCCATGCCGAGCCGTCCTGCGTGGACGAATGGTCGCGGCAGCGGGTGACAGGCGCACCGGTGCGGATCCAGTCCGGTTCGATCGGACAGGGCTGGTCCGGCAGGTTGCCGATGTTGCCGAAGACGCCTGCCTGGGGATGCTGCCGGGGCGGGGCTGCGGGGGTATCGAGCATTGAGGTTCCTCGTGTCGGATTCTGTCGGCTCAGGGCCATCGCCATGGTCCCTGCTCGAAATCGGCCGCAATATGCGCCAACGCACATAACACCCGCATTGCCAGCATTGCCGAACACGTCACGCGCCGCCCGCGCGCCACGTACGATCCTTGCTTGCCCGGTGGTCTTTCCCGTGGCGCACCATCGCGGCGCCGCACGCACCAGACGGAGGTCCCCATGAAGAACCCGTGGCTGAAGAAGAACCCGATGCTGAGCCTGTGGCTCAGCGGCGCCAACGCCGTGGCGGGCGCCGCACGTGGCCGGGCAACCAGCGAGGCCCGGCGGCAGACGGCGCTGGCCAGCACGGCGTTCACCAACGCCGCCATCGACGCCTGGACGGCGGCCCTGACGCCGCCAAAGCCACGCAAGAAGCGCAAGGCGTCGCGGCGCGCCAAGCGCTAGCCGCGCTGGCAGGTTCCTTGCTGTGTCGCGTCAGCACGACGGCGGCAACGCGCGCATCGCCATCGTGCAGCGGCCCGGCTCCCACGTTCCCGATGCGGTTTCAGCAGGAACGTGTAGGCACTGCTACCCGGCATTACAAGCGTGCGGACAGCAGGTTCCAGGAGCCAGCCATGACCAGCAGTTTTCGGTGGGTCGCCAGCGTTCTGCTCGGCGGATGCATATGCGTACTGGCCGCCTGCGGCGGCGACGGGTCGGGCAGCGGCACCACGGCCGACGCCGGGGCGGGCTCGGGATCGGCGCCCGGCTCGGGCACGGCCGCCGGCCCGGTCACGCTGTCGCTGGCTGTCGCCGGCCTGCCCGCCGGCACCGACGCCAACGTGTCGGTTGCAGGTCCGGGCAACTTCCAGCAAACCGTGACGCGCTCGGCCACGCTGCCGAACCTGGCGGCCGGCACCTACACCATCACGGCCGGCAACGTCCTCAACGGCACCTCGCTCTACAACGCCGCGCAGGCCACGCAGTCGGTCACGGTCGATGCCGGCAATCTCTCGCCGACCGTCACCGTGGCCTATAACGCGCCCGAGACGATGCGGCTGAGCCTGGCTGCGGTGGCGGGTGGGCTGGACGCGCCGATCTACCTGACCGCGCCGGCCAATGACCCGCGGCTGTTCGTGGTCGAGCGGCCCGGCCGCATCCGCGTGATCCGCAATGGGGCGCTGCTTGGCACGCCGTTCCTGGACATCTCGTCGCTGACCACCACCGACGGCGAGCGCGGCCTGCTGTCGATGGCGTTCGACCCGGACTTCGCCACCAACGGGCGCTTCTTCGTCTACTACACCGATACCGGCGGCGCCATCACCGTGGCCCGCTACCGGGTGACCACGCCGGGCGCCGACGTGGCCGACGCCAATGGCACGGTGCTGCTGTCGATCCCCCACCCAGGGCAGTCGAACCACAACGGCGGCCAGCTTGCGTTCGGGCCGGACGGCATGCTCTACCTGGGCACCGGCGACGGCGGGGGCGCCAACGACCCGCCCGGCAACGCGCAGAACAACGGCTCGCTGCTGGGCAAGATGCTGCGCATCGACGTGCGCGGCAACGGCTACGCGGTGCCGCCGGACAACCCGTTCGCCAGCGGCGGCGGCGGCCGGGGCGAAGTCTGGGCGCGCGGCCTGCGCAACCCGTGGCGCTTCTCGTTCGACAGCGCCGGGCTTGTCTACATTGCCGACGTGGGCCAGGACGCGCGCGAGGAGGTCAACATCGTCCCCGCCTCGGCCCCGGGCCTGAACTACGGCTGGGTGCGGCTGGAAGGCACCGTCTGCGTCAACGGCACCAACTGCGACACCACCGGGCTCACGCCGCCCGCATTCGAGTACAGCCACGACGACGGCAGCTGCGCGATCCTGGGGGGCTTTGTCTACGCCGGCAGCGCCGTGCCGGAGCTCAAGGGCCGCTACTTCTACACCGACCTCTGCAAGGGCGCGCTGAAGAGCTTTGCCTACCGCGGCGGCACGGTCAGCGAGTCGATCGACTGGTCGCTGCCGCTGCCGGGCACGGTGTACTCGTTTGGCAAGGACGCCGCCGGCGAGCTGTACGTGCTGGCCGAGACCAGCGCGGGCGGCCAGGTGCTGCGCCTGCAACGCGCGCCGTGAGCGCCGCCATGCGCGCCATCGCTCAGGCCACGCGCGCGGCCAGCAGGTCGATCATCCGCTGCGCCAGCGGCGACAGGTAGGCGCCCGCGCGCGACATCACGCCGACGCGCCGGCCCAGGTCCAGCGCGTCGGCGCGCAGCGCGATGGGCCGCAGGCTGGCGCGCTCGCTGTTGCCGGTAGCGCCGGCGATGCACAGCAGTTCGGTGCCGCGCACCAGATCGAACAGCGTGGCGCTGCCGAAATCCGTTTCCACGCGCAGGATCGGCGCGGGCAGCCCCAGGTCGGCGAATGCCACTTCGAGCTGCTGGCGCACCAGCACGTGGGCGCTGGGCAGCAGCCAGTGCTGGTCGACCAGATCGGCCAGCCCGAGGTTGCGCCGCCGGTGCAGCGGATGGTCCTCGTCGGCCACCACGGCCAGCCGGTCGGTGAACAGCTCCTGCGACGCCAGGCCCGGATTGGGCTGGCGCGGCAGCGGCGCCACGGCCAGGTCCAGGTCGCCGGCCTGCACCAGATCCATCAGCTCGCGCGCCACGCGCATCGTCAGCCGCAGCCGCGCCACGGGCCGCTCGCGGATCAGTTGCCGGCAGGCGCCCAGCACCAGCCCGGCCGGCATCGACGGCGAATAGCCCAGCCGCAGCAGCCCTTGCTCGCCGGTCTGGATGCCACGCATCTCCTTGATCGCGTCCTCGTATTCCAGCCGGATCCGCCGCGCGCGCTCCAGGAACACGGCGCCGGCCTGCGTGACGCGCATGCCCAGCGTGGTCCGCTCGAACAGCGGCACGCCCAGTTGTGCCTCCACGCGCTGGATGGCCTTGGTGACGGCCGGCTGCGTCATGCCCAGCGCCTCCGCCGCGCGCCCGATGCCGCCATGGGTGCCCACCGCCAGCACGTACTCCAGATCCCGCGTCTCCATCGTCCATTCCCGTTGGTTATGACTTGATTCCCGACGCAGCATTGTAGTCATGTCCGGCATGGCCGAGACTGGTCGCACACAAGATCAGAAATGCAAGGAGACACGATGACGTTCGCCTATTTCCTGCGGCGCGCGGCGCGCTACTGGGGCGACAACCCAGCCGTGCTGTACCGCGACCGGGTGCTGACGTTCCGCCAGCTCGACGATCGCTCCACGCGGCTGGCCAACGCGCTGCTGGCGCTGGGCCTGCGCAAGGGCGACCGCGTGGCGATCCAGTCACGCAACTGCCCGGAAGTGGTCGAGATCGAATGTGCGCTGTACAAGGCCGGGCTGGTCAAGGCGGCGCTGAACCCGCGCTTCACGGCCGCCGAGGCGTCCGACGTGGCCGAGAACTGCAGCCCGCGCGTGCTGATCGCCGGCCCCGGCTACACGGGCTATTCCCGCGCCACGCCCGGCTTTGGCAGCGTCGAGCATTTCTTTGCCATCGCGGGCGCCACCGACGGCTACGGCGCCTACGAGAACCTGATCGCCCACGGCGCCACCACCGCCATCGACTACGTGCCGCAGCCCGACGACCTCGCCGTGCTGCACTTCTCGTCCGGCTCCACGGGCAAGATCAAGGCCGCGATGCAGAGCTACGGCAACCGGCTGGCGTCGATGCGCAAGCTGATCCTGACGATGGACCGCCCGGCCCGCCCCGGCGACCGCCTGGCGCTGATCGGCCCGATCACGCATGCGTCCGGCATGCTGATGCAGCCCTACCTCTTCCTGGGCGCCACGCTGGTGCTGTTCGAGAAATTCGACACCGCGCAGTTCCTGGCCGACGTGCCGCGCCTGCAGCTCACGCACGTGTTCATGGTGCCGGCGATGATCAACATGCTGCTGGCCGAGCCCACGCTGGCCACGGCGGACCTGCGCAGCCTCAAGACGCTGGCCTACGGCGCCGCGCCAATGGCACCGGCCCGCATCCGCGAGGCATGGGAGCGCATCGGCCCGATCCTGTCGCAGGGGTACGGGGCCAGCGAATCGACGTCGGGCGTCACGCGGCTGTCCACCGCCGACCACGCCAAGGCACTGGCCGACCACCCCGAGCGGCTGGCGTCGTGCGGGCGCGCGATGAGCGAGACCGAGGTACGTGTGGTGGACGAACGCGGCCAGGAGGTCAGCGGCGACGCGATCGGCGAACTGGTGATCCGTGGCGCCGATGTGTTCCAGGGCTACTGGGGCGAGCCCGATCTGACGCGCGAGGTGCTGGTCGACGGCTGGCTGCACACCGGCGACCTGGCGCGCGTGGACGCCGAGGGCTACATCTACCTGGTGGACCGCAAGAAGGACATGATCATCTCGGGCGGCTTCAACGTGTACCCGACCGAGGTGGAGGCCACGCTGTACCAGCACCCGGACGTGATGGAAGCGTGCGTGATCAGCGTGCCGGACGACACCTGGGGCGAATCCGTGAAGGCCGTGGTGGCGCTGTGGCCGGGCCGGCAGGCCAGCGCGGCCGAGCTGATCGGCCATTGCCGCGCGCGCATTGCCGACTACAAGTCGCCGCGCTCGGTCGACTTCGTGGCCGAGCTGCCCAAGAACGCCAGCGGCAAGCTGGCCCGCAAGCTCGTGCGCGAGCAATACTGGGTGGGCGCCGCCCGCCGCGTCAACTGAGGGGCCGCCATGTTCGACCATCTGACCAACCCGGTGCTGATCGAGACGCGCGCCGCCGTGCGCCGCTACATCGACGAGGAACTGCGCCCGCTCGAACGCGAGCTGGGCCTGGGCACCGAGGACCCCTGGCCGCGCGACGTGCTGCGCGGCGTCTGGCGCCGTTCCAGCGAACTGGGCCTGTACGCGGCCTGCCTGCCCGTGGAACTGGGCGGCCGCGGGCTCAATATCGCCGAGCAATGCGCGCTGAAGGCCGACCTGGCCGCCAGCGGCGCGGCGCTGGCATCGCATGTGCTGGGCGACCTGGGCGGCCCGCCGCGCGTGGGCAACATGCTCAAGTACGCCACGCCGGACCAGCTTGCGCGCTACTTCGAGCCGGTGATCCGGGGCCGCAAGTCCACCTGCTTCGCGCTGACCGAGCCGCATTCGGGCTCCGACGCGCAGAGCATCCGCACCAGCGCCGTGGCCGATGGCGACGACCTGCTCATCAACGGCACCAAGCACTACATCAGCGGCGCCCCGTTCGCGGACTTTGCCATCGTGATGTGCGTGACGGACCCCGCCACCACGCCGCCGGCCATCACCGCCGTGCTGGTGGACCTGGACCTGCCGGGCGTGACGGTCAGCACCGAGTACGTGCCGATGTCGGGCCAGCACATCGACGCCGACATCCACTTCGACAACGTGCGCGTGCCGCGCGCCAACATCTTCGGCGGCGAGGGCCAGGGCTTCCGGCTGGGCATGTCGCGCATCAACGTGAACCGGCTGCTGCACTGCCCGTCGATGCTTGGGCTGGCCACGCACGCCTACGCGGCGTCGGTGGCGTATGCCGGGCAGCGCCGCCAGTTCGGCGGGCCGATCGCGCGCTTCCAGGCCATCCAGCATATGCTGGCCGACATGGCCGCCGCGCTGTGGGCCTGCGAGAGCATGATCGCGCAGACCGCGCTGCTGGCCGATGCCGGCGCGGACCTGCGCATGAAGGCGGCCGCGTGCAAGCTGTTCGTGTCAGAGCGCTGCTTCGAAGTGGCGGACAAGGCTGTGCAGATCCACGGCAACCTTGGCGTGACGCGCGGGCACCCGGTGGAGCAGATCTGGCGCAAGCTGCGCATGTTCCGCATTTTCACGGGCACCAGCGAGATCCAGCGCAATACCATCGCCAAGGCCATCCTCGACCCGGCAGCCTGAATGCCGACCCACGGCGACGCGGCTGCAGACCGCGCGCCGGCCAGAACAGGAGACAAGCATGAACCGTCGTCAGTGGCTTGCCACGGCGGGCGCCGCCGCACTGGGCGGCATGGCCTGCCGCACCGGCCTGGCTGCCGCCCCCGCCTACCCCTCGCGGCCGATCCGCCTGATCGTGCCGTTCATTGCCGGCACCGCGCCCGATGCGTCCGCGCGCAGCCTGGCGGCCGAACTCGGGCCGCTGCTGGGCCAGTCGGTGGTCGTCGAGAACATCGGCGGCGCCGGCGGCATCATCGGCGCCCGGGCGCTCAAGCGCGCCGAGCCGGACGGCTACACGCTGGGCGTGCTGGCCAACCAGCACGTCATCAACGTGCACCTGTACCGCGATCCGCCGTACGACGCGACGCGGGACTTCACGCCCATCACCACGGTGTCCGGCGGCCCGGTGGTACTGGCCGTGCCGGCCACGTCGCCGTACCGGACCGCGCGCGAGCTGGTGGACGCGATGAAGCGCCAGCCCGGCGCGCTGAACTACGGCTCGGGCGGCAAGGGTTCGGTGGCGCACCTGGCCGTGGAAAGCCTGCTGCACCAGACGCGCACCGAGGCCGTGCACATCCCGTACAAGGGGGCCAGCGAGATCGTCACGGCGATGGTCAGCGGCCAGACCCAGTTCGGCATGCCCGTGCTGTCGACGGCCGCGCCGTTCCTGCGCAACGGGCAGATCCGGCCGCTAGCCGTGTCGTCGGCGGCGCGCTCGGTCTACTTCCCGGACGTGCCGACGCTGGCCGAGGCGCTGCCACCGGGCTTCGTGCTCGACAACTGGAGCGGCGTCTTTGCGCCGGCCGGCCTGCCGCCGGCGCTCACCAGGCGGCTGTTCGACGCCATCGCCACGCTGCAGGCCAGCGGCAAGCTCGACGCATCGACCAAGGCCAACTCGGGCGAGCTGCGCAAGAGCGCGTCGCCGGCCCAGTTCGCGCAGATGGTGGCGGCCGAGAACGCGCGGTACGGCAAGCTGATTGCCGAGATCGGCATGCGCGGCGAGGCGGGCTGAGCGGCGCGGCCGGGATCAGAACGACCCGACCAGCGTGCCCAGCACGATGACGGCCACCAGCGCCAGCAGCGGGCCGACGGCGCCGCGCAAGCGCAGGCTGCGCTTTCACGCCGGCTGGGATACGATGTCGACCGATCCCGCAGCCGCCCTCGCAAGGAACCGCCGCTTGTCAGAAGTCCTCCGCCCCGCTCCCGCCGACGCGTTTCCCACGTTCGAGACGTCCGATTTCGCGGTGGAAGGGACGTTCTACTTCGATATCGTCCGGCTCGAAGACCGCGACGACATTCCGCGCGGCTTCCTGCATCGGCACAACTACTACCACCTGCTGTGGATGACCCGCGCCAGCGGCACTCACATGCTCGACTTTGCGCATTTCGACGTGCGCGACCATTCGGTGTTCTTCCTCTCGCCGGGGCAGGTGCATGCGTGGACGTCCACGGTCAAGCCCTACGGCTATGTGCTGAACTTCAGCACCGACTTCTTTGCCCGGATGTTCCCGCGCGCCGACGACGCGGCCAGGTTTCCGTTCTACCAGCCCACGCGCGGCCACAGCGCGCTCTACCTGACATCCGGCCAGCACGACGCCATGCTGCCGCTGCTGGCCGAGATGGAGCGCGAGGCACGCGACCGGCAAGCCGGCTTTGCCGACGTGGTGCAGGCGTGCCTGCTGGTGCTGCTGACGCGGCTGCGCCGGCTGTGCCCCGAGGGCGAGCAGGCCGGCGAGGCGGGCCCGCGCCAGGCGCTGGCGCGGCGCTTCACGATGCTGGTGGAAACCCACTACCTGCGCTTTGGCGCGGTGGGCCAGTACGCCGAGGCGCTCTGCGTGAGCGAGCGGCAGCTCAACGACGCGGTGAAGCAGACCATCGGCCGCACGGCCAATCAGGTGATTCAGGAGCGGGTGGTGCTGGAGGCCAAGCGGTGGCTGTCGAACACCGAGACCGGCATCGCCGAGATCGCTTTCCGGCTCAATATCGAGGATCCGGCCTACTTCGCGCGCTTTTTCAAAAAGCAGACCGGCCTGACGCCGGGCGACTTCCGGCGCAAGCACTGCCGCCCGCTCACCTGAGCGGCGCGAAAAAGTGCAATACAACGTCTGAACTGTCCTAACGCCGCTGGCGCGGGCCTGCCTAAAGTGTCCCGACAAGAAAACCAGAGGAGACAACGATGTTCAGCGCAGCCGCCCGGCTGCGGCGCCTTGTCGTGGCCGCCGCACTTGCCTTCACCACCTTCCATGCCATGGCCGAGTATCCCGACCGTCCGCTGCGCGTGATCGTGCCGTTCGCCCCGGGCGGCGCCACGGACGTGATTGCCCGCACGGTGGCCCAGGCCATGTCGGCCCGGCTCGGCCAGTCGGTCGTGGTCGAGAACAAGGCCGGCGCCAACGGCAATATCGGCGCCGTCACCGCCGCACGCTCGGACCCCGACGGCTACACGCTGCTGATGGCCACGTCGAGCCATGCCATCAACGCGTCGCTGTACCAGAAGCTCAACTACAGCCTGACGCGCGATTTCGTCGCGCTGTCGAACCTGGCGTCGGTGCCGCTGCTGCTGGTGGTCAATCCATCGGTGCCGGCCAAGTCGGCCAGCGAGCTGGCGACCTATGCCAAGGCCAATCCGGGCAAGGTCAACTACGGCTCGGGCGGCACGGGCACCGCATCGCACCTGGCCGGCGAGCAGTTCAGCACGCTGACCGGCGCAAAGATGCAGCACGTGGCCTACAAGGGCGGCTCGCAGGCGCTGAACGACCTGATGGGCGGCCAGGTGCAGGCCATGTTCGCCAACCTGCCCGAAGTGCTGGCGCAGGTGCAGAGCGGCAAGCTGCGCGCGCTGGCCGTGACCGGCACCCGGCGCCACGCCGCGCTGCCCGACGTGCCCGCGTTTGGCGAGACGGCCTACCCGTCGATGACCATGCGGTCGTGGTTCGGCCTGTTCGTGCCGGCCGGCACGCCGCCCGCCGTCGTGGAAAAGCTGTCGCACACCATCGTCCAGAGCGTGGCCGATGCGGCCGTCAAGGAACGCCTGAAGGGCCTGGGCGCCGATCCCGTGGGCGACGAGCAGCCCGCGTTCCAGAAGTACGTGAACCAGGAAGTGGCGCGCTGGGCCGTCCTGGTCAAGCAGTCCGGCGCCAGCGTCGACTGATCCAACCCTCCGCCATTCGAGACCGAAAGGAAACCTCATGCTGTACGACGTCCGCACCTACACCTGCCGCCCGGGCACCATCAAGAAGCATCTGGCGCTCTACGCCGAGCACGGCTTCGACACGCAGAGCCGCCACCTGGGCAAGCCGCTGGCCTACATGCAGACGGAGACCGGCGACGTGAACAGCTACATGCACATCTGGGTCTACGAGAACGCGGCCGACCGCGAGGCCCGCCGTCAGGCGCTGCAGAAGGACCCGGCCTGGTCCGACTACCTCAAGCGCAGCGCCGACGCGGGCTACCTGATCCGCCAGGAGAACCGGCTGATGACGCCGGTAGCGTTCTTCCAGCCGTAAAGCAGTGAGCGGCCACGCGGCCGCCAGATGGACTGAGGGAAGCAGGGCGCGCGCCTTGCTTCCCTTTTTTATTTTTGGCCTCGCACCCGCAGCGCTGTGCGGCCCGAAGCGGCGTCAGGCATCCACCCGTCTCCATCGCCAGCCATTTTGTAATCGCGATATGGCGCGCTGTTCAGCGCGGGCAATTTCTACCGTTACGCCGTTGCAACCGTTTTCGTTCAGGGTCCGGGAGCCTTGGACAATGCAGAACGGCGGCCTAAGCTCGCCTCAGGCGCCCATGTTGACGGGAGCCTCAAGACAACGATTGGAGACTCCCCATGAAATCGCTGAAGAGATGGCTCGGCGTCACGCTCGCCGGGCTGATGGCCCTTGGCCTTGCCGCGTGCGGCGGAGGCGGTGACGACGACCCCGGCATCGCGCCAACGGTCCAGTTGCTTTCGTCGCAACCCGAATACGTCACCGGCGGCACCGCGCTGATCGACATCGGCGTGCCCACGTCGGTCAACAACGACCGTCCGCTCAGGGTGCTGCTGAACGGCAACGACGTCACCGCGCAGTTCCGGCCCAGCCCCACCGACCCGTCGCACCGCCAGGCCGTGCTGAGCGGGCTGGCCAACGGTGCCAATGCCGTGGTGGCCAGCGTCGGCAAGGCATCGAACACGCTGACGATGACCAACTATCCGATCACCGGCCCGGTGATCTCCGGCCCGTGGCAGACGCCGTTCGTATGCCAGACCAGTTCGTTCCAGCTGCCCGACGGCAGCACGCTCGGCGCCCCGCTGGACGAAAACTGCAGCGTCGCCACGCGCGTGAATTACCTGTACATGCCCACGCAGGGCGGCGCGCTGAAGGTGATGAGCGATACGTCGGCACGCCCGGCGGACGTGGCCACGGTCACCACGCTAGGCGGCGCGCAGGTGCCGTTCATCGTGCGCGTGGAAACGGGCACCGTCGACCGCGGCATCTACCAGAACGCCGTGATCCACGACCCGACCAGCGAACCGGCGCCCACGCCCACGTCGCCGCCCAAGGCATGGAACCGGCGGATGATCGCGATCGAGGGCTTTGGCTGCCCCGGCGGCTGGTACATCCAGGGCAGCGCGCAGGGCAACATCCAGTCGGCCGGCTTTGACTTCAGCCTGCTCAACACGCAGCGGCTGGCCGAAGGCTATGCGATGTTCGCCAACACGCTGCAGCATGCGTCGAACAACTGCAATGCAGTGCTGGCCAGCGAGGCCGCGATGATGTCGAAGGAGGCTACCATCGAACGCTTTGGCGTGCCGCTTTTTACCGTGAGCGCGGGCTGCTCGGGCGGCTCGTACGGCAGCGCCCAGCCGGCCGACCGCATTCCCGGCCTGTTCGATGGCGTGCTGATCTCGTGCACGTTCCCCGACCCGCTGTCGATTGCATTCTCGGGGTCCGACGGCCACCTCATCACGCACTACATCACGCTCAATCCATCGGCGCTGACCGACACGCAGATCGCGGCCGTGACCGGGTACAAGAGCCGCAAGGCGTTCGAGGATGCCGCCAACCAGGCCCAGCGGACCGACCCCGTGCCGGGACGCGTGGACTACGCGGGCTACAACTCGGGCGTGTTCAACGCGGCGGTGCCGGCATCGCTGCGGTATCACCCGGTGAACAACCCCACCGGGGTCCGGCCGACGGTCTATGACGCCGCGCGGAACATCTACGGCGTGGACAAGGCCACCGGCTTCGCGCTGCGGCCGTTCGACAACGTCGGCGTGCAGTACGGCCTGGCCGCGCTGAACAGCGGCGCGATCACGACCACGCAGTTCCTGGACCTCAACGAGAAGGTGGGCGGCTACGACCAGGATGCCAACTACGTGCCGAACCGCGTGGCCGGCGACCCCGGCGCCATCCTGCGCGCGTACCAGAGCGGCCTGCAGCTCGGCACCAATGGCGGGCTGGCCAGCATCCCCGTGTTCGACGTCACCGGCATCTACAACGAGGACACCGCCTACCACTACCAGTGGTTCCACTTTGCGCTGCGCGAGCGGATGGTGCGGGCCAACGGCGACAGCAACAACCACGTCATGTGGCGCGGCAACCCGGTGCCCGCCGACACGGCCTGGAACACGTTCATCACCTGGGTGGCCGCGTACAAGGCCGACGTCACGACCACGGCGCAGAAGGACAAGGTGGTGACGTACAAGCCTGCCAACGCGGTGGACGGCTGCTGGAGCAACACGACGACGTTCACGCAGGAGGTGCAGACGCTGAGCCAGATCGCCAACACCACGTGCAACGGCCTGTTCCCGTCGTGGACGGCGCCGCGCATCGTGGCGGGCGGCCCGGTGGCGGCCGACGTCATCAAGTGCGCGCTCAAGCCGATTGCCGCCACCGACTACGCGGTGATGTTCACGGGCGCCGAAATGACGCGGCTGCAGGCCATCTTCCCGAACGGTGTCTGCGACTGGTCGCGCCCCGGCATCAACCAGTCTGGCGTGGTGCCGAACGGATCGTTCGGGCCGTCGCCGGTGAACCTGGTGTTCGACATCACGAAGTCATAGCCGCCGCAAAAGCTGGCGCATGCAGGCCGGGCACCCGCCCGGCCTTTTTTCTGGGCAGCCGATAAATCGATCCAAACAATCAATTTATCAGCACAATGCCCAGCACCTATAGTCGAGGCGCCCTCCGTCGCATGAACGGACGGCTTCGACAGATAAAAGACTGAGGAGACACCCGATGGATGGACGTGCACAGGGCCGGCACGCGGCGGCGCTCGCGCTGGCGGCAATGCTGGCGGTGGCGGGCTGCGGCGGCAGCGACGACGACAATGGCGGCGGCAACACCGGTGGCACCGGCGGGGGCACGGGCGGCACGCCGCAGGTGCGCACCCCGGCGCAGACGCTGACGATCACGGGCCGGCAGGACTTTGCCGGCACCTACGGCGACGTGGGCCAGTACGAGCAGGTGACCGGCACGCTGCGCGGCGAGGTGGACCCGAAGGACCCGAAGAACGCGATCATCCAGGACCTGGCGCTGGCGCCGGTCAATGCCAACGGCATGGTCGAGTACACCGCCGACTTCACGATGCTCAAGCCCAAGGACATGAGCAAGGCCAGCGGCGTGCTGCGCTACGACGCGCCGAACCGCGGCAACATCCTGACGATGCCCAACCCGGCCGCGACGCCCAGCGACGCCGTGTACTTCGAACGCGGCTACGTGATGCTCTACTCGGCGTGGCAGGGCGATGTGCCGAAGTCCAGCCCGGCCCGCCTGACTGTGTCGGTGCCGGTGGCCAAGAACGCCGACGGCACGTCGATCACGGGCACCTATCGCACCGAACTGGTCCCCAGCACGGCCACGCCCGCGATGTCGCTGCCGGGCGGCGTGTTCAACGGCACGATGATCCCGTACGCGCCGGCCAGCCTGGATAACACCCAGCCCGGTTATTCGCTGACGCGCCGCCAGAACGAGACCGACGCGCGCGTGGCCATCCCGGCCGCCGACTGGAAGTTTGCCAAGTGCGACGCCAGCGCGCCATTCCCCGGCACGGCCGATCCGGCCAGCATCTGCCTGCGCGGCGGCTTTGACCCGCAGTACCTCTACGAACTCGTCTACGTGGCCAAGGACCCGAAGGTGATGGGCGTGGGCCTGGCCGCGCTGCGCGACACGGTGACGTTCTTCCGCGCCAAGGCCGCCGACAGCGCCGGCACGCCGAATCCGCTGGCCGGCCGCATCCGCTACACCATCGGCCAGGGCACGTCGCAGTCGGGCAATGCGATGAAGACGTTCCTGCACCTGGGCTTCAACCAGGCGCTGGACGGGTCGAAGGTGTTCGATGGCATGTACGCCCACGTGGCCGCGCGCCAGACCAACATCAACACGCGCTTTGCGGTGCCGGGCGGCGGCGGCGGGCTGCGCACCGACCACACCGCATTCGGGCAGACCGCGCCGCGCGGGCTAGACAAGGACTATGTGGACGACGTGGCCGGCAAGGCCGGCGGCGTGATGACCCGCTGCGCGGCCACCAGCACGTGCCCGAAGTTCTTCCTGGGCCTGTCCGGCACCGAGTTCTGGCAGTTGCAGGGCTCGCCGGTGCTGACCGACGCCAACGGCTTCGCCGACCTCAAGCAACCGGACAACGCGCGCATCTACTACTACACCGGCACGCAGCACGGCGGCGCCGGCGGCACGGCCAGCATCAACTACGCGCCCACGCGCAACGTCTATCCGGCCGGTACCGTGATCCACTTCAACGACACGTTCCGCGCGCTGTTCCTGGACCTGGAGGACTGGGTGGTCAAGGGCACCGCGCCGCCGCCGAGCCAGGTGCCGACGCTGGCCGACGGCACGCTGGTGCGGCCGGCCAGCCTGGTCTTCCCGGCGATGAAGGGGCTGTCCTGGCCCGTGGGCGGTGTCTCGACGCCGATCCCGGACTTCCAGTACCTGGCGCGCTACAACGGCTACGCGCTGCTCGATTTCGGGCCGCAGTACCGGCGCGAGGACGAGTCGGGCATCGCGACCATCCTGCCGCCCGCGAACCTGAACCGCGACTACGCGATCCTGGTGCCGCAGGTGGACGCCACCACGGGCATTCCGCGCGCCGGCATCCGCTCGGTGGAGGCACGGGCGCCGCTCGGCACCAGCATCGAGTTCAACTACGTCGCCACGCCGGGCATCGTGGACCTGTCGAACCTGACCGGCGCGTTCATCCCGTTCCACAAGACCGAGGCGGCCCGCATTGCCGCCGGCGACGGACGCCCCTCGCTGGAATCGCTCTACACCAACCAGGCCGGCTACGTGGCGGCGGTGACCGCCGCGGCCAACGACCTCGTCGCGCAGCGGATGCTGCTGCAACGCGACGCCGACGCCATCGTGGCGCGGGCCGTGGCAAACCCGGTGCTGCCGTGATCGGGTGAAAGGGGGGCCGGCTTGCCGGCTCCCGCTGGATAACGAATTGCTGGCTCAGGTCGTGCCCAGCCGTTCGCGCGTGCGGCGGGCAACGTCGCGGGTCCACGGCGAAGCGGCCCAGTACCGCGCGGCGAACTGCTCGATCTCGGCGCGGTACTTCAGTGACAGGCCGATCATGTCGAGCCCCTCAATGAACATGCGGCGGTGCCGCTCGGACAGCGCGAAACCGTGCGTGCCGACCGGCGTGGTGACCTGCATCGTCTCGACGTCGACCGACACCGTGTTGCCCGCGTCCGCATCGACGGCGTCCATCAGCGCCTCGATGACCTCGCGCGGCAGCATGACCAGCAGCAGCCGGTTGTTCATCGCGTTCGAGTAGAAGATCTCGCCGAAGCTCGGGGCGATGACGGCCCGGATGCCGAATTGCTGCAAGCCCCAGACCGCGTGCTCGCGGCTGGATCCACAGCCGAAGTTGGCCCCGCCGACAAGAATGCGCGTGTCGGCATACGCGGGGCGGTTCAGCACGAAGTCCGGGCGCGGCTTGCCCTGGCCGTCGAAGCGCTGGTCGTACAGCACGCCCTTGTCGAGCCCTGCCTTGTCGATGCCGCGCAAGAACTGCTTGGGCATGATCTGGTCGGTATCAAGGTTCTCGAAGCGGATGGCGGCCGCCTTGCCGGTGATGCGGGCCTGTTCAGACATGTGCGGTCTCCAGTTTGCGGACGTCGGTGATCTTGCCGGTGATGGCCGCCGCGGCCGCCATGGCCGGGCTCATCAGGTGGGTAATCGCGCCGCGTCCCTGCCGGCCCTCGAAGTTGCGGTTGGTGGTCGACGCGCAGCGCACGCCATCGGCCAGCACGTCGTCATTCATCGCCAGGCACATCGAGCAGCCGGGCTGCCGCCATTCGAAGCCGGCGGCCGTCAGGATGTCGGCAATGCCTTCGCGCTCGGCCTGCGCCTTGACCGCGCCAGACCCCGGCACCACCATCGCGCGCACGCCGTCGGCCACGCGCCGGCCACGCACCACGCCGGCCACGGCGCGCAGGTCCTCGATGCGCCCATTGGTACAGGAGCCGATGAACACGTGCTGGATGGCCGTGCCTTCGAGCGCTGTGCCCGGCCGCAGGTGCGTGTACGACAGCGCCCGTTCCACCGAGCGCTGGCCCGCCTCGTCGATCTGGTCCTCGGGGAACGGAATCTGGCCGGACACCGGCACCACCTGGTCGGGGCTGGTGCCCCAGGTCACGTGGGGCTCCACGTCGCGCGCATCGAACGTGAAGTCGAGGTCGAACACCGCGCCGGCATCGGTCTGGAGCGAAGCCCAATGCGCCTGCGCGGCGGTGCGCTGGTGCGCATCCATGTCGGCGGCGCGGCGCAGCACGTAGTCGATCGACACGGCATCCGGCGCGATCAGCGCGCCGCGCGCGGCGGCTTCCACCGTCATGTTGCACAGCGTGAAGCGCGCTTCGACGCTGAGCGCCTGGATGGCCGAGCCGCAATATTCGACCACGTAGCCGCGCGCGCCCTGCGCGCCGATCCGGCCGATGATCATCAGGATCAGGTCCTTCGCGGTGGTGCCGGCCGACAGCGTGCCGTCCACGCGGATGCGCATCGTCCGGGCCATGCGGTAGACCAGCGTCTGCGTGGCCAGCACATGCTCCACCTCCGACGTGCCGATGCCGAAGCCCAGCGCGCCCAGCGCGCCATAGGTGGTCGTATGGCTGTCGCCACACATGACGACCATGCCGGGGCGGATCATGCCGTGCTCGGGCGCCACCACGTGCTCGATACCCTGCAGCGTGTCATTGGTATCGAACAGCGGGATCTGGTGCTTTTCGCAGTTCGCGCGCAGGTTTGTCGCCTGCAGCGACGATGCCGGGTCGGCAATCACGCGGATCTTCGTCGGGTGCGTGGGGATGATGTGGCTGACCACCGAGACGTTCTGTCCCGGCATCAGCACGTCGCGCCCCTGCTCGTGCAGCCCGGCGAATGCCTGCGGGCTGGTGTACTCGTTCATCAGGTGCAGGTCGCAGAACAACAGCACGTTGTCGTCGTCGATCCTGGCGACCGTGTGGGAATCGACCAGCTTGTTATATAGGGTACGTGGAGACATATTTGGCCTGTTTCACAATCATTCGGCGGTAATGCCGCGTTGCCGGATCAGCTGGGCCCATACCGGCAGTTCCTGCTCCAGCCGCTTGCGTGCCGCTTCCGGCGTGGTGGGCATCGGATCGAAGCCCTCCTTGGTCATGCGGTCGCGGGTGGCGTCGGCCGTCAGGGCGGCGTTGAGGGTGGCGTTCAGCTTGTCGATGACCGGCTTGGGCGTGCCCGCCGGCGCGAACACCATGAACCACGTCTCGAAGTTGTAGCCCGGCAGGCCGGCCTCGGCGGCCGTCGGCACATTGGGCAGCAGCGGCGAGCGCCGGGACCCGGTCACCGCCAGCGCGGTCAGCTTGCCGGCCTGCACATGCTGCTGGGCGGCCGAGATGACCGGGAAGCTCATGTCGACCTGCCCGGCGATGGTGTCGACGAGGGCCGGGCCGCCGCCGCGATACGGCACGTGGACGATCGACACATTGGCCACCGACTTGAACAGCTCGGCCGACATATGGAACGTGCTGCCGTTGCCGGCCGAGCCATAGGTCAGCTTGTCCGGCCTGGCTTTGGCCAGCGCGATCAGCTCCTGCAGGTTCTTGGCCGGGATCTTGTTGTTGACCACCAGCACGTGCTGCGACCCGGCCACCATGCCGATGGGCGCCAGATCCTTGAGCGTGTCGTACGGCATGCGCGGGAACAGGCCCGGGTTGATTGCCAGCGACACGGTTTGCAGCCCGATGGTGTAGCCATCGGCCGGCGACTTGGCCACGGCGTCCACGCCGATGTTGCCGCCCGCGCCCGCGCGGTTGTCGACGACGATCGTGCCGCCCAGGTTCTTGGCCCATGCATCCGAGATCAGGCGGGCGGCGATATCGGCGCTGCCGCCCGGGGCGTAGGGCACCACGAGGCGCACCGGGCGCTGGGGAAAGGACTGCGCAAACGCGCTGCTCATGGCGGCGGCACACGCGATGCCAGCCGCAAGTCGATGGAATGTCATGGGGGTCTCCGTCCGGGTCGTTGTTGTGGAAAGCATCGTAGCACTTGCCCCCAGAAACATAATTTAGGCAGAATCACATCTTTCTTGCCTGCAATTCACCAATGGACGCGTTCTCGGACGTCGCCTTTTTCATGGCGATCAACAGGTTCGGCAGCATGGCTGCCGCCGCGCAGGAACTGGGCGTGACGCCGTCCGCCGTCAGCAAGCGGCTGCTGGCGCTGGAGTCGCGGCTGGGCGTGCGGCTGCTCAATCGCACCACGCGGCGCATCAGCCTGACGCCCGAAGGCGAGTCGTACCTGGTGGAAGGCGGCCGCATCCTGGCCGAACTGGAAACGCTGGAACGGGCGGTGGCCGGCAACAGCAGCACGCCGCACGGCCTGCTCAAGATCGGCGCGACGCTGGGCTTTGGCCGGCGGCACATCGCCCCGGCGCTGGCCGCGTTCGCGCAGGCGTTCCCCAAGATCGAAATCCAGCTCTACCTGAGCGAACGGCCGCTGAACCTGACCGAACTGGGGCTCGACGCCGTGATCCACTTTGGCGACCTGCCCGACGTGCGGCTCACGGCCCGGCTGCTGGCCAACAACCGGCGCCTGCTGGTGGCCGCGCCGTCGTACCTGGCACGCGCCGGCCTGCCGGCCACGCCGCGCGACCTGAGCCGGCATAGCTGCATCTTCATCCGCGAGGCGGACGAGACCTTCGGCACCTGGCACCTGCGCAACGGCACCCAGCAGGAGACCGTCAAGGTGCGCGGCACGATGAGTACCAACGACGGCGAATCGGCCGTGATCTGGGCGCTGGAAGGCCAGGGGCTGGTGGTGCGTTCGGAATGGGACATCGCCGACCATCTGCGCAACGGCAGCCTGTGCCGCGTGCTGCCGCAATGGCACTTCGCGCCGGCCGACATCCACCTGGTCTACAGCGGCAGCAGCTCCCGGTCCGACAGGATCCGGGTACTGGTCGACTTTCTGCTGGAACGGTTCGAGGCCCACCGCCAGGGCAGGCCGGGGGGTGAGGGGCGGTGGTGAGGATCGGGACGTTCGCAGCCGCAACCGGCCAGTGCCTGTCCCCCGGCAAGCGTCCCGCCTACCGCACAAACACCCCCAGTCCCTCGTGATCGTAGTACTCCAGCCAGACCTGGTCGCTGGAGAACGTCGCGCGCGAGATCGTCCCCGGCGTGGCGTTCTCGTTGTGGAGCGTGAAGGTGAAAACGTCGCCGTCCCAGTGGGTCAGCGGCAGCACCAGCGGCCGGGCGCCCAGCGTCATGACCAGCGCGCCGCCCTGCTCGGCCACGGTCAGCGGGCCGTAGTAGTCGTTGCGATAGGTGCCGGTGTACGTGGACAGCGCGCGCGCCGGCAGCGGGTTGGCCGGCGGCGACTGGCCCACCAGCCGGCCCTCGGGGACGAGCAGCGGCGCGAAGGCTTCAGTGAAGATCGCGTTCCAGTCGCGGCGGAAAGCGCCGTACTGGACCAGGTCGAGGAACTGGGCGTTGAGCGTTTCCGGGATACCGATCGGATAGCCGTTGGTCAGCGTGACGATGGCCAGGTTCAGCGACGGCACCGCGGTGAAACTGGTGGCCGCCCCCACCGCGAAGGCGCCCGAGTGGTTGTAGGCGGTAAGGCCCAGCTCGGTCGTGCCGACGTTGAAGCCGTAGCCGTAGTAGCCGGCGGGCCGACCATCGACGGGCGGGCTGCTTTGCATCTGCTGCGTCAGCGCGGGCGCCAGCGCAGCGGCATCGACGATGCGCTGGCCGCCGTACTCGCCGCGTGCCAGCAGCATGATCAGCCATTTCGCCATGTCGTTGACCGACGAGCTGACGCCGCCCGCGGGCGATTGCGCGTCCGGCATCGTGCCCATGCCCTGCACCCAGGCGCCATTGACCTTCACGTGGCCGAGCGCGCGGTTGTCGCGCGCGGCGAAATCCGCGTAGCGCGAACTGGTGCGGGTCATGCCCAGCGGCTGGTAGATTGCCTGCGCGGACAGCGTGGCCCAGTCGATGCCGGCCGCCGTGGCCACGGCCTCGGCCGCCGCGGTCATGCCGAAGTTCGTGTACTCGTAGACCGCGCGCAGCGGATGCACCGGCAGGTAGCGCAGGCGCGTGAGCACTTCGCGCCGGTCATAGCCCATGTCTTCGAGCCGGTCTCCGGCGTGGTCGGGCAGGCCGGAGCGATGCGCATAGAGGTCGCCGACAGTGACCGCGGCGGTGGAATCGGGGTCCGATAGCTGGAACCATGGCAGTTGCCGGACCACCGGCGTGTCCCACTGGATGCTGCCCCGGCCCACCTGCCGCGCCACCACGGTAGCCCCGATGGGCTTGGAGACCGAGGCAAGCTGGAAAACCGTGTCGGCATCGACGGGCGCGGGATCGCTGACCAGCCGGCGGCCAAACCCCTTCGCATAGACGGTCTGGCCGTTGCGCACCACGGCCACGGCCATGCCGGGCACGCCGGAGCGGGTCATCAGGTTGCTGGCCAGCGTATCGAGCTGGGCGATGGCCTGCGAGACCTGCGCGTCCGGCACCGGTGCCGGACCCGGCGCGGGCGCGGGATCGTCATCGCCGCCACAGGCCGGCAGGGTGGGAATCAGCAGGCCGCCCAGTGCGGCACCCAGGAAGCGGCGGCGATCATGCATGTTGCCCACGGTGGTCTCCCGGCAAGGCGCGGCAAGCGCGGATGCTTGGAATTTACTGTAAGCGCTGGCCGATGGCTTCCACGCCGTGCGGCGCACCGGCCCGTCAGCGTGGGGCAGCGCACAGACAGGGCAACCGCGACGGCCCAGGCCAACCGGCGTATGATCGGCCACGTAGCGCCCTCGCCCGCCGGATCGCCGCGATGACTCCTCGCCCCCATCTGTCTCCCAAGCTTCACCTGACCGCGACGCATGGTTTTGCGCTGCACGACAGCCGGCAGCCGTCGTTCCGGCGCGAATGGCATACGCATGACTGCGGCATGCTGCTCTGGCCGCGCATGGGCCGGCTCAAGGCCGTGTGGGACGCGGCGCCGGACGATCCCGATACGCGGCACGCCGCCGCGCTGGTGCGTGGCACGGCTGTGCTGCTGCCGGCATCGACGTCCCATCTCACCGCCTCCGAACACGCGCGCCAGCATCACGGCGAGCTCTACCTGCCGCCAGACCGCATGCCGGGCGGCCACCGGATGGGCGCCATGCACCTTGACGCGCCGACCATTGCGATGCTCGAAGCGTTGCTGGCGCCGACGGTGACGCCGTCGAGCGCCGCGTGGCTGGTGCGTGCCATCGTCGAGCAGCTGGTGACAAGCCGCCCGCTGGCGATGCCCGGCGAGCCGGCATCGCTGGCCCGCCGCATGCTGCGGCGCTTCAGCCAGGCGCTGGAGCGCGACCTGCCGCTGCCCACCATCGACGCGGTGGCCGCCGAACTGGGCGTTTCGATCCGCCAGTTGCAGCGTGCGTGCCAGACCGAATGCGGCGCCAGCCCCGTGGCCCTGCGCCGCCGTGTGCTGGCCGCGCATGCGCGGGCGATGATGGCTGCCGGCCGGTCTGCGGCCAGCGTCAGCGTGCAGCTTGGTTTTGCATCGAGCGGCCACCTGCACCGGCTGCTGCGCGACACGGCGGGGCCGGGCTAGCCAACCCGTTGCAATCGATCAGGCGCGCGCGACCAGCGCGTCGATCTCGATCTCGGTCCACGCGCAGTCGGGCAGGCTGGCCACGCCCAGCGCGCTGCGCGCCGGCAAGGGCTGGTGCGGAAACGCCACGCGCAGCACCGCCGATGCGGCGTCCAGCACCGCCGGATGCCGCGTGAAACTTGGCGCCGCGCGGATGAAGCCGCGCAGCCGCACCACCTGGATCACGCGCGACAGATCGCCGTCGCACGCCTGCCGCAACGCGGCCAGCGCATTCAGCACCGCGACTTCCACGGCCTGGCGGGCTGCAGGCACGTCATCATCGGTCCGGCACTCGCCCGCCATGGCCACGCCATCGCGGCGGCAGACCTGACCCGAGATCGACACCCATTGCGCGTCGGCGCCGGCCGGTATCGCGCAGAACGGCGCATAGTGACCCCGGGGCGCCGACACCGGCGGCAAGGCCAAACCCACTGCCGCCAGGCGGGATTCGGGCGATTCTGGTCGAACCGATGCGGGCCCGCTCATTGCCCGCCCCACGTCGACGCACCGCTGAGCCAGCAGCCCACCGTGTTGCCCTGTGCATCGAGCCGGGGTGCCACCAGAATCTCCGACGGGCTGCCCATCGCGTCGCCCTGCCATACCGCAATCGACGCGATGGCGGCGCTGCCCAGCAGGCCCTGGCCGGCCAGATAGCCCCAGAGCGCGGCGGCCGCGATGCCGGTGGCCGCATCCTCGGGATAGCCCGACGACTTCGGGAACTGGCGGGCATGCACCACGCGCCGGCCGTCCGGCAGCGTGTCGCCCCAGGCATAGGGATAGAGGCCCGTGGAACCGATCGATGCGCACAGCGTTTCCATGGTGGCGAAGTCGGGACGCAAGGCATCGAGCGCGGCAACCGATGGCAGCTCCACCAGCGTCTTCACCCGGCTGGTGGCCGCGTTGGTGGCGGGCCACGATCCGGCGGGCAGGCCCATCTGCGCCGCCACGCGATCGCACTGGTCCGGTGCCAGCGCTTGCGTCCGCACCGCGGGCTGCGAGACCCATGCGCGCTGCCCCGCCTCGTCCCAGCGCGCCTCGACCACCCCGCTCAGGGTGTCGATGCGCGCGGTCGGCGTGGTCCAGTCGCCCCACTGCCGCAACGCCCAGAGCGTGCCGACGGTGGCGTGGCCGCACATTTCCATTTCGTGCTGCGGCACGAAGAAGCGAAAGCGCCAGTCGCAACCGTTGGCGCCGGGCAGCACAAACGCCGACTCGTGCCCGTGCCGGGCCGCCACGGCCTGCATGGCGTCCGCGCTCATGCCTTGCGCGTCAGCCACCAGCGGCACCGGGTTGCCGCCCTGTCCGTCGCGCACGAACACGCGCACCATGTCCACCTTATTCACCCGTGGCTCCCACCGACTTCGCAATCGCGCCCCAGTACGGAATGTCCTTCTGGACCGCCGCCTGCAGCGCGGCCGGCGTACCGGGACGCGCCGTCACGCCCTTGCCGGCCAGGTCGTCGGCCACGGCCTTGTCGGCCAGCACCTTGTTCAGCGCCGCGTTGAAGCGCTCGACGATGGCCGCCGGGGTGCCCTTCGGGAACGCGATGCCGTACCAGAGCTGCTGCTCGAAGTCGCGCACGCCCTGGCTGGCGAACGTCGGCACATCGGCCAGCAGCGGCGTGGGCGCCGTCGTGGCAATCGCCGTGATCTTGCCGGCCTTGATGTACGGCGCCAGGCCCACGGGGTTGTCGAACATGATCTGCACCTGCCCGCCGATCAGGTCCGTATAGGCCGGCGCGGCACCGCGATACGGCACGTGCACCAGCGGCACGCCCGCCAGCTTCTGGAACTGCTCGCCCATCAGGTGCGACACGGTGCCCACGCCCACCGAGCCAAAGCTGTGCTGCGACTTGTCGGCCTTGAGCCGCGCGATCAGCGCCTTGGCATCGCGCGCCTGCAGCGTGTTGTTGACAGCCAGCACGTACGGCGACGTGCCGATGAAGCCCGCATAGCTGAAATCCTTTGCGGGGTGGTAGGGCAGCTTGGGATAGAGCGCCACGCTGACCGCGTGCGTGCTGGTGGTCACCACGCCGGCCGTGTAGCCGTCGGCCGTGGCGCGCGCCACGTACCCCGAGCCCAGCGTGCCGCCCGCGCCGCTGCGGTTGTCGATGACCACGGGCTGGCCCAGTTCGCGTTGCAGTTGCGGCTGGATCGACCGGACCACGAGATCGGTGCCGCCGCCCGCAGGAAACGGCACCACCATGACGACGGGCCGCGCCGGCCACGTTTCGGCGTGCGCGGCGCCGGTGCTGGCCGCAAGGGTCAGGCCGAGCGCCAGCGCGGCGTGGCGCACGGCGCTGGCGGGAAGGGACAGGATCGACACGGGTTGGCTCCTTGTTTGACGTGCAAGCAGTCTAGGCACGGGGTGCGGGGCTATCGAACCGGAACACGACGGCGCGCGATCCGGAATGCGACAGGGGCGGCGGGATGCGCTGGGACTTTGGTCCAATGGATGGACGGCGGCGAACGGCCTACCGTGTGCGGAGTCGATTCCCGAACCCTGGGGGAGGCACGAGCATGCCGACTGTCCATCCGCCCCAAGTCGTCACCGCCGCCGCGCCCGCGCCGGGCCTGGATGTGGTGGACCGGGTGTCCGAAATGTGTTTCGGGCTCTACATGGCGCTGACGTTCGTGGGCGCCGTCGCCTCGGCCTCGGGCGGGTCTGACACGCCCGAGACCATGCTGCGCGCGGCGCTGGGCTGCAACCTCGCCTGGGGACTGGTCGACGCCATCATGTACCTGGTGCGCACGCTCGCCGGGCGCGGCATGCTGCAGAAGCTGGCGGCCACCGTGCAGGACGGCAACCCGGCCACCGGCATCGCGGCGATCCGCGACGCGCTGCCTCCGGCCATGAACCCGCACATCGCCGACGACGACCTGGAGCCAATGCGGGCGCGGCTGGCAGCGGGCGCCACCGTGGCGGCGCGGCCTTCGCTGAACCTTCGCGATGGCCTGGCGGCGATCCGCATCTTCTGCATCGTCGTGTTGTCGACGTTTCCTGTGGCCCTGCCGTTCGTGCTGTTGCACGACGTGGGTACGGCGCTCGTCGTGTCGAGGGTGCTGACGCTGATCATGCTGTTCGTCGGCGGCGCCGCGCTGGGCCACTACGGCGGCATGAACCCGTGGCGCGCCGGGTTCGGCATGATGGCGCTGGGCGTGGCGGTGACCGCGGCGGTCATCGCGCTGGGGGGCTGAGATGCGGGCGGGGTGGGCCTTGGTCGGCCTTGCACTGGCCTGCGGCGGGGTCCAGGCCCAGCAAGTGGCCGTCGACCCGCCCGACGCCAGCGGCGACGCGCCGGCGGCCTGGAGCTTCCTGGCGACCGGCTTCTGGAACATGCCCCGGCAGGAAGGCAACTACGGCTCGGGCATCTTCGCCGCCGACCGTGGCGCGCTTCACCTGGAAGCGCGCATCAACTACGAGGCGCTGGACGCCAAGTCCGGCTTTATCGGCTGGTCGTTCTCGGGCGGCGAGAAGATCCAGTACAAGGTGACGCCCATCGTCGGATTCGTGGCGGGCAGCGCCCACGGCCCCATTGCCGGCGTGGAGGCCAGCCTGGCGGTCGGCAAGTTCGACTACTACATCGAAGCCGAATACCTGCCGGGAACGGGGTCCACCACGCCCTATACCTATGCCTGGAGCGAACTGGGCTTCCGGCCGGTGCAATGGCTGCGGCTGGGGCTGGTCGCGCAGCGCACCCGCATCTACGGCGGCGACCGCGAGTTCCAGCGCGGCGGCATGCTGCAGCTCACGTACGGCAAGGTCACCGGCAGCGTGTACTGGTTCAACCCGAAGTCGCAGGAGCAGGTGGTGATTGCCGCGGTGACCGTGGCGTTCTAGCGGATTCGGCACGGTGCAAGGGACGTCCGCTTTTCGACCTTGCGGGACAAATGACGAATACTGTATATTTATACAGTATCTCGTGGCTGCCGTTTCTGGCGCTGCGCGTCCTCACCCCACATCGAAAAGGCCATCATGTTCGTGGATCGCACCGAAATCATCAACGCCGCCAAAGCCCTGCGCGCCAGCCAGGAAGAATCCCGGTACAGCCGCCTCGTCGCACTCGCGAACAAGCAGCTCAAGGCGATGCACAGCGCGATCCAGAAGGGCAAGGAAGAGTTCGAGACCACGCTGGTGCTGGAAATCAACGAAGACAACCCCCAATCGGCACTGGAACCCCGCGCTCAACGGCTCGCCGACGACCTTCGCGCACAGGGCTATGCCGCCACGGTGAGCACGTTTGCCGAAGTGAACACGGACCGTTTGAACTGGACGCCGAATATCACGGTCGTCATTGGGCTGGGGGAGATTGCGGAGGGGGTTGCGGCGTAGGGTTACCAGCGGGACAGGTCCGTTTTTCTCAGGCGGAGGGAGGGCGCCAGACGGGCCCGGCCCTCCCCCCATTCGCCGTTACCAGCGATAACGTACGCCGAGTTTGGCGCCGATTGCATTGCTGTCGCCGAAGTCCTGCACGCTGGTGCGCGCCAGCAGTTCGCCATAGACCGTGTAGCGGTCGTCATCCCAGTTCAGCGAAGCGCCGATGCCCAGGCCAGCCCACAGCGCCTGTTCCTTGCTGACGACGCTGAGGTCGGCCACGCGTGCCGACGTGCCGTGCAGGAAGTCGTAGTACAGGTTCGTGATGCCATAGACGTGCGAGCGGCTCGTCTTGCCGTTGCCGGCCGCCCACCTTGCCTCGTGGTTGAGCGACACGCCCAGGCGCGAGACCAGGCTGTTGCCGTTGTCGCGCGACACGTTGGCGCCGTATTGGTCGGTGAAGGCGTCGAACCGCACCTGCGACCAGGCGAGCTGTGCCTGCGGCGTGATCGACCAGTTGCCGCCCAGCGCGAGCTGGTGGCCGGCTTCCAGGCTGGTGGCCACGCCGCTGCCCCGGTTGCCATTCGCCAGCTTGGTCGCCAGCGTCGACGAACGGATATCGGTGTCGTACCACGTCACCGTTGCGCGGGCATCGACATAAGAACCATTGTTGCCGTACCACGTGGCCGTTCCGCCAAAGCCATAGCCAGTCGCATCGACCGAACCGTTGCCCAGCATCGACGATACGTTGGAGTTGGCGATGCCGTAGTGGAAGGTGGGGCCTACCACCAGCGTGCCGGCGTCGTTCTGGATGACCGGGGCGTCAACACCGCCCTCGAACTTCCACATGCGGACGTTGTAGCTGGCGCTGGTGGTGCTGGTCGACGGGTCGACATGGGTGGTGGAGCCCTCCACACGCGCCCACGCGCCGCGGCCGATGATCGGCTTGCCGGCGTCCTGCTCGGCCTGCACCGAGGCGTTCGGGGACCACGAGCGATTGCCCACGCGCTGCTGCAGCGTGCCAAGTTCGTTGAAGCGCTGCAATACGCTGGAATAGGCTTCATACAGCGGCACGGTCGGGGCCAGCAGCGGGGCCGCAGCGGTGGCCGTGCCCGAGTTGCCTGTCGGGGCTGTTTCGGCCAGCGTCGAACGCAGATACCAGTCGCCATCGTTGGGCGTCGATACGCCGTTCTTGGCCAGGCGATACGCATATGCACCCGCCAACACCGCCTGCTCGCCCTGATAGGTATAGTCGCCGGCCAGTGTGAAGGTGCCATGCGATGCGCCTTGCACGTCGATGATCTTGATCCCCTCGACGGTTGGGGCGCCGGTGCCGCCGACCTTGACGGCGCGGATCTGGCTGGTGCCAGACGTGTCGCCGGTGACCACCATGCGTCCGGTGGCCGAGCTATCGCCGCCAAATACCGTATTCACGCGCACGGTGCCGCCATTGCCGATGTAGTTGCCGGCGATGGTCAGCACGCCCGCGCCGCCGCCCGGCGTGACCGTGCCGCTGTTGGTGACATTGCCGAAGATCGTGCCGCTGCCGGACAGCGTACCGGCAGCGTTGACCGTCACGGGGCTGGCGATCGAGCCATCGATGCCCAGCGTGCCGAGGTTGACGGTGGTCGGGCCGGTGTAGGAGCTGGCCGCCGTCAGCACCGTGGTGCCGGTGCCGTTCTGGGCCAGGCCGCCGGCACCGGAGACGATGCCGCCGTAGGTGTAGCTGTCCGAGCGGTTGAAGGCCAGCGTGGCGCCGTCATTGACGACGACATTGCTGGCCAGGCTGCCGCTGTTGCCGCCGTTGCCGATCTGCAGCGTGCCTTGTGCCACCGTCCACGGCGTGGTCATCGTGCCGGTCCCGATCAGCGCCCACGTGCTGGTGCCGGTCTTGGTGAAGGTATCGAAATAGCGGTACTGTGCCGCGTCGCCGATGGTGGACACGTCGAACACGCTGTTGGTGGCGCCGCCAAGGCGGAAGGCGTCGTTGGTATCGGTGGCGCTGGCGACCACGTTGCCGATGATGTTGGAGCCGGCCTGCAGTTCGAGCGCAGAGACGCCTGTGCCGGTGGCAAATTCGATGGCATTCGCGTAGCCGGTGCCGGCGCGGATGGTGCCGGAGTTCAAGATCGTAATGGAAGGCGTGCCCGATTGAACATAGACCGCCACGTTGCCGACCCCGCCCTCGACAAGACCGGAGTTGTCGAGCGAGGCCCTGACACCGCCCGTGAAGCGGATGCCGCGGCCACCGCCCGCGCCGCCGCTCAGGTCGGCACCGCCTCGAATGGTGCCTTGGTTGACGAGGCTGCTGCCCGTGGTCACGTTCACGTTGACGCCGACTCCCGCCACCCCGCCAGTACCATCGCCTCCCACAATCAGACCCGTCGCCGAATTGACGAGATTTGCCCCGGTCGACAGCGACACGCCGGAACCCAAGCCGCTCACGCTCAGATCGGCGCCGGTCGCACTGCCTCCCTTGATCGAGCCATTGTTCACCAGGCTGGTGTTGGCCAGCACCGACACGGCTGCGCCGCCACCGCTGCCGGCCACCGTGGAGTCGCCGCCAGTCACGGTGCCATTGATGACAGCCTGGCCGCCGCCGTTGAGAACGAGCGCGGTGTTCGCCGTGGCGCCGGCCGTGCCGGCATAGTTCCCGTTAAAGATAAGCGGCGCCGCGGTCGACGTGACAAAGTTGCCCACGGCGGCATCATTCTTGGAGAGTACAAAGCCGTTCGTGTCGATCGTGATCGGCTTGGTGGGGGCCGGAACTGCCAGGACACCGGACACTGTAAAGCTCGCAGTCAGGCGAATGACCGCGCTCTGGTCCCCGTCAGCATTGGCCGCCGCCATGGCGGTCTGCAATTCGGCCAGGTTTGAGGCGAAGTACTCGCCGGCGGACGCCCCTATCGGAAATAGCAGTGCGACGCCGAGCGCGATAGCAGAAGCTTGCGGCGCGCACACCCCGGCGCGTCGCATTCCACGACAAATGTTGGACTGCATGGATCTACCCTTATATGTATTGTTTTTGCTACAAAGACGTAGCGGGGGTGATGGTAGATCACGCCATGACGTTATGTAACGGCTGCAAGCGGAAGATGTCGCGGAACGGCTACGGTTATCAGCGTGGCCGAACCGCTCACGTCCCGCCTGTTGCAACGCTAGAACCTCCAGCGCAAACCCACCGTGCCAGTGTGGTCCTGGTTGCCGCCGCCGAACTGGCCGGTATAGCGCAAGGCAAGCGTGGCCATGGGCGAGATGGCGAAGTCGGCGCGTAGTTCGGCCAACGCCGCGTTCTGCGCGATCGGCGCGCCAGTCACTGTGAACGGTTGGCTACCGTCGAAGGCGAGCGTGGTAGCCGGGCGGATATCGCCGAAAGCATGGCGCCAGCCCGCTCCGACGTAGACTGCCGCGTCAGTACCAGCCACCCGGCCACGCGCGCTGGTACGCAAGCCAAGCGTGGTCGTGGTCAGCGTGTTGCTGTCGCCGGGGCTGTGCAGCGCCGCCGAGCCGCCCGTTTCCGCAAAGCTGCGCGTGCGTGTGTCGCTCCAGGCCACGCCGGCGTACGGTTCGAGCTGGGTGGCCGCCGATAGCGGCATGGCGAAGCCAGCTTCCGTAAAGACTTGCGCCGTGCTGGCGTGATAGCTGGCCGTCAGGGACTGTACCGTGCTGCCGCCCAGATTCGCCTGCCGGTCCGTGTCGGCGTCGTGCCAGCTATAGGCGGTGCCGAACAGCCACTTGAGCTTGCCGCCGCCGAGCGTGAACGCGCGGCCCCCATACAGCGTGGCGCTGAACGAATCCGTGATCGCGCGCGAGGATCGCTCGCTCACGCGCAGCGTGCTATTGGCGTAACCGAACGCTCCGCCCACTCGCCAGCCCTGCCCCACTGCGCCATCGCCACCGAGATAGAATCCGCCGGTCTGCTGGCTTGCGGACGCTGCATCAGCGCTCCCGTGGAAGCGTTGCCAGTTGCCCAGTACCTCCACCCACAGCGGCTGGGCAGCGGAGATAGGCATCGCAGCGGCCGGCACGGCGCCGCCCAGCTGCGCAATCGGCGCGCCGGGCAGCATGCCGGCAGACAGGCTGTCGTTCAGATGCGCGACCGGCACCGCCCGTGCCCCACCCGCCAGGGTCATCAAGCCCGTCGCCACGCTGGCGTGCGCTTCGCCGGAGAGACTGTCGAAGACGGCAGGCGGCGCACCCGCAGGCAACGTCACCACGGCTTCGTGCACGGGGTTGCTGTCCGGCAAGGTCTCCAGTGCGTTGGCCACGGCACGCTGGTTGCCCGTCACGGCCGCATCGGCAAAGCGCATCGGACGCGGGGTGGCACCGCCCGTGCCGCCCGTGCCGCCCGTGCCGGCGCCCGGGGCCGGATCGACCGGCGAACCCGGTTCCGGCGCCGTGACATCTTTGCGCGTGAGCGCCAGCGTGACCTCGTTGGCGCCATAGGTCAGGGTCGGTTCAAGGAACGCGTAGTTGGAGGCCGTCGAGGCAAAACGCCCCTGCAGCGCCCCGGCAGTCAGGATGGTGTAGCGACGGGTGGACGCAAAGTTGCCGTCAGGGCCCACATGGACCGCCGCACCCGCGAGCGTCGCCGTGCCGCTGACCGCCACGCGATCACTTGCCGACGAAGCTGGATCGGCCTCGATGCGATAGGTCGAGCCGGCGGCCAGCGTCAGGTCGCCATGCACGGTCAGCGTGCCGATGGAGTTGCCTGGGGCCAGCGTGCCGCCCGACGCAATCACGGTATTGCCCACGCTGCCCACCCCGCCGAGCGTCGCACCGTTGTTGACCGTGACCGCGCCCATCACACTGCCATTCACCGCCAGCGTGCCCGCGTTGACCGTCGTCGCACCGGTATAGGTGTTGGCACCGCTCAAGGTCAGCGTGCCAGTGCCCACCTTGATGAGCCCCCCGCCGCTGCCGCCCCCCGCACCGCCATCCTCGATCGTGCCGCTCACTGTCGTCGAGGCATTGTCACCACCCACCGTGAGCATGTTCCGACCAAGCTGGAAGCGGCCTGCCCCTGCAATGGCGCCGGCACTGATCCGGTGGTCAAGCGTCGGACCGAACGTGCCTGAGAAATCGACCCGGCCACCTGCCTCCGCGACGAGCGAGGCGTTGCCGCCGGTACTCCAGCCCCAGAATTCGGTCAGGCTGCCGCTACGGGTGGTGACCCGGCTGCTGCCGCCATTGCTGCCTTCCTGGAACGACATCGTGCCGCCGTCGTTGACGATGGTGGCATTGGCCGCCGTGCTGCTGCCCAGCAGATAGGTGAAGCCGCCGAGGTTCGTCACCTGCGCGTTGCCGAGCGTCCCGGCGCCGAAAAGCTGGATGTAGCCGGACCGATTGGTGACCTGACGTCCGCCGAGGTCAAAGTTGCCGTACAGGCGCAGCGTGGCGCCCCCGTCCACACTCACCGCCCCTGTGCCGAGCGCACCGTTGACATTGGCGCTTAGCATGCCGGCATTGACCTGCGTGCCGCCCGAATAGGTGTTCACGGCGTTCAGATCCAGCGTACCGCCCCCGGTCTTGGCGAGGCTGCCTGCACCGTCGATCGCACCGCTGTGGGTCAGCGTGCCGTTCGCGACCTCGAAGGTGCCGCCATCCGCGCCCAGCGTGGTGGCCCGCGCGGTCGTCATGGTTGCCGTGGTCCGCAGCGTGCCGCCGTTCAGCGCCAGCGTGCCGGCTGCGTCGCCGAGGTTGGCGTCCGAGGCAACCGCCAGGGTGCCGCCCAGGATTTTCCAGTTCGTGACGTCGGTATTGGTCCCGGCAAGCGTCCAGACCGACGCACCAATCTTCTCGAAATGCTCGAAACCGCGGTAAAGGCCAGCGTTGCCAATGCCGCCGGCAAGCGTGGAAGTGCCAGTGTCGCCGGCCAGCACGAATGTGTCGTCTGTGCCGTTGGCCTCGATTGTTCCCACGGCGCTGTTGGTCCAGAACTCGAAACGGTTTCTACCGTTCGTGAACTGGACAGCGGCCGCGCCGAAGCCGCCTGACAGGATGGTCCCCTTGTTGACGATGGTCAGGTTGCTGCCGCGCACGCCCACGCCAGACGCGCCTGCGGTGCCGAAGTTGGCACGCGAACCATCGTTGTTCATGCCGCCCAGGCCACCGGCGCCCCCGGAGCCCCCTGCGATCGTGCCCTCGTTGAGCAGCGTTGAGCCGCTGGCGAGCTCCATGCCGGTGCCGCCCTTGCCGCCGCTGCCGCCTTGGCTGGCGTACAGGTCGTAGACACCGTCTCCGCCCGATCCCCCTGCCCCGCCGCCGCCCCCGAACACGACCGCACTTGCTTCGATATGGACGGTGGCCGCACTGGTCACCGACATGCCGACGCCGCCGTCGCCGCCGTTGCCCGCGCCCTGGAAGTTTGCCGTCGGCTTGGAACCGCCGCCATTGCCACCATTGCCGCCTCGGCCGGCGGACACCACGGCGCCCGCCTTGACCGCGATTTCCGCACCGCCAGCGTGGACCACGCCATACCCGCCCTCGCCGCCACCGCCCCCCGCGCCCAGGTAGGCCGCAGGCGGCGACGACGCATCGCTACCGCCGTTGCCGCCCGTGCCGCCGCTCCCGCCCAGGATCGCGGTAGAAATGGCAAGCGGTGCAGAGCCGACGATCAAGCCGTCCGCGCCACCGCCGCCGCCACCACCGCCACTGGCCGCAAACGCGAGGTTGTCGAAGGCACCGTCGCCGCCATTGCCGCCGCTTTGCCCCGGTGCGGTCCCTGCTGCGCCGGCTGTATTGCCGGGCACTGTCATGTACTGGCTGATGCCGCCTTGGCCGCCGGCTGCATTGCGCGCGCCACCGCCGCCACCCGTGCCATCCCCGTCCAGGACGGTCGGTCCGTTCTGGCCAGACGCGCCCTGGGCGAAGCCGCCCAATCCGCCTGGTGTTGGAGCGCTATACCCGCCGGCACCGCCATTGCCACCGGCGGCTTGCACCGGCGTCGCGGCGAGGGACATCGAGAGAATGGAAACGGCGCTAGCAATGGCGCGCAAGCACGGCTGTTCACCGGCGGCGAGGCGTAAGCGTTTTGTCATGCAGATTTGTGGCCGGCCAGGCCGGCGACCCTTTTTCCCTGCGCGGCCGCCAGCTGGTTGCCAGCTATGCACGCGCCATCGTCGTTTTAGTTTTTGCGGTCGGACTCCCGTGCGAACGGTCGTGGCTTGGGCATCAACCCGAGCCATGCACAAGGAGGCCATCCTCGAAGCGGGATTTTCTCAACTCCGACGGTGGAAAGATACGCTTTGCCGACCTGTCACCCTGATGCCTGCCCTGGTTGTCGCTTTTGAACGACTCCGCTTCAGTGGTTCAGACGCGCGGCAGATGGGTTGCGACAGTCGGTCAGCCGCGTCGCCTCACTGGTGCTGTAACGCGCTACCGCTCGCCCTCAACTCCCCCGCCAACCGCCTATACTCCCATCGTCCCTTCACCCCTTGATGAACTATGGAATACGCTCCTGCCATCAGCCAGCTTGCTGGCCTGCTTGCCGATCCCGGCCGGGCGGCGATGCTCTGGGCGCTGATGGACGGTAGTGCGCGGCCGGCGGGGGAGCTGGCGGCGATTGCCGGGTTGTCGGCGTCGTCCACCAGCGGCCATCTGGCGCGGTTGTCGGAAGGCGGGTTGCTGGCCGTGGAATCGCGCGGTCGCAACCGGTATTACCGGCTGGCGGCGCCGGAGATCGGGGTGGCGATCGAGGCACTTGCGACGGCGTCGCTGGCCAGCCAGCCGCCGCGTCTGCGGGCTGTGCCGGTGTCGCGCGCCACGCCGCCCGCGTTGCGGCAGGCGCGCACCTGCTACGACCATCTTGCCGGGGAACTTGCGGTGGGGCTGTTCGAACGAATGTCGCAGGCAGGGTGGCTGGCCGTGGCGGGCACGCGCGTGGATCTGACGGCCGATGGCTCGCAGGCGCTGGCGCTGCTGGGCATCGACCTGGCCGCCGCGCGGCGCAAGCGGCGGCAGTTTGCGTGCACGTGCCCGGACTGGAGCGAGCGCAAGCCGCATCTGGGCGGCGCGCTCGGTGCCGCCCTGCTGGAGACCATGCTCGACAAAGGCTGGATCGAACCGACCCGCACGTCGCGCGCGTTGCGCGTGACGCCGCGCGGGCATCGTGAAATCGTAAAAGTGGCCGCATGAACGGAGACCACTGGCCACCAAGGAGCCACGGATGGCAATAGAACTGGACGACGACGCGCAGGACGCCGTGAGCCGGCTGTTCGCGCTGATCAACCTGGGAGACACCCAGCAGACCACGCGGCACTTCGCGCTGTTCGAAGAAGCGCTGGAAGACGCCGAGGAGGACGAGGCCGACGCCGACATGCTGCTCTTCCAGATCAAGGAGATCATCGACTGGGAGGCCGGCTTCTATGTCGACTGGAAGGATGCCGAGTCCTTCATCGGCTGCCTGAACCAGCTGTGCGAGCGGATCGACCTGGAGATCGACTGGGGCACCGACGACCCCGAGGACGAGGACTTCCTGGAAGGCACGAGCGTGCCCGAACTGATGGAACTGGCGACCGACCAGCTACGCGTGGCCGGCTACACACTCTGGAACTGGGATACCGGTGGCGACGCCTACGCGGGCTGGATCACGCGCAGCGAGGACGACGACGAGATGCTGGAGATCGCCGACACGCTGGCCTTCGACCTGCGCAGCGGCGACCAGCCCTACTGACCCGGGCCGCCGCGCGGGCCCTGCTCAGCCGAGCGTGGCGATGGCGGGCGCGCCGTCGGGGTCTTGCAGCGACGCGGCCAGTGCCTGCGGCACCAGCGCGGACGCATCCGGCTGCAGGGTCGCCGCCAGGCGCGTGACCGGGCGGCGCGTCTCCGGCACGCCCAGCGTTTCCTCCAGCGCGTTCAGGAACGCGCGCACGCTGGCCGGCATCAGCTTGCGCGCGGGCATCAGCACGTAGACCTTGAGCGGCGACGACGAATAACCGGGCAGCACGCGCACAAGCTGGCCCTGCACCAGTTGCTCGTGGACGAAGCGCGGCGACAGCCGCGTCACGCCCAGCCCGTCGACGGCCGCCTGCAGCCGCACCTCGGCGTTGTGCGTACAGATGCGCGGCTGCACATCGAGCGAATACGTCTGCACGCCGTCGCGCTCGAATTCCCAGTGCGAGTCGTCCAGGTTGCCGACGGTCGGCCAGCCCTGCAGGTCCTGCGGCGCGTGCGGCAGCCCGCGTTCGCGGATCAGCGACGGCGCCGCGTAGAATGCCCGCTCGATCAGCACCACGCGCTTGCTGGCGAACGAGCTGTCGTGCAGGCCGGTATCGGTCATGACGAAGGCCAGGTCGTACCCGTGGCGGATCAGGTCGGGCTGGTCCCAGGCCATGTCGAGCTGCACCCGCAGCGACGGATGCAGCTTCAGCAGCCGGTTCACGGTCGGCGCCAGGTGCTGCGACCCCACCTCGTACGGCGTGGCGATGCGCAGCGTGCCGCTGACCTCGGCGCTGACCGACGCCGCTTCGGCGCTGATCTCGCGCAGCGCGCCAAACAGCGGCGCCACGCGGTCGTACAACTGCTGGCCGCGTTGCGTCACGCGCACGCGGCGCGTGGTGCGTTCGAACAGCCGCACGCCGAGCTGGCCCTCCAGCCGCGCCACCGCCGCGCTGGCCGACGACTTTGGCACTTCCGCCAGTTCCGCCCCCTGCGTGAAGCCGCCGCCTTCCACCACGCGGCAGAAGATTTCCCAGTCCTTCCAGTCGATCGTTTTCATGCAGGCCCTTCGAAGCGAAATACCGGGAAAACCCTTACCCGATGGGCCGCGATTGTCCCACAACGCGAACAATCGTGAAGTCCACGTGCCCGGTAGGGACATTACGGGACGGTGACATCACGATGACATACCGCCCTTTAGAGCGATTTATTCGCACCTTCCTTGACGGTTGACCGGGAAAACCTACATTGAGAATCAATTGCATCCGGGCCTAGGATGCTTGGCATTGCCCGATGGGCTTTTTTGCGAGGAGTCGAGCCATGTACAAGAAGATCGCCGCCGTAGCCGTCGCCGGACTGTTCTCCACCGCCGCGCTGGCCGGCGCCAACTGCGCCAAGCATCCGAAGTCCGAATGGATGCCCGAGGCCGATGCCAAGGCCAAGATTGCCGCGCAGGGCTACAACATCAAGAAGTTCAAGATCGACGGCAACTGCTACGAGATCTACGGCACCACCAAGGACGGCAAGAAGGCCGAGATCTACTTCGATACCAAGACGCTCGACATCGTCAAATCCGAAATCGAGAAGTAGACATGGCCACCCCGGCGGATCGGGTCCGGACGTCCGACTCGGTTCGCGTCTGGGACCTGGCCGTTCGCTTCACGCACTGGAGCGTGGCGGCCATCGTCCTCTATGACGTGATCGACGACTCCGGCGACCAGGTGCACCGCGTGCTGGGCTACGTGGCGGCCGGGCTGGTGCTGTTCCGCATCCTGTGGGGTTTCATCGGCACCGAGCACGCGCGTTTTCGCGCGTGGCTGCCGCGCCCTGCCGGGGTGCTGGCGTACAGCCGCGCGCTGCTGCGCGGGCGGGCACCCCGGTTCATCAGCCATACGCCGCTGGGCGCCGTGACGATGCTGGCGATGTGGGCGCTGATCCTGGCGCTGGCCGTCACGGGCTGGATGTCCCGGCTCGATCCGTTCTGGGGCGAGGACTGGCCGATCGACATCCACCGCTGGCTATCCAACACGCTGCTCGGGCTGGTCGTGCTGCATGTGGCGGCGGCCATTGCGATGAGCATCAAGGGCCGGGAGAACCTGATCGGCGCGATGCTCACCGGATACAAGCGCCGGGGGCGCGACTAGCCGCGCGTTGGCCATGGCGTGGCGGTGGCCTGCGGCGGCGCGGTTGTTAGGGCTGTGGGTGTCGCCGGTTGGACGGCTGGCCCTCTCCCCCAACCCCTCTCCCGCGCGCGGGAGAGGGGAGCAAACCCGCCGCGCTCGATATGCCGTTTGGGTTCTCCCCTCTCCCGCCTGCGGGAGAGGGGCCGGGGGTGAGGGCCGGCCGCCCAACAGCCGCCACTGCCAGCAGAAAAAGAAAAAGCCCTGCTCGATGAGCAGGGCTTTTGAATTGGTGCCCAGAAGAGGACTCGGTCACCCATGCGCGACCCCGGGGTTGCGCTTGCAAGCGCAACCCATTCGAGTCCTCGCGGGCAGTCCGCAGGGACTGCCCTTTCTGGGCCTACAAAAGAAAAAGCCCTGCTCGATGAGCAGGGCTTTCGAATTGGTGCCCAGAAGAGGACTCGAACCTCCACAGTGTTGCCACCGCTAGGACCTGAACCTAGTGCGTCTACCAATTCCGCCATCTGGGCTTCGTTTCGCTGCATTGCTGCTGCGACGCGAGCCGCGAATTCTACAGAAGGTTTGGGAATTTGCAAGCCCTTTGTGGCAAGGGCGTGAAATCAGCTGTTCTGCACGCCCAGGTACAGGCTGCCGTCGAGCACGTAGCGGTTGCGGCCGGCGCGCTTGGCGCGGTACATCGCGCTGTCGGCGCGGTGCAGCAGCGGCTCCAGCCGGGCGGCGTCCGGCACCGCGCATACGGCGCCGACGCTGATCGTCACGTACGGCTGCACCGGCGTGCCGTTGTGCGCGATGCCCAGTTCGCGCACGGCGGCCACCATGGCGCGGGCGACGGCGCGGGTTTCTTCCATCGACGATTCGGGCAGCACCACGGCGAATTCCTCGCCGCCCAGGCGCGCGCAGAACTGGGCGCCGCGCAGCACGCCGACCAGCGCCGCCGCCACCTGCCGCAGGCATTCGTCGCCGCGCGGGTGGCCGTACAGGTCGTTGTACTGCTTGAACAGGTCGACATCCAGGATCAGCAGCCCCAGCTCGGTGCCCCGCTCCCACGCGCGCGACACGGCCGCGTGCGATTCGCGCTGGAAGTAGCGCCGGTTCGGAATGCCGGTCAGCGCGTCGATGTCCAGGTCGGCCTGCACGCGCGACAACTGCTCCGCCGTCTCGCCAAGCTGCGTGGCCAGCGCCAGTTCGCGCGACTGGTAGCGGCTGACGTCGCGCATGAACACCAGCAGGCCGATCTGCCGGCCGTCCATGCGGCATACCGGCTCCACCGCCACCTCGTAGCCGGCGCCCTCGGGAATTGCCGATGCGCCACTGCCCGGCTCGCCGAGCGCGCGATGCCAGAGCGCCGGCGGCATCTGCCCGCGCCGCAGCTCCGGCACCAGCCGCGCGGCGGCCGGGTTGAACTCGACCACCCGGCCGTCGCCGCCCAGGATCACGCAGCCCTCGCGGATCGTGTCGAACACGCGCAGCCGGGCGTAATGGCCGGTGTCGTCCAGGTGCGTGCGCAGCGCGCAGAACCAGACCAGCAGCGTCATCAGCGAGAAGGTCGCGGGTGTCAGGTCGCCGCCGAGCGGGCCCGTCCAGCGGTAGAGATAGGCGATGTGCGCCGCCAGCGGTAGCATCAGGCCGGCCATCAGCACGTTGCGGCCGCGTACCGACAGCGCGTCGTTGGGCACCTCGGCCGTGGCCAGGAAGAACAGGCTCAGGCCGAGCATCGCGTAGGTCCACGCCGCCACGGCCGTGTACCCGATGCCGTGATGGAATACCGCGCCCGGTGCCACGCCGGGCGGCATCAGCTCGATGGACGTCCAGATCAGGTGGTGGCGCTCGTTGGTGAAGACCAGCACCAGGCTCAGCAGCGCGGCCAGCACCGGCACCCACAGCATCGACCACGGCACGACGTAGCGCGGACGGCTCAGGTGGACCATCGCCACCAGCCAGCCGATGGGCACCGCCACGATGCCCGCGTACTGAAACTTGGCCCAGAAGATGCGCCCCGCCAGCTCGGTCTCGCTGATTTCCAGCAGCCGGCCGCCGCTCCAGATGGCCGCCCCGCCGGCCAGGACCAGGAATGCGCGCACGGTGGGATCGTCACGGCGCGGCCAGGCGGCAACGGCCATGCCCGCACTACACACCACGGCAATGGTCAGGCAAAGGACGAGAGGATACGAGGGCATTGACGATGGGGCCGAACCGGAAGGCCGCCCCGTGTGGCGGTGCGGGGGGCGAGCCATTATAGGCCGGCGCCGGGCCGGCCCGGCGGCTACTTCCGGCTGCGCTCGCCGCCGCGCGCGTCCTGGATGATCATCGTCCGGTCCAGCACGCCGTTGTCGTCAAAGTAGGCGCTGAAGTGCGCCGGCACGTAGCCCGGCAGGTACATGCGATAGGACCACGCCTCGCGCTTCATCAGCGAGTAGTACTGCACCGGCTCGCGCGGGCGGCCCCAGCGCTCCAGCACGTCCTGCTTGGTCCAGACGCCGGGCCGGGCCGTGTAGATCTCCGCCTCGGTCAGCGTCTGGCGGAAGCCGGTCAGCCGGCCGCTGGCGTCAAAGTCGGCCACGTAGATCTCGTAGCCGTATGGCTGCTTGGAATAGATCCAGCGCTGCGTGCCGTTGGCGAGCTGGAACGTGTCGGTGGGCGCGCCAAACGTGTCGCGCACGGCCGACTGCGGGCTGCCGATCAGCTTCTGCCCCGTGTCCACCGGTTGCAACGATGCGCAGGCGCTCAACGCAACGGCCGCGGCGATGGCGGCCATCCAGACAGGGAATCGAATCGGCATGGCGGGCTCCGGAGAATCTGTGCGGGGACGGACGTGCCAAGCATACTCCACCTGCCGCGCCGCGCACTGCCCGCCGGCCGCCGGATCAGGGCCGCGCCTGCCGCCACGGCACGCGCACGATCTCACGGTCGTCGATGGGCCAGTGCAGCGCCGCGGCCACCACGCCCAGCGCCATGGCCCCCATCCACACCAGATCATAGGAACGCGTCAGCTCGAATACCAGCCCGCCCAGCCACACCCCCAGGAACGACCCCAGCTGGTGGCCGAAGAACACGAAGCCGAACAGCGTGGTGATGTAGCGCACGCCGAACACCTGCGACACGATCCCGCTGGTCAGCGGCACGGTGCCCAGCCAAAGGAACCCCATCACCGCCGCAAACCCGTACAGCGTCACCGGGCTCAGCGGCAGCAGCACGAACAGCGCCATGGCCGATGTGCGCGCCAGGTAGATGCCCGCCAGCAGGTACTTCTTCACATGCCGGCCGCCCAGCCAGCCAAACGCGTAGGTGCCGCCGATATTGGCCAGCGCGATGATGGCCAGCGCAATCATCGCGCTGGACGGCGCCATGCCCTTGTCGCGCAGGTAGGCCGGCAGGTGGTTGGCGATGAACGCGAGCTGGAAGCCGCACGCCAGGAAGCCCAGGTTCAGCAGCCAGAAGCCCGAATGCCGGAACGCCTCGGCAATGGCCGCGCCCATTGGCGGGTGGCTGCCGCCCGCATCCGTGCCGGCCGCGCGGTCCTGGAACGGCAGCGCCAGCGGCAGCAGCACCAGCGCCGCCACCGAGAACACCATCAGCGCGAGCTGCCAGCCCGCCACCGACAGCAGCGCCTGCGCCGCCGGCACCATCAGGAACTGGCCGATGCCGCCCGCCGCCCCGGCAATGCCGAGCGTCCGGCTGCGCGCCGCGGGCGGCACCATGCGGCTCAGCGCGCCGTAGACCACGCCGAACGTCGTCCCCGACTGCGCGATGCCGACGAGGATGCCCGCCGTCAGCACGAACGCGGTGGACGACGGCGCCATCGACATGCCCCACAGCCCGGCCGCGTACAGCGCCAGCCCGCCCAGCATCACCTTCCACGACCCGAAGCGGTCCGCCACCATGCCCGTGAACGGCTGGGCGATGCCCCACACCAGGTTCTGCACGGCCATGGCGAAGCCGAAGGTCTCGCGCGTCCAGCCGCGCTCCGCCACCACGGGCAGCAGGAACAGGCCCTGCACGTGGCGCACGCCCAGCGCCAGCCCCATCACCAGCCCGGCCGCCAGCAGCAGGAAGGCTGGCCCGCGCCACCACGGCGCGGCGGCGGGCTGCAATGCGCGGGCATCATGCGTGGCAGGGGTGCGGATCATGGCGTGCTCCCGGAACGGGGTGGTTGATCCCTGCGATTTCATGCGATCGGGGCGCGCCGCGCAAACGACTTTTCGGGTCGCCAGGCATTCCCACGGCGCATGGCAGACGGTCGGCATTCCGTGCTGTAATGGGTGCCCGTCCCCGCCCTGCCCGAGTCGCCCGCCATGTCCGTCCCCCTCGTCCGGCTGTTCCCGCTCGACCTGCTCAAGGGCTTCGTGGCCGTGGGCCGGCGCATGAGCATCACGCAGGCGGCCGATGACCTGTGCCTGACCCAGTCCGCCGTGAGCCGGCAGATCCGCGCGCTCGAAGACCAGTTGCAGGTGCGGCTGTTCGTGCGCCAGCATCGCGGCGTGGCCTTTACGCCCGAGGGCGAGCGGCTGTTCCGGAGTGCCGACGGCGCCGTGCAGCAGTTGCAGGACGTGGCCGCCGAACTGCGCAAGCGCGACGGCCGCCAGCCGGTCACGGTGACGGCCAGCATCGGCGTGGCGGGGTTGTGGCTGCTGCCCCGGCTGGGCAGCCTGCAGCGCCGCCATCCGCAGCTCGACGTGCGGCTGTCGGCCAGCAACCAGATCAGCGACCTGCGCGCCGACGGCATCGACCTTGCCATCCGCTACTGCCCGGCGTCGGCCGCCCCGTCGCACGCGATCCGGCTGTTCGACGAAACCATCGCGCCCGTGGCCAATCCGTCGCTTGGTGTGGGGCGGCTGGCGTCCGCCGAGGCACTGGCCGACCTGCCGCTGCTGGAATTCGACGATCCGCGCCCGTGGCTGCACTGGCGCAACTGGCTGGGCGCTCAGGGCTACCGCCACGCCAGCCGGCGCGGCATGCTGCGCTTCAACCAGTACGACCAGATGATCCATGCCGCGCTGGCCGGCCAGGGCGTGGCGCTGGGCCGGCTGGAACTGATCCGGGCGCTAATCGACGGCGGCCAGCTCAGCGTGATTGCGTCGGCCGGCGCGGCCATGCCCAGCCCCAACGCGTTCTGGCTGATCCACGCCACCGAGACGCCGCGCGACGACGTGCGCCACGTGGCCGACTGGATCGCCGAGGAGGCCGCGGCCGTCAGGTCGGGCGCAGCACCAGCCGCTGCTGGCCGCCCGGGATGATCTGGCATTGCGCGGTGCTGCCTGCCGCCGTGCGCAGCGCGCTCAGGAAGTAGATGCCGTCCGCGTCCACGCGGCAGCGCTGGCCGGCCAGCAGGACGACGTCGGCCGATGGCCGCGCCGGGCGCCCGGCGTGGCGGACTTCGGCGGTCATCCACAGCCGGCCGGCACGGCACGCCACTTCGGCGCCCGCGCGCAGTGTCACCGGTACGCAATCCGCTTCGATCAGCAAGTCCCAGGTCATGGCAGCTCCGTTTGCATGCCTGGAGTGTGGCAAAGCGGCGCCGGCCTGCCATGACCAATCGGGCGCCCAGCCATGACTTTGGCGCCACGGGACCTACGAAGGGGCTACAGAAACGGGGCGGGCTGTCCGTTAAGATGGGCGTCGGCGCGCAATCTATCGGCCCCCAGCGGGCCACACACCATGGACCCCATCTCGTTCGAATTCGTCACGGTCGAAGAAGCCCGGAAGGTGCTGGACGACGGCCCGCCCGCCATGCCGGCCGTCGACTGGAGCGAGCTGCGCCAGCCCGACAACCCGGTCAACCTGTCGCTCACGCCCACCGCGCTGCGCTGGCTGGCCCAGTTGCCGCGCGAGGTGCGCCCGCTGGAGCTGTTCTATGCCTACCCGCGCATCGGCAACCAGCTTGGGGCGCTGGGCAACGCGGCGGCCGTATCGGCGTTCCTGGCCGGGCTGCTGATCGACGACCGGGGCGGCCGGCAGGGCTTTCCGGGCGGCATCGCCGGCGAACTGACCCGGCTGCAGGACTTCCTGCTGCAACTGCTGCAGCCCGGCGGCGGGGCCGACCTGCCGGCGGCATAGCGCGCGGCCTAGAGCTGGTCTTCCACCGGCAGCCACTGCAGCACGCCGATCCCCATCCGCTGCCAGACGTTCATGTCCGGCTCGGAATCGAACGTTTCCTCCTTGCCGTTGTTGCGCGTGGTCCACGTCAGCGATTCGGCGCCGTTGGCATCCTTCTTCAGTTCCACCCGGTAGGCGATGTCGATCAGCCGCCGGTCCATGTCCTCCACGAGCTGCCGGGACAGCGCCGGGCTGTCCAGCACCACGCCCATCTCGGTATTGAGCTTGATCGAGCGCGGGTCCAGGTTCATCGAGCCGATGAACAGCAGGTGGCGGTCCACCGCATACGCCTTGGCATGCAGGCTGGCCCGGCTGGACGCGAACATGCGGTGCTTGGTCGACCGGCTGCGCGCCAGTTCGGCATTGGCCGCCGTGGCCTTCAGCTCCCACAGCTCCACGCCGGCCCGCAGCAGCGCCTTGCGGCGCGGCGCGTAGCCGGCATGCACGGCCGACACGTCGGTGGCCGCAAAGGAATTGGTCAGCACGCGCACCTTGACGCCGCGCCGGGCAATGCCGGCCAGCCACTTCTCGTTCTCGTCGTCGGGCACGAAGTACGGCGACACCAGCACCAGCTCGGTCTGCGCCTTTTCCAGCATCGCGCGCAGTTGCGGAATGGCATGCGTGGACGGGTCGTCCTCGTCTTCCTCGATCTTGTCCGCCTTGTCCGCGATGACCCGCGCGCCGCCCATGAAGCCGGGCAGGTGGCCCACCTCGATCCCCTTGGCCAGACCGGAATCGAGCAGTTCCTGCACGAACGGGCTGGCCCGCGCCAGGTCGCCGCGCGCCTCGATCCGCTTGCGGAACGCCTTGAGCTCCTCGGGCGCCTCCTTGCCCTCGGGCGTCAGCGTGGCCACCGGGTAGGCCATCTCGCTGTTCCAGTATTCGTCGAAGACCTTGCTGGCGGCCGGCACGACCGGCCCGGCCACCATCACGTCGAGGTCGCTGAACGCCATGTCCGGCTTGGCCGAGAAATACGCATCGCCGATGTTGCGCCCGCCCATGATCGACACCAGGTTGTCGACCGTCATCTGCTTGTTGTGCATGCGCCGGTTCAGCCGGCCGAAGTCCCAGACCATCTCCAGCCAGCGCGCCTTGCGGTTGGCGAACGGGTTGAAGATGCGGACCTCGATGTTGGGATGGGAGTCCAGCGCGGCCCAGACCTTGTCCTGCTTGGCCGTGTGGATGTCGTCCATCAGGATGCGCACGCGCACGCCACGGTCGGCGGCGTCGATGATCTCGCCCAGCAGCGCACTGCCGGTGGTGTCGATGTCGTAGATGTAGTACTGGATGTCGAGCGTCTTCTGCGCGGCCCGTGCCAGCGCCATGCGCGCCGTCAGCGCGTCCGGGCCGGCGCCCAGCGGGTAGAAGATCGACTGGCCGGGATTCTTTGCCAGCCGTGGCGCCAGCGAGCGGGCCAGCAGCGTGTTGCCGGTGTCGGTGGCCGCGTAGCTGGGCGTGCGCCCGGCGTTGGCCGGCAGGCTGGCGCACCCGGCCAGCAGGCCCAGGCAGAGCGACAGGACCATCACCCACACCAGCGAGCGGGCCTGCCCCCAGCGGCGCGCCGCAGCCGGGGCCGCCGCCGCGGCATTCCATCGAATCAGCGCCTGCGCCATGGTGTTCTCCCCGATGGTTCAGCCGGTATCCGTTCGGCCGCTGCCGGCGCTACCGTGTCCCGCATGCTCCCCACCGCCTGGTTGTTGTCGACCGCGCCGTTGGGACAGCCTGCCCACGACGATTCTATCCATTCCCATCCGCTTGCCAGTGTGCGGCGCACCCCGCTGGCGGGGTAGTCGGCGCCGTCCGGTTCGGCTGTCGGCGTTTTTCTGGCAATTGCTGCACCCGCACGCGGCACGGGCGCCACGCGGCGGCGGCGACGGAGCGGCCGGGCCGGCCTACGACGCCGGGTCAGCGGGCGTCTGCCAGCCCAGGCCGAGCGATTTCTGCAGCGAGACAAAGTCCTTGAGCAGGTCGGCGTCGCCCGAGATGCGGTTCTGCTGCGCCACCACGCGCGTGCGTTCCACGTCCAGCCATTCGAGCATGCTGGCCGTGCCGGCGCGGTAGCGCTGCTGCTGCAGCATCGACGCGCGGTCGGCCGACTGTTCCACACGCCGCAGCACCACCACGTGCTCGCGCTGGTGGCCGTAGCGCGACAGCGCCACGTCGGCGTCGCGCAGCGCCTTGAGCACCGTGCCGCGATAGTTGGCGTCGGCCTCGTCGCGGCCGGCCTCGGCGCTGTCCACGCCGGCCGCCACCCGGCCGAAGTCTAGGATGTTCCATTGCAGGCGCGGCAGCGTCAGCCAGGTGCCGTTGTCCTTGCGCGCAAGGTGGCCGGGGTCCATCGCGCTGAAACCCAGCGAGCCCAGCAGCGACAGCTTCGGAAACCAGTCGGCCTTGCGCACGCCGATCTGCGCCGTGCTCGATGCCAGCCGGCGCTCCGCCGCGCGGATGTCCGGGCGCGCCCTGAGCAGCGTGGCGGGGTCGCCCACGGCCACGGTCTCCGGCACGGTCGGCAGCGGGCGCGGGGCGGCCAGTTCTGCGTCGAGCGTGCCCGGCGCGCGGCCGGTCAGCAGCGCGAGCTGGTCGAACGATTCGGCAATGCCGGCCTGCACCGGCGACATCTGCGCGCGGGTGTTGTCGAGCTGGGTCAGCAGCCGCTCGACCTCCAGTTGCGACGCCACGCCACGGGCACGCCGCTGCCGGGTCAGGTCCAGCATGTCGGCCTCCAGCGTCTCGGACGCCTGCAAGTGCGCCAGGCTGGCCTGCTGCTCGCGCAGCGTGATGTACGCCTGCGCCACCTCGGCGGCAAGCTGCACGTGCGCGTCGGCCAGCTGCGCCGACGCGGCGTCGGATTCCGCCGACGCGGCCTCGATCGAGCGGCGCGTGCCGCCGAACAGGTCGATCTCCCAGCTTGCGTCGAACGCAGCGACGTAGAGCGACAGCGGGCCCCTGCCGCCACCGGACGATTCGCCGCCCGACAGCGCCGACAGGTCCGGCGACCGCGTACGCAGCATGGCGGCGTCGAACCCCACCTTCGGCAGCAGGTTGGCCTTGTTGCTGGCCAGCCCGGCACGCGCCTGGCGCACGCGGGCGCGGGCGGCGTCGATGTCGGGGCTGTCGCGCAGCGCGGTCTCGATCAGCGCGTCCAGCTGGCTGTCGCCCAGCGCATGCCACCAGTCAGCCGCACGCGGCGCGGCCGGCTCGGCGCCGGCCGGCGCGTGCGGAAAGCGGCCCGCGTCGATGGCGTTGGCAGCCACCTGCGGCGCGCTACGGTAGTCGGGGCCGACGGTGCAGCCGGCGGCCAGCAGCGCCGCGGCCATCGCCAGCAGGCGGGGCAGCCTGGCACGGGAAAAGACAATCATCATCAGTGACCGGTGGAAACGGGGGCGCCCGGACGGGGCGGCTTGAGCAGCAGCGCCAGCGGCACGCAGCACAGCAGCGCGATGCCCAGCGCATAGAAGGTTTCGGAAAACGTCATGACGGCCGCCTGCCGGGCGATCTCGCCGCTGAGCTGGGCCACCGCCTGCAACTGCGCGTGGGCGTAGTCGCCGCCCTGCGCCACGAAGCTCGCGATGCTAGACGCCATGTGCTCCTGGCCGATCGCGCCATTGGCCGTGACCGATTCGCGGATCACCGCGTCGTGGTAGGCGTTGCGGCGGTCGATCAGCGTGCCCAGCAGCGCCAGCCCGATCGACCCGCCCAGGTTGCGCGCCATGTTGTAGAGCCCCGCCGCGTCGCCGGCCTCGTGGGTGGCCACGGCCGCCATCGACGCCTGGTTCAGCGGCATCATGGCCAGGATCTGGCCAAAGCCGCGCAGGATCTGCGACGCCGTGAAGTCGTGGCCCACGCTGTCCACGGTCAGGCCGATGTCGAGCATGCAGCTCGCAAAGAAGCAGACCAGCCCGGTGATGACGAGCCAGCGGCTGTCGAACTTGCCCAGCATGCGCGGCAGCACCGGCATCAGCAGGAACGCGGGCAGCCCGGACAGCAGCATGATGCCGCCGGCCTGCTCGGCGTTGTACCCGGCGATCAGCGACAGGAACTGCGGCAGCAGGTACGACACGCCGTACAGCCCAGCGCCGACCGTCGTGACGATGACGATCACGCTTGCGTAGCTGCGGTTCAGCAGCAGCCGCAGCCGCACGATGGGCCGCTGCGCCGTGAACTGGCCGATGAACATCATCGTCAGCCCGATGGCCGACAGCACCGACAGGTAGATGATGAACCGCGACTCGAACCACTGCTCGCGCTGGCCTTCCTCCAGCACCACGGTCAGCGAGCTGAGCCCGATGGCCAGGCCGACGATGCCCAGCCAGTCGGCCTTGAAGAACGCCTCCACGTCGGCCCGCTCGGGCTTGAGCCCGAAGTACAGCAGCGGCACCAGCACGGCCGTGATCGGCACGTTGAGGAAGAAGCACCAGCGCCAGTTGATGTTCTCGGCCAGCCAGCCGCCCACCACGGGGCCCAGCAGCGGCCCCAGCAGCACGATCAGGCCGAACATCGACATGCCGATGGGCATCTGGTGACGCGGCAGCCGGGTGCGCACGATGGTCTGGGCGGTCGGGATCATCGCCCCGCCGGCAAACCCCTGCCCGATGCGGCCGATCACCATCGCGGTCAGGCTATGCGACAGCCCGCACATGACCGAGAACGCCGTGAACAGCAGCGCGTTCCACATCAGGAAGCGGCGCAGCCCGAACACGCGCGTCAGCCACGCCGTGAGCGGGATGATGACGATCTCGGCCATCAGGTAGCCGGTGGACACCCAGGTGCCCTCGGTGCCGGCCGCGCCAATCTGGCCCTGGATCTGCGGCAGCGCGGAGTTCGTGATCGAGATGTCCAGCGTGGCCAGCAGCGCGCCCAGCGAGCCGGCGGCCACGGCGATCCAGTCGGCGGCCGTCGCGTTGGGCTGTGGCGCCGCGCCCGCGGCCGGCTGGCCGGCGGCGGCCGCCTCAGCCATGGCTGGCTCCGGCCGCCGGCGCCTGTGCGCGGGCCGGATGCAGCTCGCGCGTATCGACGTCGACCACGACGGACAGCCCCGGCACCAGCACCGGGCGGGCATCGTTCGGCACGTCCACGTGGATGCGTACCGGCACGCGCTGGACGATCTTGGTGAAGTTGCCGGTGGCGTTCTGCGCGGGCAGCAGCGCGAACTGCGAGCCGGTGCCCGGCGACAGGCTTTCCACCACGCCATGCAGCGGCTCGCCGGACAGCGCATCGACATGCAGCGTCACCGGCTGGCCGGCGCGCATGCGGCCGACCTGTGTTTCCTTGAAATTGGCGGTCAGGTACAGGTCCTGCACCGGCACCACGGTCAGCAGCCGCGTGCCGGGCTGGGCGAACTGGCCCACGCGCACACCCTTGTCGGCCACGCGGCCCGCCTTGCTGGCGCGCACCACGGTGTCGTCCAGGTCCAGCCGCGCCTTGCGGGCGCTGGCTTCGGCCACTTCCAGCTGGGCCTGGGCCTGCTGCAGCCGCGTCTGCAGCGTCACCACCTGGCTCTGCTCGACCTTGAGCGCCGCCTCGTTGGCGGCGAGCGTGGTGGCGGCGCGGGTCTGGGCGTTGCGCAGCTCGGCCGTGCGTTCCTCGGTCTCGGCGCCGGTCCGGACCAGCGGCGCGTAGCGTTCCACCTGCGACGCGGCGTAGCGCGCGTTGGCACGGGCGCCGCCCACCTCGGCGGCGGCCTGCGCGATGCGGGCCTTCTGCTGCTGCAGGTCGGCATCGGCGCGGGCCACGTCGGCCTGGCGCGACGCCACCGTGGCCGTGGCCTCGTCCAGCGCCGCCTGGTACTGGCGGTTGTCCAGCCGCACGAGCTGCTGGCCGGCGGTGACTTGCTGGTTGTCGCGGACATACACCTCGGCCACGTAGCCGCTGACCTTGGGGGCCACGGTCACGCTGTCGGCCTGGATATAGGCGTCGTCGGTGCTTTCGATGAACCGGCCGTACAGCCACCAGCGAACGCCGAACACCAGCGCAACGAGCAGCAGCGCGCCGCCGATGCCGAACAGGATGGTGCGGCGGCGGGTGGATCGGGAAGCGGAAACGGATTGCGGAGCGGCGCCGGCGGGTGCGGCAACCGAGTCGGGGGCGGACATGGGGCGTGGGGGCTTATGTGTGGAGTGCCGCGCAATTATTCCACTTGGAATAAATCTGTCAACTGATATATTTCAGCCTGTTCACACAGGGGATGGGGCGACATGGCGCGACACAGGCCAGCGGCCGAAGGCGGCTACCAGCGTGGGGAAGAGACCCGGGCGCGCATCATCGAGGCGGCGATGCGGCTGTTTGCCGCCCACGGCTTCGACGGCGCGTCCACGCGCGACATCGCCCGCGAGGCCAGCGTCAACGCCCCGGCCTTGCAGTACTACTTCGACAACAAGGAAGGGGTCTACCTGGCCTGCATCGACTACTTTGTCGAGCGCGCCTGGGCGACGTTGCAGGACGTGGTGGCCGCCGCCGAGGCCCAACTGGCGCGTGCCGACCTGTCGGATGCCGAGCTGGTCGACATCTACCTGGCGCTGCAGGCCCGCTTTGCCAACTTCCTCTATGAATGCCCCGAAACCGACCACTGGCGCCAGTTCATGGCCCGCGAGCGCGCCGGGCTGGGGCCGCCCACCGCGTTCGAGCGCATCGACGCGGGCATCAACCGCCGCCTGTTCGCGCTGACATCGGCACTGATCGGGCGGCTGACCGGCCGGCCGGCCTCTGACGAAACCACGCGCATCCGGACCGTCGCCATCGACAGCCAGATTGCCGCCTTCAAGGTGATGCGGCGTCACGTGCTGCGCGCGCTGCAATGGGAACGCTATGGCGAGGACGAGACCCGCCGTGTGCAGGAAGTGCTACAGGAACACACGCGGATCCTGCTGCTCGGGTTGGTGGCGTTGCGTGACCGCCAAGGTTCCACGAACTAGAGCAAACACTCTAATCGGGGGCGATCCCTCGATAGGCACCGCCAACTTTTCGTTTTAAATCAGTCACGTAGCGGCCATCGCCTGGCCCATAGCAACCCGTCCAAACCCGCAATTTGGCGTTTCTACGATTGTGCTCCGCAAAAACTCCTTGCTTGTCTATCTAGTAGTAGATACTATTCGAGCCATGGACGACGCCGAGCGGCAAGGCAGCAGCAAGAAGCAAGACGCAGCCCGGCAGATTCCACGCAACACCCGCAGTCAGCAGTACCGGAAACGGTTCTTTTTTTGGCGCAGCGAATCTACCTATCAGTAGATAGCAAGCAGGAAGAACCGGACATCGAACAGTATCCGGCCCCGCGATCCACAGCGTGATCGCCCGGCCAACCAGACAGGAGAGCCATCATGACCGCCAAGACCATCCTTTCCGCCGCCGCCCTTGCCGCAGCTTTCGTGACCGGTGCCGTGCAGGCCGCCCCCGCCGTGCAGAAGGCCGGCGAAGTCTACGGCTACAGCTTCCGCGTGCAGGACGCGCGCAGCAGCTTCACCGACGGCGCCCGCCAGGGCCAGTTCGACGCGTTCTCTGAAGGTGCCCGCGTCGGCAAGGCTGACCCGTTCACCGATGGCGCCAAGGTCGGCAAGGCCGATCCGTACACCGACGGTGCGCGCATCGTCGCCGGCCTGGACCGCGTGGGCGTGTCCGCCAGCCCGGCCCGCAGCGCCGACCCGTACTACGACGGCGCCCGCAGCGTGAACCAGCCGCGCAACCCGTTCTATGACGGTGCCCGCACCCGCGACATCTACACCGACGGCGCCAACGCCTGAGCCCCGCCCGATGCAGGCGGCCCAAACGCAGTAGCCGGAGTCCATGACGGGCTCCGGACCCTCTCCACGGAGCCCATCATGACTTTCCGCAACAGCGCCCTGATCGTTGGCGGATGGCTGGCACTGACCGCCGCCAGCGGCGCCGCAGCCGCCCTCGTCGCCACCGCACTGCCCGTCTGAAAACACCGAAGGCCGCCATCTGGCGGCCTTCTTCGTTGCATCCCCGGCCGCCATCTGGCGGCCTTTGTCATTCCCCCGCCGGCCGTGCCTGCAGCAGGTTGATGAAATCCGCCAGCGCGTACGGCTTGCGCAGCGACACCGCGTGCGGCAGCGCGGCGCGCTGCGCCGGCGTCAGCACCACGTCGTAGCCGCTTACGAAGATCACGCGCAGCCCCGGCCGCAGCCGGCAGGCGTCGATGGCCAAGTCCACGCCCGATACCCCGCCCAGCCCCACGTCCGTCAGCAGCACGTCCACGCCATCGGCGCGCAGCGCGGCCATCGCCTCCACGTCGTTGCGCGCCTCGACCACGTCGATGCCGAACATCCGCATCAGCTCGGCCGTGCTGGCGCGCAGCAGGTCGTCGTCCTCGACAAAGACCACGCGCTGGCTGCGCGGCGGCACCACGCCCGCCTCGCCCGGCCTGCCATCGGGCACGTCGGCCACCGGCTGCGGCGGCGCCCCATCGACGAGCCGGGTGTGCGCGGGCTCCATCGGCACCGCTGACAGCCGCGCGCCGCCCGCCAGCACATGCCGGACCTTGCGCGCCAGCGCGTCGTGCGTGTACGGCTTGCTCAGCAGCTCCACGCCGGGATCGAGCCGTCCCGTGTGGACGATGGCGTTGTCCGTATAGCCCGACGTGAACAGCACCGCGATGCCCGGCAGCCTCTCGCGCACCTTGCGCGCCATCTCGGTGCTGCGCAGCGGCCCCGGCATGACCACGTCGCTGAACAGCAGGTCGATCGGCACGCCGCTCTCGACGATGGCCAGCGCGCTCGTGGCGTCACGCGCCTTGAGCACGCGGTAGCCCAGGCTGCCGAGCATCTCCACCACCGTCGCCCGCACGTCCTCGTCGTCCTCCACCACCAGCACCGTCTCGGTGCCGCCGCCGGCCGGGCCCACGTCCACCTCGGTCTCCAGGTCCTCCGCCTCGTGCGCGCGCGGCAGGTACAGCCGCACCGTGGTGCCGACGCCCACCTCGCTGTAGATCTTCACGTGCCCGCCCGACTGCCGCACGAAGCCGTAGACCATGCTCAGGCCCAGCCCCGTGCCCTGTCCCTCGGGCTTGGTCGTGAAAAACGGCTCGAAGACCTGTTCCTGGATATCGGGCGGCATCCCGGCGCCGGTGTCGGTCACGGCCAGCATCACGTACTGGCCCGGCTCCACGTCGGCGTTGCGGCGCGCGTAGACGTCGTCGATCACCGCGTTGCCGGCTTCCACCGTCAGCCGGCCGTGGCCGTTCATCGCGTCGCGCGCGTTGATGGCCAGGTTCAGCAGCGCGTTTTCCACCTGGAACGGGTCCACCAGCGTGTTCCAGAGCCCGGCCGCGATGACTGTTTCGATCTCCACGCCGTCGCCAAGCGCCCGCCGCAGCATGTCGTCGAGCCCGCGCACGAAGCGGCCCAGGTTGACCACCTTCGGCGCCAGCGGCTGGCGGCGGCCGAAGGCCAGCAGCTGCGACGCCAGCTTGGCGCCGCGCGCCACGCCGGCCAGCGCGTTACGCACGCGGGTCTCGGCGCGGTCGTCGCCGGCCACGTCGCGGGTCAGCAACTGCAGGTTGCCGCCAATCACCTGCAGCAGGTTGTTGAAATCGTGCGCCACGCCGCCGGTCAGCTTGCCGATGGACTCCATCTTCTGCGCCATGCGCAGCGCCTCGTCGGCGTGCCGCAGCGCCTCGGCCGCGTCCTTGTCGCTGGTCACGTCGCGGCCCACGCCATGGATGCGCCCGCTGGCCGGATCGATCGACAGCGTCCACGCCATCCAGCGCACCGCCGTGCTGGCGCACAGCATCCGGCATTCGTAGCGCACCGGCGCGCCGTGCTGGCGCAGCGCGATCAGTTGCTCGGTGACGGCCACGAGGTCCTCGGGATGCACGAACGCCAGGCAGGAGCGCCCGGCCAGCGCCGCGGCGTCGTGCCCGAGCGTGCGATGCCACGACGGGCTCACGCGTTCGAGCATGCCGTCGACGCTGGTCACCATCAGCAGGTCCTCGCTCAGGTCCCACAGGCGGTCACGGTCGGCCACGGTCTCGATCACGCGGCGCTCCAGCGAATCGTTCATCGCGCGCAGTTCGCGCTGGGCCTGTCCGCGCAGCCGCGACAGCCGCAGGTTGGCCGCCACGCGCGCCAGCAGCTCGCGGGCGTTGAACGGCTTGATCAGGTAGTCGTCGGCGCCCGAGGCCAGGCCGCTCACGCGCGCTTCCTCGCCGGCGCGGGCCGACAGCAGCAGCACCGGCGTCTGGCGCAGCGCGTCGGACGCGCGGACTTCGCGCAGCAGGCCGAAGCCGTCCAGCCGCGGCATCATCACGTCAGAGACGATCAGGTCCGGCAGGTGGCGCTGCGCCAGTTCCAGCGCCTCCTGGCCGTCGGCCGCCACCAGTACGTCATGGCCGGCCGATGCCAGGATGCGGCGCATGTAGTCGCGCAGGTCGGCGTTGTCGTCGGCCACCAGCAGCCGGCCGCGCACGTCGGCCTGCGCATCGTCGGTGGCGATGGCGGGCAGCGGCGTCGCCGGAGTCTCGTCGGCCTCGGGCATCCAGCGCCGCGCCGCATCGGCAAAGGCCAGCGCGCGGGCGCTGGCGGCCGGCGCCGGGGCCGCGGGCTCGGCCACGCCCACCGTGCGCGGCAGCGTCACGCGGAAGCGCGACCCCTCGCCCGGCGTGCTGTCCACCTCGATCGTGCCGCCGTGCAGCCGCACCAGTTCCTGCACCAGGGCCAGCCCGATGCCGCTGCCTTCGATGGACCGGCCAACCGCGCCGGCCACGCGGTGGAAACGTTCGAACAGCCGGGGTAGCTCCTCGGGCGCGATGCCGATGCCGGTGTCGGTCACGCTCAGTTCCACCTCGCCCGTCTGGCGCATCCGCACGGACACGCCGATGGTGCCCGCGTACGTGAACTTGAACGCGTTGGACAGCAGGTTCAGGACCACCGTCTCCCACATGTCGCGGTCCACCGCCACGGCCACCGGCAGCGGCGGGCAGTCCACGCGCAGCGTCATGCCGGCCGATTCGATCGCCGAGCGGAACAGCGACGCCAGGTCGGCCGTGAACGCCGGCAAGTCCGTGGGCTGGGCGTGCATCTGCACGCGCCCGGCCTCGATGCGCGAGAAATCCAGCAGCGCGTTCACCAGCTTCAGCAGCCGCTGCCCGTTGCGATGGGCGATCTCGGCCAGCGCGCGGTCTGGCTCGGGCACGCCGTCGCGGCCCAACATTTCCTCCAGCGGGCCCAGCATCAGCGTCAGCGGCGTGCGGAATTCATGGCTGATGTTCGAGAAGAACGTGGTCTTGGCGCGATCCAGCTCGGCCAGCGCCTCGGCCCGGCGCCGTTCCTCCTCGTAGGCGTGCGCGTAGCTGATGGCCTGGCCGATCTGGCCGGCCACGAGGTCCAGGAACGCGCGGTAGCGGTCGCCGAACAGCCGGCACGGGTTCAGGCCGACCACCAGCACGCCGCTGGGCGCGCTGTCGCCCGACAGCTGCACGGGCAGCACCACGGCCGCGCGCGGCGGCATCTGCCAGGCGCCACCGGGCAGCGGCGTGGCAAAGCGGGCGGACAGGTCGCCGACGTGGACCGGCTGGCCGGCGCGCATGGCGTCGCCCGCGGGCCAGGGGGCGGCCGGGTCGTCGGCATCCAGTTGCGCGGGCGCGGCCGGATGATCGGCGGCCAGCCCCGTGGTGCCGGCCAGCGTCAGCGTGGTGGCGCCCCGCCCGGCCAGGTAGAGCAGCGCGAAGGGGATGTCGTACGGGTTGGTCCGCAGCGCGGCCACGCCGAGCCGGCACGCCTCGGCGCCGCTGCGCGCGTTGTTGGTCGACGACGCCAGCTCGCGCAGCAGGTTCAGCTGCCGCTCGGCCACCACGCGCTCGGTGTCGTCGCTGTTGGCGCAGATAATGCCGCCGGTGCCGCCGTTGTCATCCGGCACCGGGCTGTACGAGAACGTGTAGTACGTCTCCTCCGGGTAGCCGTTGCGCTCCATGATCAGCAGCTTCTGCTCGACGAACGTGCCTTCCACGCCGTTCATGGCCGTGGCCAGCAGCGGGCCGATCTCCGGCCAGATCTCGCGCCAGACGCGCGCCGTCGGCTGGCCCAGCGCCACCGGGTGCTTGCCGCCGATGATCGCCTTGTACGGGTCGTTGTAGAAGAAGTACAGCTCCGGGCCCCAGCCGATCCAGATCGGCTGGCGCGACGTGAGCATGATCCGGATGGCCGTCTTCAGGCTCTGCGGCCACTGCGCGGGCGGGCCCAGCGACGTGGCGGTCCAGTCATGCTGGCGGATCAGGGCCGCCATTTCGCCCGCGCCGGCCAGGAATGCCGGGGCGGTGCCATCGTGGTCGGTCGGCGGCAGGAAGCCGTCCGCTGTCGTCATTGCTGTTCTCCCCGTCGCGCCCGCGCTGGCGGGGCGAGACGATTCTCCGGGCGCGGCGCCGCGCTGGCAACCCCGCATTGTGTCCGTTTGCTCACACCCTTGTGCATTTACATGGCCGGGGCCGCCGTATAGTCTGGCCATCTCCGCGTCCCTTGCCCGCCGCCAATGGTCGACACCCCGCTCAACTACCTGCTTGCCGTGGCCCTGACCGCCACGCTGACGCTGCTGGCGGTGGCCATCCACTACGAGGCGCTGCGGCTGATTTCCGAATTCCATCCGCGGCGGCTCAGCGGCAAGCTCAATATTGGTGCAGTGATCGTGCTGATCATCGTGACCCACTGCATCGAGGCCATCGTCTTCAGCGCCGGCTACTGGCTGGGCGCCGACGTGCTGGCCATCGGCCAGCTTACCGGCATGCGCGAGCACGGCCCGGTGGCCTACATCTATTTCTCGCTGGAAACGTTCACGACCCAGAGCATCGGCGATATCTTCCCGATCGGGCCCCTGCGGCTGCTGGCCTCGGTGCAGCCGCTGGTGGGCCTGATCCTGATCGGCTGGTCCACGTCGTTCACCTTCCTGATCATGCGGCGCGACTGGCGCGGCGAGGAGGAAGGCCACGGCTAGGGGCCGGGATACGTACCAGTTTCGATGGTAGGCAGGGCCGGCTGACCTCGGAATCGGCGTCCTTCCTACACGGTTGTGGGAGACAGGGAAGTTGCCGGGCGCCGGCTTCGGTGAAAAGATAAGTTGCCGTCATCCCGGCGGCCCCGCATCCCGCCTCAAGTCGATTCCGCCCCGGCCCGCCGGGGCAACAAGAACACCGGAGAACCACGTGTCGACCATCCTGGATAGCCAGCCCTGGCGCGTCCCTTCCCACCCCCTGCCATCCCGTGCGGCGCGCCGCCACGCCGCACGATGGCTGGCCCTGGCGCTGCTGGCCGCCCTGGCGCTGCTGCTGGCGCCGCGCGCCCACGCCCAGACGCCCGCGCCGCTGGCCGAGTGGCAGTACTCGGTGGGGGTGCCGCTCAAGAAGATGTTCGTGGGCGAGCCCGACCACGACTGGGACGTGCGCGTGGGCGCCGCCCTGAGCGCCCGGCCGCGCTACGAAGGCACCACCAACTACTACCTGCTGGGCGGGCCGGTCATCGACATCCGCTACCGCGACCGCGCGTTCTTTTCCACCGGCGAGGGGCTGGGCTGGAACATCATCCACACCCCTAACGTCCGCGCCGGCGTGGCGTTGACGTACGACCTGGGCCGCCGCGAGAAAAAGGACCACGAGCACCTGGGCGGCCTGGGCAACATCGGCATGGCGGCGGAAACGAAGGTGTTCGCCGAGTACGTGGTGTCGAAGGAATTCCCGCTGGTCATCCGCGCCAACATCCGGCGCCAGTTCGGCGGCGCCAACGGCGTGATCGGCGACATCGGCGCCTACATGCCGCTGCCGGGCAGCAGCGACAAGTTCTTCTGGTTTGCGGGCCCGACCATGACCTTTGCCGATTCGGCCTACATGAGCCGCTGGTACGGCGTGACGGCCGAGCAGTCGGCCCGCTCGGGGCTGGCGCAGCACCGCGCCGGCGCCGGCATCAAGTCGTACGGCGGCGGCGTGTCGGCCATCTGGATCTTCAACAAGCACTGGTTCTCGACGGCCGACGTGGGCATGTCGGCGCTGGTCGGCGACGCGCGCAGCAGCCCGGTCACGTCGCGCTCCACAAGCTGGACCGGCGACATCTCGATCAACTACCAGTTCTGACCGGCGCGGCGGCCCCGGGGGCGTCAGTCCTCGCGCCGCGCCAGGTATCCCTCCACCACCCGCTTCAATCCCGGCAGCTTGCCCGTGAAGAAATGCCCCGCGCCGGGCAGCACGAACACGGGCAGTTCCTGCGGCCGTGCCCAGTTGAAGACGTTGGCCAGCGGCACGCGCTCGTCGTGCTCGCCGTGTACCACCAGGCTGTGGGCCGGCACCGCCGGCGTGTCGTACGACAGGTGCGCGGACAGCGCGCCGGCCGGCATGCCGGTCAGGATCAGGTGCGCCACGGCCTCGCCGTCGGCGGCCAGCCGCTCCGCGGCGCGGGCCTGGATGAATCCGCCGAACGAGAAGCCGGCCAGCGCCAGCGGCAGCGCCGGATGCGCTGCCCGCACGTGGCGGATCACGGCCAGCACGTCGTCGGTCTCGCCATCCCCGTCGTCATACTGGCCCTCGCTCTGGCCCACGCCCCGGTAGTTCGGCCGCAGCGCCAGAAAGCCATGCGCCTGCAGCACGCGCGCCAGCAGTTGCGGAATCTTGTGCTCGGCGGTGCCGCCCTGGCTCGGGTGCGGATGCGCGACCACGGCCACGCCACGGGGCGCGCCATCGGGCGGGTCGATCAAGACTTCGAGCTGGCCGGCGGGTCCGGCAATGAACTGGCGTACGGTGGTGGCGGGGGTGAAGGACGAGGACATGGAACGGCGCGGGCTCGGTGGCTGGACGGGAAAAGGCGATGCCTGCCCTGGCAGGCATTGTGCAGCCGCAGCATACCGCCAGCCGGACCCGCGCGGCAATCTCCGCGCCCGCAGGGCGAGGCGTGGTTCAGTGGGGGTGGTCGGCCTTGATGACCGAGGCGATCTCCTGGCGCCGCACGCTGACCACGTCGTCGAGTTCCAGCCCCTCGGCCACGACCAGCATCTCGGCGCCGCGATTGATGCCGTAGATCACGCCGTACCAGAGATCGGGCCCGGCCACGGCGTTCAGCCGGACGCTGAACTCGGTCTCCATGTCCTGGCTGAAGACGGTCACCAGGTCGCCGACCTCGGGCTTGGCGGCCTCCTCCGCCAGCGGATATTCCCGGGCCGCCACCGTCAGTGGCGTCTGCGCAATGCCGCGCGCAAACCTCGCTTGCATCGTTGTCTCCTGCGCGTTGTTTTACCTTGTAAGGATATAGGCGCCGTCCGAAAAGGCACGGTAAACCTCGGCCCGCCCGGCCGAACCGGCGGCGGCATCACCCGGCGGCCGGCGCGGCCGGCTCACCACGCGTAGCGCACGCCCAGCAGCCCTGTGATGCTTTCGTATCCGCCGTTGCCGTACTGGTAGCCAAGGTTGCCCCAGAGCCGCCAGCGCTGGCCGATGCGCGCCTGCGCGCCGACCTTCGTCTCCACGCGGTTGCGCGGGCCGTCCTGCGTCACCACCACGCCGTCGAACGCCATCGCGTTGCCATGGCTGTTGTGCCACCAGTTCAGCTCCAGGTACGGCATCCACGTCGGCACGCCCTCGCCAGCCGGCGCGTGGAACAGCCGCGTGCCAACGCGCGTGGCCACGCCGCCGCTGCGGTCGCTGCGGACCACCGTGCCGGTGCGCTCGGTATGGCTGCCGGCGTGGTAGTCCGTGTAGACCAGTTGCACCTGCGGCTCGACGTGCACCACGCCGGCGCCCGTGTGCCCCACCGGCAGCGCCCAGCCCGCCTCCACCGACCCTGACCAGAGCTGGCTTGTGTAGTCCTCGCCGGCCAGCCCGCCGCCCTTGACCGTGTGCCGGAAGTTGCCGTACTGGACCCAGCTGTCGACATAGGGGCCGGCGGGGCCCTCGGCGTCGCGGTGCCACGTGCCGTAGATCCCGGCGGCCACGCCGTTCACGGTGCCGCGCGCGATGGCCGGGTTGTCGCGCGCGCTGGCGTGCGTGGTGGACGTGCCGTAGCCGGCAATCACCCCTGCCTGCCAGCGCCCACTGGCGGTCACGCGGTGCAGCACGTCGATGCCGGCCTGCATCACGAAGGTATCGGCCGACGCGGCAAGGCGGCCGCCGTCCGCGTTGCCGTCGGCATGGCCGCCCGCCAGCCTGGCCCAGCCCGTCGACCGTGCCGGCCGCCCCTGGCCCGGCCCGTCCGAATCGGGCAGCCCGGCGCGGTCGTGGTACGTGTGCTGGAACATCGCCTGCGCCACCATCTGGTTGGCCAGGTAGGCGCCGGTCTCCGGCCGCGGTACCGGCGTGGGCGCCGCCGACAGCGAGCGCAGGTACCAGTCACCATCGTCGGGCGATGCCACGCCTCCCTGCTGCAGCGCGTATTCGTAGGCGCCGGCCACGACCCGGCCATCGAGCGTGAACACGCCGTCCGAGCGCCCGTCGACCTGGACGATGCGGATGCCGTTGACGGTCCGCGCGCCCGCGCCGCCGGCATTGCGGATGCCCACCAGCGTCTGGCCCGACGTGTTGCCGTTGATGACCAGCCGGTCGGTGGCCGAATTGTCGTCGCCAAGCGCGGTGTAGAGCGTCAGCCGGCCGCCGTTGCCGGTGTAGTCGCCGCCGACGGTCAGCGTGCTGGCCGGCACCGGGCTGCCCATGCGGATTTCGCCCTGGTTGACCAGCGAGCCGGCGATGGCGAACACCCCGGCCGGCCGGCCGTCGAACCCCGGCGCGGCATCGGCCACGGCCAGCACGCCGTGGTTGACCACCGAACCGCCCACGCCGCCATAGCCGCCCAGCAGCGCGCCGGGCGCCACGGTGACCTGCCCGGTGCCGGCCAGCCGCGCGCCGTTGTCCAGGATCAGCGCGCCGGCATCGACGGTGGTATTGCCGCCGTAGGTCTGGTCGCGCGTCAGCGTCAGCGCGCCGGCGCCGGTCTTGCCAAGCCCGCCGGGGCCGCTCACGACGCCATCGAACGCGCCGTCCGCCGCCTGATTGAGCGTCAGCGTTGCCGTCCCGAGCGCCACCGCGCCGCTGCCGGACAGGTTGTTGACCGTCTGGTCGAAGCCGCCCAGATCGAACGTCGCGGTCGGGCCCAGGCTGACACGCTCGCTGGCGGCCACTACGTTCGCCGCGCCGGCCAGCAGCGTGCCGGCTTCCACCCGGGTCGGGCCGGTATAGCGGTTGGCCTTCGACAGTTGCAGCGTGCCGGGCCCGAGCTTGGTCAGCGTGCGGCCGTCCCAGCCCGTGGCCGGGTTGGGCGCCTGGTCGATCAGCCGCGCGTCGAGCTCGAACTTGTCGTCGGGATCGGCCAGCGTGAACGTGCCGGCGGCAAGGTCGGGCCTCGTGCTGTGGGCCGCGTACCAGGTCAGGCCCAGGCCGACGACAAAGCTCTGCGGGCCGTAGCTGGAGGTCAGCGTCAGGTAATCGGCCGCGCTCGACTTGCCGCCCAGCCGCACCGCGTCGAACGTGCCGGTGAGCCCGTTCGGCGTATTGGCGTGGATCACGGTGAACGCGCTCGACGCCAGTTCGGACACGCTGGCGGCGTCGTCGGCCGAATAGCCGACCAGGTTGAACGTGGCGCCCGGGCCGATGGTGGCGGTGCTGGCCGTGATGTCGCGCTTGTTGCGGCCCACGGCCACGTCGAGCGTGCCGTTCATTGTGAAACTGTTGCCGACGGTCAGCGACGAGCGGCCCGCGATGGCCGTGGTTGCGCCGGCTTCGGTCGTGAAATCGCCCGTGGTCGTGAACGTGCCGTCCTGGCCCAGCAGCAGCGCGCCGCTGCGCACCGACACCGCGCCCTGCGTCGATCCCGCGCCGGTCAGCGCCGTGATGCCGGAGCCGGCCTGGATCAGCGTGCCGGCGCCGCCCAGCACGCCGGCGATCTGGAAGTTGTCGCTGCGCCGCAAGACCAGCTCGCCATCGTTGGAGAAATTGCCATTGACGAAGCCGCCCGCGCCGCCCGTTCCCAGCGTCAGCCGGCCGGTGCTGCCAATCGTCGTGCCGCCCGTGCCCGCGATGGCGACCGTGCCGCCGAGCGCCAGGTTGCCGTCGACCGATACCGTCGCCGCACCGCTGCCCTGCATGCTGACATTGCCGGTGAGCGTCCAGTCGGCGCCCGCGCCGGCCGCCAGCGAGGCAAACCCGTTGCCTTCGGTGGCCGTGAAGTCGCCGGCCTCGGTGCCGGTGCCGGACAGCGCGATGGCGTTGCCGGTGCCCTGGCTGGCCACCACGACGTTGCCGGTGCCTTGCAGCACCGACCCGGTGCCCAGTTCCACGCGGTTGTTCGCCCCGGTCAGCAAGATGGCCGGCCCGCCCCCGCCGGCAATCACGCCGTTGTTGGTCAGCGTGCCGCCCTGGCCCAGCTGCACGGCCGTCCCCACGTTGGCCACGATCGACCCGCCCGCGGTGTTCACGATCCGCACCGCATTGGGCGTCGTGCTGCGGATGCCCCCGATATAGCCTTCGATGCTGCCTTCGTTGCGGATGTCCACGGTGCCGCGCTCGACGATGATGCCGTACGCATAATCGCGGTTGCCGACGCCGCTGCGGATCGACGCGCCGGCGTGATTATTGATGGCGACCGTGCCGGTGGAATCGATATAAATGCCGTCGGCGGTGGAGCGGACGGCGCCGGAGGTGCCGGCATTGATCGTGCCGTAATTGTCGATGGTGCCGCTGGTATCGGTATCGTAATAAATCGCATGGCTGGCCTGCACGCTGATATCGCCATAGTTGACGACATTGCTGCCCACGCCCCCGCCGGTCATCAGCACGCCAAAGGTATTGCCGTGCACAAGCCCGCTGGCCTGGTTGACGAAGGTGCCCGGCACGTTGAACCGCACCGCCGACGCCCTGCCGTCCAGCGACGACTGGATGGTGCCTGCGCTGGTGAACGTGACCGGGGCGATGCCGGCCACCGCCACCGCATCGCCATGCTGGGCGGATACGGTGGTGCCCGCGTCGAGCTGGTAGGCGGTGTCGGTGGATAGCGTCACGCCCGTGGTGCTGGGCCCCACCACCGTTGCCGACTGCGCGGACGTGGCCACGCCGACCAGTACCGTCGCACAGACACCGCGCCTGCCATGGATCCGTTTTCTCATAGGCCGCACCCATCTCCGGAAAAGCGATATTCCACGCCACCGCAATGGATTATCAAGATAATCCATCCGCGATTATTCATATCGCAAAGACTGACTTTGAATGGAAATGCCGCCGATAATCCGGATGCATTTATCGGATCATTTTTATATCAACCATCCGTATCAATCAAATGGGTCACCGGAAAATGTGGAAAATCGCCGCCCGGCCACGGCGTGATGCGGCGGTGTTGCAGACGCGCCGCCGGCGCGTCCACCCCACCGAATCGGTGCACGCGGCGTAACGTGCCTCTGGCAGAATGCATGGGCGATGACCCAACGCTACTCCCCCATGTTCCTGTCGGGCCAGGTCTACAGTGCCCCGCGCTGGCCCTTCACGCGCTGGGTTGCCGAACCTGGCCGGGACGTGCCGGCCGAAATCCGCGAGGCGCTGGTGGGCAGCCTGTTCGGCACGCTGTCGATCTTCTTTGGCGGCATCCTGAACACGCTGATGGTGGCCACCGTCATCACGCTGCATCTGCGCCGGCCCGAATTCCTGGTCTGGCTGGGGCTGGAAGCGGTCATCTGCCTGGCGCGCGTGGTCGTTCTGTTCCGCGCCCGCGCCGCCGCCCGGCAGGGCCGCGCCACGCCCACCGACCTCCATATCCTGCTGACCCTGGCCTGGGCGGCCAGCGTCGGGCTGGGCGCCTACCTGAGCGTCATCAGCGGCGACTGGCTCAGCGCGGCCATGGCGTGCCTGTCGGCCGCGGCCATGTGCGGCGGTATCTGTTTTCGCAATTACGGCGCGCCGCGCCTGACGGCGCTGATGATTCTGCTGAGCCTGGGCCCGATCTGCGCGGGCGCGCTGCAGGCCCACGAGCCGCTGTTCCTGCTCACGCTGCTGCAACTGCCCGTGTATGTCTTCAGCATGACCAGCGCGTCGTTCCGGATGAACGCGATGGTGGTGGCGACGATGCGTTCCGAGCGGGAAAACGCCTACCGCGCCCGGCACGACTCGCTGACCGGGCTGCTGAACCGGTCGAGCCTGCTGGCGGAAATCCGCGAGGCCAGCGCGCTGCGCATGGCCGCCGGCCGCTACCTGACGCTGCTCTATATGGATCTGGACGGCTTCAAGCCCGTCAACGACTCGTTCGGCCATGGCAGCGGCGACGAGTTGCTGGTGCGCGTGGGCGAGCGGCTGCGCGGCGCCGTGCCGGGGCGCGGGCTGGTCTACCGCATCGGCGGCGACGAATTCGTGATCGTGCTGCGCAACGAAAGCACCCAGAGCGTGCAGGCGCTGGCGCAGGACCTGCTGCGCGAGGTAAGCGCCCCCTATCTGCTCTCCTCCGGCCACCAGGCCCGGCTCGGCGTCAGCATCGGCATCGCCCATGTGCGGCCCGAGGGTCTGACCGCCGACGACATCCTGCACCTGGCCGACCGGGCGCTGTACCGCGCCAAGGCGCGCGGCAAGGGCCAGTTCCAGTTCGCCACCTCCGACGACTGACCTGGCGGCCCCGATACTGCCAACCTAGTAAAAGATTTAATTCTGTAACACAAAAGTCTGATGCCTATCAGAGGCATTGATCAATACGATATGACTTGTCGCATTCCATCTGCGATAGTTCCACCTGTCTCCCGCCGGTCGCACCGCAGCGCCGGTGGCAGCCTGGAAGCAGACCCACAAACGTCCACGCATGACCCGCCCGTCGCGCGCCATGCACCAAGGAGTCCAGTCCCATGAAAAAGCTCACGACCGCTTTCGGCGCGCCTGTCGTCGACAACAACAATATCCAGACCGCGGGCCCGCGCGGCCCGGCACTGCTGCAGGATGTCTGGTTCCTGGAAAAGCTGGCCCACTTCGACCGCGAGGTCATCCCCGAGCGCCGCATGCACGCCAAGGGCTCGGGCGCCTACGGCACGTTCACCGTCACGAACGACATCACCAAGTACACCCGCGCCGACCTGTTCTCGCAGGTCGGCAAGAAGACCGAGCTGTTCATGCGCTTCTCGTCGGTGGCCGGCGAGCGCGGCGCGGCCGACGCCGAGCGCGACATCCGCGGCTTCGCCATCAAGTTCTATACCGAGGAAGGCAACTGGGACCTCGTGGGCAACAACACCCCGGTCTTCTTCCTGCGCGACCCGCTCAAGTTCCCCGACCTGAACCACGCCGTGAAGCGCGACCCGCGCACCGGCATGCGCAGCGCCGAGAACAACTGGGACTTCTGGACCAGCCTGCCCGAGGCGTTCCACCAGGTCACCATCGTGATGAGCGACCGCGGCATCCCGCGCAGCTGGCGCAACATGCACGGCTTCGGCAGCCACACCTACAGCTTCATCAACAAGGACATGGAGCGCTACTGGGTCAAGTTCCACTTCGTCACCCAGCAGGGCATCCAGAACCTGACCGACGCCGAGGCCGCCGAGGTGACGGGCCAGGACCGCGAATACCACCAGCGCGACCTGTATGAAGCCATCGAGCGCGGCGACTTCCCGCGCTGGAAGTTCTGCGTGCAGATCATGCCCGAGGCCGACGCCAGCAAGGTGCCGTACAACCCGTTCGACCTGACCAAGGTCTGGCCGCACAAGGACTACCCGCTGATCGAAGTGGGCACGCTGGAGCTGAACCGCAACCCCGAGAACCATTTCGCCGAGGTGGAGCAGTCCGCTTTCGCGCCGTCGACGATCGTGCCGGGCGTCGGCTTCTCGCCCGACAAGATGCTGCAAGGCCGCCTGTTCTCGTACGGCGACGCCGAGCGCTACCGCCTGGGCGTGAACCATCACCTGATCCCGGTGAACTCGCCCAAGGCCGCGCGCTACGTCAACAGCTACCACCGCGACGGCCGCGGCCGGACCGACGGCAACCAGGGCGGCACCATCGCCTACGAGCCGAACACCAAGGGCGAGTGGGCCGAGCAGCCGGACTTCCGCGAGCCGCCGCTGACGCTGGAAGGCAGCGCCGACCACTGGAACCACCGTGTGGACGACGACTACTTCTCGCAGCCGGGCGCGCTGTTCCGCCTGATGTCTCCGGCGCAGCAGCAGGCGCTGTTCGACAATACGGCGCGCGCCATCAAGGGGGTGTCCAAGCCCATCCAGCAACGCCACATCGAGCACTGCACCAAGGCCGACCCGGCCTACGGCGCCGGCGTGGCGGCCGCGATCGAGAAGATCGAGGCCAGGTAATCACGTAGTTCAGGCAGTACGCCCTCTCCCGCCCTGCCCGGGAGAGGGCGAATGAGAAAGGAATCGGCAATGGACGAAAACCGGGCCCCCACCATGACCGCGGACGAAGAAGCCCGCATGATCGCCGCGCTTGGCCAGGTCTTCGATCTCGCGCGCAATGGCGACGCTGCGGCACTGGCCGCCTTGATCGAACGCGGCATGCCGCCAAACCTGCGCAACGAAAAAGGCGACACGCTGGTGATGCTGGCCGCCTACCACGGCCACGCCGACGCCCTGCGCACGCTGCTGCAGGCCGGCGCATCGCCAGACACGCGCAACGCCATGGGCCAGACGCCGATTGCCGGCGCGGCCTACAAGGGCTACCAGGCCATCATCGAAATCCTGCTGGAACACGGCGCGGACGTCGAAGGCGCATCGCCCGACGGCCGCACGGCGCTGATGACGGCCGCCATGTTCCAGCGCACCGACATCGTGGAACTGCTGAAAGCCCACGGCGCCGACCCCGAAGCCCGCGACGAGCGCGGCATGACGGCGGCCGACGCCGCGGCGTTCATGGCGGGGCGGCAGGGCGGGCGGTAGCTTGCAGCCTCAAGGGCCGGCGATCGTCGCAATCTGAATCGCTTTAAGCCGCTTGCCCTCTCCCCCGTCCCCAGACGCTCTCCTTACCCCCGTCCCACGAACGGCATCTTCGTCGCCATCACCGTCATGAACTGGACGTTGGCGTCCAGCGGCAGGTTGGCCATATGCAGCACCGAGCTGGCGATATGGGCGACGTCCATCAGCGGTTCGGGGCGGATGTCGCCGTTGGCCTGCGGCACGCCGCGCGCCATGCGGTTGGCCATGTCGGTGCCGGCGTTGCCGATGTCGATCTGGCCGCAGGCGATGTCGTGGGCACGGCCATCGAGCGACAGGCTCTTGGTCAGGCCGGTGATGGCGTGCTTGGTGGCCGTGTAGGGCACGGTGTTCGGGCGCGGCGCGTGGGCCGAGATCGAGCCGTTGTTGATGATCCGGCCGCCGCGCGGGTCCTGCGACTTCATCAGCGCAAACGCGCCGCGCGCGCACAGGAAGGCGCCGGTCAGGTTGGTATCGACCACGGCCTTCCACTGTTCGACCGACAGTTCGTCGATGGGCACGGCCGGCGCGTTGATGCCGGCGTTGTTGAACAGCACGTCGAGCCGGCCGAAGTGCTCGCGCACGGTCGCGTACAGCGCATCGACCGATTCCGGGCGGCTGACGTCGCATTGCACGGCCAGCGCGGTCTGTCCCGCGGCGCGGGCCTGCGCGGCCAGCGCTTCCAGCGTCTCGGCGGTCCGGCCCGCCAGCACGACCCGATAGCCGTCCGCCAGCATGGCCTGGGCCACGGCCTTGCCGATGCCCCGCGCCGCGCCGGTGACCAGCGCCACCTTGCTCTGTCCTGTCATCCCTTGTCTCCGTTGGTACTTGCTGTGGTCAACGGCAGTCATCGTACATCAGGGTCCGGCCGGCTGCCTTTCAGCCAGCTTGCAATGCCAGGCCCGGCAAGGCCCCGCCAAGGTGCGGTTCTAAAGATATAACAACAATGCATTTGGCCGCGCCGGGCCGGTTGTCGTACGATCCACCGCTGACGGGCGGGTGCTGGGAGGCGTCCGCCTTCCTTTTCAAGCGCCCTCGAAAACTACAAATGTCAGTCGATCTCGCCCTGTCGCCCGCTGGCGCACAGGCTGCCACCCAGGCGCCGCCCGCGCGCGCCGTCATCCGTTCCGCCGCCGACGTGGCGCGGCTCGTCAACGAAGGCGGTGCCGCCGTCAGCAATGCCCGGATCGTCGTGGCCATTGCGCTGGGCGGCATTTTCCTCGATGCCTATGACCTTGGCGCGCTCGCCTTCGGCCTCAAGGACGTTTCGAAGGAATTCGGCCTGACGCCGGCCGGTACCGGCATGGTGGCGTCGGCCATCACGTTCGGCGCCATCGTCGGCGCCTTCCTGGGTGGCTATTTCACCGACCGCATCGGCCGCTACCGCGTGTTCATGGCCGACATGCTCTGCTTCGTGATCGCCGCCATTGCCTGCGCGCTGGCCCCGAACGAGTACGTGCTGGCCGGCGCCCGGTTCGTGATGGGCCTGGGCGTCGGCATCGACCTGCCCGTGGCCATGGCGTTCCTGGCCGAATTCTCGAAACTGAAGGGGCACGGCAACAAGGCCGCGCGCGTGGCGATGTGGTGCCCCACGTGGTACGCGGCCATCTGCGTGTCGTACCTGCTGGTGCTGGGATGCTACGCGATCCTGCCCGAATCGCACAGCGGGCTGCTCTGGCGCATCATCCTGGGCTTTGGCGCGGTGCCGGCGCTGATCATCATCGCCGTGCGCAGCCGCTACATGAGCGAATCGCCGGTGTGGGCCGCCAACCAGGGCGACCTGGAAGGCGCGGCCAAGATCCTGCGCACGTCGTACGGCATCGACGCCGTGGTGGCGCCCGACGCCGTGGCCGAGCCGCCCAAGCGCCCGGCGTCGTGGCGCAACTACGGCCTGCTGCTCAAGGGGGTCTACGCGCGCCGCACCACGCTGGCCACGATCATGTCGATTGCGTCGTCGTTCGCCTACAACGCCGTGGCGTTCGGCCTGCCGGTCATCATCGCCAGCTTCCTGGCCCAGACCATGCTGACGACCATCCTGGTGTCGCTGGCGCTGAACCTGCTGTTCGCGTTCGTCGGCGGGCTGATTGGCGTGCATCTGGTGCCCAAAACGGGCGCCTGGAAGCTGACCGTCACCGGCTACGCCTGCCAGCTTGCCGCGCTGGTGGGCCTGGCGCTGGTCGGCAAGCCCGACGGCGGCGCGCAGGTGGCCACCGCCATTGCCTTCCTGGCGCTGTTCCTGCTGGGCCAGGGCTTTGGCCCGGGCGCGCATACCATGACCTACGCGTCGCTGAGCTACCCGACGTCGCTGCGCGGCGTGGGCGTCGGCTTCAACCAGACGCTGATGCGCGCCAGTTCCACGGCGTCGCTGTTCCTGTTCCCGGTGCTGGCCGCCGCGCTGTCGACCAAGGTGTTCTGGGTCATCGCGCTGGCCCCGCTGGCCGGCCTGCTGGCGCTGCTGGCAATCCGCTGGGAACCGGCGAACTACGACGTGGACGCCGAGGATTTCGGGCCCGAGAAGGCCTGACGCACTCCACCGCTCCCGCCGCTCCCGCCACATGGGAGCGGGAAGCTGGCCGGCCGACGCGCCGGCCATCGCTTCGCCAGCCCGCTCAGGGTTTTCCCTCTTTCCCCAGCCCCCCTCCCGGACGACGGCCACAAAAAAACCCGCCTCGATGGGCGGGTTGTCGATGACTGTCCGCGGCCATTGGCCGCCCAGGCAGGTCATGCCGGCGAGTGTCACGGATTTCGCCGGGGGAGTCAATCCCGCCCGCGCCGCGCCCCCCGGCGGCCGGGGGCGCGTGTTGCGGGCGCGCCGATTCCCGCAATCCGTTTGTCCATGCGGTGTTCAGGCGGACGCCAGGTCGTATTAGAATCGCCGCTGTCGCGTCAAACCGCCCCGCCAATGCCAGTGGTCATGTTCCGTGCCAAGGTTTGCCGCGGACTGGTGTCATCTCCCGGGGTCACGGCGCTTCAGATTCATAGAATTCCATCCGATATCCGTCCTGCGTCCACAGGACTTCGGGCATAACCGATACATGACCGCGCTTGCATTCGATGTAGCCCTGGCACCCGAGCCTGCCGACCGCCGGCTGGCCGGTGCCACCCCTGCCGGGGGCGAGGCCTGGGCGTTGCTGGAAGCTTCCGGCGCGCTGGCCATGCGGGTCGACGTCCAGGGCCGCATCCTCGAAGCCACCGAGACCACGGCCGACCTGCTGGTCTATCCGCTCGACTACCTGCTCCATACGTCCGTGCTGGACCTGATCGCGCTGGAATCGCGCGAGCGCGTGGCGCGCATGCTCCAGGGCTGCGCCCACGACCATGCCCCCCGGCGCGAGCGCGTGCGGGTGGCCGGCGGCAGCGGCGGCCCCGGCTGGATCGACCTGCGCGTGAGCCATCACCGTGGCGCCGGCGGCGGCGCCAGCCTGCTGCTGTTCGGCCACGACATTTCCGACTGGATCGAATCCGAGCGCCAGTTGACCGAGCGTGCCTTCCTGGATCCGCTGACCGGCGTGGGCAACCGCGCCTATATCCGCAAGCGGATCGAGGAATACACATCCGGCCCGCTGGCCAGCCAGCCGTTCGCGCTGGCGCTGATGGACCTGGACGGGTTCAAGAACATCAACGACTCGCTGGGCCACGAATACGGCGACGCGCTGCTCAAGGAAGTGGGCGCCCGGCTGCAGGACACCGTGCGCAGCCACCACAGCGTGGCGCGGCTGGGCGGCGACGAGTTCGTGCTGCTGCTGGACGGGCTGGAAACCGAGGCCGACGCGCACCGCCTGCTGGAGCGCGTGATCCACGTCTGCCGCCAGCCGTTCCTGCTGGGCGGCTGCCACGTGCGGATCACCACCAGCATCGGGCTGTCGTTTTCCACCGGTGCCGCGCAATCCGAATCGCAATGGCTGCGCCGCGCGGACCTGGCGATGTACGAGGCCAAGGCGCTGGGCAAGAACCGCTACTGCATCTATTCGCCCGAGCTGGAACGCCGGCTGGACGAGCAGTTCCGCATCGAGCAGAGCATGTTCGAGGCGGTGCAGAGCGGCGAATTCCTGCTGCACTACCAGCCGATCGTCTGGCCCGGCACGGGCGAGATCTGCGCCGTCGAGGCGCTGATGCGCTGGGAACACGCCGGCGAGGACATCCGCCCGGACATCTTCATCCCGGTGGCCGAGAAAAACGGGCTGATCAAGCATCTGGGCTCGTGGGCGCTGCGCTGCGCCTGCGCGCAGCTGGCCGCGTGGGATGCCCAGGGCATCCACGTGGGCCATATGTCGGTCAACGTGTCGGCGGTGCAGTTCCTGCATCCCAACTTCTACGACAGCGTGCGCAGCGCCATCCAGGACGCCGGCATCGCCGCGGACCGCCTGGTGCTGGAAATCACCGAAAGCGTGCTGATGACCGACCCGAAGGCCGCCGAGCGGCTGCTGCTGTCGCTGCGCGCGCTGGGCATCCGCTTTGCCGTGGACGACTTCGGCACCGGCTATTCGAGCCTGTCGTACCTGCGGCGCTTCCCGCTGTCGGCGCTGAAGGTGGACCGCAGCTTCGTGGCCGACATGATCGATTCCCCGCACGCGCGCACCATCGTGTCCGCCGTGCTGTCGCTGGCCCGCGAGCTGGGGCTGGTGGCCATCGCCGAGGGCGTGGAGACCGACGCGCAGGGCGCGCTGCTGGCCGCGCAGGGCTGCGACCTCGTGCAGGGTTGGCGCTACGCGCGGGCGCTGAGTCCGGCGGACTTCGAGAACGCGGTGCTCGACGGCAGGCTCATCATGGGCGACGACGAAGTGTTCACGCAGCGGGTGGGCGCCTGATGTCCAAGTCCGAATTCTTCGAGACCTTGTGGGCCCGCATGGCCCAGCAAGGCGACTTTCCGACGCTGCAGTACTGCGTCGACAACATCTTCAAGACGCTTAACGCCGACCTGACCGTGGGCGAGATGGCCACGAGCGTGCTGTCCGACTTCAGCCTGTCGCAGAAGGTGATCCGGCTGGCCAATTCGGCGATGTACCGGTCCTTCGGCGGCGAGGTCACCACCGTGTCGCGGGCCATCCTGGTGCTGGGGGTGGAGGCGATCAGCCACCTCACGCTCGGCATCCAGTTGCTGGACTACTTCCACGGCGTGGCGCCCAAGCGGCCGCAGGCGCTCAAGGCGCTGCAGCGCGCGCTGGTGGCGGGCGAGATCACGCGCGCGCTGACCCAGGCGCGCGGCATCAACGAGGGCGAGGAGGCGGTGGTCTGCACGCTGATGCACCACATGAGCCGCCTGCTGCTGGTGTTCTACTTCCCCGAGGAATGGGAGCGCGTGGAGGCCATGTGCGCCGCGCACCCGATGACCGAGGACGAGGCGGCCAAGGAAGTGCTGGGCGTCTCGCTGGAAGAGATTGCCGAGGCCGCCGCGCGCAAGTGGCGGCTGCCGGGGCTGATCGCCCATGCGATGAAGCCGCGCACGCTGTCCAACGAGACCGTGCTGGAAACCCATGCCGACTGGCTGTCCGCCATCGCCCATGTGTCGGCCGAGGCCGCCGTGACGATGGTCCGCGAAGGCACCGAGGCGTCCGTGGAGGCGCTGCTGAGCACCCATGCCAAGGTGCTGGGGCTCAATCCGAGCGATGTCAGCGTGGCGGTGCGGCAGGCCGAGGTGCTGAACACGTCGATCTCGGCCTCGGAAGCCGCCGCCCCGGCGGATGGCGCCGCGCCGCACGGCCCGGTGCCCGTCAACGTGCTGGAGCGCCTGCGCCAGGGGCTGGACGAAGTCCAGCGCGAGGGGGCCAACCTGACCGTCTCGCAACTGGCGCCGATGGTGCTGGAAACCACCATGCGGGCGCTGGATTTCTCGCGCTGCTTCCTGATGATGCTGAACCCGACCACGCGCCGCTTTCACGCGCGGCTGGGCTTCGGGGACGGCATGCGCGAGGTACTGCCCGCGCTGTCGTTCGAGGAAGGCTTCGTGCCCGACGTATTCCACTTTGCCGGCCTGGCGGCCCGCCCGCTGCTGATCGAGGATACGTTCGACGCCGAAGTGGCCCACCGCATGCCGCGCTGGTATCGGGACGCGATTCCGGACGCCCGCACGGTGCTGCTGGCGCCGGTCAAGATCCGCAACCGCTGCATCGCCATGATCTACGGCGATTGGGGCGCCGCCCGCGCGCCGGTGATGATCGGCGAGGCCGAGCTGGAAGCGGTGGACGCGCTGACCAGCGAGATTGCCGCCGGCGTCATGCGCGCCGCCCCCGCCGGCCGCTAGCCCGCGCGGCTAGTGCCGGCCGGCCTTGCGCGCGGCCTTGTTGCGGTACATCGCCGCGTCCGCCTCGGCCAGCAGGTCGTGCACGTTGCCGTGCCGCTGGGGGTCGAAGGCGATGACCCCCGCGCTGAAGCGCAGCGCGTAGCCGGCCGGGTTGCGCGTGTTCCAGGCATCGACCTGCAGGTGCAGGCGCGCCAGCGCGTCCTGGCAGCCGGTGGCGTCGGTATTGGTCAGCAGCGCCGCAAATTCATCGCCGCCCAGGCGGCCCACCACATCGGATTCCCGGAACGCGGCGCGCAGCTCCGCGCCGAACGCCATCAGCGCGCGGTCGCCCTCGGCGTGGCCAAAGCGGTCGTTGATCGGCTTGAAGCCATCCATGTCGAAGAAGACCAGCGTCGCCGGGCGGTTCAGGCGACGGCACAGCTCGATGGCGTGCTGGCCGAGCACGGCAAAGCCGCGCCGGTTGGACAGCGACGTCAGCTCGTCCATCGTCGCCAGATGCACGGCCGCCAGCTCCTGCTCGGCCATGCGCGCCAGGTCGTGCAGCAGCGCGCGGTCCTCGTCGTCGAACGACCGCGGCTTGCGGTCGATCAGGCAGAGCGTGCCCAGCTTGGCGCCGTTGGGCGCGGAAAGCGGCCGGCCGGCGTAGAAGCGGATATGGGGCTCGCCGGTGACCAGCGGGTTGTCATGGAAGCGGGCGTCCTGCGTGGCATCGGGAATCAGCAGGATGTCGTCGCCGCAGATGGCGTGGCCGCAGAACGACGTGCCGCGCGAGGTTTCGGTGACGTCCAGCCCCTGGCAGGACTTGAACCACTGCCGGTTGGCATCGATCAGGCTGACGACGGCGATGGGCACGCCAAACAGGCGTTTGGCCAGACGGGTCAGGCGGTCGAACCGCTCCTCGGGCGGGGTGTCGAGCACGCTCAGCGAGCGGAGCGTGGCCAGGCGCGCGGCTTCGTTGGAAGGAATCGGGGGCAACTGCATGGGCGGATTGGCCGTTTTTTGTCCTCGTTGAATGACAACAATAACGGCAAATCCGGCCGATGGTGCACCATGTACGGTTTGTTTCACTTTCCGCCGGACCTGCCGCGCGGCGCGCTCAGGGGGCCATGTCCGTGGCGGTGACCGCCGGAAAATCGGCCAGCGGCACGAACTGGCCGGTCTTGCCGTCCAGCGCGTCGATGGCGCCGGTGCCGATGTCGTAGAACCAGCCGTGCAGTTCGATCTGGCGCGCGGCCAGCGCCTGGGCCACGCACGGGTGGGTGCGCAGGTGTGCAAGCTGCTCGATCACGTTCTGGCGGACCATGTCGTCCACGCGCTCGCGGTCCGACGCATGCGGCCGCGCCAGGCTCACGCGCCGGGCGCCGGCGGCATGTTCCAGCCACTGCGCCACCGACGGCATGTGGTCCAGGCACTGGCACATGGCCACCGCCGTCATCGCGCCGCAGTTGGAGTGGCCGCAGATCACGATGTCGCGCACCTTGAGCCCGGCCACCGCATATTCGACGCTGGCCGACACGCCGCCGGGCTGCACCGCGTAGGCCGGCACGATGTTGCCGGCGTTGCGGATCACGAACAGCTTGCCGGGCTCGCTCTGCGTCAACAGCGCCGGCTCAACGCGGCTGTCCGAGCACGCGATGAACAGCGTGGTGGGGCTTTGCTGCGTGGCCAGTTCCTGGAACAGCGCGGACCGCTTGGGGAATTCCTCGCGCTGGAACTTCAGAATGCCCTGGATCAGGTCTTTCACGGTATCTCCCAATTCGAACCGTGAGCATGTCGAAGCCCGCGCCAATAGTCAAAGGGGCGGCCGGGCGCCCCAATGCAAAGGCGCGCGCCGCATTGCTGCGGCACGCGCCTGGCCAGGGTCCGAACGGTGGCCGGTTCAGTCGTTGTCGGGCGTGCCCAGTGCGCGGTTGATCCGCAGCGCGATCAGCGTGGCCACCACGCCGGAGAGCAGGTACAGGCTCACCGCGGCCAGCCCGAACAGCGACGACAGCCCCAGCGCCACCAGCGGCGCGAACGCGGCGCCGAACAGCCAGCCGAAGTCCGTGGTCAGCGCGGCACCCGTGTACCGGAACTTGGTGTCGAAGTTCGACGTCACCACGCCGGCCGCCTGCCCGTAGGACAGGCCGAGCAGCCCGAATCCCACCAGGATGAAGATGTCCTGCCCGGTCGCCCCGCCATCGAGCAGCCACGGCGCGGCCAGGCTGAACAGGCCGATCAGCACCGCCATCGTCGCCAGCGTGGTGCGGCGGCCGATACGGTCGGCCAGCCAGCCGGAGATCAGCGTGCCGATGAACGCGATGCCGGCGCCGACGATCTGCACGGCCAGCACGTCGCTGATCGCCTGCGTCTTGTGCAGGCTCACCCACGACAGCGGAAACACGGTCACGAGGTGGAACAGCGCATAGCTGGCCAGCGACGCAAACGCGCCCAGGAAGATGTTGAAGCCCTGCGCGTTCACCATCTGCAGCGTGCTGATCGGCTCCAGTTCGTCCTCTTCCAGCAGCCGCGTGTATTCGTGCGTCACCACCAGCCGCAGCCGCGCGAACAGCGCCACCACGTTGATCGCGAACGCCACGAAGAACGGATAGCGCCAGCCCCAGTCGATGAACTCGGCCGGCGTCAGGCTCACGCTCAGAAACAGGAACAGCGCGCCGGCGACGATGAAGCCGGTCGGGGCGCCCAGCTGGCCCACCATCGCGTACCAGCCGCGCTTGTTCTCCGGCGCGTTCAGGGCCAGCAGCGACGGCAGCCCGTCCCACGACCCGCCGAACGCAATGCCCTGCAGGAAGCGGAACAGCGACAGCAGGTAGATGGCCGCGCTGCCGATGGAGGCGTAGGACGGCAGGAACGCGATGCCCACCGTGGCCGTGCCCAGCAGGAACAGCGACGCCGTGAGCTTGGTGCCGCGCCCCCAGCGGCGCTGCACGCGCATGAACAGGGCCGTTCCAAACGGGCGTCCGATAAACGCGAACGAGAAGATCGCGAAGCTGAATAGCAATCCCGCCAATTCGCTTGCGAACGGGAAGTAGACCGACGGAAAGACCAGCACCGACGCGATGCCGTAGACGAAGAAATCGAAGTACTCGGAAGCGCGGCCAATCACCACGCCAGTGGCGATTTCGGCAGGTGCCACCTCATGGTGGCCGGGCGCCGGAGGTGCAGTCGGCGACGCGCGATGCTGGTGAGTCAGACTTGCCATCTGAAAGTCTCCATCGAGTGCGGAAGGAATGTCGTACTGCACTTAAAGTCCCGCAGTCACAAGAATAGCGCCTAAACTGCCATTGGAAATCAGAAGATTGCTACGGCAGTCCGAGATCGACGTGAATCAAACGCCACTTCCAAGACCATGCCACGCTCCGAAGCTGTAGTGCCGAAGTTAAGTGTGACGGGAAAATTACTTGCGAGAAGTGCCGCAATCGCCCTACTGCTGGCGCTTGCGGGATGCAGCAACGCGGTCCTGCTGTCGCCCCAGGGCGACATGGCCGTCCGGCAGCGCGACCTGATCATCATCGCCACCTGCCTGATGCTGCTGATCATCGTGCCGGTCATATGCCTCACGCTGCTCTTTGCGTGGCGTTACCGCGAGAAGGGCGACGCGCCGTACAACCCCGAGTGGGACCACTCCACGGTGCTGGAACTGGCCATCTGGGCCGCCCCGCTGCTGATCATCATCGCGCTGGGCGCGGTCACCTGGGTCAGCACCCACCAGCTCGACCCCTACCGCCCGCTGACCCGCATCGACGAAGGACGCCCCGTGCCGGCCGACGTCAAGCCGCTGACCGTGGAAGTGGTGGCGATGGACTGGAAATGGCTGTTCCTCTACCCCGAACAGGGGATCGCGACCGTCAACGAACTGGCCGCGCCGGTGGATCGCCCGATTGCCTTCAAGATCACCGCCACGTCGGTCATGAACACGTTCTTCGTGCCGTCGCTGGCCGGCATGGTCTACGCGATGCCCGGCATGGAGACCAAGCTCCACGCCGTGATCAATAAGGCCGGCGTCTACGAGGGGCTGTCCGCCAACTACAGCGGGGCCGGCTTCTCGCACATGACGTTCAAGTTCCACGGCCTGGCCGACGCCGATTTCGACCGCTGGGTGGCGCAGGCCAAGGCGTCTGGCACGCAGTTGTCGAAGGACGCCTACCTGAAGCTGGCCCAGCCCAGCGAGCGCGAGCCCGTGCAGCGCTACGCCAGCGTGGCGCCCGACCTTTATCACCTGATCCTGAACCGCTGTGTAGACGGCGGCGCCTGCCTGGCGGACACCATGGCCCAGAACCGGAATCCCGGCCGGCTGAGGTTCGATCCGTCATCGGCCATCTGCACCGCGAGCAACACCCCGGCCGCCGCGCCGGCGTTCGCGCCAGATACCGCGTCGTCCGGCGAGGGCAACCGGCTGTTGCGCTGATGCGCGGCGCCCGCATTGCCGCCCCCGCCCGTACTGCCGGCAGGACAACCCCGTTTCAACATTCGCCGTCTCCATCGGCCCTCGCGGGCCGGTACCGGCCCAGGTGACAACCATGCCCGAGCGTTCCGAACTCGCCAATACGATCTTTGGCCGCCTGACCTGGGAGGCCATCCCGCTGCACGAGCCGATCCTGATCGGCACCTTCGCCGTCGTGGTGCTGGGCGGCCTGGCCCTGGTGGCGCTGCTGACCTACTACCGCGTCTGGGGGTACCTGTGGCGCGAGTGGTTCACCAGCATCGACCACAAGAAGATCGGCATCATGTACATGGTGCTGGGCATCGTCATGCTGCTGCGCGGCTTTGCCGACGCGATCATGATGCGGATCCAGCAAGCCATCGCCTTTGGCGACAACCTGGGCTACCTGCCGCCGCACCACTACGACCAGATCTTCACGGCGCACGGCGTGATCATGATCTTCTTCGTGGCGATGCCGCTGGTCACGGGGCTGATGAACTTCGTGGTGCCGCTGCAGATTGGCGCGCGCGACGTGGCGTTCCCGTTCCTCAACAACTTCAGCTTCTGGATGACCACGGGCGGCGCCATCCTGGTGATGATGTCGCTGTTCGTCGGTGAATTTGCGCGCACGGGCTGGCTGGCCTATCCACCGCTGTCGGGCATCCTGCACAGTCCGGACGTGGGCGTCGACTACTACATATGGGCGCTGCAGGTGGCGGGCGTGGGGACGTTGCTATCGGGGATCAACCTGCTGGTGACGATCGTCAAGATGCGCGCGCCGGGCATGACGCTGATGCGCATGCCGATCTTCACGTGGACGTCGCTGTGCACCAACGTGCTGATCATCGCCGCGTTCCCGGTGCTGACGGCCGCGCTGGCGCTGCTGTCGCTGGACCGCTACGTCGGCACCAACTTCTTCACGGCCGACCAGGGCGGCAGCGCCATGCTGTACGTGAACCTGATCTGGATCTGGGGCCACCCCGAGGTCTACATCCTGGTGCTGCCCGTGTTCGGCATCTTCTCGGAGGTCACCGCCACGTTCTGCCGCAAGCGCCTGTTCGGCTACGCGTCGATGGTCTACGCCACGGTGGTGATTACCGTGCTGTCGTACCTGGTGTGGCTGCACCACTTCTTCACCATGGGATCCGGCGCCAGCGTGAACTCGTTCTTCGGGATCACGACGATGATCATCTCGATCCCGACCGGGGCCAAGATCTTCAACTGGCTGTTCACGATGTACCACGGCAAGATCAAGTTCGAGGCGCCGATGCTGTGGACGGTGGGCTTCATGGTCACCTTCGTGATCGGCGGCATGACCGGGGTGCTGCTGGCGGTGCCGCCGGCGGACTTCGTGCTGCACAACAGCCTGTTCCTGATCGCCCACTTCCACAACGTGATCATCGGCGGCGTGCTGTTCGGGCTAATGGCCGGCATCTACTACTGGTTCCCCAAGGCGTTCGGCTACCGGCTGGTGGCGTCGTGGGGCAAGGCGTCGTTCTGGTTCTGGCTGGTCGGCTTCTACTTTGCGTTCATGCCGCTGTACTGGCTGGGCATGCTCGGCGTCACGCGCCGCGTGAACCATTTCGACGACCCGACGCTGCAGCCCTGGTTTGTCACCGCCGCGTTCGGCGCGTTCCTGATCGCGTGCGGCATTGCCTGCTTCATCATCCAGCTGGTAGTCAGCTTCCGGCGCCGCGAGGAACTGCGCGACACCACGGGCGACCCCTGGAACGGCCGCACGCTGGAATGGTCCACGTCGTCGCCGCCGCCGCAGTACAACTTCGCGTTCACGCCGGTGGTGCACGACACCGACGCCTGGTGGCAGATGAAGCAGCACGGCTATGTGCGGCCGCTGGAGGGCTTCATCCCGATCCACATGCCCAAGAACACGGCGGCCGGCATCGTGCTGGCGGGGCTGTCCACGCTGATGGGCTTCGCGCTGATCTGGCACATCTGGTGGCTGGTGATCGCGTCGTTCGCGGCCACGGTCATCGCGGCAATCATCCATACCTTCAACTACAAGCGCGACTACTACATCCCGACCGAGGACGTGGTCCGGACGGAGGCGGCGCGCACCCAACTGATGGCAGGCCATGGCTGATACCACCCTCCCCCTCCATGTGAACGACACCGCCGCGGCAGACGACGTGCCGCCCGGCGGCTACCAGTTCTACCTGACCGAGGAGCATCACCCCCAGAACGGCACGCTGCTGGGGTTCTGGCTCTACCTGATGAGCGACTGCCTGATCTTCGCGTGCCTGTTCGCCGCCTACGGCGTGCTGGGCCGCGAGTACGCGGGCGGCCCCACCGGCGCGGAGCTGTTCGAGCTGCCGCTGGTGGCGCTGAACACGTCGTTCCTGTTGCTGTCGTCGATCACGTACGGCTTTGCGATGCTCCAGCTCCAGCAGAACCGCGTGGCCGGCACGCAGATCTGGCTGGCCATCACCGGCGTGTTCGGCGCGGCCTTCCTGGCCGTGGAGCTTTATGAATTCGCGCACCTGATCCACGAGGGCGCCGGCCCCACGCGCAGCGCGTTCCTGACGTCGTTCTTCGCGCTGGTCGGCACGCACGGGCTGCACGTGACGTTCGGCATGGTGTGGCTGATCGTGCTGATGGTGCAGGTGGGCCGGCACGGCCTGATCACGGCCAACAAGCGGCGGCTGATGTGCCTGTCGATGTTCTGGCACTTCCTGGACGTCGTCTGGATCGGCGTCTTTACGTTCGTCTACCTGATGGGGACCCTGCCATGAGCGCACAAGACCATGCCCTGGACGGGCACGGCCACGACGGCCACGGCCATCATGACGAGGACATCGGGCCGCACGCCACGCTGGGCGGCTACCTGACCGGCTTCGTGCTGTCGGTGTTCCTGACAGCCATACCGTTCTGGCTCGTGATGGGCGAGGTGTTCGAGAAGTCGTCGACCACGGCGATCGTGATCCTGCTGATCGGCGCGGTGCAGATCGTCGTCCATATGATCTTCTTCCTGCATATGAACGCGAAGTCGGAAGGCGGCTGGAACATGCTGTCGCTGATGTTCACGCTCACGCTGGTGGTCATCACCCTCACGGGGTCGCTCTGGGTGATGTTCCACCTGAACAGCAACATGATGCCGTCGATGCAGCACAAGGCACCGGCCGGCGAGACGGGCGGCAAGATCGTGCCGCCCAAGACCCAGTAGCAGCGGCGCTCAGGCGGCCAGGCGGAACGTCGCCACGGCCTCCTTGAGCCGCTGGGCCTGCTCTTCCAGCGAACCCGCGGCCGCCGCGGCCTGTTCCACCAGCGCGGCGTTCTGCTGCGTCACGGTGTCCATCTGCGTCACCGCCTGGTTCACCTGCTCGATGCCGGCGCTCTGCTCGGCCGACGCCGCGCTGATCTCGCCCATGATGTCGGTCACGCGCTTCACCGCGCTGACGATTTCCTCCATGGTCTGGCCGGCCTGCGCCACGAGTTGCGAGCCGCGCTCGACGCGATCCGCCGAATCCCCGATCAGCGACTTGATTTCCTTGGCCGCCGTGGCGCTGCGCTGCGCCAGGCTGCGCACCTCGCCCGCCACCACCGCGAAGCCGCGGCCCTGCTCGCCGGCCCGGGCCGCTTCCACCGCCGCGTTCAGCGCCAGGATGTTGGTCTGGAACGCGATGCCCTCGATCACCGAGATGATGTCGACGACCTTGCGCGACGACGTGTTGATCTCGTCCATCGTGTTGACGACCTGCCCCACCACCTCGCCGCCCTGGGTGGCCACCTCGGACGCGTTCACGGCCAGCGCGCTGGCCTGCTTGGCGCTGTCGGCGTTCTGGCGGACGATGCTGGTCAGTTCCTCCATGCTCGACGCCGTTTCCTGCAGCGACGACGCCTGTTCCTCGGTGCGCTGCGACAGGTCGGTATTGCCGGCCGCGATCTGGCTGGTGCCCGTGGCGATGGCCTCGGTGCCATTGCGCACCTCACGCACGATGCCCAGGATGTTGTCGTTCATCTCGCGCAGCGCTTCCAGCAACTGGCCGGTCTCGTCGGTGCTGTCCACCTCGATGCGGCTGCTCAGGTCGCCGGCGGCCACGGTGCGGGCAAAGCCCACGGCGCGGTGCAGCGGGCGCGTGATGCCGATGGTCAGCCACCACGCAAACGCCACGCCGATGGCCAGCGCGATCACGCCCAGGGCGATCAGGCCGTTGCGCGCGCTTTCGTAGATGCCGTTGATCTCCAGCGCGGTGGCGTCGATGGCCGCGCGCTGGATGTCCAGCAGCTTCTGGATTTCGCCCAGGTAGGCGTCGCCGGCGGGCACGAACTCGGTATCCAGCACCTTGTTGGCCTCGTCGGTCAGGCCCTCGGCCTTGAGCTTGGTGATCTTGTCGCGCGATTCGTTGTACGGGTTGCGCACCACCAGGATGCGCTGGAACGCGGCCTTTTCGGCATCGGACGTCAGCATCGGCTGCATCTTGTCGCGCAGCGCCGCGATGGCATCGGTCGAATACTTCGTCTCCTTGGCAAAGAAGGCGCCCAGCGTGGGGTCGCTGCTGCGGGCCACGGCCGTGGTACGGCGCACGCTGGCATACATCAGCCGGTACCAGTCGCTGACCACGCGTTCCTTGGCCAGCGGCTCCTGCATCATCGCGTGCGTGCGGCCCGCAACCTCCTGCAGGCGCAGCACGCCCACGACGGTCATGAGCAGCGACAACACCAGCACCACGCCAAAGCCAATGCCAAGGCGCACACCAATACCAAGATTCTTCATGTCTTCTACCTGATCGATTGGGTTCGTGGCCGCCGGAAGACCGCGCGCTGCGCGTCCGGCCGCTCCGCCTGCGTCCCCGCACATCTCCATGTACGCAAGAACAGACATTGGAAGACCTAACGGACGAGCGGAGCGGAACTTGAGCGAAAACTCAGGGAAAACGCGAATTGCGGCGGCAGCGCCGCGCTGAAAGCTTTTTGTAAAGTTGGCGGCTAGCGCGACGCCTGGCCGGCCCGCGTGGGGCTGAACCAGTACGGCAGCAGCGACAGCGCCACCACGGCCACGGCGGACAGGAAGATCGCCGAATAGGTATGGGCGACGGGCCAGTCGCGCAGGTGCCCGGCGTTGGCGATCAGCCCGAAGCCCCATGACGTCAGCGCCGAGCCCAGGAACACGAACGTGTTCAGCAGCCCCAGGCCGCGCCCGCGCTTGGCCGGCGGAATCAGCGCGCGGCCCTGCGCCATGACCAGCGGATGCAGCATGCCGATGGTCGACAGCAGCGCCATCATGCCCACGCCCTGCACCACGCCGGCATCGGGCCACGCCGCCAGCACGATGCCGCCCGCCATCGACAGGCCGGCCCAGCCGCCGATGGTCGCCTTGATCGTGCTGCGCCGGACCAGCACCGGCAGCAGGAACGCCGTGGCAAAGCCGGCCAGGCTCAGCAGCGTCAGCGCCACGCCGCGCGGGCCCGCCTGCAGGCCGAACACGTCGGCCAGGTACGGCCCGCTCCACGCGTTGCGAAAGCCCGTGCCGGCGGCCATCGCCACGCACAGCGGAATCAGCGTCCAGAGCGGCCACATGCCGAGCAGCCGCGCGCTCTCGGCCAGCATCGCGCCCATCGGCGCCTGGCGCGCCTGCGCATGCCCGCCATCGCGCACATGGCGCCACACGCCCCAGCACGCGCCCACCATGCACAGCGCCGAGATCGCCAGCGCGGGCCGCCAGCCGAAATGCTGCGAGAACCAGCCCAGCGGCGCCGTGGCGCAGAGCGCGCCAATCATGCCCATGGCGTTCGACCGGCTCACCACGCGCATGTACTGGCGCTCGGACAATTGCTCCGAAGCGTAGTGCAGCAGCCCCATGAAAACCGGCGCGCAGGCCAGCCCGAGCCCCATCTGCGCCACCATCGCCAGCGCCCCGCTGGGAGCCAGCACGAAGCCGATGGCCGATGCCGCGCCCACGCCGAGCAGCCACGCCGTGGGCCGGCCCACGCCGTAGCGGTCGAACGCGATGCCCACCGGGATCTGCGCCACCGCGAACGCCAGGAAGAAGCACGACGACAGCGCGCCAAACCCGGCCGGCGACAGCCCGAAATCGTGCTGCAGCTCGGGCGCGATCACGGCCAGGCAGCTCCGGTAGAACTGGCTCAGGATAAAGGCGAACGTCAGCAGCGCAATGCCGCGCGCGGCCGTGCTGTCGTCAATGGCGGGGGAAGGATGGGGGCGCCGGTCTGCTGCCGGTTCTGCTGCCGGGGTATTCATCGATGCGCGTCGTGGAGGGCTTGCCGCCCGTGTTTCGCGTCGATTCTACGCGGGCCGCGCGCCCGTGCCGTGCCTGCGCGCGCGTGGCGGCAATTAAACCGGTCGATCACCGCGCAGCCGGCGCCGGGTTCCGCCTGGCGAAACCCAGGGCTAGCGGTCGGTCGGGTCCGCCCGGCCCAGCTTGCAGCCCCGGTCCAGGAAGTCGCTCGCATGGCCGTTGCTGCCGCGCGCCTTGTCCACGGGCTCGTCGACCACCACAAACCCGGCCGGCCCGGCCGCGGGCTTCACATAGGCCACGAACACGCCCCGGTCGGCAATGGTGCCGTCGGCGGCCTTGCCCAGCACGTCCTGCCGCACCAGCGAGAACGGGTTGACCGGCAGCGCCGCCGGCTCGGCCGGCACCAGCATCGCGCGCATCGGCTTGCCGTTGAAGCTCAGGTCCTGCCACTGCGTGCCGATATTGCCGTTGAGCAGGAATTCGCGCGCGCGGTCGCTGATGCAGTCCAGGTGGATATGGAGCTGGTCCTGGCTGCGCGACGTGCGCGCGTTGATCGCCAGCCCCAGCAGCGTGTCCGGCAGCGGTCGCCCCACCGCCTTGCCGACGATGTCGCGCGCCTGCCAGCCGAACGACCACGCGTTGCGCGGGCCGTCCTGCCAGACGCGCGGGTCATCCACGCCGGCCATTGCGTGGTCGGGAATCACCAGGTAGTGCGACGCGCCGATCATGTCCTTGTAGAGCACAAAGCCCTGCGCGCGGTCCACGATCACGCAGTCGGCATGGGCCGGGCTGGGCGGCACCAGGCAGCGCTGCTGCACGTTCTTCCACAGCGAATCGCGCGAAAAGCCGCCGACCAGGCGTTCGAGCAGGCCGGCATCGGCAAAGGCGGGCCCCGACGCGGCAAGCGCGAGGGCGTACAGCAGCCATCGTTTCATGGAAGCAGGCGGGTGGGGTAGCTCAGCGGGCGGTGCGTCCGCCGTAGTACGTGCCGTTGCGGGGATTCGACACCATGTAGTGGTGGTTGCGGGCCCAGCGCTGGGCCGCCAGAAAGGCGTCGGGTTCACGCTGACTCCATGCACTGACCATCAGCGGCGAAGCATCTTCCTCGGTATTGAGGTAGACCGCCGCACGATGCAGTGGGCCCCGGTCAAGGGATCCGGGAATCGTCGTGGTTCGAATCGTCACGCGCATCAGATCATGTCTTGAAGCCCAGATGCTACAGATTATGCATATCCCGGGATGACATGGGAATGACCGCGCGCGGCCCGGGGTGCGTATGTGGACAGTTCCTTGCCTATGCTGGTCAGACGGCCGCGCCGGCCCGGGCTTTCCGGGCGGATGCGGGTGTTCCCTATCGTGGCGCGCACGCCACGAAAACCCTGGTTGAGGAGGCAAGACGATGACGCAATCGTCCACATTGACCCCGGCCCGTGCCCTGGCCGACACCAACCGCGTGCATTTTCCGAACGAGAGCGATGCGTACCGGCAGGCGCGCAACGCGCTGCTGGCCGAGGAAATCGAGCTGCGCCGCCACATCGAGCGCGTGGCCGCCATGCGCCGCGCGCTGCCGCCCGGCGGAGAAGTGACGAAGACCTATCGTTTCACGGGCGAGAACGGCCCCGTCACGCTGGCCGACCTGTTCGGCGACAAGGACACGCTGGTGGTCTACAGCTACATGTTCGGGCCGCAGCGCGAGAAACCGTGCCCGATGTGCACGTCGCTGATGGCGTCGTGGGAAGGCAAGGTGCCCGACATCGAGCAGCGCGTGGCGCTGGCGATGGTGGCGCGCTCGCCCATCGACCGCCTGAAGGCCGCCAAGGCCGCGCGTGGCTGGACGCAACTGAAGGTCTACGCCGACACCGACGGCGATTTCACGCGCGACTACGTCAGCGCCGAGGACGCCGACATGCCGGCCTACACGGTCTTCACCCGGCGCGACGGCAAGCTGCGGCATTTCTACAGCGTGGAAATGAGCAGCGAGATGGCCGACCCCGGCGAGGACCCCCGCAGCGCGCCCGACCCCGACCCGCTCTGGACCCTGCTGGACACGACACCCGAGGGCCGCGGCAACTGGTACCCGAAGCTGGAGTACGGGCGGGGGTAGGTGGGGGGATGGCTGACCAATAACCTGGGTGGCTTCCCTTTCCCGCCATGCGGGAGAGCGGCCGGGGGTGAGGGCAAGCGGTTCAAACTGCGGCAATCGTCCTTGATCTGCCGGCCCTCACCCTAAGCCCCAACGGCGGTGCAGGATGACGCAATAGGTACAATGCCGCGTCCCATCCGTCTGCCACCTGCGTCATGCCAAACCCCAACCGGGCCTTCCTGCTCGGCCCGTTGCTGAAGGGCGTTTCCCGTTCGTTCTACCTGACCCTGCGCATCCTGCCCGCCGGCATGCGCGACCCCGTGGGGCTGGCCTATCTGCTGGCGCGTGCGGCGGACACCATCGCCGATACGTCGCTGATCCCGCCCGCGCAGCGGCTGGACCTGCTGCTGGCCCTGCGCGCGCGCATCCATGGCGATGACGATGGTGGCGCGCTGGCGCAGCGCCTTGCCGTGGAAGTTGCCGGCCAGCAGACCGATTCGAACGAGAAGCTGCTGCTGGAGTCTGTCGGTCCCGCGCTGGCGGTGCTGGCGCAGCTTTCCGCGGCCGATCGCGCCGCCGTGCAGGGCATCGTCACCACGCTGACCGAAGGCATGGAGTTGGACCTGCGCACCTTCCCCGACGAGCGCTCGGGCCAGGTGGCCGCGCTCGGCACGCTGGCGGAACTGGATCGCTACACCTACCTCGTGGCCGGCTGCGTCGGCGAGTTCTGGACGACGATGACCGACGCCCACCTGCCCGGCACGTTCCGCGCGCCGGTGGGCACGATGCTGGCGCGCGGCGTGCGCTTCGGCAAGGCACTGCAACTGGTGAACGTGCTGCGCGACTGCGGCAAGGACCTGCGCATCGGCCGCTGCTACCTGCCCACGGAGATGCTGGCCCGGCATGGCCTGACCGTGCAGGATCTGCTCGATCCGCAAAGCTCGGCCCAGGCCCGGCCGGTGCTGCACGCGCTGGTGCGGGTTGCGCTCGATCATTTCCGCGACGCGATGGCGTACACGTTCGCGCTGCCGCGCACGGCCGTGCGCCTGCGGCTGGCCTGCCTGTGGCCGATCCTGATCGGGCTGGAGACGCTGGCCCTGCTGGTGGAAAACGATGCATGGCTCGACCCGGCGCGCATCAGCAAGGTCGATCGCCGGCACGTCTATCGCGTGCTCTGGCGCAGCACGGCGCTGGTCATGTCCGATTCTGCCCTGCGCAACTGGATGGACGGCTTCGTCGCGCGCATCGACACAAGGTTGCGCTAAGGCATTAGCGTCCGGCATTTCCCGCCTTTGCGGGCCCGCTGTTTTCTCTTATGATGCCGCCCACCATGCCGGCCGGCGGAGAGGAGACCGCGGGCCGGTAAACCCCGCCCGGCCTCACAAGGGCCGGACGCATGTCTCATATGTCCACTCAATCGCATACAACAGAAGGCGCGCACGCGCCCGGGCTGCGCCGCACGCTGCGCGCGCGCCATCTCACCATGATCGCCATCGGCGGCTCCATCGGTACCGGCCTGTTCGTGGCCTCGGGCGCCACCATCGCCCAGGCCGGCCCGGGCGGCGCGCTGGCCGCCTACATCCTGATCGGCGCGATGGTGTACTTCCTGATGACGAGCCTGGGCGAACTGGCGGCCTACATGCCGGTCTCCGGCTCGTTCGCCACGTACGGCGCGCGCTACGTGGACGAAGGCTTTGGCTTCGCGCTGGGCTGGAACTACTGGTACAACTGGGCGGTGACCATCGCCGTGGAACTGGCCGCCGCGCAGCTTGTGATGCAGTACTGGTTCCCGGACACGCCCGGCGTGCTCTGGAGCGCATTGTTCCTGGGCCTGATGTTCGCGCTCAACGCCATCTCGGTGCGCGGCTTCGGCGAGGCCGAGTACTGGTGCGCGCTGATCAAGGTCGTCACGGTCATCGCGTTCATCGGCATCGGCACGCTGATGATCTTCGGCATCATGCGCGGCGACTTTGCGCACGTGAACGGCCTAGCCAACCTGACCACCGGCGACGCGCCGTTCGTGGGCGGCCTGCCCGCGCTGATCGGCGTGGCGATGATCGCGGGCTTCTCGTTCCAGGGCACCGAGCTGATCGGCGTGGCCGCCGGGGAATCGGCGGACCCGGCCAGGAACATCCCGCGCGCGGTGCGGCAGGTGTTCTGGCGCATCCTGCTGTTCTACGTGCTGGCCATCCTGATCATCGGCATCCTGATCCCGTACACCGATCCGAGCCTGCTCAAGACCGATGTGGAAACCGTGGGCGTCAGCCCGTTCACGCTGGTGTTCCGGCACGCGGGCCTGGCCTTTGCGGCCGGCGTGATGAACGCGGTGATCCTGACCGCCGTGCTGTCGGCGGGCAACTCGGGCATGTATGCGTCCACGCGCATGCTCTACAACCTGGCCACCGAGGGCCGCGCGCCGCGCATCTTCGCCCGGCTCACGCGCAATGGCGTGCCGCTGATGGCGCTGCTGGCCACCACGGCCGTGGGCGCGCTGTGCTTCCTGACGTCGCTGTTCGAAAGCAAGTCGGTGTACCTGTGGCTGCTGAACCTGTCGGGCATGACCGGCTTCATCGCGTGGCTCGGCATCGCCGTGAGCCACTACCGCTTTCGCAAGGGCTTCGTGGCCCAGGGCCTGGACCTGAACCGGCTGCCGTACCGCTCGCCGTTCTTCCCGTACGGGCCGATCTTCGCGTTCGCGCTCTGCATGATCGTGACGCTGGGCCAGAACTACCAGGCGTTCACGTCGGGCAACATCGACTGGGTGGCCGTGGCCGCCACGTACGTCGGCATTCCGATCTTCCTGGCGATCTGGATGGGCTATCGCATCGCGCGCAAGTCGCGCTTCGTGCGGTATGCCGAGATGGAATTCCCCGCGCTGCCCCCGGCCAGCGCCGACGCCTCCGGGCGCGGCCTGGCCCCGGCAGCCGGTGAATAGCAGCAAAGCGGCGCGCCATTCCCGGGCGCGCCCTGGCAACACCCATAACAAGCACAACAAGCACAACGACAAGGAGTCATCCGTGAAGAAGTCCATTCGCACGCGCCTGCTGGCGCTGGCCGCCATGGCGGCGGTGCAGGCCCACGCGGCACCCACGCTGGTGGAGTCCGTCCAGGGCTACACGCTGCAGAACGACAAGATCGCCAGCTTCAGCGGCCTGGTGTTCGACCAGGGTAAGGTGCTGGCCACCGGCGACGCCGCCGCGCTGCGCGCAAAGTATCCCGATGCCCGGCGCATCGACGGGCAGGGCAAGACGCTGCTGCCGGGCCTGATCGACGCCCACGGCCACGTGTTCCGCCTGGGCTTCAAGACCACGGAGATTTCGCTCTCGGGCACCCATGACCTGCAGGAGGCGCAGGGCATCATCCGCGCCTACGGCCAGAAGAACCCGCAGCGCCAGTGGCTGCTGGGCTATGGCTGGAACCAGGTGAACTGGAAGCTGGGCCGCTTTCCCACCGCCGCCGAGCTGGACGCCGCCGTGTCCGACCGTCCGGCCCGCCTGGTGCGCGTGGACGGCCACGCCGCGTGGCTGAACACCAAGGCGCTGCAGGCGGCCGGCATCACGCGCGATACCAAGGACCCGGCCGGCGGCCGCATCGAGCGCGACGCCAACGGCAACCCGACCGGCGTGCTGGTGGACAAGGCGATGGCGCTGGTCAACGACGTCATCCCGCCGTACACCGACGACGACCGCCGCGCCGCACTGGCGGCCGCGCTGGCGCACATGAACGCGCTGGGCCTGACCGCCGTGGGCGACGCCGGCGTGACCGTGACCGACGACCGCATCTACCGCGAGTTCGCCGACCAGGGCAAGCTGACCACGCGCATCTACGCGATGATCCGCGACACCGGCGACGACTTCAAGGCGCTGTCCGCCAAGGGCCCGGTCATCGGCTACGGCAACGACCGCTACTACCTGCGCGCGGTGAAGCTCTATGGCGACGGCGCGCTGGGCAGCCGGGGCGCGGCCCTGATGGAGCCGTACACCGACGACCACGCGCACAGCGGCCTGCTGTTCATGAGCGACGCCGCCATGCAGGCGGCCGTGAAGACGGCCATCAAGGCCGGCTACCAGGTCAACGTCCACGCCATCGGCGACAAGACCAACCACCAGGTGCTGGACGCCATGGAAGCGGCCTACAAGGACGTGGGCGGCCGCCAGCTGCGCAACCGCATCGAGCACGCCCAGGTGGTGTCGATGCCGGACATCCCGCGCTTCAAGAAGCTGGACCTGATCGCGTCGATGCAGCCCACGCACGCCACCAGCGACATGAACATGGCCGAGGACCGCATCGGCAAGGACCGCATCAAGGGCGCCTATGCCTGGCAGACGTTCCTGAAGCAGGGCACCGTCATTGCCGGCGGGTCCGACTTCCCGGTGGAATCGGCCAACCCGTTCTACGGCCTGCACGCCGCCGTGACCCGCACCGACCACGAAGGCCGCCCGATCAAGGGCTGGCATCCCGAGGAAGCGATGACGCTGCCCCAGGCATTCCGCGCGTTCACGCTGGACGCCGCCTACGCCGAGCACCAGGAAAAGACGCTGGGATCGCTGGAAGCCGGCAAGTGGGCCGACTTCATCGTGGTGGACCGCGACCTGTTCAAGGTGCCCGCAGCCGACATCTGGAAGATCCAGGTGCTGGAAACCTGGGTGGCCGGCGAGCGCGTGTTCGCACGGGGGGATCAGTCGGCCAAGCGTTGATGCTTGCTTGAGGTCGCCCGGCGACGATAGCGGTACCAAAGCAGAAAGCCCCGTTGAACCAAGGTTCAACGGGGCTTTTTTCGTGCCTGCCGACACCGCTTGCGAAGTCTTCCTCAATTCAAGGGTACTGCGATTCCACAAACTGACCGATCGCAATACTGTCGCCGGTTGGGACGGGGCAAGTGGCTCCCAACTTTGGACGGCAGACAACCATGATTTTGACGATCGGATCCTCCCGATCCGCGCCGCGAGGTGTAGTCGCCTTGATTGCGGCACTCTGCGCGGCACTGCAGTCGGGCTGCGCCAGCACCTCGGATCAAACGCTAGGTGCGGCTCCTTCGGCGACTGACTTTGTCCTGCGGCCCGGGAATCCCGGAGATCCGCTCCCGGCGCAGACCACCGCAGCCGGCAGACACTGGCCCGTCGAAGTGCGCGAGGGCATCGAGCGGGTCGTCATGTTCCTGGATGCGGCCAGGGGCCAGCGGATCCACACCTTCGACAATGCCGCCATAGAGAAACTGCTCGATGTGAAATTGCACGGCGATACGAAACTGACCTCTCACATCGGCGCCACACCCTACGGCATCTCAGGCTGGCTAGCCAACTACCAGGCATCGGGGGCGTCGTTTTCAGGTCAGGCAAACCGGTACCGGCCAAGTTCTGCGCTTGGCGACTACGTCTACATCCGCCTGGAAATCTCACCGAAGAAATACTGCCTCGACCCCTATGACCTCGCCGTCTATATCGGCGGCGATTATCGACCCTTGCACCCTGCCCCCTCTTTACACCGGGAAACGCCCGATCTTCCGAGATTCGAGCCAGCGTACGCGTGGGGAATGTTTGAACGGGGGGTGACCGGCATCCACTACGGAAGCCGAAAGATCCATATCAGCATCGAAGAACGATGTGTCGCTGAAGTAGCGATCCTGCACAGGTGAGGATCATCTGGCTTGAAAGAAGACAAGAGGTCTGGCCACGCTCGCCAAACCCCTGCCAAAGCGCTTACTGCGCAGCCGGCGCCTTCTTGTGTGCCTTGGTCGACGACTTCTTCTTTGTCGCCTTGCTGTCGGTCAGCGCCGACGCGGTGCCCTGGTTCGCGCCCTGGGTGTACGGGTCGAACTTGTCGCCGGCGCGGGCGGTGTCGGGCACGTAGCCGTCCTTGTTGGTCACACGCGCCGGGTCCGGCACATAGCCGTCCTTGTTGGTGGCGCGCATGTTGTAGTCGTACCGGTCGGCAGGGTTGGCCGGGCCGGCGGCGGTTGCCAGTCCCGGAGCCAGTACCGCCATTGCCGCTACCGCCAGTGCCATCGTGGACGCTTTCATCGACATCTCCTGCAAACGGTGGGTGGATACACATCGTGCGGAAACCGCACGGCCATCCGTAAGCGTAGCCGTCAGATAGTGAAACCGCCATCTCTGATCGCGCGCGGGGCGCAGCCGGCCGTGCGAAGCCGAAATCGTGCCGGGCGGCACGCAAGGCAGAGGGGGTCAGGGGCGCAGCAGGTCGAAACCGGCCAGGGCCACCACGCCGCTGAGGACGTCCGTGGACATGGCGCCGTTGCCCAAAATCAGGATGGCGGCGGCGGTCCACGTGGTGGCGCAGAAGAGATAGAAACGCTTGTTCATGATGCGGCGGAGAGCCTGCGGACGGCGCAGAGGGCCGGTCCTGACTCAAAGATAGGCGAAAAGCCGGGCCACGCGGGACCGGCGCGGGCGTCAGTATAAACCCTGATGCCGGGGGCCGTGTCGCGTCGCCAGACGTTACGTATTCGCCACTCAGGATGCCAGCACGCGCGGCACGGCCGACACCAGCATCGCCACGCCCGAGCCGGTCAGCAGCGTCAGCACAATGCGCCGGAACGTGATGTCGCTGATGCCGAGGTAGACCCGCGTGCCGATCAGTGTCGGCACCAGCATCGCGGGCGCCACGATGGCGAACATCGGCAGCATCTCGCGCGTGATGATGCCGGTGCCGATGTAGACGCCCATTGTCACGATCAGCGCGCCGAGGTTGAAGTTCTGGATGATGACGCGCTGCTTGTCCTTGTCGTACCCGCGCAGCGTGCACCAGAGCGTCGGCACCACACCGGTGAAGCCGCCAATGCCGCCCATGATGCCGCCGATGCCGCCGGCCACCGCGTCGGCCACGCGGCCGCCGTGATGGATCTTCGGCATCCGCGCCGCCACCAGCATGATCGGGCAGAACACCATCAGGATGGTGCCCAGGCAGAGCTTGAACAGGTTGACGTCCAGCCTGGGCAGCAGGCTCACGCCGATGGGAATGCCGACCAGGCCGCCCAGCAGGAACGGCAGCACGGCCGCCAGATGGAACTGGCGCCGCACGGTCACGGCGGCCAGCAGTTGCCCGGTCAGCGCGCCGAACACCGACATCGCCGCGGCCATGCGCGGGTCCACGCCCCACGCCCAGAACGACATGGCGACCATGCCGAACGCAAAGCCGGACAGCCCCTGCACGAAGCCCGCAACCGCCGCGCCCAGCGCGACGATCACGATGACGGAATCCACGGCGCTGCCCCGGTGCGGGAATCAGCCGCCGATGCCCAGCAGCTCCACCTCGAAGTTCAGCGTCGCGTTGGGCGGGATCGTGCCCGGCACGCCGCGCGCGCCATAGGCCGTCGACGCCGGGCAGGTCAGCTTGGCCTTGCCGCCCACCTGCATCTTCTGCACGCCCTCGGTCCAGCACGGGATCACGCGGTTCAGCGGGAACGAGATCGGCTGGCCGCGCTTGTACGAGCTGTCGAACTCCTTACCGTCGGTCAGCGTGCCGCGATAGTGCACCTTCACGGTGTCGCTGGCCTTGGGCGAGGCGCCCGTGCCCTTGGTCACGGTTTCGATCACCACGCCCGAAGGCAGCGTTTCGGCGGCGGCGGCCACACCCGAGGCGGTCAGCGCGACGGCAGCAAGGAACATCGGAATGGTCTTCATGGAATCCTGTCGAGTCGGGTTCTGGAGGATGGCGCCCGACGCCGCGGCGCGGCCCGGTGCCAGCCGGCAAGTGTACACGCCATGCCGGCCGGCCCCGGGGTGCCGCGCGGGGGGCACGGCACCGCCACGGCACGCCTCAGGCCACCACGCCCATCGCCGGGTCGCTGACCGAATCCTTGCCGGTCTCGATGCGGCCTGCCACGCGGCGGCGGAACGACGGCGCGATGTCGCAGCTCACCTCGAAGTCGTACCAGTTGCCGCTGTCGGCCAGCGGCCACGTCAGCTCGCCGACCTTGCCGGCTTCCACCTTCTGGCCCCACGGGCCGTCCGTGCGGTACGCCTTGGCCGCCACGCCGAACGTGCACGCCTTGTCGCTCCGGTTGTACAGCTTCACCTGCAGCACCGGCGGCTCGCACAGTTCGTAGCAGACCTGGATCTCGGCGCCAGCCGCGCCGGCCTGCTCGCTGGCATCGCCGATGAACGCGCGGTGGTAGCCGTTCGGGCCCAGCACCCAGAGGTCGTACTTGCCGTTGTCGGCCGCCACGTTCCACACGCCGTCCAGGCTCTTGCCGGCCTCCACGACATAGCGGCGCGGGATGGCGTCCAGGTGCAGCCGGTCGTAGACGTGGAAGACCGCGCCGGCCGTGCCGTTGTTGGCGAACGTCAGCGACACGGTCCGGGCCGTGCCATCGACACGCGACGTGGTGTGCAGCTCGTACGGCAGCGCGCGCGACGGCCGCGTGCCCGTGGCCTGCGCCGGCAGTGCCGGCGTGGTGGGCACCGGAATGGCGGCCATCGCCTTCTGCGTCAGCGCAAGGTTGTCCACCGTCACCTTGGTGCTGCGGCCGGCCAGCGTCGGCAGCGGGTCCTTGTTCGGGTTGACGAAGTTGAACGCCGACGTCAGGTCGCCGCAGACCGCCCGGCGATAGGCGCCGATCTGCGGCTCCTTCACGCCAAAGCGCTTTTCCAGGAAGAGCAGCGTCGACGTGTGGTCGAACACCTGCGAATTGACGTAGCCGCCGCGGCTCCACGGCGACACCACCCACATCGGCACGCGCGGGCCCGGGCCGTAGGGCTTGCCGTCGATGGCCGACTGGGCGGCCGTGGCCGGCGTGTAGTTGTGGTACTCGAACGCCATGTCGGCGTCACTGAGCGTGCTGCCGCCGGCCAGCGAGGCATCGGCATTGCGCGACGGGGCCGAAGGCGGCGGCACGTGGTCGAAGAAGCCGTCGTTCTCGTCGTAGTTGATCAGCAGCACGGTCTTGCTGAAGACCTCGGGGTTGGCCGTCAGCGCGTCCAGCACCTGCTGCACGTACCAGCCGCCCTGCGCCGGGCTGGACGGCCCCGGATGCTCGCTGTAGAGCGACGGCGGGATGATCCACGAAATCTCGGGCAGCGTGCCGTTCTGCACGTCGTCGCGGAACGACTGCAGCAGCCCGTCGGGCATCGTGTTGCCAAAGCCCCTGGCCAGCGGGCTCAGCGCGTCGTCGATGGCCGGATCGTAGGCGGGCGACGTGCCCGGCAGCGCCACGGGCCGGCGCGCCACCGGCATCGACTCGATGGCCGCGCGCCAGTGGCGGAAGCTCATCATCTCGTTGCAGCCGTAGTTGTCGGCCAGGCTCTGGTAGACCTTCCAGCTCACGCCGGCGTCGACCAGGCGGTCCGCGTAGGTCTTCCACGTCCAGCCCTGCGTGGACGGCCCCACGTCGTTACCGCCGTTGAACTCGTTGACCATGGCCGCCACGTTGGCGCCGCTGGGGCCGTTGGTGCCGGTCCAGTAGAACAGCCGGTTCGGGATGGTGCCCGTGTGCATCGAGCAGTGGTAGGCGTCGCACAGCGTGAACGCATCGGCCAGCGCGCGCTGGAACGGAATCTCGGCCGTGTCGTAGTACGACATCGACAGCCGGTTCTTGGCCACGGGCCAGCGGTTCATGCGGCCGTGGTCCCACGCGGCCTGGGCGTCGGGCCAGGTATGCGGCGTGCTGCCGGCGCGCTGCGCGTTGCCCAGCGAGCCGTCCAGCCGGTACGGGGTGATCGTGTTGTTGGTGGCGTCGGTCTGGAAGAACGCGTTCTGGCCGTTGGCCAGCGGGATCGCAAAGCGGTCGCCATAGCCGCGCACGCCCTTGAACGTGCCGAAGTAGTTGTCGAACGAGCGGTTTTCCAGCATCAGCAGCACCACGTGCTTGACGTCCTGGATGGTGCCGGTGGCGTTGTTCGCCTCGATGGCCAGCGCCCGGCGGATGCTGGGCGGGAACGATGCCAGCGTGGCGGCGGCGGCCGCGGTGCCGAGCGTGTTGCGCAGGAACTTGCGCTTGGAGGGGTTGAATGTCATGCGGGGAGCGTGTCGGTTGGGTGGGATCGGTGCAGGCGCGGCGCCTGCGTCACGGTGCCGGCGCGCAATGCGCCGTGGTGCAGGCGGCGGGCGGCTTGGTGCCGCCGCCGTCGTTGCCGCCACCCGTGGCCGGCGGCGGCGTGGGCTGGCCGCCGCTGTTGTTGTTGTCATCGCCGCCGCAGCCGCCCAGCAGCAGCGCCAGGCACAGCACGCCGGCGCCAAGCAGCGGCCTGTGCATGCGCGAATGAACAGGTTTCGTGAGGATCATGGTCGAGGTCAGGTTGGTTCGCGTGACTGATCCGGGCGTCGAAGCACCTTGTCGCCCGTGCACATCCCGGCCGCCTTTGTCCTCCAATGTCTTGTCTGACAACGATTACCCCCCGGTGGAGGGGTATCGGCGGGCGAGACGTGGAAGTCTGGACGCTTGATATGTCAACCATGTGACCATAACGATACGATCGGCCGTTTGAAAGTCAACCGTTTGCGAATGAACGGAAAACGAACGCAAAACGACAGCCGGACACACGGACGTCATGTTGGCGGGGCCAATTGCGCGGCTTCTGCCCGCTTCGTCGGGGTATGGCGCCGATCCATGCCACAATGGCCGCTTGCCAACTACGCACACGGAGCTTTCGGGATGTATCGCGGGGAACGGTTCAATGGCTACAGCCACCTGGTTGGCGCGGTGTTGTCCGCGGCAGGGATGGCCGTACTGGTGACGACGTCGGCGCTTTACCACGACGTCTGGAAGGTGGTCAGCTCGGTGGTCTACGGCACCACGCTGGTCCTGCTCTACACGATTTCCACGGTCTATCACAGCATGCGCGGGCCGGCCAAGGACGTGTTCCGGCGACTCGACTACTGCGCGATCTACCTGCTGATCGCCGGCAGCTACACGCCGTTTGCGCTGGTCACGCTGCGCGGCCCGTGGGGCTGGACGCTCTTCGGTATCAACTGGGCGCTGGCCGCCATCGGCATCGTCCAGGAGCTATGGATCGGCCACCGCACCCGCGTGCTGTCGCTGTCGATCTACGTGATCATGGGCTGGCTGGTGCTGATCGCGTTCCAGCCGCTCACGGCGGTGCTGCCCCCGGCTGGCCTGTACTGGCTGGTGGCCGGCGGCGCCATCTACACCGCCGGCATCGGCTTCTTCCTGTTCGACGAGAAGGTGCGGCACTTCCACGGCATCTGGCACCTGTTCGTGCTGGCGGGCAGCTTCTGCCAGTTCATCAGCATCCTGTTCTACGTCAACTGAATGCGTCGCGGCCCGCCCTGGGCCGGGGCTACTCCGCGGCGCCGCCCGGCGCCGACACCATCTTGCGGCGGCGAGACTTTTCCAGCACCCCGCCGACAACCGGCCACACCAGGATCACCACGGCCAGCGCCATGATCGTGCCGACCAGGCCGTTCGACCAGAACACGTTCATCTCGCCCTGCGACATCAGCATGGTCTGCCGGAACGCGTCCTCGGCCCGGTCGCCCAGCACCAGCGCCAGCACCAGCGGCGCCAGCGGGTAGTCGAGCTTCTTGAGCACGTAGCCGATGACGCCGAAGATCAGCATCAGCCAGACGTCGAACATGGCGTTGTGCACCGTGAACGCGCCGATGGCGCAGACCACCAGGATCAGCGGCGCGATGATCGCGAACGGAATGCGCAGGATGGCGGCAAACAGCGGCACCGTGGACAGCACCACGATCAGCCCCGCCAGGTTGCCCAGGTACATGCTGGCGATCAGCCCCCAGACGAACGTCTTCTGCTCGGCAAACAGCAGCGGCCCCGGCTGCAGGCCCCAGATCATCAGCCCGCCCAGCAGCACCGCCGCCGTGGCCGACCCCGGGATGCCCAGCGCCAGCATCGGCAGCAGCGCGCTGGTGCCGGCCGCATGCGCGGCGCATTCCGGTGCGATCACGCCCTCGACGTTGCCCTTGCCGAACGTGTCGCGCTTGCGCGAGAAGCGCTTGGCCACGCCGTAGCCCATGAACGACGCCGCCGTGGCGCCGCCCGGCGTCACGCCAAGCCAGCAGCCGATGACCGACGAGCGGATCAGCGTCATCCAGTAGCGCGGCAGTTCGGCCCACGTCCTGAGCACCACCTTGAGGTCGATGCTGGCCTTCTTGCCGCGGAATGCCACGCCCTCTTCCATCGTCATCAGGATCTCGCTGATGCCGAACAGGCCGATCACCACCACCAGGAAGTCAAAGCCGCGCAGCAGCTCGGTGGAGCCGAAGGTCATGCGCAGCGTGCCGGACACCGTGTCCATGCCCACCGCCGCCAGCGCAAAGCCGATGCACATCGCGATGACGATCTTGGCCTTGGCCTCCTTGCCCATGCCGATGAAGCTGCAGAACGTGAGGAAGTAGACCGCGAAGAATTCCGGCGGCCCGAACCGCAGCGCGAACTTTGCCACCATCGGCGCCAGGAACGTGATCAGCAGCACGCCGGCCAGCGCGCCCAGGAACGACCCCGTGAACGCCGACGTCAGCGCCCGGCCGGCCTCGCCCTGCTGGGCCATCGGGTAGCCGTCGAACGTCGTGGCCACCGACCACGCCTCGCCGGGGATGTTGAACAGGATCGACGTGATGGCCCCGCCGAACAGCGCGCCCCAGTAGATGCAAGACAGCATGATGATGGCCGACGTGGGCTCCATCGAGAACGTCAGCGGCAGCAGGATCGCCACGCCGTTGGGGCCGCCCAGCCCCGGCAGCACGCCCACCACGATGCCGAGCAGGATGCCCACCAGCATCAGGCCGACGTTGTGCCACGACATGGCCACGGCAAAGCCGCCCATCAATGCATTGAGTTCTTCCATGCGCGTTCCCCTTCAGAAGCCGAAGGCCGCTTCGAGCGGGCCCTTGGGCAGCGGCACGCGGAACTGCATCTCGAAGATCCAGAACAGCGCCGCGTTGATGACCACGCCGGTCAGCACGGCACGCCACCACGCGAACTTGCCGATGGCCAGCATGAAGCCGGCGATGAAGATGGCCGATGCCACGTAGATGCCCAGGAACCCGATCAGCGCCACGTACACGGTCAGCGGCACCAGAATGACCGCCACCTGCCGCAACTGCGGCCACGTCACGAAGACGGCGTCGTTCGGCGTGCGCAGCGCCGTCCACAGCACGGCCAGGCAGGCGATGAAGATCAGCGCGCCGATGCGCAGCGGAAAATAGCCGGCCTGCGGCCCGTCGGGCGCCCAGCCCGCGCCGATCCCGTAGTTGGTGACCATCACCACCACCGCGCCGGCCGCGATCAGCACCGCCATGGCGATCTCCGCCGCGCGCACCGATATCGCCGCCGGCGCGGCGTCCTCATGTGTTTCGTCGTGCATGGAATCCGTCTCCCCGCTCTTGTGTCAGGCTCCCCCCGCCCGCGCGGCGGGCCAGGGGGAGACCACCCTGCCCTACTTGGCCGCCACGAAGCCCGCTTCCTTGATGATGTCCTTGTGGCGCGTCTCGTCGGTCGTCAGGAACTCGGTCAGCTTCTGGCCCGTGACAAAGTCGTTCTTGAGCGCGTTCTTTTCCAGGTATTCCTTCCACTCGGGCGTCGCCACCACCTTCTGCATCAGGTCGACGTAGTACTTCTGCTGGTCCGGCTTGACGCCGCCGGGCAGCATGAACACGCGCAGCATCTGGTACTGCACGTCCAGCCCCTGCTCCTTGCAGGTGGGAATGTCGTGCCAGCTCTGTGTGCCGGTGATCTTCGAGGTGTACTGCATGCGGTCCGGCGCGAACACGCAGAGCGCGCGGTGCTCGCCGGCGCGCCACTGGCCCACCGATTCGGACGGGTTGTTGACGTTGGAGTCGATGTGCTTGCCCGATAGCTGCGTGGCGGCCTCGCCGCCGCCCTTGTACGGGATGTAGATGAACCGCACGCCGGCCTTGCGCTCGGTCTGCGCGGTGATGATCTGGTCCTCGCGCTTGGAGCTGGTGCCGCCCATCTTGAACTTGCCCGGGCTCTTCTTGACCTCGGCCAGGTAGTCCGACGGCGTCTTGTACGGGTCCTGCGCGTTGGTCCAGAGCACGAACTCGTCCATGGCGACCATCGCCACCGGCGTCAGGTCGCGCCAGTTGAACGGCAACTGGCTGATCATCGGCACCGTGTAGAGCGCCGACGACGTGACCAGCAGCTTGTGCGCGTCGCCCTTCGACGCCTTGGTGTCCATCAGCCCTTCCGCGCCGCTGGCCCCCGCCTTGTTCACGACGATCATCGGCTGGTTCATCAGCTTGTGCTTGGCGATGATGCCCTGGATCGAGCGCGCCATCTGGTCCGACGCGCCGCCGGCACTGAACGGCACCACCACTTCCACGGGCTTGGTCGGCTCCCAGGCCAGGGCCGGGGTGGCCCAACCAGCGCCGAACAGCGAAGCACACGCGAGCGCGCGTGCGGCATAACGCAACGTCATGATCTGTCTCCTAGGGTAGCGGGGCGCCTCTGGCGGGCGGCCTCGGTTTGCGGTGATGACTGCGGGTGCTGCGGACTCCTGGAAAAACCGGATCGGGCCTGTGCCGATCCCTGCTGATCTGCGCCCCGCTCCCGTCCTGTTGTCCTGGGGAAGCGGGGCGCCTGTGTCATGCCATGGCGTGCTACGCCGCGCGCAGCGCCGGCTTCGACGCCGCCTCGCGCAGGCTGGCCATCGCGGCCAGCACGCCGCCGGTCTGGTGCGGCACGCCGGCCAGCGCCAGCCCCATCTCCACGCCGGCAAGCGTGCCCATCAGCGTCAGGTCGTTGAAATCGCCAAGGTGGCCGATGCGGAAGACCTTGCCGGACAGCTTGGACAGCCCCTGCCCCAGCGACATGTTGAAATGTTCGAGCGTCACCTTGCGGAACGCGTCCGCGTTGTGGCCATCGGGCATGACCACGGCGGTCAGCGCCGGGCTGTACTCGGCCGGGTTCTGGCACAGGATCTCCAGCCCCCAGGCGGTCACGCAGGCGCGCGTGGCGGCGGCGTGGCGCTGGTGGCGCGCAAAGACGTTGGGCAGCCCTTCCTCGAACAGCATGTCGCACGCCTCGGACAGCCCGTAGAGCAGGTTCGTGGCCGGCGTGTACGGCCAGAAGCCGTTCTTGTTCGATTCCAGGATCTCGTCCCAGCCCCAGAACGCCTTGGGCAGCTTTGCGTGGGCAGACGCCGCCACGGCCTTCTGGCTGACCGCGTTGAACGAGATGCCCGGCGGCAGCATCAGCCCCTTCTGCGAGCCCGACACCGTCACGTCCACGCCCCACTCGTCATGCCGGTAGTCGACCGAGCCGAGCGACGAGATGGTGTCGACCAGCAGCAGCGCCGGATGGCTGGCGCCGTCGATGGCGCGCCGCACGGCCGCGATGTCGGACGTGACGCCGGTCGACGTCTCGTTGTGCACCACGCAGACGGCCTTGATCTCGTGGCCGCGGTCCTCGGCCAGCCGCGCGCCAATGGCGGCGGCATCCACGCCGTGGCGCCAGTCGCCGACGATGAACTCGGGCTTCAGGCCCAGCTTGTCGGCCATCTTCTTCCAGAGCGAGGCGAAGTGGCCGGTCTCGTACATCAGCACCTTGTCGCCGGGCGACAGCGTGTTGACCAGCGCCGCCTCCCACGCGCCGGTGCCCGACGCCGGGTAGATCACCACCGGCTGCGTGGTCTGGAACACCTTGCGGATATCGGCCAGCACCTTCTTGCCCAGTTGCTGGAACTCGGGGCCGCGATGGTCGATGGTCGGGTAGTCCATCGCGCGCAGCACGCGGTCGGGCACGTTGGTGGGGCCCGGAATCTGCAGGAAGTGCCGGCCACTCGGATGGGAATTCAGTCGGATCATGTCGCCTCGCGTCCTTACGTTTGAATTTTGTATTCAAAAAACCGGGATGCACGACCGCGTCGGCATGCGGGATAATGTTGGCCGGCGCAAGCACCTGCCTCTCCGCTACAAACCCTTATAAATCGACGTCTATAAGGAATACCTGCCGCTCGCCGCCGGGTTCCGGTAAGGGAAAACGCTACCGGAACCTGATTCGTGCTTGCCCCAGAGTAGGTTTTGAATACAATACTGTCAAGCCACACGATCCCTGATGAGCACAATTCCAACCCTCTCCGCGCCAGCCGTCGACCGCCAGATCCTGCATGTGGCGGTGGCCCAGCGCCTGCGCACGATGATCATGGAAGGCGATCTGGCGCCCGGCACCCGCCTGAACGAGCGCGTGCTGTGCGATCTGCTCCAGGTGTCGCGTACGCCGCTGCGCGAGGCGTTCAAGGTGCTGGCCGCCGACGGCCTGGTGACGCTGCTGCCCAACCGCGGCGCCGAGGTCGTGGTGCTGTCGAAGGAAACCATCGACCACCTGTTCGAGATGATGGGCGCGCTGGAGGCCATGTCCGGCGAACTGGCCTGCGAGCGCATCACCGAGGCCGAGCTGAACGAAATCCGCGCGCTGCACTTCGAGATGCTGGCCTGCCATGCGCGGCGCGACCTGCCCAACTACTACGCGCTGAACCGGCGCATCCACGACGCCATCAACGCCGCCGCGCGCAATCCGATCCTTGAGGAGACTTATCGCCGCATCAACCTGCGTATCCAGGCGCTGCGCTTCCGCTCGAACTTCGACCACGACAAATGGGACATGGCCGTGCGCGAGCACGGCGCCATGCTCGATGCCCTGGCCAGACGCGACGGCGCGGCGCTGCGAGACATCCTGCGCGCGCACCTGAAGCACAAGCACGACGCGCTGATCGCCGAACTAGAACGCGCCCAGGACGTCGCCGCCTGAGCCGCCTGCGCGCCGCGCGGCGCGCATCGGGCACAGGTGGCGGGGTCCGGCAAGGCGCCCGCAACCCGGAGACATCCCCGCCCATGGCCTTGCCCGTCACTCCCACGCCGCCCGGCGTGCAGCCGCTGCGCTTCATGCCCGGCGCGGCGTCCGCCCCCGCCCTGCAATCGCCGCTGTACCGGCGCCTGGCCGCCGAACTGCGCGGCGACGTGCTGTTCGACACCGCCAGCCGCGGCCGCTATGCCACCGACGCGTCGATCTACCAGATCATGCCGCTGGGCGTGGTGGTGCCGCGCGACGAAGCCGACGCCCGGCTGGCGCTGGACATCGCCCGCGACCTCAAGGCGCCGCTGCTGCCGCGCGGCGGCGGCACCAGCCAGTGCGGCCAGACCGTGGGCGAGGCGCTGGTCATCGACAACAGCAAGTACCTGAACCAGGTGGTCGATTTCGATCCCGTGGCGTGCACGGTGACCGTGCAGCCCGGCATCGTGCTGGACCACCTGAACGCCTGGCTCAAGTCGCACGGCCTGTGGTTCCCGGTGGACGTCTCCACGGCCGCGCAATGCACGATCGGCGGAATGACCGGCAACAACTCGTGCGGCTCGCGCTCCATCCAGTACGGCAACATGGTGCACAACGTGCTGGGCGTGCAGGCCATCCTGGCCAATGGCGACGACGTGCGCTTCGACGCGCAGTGGCCGGCGGACGACGCCCCGCACCGCGCCATCGCCGACGGCGTGCGCCGCATTGCCGCGCGCGAAGCCGATGCCATCGCGCAGATGTACCCCCGGGTGCTGCGGCGCGTGGGCGGCTACAACCTCGACATCTTCGCGCCGCGCAACGAGCGGCCCTACACGGCCGACGGCAGCGTCAACCTGGCGCACCTGCTGGTGGGCTCCGAAGGCACGCTGGCCTACTTCCGGCAGATCACGCTGCAGCTGGCGCCGCTGCCCACGCACAAGACGCTCGGCGTGGTCAACTTCCCCACCTTCTACCAGTCGATGGACCTGACGCGCCATATCGTCGCGCTCAAGCCGGCCGCCGTGGAGCTGGTGGACCGCACGATGATCGACCTGGCGCGCGGCAACCCCGCGTTCCGGCCCGTGATCGAGCGCGCGCTGATCGGCGCGCCCGAGGCCATTCTGCTGGTCGAGTTCGCCGGCGAGGACCGCGACGCCACGCTGCGCGGCCTGCGCCAGCTGGTGGAGCTGATGGCCGACCTGGGCCTGCCCGGATCGGTGGTCGAGATGCCCGACGCCGGCCCGCAGAAGGCGCTGTGGGAAGTCCGCAAGGCCGGGCTGAACATCATGATGAGCATGAAGGGCGACGGCAAGCCGGTGTCGTTCATCGAGGACTGCGCGGTGCCGCTGGAACACCTGGCCGAGTACACGTCGCGCCTGACCGAGGTCTTCCACAAGCACGGCACGCGCGGCACCTGGTACGCCCACGCCAGCGTGGGCACGCTGCACGTGCGGCCGATCCTGGACATGCGCCGCGACGGCGCGGCCAAGATGCGCGCCATCGCCGAGGAAGCCGCCGCGATGGTGCGCGAGTACAAGGGCGCCTACTCGGGCGAGCACGGCGACGGCCTGTGCCGCGGCGAATGGGTGGCCTGGCAGTTCGGGCCGTCGCTGGCGCGCGCGTTCGAGGAGGTCAAGGCGCTGTTCGATCCGGACAATCGCTGCAACCCGGGCAAGATCGTGCGCACGCCGAAGATGGACGACACCGCGCTGTTCCGCTTTCCGCCCGGCTACTCCGTCACGCCGCTGACGCCGGCGCTGGACTGGTCGGCCTGGAACGTCACGCGCGACCCCGTCACCGAGGCCGAGAGCGCGCCGGGCACGGGCCTGGACCCCGCGCGCGGCCTGGCCGCCGCCGTGGAGATGTGCAACAACAACGGCCACTGCCGCAAATTCGACGCCGGCACGATGTGCCCGAGCTACCGCGTCACGCGCGACGAGCAGCACCTGACGCGCGGCCGCGCCAACACGCTGCGGCTGGCGCTGTCCGGCCAGCTTGGCCCCGACGGGCTGCTCGACCCGGCCGTCAAGGAGACGATGGACCTGTGCGTGTCGTGCAAGGGCTGCAAGCGCGACTGCCCGACCGGCATCGACATGGCCAAGATGAAGATCGAGGTGCGCGCCGCCAACGCCCGCGCCGGCCGCCTGCGCGCGCGCGACCGCCTGGTGGCCTTCCTGCCGCGCTACGCCGGCATCGCCAGCAAGCTGCCCTGGCTGTTCAACCTGCGCGACCGCGTGCCGGGGCTGCCGCAGCTTGGCGAGCGGCTGCTGGGCCTGTCCGCGCGGCGCTCGCTGCCGCGCTGGCAGCCGGCCTTCGTGCGCGACGACTATGTCGCCCAGCCCACGGCGGACAAGGAAGTGCTGCTGTTCGTCGATACCTTCAACAACCACATGGAGCCCGAAAACGCCCGCGCGGCGCAGCGCGTGCTGCAGGCGGCCGGCTACACCGTCCACCTGTCCGGCGTGCCCGGCGAGCGCCCGCTCTGCTGCGGCCGCACGTTCCTGGCCGCCGGGCTGGTCGACGAGGCCCGCGCGGAGGCCCGGCGCGCGCTCGACGCGCTGCTGCCGTACGTCGAACGGGGCGTGGCGGTGGTAGGGCTGGAGCCGTCGTGCCTGCTGTCGATGCGCGACGAATTCCTGCAGTACGGCTACGGCGACGCCGCGCAACGGCTGGCCGACCACGCGTTCCTGTTCGAGGAATTTCTGGTCCGCGAGCACGCCGCCGGCCGCTTTGCCCCGGCGCTGAAGCCAGTCGGCCACGCCCAGGCGCTGCTGCACGGCCACTGCCACCAGAAGGCATTCGACGCGGTACGGCCGGTGGAACAGGTGCTGGGCTGGATTCCCGGGCTGAAGACGTCGCTGATCGAATCGTCATGCTGCGGCATGGCCGGCAGCTTCGGCTACGAGGCCGAGCACCACGCGGTCTCGATGAAGATGGGCGAGCTGTCGCTGCTGCCCGCCGTACGCAAGGCCGACGCCGACACGCTGGTCGTCGCCGACGGCACCAGCTGCCGCCACCAGATCCACGACGGCACCGGCCGCCAGGCCATCCACGTAGCCCGGGTGCTGGAGATGGCGTTGTAGGTCTGATTTGGTTTGGTTTGGTTTGTTTTTGCTCCCCTCTCCCACACCGTGGGAGAGGGGTTGGGGGAGAGGGCCGGCGCCTGAAATCGCGACCTGTCGTCGCCCACTACGTGCCTTGCTCCCCTCTCCCACACCGTGGGAGAGGGGTTGGGGGAGAGGGCCGGCGCCTGAAATCCCGACCTGTCGTCGCCCACTGCGTGCCTTGCTCCCCTCTCCCACACCGTGGGAGAGGGGTTGGGGGAGAGGGCGACGAGGTTCTGCTTGCCGACCGTCGCAATTTGCACCACTGGCCCTCTCCCCCGGCCCCTCTCCCGCAAGCGGGAGAGGGGAGCACACCCCCCCCCTACTGCGGCACCAGTTCCACCCGTTCCCTGCTTTCCTTTTCCACCGCCTTGCGCGTGTAGACCAGCGGAAAGTAATCGCCCTTGGCCCACAGCGGCGCCAGGTCGCGGTAGTGGGGGCTGGCCGGGTTGCCCGACTGTCCCGGCGTGTTGACCGCGCGCGAGGCGTCCCAGTTGCCGACGTCGAGCACCATGCGGAACGACGCGCCGGCGGTCAACTGGAAGTCGCTGTTGCGGTAGCTCGTGTTCATCGGCGTGAATGACGACCCGCCGATCGGGCCCGCGTTGACGTCGAACTGCTGGCGCTGCGTGGCGTCGAGGATCGGGTCCAGCGGGTGGCTGAACACAGCCGTGTGCAGCTTGCCCCATTGCCACGCCTTCGGGTCGGTGCCGAGCTTTTTCTCGACCTCGACCATGGCCGACTTCAGCGTGCCGAACAGGATGTCGTTGCGCTTGTCCATCGCCATCCACGTGTCGGGACGCTCCAGCACCGCGATCACGCGGCTGGCGTCGCCGGCGCCGACCAGGCGCGACGCGTCCGCCGGCAGCGCGGCCCGCACCACCGCCGGGCGCAGGTACTTGCTGAACCAGACCTCGAACAGCGCGGCCGGCGCGCTGGTGGCGCGGGCGTTGCCGTCCCAGTTGCGCAGCAGGTCCAGCCCGCGCTGCACCTGCGGGTCGCTGCTGTTCAGCGGCTTGACCAGCGCCACCACGCGCTGCGCGGGCAGCGACACGGTGTCGTTCTGCCACGCCATCGAATCCTCCAGCGAACTGCGCGGATTCGCCGCCACTAGCGCCTTGAGCCGGCGTGCGCGCGAGCTGTCGCTCCATTCGTACCCCACGCCGATCTTCGCGGCCGGATGCTCGGGCGGGATGTTGTTCTCGTTGGCCGTCACGACGAAGCCCGGCGACGGGTTGAACGCCCACGGCAACTCGTCCATGTTGCGATAGCCGGCCCACTCGTAGCGGCCATCGCCGGGCACCGGCATCAGGCCGTCCCAGTTCGGGCGGTTCACGGTCAGGCCGCCCGGAATCCAGCCGATGTTGCCGGTGCGGTCCGCGTACACCTGGTTCTCGCCGGGCGCGCCCCAGCGGTTCATCGCCGCGCGGAACTGGTCCCAGTTCTGGGCGCGCATGTAGTCCATCGACCCGAAGTACGGCGCCATGCCGTAGTCAAGCCACGCGGCGCGCAGCGCGTAGGCGCGGCCGGCCTTGGCGTCGGCGTACAGCACCGGCCCGTGCCGCGTGTAGTCGATCGTCACCTTGCGGGGCGTGGGCTCGCCGCGCACGGCGATCTGCTCGGTGACCGTTTCCATCGGCTCCCAGCGGCCCTTGTAGCGATATTCGTGTGGCTGCGCGGGATTGGTCTCGTAGACGTAGAGGTCTTCCTGGTCCATGTAGAACCGGGTCAGGCCGAACGCGATGGTGCCGTTGTGGCCGATCGAGATGCCGGGCAGGAACGGCTCGCCCGCGCCGATCACCGACAGCCCCGGCGCGTTCAGGTGGCTGATGTAGCGCAGGCTCGGCGCGCCATGCGCGCGGTGCGGATCATTGGCCAGGATCGGCCGGCCCGTGGTGGTGCGGCTGCCGGCGATGACCCAGTTGTTCGAGCCCAGGCTGCGGCCCGTGTCGCTGTTGGCGTCCACCGTTGCGTAGAGCTGGTCCACCGGCAGGCTGGCGGCCTTGGCGGCGCCCTGCCACCAGTCCTTCGGAAAGCGCGGCGGCGCCGTGGCCAGGTCGTACGCCTTGCGCAGTTCGGCGCCGGGCAGCCCGCACGGGTCCAGCCCGTCCGGCAGCCTGGGCTCCACCGGCGGATCGAGTTCGCGGCGCACCCAGTCGGCGCGCACCGCGTTCGGCCTGGCGTGGCAGAACACCTGCGCGCGGTCGATCTCGCCGGTGAAGTTCAGCGTCAGGCCGTGGTGGCGGATGCGCACCACGTCCTCGGCGCGCCAGCGCGACGGCTTGTAGTTGAGGATCTTGAACTCGGGCGGCAGCAGTTCCGGGCGGGCCTCCACCTGCGCCACGTAGGCGTTCACGCCGGCCACGAATGCCTCGGCCACGCGCTTGGCATCGGACCCGTAGGCCAGCCATTCGCGGTACATGTCGCCGCGGAACAGCACCGCGCGCGCCATGCGGTCGCCGTCGACGTAGGCCGGGCCGAAGTCCCTGGCCATCTCGCCCAGCCCGCGCTTGCGCCACAGGTCGATCTGCCAGAGCCGGTCGCGCGCGGCCATGAAGCCCTGCACGTAGAATGCGTCGTAAAGCGTATTGGCGTAGATGTGCGGCACGCCCCAGCGGTCCACCAGCACCGTGGCCGGTTTTTCCAGGCCCGGCACGGCGAACTTGTCGGGGCCGGCGGCCCCGGCGGGCAGGCTGGCGGCGGCCAGCCAGGCGGCGACGGCAACAGCGCCGCGCCATGGACGGATCAGACGGGACATCGCGACTCCTCGGCGGAAACTGCTGCGAGGATAGCGGAATGTGACGGCCACGGCGATCATGCGCCGCCGCAACCCCGCCGCATCGTCCATGCGGTGCGGCGGCCACGTCCGGCGCCGCAAGCCGAGGCTGATAATGATTCTCATCTGGTGCGGCAACCAATCCCGGCGCGGATGGCCGGGCGTTTTGATTACGGTTGATGACGCCTGGGCTGCAAATCTTGCGACGCTGCCCGTCGAAGCTGCAATCGGCGCCGCCGCGACCCGCCGCGCGGGCACTCCGGCGGGCGTGGCGTGGTGTTTGCAAGCCTCTGTCTCCACGGGCCTGATTTGCAGGCCCCAATCGGAGACTTCCCATGAAAACAGTCTGGATACTGGTGGCGGACGAAGGTGTCGCCCGCGTGCTGGCGCCGCAGGGCGACAACGCCCGCCTGGAAGAAGTCGAGAAGGTCACGGACGCCGGCGCCCATGCCGACAATGCCGACCTGCGCCGCGACGCCTACGGCCGCCGTGGGCAGGCCCCGGTGCAGGGCGATGCCGGCCACCCCGGCGCGCACGCGGGCCGCACGGCCACGGTGGTGTCGTCGGCCGGCGAGGACGCCCTGCATCAGGAGGCGCAGCTTTTCTCGCGCCGCGTGGCGAAGCTGCTGGAGGACGCGCGCAACCGGCAACGGTTCGACGAACTGGTCGTGATCGCGCCGCCGCGCTTTCTGGGGCTGCTGCGGCAGGCGCTGCCGGCGTCGGTCAGCGACGCCATCACGCGCGAGATCGGCAAGGACTACTGCCAGCTCGACAACCGCACCCTGCAGCAGCGGCTGGCCGACGATGGCATCGTGCCCGCCCGCCGCGACGCGCGCGTGCCCACCGGCCAGGGCGGCGGCAACGCCATCGACAGCCTGCCGATGCGCTAGGCCGCCATCGTCACCGGCAGCCGGGGTACTCAGCCTTCGGCCGGCTCCGGGCCGCGCCGGAAGCTGATGGCCAGCCGGTTGAACGCGTTCATCAGGCCGATCGCCATCGTCAGGTCGGCCAGTTCCTTCTCGGCAAACACGGCCGCGGCGGCGTCGAAATCCGCCTGCGGCACGTGGGTCTCGGCCACGCGCGTGACCGATTCCGCCCAGCGCAGCGCCGCCTGCTCGCGCGCGCTGAACAGGCTGCCCGCCTCGTGCCAGACCTGCACCAGCGCCAGCTTCTGCGGCGACACGCCCTTCCTGACGAGGTCGCGCGTGTGCATGTCCAGGCAGTACGCGCAGCCGTTGATCTGGCTCACGCGCAGGTAGACCATCTCGACCAGCACGTCTTCAAGCCCCGATTGCATGATGTAGCCGTAGACGCCGCCGAATGCCTTCACGCCGCCCGGCGCCGCCTTGGTGTAGTCCAGTCGCATTGCCAACTCCTGTCTGTCGTGGAAGGCCGGGTCGAGCGCCCGGCCGATGGGTAGAATCATGGCCGCTGGCTGGTACACCGAAAAGCACCAAAATGCGCGCAACCGGCTGTACCAGGCCGATCCCGCACCACCCCGCCCCCGACCATGCCGCCCCCACTTCACCTGCAGCTTGACCGCACGTCCCGCACGTCACTTGCGGAGCAGATCCGCGCCGGTATCGCCGCCGCCATCGAGAGCGGCGTGCTGGCGCCCGGCGCGCGGCTGCCGTCGTGGATGGACCTTGCCACCCAGCTTGGCGTGGCGCGCGGCACGGTCAAGGCCGCCTACGAGCGGCTGGTCGATGCGCAGTTGCTGGTCGCATCGCGCGCCGCCGGCACGCGGGTGGCGGACCAGCCGGCCGCGGTGCCCGGCCCCACCGGCGCGGCGCGGTCCATCGACGCCGACCTGCAGTCCGCGCTGTACCAGCATTTTCTGCCAGGGCCGGCGGTGTTCCAGATGGGCGTGCCGGCGTCCGACTGCTTTCCGGTGTCGCTGGTCGCGCGGCTGCGCGCGCGGGCCGTGCGCGACGAGGTAGAGGCGCCCGCGTCCTACCCCGATCCGCGCGGCGAGCACGCGCTGCGTCGTGAGATCGCGGCCCACGTGGCGCTGTCGCGCGGCATCGACTGCCAGCCGTCGCAGGTCTTCATCGCCGCCGGCTTCACGGGCGCGCTGGGCGTGGCGCTGCGCGTGATCCCGGCGCCGGGCCGCGCGGCCTGGGTCGAGAATCCCGGCTTCCTGCCCAGCCGTACCGCGCTGTCGATCGCCCAGTTCCGGACGGTTGCGGTGCCGGTCGACGAGGACGGGCTGGACGTGGCGCACGGCGAGCGGCTGGCGCCCGACGCCGCCGTGGCGCTCGTGACGCCGGGCCAGCACGCGCCGCTGGGGCCGACGCTGTCGCTCGCACGGCGCATGCAGTTGCTGGACTGGGCGGGCCGGGCCGGCGCGTGGGTCATCGAGGACGACTACCTGGGCGAGTTGCAGCTGCGGCGCCGGGCGGCACCGGCGCTGGCGTCGCTGGACCGCGCCGGCCGCGTGATCCACATCGGCTCGTTCAGCAAGACCATCAGCCCCACGCTGCGGCTTGGCTTTGTGGTCGCGCCGCCGGCGCTGGTCGGCCGCTTCGAGGAGGCCGTGGCCTGCCTGGGATCGGCGCCGGGCCCGGCCGTGCAACTGGCCACCGCCGAATTCATGCGCGACGGCCACTACATGCGCCACCTGCGCCGGATGAAGCGGATCTACGCCCAGCGCAGCCAGACGCTGCTGGCCGCGCTGCAGGCGCGCCAGTTCCACGCCTACGCGGCCGGGCTGGCCGTCGTCGTCCAGTTGCCCGATGGCACCGACGACCGGCGCATCGCCCGCGAAGCCTATGCCTACGGGCTGGCGCCGGCGCCGCTGTCCGGCTTCTACTGCGACCCCGGCACGGCCCGCGCCGGGCTGCTGCTGGGCGCGGCCACGGCCATCGAGCGGCAGGTGCCGAACGCCTGCGACCGGCTGCAGCAGCTGATCCGCAAGTTCGCGTGAGGCATGCGTGGCATGGGGCGGCCGGAAAGCGGCGCCCACGCCACTACCCACGCTATTGGTATCAATCCTCAGTCAAGTTTCCGCTCCGGACGGCCGTTAGCGCCGCTCATAGAGGACGTGCGACCAAACGTCCCGCCGATCAACGAAGCGAAACGGAGGAGTTGGATGCTGCAAAACCTGAGTCTGAGAAAGAAGCTCATGCTGCCCCTGGTGCTGAGCTGGGCCTGCCTGCTGGCCATCACGCTGTGGAACGTCTGGCAGATGCGCGAGCAGCGCCTGGAGGACCGCAAGGTGGCGCTGGAGCAGGTGACCGACGTGGCAAATTCAGTGGTTGCTGAATACGAGGCGCTGGCGCGCGCCGGCAAGCTGAGCAGCGAGGACGCGCAGAAGCAGGCCATCGACCGCGTGCGGGCCATCCGCTTTGGCGCCGACGGCTACTTCACGATCATGCGCTCCGACATGGTCGTGCTGATGCATCCGATCAAGTCCGACCTCAATGGCAAGTTCATGGGCGACATGAAGGACCCGAACGGCGTCTACCTGTTCCGCGACATCGCGCAGATCGGCAAGACCACCGGCAAGGGCTTCATCGAATACCTGTGGCCCAAGCCGGGCGCCGAGGCGCCGCAACCCAAGCTCAGCTACACGCTGAACTTCAAGCCGTGGGACTGGGACTTCATCGCCGGCCTGTACCTCGACGACATCCACGCCGAATTCCGCGCCGCGCTCTGGAAGGCGCTGGGCTGGCTGGTGGCCGTGGGCGCGCTGATGAGCGTGGTGATGGTGCGGGTGTCGATGAGCCTGCAGAAGCAGCTTGGCGGCGAACCGGCGCTGACGTCGCACATTGCCGCGCGCATCGCCGAGGGCGACCTCGCCACGCAGGTCGAGACCGCGCCGCACGACCGCGACAGCGTGCTGTACAACATGCAGCAGATGCAGGCGCGGCTGACCGGCGCCATCGGCCAGATCCGCGGCTCCGCCGACGCCATCGCCGGGGCGGCGCGCCAGATCTCGGCCGGCAACGTCGACCTGTCGCGCCGCAGCGAGGAACAGGCGGCGTCGCTGGAACAGACCGCCGCGAGCATGGAGGAACTGACCAGCACCGTGCGCCAGAGCGCCGATAACGCGCGCCAGGCGGCGCACCTGGCCGAGGGCGCGTCGGATATCGCCGTGCGCGGTGGCGAGATCGTGCACAAGGTCGTGGCGACGATGGGCGAGATCAAGGACGCCTCGGGCAAGGTGGTGGACATCATCGCCGTGATCGAGGGCATCGCCTTCCAGACCAACATCCTGGCCCTGAACGCGGCCGTGGAAGCGGCCCGGGCCGGCGAGCAGGGCCGCGGCTTCGCGGTGGTGGCCGGGGAAGTGCGCAGCCTGGCCCAGCGCAGCGCCACGGCGGCCAAGGAAATCAAGTCGCTGATCGACAACTCGGCCCAGCGCGTGGAAGACGGCGCGACGCTGGTGGAAGGCGCCGGCAAGGCGATGGAAGAGATCGTCGAGGCCGTCAAGCGCGTGACCGACCTGATGGGCGAGATGCGCGCCGCCACCGAGGAACAGACCGGCGGCATCGAGCAGGTCAACCAGGCGGTGTCGCAGATGGACCAGATGGCGCAGCAGAACGCCGCGCTGGTGGAGCAGGCCACGGCCGCCGCCGCGTCGCTGGAGGACCAGGCCGACGCGCTGCACCGCGCCGTGGGCCAGTTCCGGCTGGCCGGGGCGCTGTAACCCGCCCGGCTTCGCGCTGGTATCAGAGGCCCGCAGCGATGCGGGCCTTTTTGCGTTCCGGCGGCAAACCTTGGTCTGAACCTTGCTGCGCCAAGCACATCCGGTTACCCATGTCTTATTCAGCAGCCAAAGGAGTCCAAGATGAATACGCCCCGGGACAATGCCCCGCAAAACACCCCCGCCGAAAACGACGCGAACAAGGCGAGCGAAAACCAGACAGTCGAAATCAAGGTGTCCGGCGACGGTAATGGACTCGTCGACGACGAAACCTCCGGCCACGTGCTCAAACCCGAGCACCCCGCGCCCGGCAAGACGCCGAACGAGCGCCTGGCGGGCGAAGGCGACGCGGACGCGACCAGCCAGTAAATGCCGCGGCGATTATCCGAATACCCCCCAACGGCGGGGCATGCATACATTTCGACTTAACCCCACCTTAATCTGGCAATCGGAAAAAAGGTAAATATTGCAGCACGTGCGGCGCCCAATGTTACGTAACACGTAACGGGCGCCGGTCAGGTTTTCACGGCGCCATGCGGGTTGTGGCGCGATTTTCATTCTGGAACGGTTTTTGCGCTGCTCCTTTTTCAAACACAAAATCAGAAACAAGGGGAGCTTCAGATGAAGGCTGCGGTTCTAGAGTCCAGGCCGCTGATCGGCCTTGGCATCCAGCAGGTATTGCACCGGATCGCGGACGTCCACGACGCCAGCGTGGTCTCGCCTGCGCTGTCGCCATCGCCATCGCGCGCCCATTCCCTGCGGGGTATCGAGTTGCTGATCGTCGGCGACCTGTTCCAGGGGTACGACGCCGCCACGCTCGAACTGCTGGGCACCGCCGACGCCGTCCGGGGCGTGCTGTACCTGGGCTCCAGCGGCACGGTCCAGTGGACGCCCCCGCGCACGGTGTCGCCGCTGCTATCGTGGCTGCCGGAGAACGCCCCGGCCGACGACATCGAGCAGACCATGCGCCGGATCATCGGCGCCATGCGCACCGGCGGCACGGAGCCCGGCCGCGAAGCCGCGCCGTCCGACGATGGGGTTGCCGTGGTCCTGCCGATGGTGCCCGCGCGCAATGTCGGCCAGGGCTTGCCCGCGTTTGCCGCCGAGGCCCAGTTGCTGAACCTGACGCAGCGCCAGTACGACGTGCTCGTGCTGCTGTCCAAGGGCATGTCGATCAAGCTGATCAGCCGCCGGCTGGACATTTCGGTGCCAACGGTCAAGAGCCACACGCTGCAGATCTACCGCCGGCTGGCGGCCCGCAGCAAGACCGAGGCCGTGTTCCGCGCGCGCGAGAAAGGCGCCATGCTGAGCGTGCCGTCGGCCGCCGTGACAGCCGAGGCGGCCTGATCCCGGCGCCCCCGGCACACCCGGCGCTCAGGGCCGCTGCGAGAACGTCCGCTCGAAGACCGCCTCGGCAATGCGGTTCTTGAGGATCTCGATCGAGCCGCCGGCGATCATCCAGCCCCGGCAGCGCCGCTGGCAGTACTCGACCAGTTCCTCCTGGCTGTAGCCCATGCCGCCCATCACCTGCAGCGCCTCGTTGGCGATGTCGAAGCCGGCCTGGTTGCAGAACGCCTTGGCGATGGCCGTTTCCTCGGCCGACGGCAGGCCGCTGTCGGCATTGCTGGCCGCCCGGTACAGCAGCAGCTGGCCGGCATCGAGCTTCATCTTCATCTCGGCGAACTTCCACTGCAGCCCCTGGAATTCGCACAGCAGGCGCCCGAACTGCTTGCGCTGCAGCGCCCACTGGCGCGCCACCTCGTACGCATAGCGGCCCAGCGCCAGCGAGCGCGCGGTGTTGCCCATGCGCTCGACGTTGAAGCCGGCAATCTGCTTCTTGAAGCCGCCCTCGCCCAGCAGCACGTCCTGCGGCGCCACGTAGACGTCCTCGAAGTAGATCTGCGCCCATTCCTCGCCCGACATGAAGCGCGACTTCTGGCCGATGCGCACGCCCGGCGCCTTCGTGTCGATCAGCACCGAGCCGATGCCGCCCACGCCGGGGCCGAATCGCACGTACGCCAGGATCACGTCGGCATGGGGCCCATGCGTGGTGAAGATCTTGGTGCCGTTGATGCGGAAGCCCTCGCCGTCGGGCGTGGCGCTGGTCTTCAGCTCGGTCACGGCCGATCCGGCCTCGGGCTCGGTCATGCCGACCGAGATCAGCGTCTCGCCGCGCAGCAGCGGCGCCAGCCACTTGTCCTTCTGCGCCGGCGATCCGTACTCGGCCAGCACGCGGATCGCGCCGAAGTTGCCGGCCTGCACCACGTCCGCGCTGCGCGGGCAGTGGGCCGCCACGGCCTGGATGGCGATCACGGCGTCCATCAGCGTGCCGCCCTGGCCGCCGTCGGCCTCGGCAATCGTGATGCCGAGCAGGCCCTGCTCGGCCATCTTCTTCGCCACGTCCCAAGGGTAGGCGTCGGTATGGGCGCGCTCGCGGGCGCCGGGGCGCAGTGCCTTTTCGGCAAAGCGGCTCACGGCGTCCTGGAATTCCTGCTGTTCGGGGGTGAGCTTGAAATGCATGGTGTCTCCGGTGAGGCTGGGTATGGGGATGGCTGCGCGTGCCGGTCAGTCGGCCAGGCGCAGCACGCAGTCGACGCCGACCACGCCGTCGGCGCGCACGAACAGCGGGTTGATCTCGGCCTCGGCCACGGTGGCGCCGTCCAGTGCCGCCAGGCGAGAGAAGCGGACGATGGCATCGGCCAGCGCGTCGACGTCGCCGCGCGGCAGGCCACGGAAGCCGCGCACGATGCGCGTGGATCGCACTTCGTCGATCATCTGCCGCGCGTCGGCCAGGCTGACGGGCGCCGGCCGCAGGCTGACGTCCCGATGCAGCTCGGCCGTGATGCCGCCGGCGCCGAGCACGACGATGGGCCCCACCAGCGGGTCCAGCCGATAGCCGAGCATCAGCTCCAGCAGCCGGTCCTCCATGCGCTGGACGAGGATGCCGTCGACGCGGGCAGCCGGCGCGTGGGCGCGCGCGTTGGCCATCAGGCGCTGTACGGCGGCGGCCAGTTCGGCGTTGTCGCGCACGCCCACCTGCACGCCGCCGATCTCGGTCTTGTGCAGGATGTCGCGCGAGCAAACCTTGGCGACCACCGGATACGGCACCGCGTGGGCCGGCGACGCCGGATCGACCAGCGCCGCCGGCGCCACGGGCACGCCCAGCGCCGCGAACACGGCGGCGGCCTCGATTTCGCTGAGGTCGCCCTGCGTCGGCAGCCCGGCCGGCCACGCCAGCGGCGGCAGCGGCGCATCGGGCGCCCCCTGGCCCGCCCGGGCCGCGCGAAACAGGCAGGCCAGCGCATCGGCGCAGCTTTCGGGCGTGCGGAACGCGGGCACGCCGGCGTCCTGCAACACCTGCAGCGACTGCGTGGCTTCCGGCGACAGGAACGCCAGCAGCGGCTTGCCGCCCACCGCCGACGCCTCGACGATGGGCCTGACCGCAAGCTGCGGATGAAACTGCGCCGACGACCCGGCCACGCACAGCACGGCATCGCACCAGTCGCCCTGCAGCATCTGCTCCACCAGGTCGCGGTACTGCGCGCCGGTGGCGGCCAGCGTCAGGTCGATGATCGGCGTCTGCCGGATCTTCACGCCGCGCGCCGCCATGTGTGCGATGAAGGCGTCGGGCGGCGCCACGGCTTCGACTCCGGACAGGCCCAGGCGGTCCACCACCGTGGCCGCCCCGCCGCCGGTCGTCGTCACCACGGCCACGCGCGGGGCGCGGTCCAGCGCGGGCACCGTGCGCGCGTAGCGGCTGGCCAGCGGCGCCGCCTCGAACAGTGTTTCCAGCAGCTCCACGCGCATCGCGCCATGCTGGCGCAGAAAGGCGTCCACGGCCGCGTCGTTGCCGGCCAGCGCGCCCGTGTGCGACTGGGCCAGCGCCTCGCCCTGCGCCGAGCGCCCGAGCTTGTAGACCAGCACCGGCTTGCCGGCGGCCCTGGCGCGGCGCAGCGCCGGACCCAGCACCGCCGCGTCGCGGATCGTTTCCAGGAACAACAGGATGACCTCGGTGGCAGCGTCGTCGACCAGCAGGTCCACCAGCTCGCCCACGCCGATATCGCATTCGTTGCCCACCGACACGAGCTTGGCAAAGCCCATGCCGCGCGCCGCGCCGCGCGACAGCAGCGCGCCCAGCATCGACCCGCTCTGCGACACCACGCTGACGGGGCCGGCATGCAGCGCGTCCATCTCCAGCACCGCGTTGACGGACAGCACCGCGCCGCTATGGATGTCGACCACGCCGATGCTGTTCGGCCCCAGCACGCGCACGCCCAGCGCGCGCGCCTGCTCGGCCAGCGCCTGCTGCGCCGCCATGCCGGCCTGGCCCAGTTCCGCAAAGCCATCGGAGAAGATGGTCACCACGCGCGCGCCCTGCGCGGCGCTCTGCGCCAGCGCCTCGGCCACGTGGGCGCCGGGCACCATCACGAACGCGTGGTCGATCGGCTCGGGCAGCGCCGCCACGCTCGGGTACGCGGCCAGCCCCATCACCTCGCTCCGGCCGGCGTTGACCGGCAGGATGCGGCCCTGGAAGCCGTGCTTGCGCATGAAGCGCAACGGCCGGGCCGTGTTCTTCTTCTCGTCGGCCGATGCCCCCACCAGCGCCACGGCCTGCGGCGCGAACAGCGCGCGCGCCAGGTCCTTGCCCGTGGCGGCCACGGCGGGCGCGCCGGCCACGATTTCCTTGTCGACTCTCGTCATGACTCTTCCGTCTGCTTCGGTATCAATGAGGGGATGGCTTCAGCGCGCGCGCAGCGCACCGAGCCCCAGCGCGCGCACCGGGCGCGCGTCGAGCTGCCACAGCGCGTCCAGCAGGCTGGCGGCGCGGATCGTGCCCAGCACGGGGCCGGCCAGCTCCATGAACTTGTCCGCCAGCGTCGCGTCGTCGAGCGGCGCTTCGGGATCGCCGCGCCGGTAGGGCGCGAAGTGCTCGTGGCGGCGGCCGTCGGCCAACTCGATCGCCACGCGCGCGGCGCGCTGGCGCGGAAAGGCGGCGGTCAGCGCGGGATCGGCGGTCAGCGTGATGCGCTGCATCAGCGCGCGGATGGCGGGATCGGCCAGGCGCGCGGGGCTGAACGCATCGAGCCGCACCGCGCCGTGCAGGATGCCGTGCGCCACCACGTAGGGCAGGCTGAAGCGCGCCTCGAACGGCGTGGCCGGATGGAAGTTGCCGGTGACGTCCAGCGCCACCTGGTACGCCTGCACGTGCACGGCGGCAATGCGCGACGGATCGAGATCGTGGTCGCGCACGAGCTGCATGGTGGCGTCGATGGCGGCGAACGTGTGGCCGCAGCAGCCGTGGTTCTTCTGCGTGATGCGCGTGACGTGGAAGTCGCTGCCCAGGCCGTCGGTGACGCGCGACCAGTCCGGACTGCCGCCCAGCGCCGCGCCAAAGCCGGCGTCGCCTTCCAGGATGTCGCGCACGCCGGTCACGCCATGCGCGGCGCCCTGCGCGGCCAGCACGCCGGTCTGGGCCGCATGGCCCGCGTGCAGCGCCTTGGTCATCGCATCGGAGCGGAAGGCCTGCTGCAGCCCGGAGGCAAACGTGGTGGCCGTGGCCATCGCATGGCCGGCCACGCCGGCATCGCCCGGCGCCAGCAGCAGCGCGCCGGCCGCCGCGGCACCGATGCAGCCGACCGTGCCGGTGGTATGGAAGTAGCGGTAGTGCGCGGGCTGGATCGCCGTGCCGATGCGCGTGGAGACCTCGTAGCCGGCCACCACGGCGCGCAGCAGGTCGGTGCCGCTGGCGTCGCACTGCTCGGCCACGGCCAGCGCGGCGGCGATGGTCGGGCAGCCCGGGTGATAGACCGCGTCGCGGTAGATGTCGTCGAACTCGGCCGCGTGCGACACGCTGCCGTTGATCCACGCGGCCAGCGCCGGGAAGGCCGTGGTGCCGTGGCCCAGCACGGTACTGTGTCCCACGCCCAGTTCGGCGCGATGGGCCTTCATCAGTTGCTGGCCCGGCGCCATCGGCACGCCGGCCAGCAGCGCGGCAAACCAGTCGATCACCACGCGCCGGGCGTGGTGCTGTACGTCGTCGGGCAGCGGCGCATGGGCCTGGCTGCCGACATAGTCGGCAAATCGGTCGATCAGCATGCCGGGGGTCTCCGGTGGTCTCCTCTGGAATGCCTCCATCGTACGAACCGCCACCGGCCCAGCTTTGACATTTGGTGAAAGCTCCCGAGCCCGGCCGCGTATCCGGCCCGGCCCGGGCTGGTGCATACTCGGCGCACGCCGTTTTGCGCGCAGCTTTTCCTTCCGGAGCACGCCCGACCCATGGACATGGACATTCCTTCGCTTGCCATCCTGATTGCCGCCGTGGAAGAGAAGAGCCTGTCACGTGCGGCCGAGCGCGAGAACCTGGTCACCTCCGCCGCCAGCAAGCGGATTGCCGAGCTGGAACGGCGCGCGGGCACGGCGCTGCTGCGCCGCCACGGGCGCGGCGTGGAGCCCACGCCGGCCGGCGCCATGCTCTACCAGCGCGCCAAGGCCATCGTGCGCAGCGTGCAGCTTGCGCAGGACGCGCTGGCGGCCTACTCGCTCGACGGCATCGCCAAGATCCGGCTGGCGTCCAACCGGTCGACCATCCTGCAGTTCCTGCCGGCCGACATCAGCGGCTTCCTGAAGCACGACCCCGAGGCCCGCATCGACTTGGTGGAAGCGTTCAGCTTCGACATCCCGCGCATGGTCTCCAACGGCGACGCCGACATCGGCATCTACCACGCGCGCAGCCCCAGCCCCGGCGTGCACTCGCTGCCATACCGCCAGGACCGCGTGGGGCTGGTGGTGCCGCGCGGGCATCCGCTGGAGGCGCGCGGTGCGCTGCATCTGGAAGAGGCGCTGGACTACGACTTCCTGGGCTACTTTCCGCGCCACACGTTCGACGCGTTCCTGACGCTGGTGTCCGGAACGATCTCGCGCCCGCTAACCGTCAAGACGCAGGTGTCGAACTTCGAGGCGCGCTGCCGCATGGTGCGCGAGGGCCTGGGCCTGGCCGTGGTGCCCGAGGGCATCGCCCGCAACTACCTGCAGATGATGGGCCTGTCGCTGCTGACGCTGAAGGACGACTGGGCCGAGCGCGCGTTCTATGTCTGCGTGCGCGACCGCGACAGCCTGCCATCGGCCGTGGGCCGGCTGCTGGAATACCTGAGCCGCTGCGCCGCGATGGAGCAGCATTTCCTGAAGCCCAGGTAGGCGCGCCCCCGCCGCACGGCAAGAACGCAGCGTTTCTGTTTCGTCAAAGCTCGGCGCCGCCGTCTTTCTAAGATGGTCCCAGGGCTACCGCGCCAGCGGCAGGCCCCATGACAAGAGACACACGGAGACAGCGATGAAAGACTTCCTGCGGCGCTCGGCCGCCGGCGTACTGCTTTTTTGCGCCGCGACAGCCCATGCCCAGCAACCGTACCCGTCGAAGCCGATCCGCGTGGTCGTGGCGTTCACGGCCGGCGGCACCACCGACATCCTGGCGCGCGAGGTGGCGCAGCAGATGGGCAAGGCGCTGGGCCAGAGCGTGGTGGTGGAAAACCGCCCCGGCGCCGGCGGCAACATCGGCACGGACTTCGTCGGCCGCAGCGACCCCGACGGCTACACACTACTGGCCACGTCGGTGGGCCCCGTGGCGATCAACCCCACGCTGTACAGCCGCCTCAAGGTCAACCCGCAGACCGACCTGCAGGCCGTGGCGCCCATCGCCGACGTGCCCAACGTGATGGTCGTCAGCCCCGGCGTGCCGGCCAAGACCGTGCAGGAGTTCATCGCCTACGCCAAGGCGCACCCGAACCAGCTCAACTTCAGCTCCACCGGCGTGGGCACGGCCGCGCACCTGTCCGGCGTGCTGTTCAACGAGAGCGCGGGCACCAAGACGACCCACGTGCCGTACAAGGGCGCCGACGCGCTGAACGACCTGCTGGCCGGCCGCGTGCAGTTCATGTTCGCGACTGTGCCGTCGGTGATCTCGCATATCCGCGGCGGGCAACTGCGCGCGCTGGCCGTGACGTCGCGCAAGCGGTCGAGCGCGCTGCCCGACGTGCCGACGATGGCCGAGGCCGGCGTGCGCAACGTGGTGACGGGCGCGTGGTTCGGCCTGTTCGCGCCGAAGGGCACGCCGCCGGAGATCGTCGCCAGGCTGAACCGCACGGTGACCGACGCGCTGTCGCAGCCCGAGATGCGCAGCAAGCTCGCGCAGCAGGGCGCGGAGGCGATGAGCCTGACGCCCGACGCGTTCGGCAAGTTCGTCGTGGCCGAGTACCAGGCGTGGAAGCCCGTGGTGGTCAGCTCGGGCGCGCGCATCGACTGACCGGCACCCGTCGCGCCATGCCGGCCTGCCCTGCAGCATGGCCGGCCCGCGCCGGTGCGGCTATCGCACATTGCATCGCACAACCGGGGGCTGACCCTGACGCCGGCCGCCCGGTTCCTCGCCGATAATCGCCCGGCCGGCGCCGTCCGGCCGAGAGCCTCGGGGCGCCGCCACCGGGTGCGAGCAGAACGTCAGTGAAGGAGATGTAGTGCGTATCAAGCGTCAAGCCGCGCGTGCCGCGTGCGGGATGGCCGTTGCCATCGCCACCCTGTCCACCCCGTCCGCCTTTGCCGCGGACGCCTGGCCCAGCAAGCCGATCAAGGTCATCGTGCCGTACACGCCGGGCGGGTCTACCGACACCGTGTCGCGCGTGGTGTTCGAGCGCGTGTCCCAGAGCCTGGGCCAGCCGATCATCATCGAGAACAAGCCCGGCGCCAACAGCACGCTGGGCGTGGGCGTGGCCGCGCGCTCGGCGCCGGACGGCTACACGTTCGTGTCGGTGCTGGCCGCGTACAGCGCCAACATGTCGCTGTACTCCAAGCTCAGCTACAAGCCGTCGGACCTGACGCCGGTGGCGGAAATGGCAGAACTGCCGCTGTTCCTGTTTGCCAGCAAGAAGGTGCCCGCCAGGAGCGTCGGCGAGCTGGTCGACTACGGCCGCAAGCATCCGGACGCGCTGACGTTCGGCTCCAGCGGCGTCGGCAGCTCGGCGCACCTGACCGGCGAGCGGCTGGCGATGGAATCGAAAGTCCGCATGACGCATGTGCCGTACAACGGCAGCGCGCCGATCCTGCCCGCGCTGGTGGCCGGCGAGGTCTCCGTGGCGTTCGACCCGCTGCTGGTGCCGATGCCGCACGTGAAGTCCGGCAAGATCAACGTGCTGGCCGTGGCATCCGCCAAGCGCTGGCCCGGCGAGCCCAACATCCCGACCATGGAGGAGTCCGGCTTTCCCGGCTTCATCATGAGTTCGTGGACCGGCCTGCTGGCCCCGGCCGGCACGCCGCAGCCGGTGGTCGACCGCATGGCGAAGGAGATCGCGGCCGCCACGCGCAGCCCCGACGTGGCGAAGAAGCTGACCGAGCTGGGCTTCATCCCGGTGGGCAGCACGCCCGACGAGTTCCGCAAGCTGATCGAGCGCGACACCACGCGCTACGCGCAGATCGTGAAGGCCGGCAAGATCACGCTCGACTGAACGGCAGCCGGCCCGGACGGGCGGGCCGTTTCCACCGGAAGCCGGCCCGCCCGCACCTTCACTGCGCAGTCAGAGATTTTGATACTTCTAACAAATCTCTTCAGACGCAATCAAAAAAGATCCAATTACGGAAGGTGACGCGACCGCCAACAATGCAGTGACGATGGTTCCCCGGCGAACGATGTCATGGGCCTGGCTGCGTCTGCTTCTTACCCACCCTTCCGCAACGATGGCCCGGAGCCGGACGCGCCCACGCCGCGCGTGACGCTGGGCGCCGCCGCGCTGGTGGCGCTGTCCGTGCATGCCACGCCGGCCGCCGCCCAGGCCACGGCGCGCTGCGGCAGCGACATCTCGGGCAGCTTTCCGACCGGCGTGCTGTGCCAGCCGGCCATCGGCACGGCGGCCGTGCTGGGCACGCTGCCAGGCGCCACGTTCGGCGGCAGTACCGCCTCCAGCCTGCGGGCATTCGGCCGGCAGGCCAGCGCGTCGGTGACCGTGGACGGCGCGACGATCACGAACAGCGCCACGGTCAGCAACGCCCATGGGGTCCAGGCCCAGGTCACGGGCGCGCCGGGCGACGCCACGGTGACGTTCTCCGGCGGTGCCACCGGCATCACGCTGACCGGCGCGACTGCGCTGGACGGCGCCAACGCGCTCAACAACACGGGGGGCGCGGCATCGATCTCGGTGACGGCCGGCACGGCGCTCCAGATCACCAACCTCGTCAACGGCAACGACCATGACGGGCTGGACGCCAACAACACCGGCGGCGGCAATGCCAGCATCGTGCACAACGGCACGGGCCAGATCTCGGTGGTGGGCGGCAACGGCGTCCATGGCCGCGCAGTGGGCGCCGGCACCATCTCCGCGACGGTAGGCAGCGGCGTGTCGATCATCGTCGACAACACCAACGGCGTGGCGGACCCCGCCGACCCCGGCCTGGAAGCGGGCAAGGCCAACCACGCCGGCATCTGGGCCCGCACCGTCGGCAGCGGCGCGATCACGATCGACAACGGCGCCAGCATCCGGTCCATCGACGAGAACGCGTTCGGCATCCTGGGCTGGGGCGGCACGGGCGCGGTCAGCATCCGCAATACGGGCGCGATCACGACCGACGGCACGGCCGGCAGCGCGCTGCGCGCCGCCGCCACCACCAGCGGCGACATCACCATCGTCAACCGTGGCGCCCTGACGACCACCGGGATACAGGGCCACGGCATCTACGTCAGCGGCGGCGCCACCGACGGCAACATCGCCGTGGAGAACCACGGCACGCTGACCGTGGGCAGCCCCGCCAACGCCGGCGACGCAGAGGGGTCGCGCGCCATCTACGTGATCGCGCGCGGCGCCAGCAACGCCCAGGTCACGGGCTCGGGCGACATCGCCGTGCGCGGCGCGCCGACCTCGGGGCGCGGCTACGGCATCATCATGAGCGCGGTCAACGGCACGTCGACGGTGGACTATTCCGGCAACATCACGGTGGTCGGCAACGGCGCGGGCGCCATCCGCGCCCATTCGAACACCAACGCGACGACGGTGGACTACCACGGGGGCAAGCTCGAAACGTTCAACGCCAACGCCAACGGCATCTACGCCACCAATGATTCAGCCACCGCGCCCGTGACCGTGCGCGCGTCGGGCACCATCGTCACCCATGCCGACAACGGCGGCGGCGACGGCTCCGGCGGCGGCTCGTTCGGCCTGCAGGCCACCACGCTGGGCGGCCCGGTCAGCATCGACTTCCAGGGCGGGCAGATCGACGTCAACGGGTCGGGCGCGGGCATCGTCGCCGGCTCGGGCTTCAGCGGCGGCACCGGCGCGGGCAGCGTCACCGTCCGCAACGCCGGCGCGATCCTCGCGCGCGGCGCCACCCAGCGCGGCATGCGCAGCTTCAGCAGCACCGGCGCGCAGCAGATCACGAACACCGGATCGATCCAGACGCTCGGCGTAGCCGACTCGCAAGGCATCCTGGCCCAGGCGACTGCCGCCGCGGCCATCACCGTGGCCAACAGCGGCGGCATCCAGACCGTCGGCAACAACGCATCCGGCATCGAGGCCACCACGCAGGGCACGGTCGACGTCACCAGCACCGGGCCGATTTCGGCGGGCTGGGGCACCAGCGCCGGCATCCGCGTGGGCGGCGCGGCGCAGGCCGTGCAGAACGGGGCCGGGCTGTCGGCGCTCAGCGACGTGGCGGTGGCGGCCGACAACGGCGCGGCGGGCAGCTTCGTGCTGCGCAACACGGGCGCGATGACGGGCGTGGTCACCGCCGCCACGTCGGCCACGCAGATCGCCAACGCCGGGGCCTGGAACCTGCGACGGTTCATCGACGGCAGCGGCACGGGGGTCCGCGACACCTGGCAGGTGGCGGTGGCCAACCTGGGCACGAGCGGCGCCAACAGCGTCGACAACAGCGGCACGCTGTCGCTGGCGCCGCAGCCAGTCGGCACGGCCGCCACGCGCAGCCCGGCCGACGCCATCGCCACATTCGACGCCACCGGCGCCTACCTGCCGCTCGGCCAGTCGGCCAACGCGCCGGTGCTGGGCGGCGCGGTGCAGGGGCAATTGCTGGGCGTGCGGACGTTCACGAACAGCGGCACCATCGACGTGGCCGGTGGCGGCACGGCCGTCGGCAACGTGCTGTTGATCACCGGCGGGCAGACGCCCGGCGCCGATGGCGGCGGCACATTCGTGTCGAACGGCGGCGCGCTCAAGCTCAACACGGTGCTCAACGAAGGCGGCGCGGCCAGCCGGTCCGACATGCTCGTCGTCGACGCCACCGCCACCGGCCCGGGCGGGCCGACCCGCATCGCCGTGAACAACGTGGGCGGCGCGGGCGCGCTGACCAACGGCGCCGGCATCGCGCTGGTCGAGCTGACCAACAAGGCGCCGTCGGCCAGCGACCCCAACGCGTTCGCGCTGAACGGCCGTGCCGTGGCCGGCGTCTACGAGTACCGCCTGTTTCGCGGCGACCAGGCCGGCGCCAATCGCGACGTCTGGTACCTGCGCTCCGAGCGCAGCCCCGAGCCCACGCCAAACCCGCAGGCACTGTACCGGCCCGAGGTGGCGGCCTACCTGGCCAACCAGCGGCTGGCCGGGCAAATGTTCGTCCACAGCCTGCACGACCGGCTGGGCGAGCCGCAGTACGTGGAAGCGCAGGGCTTCGACCGGGCGGAGGACAAGCCGCGCACGGGCTGGCTGCGCGCCGTGGGCAACTGGCAGGGCAGCCGCAGCAAGGACGGCGTCTACAAGACCAGCACCGACTCGTTCCTGCTGCACGGCGGGCTCGAACTTGCCAAGTGGCACCTGGGCTCGGAGACCGACCGCGCGCACGCCGGGCTGATGGCCAGCTACGGCAACGCCAGCACCGACGCGGACGCCGCCGGCAACGCGTTCCACGCGCGCGGCAAGGTGGAAGGCTGGAGCGTCGGCGCGTACGGCACGTGGTACCAGAACGACGAAAACCGGCTGGGCGCCTACGTCGACACGTGGTTCCAGTACGGCTGGTTCACCAACCGCGTGGAGGGCGACCTGCTGCCCTCGGTGCGCTACCACGCGCAGGGGCTGGCGCTGTCGGGCGAGGCGGGCTACGCGGTGCCGCTGCGCGACCGCTGGGTGGTGGAGCCGCAGGCGCAATTGATCTACGTCGACTATAACGAGGACGATGTCACCGAGCCCAACGGCACGCGCGTGAACGGCGCCGACAGCTCGGGCGTCATCACCCGGCTCGGCGTGCGCACGCACCGCACCTACGACCGCGCCGACGGCCGCAAGTACCAGCCGTACCTGACCGTGAACTGGTGGTACAGCGACACGGACAGCAACATCGCCTTCAACCAGATCCCGGTGGGCACCCTCTATCCCCACAACCGGATGGAGCTGAAGCTGGGTCTGAACGCGGACCTGGGCAAGGGCCGCACGGCCTGGGCCAATGTCTCGGGCTCCTGGGGCCAGCAGAACTACTACCAGTACGCGGCCCGCGTCGGCTTCAAGTACACCTGGAAGTAGCCGTCCGGGGCCCCGCCCGAGAAAATTCATATCGTTCGCCGAAAGAAGTGAATGCCGCACCCGGTGCATCGTCGATACCATTTCCGTCGAACCCGGCACAACTGGCGGAGAACACGATGCGACGAGCACTGAAATGGATGGCGGCGGCCCCGCTGGCGATGGCGTTGGCCGGCGCGGCACACGGGCAGTCTTCCCGATACGAGAATCTGGCGGGCACGCCGTTCCAGGGCGGCTACCCGACCCGCCAGGGCATTACCGCGCTGCAGGACGAGCTGTACTTCCAGCGCGCGGTGCAGAGCTACATCTGGGCGCTGCCGGCGCTGAACATGTACGGCATGAAGGAAGGCTCGGAGAAGACGTTCGGCAAGGGCTACAACGTGCTGCCGATCTGGAAGGACCGGCTGAACGCCAAGACGCGGGTCACCACGCCGAACTCGGACGTGATCTACGCCATGGGCTACCTGGACCTCAAGGAGGACGGGCCGATGGTGATCGAGGTGCCGCCGGGCCTGCAGGGCATCCTCGACGACTTCTTCCAGCGGCCGATCTGCACGGAAGGCGAGATCGAAGGCCGCCGCTGGTGCGGCGACGTGGGCCTGCCAGGGCCCGACAAGGGCAAGGGCGGCAAGTACCTGCTGCTGCCGCCCGACTACCGCGGCGAGGTGCCGCCGGGCTACATCACCATGCGCTCGCGCACCTACGGCGTGTTCGTGTTCTGGCGCGGCTTCTTCAAGGACCCGAAGGCGCTGGCCGAGCCGGTGCGCGTGATGGAACAGACGCGCATCTACCCGCTGGGCAAGGAGGCATCGGCGCGGCCGATGCAGTTCCCGAACGCGTCGGGCGTGCCCGTCGACATGCTGTACCCCACCGACGGCTCGGCCTTCGACATGCTGGCCCGCTACATCGCGCACGAGTACGCCGACCCGCAGGACATGGAAATGCGCGGCATGCTGGCCGCGCTGGGCATCCGCAAGGACAAGCCGTTCGCGCCGGACGCGCGGCAGCGGGCGCTGCTGGACAAGGCCGCGCGCACGGCGGCCAAGATGGCGCACGTGGCGTCTTACGAGCCGCAGACCATCGTCGAGAACGGCCTCTGGTACCCGGACCGGCGCTGGCTCAACGTCTTCCCGGGCAACGCCACGTTCACGGCCGAGACGTTCAACTACATCGACCCGCGCACCGGGTTCTTTGCCAACGCCTACTCGGCCAGCCCGGGCATGGCCGTGGAAATGGTGAACGTGGGCGCCAAGTATCCGGCGACGTTCGTCGATGCCGACGGCAAGTTCCTGAGCGGCGGCAACCGCTACAAGCTGACGCTGCCGAAGGACGTGCCGGCCGCGCTGTTCTGGTCCGTCACGATCTATGACTCGCTGAAGGCGACCGGCGTCGACAACGGCCAGCCCTTCCCGTCGATCAACACGATGGACAAGCCCGCGCAGAACGCCGATGGATCGACCGACATCTACTTCGGGCCGACATCGCCGGGCGAGGGCCGCAACTGGCTGCGCACGCTGCCGGGGCAGGGCTACTTCGTGATCCTGCGGCTCTACGGCCCGACCCAGGCGTTCTTCGACAAGGCGTGGAAGCCCAGCGACCTGGTCAGGCAGAAGTAGCGCCGCCGGCGGCGGCGCGGCGGATGTCAGCGCTGCCGCTGCTGCCAGGCCTCGTACAGGTCGGGCTCGCCCTGCTGCCGCACGGGCAGGTACTGGATGGTCATCGACTGCTCGGCGAAGGGCCGGGCCAGGTCGGCGTAGATGGCCGCCGTGGACAGCCCGAACGGCTCGCCATCGTCGTTCGAATAGGCGTAGGCCACCTCGGTCACGCCGGCCAGCCGCATCGCCGCCATGCACATCGGGCACGGGTGGCCGCTGGCGTAGACCGCGCAGCCGGCCAGGCTGGGGCTGCCAAGCTTGTGGCTGGCGGCGCGGATGGCGTTCAGCTCGGCGTGCGACGTCGGGTCCTGGGTCTTGTGGATCTCATTGACGGCCGTGGCGATGACTTGGCCATCGCGGACGATCACGGCGCCGAACGGGCGGCCGCCCGCCTCCATGTTGGCGCGCGCCAGGCGGATGGCTTCCTGCAGATACTGTTGGGCTTGCGTCATGCTCGGTCTCCATCGTGCGAAGGGTCCGATCATAACCGCTGCGCCGTGTACTAAGCTGAAGCAGGCCACGCGCTTCACCGGCTGGAAGCCGTGCCGTGCCAGCGGTGCAGCCGGGCGTTTTCGCGGCGGGGTGCCATGTCTCGCTTTCCCTTGCGCCTTCCCTGGCGCTTCTCCATCCGGCTGGCCGGCGCGCCGCTCGTTGCCATGCTGGCCACCATGGGCGGCGCCCTGGCGGCCGAGCCGCCGAGCGCGCTGACCGTCACGTTCCTGCATCCCGACACGTACCAGGACGCCTCGCGCCACGCCGGCTACGGCAGCGACGCGCAGGTGCTGCAGGCGATCCGCCAGCACCTGCAGAAGCTGGCCGCCCGTGGGCTGCCGCCCGGCTACGCGCTGTCGATCGAGGTGCTGGACATCGACCTGGCCGGCTACGTCGACTGGCGCTACCCAAGCGGCCTGCGCATCGTGCGCGACGCCACGTGGCCGCGCATGACGCTGCGCTACGTGCTGACGCACGGCGACGAGACGCTGGCCACGCGCGAGGAACGCATCCACAACATGCACTTCAACTGGGGCGTCAACCTGTACGGCCCCAGCGACCCGCTGCGCTACGAGAAAGCCATGCTCGACGACTGGTTCGAGCGCGCCATCGCGCGGCGCGTGCAGGGCTAGGCCGGCAGCCGGGCCGCGACTAGACTGGGTAGATCGCCACGCGGACCGGAGCCCTGCCATGGCCGACGCCACCTCCACCGACCCGCCCGTCAGCCATTCGACGCTGGCCTTCGGGCGCCTCTACAGCGACGACGCCGGCGAATCGCATTTCGGCGCGCTGTCGTTCGACATGCACGAGCGCGACTTCGCCCCGCCGGCGCCAGCGTTCCGCGTCTCGCGCCTGGACCCGGCCGAGCGGCAGGGTTTCCTGGTCATCCCCACCGGCTGGGTCGGCCAGTTCCATCCCGCGCCGGTGCGCATGTGGATCTTCGTGCTTGATGGCGAGATGGAGTTCGAGGCATCGGACGGCGAGCGCCGCGCGCTGGTACCGGGCAACGCACTGCTGCTGGAGGACACGCACGGCAAGGGCCACGCCAGCCGCGTGATCGGCGGCAATATCGCCACGCTGGCCATGGTGCAGATGCCGGGGGCCGCCGGTTGAGCGCGCCGATGCCGACGCCGGATGGGCCGCACCCGCCACCGCCTGCGCCGCCGTCCGGCGTCCCGTCGGGCTTCCGGCAGGGCATCATCACGGCCATCACGGTGCTGTTGGGCTTTTCGCTGGCGTTCTGGCGTTTCTGGGGGTTCGAGAGTCCCGGCCACTGGGGCGCCAGCGCGCTGCTGGCCGCGCTGTGCCTGATCGTCGCGGTGGCGCTGCAGATCCTGGCCCTGTTTCGCGCGCTGCGGCTGGAAGACGACAGCATCCCGGAGTACCGCAAGACCGTGCGCTGGTTCATTGCGTCGGCGGTGGCACTGCTGGTGGGGCTGACCATCGCCATGCTGGATGCCGCCATCGCCACGGACGCGGTCTGACCGATCCGGCGGGGGGCGCTACCGGAAAATGCCCGGCCCGTAGGTCTTGACGAAAAACGCCAGCGTGATGCACGACGTGGCCAGCAGCGTGCCGGCCCGCACCACGCGCGGCGGCGTGAGCTTGCCGAGCAGCGCGCCGCCGTAGCCGCCCAGCACGGCGCCGATCAGCATCGCCAGCGTCTCTGGCCAGCGCACGGCTCCCGCCACGATAAAGGCGATCACGGCCACCGCGTTGGCGGCGCTGACCATCAGCGTGCGCGGGGCGTTGAGCCGCTTGATGTCGCGGCTGTCCAGCAGGCCCCACATGGCGATCATCATGATGCCGACGGCCCCGCCGAAATAGCCGCCGTAGACGCCCAGCGCAAACTGCACGGCCAGCACGGCATTGGCGTGGACATGGCAGCGCCTGCGCAGCGCCTCGCCCAGTTGGCGCCCGAACGCCAGCGCCACACAGGCCACCAGCAGCAGCCACGGCAGCACGAACGTGAACGCGGCCGATGGCGTGCGCAACAGCAGCAGCGCCCCGGCCAGCCCGCCGCACAGCGTGGCCACCAGCAGCGCCCGCAGCGACACGGCGCCCACCGGGCCCAGCCCGTCGCGATAGGCCCACGCGCTGGCGAGCCCGCCCGGGAACAGCGCCACGGTGCTGGACGTGTTCGCCTGAACCGGTGGCACCCCGGCGGCGATCATCGCCGGCAGGCTGACGAACGAGCCGCCGCCAGCCAGGGCGTTCATCGCGCCAGCCACAAATCCAGCGCCAAAAACCATCAGTATCGGATCCATGGACGGAATGCTATGCACCGGCGGCCCGGTCCGCAATCTGGCATTTCCGGTGCTAGACTTCGGCGCATCCGAAAGCAGAGGGGCGTTGCGGTGCGTTTCGACCTGACCGACATGCGGCTGTTCCTGAGCGTCGTGGAATGCGGCAGCCTGACCCACGGCGCCCGCGCGATGCACCTTGCGGTGGCGTCCGTCAGCGAGCGCATCGCCGGCATGGAGGCCGCGCTGGGCGCGCCGCTGCTGGAACGCAACCGGCGCGGCGTGCGGCCCACCGCGGCAGGCGAGGCGCTGGTGCGCCACGCGCGCTCGATCCTGGGCCAGGTGGAGCAGATGCGCGGCGAACTGCGCCACTACGCCACGGGCCTCAAGGGCCGCATACGGCTGCTGTCGAATACCGCCGCGCTGGCCGCCTTCCTGCCGCCCCACCTGTGCCGCTTTCTGGCCGCCCATCCGGACCTGTCAGTCGACCTGGGCGAGCGTCCGAGCGCGGAGATCGTCCAGGCGCTGGCCGAGGGCCGCGCCGACCTGGGCATCGTCGCCGACATCACCGATGTCTCGACGCTCCAGACCCACCGCATCGCCCAGGACCAGCTCGTGGTCGTGGCCGGCCACATGCATCCGATTGCCACGCAGGAAACGGTGGCGTTTGCGGACATCGTGGGCGAGCCGATCGTCGGCGTGGCCGACACGGCGCTGGAATCGCACCTGGCCGAGCGCGCCGCGCGGCTGGGGCGCCAGCTGCACTACCGCGTGCAGCTTCGCAACGTCGAGCATGTGGCGATGCTGGTCGACGCCGGCATCGGCATCTCGATCGTTTCCGACGCACTGGCGCAGACCATGCCGCGCGGGCTGGCCATCCTGCCGCTGTCCGAACCCTGGGCGGCCCGCCGCCTCTATCTCTGCGCGCGCGATTTCCAGGCGCTGACGCCCCACGCGCAACTGCTGGCGCGGCAACTGACCGAAGGCTGACCGGCCGCGCTCAAGTCGGGCCCGCGGAAAGCCGTAAAATCCCGGGACATCGTCTGGAAGCAATCCCATGAAGCAAGTATTCCTGCTGGCCCTGGCCTGCCTGGCCGGCGCGGCCCATGCGCAGTCCACCGTGGGCGCCGTCGCGGCGCCGCTGGGGCTGGAGCTGGGCAAGACCCAGTGCGCAAGGCTGACGCCCGGCCCGAACCGCGAGAAGACCGGCAAGACGCCGTGGGCCGGCGGCGACGCCTTCGAGCTGCGCCACCTCGAACGATTCAACCTGCCCGGACTGACGCGCGCGGTCGTCAACTGCGATGCGCAGGACCTGGTGACGCTGGTGACGCTGACCTTCGACCGCACCGCGCTGGACGACGTCACGCACAAGCTCGACGCGCGCTACGAATCGAAACGCAAGACCGACGCCAACGCCCAGAACGCCTACGCCGAGTGGGCGGCCGCCAATGGCACGCTGGAACTGCTGTACGCCCGCGACGGCAAGCAGTTCACCGTGGCGTACTGGGGCAAGGGCGCCAAGGCGCGCTACTTTGCCTATGGCAGCACCCCGGACAAGGCGCCCGCCGCCTCGGCTGCGCCCGCCCCCGCCAAGGTGCCGGCGGCGCTCTAGCCGGTTGCCCGGCAAGGTGTAATCTTCAGCCTGCATCGGGATGCCGCCGGCGTCCCGCCTGACTGGAGAATCCCCATGACTTCCAAAGCCTCCGCCCGCCGGCAGGCGTTCCGGCAGCAGGTGGCGGCGCGCCAGGCGCTGCTGATGCCCGGCGCGTTCAACGCCATGAGCGCGCGCGTGATCGAGGACCTCGGCTTCCAGGCGGTCTACCTGACCGGCGCGGGCGTCACCAACATGTCGTTCGGACTGCCCGACCTGGGCTTCATCGGCTTGAGCGACATCGCCGAGCACACCGCCCGCGTGCGCGACGCCGTGGACCTGCCGCTGCTGGTGGATGCGGACACCGGGTTCGGCAACGCGCTGAACGTGCACCACGCGGTGCGCACGCTGGAACGGGCCGGCGCCGATGCCATCCAGCTCGAAGACCAGGTGATGCCGAAGAAGTGCGGCCACTTTGCCGGCAAGCAGGTCATCGGCACGGGCGAGATGGTCGGCAAGATCCGGGCCGCCACCGACGCGCGCGACGACCCCGACTTCCTGATCGTGGCCCGTACCGATGCGGCGGCCGTGCACGGCATCGACGACGCCATCGACCGGGGCCACCGGTTTGCCGAAGCCGGCGCGGACATCCTGTTCCTGGAGGCCATCGAGGACCTGCGCGACATCGAGCGGCTGCCCGGCCTGTTCGACGTGCCGCTGCTGATCAACATCGTGATCGGCGGCAAGACACCGGTGCAGGGCCGCGACGCGCTGGAGCGGATGGGCTACGGCCTGGTGCTGTACGCCAACGCCGCGTTGCAGGGCGCCGTGCGCGGCATGCAGCAGGCGCTGGACCTGCTGCAGACCCAGGGCCAGATGACCGAGGACCCCGCCATCGTCGCCCCGTTCGGCGAACGCCAGCGGCTGGTGCGCAAGCCGCGCTACGACGAGCTCGACGGCCGCTATCAGAGCGACGACTGACGCGACGACTGACACCAATCGCTCAGACACCTGGATCCACGGCCAGCAGCCACAGCGACGCCACGCCCACGATCACGAGGCTCAGCGCCCAGACCGCGTCGAGGTTGAACCAGCTGCGCGAGACCAGTTGCGGGCCGACGTAGCGCCACGCCAGCCACGCCAGCGCGCCGCCCGCCACGAGCATCGCGGCGGTGTGGATGGCCGCCACCAGCAGCGCGGTGCCGGCGTTGCCGAAGGCCAGCGTGGTGGCCGCCTGGTGCCCGGCATCGGGCGCGGTGCAGAGGCCCAGGTAGATCGGCAGGAGCATCAGCCCGGCACCGTGGGCCAGCGCCACCGCAAACGACCAGAGCATCAGCCGCGACGGCGGGATGCGCGCCAGCACGCGCGGATGCCGGCGCCGGCACAGCAGCACCACGCCGCAGGCCGTCACCAGCACCGCCGCCGTCATGCGGATCGTCGGCGCCCATGCGGCCAGCGCGGCCAGCAGGCCGAACGGCAGCGTGAGCGCGAGCACGGCCACCGCGTGGCCCACGCCAAGGTAGCCCAGCGACACCGGCAACTGCCGGCCACTGCGCGCGAGCATCGCGCCGGAGACGGCCAGCGGCCAGCCCATCGCCGGGTTGATGCCATGGTAGAGGCCGCTCGCCACCACGGCGACCCACAGGCCGACCGGCTCCCAGCTTGCGGTCAAGCGTGCTCCGGCGCCTGCACCGACGTGTAGCAGAACGAATCGGTCGAGCAGTCGCCGCCTTCGAGCCGGATCTGATGCGCGCGATAGCCGTCGGGGAACGTCACGCGAAACCTGTCGTCGAGCGTCAGCCCGCCCTCGGGGCCGGCATGGGCCATCACCTGCGTGCCGGGCACGCCGTCGGGGTAGAACTGGTCGTCCCAGGTGGAATAGAGCGAATTGGTCCAGTACACGCGCCGCCCGTCGCGGCTGATCTCCACCATCTGCGGGCCGCCCGCGAATGGCTGGCCATCGGGATGCGGCGTGCGCCGGACGATGCCGCCCACGTGCACCGATCCGGTCTGCCGGGGCTTGCGCGGGTCGCTGACGTCGTACTGGCGCATCTCGCCCGTGCCCCAGCACGACACGTACAGGAAGCGGTCGTCGAGCGACAGGTCGATATCGGTCACCAGCGGCGGCACGGCGCCAAAGCCCTTGAGCAGTGGCGGCAGGTCGTCGGCGGCAGCCGGCTCGGGCGGGATCGTCGCGGTCTTTTCGATATGGAACTGGCCGCCCTCGCGCCACCACGTCCAGATCGAGCCTTCCAGGTTGGTCGTGTCGACCACCACGCCAACAAAGCCGTACTCGCGCACGGGGTCGTGCGCGGGACGCACCTCCAGCGCCATCTGGTGCTGCGCGCCAAGGTCGATGGTCTGCACGTTGCGCCGCGCGCGCAGGTCCCAGAAGTGCAGCCGGTGGCCATAGCGGTTGGCCAGCAGGTCTTCGGGCACCAGCCCGCGCTCGAACTGCGGCGGCAGCGCCCATTCGCTCGACACCATGTAGTCGCGCGGCAGGTTCCACCAGAAGTCGTAGTGCTTGTCCTGCGGGCCGCGGTCGATCTCCCAGCGGCCCAGCACCTCGAATGTCTCGCAGTCCATGATGAAGATGCCCGGCGCGCCGTCGGTGCCGTCGGGGCCGGCGCCGCCCAGCGTGCTGACGTAGATGCCATCCGGGCCGCAATGCACGGTGTGCGGGCGCGAATAGCCGGTCTTGCGGAACACTTCCTCGGGTTCGATGACCTTGTGGATGCGTGCCTGCGTGGGGTCGGGCCGCGTATCGACGATGTAGATGCGCGAGCTGCGCATGCCCGGGATGACCAGGTAGCGGCGCTGCAGGAAGGCGTGGCCGGTGAGCGGCGACAGCGCCGACGAGCACGCATTCCAGCCGAAGTGGTGCAGCTCGTCGCCCCTGGCCGTCATGGGTACCGTGTGCACCACCTGGCCGTAGCGCGGCGATGCGGGATTGACGTCGATGACCGCCAGCGCGTCGGGCTGCGACGCATCGGGGCTCAGCAGCAGCGTGTAGGCGTGGGTTTCCGCCGGGGCCTGCATCGCGAGCCGCGGCGATGCATGGAAGGTCGGATCGGGCCGCAGGTCCATGGTGAGGTCTCCTCGGGAACGCGCAGGGGCGCGTGCCTGAGTAGCCTAGGTCGGCGTACCGGACACGTCAAAGGCTGCGCCTGCCAAGCGTAGGCGCACGGAAGGCCGCCGCGAACGAAGATCGCGGCATATCGATACGCGGGCCGTGGCGTCCCCCGGGGGCCTGCCACTTCACCGCCTGCCACTTCACCGGCCACGCGGGCCGGTAACAGGTGTCAGGCTGGCTTGCCGTCGGGCCGGGTGGGCGCGTCGGGATCGGCCAGTTCCTCGGGCGTCGGCTCGGCCTCGCTCTGCCCGGCCGTGCCGGGCTGGTCGGCCTGCCCCGGCTGCCCGGTCAGGCCCGGTTCGCCGGGCTGGCCGGTCCAGCTCGTGTCCTGCGTGCCGGGCACCACGCGGATGTCGTTCTCGACGTCCTTGACGCCCGACACCATCGCGGCGATGTCCTCGATCCGGTATTTCTGCTGGCGTGCCGGCACAGTGCCGGTCAGCTTCACCCATCCATCGGTCACGTTCACCTCCACTTCGCGTACATCGACATGGCGCGCATGGGCCAGCCGCTCGCACAGGTCCTCGCGGATCCGTTCGTCGCTGCGGGTGTAGCCCTTGGGCCCACCCAGCCCGCGGCCGGGGCGATAGGCGGCGGCGCCGTCGTAGCGGTCGCCGTCGCGGATTTCGTTGGGATAGCCACCGTCGATGCCCCAGCCGGCGCGCCCCGTGTAGCGCATCTGCTCCATGCGGCGCGGATCGCCGCCGTAGCCGCGCGGCGGCTGGCGCAGGGTGTCGAGGTAGCGGTCATCGGGCGGGCCGCGCCTCATGGCCGCCCCGCGCCCTGCTTGCCGGACTTGCCGGACTCGCCGCCCGCGTCCTTGCCCCTGGACGGCTCCGCCGCGCCCGAATCGGCCTGGTGCTGGGCACCCGGGTCCTCGTTGCGGAAGCCGCCGTAGCTGCTCTGGCCCGGATCGGCGCTGCGGCTCTTCACCTCGTCGGCGCGGCGGTCGGTGCGCACGCCGGGGTTGGTGGGCGTGTCGGTGGGCTTGGCGTCGCCGCCGGTGCGTGGTTTGCTCGACATCACAATCTCCCAGAAAGCCTGTCTGCGGAACCGCGCGCAAGCATCGTGCCTGTCTGGCGGGCATGCGCCGTGGCGGCCACCGGCATGTCCCTTGCGTCTTGCGTGCCATGGATACCTACGATCTGCGGAGGCCGATCATGCGCGCACAACTTTCCCGCCTTTCCCGCCATGTACGATCCGGCGGCGCCTGGCTTGGCTGCGTGGCCGCCGCGGCATCGCTGCTGATGCTGGCCGCGCCGGCCCAGGCGGCGCCGCTGTCCGACAAACCCGGCACCGCGCTGGCCGGCGACGCCGACGCCATGTTCCTGCGCAAGGCCGCGCTGGCCGGATCGATGGAGATCCAGGCCAGCACGCTGGCCGAAAGCCGCGCCAGCAGCCCGGCCGTGAAGGCGTTTGCCGCGCAGATGCTCAAGGACCATCGCGCGGCGGAGGCCAAGCTCAAGCAGCACGCGCAGCGCCTGGGCGTGCAGGTGCCGGCGTCCCCGCTGGACAACGACAAACAGGCGCTCGCCAGGCTCGGGCAGCTCAAGGGTGCCGATTTCGACCGGGCCTACGCGCAGCAGATTGGCGTGGACGCGCACCAGGACGCCGTGGCGCTGTTCCGGAAGGCCGTGGACGACACCAAGGACGACGGCGTCAAGGCGTTCGCGCGCGAGACGCTGCCCACGCTGAACCACCATCTTGAGATGGCCCGCCAGATGGCCGGCCAGGTGAAGTAGCCGAGGCACGCCGCTTCACGTGCCGGTCCGGCCGATTGCAGATCGTGCCGGGCATCGCGCACACCCGGTGCAAAATCTGCCCGGCCCGGGGCGCCTAGTCGACGTTGCAGAGGAAGTACTGCGAGACGATGGCCCGCGTGGTCGGGCTGGTGTCCAGGTGGTCCAGCCCGTCGGGCGAGGTCCATTTCACGTGCTTGATCTCGTTGCGCGGCTTGGCGTTGGCCGACTTGCCGACCGTGGCCGCGAACACGTGGTGGACCGTCGTCGCCCCGATGAACTGGAACGCGGCCGTCATCGCCTTGGCCTCCAGCGCGGTTTCCTCGCGCAGTTCGCGGCGGCCCGTGTCGATCAGCGGCTCCTGGCTGTCCGGCCGCCCGCCCGGCAGCGCCCAGCGCGCGCCGTCCTTCGACACGAGCAGCACCTGACCCGCGCGTACGCAGATGACCGTGGCTCTGATTTTTGGTTTGAGGAATGGCATGTCGGTCGTGGGGGTGCGCGTTGCCTGGTGCATGGTGCCGGGGCCCGTGATGCGTGGTTTCCACTATAGCGACGGCCGCCCGCCGCCCGCTTGCGCGTCAGCCCGGCCGTTGCTGTGCGGAACGGTGAATTTCCGGACACGCGCGCAGCGTGCGCCGTGGCGCCCGCCACGGCAATGGATTGCCATCACGAAGCACGCGCCATGCCACTAGGGCCGCCCGGCCGCCATGGCGAGCGCATGATAGTGCGAAATCCGCTCCAGCGCCCATTCGGACGCCGCCTTGCGGATTTCCGTGCGATTGCCGCTGAAGCGCCGCGTCTCGGTGTACTCGCGCACCGTCTGGGTCTTGCCCGGCAGGCGGAACAGCCACGCGAAGCACTGGGTGCCGGCCGGTGTGCCATCGGGCGCGCCATCGTCGGCCACGCCGGTGTTGGCCACCGCCACGTCGGCCTGGCTGATGCGCATCACGCCGCGCGCCATCGCCAGCGACACCGCCTCGCTGGTCAGCCCGTGGCGCGCGATCAGGTCTGGATTGACGCCCAGGATCTGCTCCTTGGCATCGGGCGAGTACGCGACGATGGCGCACTTGAGCGTGCCGCCGCAGCCGGGCACGTCAGCGATATGCGACGCGATCAGCCCCGCCGTGCACGACTCCGCCGTGGCCAGCCGCAACTGCTGGCGCTGCAGGAACTGCGCTGCCTGTTCAGCCGGTTGCATGATCGACCTCCCATTCGCGCGGGCCAGCTATCCCTTGATCGACCGGGGATCGTGCCCGAACGAGTTGCGCGAGCGGATCTGGCCGTCGCGGCCATGGATGAACAGCTCCGACTGGTTGCGCCGGGCCAGCTCCGTGGCCGCCTCGATGGCGTCTTCCTGCGTGGCGAACAGCTTCCGGCCCGCCGGGGTCCTGGCCTCTTCCACGGCCCAGCCTTCGGGGGCGGGCACCACGTGTACGTCCTTGCTCATGGGGTCACCTCTGGATGTTTGTCACATAGCGTACTTATTCACCCAAAGCGCCCCGCGCGGTAGTCGGCCGGGGTCTGACAACCGTGTAGGCCAAATGGCGATCGGCGCCGCGTCAGTGGTCGGCGCCGCCGGCAAAGTGCTGCCGCACCAGCCGCGCGGCCTCTTCCCACAACACCGGCGAGCCGCGCTCGATGGGCGGACGGTAACGCGCTGCGGCCTGCGCCTCAGTGACCTGCATCTCCACCCACGATCCGCCGCCCGTGGCCGCGTTGTGCAGCAGCGGCTGGAAGCGGTCCACCGCCTTGGCAAAGCGCGCGTCGGCGCTCTGGCCGGCCTCGAACTCGTCCCACAGGCTGCGGAACTCGGCGGCCTGGGCGTCGGGCAGCATCCCGAAGATCCGCTCGGCGGCCAGTTGCTCGCGCGCGGCCTGGGCGGCATGCGCGGCGGTGTCGTGGAACGGCACGTCGCCGGCGTCGATCTCGACGATGTCGTGCAGCAGCAGCATCTTCACCACGCGGGTCACGTCGACGGGCTCGGCGGCATGCTCGGCCAGCACCAGCGCGTACATGGCCAGGTGCCACGAGTGCTCGGCACTGTTCTCGCGGCGCGACTGGTCGATCAGCGGCGTCATGCGGATCACGCGCTTGAGGCGGTCGATCTCGCGCAGGAACTGGAGTTGGCGTTCAAGGTGGGAAAGGTTCACGGTCAGGACGGACAGCTACAGGGGACGCCCGAAGTCTAGCAGCGCCCCGGCGGCGCGGCGGGTGTCGGCCCCGGCCCGGCAGGCGGCGTGCGCGCTGTTGGCCATCGCCCGACACCGAGGGCCCGGATCGGCCCCGGGAGCGGCATGCCCGGCACTTCAAGCGGCCGTTTGATGGTGGTACGGCTCGTGCGTTATAGCCCCCCGAGCGCGCCAACGCGCTCGTTGCCTTTCTACCTGTTTTACGGAGTGTTGCCATGTCCCGCAGAGTTACCGCTTTCCACCTTTTCACCGCCATCGTTGCCCTGGGGCTGACCGCCGGCGCCGCCCACGCCGCGTCCCCGCGCGGCGGCACGCCTGCCGGCGAGCTGTACGGCTACAGCTACCGCGTCGACACGCGCGACGTCTACACCGATGGCGCCCGCAGCGGCCAGTTCGACCCGTACAGCGAAGGCGCGCGCAACGTTGCGCCGGTCACGCGCGAGCGTGACGACGACCGCTCGCTGTCGGGCATGGATCGCCGCGGCGTGTCCGCCGAGCCGGCGCGCACGGTCGACGTCTACACCGACGGCGCCGCCGCCTGAGGCCCCCCCCCGCGCGGCCGTGCCCGACCACCGGGCGTGGCCGCGCCTGCCCCACGCCGACGATGCCGCCCCGGGTCGACATACGCTGCCTTTGCCACACTCGCACTGGGCCGCGGGCATCGTTTGGCCATAGACTGAAAGCTACCGCGCGCAGCCTGGCGCGGCTGTACAACCAGCCAATCCCCACCCAGCGAGCGAAGCACCATGTCGATTCCCCACCTGTCGTCCGGCCAGACCGCCAGCGTGCTGCCGCTGGGCGCCAACCTCAAGAACACCCCCACCACCGCGCTGTTCAAGGCGCCCCACATGGAAGTGGCACGCCTGGTGATGCTGGCCGGCAAGCAGTTGCCGCCGCACGCCGTGGCCGGGCCGCTGACGATCCAGTGCATCGAGGGCGAGATCGAGGTCGCGCTCGACCACGGTTCGCAACGGCTGCGCGCGGGCGACCTGATCTACCTGGCCGGCAACGTCCGGCACGACGTGAAGGCGCTCAGCGACGCGTCGCTGCTGCTGACCATCGTGCTGCTGGACGGCCCGCGCTAGCCACGCATCCACGCAAGAAGGGGCCCCGCAGGGCCCCTTGCCATCGCGCCGTGGCCCGCGCTACGGCGCGGCGCGGCGTTCGGCCAGCAGCTTCTGGATGGCGGCCTCGGTTTCCTTGTAGCGGCCCTCGCCATAGTGCTGGTAGACGATGCGGCCGTTGGCATCGATCAGGTACAGCGCCGGCCAGTACTGGTTGCGATACGCGGACCACGTGCCGTAGGCGTTGTCCTGCGCCACCGGGTAGCGGATGTCGTACCGCTTCAGCGCCGCCTGCACGTTCTCGGTCGATTTCTCGAACGGAAACTCGGGCGTGTGCACGCCCACCACGACGAGCCCCTGGTCCTTGTACTTGTCATGCCACTGCTTGATGTACGGCAGCGTGTTCACGCAGTTGCCGCAGGCATAGGTCCAGAAGTCCACCAGCACCACCTTGCCGCGCAACTGCTGCATGGTCAGCGGGGTCGTGTTCAGCCAGTTGTTGATGCCCACGAATTCGGGCGCGGCGCCCTGGTCGCCCACTTTCGGGCTTTCGGCAATCGCGCCGGTGCCGAAGGTATAGATCGCGGCGATGCCGATGGCGGCAAGCATGGCGCGGAGTACGTTACGCATGATTCGGGGGCCTTTCTGTAAGGTCGGCGCCCCGCCGCCTGCCTGGGCAGGCCACGGGGCACGCGGGGCGGGTCAGACCAGTTCGGTCTCGATGTGGACGTTGCCGTGCAGGGCCTTCGAGTACGGGCAGGTGCGGTGCGCCGTTTCCACAAGCTGGCGCGCCACGTCGCGGTCCACGCCGGGAATGTGCACGCGCAGCCGGGCCTGCAGCAGGAACTCCACGCCGGCCGTGCCGAGGTCGACTTCGGTATCCACCGACAGGTCCTGCGGCAGTTGCACCTTGGCCTTCGACGCCGCGATGCCGATGGCGCCGATGAAGCAGGCGGACCAGCCGGCAGCCAGCAGCTGCTCGGGGTTCGTGCCCTGGCCCTTGCCGGCGAAATGCGAGAGCTGGATATCCAGCTTGCCGTCGCTGCTGCGGGCCGATCCGTCGCGGCCACCGGACGTGACGTGGACCTTGCCGGTGTACAGGACTTTTTCGATGCGGGTCATGGTGCTTTCCTTTTCCTTCTGTTGCAGGGGTTGAGTCAGGGTTTTCAGGGTCGATCGGGGGCGGATGCCGCCTCAGGCGTAAGCGCCGTCGAGGTACGGATCGGCGCTACGGGCCGGGGGCGCCGAGACGCCGGTGCGGTCCATGCCGGCCACCGTGTGGGCGCCGTCGTAGTACGGGCTGCGCGGTTCCTGCACCGAGCGGGCGCCTTCCGAGTACGGGTCGCGCTGGTCCTGCACCGAGCGGGCACCATCGAGGAACGGATCGGCCGAGCGGACCAGGGCTACCGTGCGGGCGCCGTCGTAGTACGGGCTGCGCGGTTCCTGGACCGAGCGGGCGCCATCGTAGTAGGGGCTACGCTGGTCCTGCACCGAGCGGGCACCATCGAGGAACGGATCAGCCGAGCGGACCAGGGCTACCGTGCGGGCGCCGTCGTAGTACGGGCTGCGCGGCTCCTGCACCGAGCGGGCGCCTTCCGTGTACGGGTCGCGTGCTTCGGTGGCGGAACGGGCGCCTTCGGTGAACGGGTCGCGGGCACCGAGGACGGAAGCCTGTGCGCCAGCAGCGGCGGCAGCGAGGGCAACGGCGAGGACGAGGCGTTGGGCGAGAGTCTTGGACATGATCGGTTTCCTTTTGGATAGCGGTTTGCGGTATGAGTCGGGGTTGTGCCGAAGCAGCGTTTTCGCCTTGTCGTTGTTGCGTTGCGCTGCCACGGAACGTATTTAAGGCGCCCGACGTATCGCGCCCGTAGCGACTTCACGGCCGTTCTGTCAGGGCACGTATCGTCGCGGCGCGTTGATACAGTCGCGTACAAAAAGGGGGGAAGGACGGCTGGAAGGCGGGTGGCCGGGCCTGGGCAGGCCGGGTGGGAGGTGCTGCTGGGAGGGCTGGGAAGGGATGACGCAGCGAGCGCGGCGTCAGGAAGTGCGGTTTGCTCCGCGGCTGGGGGGTTGCGCTGCTTGGCGGCCAACATCGCGATTTGAACCGCTGGCCCTCACCCCCAACCCTTCTCCCGCAGGCGGGAGAGGGGAGCAAGACACCGGGATGTCGAGCTCGCAGCGGAATTCCAGCGATGGTGGTCTCCCCTCTCCCGCAACGCGGGAGAGGGGCTGGGGGTGAGGGCGTTGAGGCTCTGCTTGCCGACCAACATCGCAAGTTGAACCGCTGGCCCTCTCCCCCGACCCCTCTCCCGCAAGCGGGAGAGGGGAGCAAGACATCGGGACGTCAAGCTCGCAGCCGAATTCCAGCGATGGTGGTCTCCCCTCTCCCGCAGCGCGGGAGAGGGGCTGGGGGTGAGGGCGTTGAGGCTCTGCTTGCCGACCAACATCGCGATTTGAACCGCTGGCCCTCTCCCCCGACCCCTCTCCCGCAGGCGGGAGAGGGGAGCAAGACACCGGGATGTCGAGCTCGCAGCCGAATTCCAGCGATGGTGGTCTCCCCTTTCCCGCAGGCGGCAGAGGGGAGCAAGACACCGGGACGCCGAGCTCGCAGCCGAATTCCAGCGCAAGCGGCAAAAGGGGAGCAACCCCCGGAACTACGAAACAAAGGCAGACGTCCTGCCGCCCAGCTAGGCCGCCAGCCGTATTTCCGCTGCCAGGCCGCCGCCATCGCGGTTGCGCAGGCTCAGGGAGCCGCCGGCGGCTGTCACGAGCTGGTGGGCGATGGCCAGGCCCAGTCCGGTGCCGCCGGTTTCGCGGTTGCGCGAGCCTTCCAGCCGTACAAACGGCTGCAGCACGGCGTCGAGCTTGTCTTCGGGGATGCCGGGCCCGCGGTCCATGATGGCGATGACCACGGCGCCCGGTTCGCGGCGGACGCCGACTTCCGCCGCCCCGCCGCCGTATTTGATGGCGTTGTCGATCAGGTTGGTCAGCACGCGCCGCAGCGCGTTGGGCCGCGTCAGGATGGCGCCGCCCGCGTTCTGCACCACCGCCACGTCCTTGCCGGTGTCCTGGTAGTCGTAGACGAGGCTTTCGACGAACGATCCCAAATCCACGCGCGACGGCGGCTCGCCGTCGCCGCTGGCGCCGCGGGCGTAGGCCAGGCCCTCGCGCACCAGTGTCTGGATTTCGTTCAGATCGTTGACCATCTTGCGCTTTTCCTCGGAATCCTCGGCCATCTCCGCGCGCAGCTTCATCCGCGTGATGGGCGTCTGCAGGTCATGCGAGATGGCGGCCAGGATCTGCACGCGCTCGGCCACGAAGTGCGCAATCCGGCCCCGCATCGCGTTGAACGCCCGGGCGGCGCGCGCCACCTCGGTCGGCCCGTCCTCGTCGAGCGGCGCCGACTTCACATTGGGATTCATCGCGTCGGCGGCCTCGGCCAGCGCGACCAGCGGGCGGATCGACAGCCGCACGGCGAACCAGCAGCACAGCACCAGCAAGGCCAGTTGCAGCACCAGCACGTAGGGCAGCCATTCGGCGATGGGTGTCATGCGCGGATGCACGTCGATCGTCAGCGGGCTGCCGTCGGTCAGCGTCAGGTGCGCCTGCAACTGCTTGCCGTCGCCGGGAATCGATTCCACCGTGACCGGATACCGCGTGCCCGTGGCCTCCATGATCCGCTCGGCGATGTCCTTGCCGCGCTGGGTCATTTCCGGCACGCCCCGCGCCCCGGGGCCCAGGATGTACTGGTAGTTGCCCCGGTTCACGCGCGGCAGCCACTGCGGCCGTTCGGCGGCCGGAATCCGGTCGAGGATGGCGACGGACGTGGCCACGTCGGTTTCGAGCGTGCCCAGCATCACCTGCCGGGCCGACATGTAGCGCTCGGAGAACAGCACCGCGATCGACATCAGGTGCGCGACGATCAACCCCGTCAGCAGGATCAGGAACAGCCGGGACCCCAGCGTATGGGGCCAGTGCCAGCGGCGGCGAGTGCTCACTGACGTGCCTCCGTGATTTCAACGGGCATCGAGAACACGTAGCCCTCGCTGCGCACGGTCTTGATATAGGCCGGCTCGCGGGCGTCGTCATTGAGCCGCTGCCGCAGCCGGCTGACCAGCAGGTCGACCGAGCGCTCGAACATGTCGGCCTCGCGGCCCTGCGTCAGGTTCAGCAGCTGGTCGCGGTTCAGCACGCGCTGCGGATGGTCGACGAACACGCGCAGCAGCCGGTACTCGGCGCCGCTCAGCGCGACGATGGTGCCTTCCTTGTCGATCAGGTGGCGCGCCGTGGTGTCCAGCTGCCAGTCGCCGAAGGCCAGCAACTGGCCGGCCTCGGTGATCTGCAGGTTCGGCGGGAGCATGCGCGTGCGGCGCAGCACGGCCTTGATGCGCGCCAGCAGCTCGCGGGCCGCGAACGGCTTGGTCAGGTAGTCGTCGGCGCCCATTTCCAGGCCGATGATGCGGTCGGTCTCGTCGTCGCGGGCGGTCAGCATCAGGATCGGCGTGGCCTTGTGCTTGCCGGCGCGCAGTTCACGGCAGAGCACCAGGCCGTCGTCGCCGGGCATCATCACGTCCAGCACGATCAGGTCCACCGTGTTGGCCTCCAGGAACTGGCGCATGTGCCGGCCGTCGGGCGCCATGGTCACGCGCAGGCCGTTCTTGGTCAGGTAAGTGGATACCAACTCCCGGATTTCCCGATCGTCGTCAACGATCAGAACGTGGTCTACGTGCGATTCCATCAGCGTCACCCCTGGTAATTTGTTCTTGGCGAAATGTGAACGATCCGTCTGTTGGCGTGATTGTATGGGCGGCCGCCGGTTTCCGTGTATCGCAATGTATCTGGGCGCGCGGGCCCCACAAAGCCATACAACTTTGCCGTTCGGCGACACATTTACGGTAGATCAGCGGCGTCTCATTGGGGCATGCCAGATTGCTGGCCCGACATCCTTGCCGAGAGGACCCGACCATGACCCTGCTGATCCTTGCCTACCTGGGCGGCGCGCTCACCATCCTGAGCCCGTGCATCCTGCCCGTCCTGCCGTTCGTGCTGAGCGGCAGCGGCCAGCCCTTCCTGCGCGGCCGCCTGCCGATGCTGGCCGGCATGGCGCTGACCTTTGCGGCCGTGGCCACGCTGGCGTCGGTGGGCGGGGCCTGGGCCGTACGCGCCAACGAGTACGGCCGCTACGCCGCGCTGGCGCTGCTGGCCGTCTTTGGCGTGTCGCTGCTGGTGCCGCGGCTGGCCGATGCGCTGACGCGGCCGGTGGTGGCGCTGGGCAACCGGCTGGCCGGCAACGGCACGGGCACCGGTGCCTCGCCGTGGGCGTCGCTGCTGCTTGGCGTGGCCACGGGCATGCTCTGGGCGCCGTGCGCGGGCCCGATCCTCGGCATCGTGCTGACCACGGCGGCGCTGCAGGGCGCCAGCGTGCAGAGTTCGCTGCTGCTGGTGGCGTACGCGGCCGGCGCGGCGACGTCGCTGGCCGCCGCGCTGGGCGTGGGCGGGCGGCTCTTCGCGGCCATGAAGCGGTCGATGGGCGCGGGCGAATGGCTGCGCCGCGGCCAGGGCGTGGGCGTGCTGGGCGGCGTGGCGGCCATCGCCATCGGCGCCGATACCGGCCTGCTGGCGCGGCTGTCGATTGGCGGCCCGGCCCGGCTGGAGCAGGCGCTGATCGAGCGGCTGCACAAGGACGCCGCGCCGGTGCGGCCGGCCGCCCCGGAAGTGGCCCAGGCCGGCCCCGGCATGCTGCTGGCGGCCAACGACATGAGCGCCGGCTTCGGCAGCCGCCTGCCCGTGGAAGGCCAGTTGCCGGCGCTGGACGGCGCCGTCCAGTGGTTCAACACGCCCAACGGCGCGCCCATCACGCGCCAGCAGCTGCAGGGCAAGGTCACGCTGGTCTACTTCTGGACGTACTCGTGCATCAACTGCATCCGCACGCTGCCGTACCTGCGGGCGTGGGCCGACAAGTACCCCGGCCTGACCGTGATCGGCGTGCACACGCCCGAGTTTGCGTTCGAAAAGCGCCCGGAGAACGTCCGCCGCGCGATTGGCGATTTCAAGATCAACTTCCCGGTGGCGCTGGACAGCGACTTCCGCATCTGGCGCGCGTTCGACAACAACTACTGGCCGGCCGCCTACTTTGTCGATGCGCGCGGCAACATCCGCCATCACCAGTTCGGCGAGGGCGACTACGCCAACTCCGAGCGCGTGATCCAGACGCTGCTGGCCGAGGCCGGCCAGCCGTCCGCGTCGCGCGACGTGGTGGTGCCGGACGCCCAGGGCGCCCAGGCCGCGCCTGACCTGCGCAACGTCCGATCGGGCGAGACGTACGTTGGCTACAGCCAGGCGTCGAACTTCGCCTCGCCGGGCGGTATCCGGCCCGATGCATCGCAGCGGTACGACGTGGGCACCCGCCTGCCGCTGAACCAGTGGGGCCTGACCGGCCAGTGGACCGTGGGCCCCGAGCAGGCCATGCTGGACCGCGCCGATGGCAGCATCCGCTACCGCTTCCGGGCGCGCGACCTGCACCTGGTGCTGGGCCCCGGCGCCGACGGCCGCGCGGTGCGCTTCGTGGTGACGATCGACGGCAAGGCGCCCGGCGCCAGCCACGGTGCCGACATCGACGCCAACGGCAACGGCGCGGTCACCGCCACGCGGCTCTACCAGCTCGTGCGCCAGGCCGGCGACGTGGGCGAGCACACGTTCGAGATCCGCTTCCTGGATGCCGGGGCGCAGGCGTACGCGTTCACGTTCGGCTGACGGGCGCCCGGCCCTGCCCGGCGGCTTTGACCGCGCGGCCCCGGGCATGGCAGCATCGCGGGGCGGACGCCTCCGCCCCCCCCCCGATGCACGACAGGAGCCTCAATGAACCGAATCCGGCCACTCATGATCGCGGCCATCTTCGCCCCGCTGCTGGCGGCCTGCGCCAGCGGCACCAGCATGGAATACCTGGAATCGCAGGACGGCAGCACGCTGCACTCCGACGCCAGCGTCGGCGACCTGGTGCTGTGCCTGAAGCAGAAGCTCGGCGACGACGCCAGCGTGCAGGCGTACCCCGAGCCCGGCAAGGTCGACGTGCGCGTGGGCTACGGCCATCGCGCCGATGCCGGCACGTCGTACCTGATCAGCCTGCGCGCGGCCCGGCAGGGCACCGACGTGGAGATCCGCAGCGCCGGCGACTGGCGTCCGATGCTCAGCAAGAGCCGCGTCACCGGCTATGTGCAGAACTGCAAGCCCGGCACGGCGGTACGCTGACCGCGCAGGCTCGGATGCGTCCGATGCCGGCTGGGCCGCGGGCCAGGCGGCCGGCGGCGCCCGCCAATTAAAAGGTTTCGGCGCCCGATCTGAGTCCTTTCGCGCGCGATGCCGGGCACGGCCGCGCTGCCGCATACTTGCCCCGCAAGTGGCCTGGCGCCACGCTTTGTGGAAGGCAAACCAGTGAACAGAAAGCAGATCGTCAATACCTTCGCGGGCCTGGCCCTGGCCGGTTTCGGCATGGCCCACGCGCAGGACGCAACCGCTCCCGCGACCAATCCGGTACCGGTCACCGTCGACAACTTCGTCCGCGCGGAATCGGATACCTACATTGCCAGCCTGGCCAAACAGGGCGGGCTCGGCAAGATCTACCACCGCCGCGAGCCGTCGTCGATCGACCGGCAGACCGTGATCCGGCTCAACCGCGACACGCTGTACTCGTCGGCCGTGTTCGACCTCGACGCGGGGCCGGTCACGATCACGATGCCCGATCCGGGCAAGCGCTACATGTCGCTGCAGGTCATCAACGCGGACCACTACGTGCCGGCCGTCTACTACGGCGCCGGCAAGCGCGTGCTGACGCGCGACAGCGTGGGCACGCGCTACGCCGTGGTCGGCATCCGCACGCTGGTTGACCCGAACAGTCCGGACGACGTCCGGCAGGTGCACGCGCTGCAGGACGCCATCCAGGTCACCCAGAAGTCGCCCGGCCAACTGGAACTGCCGAACTGGGACGCGGCCAGCCAGAAGAAGGTGCGCGAGGCCATCCTGGTGCTGGCGTCGACGGTGCCCGACTTCAAGCGCGCCTTCGGCAAGCGCGGCGAGGTGGACCCGGTGCGCCACCTGATCGGCGCGGCCGCCGCGTGGGGCGGCAACCCGGACAAGGACGCCACCTACCTGAACATCACGCCGCCGAAAAACGACGGCAAGACCGTCTACCGGCTGCACGTCAAGGACGTGCCCGTCAACGGCTTCTGGTCGGTCAGCGTCTACAACGCCAAGGGCTACTTCGAAAAGAACGCCGCCAACGCCTACACGCTGAACAACCTCACGGCGAAGAAGGATGCCGACGGCGGCGTGACGATCCAGTTCGGTGGCTGCGACGCCAACGCCAGCAACTGCCTGCCGATCGTCGAAGGCTGGAACTACACGGTGCGGCTGTATCGCCCGCGCCAGGAAGTGCTGGGCGGCAAGTACCGCTTCCCCGAGCCGCAGCCGGTTAACTGACGGACGACCGGGGCCCACGGCGCCACGCGCCACGACGAAAAAAGGCGAGGCCGTGGCCTCGCCTTTCTCCTTGGCTGCCGGCCAGACTCCGGCGGCCGCTGGCTTCCGCCTACTTCTTCTGCCCGTCCTCGCGCGACGACAGCAGGTCCAGCATCTCGTCGGCGTGCTCTTCCTCGACGGCCAGGATGCTCTCCATCAGCCGGCGCGACGTCGGGTCCTTCTCGCCCAGGTACTGGATGATCTCGCGGTACGTGTCGATGGCGATCCGCTCGGCCACCAGGTTTTCCTTGATCATGTCCGACAGCGACGTGCCTTCCACGTACTCGGCGTGGCTGCGCGTGGTCAGCGTGTTGGGCGACAGGTCCGGCTCGCCGCCCAGTTGCACGATGCGCTCGGCAATCTGGTCGGCATGGCCCTGTTCCTCGTTCGAGTGGGCCAGGAATTCCTCGGCCACGCCCTTCGAGTTCGGCCCCTTGGCCATGAAATAGTGGCGGCGGTAGCGCAGCGTGCAGACGATCTCGGTGGCCAGCGCCTCGTTGAGCAACTTGATCACCGTGTCGCGCTCGGCGTTGTACCCGGCGGTCACGGCGCCGTCGTCGATGTGTTGCCGGGCACGCTCGCGAATCGTTTTGACGTCCGTCAGGAACGGTTGCTTCTCAGACATGGGGACTCCTTCATCATCGTTCGAATGGTCCCGCTTCCCGCGCGGCGGCGGGAGCGGATTCAAACGCTGCAGGCAAGATCGATGCCACTGCGCCAGCCCCCGTGGCACCGATCACCACGCGCCGTGCCGTGTGTGGTTTTTACAAAGCCGGGCAGCGAACCCTGCCATGGCGGCCGTGCGGGGCATCAGCCAAAGGTATGGCCCTGTTGTCCGGAGTGCCAACTTGCCCGGTCGTGTCGATCCGCGTAATGTGCGGCGTCGTGCATCTCCGTTTCATCGCACTTTGACGAATCCGACCCCAGGGAGAACCCAGATGGAACTGCGCCTGCCCCGCGCCCCCCGAATCCGCCAGCCCCGCGCACGGGCTGCCATGGCCGCTGCGCTGCTGGCCGCCGCCGCGGCACTGCCGCTGGCGTCCGGCGTGGCCCATGCCGCCCCGCCCGCCCAGCAGAAGACGCAAGTGCCCGGCTATTACCGGATGATGGTCGGCCAGCTCGAAGTCACGGCCCTCTACGACGGCTACATCGACCTCGACCCCAAGGTGCTCAAGTACACGAGCGCGCGCGAGGTGCAGAGCCTGCTGGCGCGCATGTTCGTGGCCTCCACGCCCGGCATGCAGACCGCCGTCAACGCCTACCTGGTCCACACCGGCACGCAACTCGTGCTGGTGGATACCGGCGCGGCGGCCTGCTTCGGCCCCACGCTCGGCGGCATCGTGCCGAACCTGCGCGCGGCCGGCTACAGCCCCGAACAGGTGGATGCGGTGCTCCTGACCCACCTGCACGGCGACCACGCCTGCGGCCTCGTGGCCGACGGCAAGCCGGTGTTCCCGAACGCGACGGTCTACGCGGAACAGGCCGACGCCGACTACTGGCTCAGCGAATCGGTGGCCACCGCCGCGCCCGAGGGCGCCCAGGCGTTCTTTGCGATGGCGCGCAATGCCGTGGCGCCGTACCAGGCAGCCAACCGTTTCCGCACGTTCCGCGGCGCGTCGGGCGAGTCGCCGGTGCCGGGCGTGCAGCCGGTGCCCACGCCGGGCCACACGCCGGGCCACACCGGCTACCTGTTCACGGCCGGCAAGGACAACCTGCTGCTCTGGGGCGACATCGTCCACAGCCACGCCACGCAGTTCCGCCGGCCCAACATCGCCATCGAGTTCGACGTGGACAGCCAGCAGGCCGTGCAGACGCGCAAGCGCGTGCTGGCCGATGCGGCGCGCAACAAGCTCTGGGTGGGCGGCGCGCACCTGCCGTTCCCGGGCCTGGGCCACGTGCGGCGCGACCAGGTGGGCTACACCTGGGTGCCCGTGGAATTCGGCCCGATCCGCAGCGACCGCTGACGCACCGCGGGGCCGGGTCGGCTAGCGCGGCCGCCGCACCGCGCGCACCTTGCCGCTGTTGCCGCCGCCGCAGTAGAAGCGGTCGGCGCCATCCGATTCCAGCCCCGATACGCCCACGCCGGCCGGCATCTCCAGCGCCTCCAGCACCTTGCCGGTCTGCGGGTCGACGCGGCGCAACTCGCTCTGGTCGTTTTCCCAGGTGCCGTGCCAGAGCTGCCCGTCGACCCACGTCACGCCCGTGACGTAGCGGCTCGATTCGATGGTGCGACGGATGGCGCCGGTCTCCGGGTCGATCTCGTGGATCTTGCGGTCGCGGTACTGGCCCACCCACAGCGACCCCTCGGCCCAGGTCAGGCCCGAATCGTTGCCATGGCCCGGCGCCGGGATCGTCGCCACCACCTTGCCGGTCTGCGGATCGATCTTCTGGATCTGGCGCTCGGCGATCTGGAACAGGTAGCGGCCATCGAACGCGGTGCCGGCATCGGCCTGCACGCCGATCTCGCGCGCGGTGGCGCCGCTGGACGGGTCCAGCGCCAGCAGCCTGTCGCCCACCGCGAACCAGACCTGCCGGCCATCGAATGTCAGCCCGTGCACATGCTCGACCCCCGGGAACGGGCCGTATTCCTGAACGATTTCTGCGGCATTGCGTTTCATGACGGTTTCCTTTGACGTGGTGAACGTGAAACCCATGCTACGCGCCAGGCAGCGGCGCGGGGAGTAACAAGGCCGTCGCGAATCCGGTGGCCGGCGGCGTCATCCAGCGCCGCGTGCGGCCGCTGCCCACCGGCTGGACCTGCCCGGCGGCGGCCAGCGCGTCGAGCGCGCGCTGCACCGTGCGCTGGCTGGTGCCCAGCGCCAGCGCCAGCGCCGAACTGGACCACGACTGCCCGTCGGCCAGGCACGCCAGCACCGGCGCGTAAAGCTGGTCGGCAGGCGGCACGACCAGCAGCACCTCGGCGTCATCCGCCGGCCGCAGCGCAAAGCCGCGTGGCGTGGCGTCGATGCCGGCCAGCGGCGCCACCGCCTGCCGCAGCCGGCCCATCTCCACGCGCAGCCGCGCGCGGTGCGTGTCGTCGGCATGGCGCATGCGGAACGCCGTGGCGATCAGCGCATCGCGCGGCACGTCCTCCGGCCACGCTTGCGCCAGCGCGCGCGCCAGCCCGAACAGCACCGGCCGGCGCGCCAGGGCCACCACGGTATCGCGCCGGCGCACGGTCATGCGGCAGGCATCGACGATCAGCGCATCGGACGCCAGGCAGGCTTCCACTGCATCGAGCCGCAGCGGCAGCGCCTGCCCGCGCGCCACGCGCTGCGCGACCGGGGCCTGCAGCACCTGCTCGGCCGCCGCCACCTCCGCGACCAGCGCCGGGATGCCGGCCCGCTGCGCGGCCTCCGCCGCCCGGGCCAGTGCCGCGTGCGCATCGGCGGCCCGCACGCGGCGAATCGCGATGCCGGCCGCCACGAGTTCGTGCACCGCGCGCAGCGCCGGCGGCAGCGGCGCGGCATCGAGCGTCGCCAGCGTCCGCTCGGCGTCTTCCAGTTGTCCCGTGATGAGGTGATGCCGCGCGATCAGGTAGCCGGCATGCGCGGCGTTGACGTGGTCGCCATGGGCGTCGAGCACGCGCCGCGCGGCATCCAGCGCCCGCGCGGGCCAGCCCAGGTCACGCGCGGCCAGCGCCACCTCGGCCTCGGCCACCGCGCAACGCGCCCGCGCCAGGCTCTCGCGCGGACCAAACGCCCGCGCCGCTCCGCGCAGCAGCGCCCGGGCGCGCGCAAAGTCGCCCAGTTGCGACATGGCGATGCCGCGCAAGGCCAGCGCCGGGGCATCGTCACGCAGCGCAACGCGATCCAGCGCACCCAGCGGATCGCCGTGGGCCAGCGCCCGCGCCGCGGCGGTAATCAATGAATCCATGGACATCCGGCTCCACGCGGTTGCGCCCCATGGCGGGGGCAGGTGGCCAATCTAGCACGCCCACGGTGGACCGTTCATCGGCACACGCGCCCCGCCGACGAGGCACATCAGCGTGACAATACCGTGTCCCGGCGGGAACGAGCGAGCCCCATCCGATGAGACAAGCAAAGACATTTGCCTCACGACGGTGCGCGCGCCGTGCCGCGGCAAGCCGTCCTTGAAAAAGCTGGGGTTGCGCATAAAGTGAGAGCGCGCCCGACGCTGTTGCCCCTGCCCGGCACATGACATTGGTGCAATGTGGCCGGGCTCGTGGACGCGCTCCAGAACAAGGAGAACATATGGAAGACCCCACGAACGCGGCCACCGCCACGCTGACCGGCGAGGCGCAGGGCTATCCCGTCACGCTGAAGGTCAACGGCACCGCGCACCGGCTGACCGTGCCGGCCAATGCGATCCTGCTCGATACGCTGCGCGACCAGCTTCATCTCACCGGCACCAAGAAGGGCTGCGACCACGGCCAGTGCGGCGCGTGCACGCTGATCGTCAACGGCGTCACGGTCAATGCGTGCCTGTCGGTCACCGTCATGCACGACGGCGACGAGATCACGACCGTGGAGGGCCTGGCGCGCGACGGCCAGCTGCATCCCGTGCAGCAGGCGTTCTGGGACCACGATGCCTACCAGTGCGGCTACTGCACCGCCGGGCAGATGATGAGCGCCGTGGGCATCCTGCAGGACAAGCGCGTGCCCGCCGACGAGGCGGCCGTGCGCGAGGCGATGAGCGGCAACATCTGCCGCTGCGGCGCGTACAAGAACATCGTGGCGGCCATCCAGGACGCGCGCGGCAAGTTGCGGGGGGCGTGATGCGCAACTTCGAATACGCCCGCGCGGCCGACGTGGAGCAGGCCATCGCGCTGCACGCGCGCAGCGCCGACACGGTCTTCCTGGCCGGCGGCACCACGCTGCTGGACCTGATGAAGCTCGACGTCATGCGCCCCGCGCACGTGGTGGACATCCACAAGCTCGGCCTGGACCAGATCGAACCGCTGCCCGACGGCCGCGTGCGCGTGGGCGCCATGGTCAGCAATACCGACCTGGCCCGGCACGCGCACGTCGCCCGGCACTACCCGGTGCTGTCCGAAGCGATTCTGTCCGGCGCCAGCACGCAGCTCCGCAACAAGGCCACCACGGCCGGCAACGTGATGCAGCGCGTGCGCTGCGGCTACTTTCGCGACGGGGTGTCGCCGTGCAACAAGCGCGCGCCGGGGTCCGGCTGTGCCGCCATCGAGGGCCTGAACCGCAACGTCCACGCGGTGCTGGGCGGCAGCCCGCAGTGCATCGCCGCGCATCCGTCGGACATGTGCGTGGCGATGGTGGCCATCGGCGCCACCGTGCACGTGCAGGGCCCGCGCGGCAAGCGCGACATCGCGTTCGCGGACTTCCATCTGCTGCCCGGCGACACGCCCTGGAAGGAACACGCGCTGGAGCCCGACGAGCTGATCACCCACGTGACGCTGGACGCGCCGATGGCGGGCAGCCGGTCTGCCTACCTGAAGCTGCGCGACCGCACGTCGTACCAGTTCGCGCTGGCGTCGAGCGCGGTCATCGTGGCGATGGACGGCGGCAGCGTGCGCGACATCCGCATCGCGCTGGGCGGCGTGAGCACCAAGCCGTGGCGTGCCGCCGATGCCGAGGCCGTGCTGCGCGGCAAGCCGCTGACCGAGGCATCGATCCGCGACGCCGCGGCCGCGGCGCTGGCCGGCGCGCAGTCGTACGGCCAGAACGGCTTCAAGATCCCGCTCGGCCAGCAGGCCGTGATCCGGAACCTGTCGCGGCTGATGGCCTGACGCGCCCGGCACCGCCCAAGGAGAGACCCGCGTGAACCGCACTGCTATCGGCGCCTCGCCGCGCCGCATCGATGGCCGGCTCAAGGTGACCGGCGCCGCCCTCTACACCGCCGACCGCTCGATGCCGGGCATGCTGCACGCCTACGGCGTCTACAGCACCGTGGCCAGCGGGCGCATCACCGGCATCGACGTGGCCGACGCGCGCCGCGTGCCGGGCGTGGTCGACATCCTGCACCACGGCAACTTTCCGCGCCTGTACAGGACGCCGAAGAGCCCGATCTCGGGCGCCACCATCCTGACCGCGTCGATCACCGACGAGCACCGGCTGCCGTTCGAGGACGAGACGATCCACTACGGCGGCCAGATGGTGGCGCTGGTGGTGGCGGACACGTTCGAGCACGCGCGCGACGCCGCGTACCGCGTGCGCGTGGCGTACGCGCCAGACAAGGCGGTGGCGGACCTGGAGCACGGCGTCAAGGCCAATGGCCTGAAGCCGACGCAAGCGGGCCATGCCCGCGGCACGCCGGCGCCGGCGTTCGACCAGGGCGCGGTCAAGGTCGACGCCATCTACCGCACGCCCGTGGAGACCCACAACCCGATGGAGATGCACGCCACCGTGGCGTGGTGGGAAGGCGGCGAGCTGCATCTCTACGAGGCCACGCAGGGTGCCACCGTGCACCGCAATACCATCGCGCAGGTATTCGGCCTGACGCCCGAGCGCGTGACCGTGGACTGCCCGTTCCTGGGGTCCGGCTTTGGCGCCAAGCTGTTCATGTGGCCGCATTCGGTGGCCACCAGCGCGGCGGCGCAGATGACGGGCCGGCCGGTCAAGTTCGTGGTGCCGCGCGCGGCCATGTTCACGACCACGGGCCAGCGGCCCGAGACGCGCCAGCACCTGCGGCTGTCGGCCAGTGCCGACGGGCGCATCACGTCGATCCGGCACGAATCGGTCAACACCACGTCGTTCATCGAGCAGTACGTGGAGAACTGCGGCGGCATGACGCAGAGCCTCTATTCGTGCCCGAACGTGCTGGTCACGCACCACACGACCAGCGTGCACCGGGGCGCGCCCACGTCGATGCGCGCGCCGGGCGCCGCGCCCGGGCTGTTCGCGCTGGAATCGGCCATCGACGAACTGGCGCTGGCCTGCGGGCAGGACCCGGTGCAGTTCCGCATGACCAACCTGTCCACGCGCGACGAAAGCATGAACCTGCCGTGGTCGAGCAACCACCTGCGCGAGGCCATCGAGCTGGGCAGCCGCAAGTTCGGCTGGGACAGGCGCGACCCGCGCCCGGGGTCGATGCGGGACGGCCACGAGGTCATCGGCTACGGCGTGGCCGTCTGCAACTGGGACGCCTGGCGCACGCCAGCCGAGGCCCGCGTGTTCCTGCGCAGCGACGGCACGGCACAGGTGACCTGCGCGATCCAGGACATCGGCACCGGCATGTACACGATCGTCGCGCAGACCGTGAGCGAGCTGACCGGGCTGCCGTTCGAGAAGATCGACGTGCGGATTGGCGATTCGTCGTTCCCGGCCGCGCCCGTGGCGGGCGGGTCGTGGGCAACGGCCAGCGTGCTGCCCGCCGTGGCCGAGGCCACGCGCGAGGCCATCGGCCAGCTACGCGGCTTTGCCACCGGCGAGGGCGGCGCGTTTGCCGGCGCCAACCCCGAGACGCTGAAGCTCCAGGACGGCAAGCTGACCGACGGCAAGCGCAGCGTGGGCTACGCGGACGTGCTGAACCAGCAGCGCTTTGCCGCGGCCGAGGGCTTCGGGCGCACGGGCGGCGCGCCGAACACCGACAAGATGTCGTTCATGTCGTTCGGCGCGCATTTCGTGGAGGTGCGCTGGGACCCCGGCATCTCGCGGCTGCGCGTGTCGCGCGTGGTCAGCGCCATCGACGTGGGCCGCGTGATCAACCCCGTGACCGCGCGCAACCAGGTGGAGGGCGCCATCGTGATGGGCATCGGCATGGCGCTGTTCGAGGCCACCGAGTACGACGAGCGCAACGGCATGCCGGGCAACAACAACTACGCCGAGTACGCGGTGCCGGTGCACGCCGACCAGCCGCAGATCGACGTGCTGCTGCTGGACCATCCGGACCTGGCGTTCAACGAGTTCGGCGCGCGCGGCATTGGCGAGATCGGCATCACCGGCTTTGCCGCCGCCGTGGCCAACGCGGTGCACCACGCCACGGGCAAGCGCGTGCGCGACCTGCCGATCGTCAAGGAAAAGCTGATGGCCTGATGCGATGCGGTGCTATCGTCTCGGCTTGCCCCCTTGACTCCGCCGTGGCCGGCCCGCCCCGGCTGGCCCATCCATGACCGACCGTACGTTGCAGGCGCCGGCCGCCCCGCTCTGGCTGCGCCTGGCTCCCGCGCTGTTCCTGTTGCTGTGGTCCTGCGGCTTCGTGTTCCTCAAGCTCGGCCTGCAATATGCCGATCCGCTGACGTTCCTGGCGCTGCGCTACGCCATCGTGGTCGGGCTGCTGATCGGCCCGTGCCTGTGGCTGCGGCCCGCCATGCCGCCGGGGCTGGCGCCGTGGCTGCACCTGGCGATGATCGGCCTGCTGATCCAGGCCGGCTATTTTGCGTTCACGTACCTGAGCCTGAAGCTGGGGATGTCGGCCGGCGCGGTGGCGCTGGTCACGTCGCAGCAGCCGATCCTGATCGGCCTGCTGGCGCCGCTGATTGCCGGCGAGCGCGTGGACCGCGTGCGCTGGGCCGGGCTGGCGCTGGGCGTGACGGGCGCGACACTGGTCATCACGGCCCGGTCGTCCGTGCAGATGAGTTCCGCGCTGGGCCTGCTGTTCGCGGTGCTGGCGCTGCTGGCCATCACGGCCGGCACGCTCTGGGAAAAGCGCTTCGGCTCGCCCGTGCATCCGGTGCTGGCCAATACGGTGCAGTACGGGGTGGCGCTGGCGGTAACCGCGCCGCTGGCGTGGCTGACCGAGCCGATGCACGTGGCGTGGACGCCGGGGCTGTTCGGCTCGCTGGCGTATCTGGTGCTGTGCAATTCGCTGGTGGCGATATCGCTGCTGCTGGCGATGATCCGCCATGGCGAGGCGTCGCGCGTGTCGGCGCTGTTCTTCCTGGTGCCGCCCATGACGGCCGTCATCGCGTTCGTGCTGCTGGGCGAGTCGCTGCCGCCGATGGCGTGGCCGGGGATGGCCATCGCGGCGGCCGGGCTGTATCTGGTGATGCGCCGGCGCTAGCGGGGAGGACCTTGATTCCACAGCGTGGCATCGCAATTGATCCTGCGCAAACCGACTAGCAAAATCGCCAAAACCTGCCGGCGGACGCACTACCATCGAATGCGTCGGCGCCCCATCCGCACGCCGGCGCATCCACATGGCCAAGAAATTTCCGCTTCATCCCAGGCATCCCGAGCGTATCTGCTGGGGCTGCGACAAATATTGCGCCGTCGACGCCATGGGCTGCGGCAACGGCTCCAGCCGCACGCAGCATCCGGCCGAACTGCTGGGCGACGACTGGTACATGCATGGCGACTGGGGCATCGACGTGGAAGATGCCGGCGCGTCCACCATCACGCTGGGCGCCGCGACCTGACCCCCAGATGACGAAAGGCAGCCACGCAGGCTGCCTTCCCGTCCATCCCCCGATGGGCCCGGCCGGGCCCGGATCTCAATACCCGTAGTACGACGAACCGTAGTACGACGACGGCGGCGCATATTGCACCGGCGCCGGGCGGCCGCACGGCACGTAGCCGCCGCGGTAGTTGTCGTAGCAGTAGCCCGGCGGCACGGCCGGCGCGGCGTAGGCCACCGGCTGCGGCGGCGGGGCATAGTACGGCGCCGGCGCGGCCACCACCGGCTGGCTGCTGGCCACCAGCGCGCCGAGCGCCAGCCCCGCCACGGCCGCCACGGCAATCGCCGCCCCCGCGGACGATCCGCCGCCACCATGGTGGTAACGGTCACGGGCCGAGGCCGTCCCCGCGACCAGCATGGCGGCACTCAGGACGGCGATACCGGTGTAACGAATCGACTTGCGCATCTTTCACTCCTTGGCGGGCCGCGAATGGCCCGCACTACGGAATGCATGATGGACGCCCGATGATTACGATGGGTTACACGCTGGTGAGCAGATGTAAATGCCAGGCCACCCCGGCGCCCCGCCAGCCGGGCCGCACCGGCCCGCAAATAGCCGTTTCTTGAATCTGACGTTACAACTTCTGTCCGGTCATGGCGCGGGAAATGCCAGTTGACAGCGTTTCGGGCGATGCAAATACTCCACATCGCAACGCCTCGGTGCCTGCGCGGCAGCCTGCTGAAGCGGTGCGGTTCTGGCAAATGTCTAGACAATTCCAAAAGGGACGACCATGATCACACGCCGCTTTGCGCTGCGCCCCCGCCATCTGCTGATCGCCGGCGCGGTGGCCCTGCTCACCGCCTGCGCCAGCAATGTTTCGAATCCGCCCGCCCCGGCCCAGCCCGGCGCCACCGGCGCGCCGGTAGCCGCCGGCAAGACCGAGGTGCTCTGGCTGGGGCAGGCCGCGATGCGCATCACCACGCCGGGCGGCAAGGTCATCGTGGTCGACCCGTGGCTGACCGGCAATCCCAAGACCCCGGCCCCGTTCAAGCAGCTATCGGCGCTGGGCAAGGTCGACCTGATCCTGGTCACCCACGCCCACGGCGACCACCTGGGCGACGCGGCCGAACTGGCCAAGCTCAACAACGCGCCCATCTGGAACGGCGGCGGCATGGGCCAGCAGCTCGTGAGCCTGGGCATGGTGCCGGCCAACCTGTCGCAACGCTTCAACAAGAGCGGCACGGTCCAGCCGCTGGGCCCGAACGGCCCCAAGGTGACAGCCGTGCATGCCGAGCATTCGTCGGAACTGGTCTGGAAGAATCCCGCCACCGGCAAGGACGAAACGCACTACGGCGGTGAACCGGTGGGCTACATCATCGAGATGGAAAACGGCTTCAAGATCTGGCACATGGGCGACACCGGCCTGTACGGCGACATGATGATGGTGGCCGACCGCTACAAGCCTGACCTGGTGCTGATCCCGATCGGCGGCCATTTCACGATGGGCCCGCAAGACGCCGCCATCGCGCTGCGCGACTTCATCAAGCCGAAATACGCGATCCCGATGCACTACGGCACCAGCCCGATGCTGCGTGGCACGCCGGCAGAGCTGAAGACGGCGCTGGGCAACAACCCGGCCACGGCCGTGATCGTGCCGGAGCCGGGGCAGAAGGTGGATTTTTAAAGGTTGAAGCTCGGTAGCTCGGGCGCATCCCAAGATAATCGTTATTACCGGTTGTCGGGCAACCCCGAAAACCATGGCAGGTAATCGGTATAACCCGACCTTGATTATCGGCCGCTGATTTCCCGGCAACGCCGTCAAGCCCCCCTGAGGTTGGGGGCGCAGCTTAAATCACTTCCCCCTAGAATCTGCCCCGGCCCTGATATGAAAACCAGGTCCGGGGCCAGACACCGAAAAAGAACGTTAGGGGAAATCATGAAGGGAATGGGTAAATGGATGGCCAGCTTCGCGCTGGCCGCAATGCTTGGCGCGTGCGGTGGTGGCGGCGACGATAGCGGCGGCGGCGCCACGCTGAGCGTCAGCGCATCGGGCAGCACGACGCAAGGCACCTCGGTCGCTACCGGCCAGGCCGCGTCGCTGAGCGTGCAGTCGGGTGACTACCTGGCACTGCGGACGAGCGCGCCGGTCAAGTGGCAGGCGGTTATCACGAGCAATCAGACCACGGTGACCAACCAGACGCTGAACGAGACCAACTGGTCGGGCAATCTGGTCAGCCCGACGGGCGACACCATCCAGCTCACGGCCACGCTGGTGAGCGATGCCAGCAAGGTGTTCAAGCTGAACCTGACCGTGGCGCCGCAGCGCTACACCTCGCCCGTCCAGAAGGCTGGCGAAGTCGCCACGTACGCCGAGACGTCGCAACGTCTCGGCGGCGGCGGTGGCACGCAGCACATCGCCTACACCACGACGGCGGTCAGCAACGGTATCGCATCGATCACCGGTCTCAACATCGACACCAACACGCCGTCCCAGAGCTACACGCAGGATCAGGACCGCAACCGCCTGACGCGTACGTACCTGGACAACGGCAACGTGTGCACGTACGCCCCGAAGCGCAATCTCTACAGCTTCCCGATGTACGTCGGCAAGACGTGGAGCGATACGTGGGCCTATAGCTGCCAGGCTGGCTATCGTGAAAGCGGCGCAGTGAAGGCTACCGTTGCGGGTTATGAGCCGGTCACCACGGCCGCCGGCACGTTCAACGCGCTGCGCATCAACTACGTCATCACCTACACGAACTCGAACGATGTTCAACTGCCGAACGGCAACCTCGGTACCGCCACGTACAGCGAAACGGTCACGGGCTGGTGGTCGCCGGAAAACGGCCGTACGGTGAAATGGGTTTCGAACTACGGTTATCCCACCGGTTTCTCGAACCCGACGTTCATGAAGGTGTACACGCAGGAACTGCAAAGCCTGCGGTAATGGGCCATCGGACAGTGCATGGCAAGCCATTGCTGTCCAGACGAGAAACCCGCTGGTTCGCCAGCGGGTTTTTTTTCGCCTCGCGTGCACCTTAAAGTAATCGTTAAATCACAAAACCCCCAATATCGCCGTTTGAGCCACCCGTTCGGTCTGCATACATAGCGAAAACGCCACTAATGCCTATACTGGTCCTTGTCCCTGCAACAAGTCCATGACCGGCCGGCGAGTCGGTACAAGGAGGTGTGCTCATGGTTACGATGAACCGCCGACAGTTCCTGAAGTTCACGGGAGCGTCGCTGGCGGGATCGAGCCTCGCGCTGGTCGGGTTTGCGCCCGACACGGCGCTGGCGGAGGTACGGGCCTACAAGCTGGCGCGTACCACCGAGACCCGCAATACCTGCCCCTACTGCTCGGTGGCATGTGGCCTGCTGATGTACAGCCTTGGCGACAAGGCCAAGAACGCGAAGGCCAGCATCATCCACATCGAGGGCGACCCGGACCACCCGGTCAACCGCGGCACGCTGTGTCCCAAGGGCGCCGGCCTGATCGACTTCATCCATAGTCCCAACCGGTTGCAGTACCCCGAGTACCGCGCGCCGGGATCGGACAAGTGGCAGCGCATCTCGTGGGACGACGCGCTCGCCCGCATCGCCACGCTGATGAAGCAGGACCGCGACGCCAACTTCATCGAGAAGAACGAGCAGGGCCAGACCGTGAACCGCTGGCTCAGTACCGCGATGCTGGCCGCGTCGGCCAGCAGCAACGAGACGGGATACATCACGCACAAGACGATCCGCAGTCTTGGCATGCTGGGGTTCGACAACCAGGCACGTGTCTGACATGGCCCGACGGTGGCAGGTCTTGCCCCGACGTTTGGCCGTGGAGCGATGACGAACCATTGGGTCGACATCAAGAACGCGGACGTTATCCTGATCATGGGCGGCAATGCCGCCGAGGCCCACCCGTGCGGTTTCAAGTGGGTGACCGAAGCCAAGGCGCACAACAAGGCGCGCCTGATCGTGGTGGACCCGCGCTTCACGCGCTCGGCGTCCGTGGCCGACTATTACGTGCAGATCCGCACCGGCACGGACATCGTGTTCCTGGGCGGCGTCATCCGCTGGCTGCTGGAAAACGACCGGATCCAGCACGAGTACGTGAAGAACTACACTGATCTCACGTTCATCGTGCGCGAGGACTACCAGTTCAAGGACGGCATCTTCTCCGGCTACGACGCCGAGAAGCGCCACTACCTGAAGGAAAGCTGGGACTGGGAGAAAGGCGACGACGGCTATGTGAAGACCGACCCGACGCTGCAGCACCCGCGCTGCGTCTACCAGCTGCTCAAGGCCCACTACGCGCGCTACACGCCGGAAATGGTCGAGCGCGTCTGCGGCACGCCGCAGGACCGCTTCCTGAAGGTCTGCGAGATGATGGCCAGCACGGCCACGCCAAGCCGCGCCATGACCATCATGTACGCGCTGGGCTGGACGCAGCACTCCATCGGCTCGCAGATGATCCGCTGCGGCGCGATGGTGCAGCTGCTGCTGGGCAACATCGGCATTGCCGGCGGCGGCATGAACGCGCTGCGCGGCCACTCCAACATCCAGGGCCTGACCGACCTGGGCCTGATGACCAACCTGCTGCCCGGCTACCTGACGCTGCCGGCCGACTCCGAGGTCGACTACGACAAGTACATCGAGGCCCGCTCGTTCAAGCCGCTGCGGCCCAACCAGCTCAGCTACTGGCAGAACTACGGCAAGTTCCACGTCAGCCTGATGAAGGCGTGGTGGGGCCCGGCCGCCACCAGGGAAAACAACTGGGCGTTCGACTACCTGCCCAAGCTCGACAAGGCCTACGACATGCTGCAGGTCTTCGAGCTGATGCACGCCGGCCGGGTCAACGGCTACATCCTCCAGGGCTTCAACCCGCTGGCGGCGGCGCCGAACAAGGCCAAGCTATTGCAGAGCCTGAGCCAGTTGAAGTTCATGGTGGTGATGGACCCGCTGGCCACCGAGACGTCAGAGTTCTGGCGCAACGTCGGCGAATCGAACGACGTGGACACCAAGTCGATCAAGACCGAGGTCTTCCGGCTGCCCACCACCTGCTTTGCCGAGGAAAACGGCGCGCTCGTGAATTCGTCGCGCTGGCTGCAATGGCACTGGCAGGGCGCCGACCCGCCGGGCGAGGCGCGCAGCGACATCGAGATCATGTCCGACCTGTGGCTGCGCATCCGCACGCTGTACCAGAAGGACGGCGGCAAGTATCCGGACCCCATCGTCAACCTGCACTGGCCGTACGCGGTGCCGCATTCGCCCACGCCCGAGGAGCTGGCGAAGGAGTATTCGGGCCGCGCGCTGACCGACCTCGTCGACCCGAAGGACCCGACCAAGGTCGTGCGCAAGGCCGGCGAGCAGCTGAACAGCTTTGGCGAGCTGCAGGCCGACGGCAGCACCGCGAGCGGCTGCTGGATCTACTGCGGGTCGTGGACGCAGGCCGGCAACCAGATGGCCAAGCGCGACAACAGCGACCCCACCGGCATCGGCCAGAACCTGAACTGGGCGTGGTCGTGGCCGGCCAACCGGCGCGTGCTGTACAACCGGGCATCGTGCGACGTGAACGGCAAGCCGTTCAACCCGGGCCGCAAGCTGATTGCCTGGAACGGCAAGAGCTGGACGGGCTTCGACACGCCGGACTTCAAGCTGGACGAGGACCCGGCCAACGGCATGGGGCCGTTCATCATGCAGGCCGAAGGCGTGGCGCGGTTCTTTGCCCGGCAGACGCTGGTGGAGGGGCCGTTCCCCGAGCACTACGAGCCGTTCGAGAACCCGCTGGGCTACAACCCGCTGAACGGGCGCGAATCCAAGGTGGTCAGCAACCCGGCGGCGCGCGTGTTCAAGAACGACTGGGCGCAGTTCGGCAAGCCCGACGCCTACCCGGTCATCGCCACCACGTACCGCCTGACCGAGCACTTCCACTACTGGACCAAGCACGCCCACATCAACGCGATCCTGCAGCCCGAGCAGTTCGTCGAGATCGGCGAGGACCTGGCCAAGCAGGTGGGCGTGAACGCGGGCGACCGCGTGAAGGTCAGTTCGACGCGCGGCTACATCAAGGCCGTGGCGCTGGTCACCAAGCGGATCAAGCCGTTCCGGATCGACGGCAAGACCGTGCACATGGTGGGCATACCGCTGCACTGGGGCTTCACGGGGCTGACCAAGCCGGGCTTCCTGGCCAACACGCTCACGCCGTTCGTGGGCGACGGCAACACCCAGACGCCCGAGTTCAAGTCGTTCATGGTCAAGGTGGAAAGGGCATAGGAGCGCAACGATGGCACTACAGTCTCTCGATATCGTGCGCCGCTCGGCCACCACCACGCAGCCGCCCAGCGTGCGGCAGCCGGTTACCGGCAGCGTGGCCAAGCTGATCGACACCACCAAGTGCATCGGCTGCAAGGCCTGCCAGGCGGCGTGCATGGAATGGAACGACCTGCGCGGCGACGTGGGCGTGAACGTCGGCGTCTACGACAACCCGGCCGACCTGGACGAGCACACGTGGACCCTGATGCGGTTCACCGAGTACGAGAACCCGAACGGCAACCTGGAATGGCTGATCCGCAAGGACGGCTGCATGCACTGCGAGGACCCCGGCTGCCTCAAGGCGTGCCCCGCGCCGGGCGCGATCGTCCAGTACGCCAACGGCATCGTCGACTTCCACGAGGAAAACTGCATCGGCTGCGGCTATTGCATCACCGGCTGCCCGTTCAACATCCCGCGGATCTCGAAGACCGACCACAAGGCGTACAAGTGCACGCTGTGCTCGGACCGCGTGGCCGTGGGCCAGGAGCCGGCCTGCGTGAAGACCTGCCCGACCGGCGCCATCGTGTTCGGCACCAAGACCGACATGGTGGCCCACGCCGAGGAGCGGATCGTCGACCTGAAGTCGCGCGGCTTCGAGAAGGCCGGCCTGTACGACCCGGCCGGCGTGGGCGGCACGCACGTGATGTACGTGCTGCATCACGCCGACAAGCCGAGCCTGTACCACGAGCTGCCCGACGACCCGCACATCAGCCCGCTGGTGAGCCTGTGGAAGGGCATCTCGAAACCGCTGGCCGTGGCCGGCATGGCGCTGGCGGCCATCGCGGGCTTCTTCCACTACATCCGCGTGGGCCCGAACGAGACCGGCCCCGAGGACGAGGCCGCCGCCGAGGACGAGATCGTGCGCTGGGGCCGCGACAATCCCCGGCCGCGCGGCACGCCCGACGAAGTGACGCCGCCAGAGGAGGTGCGCGATGAGAATCGATAAGCGCCGCGAGGCCAACATCCGCCGCTATACGGCCGGCGAGCGCACCAACCACTGGATCGTGGCGCTGACGTTCGTGCTGCTGGCGCTGTCCGGGCTGGCGCTGTTCCATCCGTCGATGTACTGGATGAGCGCGCTGTTCGGTGGCGGCACGTGGACGCGCATCCTGCACCCGTACATCGGCGTGTTCATGTTCGTGGCGTTCCTGATACTGGCGCTGCGCTTCTGGCACCACAACCTGATGACCTGGAGCGACCGCGAATGGCTGCGCCACGGCCGCGACGTGCTGACCAACCACGAGGAAAACGTGCCCGAGGTGGGCCGCTACAACGCGGGCCAGAAGCTGCTGTTCTTCGTGATGGTGGCGTGCCTGGTGCTGCTGTTGCTGAGCGGGCTGGTGATGTGGCGCGCGTGGTTCTCCGCCCTGTTCCCGATCTGGGCCATCCGGCTCGCGTCGGTGGTGCACGCCGTTTGCGCCTTCCTGCTGATTTGCGGCATCATTGTGCACATCTATGCAGCCGTATGGGTCAAGGGTTCCGTGCAGGCCATGACGCGCGGGACGGTCACGCCGGGCTGGGCGTGGAAACATCATCGCGCCTGGTTCCGCGAGAACTTCCGGCCAGGCGACAAATAGCGGGCAGGCACCCCCCGGGCCGGCTCGCCAAAGGATGACGACACGATGGTGCAGCGCATTCTGGAGCCGGCGGAGATCGAATCGATCGACCACATCGCCATTGCGCGCGTGCGGTTGCCCGAGCGCGCCGAAGTGTTTGGCGCCCGGGCCCAGCGCCTGCGGCAGCTGGCGCCGTCCAGCCCCATCGGGCCCTACCTGCTGCTGATGGCCGCCGTGGCCGACGCGCAGCACGCAGTGGCCCAGTCCCTGGACATTCCCCCGCCCTCCCCCCAGACCATCGAACGCGCCGGCGAGCACTGCATGCCGCTGCTGCCCGCGCAGGATGCCGGCGTGCCGGTGTCGGCCCCGGCGCTGTTCGAACGCCTGGCCGCGCTGCCCGAGCTTGCCGCCCCGCTGGCCACGCTGCGCGCCCTGTCGCCGGCCGCGCTGGCCGATCAGGTCCGCGCGCTGCTGGGCCAGCATGACGGCCCCGTGGACCCCGCGCTGGCCCCGCTGCTGATGGCGGCGCTGCAACTGGACCGCACGGTGCTGGCCAGCGGCCTGCGCGAGGGCGACATCCCGGTGCTCGACGTCCACACGGTCTGCCCGGTCTGCGGCACCCCGCCCGTCGCCAGCATCGTGCGCATCGGCGGCCGCTACCAGGGCCTGCGTTACTTGCATTGCGGGCTGTGCGCTACCGAATGGCACATGGTGCGCGTCAAGTGCAGCCATTGCGAGACGACCGAAGGCATCAGCTACTACGCCGTGGAAGGCCACGGCGACGCGCTCAAGGCCGAGACCTGCGACCAGTGCCACCACTACCGCAAGATCAGCTATATGGAGAAGGACCCGCTGGCCGAGCCGCTGGCCGACGACCTGGCGTCGCTGGCGCTCGACGTGATGATGGGCGAGGCCGGCTACGGCCGCGCCAACGGCAATCCGCTGCTGTGGCTGCCCGACGACGATGACGACGACGCGGACGGCGGGGAGGCGCGACGATGAACGACAGCGTGTCGATGCCCGCGCAGCCGGCGGACATTCCGTCGGTGGACCGCGTGCTGCGGCTGCCCGGCGCGCAGGCGCTGCTGGACCAGTACGGCCGCGCCCCGGTGACGGCCGCGCTGCGCCGCCTGCTGGATACGCTGCGCGCGCAGGCCGTGGCAGGCCGGCTCACGCGCCACGCCATCGCCGACGCCGCGCTCTGCGACGCGCTGGCCGCCCAGGTGCAGCGCGACAGCCAGCCCCGCCTGCGCGCCGTGTTCAACCTGACCGGCACCGTGCTGCACACCAACCTGGGCCGCGCGCTGCTGCCCGACAGTGCGGTGCAAGCCGTGATGCGGGCGATGACCGCGCCAGCCAACCTTGAGTTCGACCTCGACACCGGCGGTCGCGGCGACCGCGACGACCTGGTCGACGACCTGCTCTGCGAGCTGACCGGCGCCGAGGCCGCCACGGTGGTCAACAACAACGCGGCGGCCGTGCTGCTGATGCTGAACACGCTGGCGCAGCGCCGCGAGGTAGTGGTGTCGCGCGGCGAACTGGTCGAGATCGGCGGCGCGTTCCGGATTCCCGACGTGATGCAGCGGGCCGGCGCCCGGCTGGTGGAGATCGGCACGACCAACCGCACCCATCCGCACGACTACGCCAACGCCATCGGCCCGCGCACGGCGCTGCTGATGAAGGTCCACTGCAGCAACTACGAGATCACCGGTTTCACGCGCAGCGTCGACGTGGCCGAGGTGGTGCGCACCGCCCAGCCGCACGGCCTGCCCGTGGTGGTGGACCTGGGCAGCGGCACGCTGTGCGACCTGGCGCGCTGGGGCCTGCCACCCGAGACCACCGTGCGCGACACCATCGCGGCCGGCGCGGACCTGGTGACCTTCAGCGGCGACAAGCTGCTGGGCGGCCCGCAGGCCGGGCTGATCGTCGGCCGCGCGGACCTGATCGCCAGGATCAAGAAGAACCCGCTCAAGCGCGCGCTGCGCGTGGGCAAGCTGACGCTGGCGGCGCTGGAACCGGTGCTGCGGCTGTATCGCGATCCGGACACGCTGGCGGCGTCGCTGCCGACGCTGCGGCTGCTGACGCGCCCCGCCGGCGAGATGGCGACGCTGGCCGGGCGGCTGGTGCCGGCCATGCAGGCGGCGCTGGGCGATGCGTGGCAGGTGTCGGCGGTGCCGACCGTCAGCCAGATTGGCAGCGGCGCGCTACCGGGCGGGCAGCTGCCGAGCTTCGGGCTTGCGGTGGCGCCGCGCGATGCGGGCAAGCGCGCCGGCCGCCGGCTGCAGCAACTGGAAGCGGCGCTGCGCGCGCTGCCTCGCCCGGTCATCGGCCGCATCCGCGACGACGCGCTCTGGCTCGACCTGCGCTGCCTGGAAGCGCACGACGAAGCCGCGTTCACGGGCCAGTTGCCCGGGCTGGCCGAGGCGCTGCACGCATGATCGTCGGCACGGCCGGGCATATCGACCATGGCAAGACCACGCTGGTGCGGGCGCTGACCGGCGTCGACACCGACCGGCTCAAGGAAGAAAAGGCGCGCGGGATCTCGATCGAACTGGGCTACGCGTACACGCCGCTGCCCGGCGGCGACGTGCTGGGCTACATCGACGTACCCGGCCATGAGCGGCTGATCCACACGATGGCGGCCGGCGCCAGCGGCATCGACCTGGCGCTGCTGGTGGTGGCCGCCGACGACGGCGTCATGCCGCAGACACGCGAGCACGTGGCCATCGTCGAGCGGCTTGGCGTGCCGCGCGCGGTGGTGGCGCTGACCAAGGCCGACCATGCCGACGCGGCGCGCCTGGCCGCCGTGCGCGACGAGATCGCGTCGCTGCTGGCCGCCACGCCCTATGCCGGCGCCGACATCTTCGCGGTCAACGCCACCGATGCCGCCGACGCCGGCGTGGCCCGGCTCCGCGACTGGCTGCACGATGCCGCGCGGCAGCAGCCCGCGCGCCGCAGCGATGGCCGGTTCCGGCTGGCCGTGGACCGCGTGTTCACGCTGGCCGGGCACGGCACGGTCGTCACCGGCACCGTGTTCGACGGCCGCGTGGCCGTGGGCGACGTGATGCAGGTGGCGCCGTCGGGCCTGCCGGCGCGCGTGCGCAGCATCCACGCCCAGAACCGTCCGGCCGATGCCGGGCTGGCCGGCCAGCGCTGCGCGCTGAACCTGGCCGGCGTCGACAAGGACGCGATCCGGCGCGGCGACTGGATCGTCGACCCCGTGCTGATGGCGCCGGTGACGCGGCTCGATGTCCGCCTGACGCTGCAGCCGGGCGCCGACCTGCGGATCGGTCACTGGACGCCCGTGCACGTGCATCTGGGCGCCGCGCATCGCGTGGCCAACGTGGTGCTGCTGGACGCCGAGTCGCTCGATGCCGGCGGCACCGCGCTGGCGCAGCTGGTGTTCGCCACGCCGCTCTGCGCGCTGGCCGGTGACCGCATCATCGTGCGCAACGCGCAGGCCACGCAGACCGTGGGCGGTGGCGTGGTGCTGGACAACCTGGCCCCCGAGCGGCACCGCCGCACGCCGGCCCGGCTGGCGTGGCTGCAGGCCGTGGAGCGCTACCTGTCCGGCCAGGGTCTCGCGGCGCTGCTGGAACACGCGCCGCACGGCCTGGGCGAGCGCCGGCTGGTGCGGCTCACGGGCCGCGCCGCCGATGCGGGGACGCTGCCGCCCGACGCGCAGCACGTGGGCGACACGTGGATCCTGGCGCGCGATGTCGATGCGTTGCGCGCGCGCGTGCTGGACACGCTGGCCGGCTTTCACGCGCGCATGCCCGACGAACCCGGCCTGGGCGCCGGCTCGCTGCGCCGCGTGGCTTTTGCGGGCGCGCCGCTGCCGGACGCGCTCTGGTCCGCGCTGCTCGATACGCTGCTCCAGCGGCACGACGTGGAACGGCACGGCGGCTGGCTGCGGCTGCCCGGCCATGCCATCACGTTCACCGATGCCGAGCAGGCGCTGGCCGCACGGCTGCTGCCGCGCGTGGCGGCTGGCAGCTTCGACCCGCCCTGGGTGCGCGAGCACGCGGTGGCACTGAACGCGCCCGAGGAACAGGTGCGGCAGGTGCTGCGCAAGCTGGCGCGGCAGGGCGACGTGCACCAGGTGGTGCGCGACCTGTTCTACGCCGCGCCGGTCATCGAGGCGCTGGCGGGCCGGTTTGGCGCGATGGCCGCCGCGCACGGGCGCGTGGAGGTCATCGCGTTCCGTGACGCGGTGGGGCTGGGCCGCAAGCGGACGATCCAGCTTCTGGAGTTCTTCGACCGCGCGGGATACACTCGCCGCGTGGCGAATGCGCGCATGCTGCGGCCGGACAGCGAATGGCGGCCGGCGGCGCCACCCACCACGGAAGGCATCCGTATCCGGTGATGCGGCCGGGCTTCAAACCCGGTTGGGGGCGCCAGACGTTCCCAGGTAGGTTCGACTCCTGCTGCTTTCCGCCATCTTTCCTGCCGGTGCCCGGTGCAAATCTGACCGGCACCGCACGCCCGGCGGCGCGCTATTTCCGGCCGGCCGGCTTGTCGGGTTCCGGCTCCGACGGCTTGCGATGCGACGCCGCGTTTTCCCAGTCCTTGTCCGCCCGCTCGCGCGCCTGCTGGTTCGCGGCGGCGTTCTCGCGCAATTCGCGGTCGTCGAGCCCCTGGCGCTTGTCCAGTTCGCGATTGCCCGACGTGTCGTGCCTGCTCTGCTTCATGACGTCTCCTGCTGGATCGGCCGCCCCATGCGGCCCCGACCGCAGACTGACGCGCAACTTTCGTTCCAGCCGGGGCAGTTTCCGCTTTCCTGTCGCCCTGGCGTCGCCTACCATCCTAGGGCAGCGGTTGGGCATGTTTCGAGTCTCGAACTTCTCATCCAGGGGATCACCATGGACAGACGCGCGTTCCTGCGGCTTGGCGCCGCCATTCCGGCCACCCTCGGCGCCACGGGCATCGCCCCGGCCTTCGCCGCCACCTCCACCCCCGCTGCCACAGCCACGCCGGACGCCTTTCCGGCCACGGCGGGCTGGCGGGTCTACGAACTGACCACCGACATCCAGCTACCCGCCGCCTCCGCGCCCGCCACCGTGTGGGTGCCGATGACGGCCGGCCAGCTTGGCGACTACCAGCGCACCGTATCGAACGAATGGCTGGCGCCCGGCGGGCGAGTCCGCCCCGTGCGCACGGGGCGCTATGGCGTCGACATGCTGGTCATCGACTGGCCCAACGCCACGCATGGCGCGCCGCTGACGGGCCGGCTGACCAACACCGTGGCGCTGCGCGACCGCGACGTCGATCTGGGCGCCGCACCGGCCCGCGGCGCCGGCGCGGAATCGCCGGCGGCGCTGCGCGAATACCTGCGGCCCACGGCGCTGATGCCGACCGACGGCATCGTGCGCCAGACCGCGCTGGCCATCACGGCCGGCATGACCGACGACATGACCAAGGCGCAGGCCATCTACCAGTGGGTGGTGGACCATACCTGCCGCGACGCCAGCGTGCGCGGCTGCGGCACCGGCGACGTGGTGACGATGCTCAAGACCGGCGGCGTGATGAACGGCAAGTGTGCCGACATCAACGGCCTGTTTGTCGCGCTGGCCCGGGCGGCCGGCGTGCCGGCGCGCGACGCCTATGGCGTGCGCGTCGACGATTCGCAGCTAGGCTTCCGGGCGCTCGGCAAGTCGGGCGACATCTCCAAGGCCCAGCACTGCCGCGCCGAGTTCTACGCCGCCGGCTATGGCTGGATCCCGGCCGACCCCGGCGACGTGCGCAAGGTGGCGCTGGAGGAAACGCCGGGCGGCCTGCCGATGACCGACGGCAAGGTACGCGCCGCGCGCGCGATGCTGTTCGGCGCGTGGGAAGGCAACTGGGTGGCCTACAACCATGGCCACGACGTGCGGCTGCCGGGCAGCAGCGCGGCGCCGGTACCGTTCCTGATGTATCCGCAGGGCCGCACGGTGGCGGGCACGCTGGACAGCCTGGCCCCGGCCGCGTTCGGCTACCGCATCACGTCGCGCAGGGTGGCGTGATGGCGGATGCGAAGCCGGGGGACAAAGAGGTCAGGCTGACGTCGCTGGCGCACGGTGGCGGCTGCGGGTGCAAGATCGCGCCGGGTGTGCTGAGCGACATCCTGCGCAATACCGGCCAGTTTCCGGCGCCGCCCGCGCTGCTGGTGGGCATCGAGACCAGCGACGACGCGGCGGTCTACCGCCTCAACGACACGCAGGCGCTGATTGCCACCACGGACTTCTTCATGCCTGTGGTGGACGACCCCTACGACTTCGGGCGCATCGCCGCCACCAATGCCATTTCCGATGTCTACGCGATGGGCGGCACGCCGATCATGGCGCTGGCGCTGGTCGGCATGCCGGTGGACAAGCTGTCGCCCGAGACCATCGGCAAGATCCTGGCCGGCGGCCAGGCGGTCTGCGCCGAGGCCGGCATTCCGATTGCCGGCGGGCACTCGATCGACTCGGTGGAGCCGATCTACGGGCTGGTGGTGATGGGGCTGGTCCACCCGGACCGCATCCGCCGCAACCGCGACGCGCAGGCCGGCGACGTGGTGATCCTGGGCAAGCCGCTCGGCGTGGGGGTCTACTCGGCGGCAATCAAGAAAGACCTGCTCGACGACTACGGCTACCGCCAGATGATTGCCAGCACCACGCAGCTCAACACGCCCGGCCGCACGCTGGGCGAGCTGGACGGCGTGCACGCGATCACCGACGTCACCGGCTTTGGCCTGCTGGGCCACCTGCTGGAGGTGTGCCGGGGCAGCGGGCTGGGCGCCACGGTGGACATGGCGCGCGTGCCGCTGCTGCCGGGCGTGGCCGCGCTGGCCGAACATGGCGCGGTGACCGGGGCGTCGCGCCGCAACTGGGCCAGCTACGGGCACGACGTGGTGCTGGGCGCGGGCGTGTCCGACGTCCAGCAGGCGCTGCTGACCGATCCGCAGACCAGCGGCGGGCTGCTGGTGACCTGCGCCCCGTCCGCCGCCGACGCGGTCCTGCGCTGCTTCCGCCAGGCAGGCTTCGGCCATGCGGCCCAGATCGGCATCATGACCGCGGGTGACGCCCGGGTCACTGTTTCGGCCTGATCCGGGCTGATCCGGGCTGATCCGGGCCTGACCTGCCGGCGTCCGTTCTTTCCGCACGCCTTCCGCATCCTTCCTGTCAGCCTCCTGCCGCACGCCGCGCACGCTGTGTGCGGCGTCCCACATCGGCGCCAGCGTTTACGTGGAACGCTGGCGCCATGCCGTCGAACTTGCGCGATGCAAAAAGAAGGGGACGGCCGGGGTCATCGGCGCGGACGGCCGCCATATTGGCTATCGCTTACGCAGGCAGGAATTCGTCATGACCCAGATTTCCGTAGTCACCGTCAACTACAACAACCGCGACGGGCTGGCGCGCACCATGGACAGCGTGGCCCAGCAGCAGGCCGACACGTTCGACGTGCAGTACCTGGTCATCGACGGCGGCTCCACCGACGGCTCCGTGGAACTGGCGCGCGCCCGGGCCGCCGAGATCGACGTGTTCGTCAGCGAGCCCGACAACGGCGTCTACGCCGCGATGAACAAGGGCCTGGCCCGCGCCACCGGCGAATGGGTGCTGTTCATGAACTCGGGCGACTGCTTCGCCCGGCCCGACGCGCTCTCCATCGTCGTCCAGGCCGCCCACGAGCACCGTGGCGCGTGGCTGATCTACGGCGACAACATCAGCCCGCGCGGGCTGGAGCCGGCCGCCCCGCTCTACCGGCTGCGCGCCGGCATCATCCACGCCTGCCACCAGGCCATGGCGTTCCGCGTCTGCGACCTGCGCTACGACGAGAAATGGCGCATCTACAGCGACCTCGACTTCGTGCTGCAGTACTACACGCGCTTCAAGGCCAAGGCGTTCCGCCACGTGCCGTTCGCGCTGTCGCTGATCGAGGAAAGCGGCATCAGCGCGTCGTACCCGGCGGCCAAGCGGCGCGAGAAATTCGGCATCATCCAGCAGCGGATGGGCCTGGGCGGGCTGGTCTTCGCGCTGGCCTGCTCGGTACTGGCCGCCATCGACCTGCTCTGATCCGGCTGGCCCGCCCCGCGCGCGCCGCCCCTGCGGACGGCGCGCCCCCCAGGTCAGAACTTGCCGATCACCGCGCGCATGGCGGCGGCCACCTTGTCGGCCAGGTAGATGTGGCCGGCCAGCGTCGGGTGGGTGCCATCGGCCGAGACGTAGATGTCGCCGTTGCCGTCGCCCTTGGGGTTGGCCACGTTGCCGGTGCCGGTCTGCCACTGCTCGGCGATGTTGTCGATGAAGTGGAAGTTGGCGCGCTGGCCCACGGCGGCCCGGATCGCGTCACGCTGCTCCACGTGGGTGGAGCCGGGCGACCACGGCCCGAGCACGAACACCGTGGTGTTGGGCAGGCGGGTGGCGATCTCGTCGAACAGCGTCGCGGCCTCGGCCTGCAGCGCCTGCTGCGTGAACGGGGCGTCGTTGATGCCGCCGGCAATCAGGATCACGTGCGGGTTGAACGGGTAGACGTCGGTCTCCATGCGGTCGCGGAACTTGAGCTTGCTGGACGGCGCGGCCAGATAGCCCGTGGAGCCCACGCCGGACACGTACATGTCCTTCCAGCCCATGATGTAGCCCAGGCGGCTGGCGTAGTTGTCGAAGCTGTCGCCCTGGCCGGACATGCCCTCGGTGACCGAGTCGCCCAGCGCGATGGCGCGCACGTTGCCCAGCGTCGGCGCGGCGGTGACCTTGTCGCCCGGCGCGACGTACAGGCCACCGAAGCGCATGTCGTTCGATTCGATGCGGATGTGGCGCGTCTTGCGGGCGCCCTGGAAGTCCACGCGCGTCAGGTACAGGTTGCCGTCGTCGGGATAGCCGACCGGCGTGCCGGACACGTAGGCGCCGTCCACGAGGATGCGGTGGCGCGAGATCTCCACGTTGCCCTTGACCAGGATCTCGAAGACCGGCGCATCGGTCACGAAATCGATGTAGAGCACGTTGGAGCCACGGCCCAGCCCGCCGTAGTTGACGGCGATGTTCTTCATCAGAAGCTGGTCGGGGTGGACGGTGCCGTTCTGCACCATGGTGCCGCTGAAGCGCAGCGCCGGGTCGCCGGGCGCGATCAGCACGCCATTGGCGATCGTCGTCGGCATGTTGGGCGTGCCTGGCGTGACGATGGGCGGCGAGGCCATGTTGGTCGGCATGGCGCCCTGCGCGGACGCGGCCTTGAGCAGCGCCTGGTTGGTCTCCAGGACGGTCGCCGGCTTCTCGGGCGTGGGGGTGGCGGGCGCGGGCTGGGCCGGCTGGGCCGGCGTGCCGCCGCCGTTGTTCGCCTGTTGCGTCGAATCGCCGTCTCCGCCGCCGCCGCACCCGGCCAGCGTCAACAGCACGGCCATCGATAACGAAGCCAGTTTCGCTTTCATTTGCATGCCCCTCGGTTTATGGAATGTGTTTCCCATATTTTCACAGCGGGCACGCCGGCACACTTGGCCATACGTCTGGAAGGGCATCGGACAACGGGATTACGGCTACGTCCGATAATGGGTGGATATTCGTGCGGTAACAGCCGGATCTGGCTGCTGGCCTCGTTCTTATGGTTGTAGTGACCCGTTTTAAATGCCCGGTTTCCGGAACGGCCTACACCCTAACATGACGGCGCTGTCATTATATGGATAATGACAGCGCCGTAATTTACCGATTATGTGACCGATAAGAATGTGGGGTCGCTCACATTATTCCTCCTGGAATGCTTCCTCGCGCTTGGCCTTGATCGACGGCAGCGCCACCACGGCCACCAGCGCCGCGGCCGCCACCAGCAGGCCCAGCGACAACGGCCGCGACACGAACACGCTGAAGTCGCCCCGCGACAGCAGCAGCGTGCGGCGGAAGTTTTCCTCCATCATCGGCCCCAGCACAAAGCCCAGCAGCAGCGGCGCCGGCTCGCAGCGCAGCTTGAGGAACAGGTAGCCCACCAGGCCGCAGGCGGCGGCCACGAACACGTCGAACACCGTGTTGTTGACCGAGTACACGCCGATGCTGCAGAACGTGAGGATGGCCGGATAGAGGAAGCGGTACGGCACGGTCAGCAGCTTCACCCAGATGCCGATCAGCGGCAGGTTCAGCACCACCAGCATGAAGTTGCCGATCCACATCGACGCGATCAGCCCCCAGAACAGCGACGGGTTGCTGGTCATCACCTGCGGGCCGGGCTGGATGTTGTGGATCGTCATGGCGCCCACCATCAGCGCCATGACCGCATTGGGCGGGATGCCCAGCGTCAGCAGCGGGATAAAGGACGTCTGCGCGGCGGCGTTGTTGGCCGACTCCGGCCCGGCCACGCCCTCGATGGCGCCCTTGCCGAACTCGTGCGAGAACTTTGACGTCTTCTTTTCCAGCGAATAGGCCGCAAACGACGCCAGCGACGCCCCGCCGCCCGGCAGGATGCCCAGCGCCGACCCCAGCGCCGTGCCACGCAGTACGGCCGGGATCATGCGGCGGAAATCCTCGCGGTTCGGGAACAGGCCGGAGACCTTGTCGGTGAACGTCTCGCGCGTTTCCTTCTGCTCCAGGTTGGCGATGATCTCGGCAAACCCGAACAGGCCCATCGCCAGCGCCGTAATGCTGATGCCGTCGGTCAGCTCGGGAACATCGAACGAGAAGCGCGCGGCACCCGAGTTGACGTCGGTGCCCACCAGCCCGAGCAGCAGGCCCAGCACGATCATGCCCACGGCCTTGACCAGCGAGCCCGACGCCAGTACCACGGCGCCGATCAGGCCCAGCACCATCAGCGAGAAGTATTCGGCCGGCCCGAACTTGAACGCCAGCTCCGACAGCGGCGTGGCAAACGCGGCCAGGATCAGCGTCGCGACGCTGCCGGCGAAGAACGACCCCAGCCCGGCCGTTGCCAGCGCCACGCCGGCGCGGCCGCGGCGGGCCATCTGGTAGCCGTCCAGCGTGGTGCAGACCGACGACGACTCGCCGGGCAGGTTCACGAGGATGGCCGTGGTCGATCCGCCGTACTGCGCGCCGTAGTAGATGCCGGCCAGCATGATCAGCGCGGCCACCGGCGGCAGCGAGTACGTGACCGGCAGCAGCATGGCGATGGTCGCCAGCGGCCCCAGCCCCGGCAGCACGCCGATCAGCGTGCCCAGCACGCAGCCCAGGAAGGCGTAGGCGATGTTTTGCAGCGAAAGCGCCGTGGAGAATCCCAGCGCGAGATGGCTCAGCAGTTCCATGTCCGCGCCCTCCTCAGTTGGTCAGGAATGCCGGCCACACCGGCATCTGCAGGTTGATGCCGTAGACGAACGCGAACGTGCTGATCAGCACCAGCACCACGGCGTTCAGGCAGGCGCCCTTCCACGTGAATTCATGGCTTGCCATCGACGACGTCAGCACCAGCACGAGCACCGACAGCACCATGCCCAGCGGCTTCAGCACGAGCCCGAACAGCACCACCGACCCCAGGATCCAGAGCAGCGTCTTGATGTCCCAGCGCGCCATGCGGTCCGCCTCGGCCTTGCCCGACGTGGAGCCGATGGCCACCACCGCGCCCAGCAACGCCAGCACGATGCCGAGCCAGAACGGGAAGTAGCCCGGCCCCATGCGCGCCGCCGTTCCCATCGTGTAGCCGCGGGCGATGAACGAGAATCCAAGCCCCACCGCGATGAACATCAGTCCGGACAGCAGGTCCGTCTGTCTCCGTATTTGCATCTGTCTTTCCCCGTTTCGTCTGCGCACCGTCGGTCGTCTTGCGCGATGTGCCGGTGCAGGAGGGACGGACAATACATCATGTCGTGATGTAATTGGGCGAAGCTACGGGAAATCCCCGAGCGATTTCCCGGCTCGCCCGGGGCGGCAAGATTTACATCATCCTGTGATGTAAATCGGCGATACGGCTCACGCCGCGTCGTGGAAGATGATGCCGAGCGTGTGCCGGTGGCCCGTGTGCAGCCGGCTCACGCCATGCCGCAGGTTCACGCGATAGACGCCGCGCGTGCCCTGCACGGGCCGCTGGCTGACCGCGAAGACCACGGCGTCGCCTTTGCGCAGCGACACCACCTCGGCGCGCGACTGCATGCGCGGCCGCTGCTCGGTCATCACGAACTCGCCGCCCGTGAAGTCCTGGCCGGGTGCGGACAGCAGCACCGCCACCTGCAGCGGAAAGACATGCTCGCCGTAGAGGTCCTGATGCAGGCAGTTGTAGTCGCCGGCCGTGTACTGCAGCAGCAGCGGCGTGGGGCGCGGCTGGCCCGCACGGTGGCAGCGGGCCAGGAAATCGGCGTGCGCGGCGGGATAGCGGGCGTCGATCCCCATCGCCGCGTTCCAGCGGTTGGCGATCGGCACCAGTTGGGGAAAGAGGCCGGTCCGCAGGGTCTCCACCACGTCAGGCAGCGGATAGGCGAAGTACTTGTACTCGCCCTGCCCGAAGCCGTGCCGGCGCATGTCGATGCGGGCCCGGAAGCGGGTGTCATCGCGATAGAGATCGACGAGCCGGTCGCAGACCCCGTGCGGCACCAGCGCCGGGATGGCGGCACAGCCGAAGGCGTCGAGCTGGTGTGCGATGGCGGGCCAGTCCAGCGCGTCGATGCGCTGGCGCAGGGGCAAGCCCGGTTGCGTTGTCGTGTCCATGACCACTCCCGCCGCAGGGTCGAATCCCCACGGCAAAAATATTCCTTGAAATGAGATCGATTCCCATTTACTATTCCCATCACTGTCCGACGCACGGCACCGCCGACACCGGGCAGGCACAGATTGCAGGGCGTGGTTCAGCGTGCGGCGTGTCCGCACCCGCCGATACGGCGCCCGATACCGTCTTTTGTGGGGACCGCTCCGAGACACGGAGCGTTTGGTAGTAGCCAGCTGCAGGAAGATCGGGAAAACATCCAGACCCCGTTTTCCCGATCGCGTCATCCTGCAGCAAGCCAGGCCACCTTTTTATTCCGCGCGCCACGCAGGCACAGCGCGCCGCCCGGGACGCTCCCGCACATCATGCGGATGCGGCCCGGCGCTTCTCCGCCTGCTCCCGCCACGCCTCCGGCGGTGGCGGCCGGCCCCACGCGCCGGCTTCCGCCCCGTCGGGGTTCCACCGACTGGAGTACTAACCAGGCGCCCCCAACCGGGCGCGAGCCGCCGCATGACTATGTCCACCGTGAACTCCGATGCCGTTCCCCTGAAGCGCGCGGGCCTGAAGGCCACGTCGCCGCGCATGCACGTGCTGGAAGCGTTTCGCAGCAGCGAGCGTCGGCACCTCAGCGCGGAAGACGTCTACCGGATCCTGCTCGACCTCGATATTGACGCGGGCTTGTCCACTGTCTACCGCGTGCTGAACCAGCTCGTGCAGGCCAACATCCTGCTGCGCCACAGCTTCGAGTCGGACCACGCGGTATTCGAGCTGAACGAGGGCGGCCACCATGACCACCTGATCTGCGTGAGCTGCGGCGTGGTCGAGGAATTCCGCGACGAAGGCATCGAGCAGCGCCAGAAACAGGTGGCCGCCCAGAACGACTTTGTCCTGCGCGAGCACATGCTGGTGCTGTACGGCCTGTGCCCGGCCTGCCAGTCGGCGGGTGCCGAAAGCGCCACCGCCCCCTAGCCTGGCAAGTAGCGCGGACGTTTCTTACAGAAAGGTCAGGTGCCGTTACAAAGGTGCGCAAACGGTAATACGCCAGATGGGTAGAGTGGAGCCATCGCATCTCACCCACTGGTGATTTCCATGAGCAAGCGCCCCCTCTACCTCTCGCTGTTCGTTGCCGGCGCCGCCGCGCTGGCTGCTTCCACCGCCGCCATGGCGCGCGTCGATGTCGACGTGAATCTCGGCGTGCCGATCGCGCCGGCCCCCGTGGTCGTCGCCCCGGCGCCGGTCTATGCCCCGCCGCAACCCGTGTACGTAGCCCCGCCTCCGCCGCCGCCCGTGGTCTATCGCCCGGCGCCGCCGGTGGTGGTGGCGCCGCCGCCCGCCGTCATCATCGGCTGGCACGGCGACCGCTACTGGGATGGCCGCCGCTGGTACGATCGCCGCGAATACCACGCCTGGCACCGCCACGACCACGGTCATGGCTACGACCACGGCAACTATCGCCGCTAAGCCACCGCCGTCACGGCCGCGCCACGGCCGGCGTCGCCGCCGGCGCGGCCGGCCGCAGCACCAGCCACACCGCCAATCCGATCAGCAGCATGCCGCCCGCATGCGCCCAGGACAGCGCCTCGCCCAGGAACATCCAGCCCCAGACGATGCCGAACGGCGGAATCAGGAAGGTCACGGTCAGCGAGCGCACCGGTCCCAGGTCGGCAATCAGCCGGAAATAGAGCACGTAGGCGATGGCGGTGCAGAACATGCCCAGGCCCAGCATCGCCGCCCAGACGCCAACGCCGGTGGCCGGCAGCGTGTTGTCGCGGATCAGCGCCACCGCGCTGAACGGCAGCAGGAACAGCGCGGCGCCGACCAGGCTGCCGCCCGCCACGAGCCGGCTGTCCAGCCCGCCCTGGGCGGTAATCCAGCGCCGGGTCAAGAAGCCCGCCAGCCCATAGCACGACGTCGCCATCAGGCACGCAAGCGCCCCAAGCAGCACATCGTGCGAAAACACGACCGGCCCGGTGCGCGTCAGCACGGCCACGCCTGCCAGCCCCATCATCACGCCGGCCGCCTTGGCCCGCGTCAGCTTCTCGGCAAAGAACAGCGTGCCGATCACCACGCCCATCAGCGGCGTCATCGCGTTGAAGATGGCCGAATAGCCGGCCGGCAGCCAGAGCGCCGCCACCGAGTACATCACGAATGGAATGCCCGAATTGATGATGCCGAGCCCCACCACGGCGGGCCACTTGCCTTTCATGTCCCATTTCACGCCCAGCAGGGGCAGGCAGGCCACGAGGGTCACGGCGCCGATCAGCACGCGGAAGAACGCCGTCGGGAACGGACCCAGCACTGGCGCGGCAAGGCGGATGAACAGAAAGCTTGCGCCCCAGATGGCGGAAAGCAGCAGCAGGCGAAGCAGGTCAGCGGGTTTCATCAGTTCGATCGGAGCAAGAATTAGAGTTTGGGAGCGCAGACCGTTGCAGCCAAGCAACACTTGTGCCGCTTTACGCCCCAATCCGAGGATTGCCATGGCACTGGATGGGCGCCATTTCACCGCAAACCGGCCACCATGGCGCGCTGGAATCGGACATGCGGGCCGGCAAATACGACAGACTGCAACGCCCAACGTCCCGGATCGGCGCCCAAAAACGGGGCAAAAGCGGCGTTTGCTGCATGCACGCCGCAGTGACGCTTTCGGATGCCTTACAGGTTTACCCCCCCGTGGTAGGGGGCCTTACCACAGGGCGTGACATCGCGTATTCAGTTCCATTAAAATCTGCCCTGCGCCAGAGTTAATTGACCCCTCCGACGCATTCCCGACAAGCCGCCAGGCAACTCCTGGCGGCTTCTTTTTTTTTGTCGGCGGAAAGGCGTATCGTAGCGACTGCGCAGCGATCGGGGGATGGGGCGTTGCGCGCACGTTGCATTCCTGCGTCAACCTACCGCCCCGGTTTTGCGTTGCCTGCCACATGAAACGACAGTTCCTCGGCTTGCTAGCCCGCGTCTACGTCATGCAGTTCGCCATGGAGGTGCCCGCCACCGTGGCCATGCTTGCAGAAATGCTCATGGAGTATGGATTCCAGGTCGATATCGGCACGGTCCGGCCCTTGCTCCGCGCCCTGCAGATGGAGGGTTACCTGGAAAGCGTGCTGCGCGACGGGATCGGACGGGTCTACCTGCTGACCGAGCAAGGCCGCGAAGAGCTGGCCAGCAGCCGCTCGCGGATCGACGACCTTTACCGGCGCCTGCACAACCCGACCGGCGTCGGCGAACCGCTGACCATCGCCAGCAAGACCTGAACGCGGTAGACCGGGCGCCCCCGCCCCTGAAACCCCGGCTGCACGCGTGTGCGTCCAGCCGGGTTTTCTTTTTGGCGGATGGCTATCCCAGCAACGCGACGCAGCAGACGAACGACAGCCAGAGGTGGCGGCGCTGCGCCGGTGCCATGCGCTGCATTTCGAACCGCTCGATGCCACGGGCCGGCCGCGGCACGGCCGCCCGCCGCCGCACGCGGATGGCAGCCAGCCGACCCAGCATTGTCTTGATCATGGTGACCCCTCCGCATGGTGGCGGGCGGCATGCCCAGGCATGTCCGCGCCGCCCATGACGTGGATTATTGGTGTACGGCGGCCCGCCCGCGCGCCGCGTTGCACGCTGTTTGGGTCGCAAACGTGCAGATTGAACGCGCTATGTGACAGGACAGATGACGCTGACACCGAAACTTCACGAAGCGTGGCCGCTGCCGCCGAAACATGGCGTCACCGGCCACACGCGCCAGCGCGGCCGCGCTGTCAAACCCGGAATGCCCGGACTGCCTCAAACGGGTGAGTCGTGATACCGTAACTTTGGCTCGACGGACCCTGGCACAGGGCAATCCCGGCCTCCGCCGACTACCGAGGCGCCCCGCCCGCCGCGCGGGAATCATCCGAACCGCATGCCCCGATTACTGCCATCGCTCAAGGCGCGAATCGCCCTGATCACCACGGTGCTTGCCGCCGTGCTTGGCGGCGGCATTGTGCTCGGCTCGCTCTATCACGCGCACCGCGACCTTGAGGACGTGCTGCAGAACCAGCAGGACTCCATCGTCAAATTGTCCACCGAGTTGCTGGACACGGCCATGGAAGACCGCATCGTGATGCTGACGAACCTGGCGCCCCAGCTCGTGCCGCTGCTGGCCGCCGCAACCGGCACGCCGCACGACGAACTGCGCCCGCGCCTGCTCGACGTGGTCAACCGCGCCATCTCGATCCCCGATGCGTTCGACGCCGTGGTCATCGCCGACGCCCGCGGCACGGTGCTGACGATGGACGGCATGCCGGCCGACGTCAGCGACCGCATCTACTTCCATGAGGCAGCCCGCACGCGCAACGTCGTGGTGGCCGCCCCGCTGCGCGCCCGCACCAACGGGGCGATGGGTGCCCTGGTGGCGGTGCCGGTGGTTTCCCCGGCCGGGGAGTTCATGGGGCTGGTGGGCGGCTGGCTCAACCTGGCCCACTCCAATTTCCTGGTCGAGATCGCGCGCAGCCGGCTGGGCATCACGGGCTTCTACTGCCTGGTGTCGGCCGGCGCGGCGCCGGTCTACATCCAGCATCCCGATGCGGCACGGCTGCATCAGCCCGCGCGGCCGTTCGACGATACCTGCGGCGTCGAAAATCACACTGCCCGGCTGGAATTCCTGACGCCGGCTCAGCCGGTCATCGCGCGGCGCCTGATGGCCACCACGGGCTGGGAGCTGGTGGCCGTGCTGCCCGCGCGCGAGGCGTATGCCCCGCTGCGGCAGATGCAGGCGCGCTTCCTGACGTTGTCCGGCATCGTGCTGGCCGTGGTGGCGCTGCTGATCTGGCTGGCCGTGCGGCGGCTGCTGATGCCGCTGTCGCGGCTGCACCAGGTGGTGCGCGAGAGCGCGAACGACGTCGACGCCTTCGAGCGGCTGCCGCAGCGGCCCCAGCGCGACGAGATCGGCGACGTCACGCGGGCCTTTATCGGCCTGATGCGCGACGTGCGGCAGCGCGGCCAGCAACTGGCGCGCAGCGAGCGCCGGCTGCGCGCCGTGACCGATACGCTGCCGTCGCTGCTGGCCTTCATCGACAACGACGAGCGCTACGTCTTCAACAACGCCGCCTACGAGCGCGCGTTCGGCCTGCCGGTGGACCGCATCCGCGGCATGACCATGCGCGAGTTGCTGGGCGAGGAACGCTACCAGCGCGCCCGGCCCCACCTGCAGCGGGCGCTGGCGGGCAGCGTGGTCAGCTTCGAGGCCGAATATGCCTACCCCGACCTGCACTGGATGGAAACGAGCTACCGGCCCGAGTGGAGCGAGGACGGCAAGCAGGTGGTGGGCGTGCACATCCACGTGCAGGACATCACCCAGCGCAAGCTGGAAGCCCAGCGGCTGTCGCACCTGTCCCGCACCGATCACCTGACCCAGCTGCCCAACCGCGCCGCGTTCGAGACCCACCTGCGCGACGCCATGGCGCTGAGCCGCAGCGACGATGCACTGATGGCGCTGCTCTATCTGGACATGGACCGCTTCAAGGCCGTCAACGACATGCACGGCCACGCCACGGGCGACCAGTTGCTGCAATCGTTCGCGCTGCGGCTGCGGCGCTGCGTGCGCAAGCAGGACCACGTCGCGCGGCTCGGTGGCGACGAATTTGCCGTGATCCTGTCGGACATCGCCACCCCGGCCGCCGCGCAGCGCGTGGCCGAGGCCATCCTGCAGGCGGTGGCGCGCGGATTCTATTTCGATGGGGTGCTGGCCGACGTGGATGTCAGCATCGGCGTGGCGCTGTATCGCGGCACGCCGATGAGCGAGGAAGCGTTGATGCGCCAGGCCGACGTGCTGCTGTACCGCGCCAAGGCGGCCGGCCGCGGCCGCTACGAGATCGGCCCGGCGGAATTGCTGGAAGTGGACGCCTGAGCGCCGACTTTCGGCGCTGAAAGCCGCCGCGCGCGGCGCGGCTGCAGACCTGTCAGTGCTTGGTGGATTCGTCGGAAGCGTCTGATGCCTGCGGGGCGTCGGCGTCGAACGGCACGTGCCGGCCGTCGGCCGACTGGTAACCGAGCTTGGCGTTCTCGCCCATCATCCTCTGGTAGGCCAGCATGGCCTCGGCCACCGCCTTCGATTCGCCCTTGAACACGACCACGTCGTTGCCGCAGTTGGGGCACTCGCCGCCGAACACGGCGTCGATGCCGTGCAGGCCCGGCGCCGGAATGGCGTCGAAGTTCGTGAAGGCGGTCTTGCACGATCCGCAGACCAGTTGCGCCGGCCGCAGCGCGTCTACCCGTGCCCGCGCCTGCTGCGCCCGTTCCTCAGGCGTACCCCGTCGTTTTGCCTCACCCATGATGCTGTCCTTTCATGCCGCCCGGATCTGTCAACTGCCGCGTACTGCGCCGAACTGCGCGCAACCCCGCCCTCGCCCCGCCGCCATCGGGCCATGTAGGCGAAGTGGAGGGGGCCATTGTAGACCACGCCGGACTGCACGGCCGCCCGATGTTGCCTATTGTGGATAACGGTTGCCTACCACCTATCCCCCCAAGGAGGACACCGATGATACGACCCAACGTGCAGGAAAACTTTGCCCGCTACGCCGACTGCATCGCCGCGTGCAACGCCGCGGCGGCGGCCTGCCTGAAGTGCGCGGCGGCGTGCCTGGAGGAACCCGACACCCGCAAGATGTCGCGCTGCATCGCGCTGGACATGGACTGCGCCGGCATCGCCAACCTGGCCGCGTCCTACATGCTCCGCAACAGCGAGTTCGCCCCGCTGGTCTGCGAAGATTGCGCTGAAGTGTGCAAGTGGTGCAAGGAAGAATGCGAGCGGCACGACCACTGGCACTGCCAGGAATGCGCCAAGGCGTGCACGGCCTGCATGGAAATGTGCTTGAAGATGACCGCATGACCGTGCCACGCCATGCGTGGCGCGCGCGGGACGCCGGCACCGGCCTGGCCCCGCCAATCGCTCCGTAGGCATTGATTCCAGGCAACCGCCGCCGGCCGCTGCCCAAGCACGCGCCGGCGGCAGGGCTTTGCGGCGCATATGCCACCGGGCGGCTATCCTCTAGGTCTGCTCAGATTCAACTGCGATCTCTTTCCTGAAGGAGTCCGTCCATGTCCGAGAAGTCCCCAGCCACCCGCATCGAGAAAGACAGCCTGGGAGACGTTGCCGTCCCGGCCGATCATCTCTGGGGTGCCCAGACCGAAAGGTCGCGTCAGAATTTTCGTATCGGCACCGAGAAAATGCCGCCCGCGCTGATCGAGGCGTTCGCGGTCCTGAAGCTGTGCGCCGCACGCGCCAACCGCGAGCTTGGCGTGCTCAAGCCCGACGTGGCTGATGCCATCGAGAAGGCCGCCGAGGAAGTCATCGCCGGCAAGTGGCCGGGCGAGTTCCCGCTGTCGGTGTGGCAGACCGGGTCCGGCACGCAGACCAACATGAACCTCAACGAGGTGATCTCGAACCGCGCCATCCAGATGCTGGGCGGCGAGTTGGGCAGCAAGAAGCCGGTTCACCCGAACGACCACGTCAACGCCAGCCAGTCGTCGAACGACAGTTTCCCGACGGCGATGCATATCGCGGCCACGCGTGCCATCCAGCAGACACTGTTGCCGTCGCTGGAGACGCTGCAACAGGCGTTCGCCAGGAAGGTCGACGCCTTTGCCGACATCGTCAAGGTCGGCCGCACCCATCTGCAGGATGCCGTGCCGCTGACGCTGGGCCAGGAATTTTCCGGCTACATGACGCAAGTGGCCGACGCGCAGTCGCGGCTGCAGCAGGCCATGCTGCGTGCGATGCCCGTGGCGCAGGGCGGTACCGCCGTCGGCACGGGCCTGAACGCGCCGCCGGGGTTCGCGGCGGCGTTTGCCCGAGCGCTGGCCGGCTACACGGGCCTGCCGTTCGAGCCGGCGGCCAACCGCTACGCGCTGCAGGCCGCGCACGATGCGCTGGCGGACCTGTCCGGCGCGCTGAACACGACGGCGTCGTCGTTCCTGAAGATCGCGCGCGATTTCATGCTGCTGGGCTCGGGCCCGCGCGCCGGCTTTGCCGAGCTGCAGTTGCCCGCCAACGAGCCGGGTTCGTCGATCATGCCGGGCAAGGTCAACCCCACGCAGGCCGAGGCGCTGGCGATGGTCTGCTGCCGCGTGATCGGCAATCACACCACGGTCACGCTGGCCAACAGCCTGGGCACGCTGGAACTCAACGCGTACAAGCCGGTGATCGTCTACAGCCTGTTGCAGTCCGTCACGCTGCTGGCCGACGCCGCCGCCAGCTTTGCCGAGCACATGGTGGAAGGCGTCGAGCCGGACCGCGCGCGGATTCAGGAACTGCTGGAGCGCTCGCTGATGTCGGTGACGGCGCTGAATCCGCATATCGGCTACGACAAGGCCGCCGAGATCGCCAAGCTCGCGGTCAAGAAGAACCTGTCGCTGCGCGAGGCCGCCATTGACTCCGGTCACGTCACGAACGAACAGTTCGACCAGTGGATTGACTTCAAGGCGCTGACGAAGGAAGTATGAGCGCCGGCTGCGGCCAGCGGGCGTCCGGAAGGTGCCCGCTGGCCGCGCCAAGCCAAGCCCGGTGGCGCGCCGCGCCACCGCTGCGCCCCTGATACCCTCGCCATGTTCCGTTTTCGCCTGACGCTCGCCTTTGCCCTGCTCGTCGCCCTCGTCTGCATCCAGGCGGCGTTCGTTTATTGGGGCGCCAACCGCGTCAACGACTACGCCCAGCACAGCCGGCTGGCCAACGACATCCTGGCCGAACTGCTGGACCTTTCCGCCAACAAGCAGCGGCTGCGCGTCTGGGCGTCGCAGCGGCTGATGAACGCCGATGCCTCGCCCGAGGCCCGCGACCGCCTGCTGGCCAGCATGAAGCGCAGCGCCGGCCGGCTGCAGCAGCTTGCCCAGCGGGACATCGTGCTCTGGAACACCATCTCGGCGCTCGATGGCGTGCCCGTGCCGCCCGAGGTCAACGAACTGGCCGGCATGTCCGAACTGCTGGGCGACAACATCCGCGCCGTGGAAGGCCGCCTCGTGGCCCTGCAGCCCCTGCCGCGCGACGCCGACTTCGCGGGCGTCTGGAACGAGCTGAACGAGGTGTTCGACAAGGCGCGCGGCCGTGACCTGCGCGAACTGCTTTACGGCGCCATCGAACGCCAGCGCGCCGCCGTGCCGGTGGCGCGGGCCGCCACCGAGCGCGGGCTGGACCGGCTGCGGACCCAGGCGTTCGTGATGGCCGCCGTGACGCTGCTGGCGGCCGTCGTGCTGGCGCTGCACCTGGGCCGGCGGCTCAAGCGGCCGCTGGACCAGTTGCTCGAAGGCGTCGGCGCGCTGCGTAGCGGGGCCCTCGACTACCGCCTGCCGATCCATTCCGGCGACGAATTCGGGCACGTCGCGGCCGGCTTCAACGCCATGGCCGCCGAGTTGCAGCAGCACCGGATCGACGCCGACGCGGCGCGCCGCCGGCTGGAAGAGGCGGTGCAGGCCCGGACGGCCGAGTTGAGTTCGGCGCACGAGACGCTCCAGCGCATCGACCAGCGCCGCCGGCAACTGTTTGCCGACCTGGGCCACGAGTTGCGCACGCCGACCACGGCCATTCGCGGCGAGGCCGAGATTGCGCTGCGCGGCGGCGAGAAGCCCGCGCACGAGTACCGGCAGGCGCTGCAGCACATCGTCGGCGCCGCCGAGCAACTGACCGGGCATATCAACGACCTGTTGCTGATCGCGCGGGCGGAAGCTGACCAGTTGGTCATGCAGCCGCGCAGCGTGGCGCTGTGGCAGCTCCTGCAGGATTCCGCCGATTTTGCCGATGCGCTGGGGGCCGAGCACGACGTCAAGATCCAGCTCCAGGCGCCCGAGGGCGCCGACGGCCTCACCGTCATGGCCGATGCCGACCGGCTGCGGCAGGCCATCGTGATCCTGCTGGACAACGCCATCCGCTATTCGCCGCGCGGCAGCACGGTATGCCTGCGCGCGGCGGCCAGCGGCGACGGCGTGCGGATCGAAGTGGAGGACCAGGGCATCGGCATCGACCCCGAGGAACTGGGGTCGGTGTTCGAGCGCTTCATGCGCGGCCGGCGCGCGCGGGCGCATCGGGCGGACGGCACCGGCATTGGCCTGTCGATTGCGCTGGCGATCGTGCGGGCCCATCATGGCAACCTTTCCGTCAGCGCCGCCGCGCCGCATGGCACCCGCGCCTGCATCGAGCTGCCGCCCGGGCCGCGCGCCGATGCCGCCGGCGCCGGCGCCACAGCCATCCCACACCATGAACATCCTGGTCATTGAAGACGACGCCCGCGTGGCCGATTTCCTGGTGCGCGGGCTGCGCGCGGAGGGCTATCTCGTCCAGCTCGCGCGCACCGGGCCCGAGGGGCTGGACATGGCGCGCCGCGGCGACGCGTCGCTGCTGCTGCTGGACCTGATGCTGCCCGGCATCGACGGCCTGGAGCTGTGCCAGACGCTGCGCGCCGAGCGCAACCACGTGCCGATCCTGATCCTGACCTCGCTGAGCGACGTGGGCGACCGCGTGGCCGGCCTGCGGCTGGGCGCCGACGACTACCTGACCAAGCCGTTCGCGTTCGAGGAACTGCTGGCCCGCATCGAGGCCCTGCTGCGGCGTGGCCGCGAGCAGCAGCCCATATCCCAGCAGCTACAGGTGGCGGACCTGGTGCTCGACCGCGACCGCATGCAGGTCATGCGCGGCGGCCAGGCCATCCCGCTGACGGCCAAGGAGTTGGCCTTCCTGGAACTGCTGATGAGCGCGCCGGGCCGGGTGTTCAGCCGCGAGCGCATCCTGTCCAACGTCTGGGGCGCCAACGAGGATCCGCTGACCAATATCGTCGACGTCTACGTGCGCCGGCTGCGCAGCAAGATCGACGACGGCCACGCGCTGCCGCTGCTCAAGACCGTGCGCGGGCTTGGCTACCGCATCGACGATGTACCCTGAGCCAGTTGCGCCGGTCCCGGCACGATTCGTTCATCTGCCGTTCATCTGATCGTCAGCATCGCTTCATCGAAGCCGGGCCCTGCGGTTAACGTTCGGCCCCCAGAATTTTCCCGTGCCGATTCACCGGCGCCACCCCTGCACAGGGGTGACGACCAGACTGACCACAGGAAAAATTCGATGACATACGTTGGTGCCGCTTCCCTCGCCGCCGTTGCCGCAGGCGTTCTTCTCACCTCGCTGCCGGCCGCCGCGCAGTCCGCCGCGCAGCAAGCCTGCGCGCCCGCCACCCAGCAGCAGATCGCCAGCCTGTTCGACCGCTGGAACGACTCGCTGCGCACCGGCGACCCGGACAAGGTGCTGGCCAACTACGCGCCGGACGGCGTGCTGCTGCCGACCGTGTCGAACCAGGCCCGCACCACGCCGGCCGCCATCAAGGACTACTTCATCAAGTTCCTGAAGTACAAGCCGCAGGGATCGATCGACGACCGCTTTATCCGCATCGGCTGCAACGTGGCCCAGGACGTCGGCAACTACACGTTCCGGTACGCCGACGGCAAGACCGTCCACGCCCGGTACACCTATGTCTATGAGTGGAAGGACGGCAAGTGGCTGATCGCCCACCATCACTCGTCGGCCATGCCGGAGCCGGTGACGGGGGCGAAGTAAGCGATACCCTTGGCGCCCAGCGCTCAGGCCGGCGTGGCCGTCCTGAGCTTGTCTTCCCACAGCGCCTGGATGCGCTGGCCAAGGATCTCCGGGCGGCCCTTGAAGATCAGCCGCTCGATGGCCTGCGGGCCCGCCAGCTTGCCCTGCATGACCCGCCGCTCCTCGGCGCGCTCGATCATCCGCACGGCCGCCGCGATGTACTGCTCGGTGGACGTGGTGATCGTCCAGTCCGGAAAGCCGAGCCGGCGGAACATGCCCTCGTCGATATGCTCGTGGACCTCGGCGCCGGTGCGGCACACGCCCACCAGGCCCGACCAGACCGTATCGACGATTCCGTTGGTGTTGCCGAACGGGAACGGGTTCAGGAACATGTCGCAGTCCGCGATGACCGCCATGTAGTCGTCGTAGCTCTGGTGCTTGTGCACGATGGCCGACGGGCCGATGATCCGGCGCACCACGTTGCGGACCTGCGGGAACATCAGCCCCGTGGCCTGCCCCACCAGGAAGTGGAACTCCACCGGCACCTTGGTCGTCCGGGCAATCGCCGCGCAGGCCGCCAGGAACTTGGGATTGAGCTTGATCGTCGTGGCCGCCACGGCGACCTTGACGACTTCGGTCGGCCGCGGCTTCCTTGCCGCGTCCAGGTCCAGCCGCAGCATCGCCGCCGGGGCCCGGTACGGCATGCCGTCCGGCGGCAGCTTGAGCAGCGTCTCGCTGAAGCACGCCTCGTCGCCGACGTAGTCTTCCTCGACCACCACGTAATCCATCGCATGGCCGTGGGTCGTGGCCGGATGGCCCAGCGCCATCAGTTGCAGCGGCGCGACGCGCAGGCTGGCCAGCAGCATCGTGATCGGGAACATGCCGACACTTGGCATGTAGGCCGCCTGGGCCTGGTACTTCTCGCTGGTGGCGCGCACGTGCGCGGCGTTTTCCCAGACGCTGCCGCCCTCCAGCGGCACGAACTCGTCGAACACGGCCTTGCCGGCGTCGTCCACACGATCCTCGTAGCCCATGCCGACCAGATGGAACTTGTCGCGCATGGCCACCATGGTCTGCGAATGGGTGCGGTAGATCGAATGGTTCTCGGAGAACCACTCCAGCACCACCAGGATCACCGGCTTGCCCGACGCCGGCCGGGCCGCCGGGCGCGCCACGTCGGCCACGCCCAGCGACGCCAGCTTGCGCCGGATCAGCGTGTTGATCGGCTTCTTGATGTCGTGCTTGCCCGGCAGGTCGGCGTAGCTGCAGTGCATGTAGACGTCGTGCAGGATGGCCATCGGCAACTGATCGACGCTGTCCACCTCGGCCAGCCGCGGCGGCAGCCAGCGCAGCAGCAGCTCGCGCTTGGCGTGCGCCGACGGGGTGGCCAGGAAGCGCGACGACATGATCGCCAGCGCGAGGCCGGCCGCCAGCACCTTGTCGACGCCCCAGATCACGTCCCAGTCGAGCACGACTTCCGATTCCGGGAAATAGAACAACTGAAACTTCTGCAGCTCCGACGTGCGCAGTTGCAGCGCCGTGCGCGCCTCCTCGTCCGCGCCCAGCGTACGCAGGATGTGGTCGCCATTCCGGAACGGGCTGGCCGCGAACAGGGCCGCCAGCCAGCGCTGGTACTGGAGCAGCACGGCGGCCCCATGGTCCGAGAAGCGGAACGACGGATTGGCGACGAGGCTCGTGATGGCGGACGCCAGCCGCGTGAGCAGGTGGTCGTCCATGATGTCGAGCGCCTCAACCGATTGCGGCCACTCGTCGACGTCCATCAGCAGCCCGTAGTGGCGGTCGATGAGCTCCATCAGGGCCACCAGCTCGCGGCCGGCCTTTTCGTGCTCGCCGAGGTAGCACAGGTACTCGAACTTGTTGATGCTGAATTTTGTGATCGTCATGATCGGCCTCGCAGGAAAAGGATAGGACAGTGGCACGTCAGGCAATCTTCGCGAGCACGAACATGCCCGCCATCGCCCCGCAGGCCAGGCCGATCAACCGGCCCAGCAGCATGTTGTTGAGTTCGTCGTCCAGCACGAACGGATAGCGCTCGCGCCAGTACGTACGCATCAGAATCGGACGCGGCAGGCAAATGCAGGCGGCGATGGTCACGCCAATCAGCAGATGCCAGATGTTCCGCCCTTCGTTCATCTCGGCAACGGGTATGACGGACAGCAGCAGCATCGCCACCACCGTCGTCACGACTGTCAGAAAGATGCCGGCAATCAGCCGGTCGACTGGATGTTTCATGATGGACTCCTTGGTCAATTCACCTGAAGGGTAGAGCCGTCCCTGACCGCATCGAATAGCAATTTCTTTAAACAATTGGCATCAGATTCTGGGTTCGCCGACAGTCACCTGGCGTCTCTGCTTGTCTAGCATCAGACCGAGCAGTTCGCCGTTCATGCGGGCGATTACCTCGGGCACCTCGGCGCCCCAACGCTGGCGGAACAGCCGCATCGACGGATACCAGGGGCTGTCCTCGCCTTCGTAGAACCAGCGCCAGTCCGTGTAGAACGGCAGGAACAGCCACGTCTGCTTGCCCAGCGCGCCGGCCACGTGGGCGACCGAGGTATCCACCGTCACCAGCAGGTCGAGCGCCTGGACCGCCTGCGCCGTCTCGATCATCGTCTGCACGCCGGCGCCGATGTCGTAGAAGTTGGGCAGGCGCCGCGCGTAATCGGCGGCCTCGTCGGCGCCGGGACCCTTCTGCAGGCTGTAGAAGTCCACTTCCTGATGCGCGAACAGCGCGTCCAGCACCGAGAGCGACCGCAGCGAGCGTGCATGGTCGTTCTCGTGATTGGGCGCGCCCTTGAACACCACGCCCACCTTCAGCGCCTCGGGCCGCCCCGGCAGGCTGGCCGCCTCCGGCACGCGCAGGAACGGCACCGTTTGCGGCAGGTTCGACACATCGACCGGCAGGTGGGCCATGATCGCGTGCGGATAGACCCAGAAATCGTGCGGCGCCAGGCTGGACGTGGCGTCCACGCGGACCACGTCGTCCGCCTCGCCCGACGCCTTGAACAGCTCGAAGATCGGTCCCTGGCACACCACGGTCACATGGGCGGCGCCACATTGCTCCCGCAGGACCCGGGCGAACCGCAGGAAGAAGATCTCGTCCCCGAGCCCGAACTCGCTCCAGATGACAATGCGCTTGCCCTCCAGCGGCTGGCCTGTCCAGGCCGGGGTGTTGGCCGGCGGCTGCGCCTTGGTGCGACGCTGCCAGTTGATGCGGGCGTACATCTGCTCGCGCAGCTGGAAGCCCTGGTTCAGGCGCCCGCTCTTGATGTAGTGGAGCATCTGGTAAAGCTGCGGATTCCATTCGCCATGCAGGCGCTTCGTGGCCAGATCCAGCACGTGGTCGATTTCGTCCATCAGGCTCCAGCGCTGCGCCAGCATGATCGAGCGAAGGTAGGCCTGGAACCGGTACGGATAGGTCGCGACGGCCTCGCGGCAGCAGCGCACGCAGTCGTCCGCGTTCTGGGCCGCGTTGGCGCGGCCGAGCAGGTCCTGGATGCCCGGCGCGGCGCGCTTGCGCAGCACCACCTCGATCACGCCCTCGACAAAGCGCCGCGTATCGGCCTCGCCGTTGGCTGGCGCCTCGCCTTCATGGTCCCGCACCAGCGCCATCCGCTCGCACGACGCCACGCGCGAGAACAGCTGGATGGTGTCCAGCAGGTTCTGGGTGGTCGCGTCGTCGTGCGGTGGCTTGTAGATCGTGAAGCGCGCGCCGCCGCCCTGGCCGGACGACTGCGCCTTGGCATTCTTGCCGGGCATCGTCAGCCGGATGGTATTGCGCGGCGTCAGGAAGTCCTCGTCCGGCACGGTGAAGATCACATAGCCGCCGGGCTTTACCAGGTCCAGCCAGCGCGCCAGCGCCTTGTGCGGGTTGGCCAGGGTCTGCAGGCGCAGGCTGGCGTGGACGAAGTCGAGCGACTGTTCGTCGATGCCCGGCACCTCCTGCATGTCCGACGCCGACTTGCGCCAGGGTTTCACGTCCTGCACGCGCGGGAACCAGCCCGCGAACGTGGCCAGGCTCTCGCCCGCCCCCGCAGATATCCAGTCCCCGGCCGGCAAAGTAATGCTGCAGGAAGGCGGGGTCGTGCGAGCGCCGCAGCGCCGATTTGCTGAGTTCATTCATGATCTGTTCGCGTTCTCATTGGCAACCTGTTCCGACCACAGCGCATACATGCGCTCGCCCAGGATCTCCGGGCGGCCCTTGAAGATGTGCGTCTCGATGGCCTCTCGCCCGGCCAGCTTCGCCGCCAGCGCCTCGCGTTCCTCGTGGTTCTCGGCCATGCGGATCACGGCCGCCTTGTACTCGTCCACGGTCTTGGCGATGGTCCATTCCGGGAATCCCAGCCGGCGGAACATGCCCTCGTCGATGTGCTCGTGCACCTCCCGGCCGGTCTTGCAGACGCCGACCAGCCCCGGCCAGACCGTATCGACGATGCCGTTGGTATTGCCGAACGGGAACGGGTTCGCAAACATCTGGCAGCTTGCGATGGTGTCCATGTAGACGCCGTAGCGCTGGTCCCGATGCACCACCGCCTTGTTGCCCATCACGCGCTGGATCATGTTGCGGACCTGCGGATACACCAGCCCGCTGCCCTGCCCCACCAGGAAATGGAACTCCACCGGCACGCGCGCCTCGCGGGCAATCGCGCCGCAGGTCTCGATGAACCCCGGGTTGAGCTTCATGGTCGTGGCCGCCACGGCGATCTTGACGACATCGGACGACCGGGCCGGCGGCTTTGGCGGCCAGGCCAGCAGGTTGGCCGACGGCCGGTAGGGCATGCCATCGGGCGGCAGCACCAGCAGTTGCTCGCTGAAACAGGCCGGATCGCCGACGTAGTCCTGCTCGACCACCACGTAGTCCATCGCCGGGGAATGGGTCGTCGCCGGATGACCCAGCGCCATGATCTGGATCGGCGCGACGCGGAAGGCCGAGACGACCACGGTGACCGCGAACATGCCGACGCTGGGCATGTAGAACATCTGCGCCTGGTACTTCTCGCTGATGTCACGCACATGGGCGGCCGAGTTCCACACACCGTGGTACTGCAACTCGATGAACTCGTCGAACACCGCCCGGCCGGCGTCGTCCACCCGGTCACGGTAGCCCATGCCGACCACGTGGAACTTCCGGCGCATCAGGTCGATGGTCTGCGAATGGGTGCGGTAGATCGAATGGTTCTTCTGGAACGATTCCAGCACCACCAGCAGCACCGGCTTCTTCCCGTCCTTCGGCGCCACGGCCTTGCGCTCGGTGTCATGCACGCCCATCCCCGCCAGCTTGCGGCGCACCAGCGTGCAGAGCGGCTTCTTGATGCTGTGCTTTTCCGGCGTGTCCGCGTAGCTGCAGAACATGTTGACGTCGTGCATGATCACATGCGGCAGCCGGTCGAGGTTTTCCACCTGGTCCAGGCGGCCGGGCAGCCATTCCAGCAGGAACTCGCGTTTCCGGTGCGCGGCGACGGTGCCCTGGAACCGCGGCGAGAGGATCGCCATGGCCAGCCCGCCAGCCGCGCCCTTGTCGAGCTTCCACAGTGCGTCCCAGTCAAGCTTGATTTCCGACTGCGGCAGGTAGAAGAGCTGGAACTTCCACAGGTCGGCCGGGTGGATGTCGAAGCTGTCGCGCGCCGTTTCGTCGATGCCCAGCGCCCGCAGGATGTGGTCGGCATTGCGGAACGGGCTGCTGGCAAAGATGCTCGCCAGCCAGCGCTGGTGCTTGAGCACCGATGCGCTGTCCTGCTCGGACATGTGGAAGTCCGGATTGGTCGCCAGCGCGGTGATCGCCGCGGCCAGCCGCGTCACCATATGCTCGTCGCGGATATTGATGGCCTCCGTCGACTGCTCCCATTCATCGAGGTGGCTGGTCTCGCCATAGCCATCGGCAATCTTCTGCAGCAACTCGCGCAGGCCGTTGAAGGCAATCGCGGGATCACTGCGATAACAGTGATGCTCGAACGTCGTGATATCGAATTTCATAGCCGTCTTTCTCGAAAAGGGGCGCTTGGCGTGTTGTGCTTGCGTTGCGTTGGCCTAGTTCGCCCAGGACACGGATAGCCAGTACTGCACGGGTTTCTTGCCGGGGTCGACCCATGAGGTGGAGGAAAAGCCGTATGCCTTGGATACCGAGGCCGAGAACGTGGCGCCGAACGATGTCAGCCATTCCACGCTCAGGCCGTAGCCGGACAGGATGCGTCGGTTGGTGACACCGGGGATGCCGACGTAGCCGGATTCCCAGCGGCTCCAGGGCTTGTGATTGACCTTGCCGATCGCGAAGTCCGAGAACAGGCCGAACTGGAGCTGATTGCCGGCGACGATCGGCACGCGCTTGTGGACGCCGAGATTGAGGATCACGCCGTCATCGAACGACCCTTCGTCGGCCCGGTAGGCGCGCACGGCGCCGGGGCCGCCCACGCTGAGCTTCTCGCTGGGGTCCAGGTTGGTACTGGCGTACTGGCCGTTCGCGCGCCCGGACAGGAAGAAGTCGCCGCTGGTGTTCAGTGCATAGGTGCCGAAGGCCGACACGCCGAGCTTGCCGTAATGGTCCTTGCGATTGACCGCCGCGTCGGTGGCCGGGGAACTGCTGCGCCGACGGCCGGCCGTCAGGGCCACTTCGCCGCTCCAGATGTTGGTACGCAGTTGCTGCGCCCGGTCGCCATTGTTCCCCTGCAGCGAGAAGCGGAAGGCATCGAGCGTGCTGTGCGAGAACGCATTCTCGAAGTCGACATACGACGTCGACGTGCGGCTGTGCAGGTAGGAGCCGCCGACCCACACGTTGCGGTCGAGCCCGCGCGTGATGGGGTAGCTCAGCCCGAGCTGCGCGGTGTTGGCCACGCCGGCCAGCCGCGTGGAGGCGTTGATCGTGTACTGCTGGCGCGTGAAGCCGCCCGTAAGGCGCAGCCCGTCGTCGAAGATCGGGATGCTGCCGGTCAGCGACCCGGTCCACATGCGTTTCTCGGTGCCGGTCAGCGTCAGCGCGTAGCTTTCGCCCAGCCCGAAGAAGTTGTTGCCGGAGCCGGTCACGCCGAGTCGGGTGAGACCTGTTGCCTCGATACCCTGGTTGTCGATGAAGATGTCGCCGCTCAAGGGCTTGCCGCGCTGCTGCAGGCTGAACAGCACGTCGATGCCGCCCAGCGCGCCACCGGACGAGAACTGCGGCGCCTTGGCAATCGCCACGCCGGGCACGTCCTGCAGGAGCTGCGTGGTGCGTTCCAGCCGCGACGTCTGCAGTACGCAGACGCGGTCGAGCGTGTCGGCACCACAGAGTGCCTTCGTGATGAGCCGATAGAGCCGGGCATCCTTCACGCGCGACTTGTTGTCGATCTTGACTTCATGAATGCGGCCAGGAAAGGCCGTGAATTTCAGCGGCGCGCCTTGCCGGCTCGCCTGCCAGTCTGGCTCGGTCACGAGGACCTGGCCGACGGGATAGCCGCCCTGGCGCAACGCATTGGTGAGGCTGTCCGACCATTGCCCGACGGCTTCGAGGGTCGTCGGCGTGTCGCCCAGCGTGGCGGAAGCCTTGCGAAGAACGCCGACGATGTCGTCGTGTGCGCGGCTGCCCGCCGGGACGACGTCAAAGGCGACGTTGGCGGCGGCAATGCCAGTCTGCGTGATGGGTGGTGTTTCCGACTGCGCCTGCACAGGCGCGACGGCGATTAGCAGCGTGGTGCACAGGCAGCGCATGAGCATGCGCGTACGGCTGGCATGCTGCCGGAGCATGGTTTCGATGGTTTTCAAGATTTTCCAGAACCGGTCGAGACATCTTGCATGTCCGATTCTGCTCAGAGAGCGTTCATGCAAGTCAGCGTAACGGCGCAGCGGCCACTGGCTAATAGCCGTTTTACGAAATCTCGACGTGGACCCGAGCGTTAGGCGCATACCCAGCATCTCCCACCCCATGCATGTGAGCGGAGTGTGGCAGGGAATGTGCGCGTTCGAAATGAAAATGGTCCGAATCAGTTTCCGCATCGACAGCATCGGAAACTGATCGGAACCGCTGGTTCTTGTTGAATGATTGGACCCATGGCGGGCGCCAATATGCCGGCGCCTTTCGACGCCGGCACATGGCTATCGTCAGCCGCCGATACCGCCTGCCGTACCCGGCGTAGCCGAGACGGTGGAGCTGGTGCTTGCTGCTGGCGCAGCGTCACTCTTCAACCAGCCGTGGCTCTTCACGACGTAGCGCTTGCCATTCGGCGCGCCGGCCTCGGTGTAGAAGAACTCGCGTGTCTCCATGTTCACCGCCAGATCGGCCTTGGTCTTGGTGACGGGGTCCTCGTAGACGAAGTGCTTCGTCCCGTTGGCGCCGTCCCGCAACGTCAGCGTGCGCTCGACAGTCCCGGTCTTGGTCTTCACCTGGACCGTGGCCGTCGTGCCCTTCACCTGGACGGTGGCACCCGACATCAGCGCACCTTCCCACGCCTTGTCCTCATCGGACTCGACCGTCAGCGGCACCGGGGCATCGAGGTACCAGCTTGCGTCGGCCAGGTCGTCGATCACGTAGGCAAGGATACCGCCCGCGCCAACCGCGCCCATGATTGCACCGGCCGTGGCACCCGAGTTGGAGCCACCCGAGCCCGAACCACCGGAGCCGTCCGAACCACCGTCAGGCGTCTTGTCGCCGCCGTCGGAGCCGTTGCCACCGTTCGAGCCGTTACCGCCGTCGGAGCCGTTACCGCCGTCGGAGCCGTTGCCGTTGCCGTCGGGGCCGTTGCCGTTGCCGTCAGGGCCATTGCCGTTCCCATCGGGGCCGTTGCCATTGCCGTCCGGGCCGTTGCCGTTACCGTCGGGGCCGTTGCCATTGCCGTCGGGACCGTTGCCATTGCCGTCGGGACCGTTGCCATTGCCGTCGGGACCGTTACCGTTCCCATCGGGGCCATTGCCGTTCCCGTCCGGGCCATTGCCGTTTCCGTCGGGGCCGTTGCCGTTACCGTCCGGGCCGTTGCCGTTACCGTCGGGGCCGTTGCCATTGCCGTCGGGGCCGTTGCCATTGCCGTCGGGACCGTTACCGTTCCCATCGGGGCCATTGCCGTTCCCGTCCGGGCCATTGCCGTTTCCGTCGGGGCCGTTGCCGTTACCGTCCGGGCCGTTGCCATTGCCATCGGGGCCGTTGCCATTGCCGTCGGGGCCGTTACCGTTCCCATCGGGGCCATTGCCGTTCCCATCGGGGCCATTGCCGTTCCCGTCGGGACCGTTGCCATTGCCGTCGGGACCGTTTCCGTTCCCGTCGGGGCCATTGCCATTGCCGTCGGGGCCGTTGCCGTTCCCGTCGGGGCCGTTGCCGTTCCCGTCGGGGCCGTTGCCGTTCCCATCGGGGCCATTGCCGTTCCCGTCGGGACCGTTGCCATTGCCGTCGGGACCGTTTCCGTTCCCGTCGGGGCCATTGCCATTGCCATCGGGGCCGTTGCCATTGCCGTCGGGGCCGTTGCCGTTCCCGTCGGGGCCGTTGCCGTTCCCATCGGGGCCGTTACCGTTGCCATCGGGGCCGTTGCCATTGCCGTCCGGGCCGTTACCGTTCCCGTCGGGGCCGTTGCCGTTACCGTCGGGGCCGTTACCGTTCCCATCGGGGCCATTGCCGTTGCCATCGGGGCCGTTGCCATTGCCGTCGGGGCCATTGCCGTTCCCATCCGGGCCGTTGCCGTTACCGTCGGGACCGTTGCCATTGCCATCCGGGCCATTGCCGTTACCGTCGGGGCCGTTGCCGTTCCCGTCCGGGCCATTGCCGTTGCCGTCGGGACCGTTGCCGTTCCCATCGGGGCCGTTGCCGTTCCCGTCCGGGCCATTGCCGTTCCCATCGGGACCGTTGCCGTTGCCGTCGGGGCCGTTACCGTTCCCATCGGGGCCGTTGCCGTTACCGTCCGGGCCGTTGCCGTTGCCGTCGGGGCCGTTACCGTTCCCATCGGGGCCGTTGCCGTTGCCATCGGGGCCGTTGCCGTTCCCGTCCGGGCCGTTACCGTTGCCGTCCGGGCCGTTGCCGTTCCCATCGGGGCCGTTGCCGTTCCCGTCCGGGCCGTTGCCATTGCCGTCCGGGCCGTTGCCGTTGCCGTCGGGGCCATTGCCGTTCCCATCGGGGCCGTTGCCATTGCCGTCGGGGCCGTTACCGTTCCCGTCGGGACCGTTGCCATTGCCATCCGGGCCGTTGCCGTTCCCATCGGGGCCGTTGCCGTTACCGTCCGGGCCGTTGCCGTTCCCATCGGGGCCGTTGCCGTTACCGTCCGGGCCATTGCCGTTCCCGTCGGGACCGTTGCCATTGCCATCCGGGCCATTGCCGTTCCCATCGGGGCCGTTGCCATTGCCGTCCGGGCCGTTGCCGTTCCCGTCGGGACCGTTGCCATTGCCATCGGGACCGTTGCCGTTCCCGTCGGGACCGTTGCCATTGCCGTCCGGGCCATTGCCGTTCCCATCGGGGCCGTTGCCGTTGCCGTCTGGGCCGTTGCCATTGCCGTCGGGACCGTTACCGTTGCCGTCCGGGCCATTGCCGTTGCCGTCGGGACCGTTGCCGTTCCCGTCAGGGCCGTTGCCATTGCCGTCCGGGCCGTTGCCGTTACCATCCGGGCCGTTGCCGTTGCCGTCGGGACCGTTACCGTTACCGTCGGGGCCATTGCCGTTACCGTCGGGGCCGTTGCCATTGCCGTCTGGGCCGTTGCCGTTGCCGTCCGGGCCGTTACCGTTCCCGTCGGGGCCGTTGCCGTTACCGTCCGGGCCATTGCCGTTACCGTCCGGGCCATTGCCGTTACCGTCGGGACCGTTGCCGTTACCGTCGGGGCCGTTGCCGTTGCCGTCAGGACCGTTGCCATTGCCATCCGGGCCGTTGCCATTGCCGTCGGGGCCGTTACCGTTGCCGTCGGGGCCGTTGCCGTTCCCATCGGGGCCGTTGCCGTTCCCATCGGGGCCGTTGCCATTGCCGTCCGGGCCGTTACCGTTCCCGTCGGGGCCGTTGCCGTTACCGTCCGGGCCATTGCCGTTGCCGTCGGGACCGTTGCCGTTACCGTCGGGGCCGTTACCGTTGCCGTCCGGGCCATTGCCGTTGCCGTCGGGACCGTTGCCGTTACCGTCGGGGCCGTTACCGTTGCCGTCCGGGCCATTGCCGTTGCCGTCCGGGCCATTGCCGTTGCCGTCGGGGCCGTTACCGTTCCCGTCGGGGCCATTGCCGTTCCCATCGGGGCCGTTGCCGTTGCCATCGGGGCCATTGCCGTTCCCATCGGGACCGTTGCCGTTGCCGTCGGGGCCATTGCCATTGCCGTCGGGGCCGTTACCGTTCCCGTCGGGGCCATTGCCGTTCCCGTCGGGACCGTTGCCATTGCCGTCAGGGCCGTTACCGTTGCCATCGGGACCGTTGCCATTGCCGTCCGGGCCATTGCCGTTACCGTCAGTCCCGTTGCCATTGCCATCGGTAGGCGCGACGCGATCGCCGGTCAGGATGTGGATGGCACCGTTTCCGTTTACCCGCATGCGGCCTTCTAGCGCGTGGTCGCGGCCGTCGGGGGCGGCGCCCGTCAGGACGGCAGTACCGTTGCCGTTCACGGTAATGTTGCTGGTGGTGCCCACGCGCACGCCGATGCCCGCGTCACCGCCACCGCTGGAGGTGCCGGTAGCGTTCATGTAGGCGTTGTCGGTGATGTTGACGCCACCCTGGAAATGGACCCCTTCACGGTACCGCGAATCGCCAGTGATGTCGGTCTTCACGTTTCCAGAGAGATTCAGGCTGGAGTTGGATGCGAAGCGCACGCCGGCTGAGGTGGCGGTGTTGGCGCGCGACGTGCCCGAAACGTTGATTCGAGCATCGTCAGTGGCGTTGATGACGGTTTGGATCAGTACGCCGTCCTGGGTATCCGACTGGCCGGTCATGTCGACGGTCGCGTTTCCCGACATATTCAACGTACCTTGCCAACGTACACCGGCGGCCTTGGGTCCGTCGCCGTTGACTGTCAGCTTGCTGTCTCCGGACATGGATCCTTGGCCAAGGATACCCACGCCGGCCCATTCGGGATTCGATCCGTTACCGCTGCCGCTGAGATTCAGCGTGGCATTGTTCTGCAGGTTATACCGAAGTGTGTCGAAGAATATGCCTGGCTCGTTGTTCGATGTACCGTTGAGATTCACCGCACCGTTGTCCGAGATATTGATAGACGTCGCACCGCAGGCTCGAATACCATCCGCGTAGTTGCCTACGCCGGTAATGTTGACGACCCCGTTGCCCGAGACCGAGATGCTGCTGGTCGCGTAATTGCCACCCAGGATCGTCACGCCTTGCGAGTCGATTCCTGAGCCCGTGGAGTGGCCTTCGATATCCAGCGAGGCGTTGTTGTTGACTGTAATCTTGAGCGTGTTGAGACGGATGCCCGAGTACAAACGGCCCGTCGTGTTGCCAATCAAGCTGACGGCGGCATCATCATTGAGGGTAAGAACGCCGCGGTGCATGATGCCGTCGTAGCCGCCACCTTCCCCATGGATGACCAGTTGTGATCCTCCGGAGATCGTAAGGTTGGATCCGTTGTCAATATAGACGCCGGTCTGCGAGCGGGAACTGCCATAGATGGAAAGGCTGCCACCCACCTGCGTCAGGGCGGTGTTCATATACACGCCAGTGCTGCCGGCGCTAAAGCCGGTAATGGTGCCGCCGCCGATATTTGCCAGGGTGCCGCTTATGTTGATGGCATGGCCGCTTGAGGCGCTTGTCGTGTCCCCGTACGCCGTTAACCGTCCGCCATTCAAGTCGATGGTTCTGCCGCTTGCTTGGAAAACGGTGCCATATCCGCCGCCCATCCCCGAGGTCAGATTCAGATTCAGCGCATCGGAGGTGGACGTGATATTGCCGTTGAGGGTAATCGATCTGTTTGCCACCAGCGTGAGATTCGCCGCGCCGCCGCCGGTCTTTGTAATGTCGGCACCGGTGTTCTGCACGATGTTCCCGGTCGCCGTACCTGAGCTGCCCGTGGTGATCGTGACGTCGGTGCCTGCGTTCAGGGCGTCGTTGATGGACGTGTTGCGAACCGTGGCGGTGCTGCCCGTGGGCGTGAAGCCACCCGAGACGCTACCGCTGTAGCCAGCATCGTTACCTGTGCCGATGGTGATGTTGGTCGGATCGATCAACCATTCGCCAGACTTGCCGTTCGGCGCTGAGGCAGTGATCGTGCCCTGGACGTTGAGGTCGTGGGCTGACGTCTCCACGAACCCGCCATCGCCATGCCGTGCACCCGCATCGACCCGCGCGTTGACACCCACCTGCGTGAAGTTGGCAAAACCAGCACCGTCCTGCAGCAGCTTGCGTGCTTCGGTGCCTTCCAGCTTGCCGAGCGAGTCACCACCAAGGATGACCTTGCCGCCAGCCGAGTCGCCCGAAGCGTCGATCGAAGCGCTGTCGAACAGGCCGACGCGGTCGCCGGCCAGTACCACCGTGCCGCCTGGCCGCCGTTGCGGTTGGAGGCGTCGATGCGGCCGGTCATGACCACGTCACCGGTCTTGCCAGCATCGGCCACGACCGTGCCGGCGCGGACCACGCCGGACAGGTTCACCACCGTATTGAGCAGCGTGTCCTTGCCGCGCGCGGTAATGAGGACCGTGCCGTCTTGTGCATGGATGTTGCCGCTGTTTTCCGCCAGCGCGTTGGCGGTGGCGTCGTTGAGGACGAGGGAAATGCCCTGGCCGTTGTGCAGGGCCACCGTGGCGCTATCGCCAGCGGCCAGCAGGACTTGGCCGCCCGGGCCGGTCTTGATGTCGCCCGCGTTGCGGACCTGGTCGCCCATGAAGGTCACATAGCCTTGGGCGTTGATCGAACCTTCGTTGATGATGCCGGCCTGCGTGCCGGTGGCACTCAGTGCCAGCGGGCTGCCGGCCATGAAGGCGTTGGAGTCGATGGACTTGGTGGTGGCCAGCAGCGAGCCGACGTTCACCACTGCGCCTCGGCCGAACAGCACGCCGTTGGCGTTCTGGATCAGCACCTGCCCGTTGGCGAGCAGCGAGCCGTGGATATTGGAGGGGAGGCCACCCGTGACCCGGTTCAGCGCCTGGGCCTGTGCGTTGGGCTGGTTGAACTGGACCGTATTGCCTTGGCCGATGCTGAAGCTGTTCCAGTCGATGACAGCGCGCTGGCTGCCCTGATTGATGGTCATCGTCGAGCCATTGGGCTGCGAGATGGTGGCCTGGCCGGCCACGACGTTGCCCTGGGTCGGGAGTCCTTGGGCACGGGCTTCGTCCATGTCCCAGGCAAACAGGGCGAGGGCGATGGCCGTCATCGCCGATACCACGCCCAGTTGGGGCGATGCCTCCGCAGCGGCGCCTTCACCAGGCGCCTTGCCGCGGCTCTTCACATTTTCCGCAACGGCCACAAGCATGCCGAGATGCTTGCTGAATACGCGGCGATACCGATTCTTGTTCATGACTGCTTGCTCTCTATTTCTCAGAACCCTGCTGCATCTGGCAGCGACCCAACTCGCAGGCGTTGCCCGCCTGCAGAGGCGGCGGTAAGGCCTGGTGTCTCGTTCTGGAAGCGGAGGCCGTCGGTGCCGGAAGGGCAGGACGGACGAGTTCCGCTACTCCACGCACCGAATCGTATGAGCGCGTGGAGCGAGCAAAAATCGTAAAAACTCTAAAGATGGGGATCTGAGAGAAAATCAGACGGCGGCGAATGGGTCGCCTGATTTGAATGCGGGAAATAAAATAGTAATTCGACTAAAACGTGGGACAGGTCCTCAAGAAACGCCCAGATCGGCCCGACATCGGCCGTCCGCCAGGGCAGCGCGAATTGCGACCTTGCGCGTCACATCTGAAAAAGAAAATAGAAAAGTTTCCATCCCGCAAAAGATGACGAGTCCTTAGGCTTCGTCTGGACCGCGTGGCGTCCAGCCGGATCGCCAATCAGAATCTGCCTACGCCTTCCTGATGCTTGCGGTATCGGCCGGGCGGCCCCGCCCGCCGCGGCGCCATCGCCGGTCCTACGCCAGACTCCCTTCCGCTGCCTTGCCGCAGCAGACCCACCGCATGCCAAGCGTGCCGATCCCCAATGGCCTGGCGATTCGCCAGCGATGCTTTCCATGCGGCCGCCGCCCTCATCCGAAAACTCTGGGAAACGCACTATGCCCACCATACGCGTCATGCTCGCGGACGATCACCCATTCATCGTGTTCGGCGTGCGGGAGATATTAAGCCGGCAACTGGGCTTCAGCGTGGTCGCCGAGGCGGCCAATCCGCCGGGATTGATGGATAACCTGTCCCGCATCGAGTGCGACGTGGTGATTACCGATTTCTCGATGCCGGGCAGCGGCGTGCCCGACGGGCTGGTCCTGCTGAACGCCATCCGCGCCAAGTTTCCGGCGGTGCGGATCGTGGTGCTGACGATGCTGGACAACCCCGGGCTGTTGCTCAGCATGCGCCGGGCCGGCGCGCTGGCCTTGCTGAACAAGCGCGACGACATGCGCGAGCTGCCCGCCGCCGTGATTGCCGCCTTCCAGGGGCGCGAGCATCTGGGCGCGACGATGCGGCGGGCCATCACCCGGCCCGGCCCCGGCACGTCGCAGAACGGGTCGCTGGACACGCTGAGCCCGCGCGAGATGGAAGTGCTGCGGCTCTATGTCGGCGGCATGACCACGTCGGAAGTGGCCCGGCACCTGAACCGCAGCATCAATACGGTCAGCACGCAGAAGCACAGCGCCATGCGCAAGCTGGGGGTCAAGAACGACGCCGAGCTGTTCGACTATGCGTCCGAGCACGGGCTGCGGGCGTAGCGGATGCGGTAAACTACCGGCCTTCCGCCGCACCGTGCGTGCCGGTGCTGCCTTTTCAGGCACCCGGACCTGCGCCGATGTCGAAGCAGGTGACGGCGGCGCATCATCACCGGGCCCCCGCGCCCGCGCCCCCCTGGCTTGCCTGTGCCCGCTCACAGCATTCGCCGATTCGCTTCGACCCTCGATCCGGGCGCCGTGCCAACTGGCCGGCGCATTCGCCGGATAACGCCCTGCGTCCTTCTTGCCGAAGGACTTCCGCGCAGGACTGGAACCCCTCAGGTACTTGCCTGAACCGACCCTTCCGGCGCCCCGCGCCGGATGCGATCCGTATTCCGGAGGACAACTCGTGAAGACCCCAGCCAGCCTTTGGCTGCTAGCGGCCGGGCTGCTGCCCTGCGCCGCGTACGCCGGCTCCGGCGTGACGCTCTATGGCCTCGTCGACTCGGCGGTGCGCTATACGTCCAATATCGATGGCCGCCACCATTCGCAGGTGGGCGTGCTGTCCAGCGGCATGGCCGCCAGCCGCTTCGGCCTGAAGGGCGACGAAGACCTGGGCGGCGGCATCCATGCCATCTTCCAGCTGGAGGCCGGCTTCGGCAGCGATACCGGCAAGATGAACTACGACGCACTGTTCGGACGCCAGGCCTGGGTGGGCCTGAGCGGACACTGGGGCAGCCTGACCTTTGGCCGCCAGTACAACGCGCTGAACAACATCGCCTGGGAATTCGACCCGCTGGCCAAGGGCTGGGGGCTGTTCTGGTCCGACCCGCTCTACATCGGCGGCGACATCTTCTTCCAGGACTACCGGATCAACAACAGCGTGGTCTACCAGAAGCAGGTGGGCCCGTTCTCTGTCCAGCTCGACTATGGCGCGGGCGAGCAGCCCGGCACGCTGGCGCGCGGCACCACGCTGGGCGGCGGGGTGAAGTACCAGCAGGGCGCGCTAGCGCTGGGCGTGGCGTACGACCAGCGCCGCAGCGACGACGGCGCCAACACCGTGCGCAACTACTCGGTGGGCGGCTCGTATGCGATGGGCAAGGCCACCGCCTATGCCGGCCACCTGGGGCGGCGCGAATCGGGCCAGGACGCGCGCTTCAACATCTCGTACGTGGGCCTGGGCTACCAGCTCACGCAGGCGCTGCACCTGTCAGGCGCCTACTACCGCTATCGCCAGTCAGGCAACGTCACCACGCAATTCCTGGATGTACCGGTACACCTGGGCGCCGGCAATGCCGACAGCGTCGCGCTGGTGGCCGACTACGCGCTCTCCAAGCGCACGAGCGTGTACCTGGAGTCAGACGTGGTGGTGGCGCGCGGCGGCACGGTGGGCCGCGAGACCGAGTACTGGGCAGGCACGCCGGTCACCGATGTCAGCCGCAGCACGCGCGTGGGCGTGATGGTCGGCATGCGGCATCAGTTCTGACCCTGCGCCTCGCGGGCAATCTCGCGGATGGCCTGCTCGAACGCCTCCACCGGCTGGCCGCCGGTGACGAGGTAGCGGTTGTTGAAGATCACGGACGGCACCGACTGGATGCCCATGCCCTGGTACTCACGCTGCTCGGCCCGCACTTCGTCGGCGTAGGCGTCGGACTCCAGGATGCGGCGCGCCTCGGCGGCGTCCAGCCCCACGGACGCGGCGGCCTCCCGCAGCACGTCGTGGCTGCTGGGGTCCTTGCCGTCGCCGTGGTACGCCTGCAGCAGCGCCTGCTTCAGCGGGAGCTGCCGGCCCTGCGTGGCGGCCCATTGCAGCAGCCGGTGTGCGTCGAACGTGTTGTAGACAAAGTCGCGCGGGCCGAAGTTGAACCCGACGCTGGCGCCGCGCTCGCGGATCATGGCCTGCGTCTCGGCAATCTGGGCCGGCGTGCGGCCGTACTTCTTGCCCAGGTAGTCGACGATGGCCTCGCCCTGCGGGCCCATCTGCGGGTTCAGCTCGAACGGGTGCATGACCACCTGGGCGTCCACCACGTCGCGGGTGCGCTCCAGCGCCTGCATCAGCGACGCCAGGCCGATGGCGCACCATGGGCAGGCGATATCCGAGACAAAGTCGATCCTGAGTGACTGGGGCATGGCATGGTCCGGGCGGCGCCGGCTTTCAGAACGGGGACGCGACAGCTTAGTCCGAATTGCCAATGCGTGCAGGCGCCCACCCGATCACCCCTCGCCCTATACTGGTTCTGGCGCGCCGATCATTCGCGCCAGGAGGCAGCCATGGGACGCAAATACATCGATTGCCGCGAGTTTCCCAGCGAGAAGAACTGCACGGTCGCATTGAGCGCCGACACGGAGGACGAGCTGCTGGAAGCAGCCGTGCAGCACGCGGTGCAGGTTCACGACCACCAGGACTCGCCCGAACTGCGCAGCCAGCTCAAGGCGTGTTTCAAGGAGGGTGCGCCGCCGGCATGACGGCGGCACTGCGCAGGGGCGACGGACGCCGGCGCAAGTCCGCGGCCGCCGCCCCTGTCTGCCCGGCCATCCCCCCTGCCATCCCCCGCCATTCCCCCCCTTGGCCCGCCTGCGCAACCGCGACGGCCATAAATTCCCGCCTTTGTGAAATCTGCACGGCCTGCCGGGCCGGGAATCCGCGCTGCGGGGCTGGCCCCCTTTGGCGGCGCCGGGACCGGAATATGCATGGTCCGGCCATCCAACACAGCGCCGCAGGCGTCCAAGGAGTGTCGAGATGGCAGACCATGATGCCGTGGTACGGCTCTATGCCACCCAGATCGTCGAGAAGGCCGATGCCGCCCAGCAGGGCGAGCCGGTGTCCGCGCTGGCCACGTCCGAGATCGACAAGGCGATGATGCATTTCCGCACGCTCGATGGCGGCCGGTCCACCGGCGCGCTGCTGCGCCAGCTGGTTGGCGCGCTGCGCGAGGCGGCCGGGCAGCGCGGGCGGGCCGAATCGGCACGGCTGGTCATCCTGATCGCGGCCGACTATGCGTCGGAAGCGTCGCAGGCGCATCCTGGCGGGGGCTAGGTCGCGCGAGGGAGCCTGGAGGGGTAGGAGCCGCCTGACAGCGGGATCGGACAGCCACCGTCGCACCGCCCGCGCGCCGGTCCTTACCATGGAAGCAGGCTCAACAAGGCGCCCTGCGCCGCACCCGCCATGGACCTTTCGGTCGATTGGGGCAACCTGCTCCACTTCAGCATTTCGCCGCTCGAAACCATGCTGCGCGGCACGCTGATGTACTGGTTCCTGTTCCTGATGTTCCGCTTTGTCGCCCGGCGCGACGTGGGCTCGCTTGGCATTGCCGACCTGCTGATCGTGGTGATCGTGGCCGATGCCGCGCAGAACGGCATGGCCGGCAAGGGTGACAGCGTGGCCGACGCCGCGCTGCTGGTGGGCACGCTGGTGGCCTGGAACCGGCTGTTCGACCTGGGCGCGTGGCTGTCGCCCGCGATCCGGCGCTTTGTCACACCGCAGAAGGTGGTGCTGGTGCGCAACGGCAAGAAGGTGGTGCGCAACATGGAGCGCCACACGATCACCGACGAGGAACTGGCCGCGCAGCTGCGCGAGAAGGGCGTGGAGTCGTACCGGCACGTCAAGGTCATGTACCTGGAGCCCGACGGCAAGATCAGCGTCATCACTGACGACTAGCCCGGCCTCCACAGCAAAAAAGGACAGGCCGTGCGGGGAACGCACGTCTGTCCTGTCAAGAACCGGCTCCAGCCCGAGCCGGGCACAGATGCCTCAGCCTGGCGCGCGCGCCCCAGCTGGCACGGACGGCATCGGCATCATGTTCTGGTTGGCGTTGTGCATGACCCACAGCGACCCCGACACGACGATGGCGATCAGGCCCACCGTGCACGCGAAGATCGCCGTATTGCCGCGCTGGCCGCGGCGCGGCCCCAGGTGAAGAAAGTACACGAGCTGCACCAGCAGCTGCACCACGCACAGCGCCACGATCAGCGCCAGCCCGGCGCGCGGCGGCAGCAGCCGGCCCATCACGGCACCAAACGACAGGAACGTCAGCACCAGCGACAGCGCGTAGCCGATCAGGTGGCTGCGCAGGCTGCCATGGGCGGCAGGATGGATGGCTTCGGAATGGGACATCACAGGAACTCCCGCAGGTAGACCACCGTGAACACGAAGATCCACACCAGGTCCAGGAAATGCCAGAACAGGCTCAGGCAGGCCAGCCGGCGGCGCACCACGGCGTCCAGCCCGAACACCTGCACCTGGTTGACCATGACGATGATCCACAGCAGGCCGGCGCTGACGTGCAGCCCGTGCGTGCCCACCAGCATGAAGAACGCCGACAGGTAGGCGCTGCGGTGCGGCCCCGCGCCCTCGTGCAGCAGTTCGCGGAATTCGTAGACCTCCATGCACACAAAGGCGGCGCCCAGCGCGAACGTCAGCACCAGCCAGCGGATCACGGCCTGCGGGGCGCCCTTGCCGGCTTCGTCCAGCTTCAGCATCGCCACGCCGAACGTCAGGCTGCTGGTCAGCAGCAGCACGGTCTCGGCCAGCACGAAGCGCAGGTCAAACAGCTCGCGCCCGGTGGGGCCGCCGGCCGTGCCGTGCAGCAGCACGCCGAACGTGGCAAACAGCGACGCGAAGATCAGGCAGTCGCTCATCAGGTAGATCCAGAACCCGAGCTTCAGCGTCGATGCCTGGGCCTGGGCGTGATGGTCGTGCCCGGCGTCGTGCGCAGGGGCGGCGGCCGCGTGCGGCACGTCCGCCGCGCCGGCCTGGAGTTTCAGGATGGTGGTCATGGTCAGTTGGCTCCCCGGGCGGCCAGCGCGGCGCCCAGCTGGGCGTGGCGGGCCTGTTCGATGCGCGCTACCTCGGCGGCCGGCACGTAGTAGTCCACGTCGCGGTCGTAGCTGCGGGCGATGAACGTCAGGATCATCGCCACCAGACCAAAGCCGGCCAGCCACCAGATGTGCCAGACCAGCGCGAAGCACAGCACCAGCCCGAACGCCGACACGATGAACCCCGCCGACGTGTTGCGCGGCATGTGGATGTCCGCGTACGGCGCGTCGACCCGGTAGGCGCGGCCGGTCTCCTTGTCGTCCCAGTGCTGCTCCAGCGACGTGATCTGCGGCACGTGCGCGAAGTTGTAGAACGGCGCCGGCGACGCGGTGGCCCATTCCAGGCTGCGGCCGCCCCATGGGTCGCCGGTCAGGTCGCGGTGCTGGTGGCGGTCGCGCACGCTGACAAAGAGCTGCCAGAGGATCGCCAGGATGCCGCAGCCGATGACCACGGCGCCCACCAGCGCGACGATCAGGTACGGCTGCCAGTCAGGGTTGTTGTAGTGGTTCATGCGCCGCGTCATGCCCTGCAGGCCCAGCGCGTAGAGCGGCATGAACGCCAGGTAGAAGCCCACCAGCCAGCACCAGAACGCCACCTTGCCCCAGAACTCGTTCAGCGTGAAGCCGAACACCTTGGGGAACCAGAACGTCATGGCCGCCAGGCAGCCGAACACCACGCCGCCAATGATCACGTTGTGGAAGTGGGCGATCAGGAACAGGCTGTTGTGCAGCACGAAGTCCGCGCCCGGCACGGCCAGCAGCACGCCGGTCATGCCGCCCACGGCAAACGTGACCATGAAGCCGATGGTCCAGAGCGTGGACGAGTGGAAGCGGATGCGCCCCCGGTACATCGTGAACAGCCAGTTGAACAGCTTGACGCCGGTGGGAATCGAGATGATCGACGTCATGATGCCGAAGAACGCATTGACGCTGGCGCCCGATCCCATCGTGAAGAAGTGGTGCAGCCAGACGAAGAACGACAGCACGCCGATGGACGACGTGGCGTACACCATCGACGTGTACCCGAACAGCGGCTTGCGCGAGAACGTGGCGATGATCTCCGAGAACGCGCCGAAGCACGGCAGGATCAGCACGTAGACCTCCGGGTGACCCCAGATCCAGATCAGGTTCACGTACATCATCGCGTTGCCGCCCAGTTCGGTCGTGAAGATGTGCATGTCCAGGTAGCGGTCGGCCGCCAGCAGCGCCAGCGTGGCCGTCAGCACCGGGAAGATGGCCACGATCAGGATGTTGGTGATCAGCGCCGTCCACGTGAACACCGGCATCTTCATCAGCGTCAGGCCCGGCGCGCGCATGCGCAGGATCGTCACGATGAAGTTGATGCCGGTCAGCGTGGTGCCCAGCCCCGATATCTGCAGCGACCAGATGTAGTAGTCCACGCCCACGGTCGGGCTGTAACCGAGCCCGCTCAGCGGCGGATAGGCCACCCATCCAGTGGCCGCGAAGTCACCGACGAACATCGACAGCATGACCAGCACCGCGCCCATGGCCGACATCCAGAAGCTCAGCGAGTTGACGAACGGGTACGCCACGTCGCGCGCGCCAATCTGCAGCGGCACGATCACGTTCATCAGACCCAGGATGAACGGCGTGGCGACGAAGAAGATCATGATCACGCCGTGCGCGGTGAAGATCTGGTCGTAGTGGTGCGGCGGCAGGTAGCCGGCCGCCTCGCCCACGGCAATGGCCTGCTGCGTGCGCATCATGATGGCGTCGGCAAACCCGCGCAGCAGCATGACCAGCGCCAGCACGATGTACATCACGCCAATGCGCTTGTGGTCCACCGAGCAGATCCACTCGGTCCAGAGATAGCCCCACTTGCGGTAGCGCGTGATCGCGGCCAGCAGCGCGGCGCCGCCCAGCAGCACCGCCACCAGCGTGCCCATGATGATGGGCTCGTGCAGCGGAATGGCGTCGAGAGAAAGTTTTCCGAACATGATGGGTCAGCGCTCCAGCGTGGTCTGCTGCGCCGGGAGCGGCGGCATGTTGGCGCCGGCAATGGCGCTCAGGGTGACCGGGCTGTCGGCCCGGCAGATGTCGCCGTTGCCGGCCATGTACTGGTCCACCACGCCCTGGAACAGGCGCGGGTCCACCTTGCCGTAGACGGTGACGGGGTCCTTGCTGCTGGGCTGCTCCAGCCGGCGGTAGGCCGCCGCGTCCAGCGTGTGGCCCGATGCGCGGGCGCGCGCCACCCAGGCGTCGAAATCGGCCCGCGACGTGGCAACGGTCCGGAAATGCATGTCCGAGAACCCCGCGCCGCTGTAGGCCGCCGAGCGGCCGTCGAACACGCCGGGCTGGTCGGCAATCAGGTGCAGCTTCGTCTGCATGCCGGCCATCGCATAGACCATGCTGCCCAGCCGCGGGATGAACAGCGCGTTCATCGTCGACTCGGCCGTGATGCGGAAGTTGACCGGCGTGCCCACCGGGATCGGCAGTTCGTTCAGCGACGCCACGCCGTACTGCGGATAGATGAACAGCCACTTCCAGTCCAGCGCCACCACGTCCACCTGCAGCGGCGCGACAGTCGATTCCAGCGGGCGGAACGGGTCCAGCTTGTGCGTGGTGTCCCAGATGATGATGCCCAGCAGCGCCACGATCACGCACGGGATGCCCCAGACCACCACCTCGATCCGGGTGGAATGCGACCAGCGCGGCGCGTACGCGGCCCGGGTATTGCCTTCGCGGTAGCGCCACGCGAACACCAGCGTCAGGATGATCACGGGCACCACCACCAGCAGCATCAGCGCCGTGGCCAGCACGATCAGATTGCGCGTCTGAACGCCGATGGAGCCGCTGGGGTTCAGCAGGTCCCACGTGCAGCCGGTCAGGATCAGCGGCGCGATGGCGGCCAGGCAGGCGCCGGGCGGCAGGAACGATGAGGCGGCAGGACGGGACGGGGGGCGCCGACGCCCGCGCGGGTCGGCTGGTGGCTTACGCATGTCAAACACCTTGGTTCGGGGGCGCAGGCGGGGTCCCGGCAACCGGGTATTTGTATGGATTTGCCTGCGGTGTGGCGCATGCTAAGGTAAGACAACATCCATACAAGCGGAGTCTTGTCTTGCCTACAACGCAGCCCGTGCGCCCCGGCAACCCGCCGCCCGCCAAACCCGCGTGGATCGGCGCGTTCGCGCCCGGCGCCGGGCCGCGCTACATCCAGATCGCCGGTTTTCTGGAAACGGCGATGGCCGACGGCCGGCTGGTGCCCGGCGACCGCCTCCCGCCCCAGCGCGAACTGGCGGCGCTGTTCGGCGTCGACCTGACCACGGTCACCCGGGCGCTGGCCGAGGCCCGCCGGCGCGGGCTGGTGGCGCCGCGCGGTTCGCTCGGCACCTTCGTCGCCGCCCCGGCCTTTGAACTGGCGCAGGCCGTGGACCTGAGCATGAACGTGCCGCCCCCGCCGGCCGGCATCGACTTTGCCGACCTGCTGCGGCGCGGGCTGGCCCAGGTGACGCTGCGCGCCGACGCCAACCTGCTGATGACCTACCAGCTTGGCGGCGGCACCATGCCCGACCGCGTGGCCGGCGCGCAGTGGCTGGCGCCGATGCTGGGCGACGTGGCGCCCGAGCGCGTGATGGCTAGCCCCGGCGCCCAGCCCGCGCTGGCCGCCCTGATCCTGAGCCGCACCACGCCCGGCGGCACCATCGCCGCCGAACCGCTGGTCTACCCGGGCGTGCGCGGCGCGGCCGCCGAACTGGGCCGGCAGGTGGCCACCATCGCCGTCGACGCCGACGGCATGCACCCCGACGCGCTCGACGCCGCCTGCCGCAGCGGCAACGTCCAGCTCGTCTACCTCAACCCGACGCTGCAGAACCCCACCACCCACACGATGCCCGCGGCGCGCCGGCGCGAGATCGTCCGCGTGGCGCGGCAGCATGGCGTGCTGATCGTCGAGGACGACCCGTACTGGCTGCTGACGCCCGACGCGCCGCCGCCGCTGGCCGCCATCGCGCCGGACCAGACCGTCTACATCGCCACGCTGGCCAAATGCCTGAGTCCGGGCCTGCGCACCGCCTACGTGGTGGCGCCCGACCGCGACATGCAGGAATCGATCCTCGGCGCCCTGCGCGCGATCACGCTGATGGCGTCGCCGATTGCCACGGCGCTGGCAACCCAGTGGATCCGCGACGGCTCAGCCGCCGCGCTGCTGGCCGGCATCCGCGAGGAAGCCGCCGCGCGCCAGCAGATTGCCCGGCAATGGCTGGCGGCCAGCGGCCCGTTTGCGCCGTCGGGCATCCACGTCTGGCACGCGCTGCCCAGCTACTGGTCATCGGCCGGATTCAGCCGCGCGGCGCAGGACGCCTCGCTGCGCGTCACCGCGTCTGACGTGTTCCACGACGGCGCCGCGCCGCCCAACGCCATCCGCATCGCGCTGGGCGGCGTGCCGGACCGCGCGCAGCTATCGATGGCACTGAAGAAGCTGTCGGGCCTGCTGGCGGGCAAGCCGCCCCATGCGTCGATGCCGGTGATCTGAGCCGGCGTCAGCCCACCACGGCCAGCAGACCGGCCACGCCGAAGCCCAGCGCGGCCAGCGCGTCGCCGGCAATCAGCCCGCCGCCCACCAGCGAAGTCGTGCTCATGTCCTCGGGCAGCGCCGCGTCGCGCGATGCCCGGCGCGCCCGGCTGTCCCACAGGCTGGCCGCCACGCCGCCGGCCGCCATCCACACGGTGGCCGGCAGGTTGACAAAGCCGCCAAACGACGACGCATACGGCGACGGCAGCACCACCGCATCGAGCACGAAATCGCAGGTCCGGCCGGCCCGGCCCGCCTGGGCAAACCGCATATAGCGCGGCCACGCGCGCAGCGCCTTGCGCAGGACCTCGGTCACCAGCCCGATACCCACGCCGATCCAGACCGCCAGCCGCTGGTAGGGCCGGTCCTCGGTCATGCTGCGCAGCGCGCCGACGATCTTGTAGGTCATGGCCGATGTCCAGCGCGCCGGCTGCTGGTCGGCCGGCAGCACGGTCTGGTCGAGCCGCAGCACCGGATAGGCATCCATGAACAGCCGCGCCAGCAGCACCGCCAGCACCGCGCCCACCACGATCCCCGCCACCTGGTAGGCAAACTGCACCGTGCGGTTGGTGCCGAGCCGCCAGCCCGTGGAGCGGTCCTGCTGCATGTCGCACGCCTCGGCCGTGGAGACCAGCAGCACCGTCGCCGCGATCAGCCCGACATGGGGCTGGCGCAGCCCCACCGCCGCCATCAGGATCACGGTCAGCACGAACGCGGACGAAATCGGGTTCTGGTCGACCATCCCCACCGAGATGCCGTTGACCAGCGCGAAGACCAGCACCAGCCCGACGGCCATCAACTGGTAGCCGACGGGCTGGTCGAACCATGCGGCGCCGCTGGCGACCACCGCCAGGCCCCAGACCACGACCCAGGCGACGATCCAGCGCTGCGGCGCCGACGCACGGCCCGCCGACTCGCCGGTGGCCCGCCGCGCGCGCTGCCGGGCACGCGCCAGCAGGAGCATCACGTCCACGGCGGCGGCGCCCATGATCATCCCCAGCGCCAGCAGGAACGTGATCTTGCGATAGGGATCGCCCGGCGCCAGCCAGCCGATGGACACGAAGTACGGCGTCAGCGCCCACCCGGCCAGCCCGCCCACCAGCGCGGCGATGCCGATGCGCGCGCCGACGATCATCCCGACCCCGAACGTCGACGCCGACAGGTCGATGGCACCCAGCCACGCCACGCGCGTGGCCCCCACCCCGGCCAGCACGCCCGCGCCCATCCCGCCGGCCAGCCGCGCCAGCGACCGGCGCAGCAGCACCGGATCGGTCAGCGCACGCAGGATGTTGGCCACGGCCAGCCCGGACGGGAACGTGAGCTGCATGCGATCCACCAGCAACGGCGTGTAGAGCATGCCCACGCCCACGCCGTACATGCCGATGCAGAGCATGTAGCCGATCAGCTGCCACAGCGGCGGCTGCGCAATGCCCATCCATCCCATCGCCTGGATGACGACCACCATGCCACCCATCCCCGCCACCGACGCCGCCGCGGTCTGGATGTAGTTAGCCCCATGCCGCCCCGCCGCGCCATACCCGGCCGTCACCGCCGAACCAAGGATGCCGGCCAGCACCTGCCCGCCCACGAAGAACCCCAGCGAGAAGTTCATGTACGCCGCCGCCACGCCCCCCAGCGGCCCCAGCACAAGCATGCCGGCCGCGCCGAGCAGCAGGTGGTAGGGCCAGGTGTGGGGGGTGGGCAGGCGCATGGCTCGATTGTGGCGGCGAATCAGGGTGGTCGGCAATTGGCCGGCTGGCCCTCTCCCCCGGCCCCTCTCCCGCAAGCGGGAGAGGGGAGAACCCCGCAGGTCTTCCGATCGCTCATGGTTTGCTCCCTCTCCCGCAACGCGGGAGAGGGAAAACGCCGCAGGTCTTTCGATCGCTCACGGTTTGCTCCCCTCTCCAGCAACGCGGGAGAGGGAAAACCCCGTAGGTCCTTTGATCGCTCATGGTTTGCTCCCCTCTCCCGCAACGCGGGAGAGGGGCCGGGGGAGAGGGCAGGCGCATGCGTACCGACCCCGCCAAAAACAAGACCCACCTGCAAAAGCGTACCCATTTCTGCGCCCTCCGCCCCGCCACAGCGTACCCATTTCTGCGCCCCGCCACGCCCGCCGATCCCGACTGATAATCGCCCACAACACCGTCGCGCCGCAGGCAGCCCGGCGCCCCCGGGCATAGAATGCGGGGTCGGCCCTGGCCGGCCTTTACGACTTTCCTCTCTCGATCCGCTGTCACGCATGAAGCCCGCCCTGCTCGTCCTGGTCCAGCTCGAACCGGACCACCTCGTCCTCGTTTCCCGCCAATACGACGCCTGCTACGCGCCCGATGCCGCGCAGCGGGCCGAAGCCATCGCCAGCAAGGGCGGCACGTTCCGCGCGGTGCTGACCAACGGCACCACGGGCCTGACGGCCGCGGACGTTGCCGCCATGCCGCAACTGACGCTGGTGTGCGCGCTGGGCGCCGGGTACGAGAACATCGACATCGCCGCCTGCCGGGCGCGCGGCATTGCCGTGGGCAACGGCGCGGGCACCAACGATAGCTGCGTGGCCGACCACGCGATGGCGCTGCTGCTGGCTACCGTGCGCCGCGTGCCCTCGCTGGACCGCGCCACGCGCGACGGCATCTGGCGCACGACCATCGCGCTGCCGCCCAATGTGTCCGGCAAGCGGCTGGGCATCGTCGGGCTGGGCACGATTGGCCGGCGCATCGCCCAGCGCGGCCAGGCGTTCGACCTGGAGGTGGGCTACCACAACCGCCGCCCGCGCGAGGACGCTCCGTACCGTTACTTTGCCGATGTGATGGCGCTGGCCGAATGGGCCGACTACCTCGTGGTCGCCACGCCGGGCGGCCCGGCCACGCGCCATATGGTCAATGCGGGCGTGCTGCGCGCGCTGGGGCCGGGCGGCTATCTGGTCAACATCGCGCGCGGCAGCGTGGTCGACACGGCCGCCCTGGGCAACGCGCTGCGGGCCGGCCAGCTTGGCGGCGCCGGGCTGGACGTCTACGAGAGCGAGCCCGAGCCGCCGGCCGAACTGTTCGATTGCCCGAACGTCGTGCTGACGCCGCACGTGGGCGGATGGTCGCCCGAGGCGGTGCTGGCATCGGTGAACCAGTTCCTGGAAAACGCCCGCCGCCACTTTGCCGGCGAGCCGCTGGTGGCCCCGGTGGGCTGACGCCCCGGCCTCAGCCGACGGCCGGAAACACCACGCGCACGCGCAGGCCCGGCGCCGCGTCTTCCAGCGCCACCTGCGCGCCGTGGGACTGCGCCACCTCGGCGACGATCGCCAGGCCCAGGCCGCTGCCGCCCGTGGGTGCGTCGGGCGCACGGTAGAAGCGGTCGAACACGCGCGCGCGTTCGTCGGGCGGGATGCCGGGGCCGTTGTCGGTCACCACCAGCTCGATGCCGCGCCCGGTGTGCGCCACGCAGACGTCGACCCGGCCGCCGCGCGGGATGTAGTGCAGCGCGTTGTCGACGAGGTTGGTCAGCAGGATGCGCAGCGCGTCGGCATCGCCACGCACCGTGACCGGCCCCTGCGTGCCGCCATCCTCCAGCCCCAGGTCGATGTCGCGGTCGATGGCCGCCTGCGACATCTGCACCACCACTTCGCCAGCCAGCGCCCGCAGGTTTACCGGTTCGTGCGGCGGCGGCGCGGCGCCGGGCTCCTGGCGCGCCAGCGTCAGCAACTGCGCCACCATATGCGTGAGCCGCTCCAGCCCCTGCCGTAGCTGGCCCAGCGCCGCCTGCCGCGCGTCGGCGCTTTCGGCGCGCTCCACCAGCTGGGCCTGGAGCTGCAACGCGGTCAGCGGCGTGCGCAGCGCGTGCGCGGCATCGGCCACGAAGGCACGTTGGGTGTCGATGGCATGGGCCAGCCGTGCCAGCAACTGGTTCAGCGCGGCCGACAGCGGCGCGATCTCGTCGGGCATGTCGCGCACGGCCAGCGGCGCCAGCGTGTTGGCATCGCGCGCGCGCACCTCGGTGGCAATCTCGCGCAGCGGACGCAGGCCGCGTCCCACCGCCATCCACACCAGCCACGCCAGCAGCGGCAGCAACAGCAGCAGCGGTGCCACGGTGCGCAGCGCCATATGGGCCGCCAGCGTGCGGCGCGCGCTGAGCGGCTGGGCGATCTGCACCACGGCCGGCCCCAGCTGGACGCTGTAGATGCGCCATTCGCCCGATTCTGTCTGCGCGTTGGTGAAACCCAGCTCGGCGCGCGGCGGCAGCGCCGGGCGGGAATGCGACAGATAGAGGCTGCGGCCCGAGCCGTCCCAGATATGGATCACGACGTCCTCGTCGGCACGCAGCAGGTCGGCGCCCGTGGCACTGCCGCCGCCATCGAACGGCGGCGCCATCGGGGCCTGGAACTGGCTGGGCAGCGCGGCGGCAAGCTGCTTCATCTGGTAGTCGAACAGCGCGTTGGCTTCCTGCCGCGCCTGGCCGTAGATCAGGCCCGTGGCCACGGCGATGCCCAGCGCCAGGCCCGCCGCGAGCCACCACAGCAACGTTCGCTGGATCGATCGCATCAGTCGGCCGCCTTGCTGGCCGCGTCATCCAGCTGCGGCATCAGGTAGCCGACGCCGCGGATGTTGCGGATCAGCCCCGCGCCGAACTTGCGGCGCAGCGCGTGGATATAGACCTCCACCGTGTTGCTGCCGACCTCGTCGTCCCAGCCGTACAGCCGCTCCTGCAGTTGTGGCACCGACCAGACCTTGCCGGGCCGGGCCATCAGCGCCGACAGCAGCGCGTACTCGCGCGCCGACAGCCGCACCGGCGTGCCGGCCTGCGTGGCCTCGCGCGTGGACGGGTTCAGCACGATGTCGCCGTAGCGCAGCTCCGGCTCCGCCCGGCCTTCGGCGCGGCGCGCCATCGCGTGCATGCGCGCCACCAGCTCCTGCAGGTCGAATGGCTTGATCACGTAGTCATCGGCGCCGGCGTTGAGCCCGGCCACGCGGTCCGCCACGGCGTCGCGGGCGGTGACGATCAGCACCGGCGTGCGCACGTTGCGCGCGCGCAGCGTCTTGAGCACGTCGATGCCCGAGCGGCGCGGCAGCCCCAGGTCCAGCAGCACGAGGTCGTAGCCGCCATCGGCGCGGGGGCCGTGCTGGTCGGACGCGGCGTCCAGCCCCGCGTCGCCATCGGTCACCCAGTCCACCGTAAAGCCCTCCTGGCGCAGCGCCGTCTTCACGCTCTCGCCGATCATGGCATCGTCTTCCACCAGCAGGACTCGCATGGTCGTCGGCGCTCAGGTGGCGGGGTGGCGCATGTCGCCCTGCAGCCGGTCGGCCAGCGCGCGGGCCAGGCCCGGCAGGGCCGGGAATTCGGCGGCAATCACGAACACGGGCACTTCGGCCAGGTACTTGCCCATGCGCCCCTTGTCGACAAAGCGCGCGTTGAACGGCGAGGCATGGAACGCCTGCACGAAGCGCGGCACGATGCCGCCGCCGATGTAGACGCCGCCGCGCGCGCCCAGCACCAGCGCGATGTCGCCCGCCACCGAGCCCAGCAGCCCGCAGAAGGCGTCGAACGCGCGGCGGCACAGCGGGTCGCCCTGCTTCAGCGCGCCGTCGGTGACCTGCGCGGGCGTGAGCGGCGTATCCAGCGGCGTACCCGTTTCTGCGGACAGCGACGCGTGGATGTGCGACAGCCCCATGCCCGACAGCAGCCGCTCGGCCGACACCCGGCCCAACTGGTCATGCGCGGCGCGCCAGGCAATCCATTCGTCGTCCGTGACCGGCATGACCTCGATGTGGCCGCCCTCGCCCGCCAGCGCCACCGCGCCGCCGCCAGGGGCCGGCACGAGGCCGGAGACGCCCAGCCCGGTACCCGGGCCGATCAGCGCGCGCGGCGCCGTGGCCACGGCCGTGCCGGGCCGCACCTGCACGATGTCGTCGTCGGACAGGTGCGGCAGCGCCAGCGCCAGCGACGTGAAGTCGTTGATGGCCACCAGCGTCTGCAGCGCCAGCGACTGCCGCATGGCCTCGACCGAGAACGCCCAGTTGTGGTTGGTCAGCTTGACGTGGTCGCCCGTCACCGGGTTGGCCAGGCCGATGGCGGCATGGGCCGGCCGCGCGTCGTCGGGCAGCGTGGACAGGTACTGACGCATCGCCGCTTCCAGCGACACGTGATCGGCCACCTTGTAGGCCGTGACCGCGCCAATGCGCATCGGCGCGGTTTCCAGGGCAAAACGGACATTGGTGCCGCCGACATCGGCCAGCAGTCTGGGATAGGACATGTGGATCGCTGCGTGGATGCGTGGATGCGTTAAGGCGTTGATGCGTGGGGTGGGATGGCGGGTCAGCCGCCTTCGGTGCGGAAGATGTCCACGCCGCGCCGGTGCCGGGCCAGCACGACGCTGACGGGCAGCGACGGCGTGGGCGCTTCCAGCGCGCGCGCCAGCACCGCGTTCTTGCGCGCGCCCGAGATGGCCAGGAAGGTGCGTTCGGCGGCCAGCAGCGCGGCCAGGTTCAGCGTCACGCGCGCGTGCGGCGCCACGGACGGATGGGTGACCAGGTAGCCGGGCTGCGGCTCGGACAGGCCGGTCTGCAGCTCCGGCGCGTCCGGGAACAGCGACGCCGTGTGCCCGTCCTCGCCCATGCCCAGCACCACCACGTCGGGCTGCTGGAAGCTGGCGTTCAGGCGCTGCACGGCCTGCAGCGGGGCGGCGGCCTCGGCGGCGTCGCGGATCAGCGGCGCCCAGCCGGCCACGGCCGCGCCCTCGCGCAGCAGGTGGCTGCGCACCAGCGCGCCGTTGCTGTCGGCGTGGTCGGGCGGCACGGCGCGGTCGTCCACCAGCGTCACGGTCACGGCGTCCCAGCGGATGGGGCGGTAGCGCAGCCGCTCGAACATCGGCACCGGCGACTTGCCTCCCGATACCGCCAGCACGGCCCAGCCCTTGGCCTTGATGACGAGGTCCAGCGCATGGCTGACCGAGATGGCCAGCGATTCGGCCTGGTCCATCAGCGTGGGATGTTCGAACTGGCGCATGGCGCGGCTCCTTTCGGTCGGGATCAGACTTCCTCGTGCCAGAGCGCGCCGTCGCGCGACATCAGCGCCGTGGACGCCGCCGGCCCCCAAGTGCCCGCCGTGTACGGCTTGGGCGGCACGGTGCTGGCGTCCCAGGTGTCGATGATCGGCTCCACCCAGCGCCACGCCTGCACCTGCTCGTCGCGCCGCACGAACAGGCCCAGCCGGCCGCGGATCACGTCCAGCAGCAGGCGCTCGTAGGCCCCGGCGCGGCGCGCCTTGAATGAGTTGGCGAAATCGAGATCGAGCGAGGTGGGCGTCAGCTCCAGCGTGTCGCCGGCCTGCTTGACCAGGAAGTACAGCCGGATGCTTTCCTCGGGCTGCAGCCGGATCACCAGCCGGTTCTGCGGCGACAGGCCCAGCGGCTTGGGAAAGATGGCGTGCGGCACGTCGCGGAAGTGCACCACGATCTCGGCCACGCGCGACTGCATGCGCTTGCCGGTGCGCAGGTAGAACGGCACGCCTTCCCAGCGCCAGTTGGCAATCTCGGCCTTGATGGCGACGAACGTCTCGGTGCGGCTGTCCGGTGCGATGCCCTGCTCTTCCAGGTAGCCCACCACCGGCTTGCCGGCGATGGCGCCCGAGCGGTACTGGCCGCGCACGGTCTTCTCGGCCACATCCTGCGGCAGGATGGGCTTGAGCGCCTTGAGGATCTTGATCTTCTCGTCGCGGATGGCGTCCTCGCTGAGGCTGGCCGGCGGCTCCATCGCCACCATGCACAGCAGCTGGAGCAGGTGGTTCTGCACCATGTCGCGCAGCGCGCCGGTCTGGTCGTAGAAGTCGCCGCGCTTCTCCACGCCCAGTTCCTCGGCAATCGTGATCTGCACGTCCTGCACCCATTCGCGCCGCCACAGCGGCTCGAACAGCGCATTGCCGAAGCGGATCGCCATCAGGTTCTGGACCGATTCCTTGCCCAGGTAGTGGTCGATCCGGTAGATCTGGTCCTCGGCAAAGTACTTGCCCACGGCCGCGTTGATGGCCTCGGACGAATCCAGGTCGTGGCCGAGCGGCTTCTCCAGCACCACGCGCACGTTCGGCGTGTTCAGCCCGGTGCGGGCCAGCTGTTCGCAGATCGGCACGAAGATGTGAGGCGCCGTGGCCAGGTAGCAGACCACCACCTCGGGCTTGCGGGCCAGCACCTTCTGGGCCAGTGCGTCGAAGTGGGCCGGCTCGCGGGCGTCGGCCTGCACATAGCAGATGCGGTCCAGGAACGACGCCCACGCCTCGGGCGGCGCGTGCTCCAGGCCGGGGCGCACGGTGTCTTCCAGCGTGGCCTTGTACTGCTCGGTGGTCTGCGGATGGCTGCCCGTGGCCAGGATGCGGGCCGACGGATGCAGCACGCCGCAGCGGTGGGCGTCGAAGAGGGACGGCAGCAGCTTGCGCCGCGCCAGGTCACCGGTGCCGCCAAACAGCACCATGTCGAAATCGGGCATGCTCACCCTGGGCTCCTTCGGGGGATCGCCCCCGGCAACTACTGAGTGCCGCCGGGCGGCGCATTGGTTCCAGTGATGTTACGTCACTCATGGCCGCTTGGACAGGCGGGCGCGCCGCCAGGCAGCACGGGCGTACCCGTTTCTGCGGGCCGCGCCGGCGGGCCGGATGCGGAACATCCGCCCCCTTTCGTCACTCCCAACGGCTGGCAGTCCCCATTCGATGACGCCGCCGTGACGGTGGCGCCCCGTTTTTTCGGCTACGCTGAGAATCGCCCTTTCAGGAGATCACAATGCCCCGCCACCCCGTTCTGGAGCAGGTCACGGCCCGTATCGTGGCCCGCAGCGCCGCCACCCGGCAGGCGTATCTGGACCGCACCCGCGCCATGGCCGGCCAGAAGGTCGAGCGCGCCAATATCTCGTGTACCAACTTGGCCCATGCCGTGGCCGCCATGCCCGACGAGGCCAAGATCCGCCTGAAGGCGCAGGAGCGGCCGAACCTGGCCATCGTGTCGGCCTACAACGACATGCTGTCGGCGCACCAGCCGCTGCAGGCGTTTCCGCAATGGATCAAGCAAGCCGCGCTCGAAGCGGGCGGCACGGCGCAGTTCGCGGGCGGCACCCCGGCCATGTGCGACGGCGTGACCCAGGGGCAGGACGGCATGGACCTGTCACTGTTCTCGCGCGACGTGATTGCGATGGCCACGGCCGTGGCGCTGTCGCACCAGATGTTCGACGGCGTGCTGTGCCTGGGCGTGTGCGACAAGATCGTCCCCGGCCTGGTGATGGGCGCGCTGTCGTTTGGCCACCTGCCCGCCGTGTTCGTGCCGGCCGGGCCGATGACCACGGGCATGAGCAACGACGAGAAGGCCCACATCCGCCAGCTCTACGCCGAAGGCAAGATCGACCGCGCCGGGCTGCTGGAGGCCGAATCCAGGTCGTACCACGGCCCCGGCACCTGCACGTTCTACGGCACGGCCAATTCGAACCAGATGCTTATGGAAATCATGGGCCTGCACCTGCCGGGCACCGCATTCATCAACCCCAACACGCCGCTGCGCGAGGCGCTGACACGCGAATCGGCGCGCCATGCGCTGCGGCTGGTGCACGGCGGCGAGCGCTACACGCCGATTGCCGACGTGCTGGACGAACGCGCGTTCGTGAACGGCATCGTCGGCCTGGTGGCCACGGGCGGGTCCACCAACCACACGCTGCACCTGATCGCCATGGCCCGCGTGGCCGGCATCCAGCTTACGTGGGACGACTTCCACGAGCTGTCCGCCGCCGTGCCGCTGCTGGCGCGCGTCTATCCGAACGGCAAGGCCGACGTGAACCAGTTCCAGGCCGCCGGCGGGCTGTCGCTGGTGATCCGCGGCCTGCTGTCGCTGGGGCTGCTCCATGACGACGTGACGACGATTGTCGGGCGCGGGCTGGCCGACTACACGCGCGAGCCGACGCTGCGCGAGGGCCGGCTGACGTGGGCCGACGGCCCGGAGAAGTCGCTCGACGACACCATCGTGCGCGGCCCCGACCAGCCGTTTGCACCGGACGGCGGCATCAAGCTGCTGGACGGAAAGCTGGGCCGCTGCGTGATCAAGACGTCGGCGGTCAAGCCCGAGCACCAGGTGGTGGAGGCGCCGGCCATCGTGTTCCAGCATCAGGACGACGTGCTGGCCGCCTTCAAGCGCGGCGAGCTGGAGCGCGATTTCGTGGCCGTGCTGCCGTGGCAGGGGCCGTCGGCCTGCGGCATGCCCGAGCTGCACAAGCTGACGCCGACGCTGACGCTGCTGCAGGACCGCGGCTTCCAGGTGGCGCTGGTGACCGACGGCCGCATGTCGGGCGCGTCGGGCAAGGTGCCGGCCGCCATCCACGTCTGCCCGGAAGCGCTGGCCGGCGGGCCGATCGGCAAGGTCCGCACCGGCGATATCGTCCGCGTGGACGCCCCGGCCGGCGTGCTGACCGTGCTGGCCGCCGAAGACGACTGGTCCGCGCGCACCGTCCAGATCCCCGATCTCACGGCCAACCGCCACGGCGTGGGCCGCGACCTGTTCGGCGGCTTCCGCAAGCACGTGGGCACGGCCGAGATGGGCGCGTGCTCGCTGTTCGCGGACGAGGGCTGAGGGTTGTTGGTTATTCCCCTCTCCCGCGTTGCGGGAGAGGGGAGACCACCATCGCTGGAATTCGGCTGCGAGCTCGACGTCCCGATGTCTTGTTCCCCTCTCCCGCCTGCGGGAGAGGGGTCAGGGGAGAGGGCCGGCGGCTCAAAATGCGATGTGGTCGGCAAGCAGCGCCTCAACGCCCTCTCCCCCGGCCCCTCTCCCGCGTTGCGGGAGAGGGGAGCAAAACCGTCAGCCGCGCGCCCAAAGCGTACCCAATTCTGCGTGCTAGTTTGGCCGTCCGCGATACGGCAGGCTGCGGGCGTCGCCGTTGCCCGATTCGGCCGGTTCGGCGTCTTCCATCTCGGGCACGTGCACTTCCTGGATCGGCACGGCGATGCGGCAGCCGGCGCCTTCCAGCACCGACTTCAGCCGCGCGAAGAAGCCGTACTGCACGGTCCAGAAGTTGTCGTTCGACGTCCAGTAGCGCGCGTTCAGCGTGACGCCGCGGTCGGTGTAGCGCACCACCATGACTTCGCGCCGGGGCTCGGGCAGCAGGCGCTTCTCGCTGTCGAGCATGGCGGCCAGCGCGTCCAGCCCGGCCTGCACGGGGCTGTCGAAGGTGACGGTGACCTCGATGTCCATCCGCCGCGTGGGGTTCTCGCTGTAGTTCATGATCGGGCTGCCCCAGATCTTGCCGTTGGGCACGCGCAGGCAGACGCCGTCGAACGTCTGCAATTCGGTCATGAACAGCCCGGTCTCGCGCACGGTGCCGGCCACGCCCTGGGCGTCGATGTACTGCCCGACGCGGAACGGCCGCAGCAGCACCAGCATGATGCCGGCGGCAATGTTCTGCAGCGTGCCCTGCAGCGCCAGGCCGATGGCCAGCCCGGCGGCGCCGAGCATGGCGATGATGCTGGCCGTCTGCACGCCGAACTGGGACAGCACCAGCACCACGGTCAGCACGCGGATCACCCACTGGGCGACGCTGGCCAGCATCGGGCGCAGCGTGTCGTCGACATGGGTGCGCTGCAGGGTCTGGCGCAGCGCGCGGGCAGCGCGGCCGGACAGCCACCAGCCGATGGTCAGGATGGCCAGGGCCGCCAGGCAGTTCAGGCCCTGGCTGACGGCGAACTGGGTCAGGTAGGCCCAGGTGGCTTCCAGCTTGGCGTGATCGATCAGGTTCAGGTCCATGCAAAGGCTCCGGGTGGCAAACCCCGCCAGACTTGCGAAGGCTGTGCCAGCCGGGCCGCCGGCGGCGCCCGGGCGTACCCGTTTCTGCGTGAGCCAAAGCCGCGCAACGGCTGGCGGCGAGCCGGGGTGTCGCGCAGGCGGGCGCGCCGCCGGCGTCACTATTGCTGGCGGGTCGGCCCTGCGGGTGCAGTCTTTACAACGCGGTGGGAATTGTTGCCGCCCCGCGCCATTGGCCGGGGGTGACGCCGTAGGCAGCGCGGAAGCGGTTGCTGAGGTGGCTGGCCGACGCAAAGCCGGCGCGGGCCGCCACCTGCTGCAACGACAGCCGGCGGTCGTCCAGCAGGCCCCGGGCCCGTTCCAGCCGCGCCCGCATGACCCAGGCGTGCGGGGCCATGCCGAACGAGACGCGGAACATCCGCGCGAAATGGAATTCCGACAGGCCGGCCAGTTCGGCAAGCTGCCCGAGCGTGGGATTGTCGGCCGGATGGGCGTGGATCCAGTCGGCCACGCGGCGCCGCGCCGTGGCGGACAGCCCGCCGCGCCAGTCGGCGGACGGCCGGCGCGCACCATGGGACAGCAGCAGGTGCGTCACGGCCTCGTGCGCCATGGCGTTGCCGATCATGCGGCTGTCGGGGTCCTGCCAGTCCAGCGCCACCAGCCGGCGCGACATCGCCACCAGCCGGGCATCCTCGGCGAACAGCCGGTCCTGCAACTGCAACGCGCGCGGCTCAGCATCGAGCACGCGCACGCAGTGCCACGCCAGGTGCTCGGGCTGGAAATAGAGATGGAGAAAGCGCTGGGTGCCGCCGACGTGCCAGGCCGATTCATGGTCGGCCGGCAGCAGGCACAGCCGGTCGGGGCCGCCCTTGCGGTCCGGCGCGTCGCGGCGATAGGTGCCCTGCCCGCCTTCCAGGTAGACCGACATCGTGTGGTGGCCCGGCCGGGCGTAGGCGGTGTCGTCCTGGCGGTTGCGCCATAGCGCCAGGCCCAGGCCGTCGCCCAGCACGCAGGCGCGCTCCAGCGACGCACGCGACTGCGTGAGCGCGGAGAACACGGCGTTGCCGCTGAGGGGCTGGGGGGCGTCGGGCATCACGTGACTCTATCCCAAATCGGGGGCGATGGCGGACCCGGAGGACCACCCCGCATTCACGCAGAAACGGGTACGCCCGGCCATCGAAAAAGGGCGGTCTGGCCGCCCTGTTGGTCCTAGCGTGCCGCCGCCGCGCCCTGCCCGGCCTTGGGTTCGGTGGGATGGTCGTGCAGGCGATCGCGGCTGGTCAGCGCCGGGAACAGCTTCATCCAGACGCCCACCACCAGCAGCGTGCCGGCGCCGCCCAGCAGCACCGCGCCCACCGGGCCCAGCAGCGCGGCCGTGACGCCCGATTCGAACTCGCCCAGCTGGTTCGACGCGCCGATGAAGACCGAATTGACCGCGCCCACGCGGCCGCGCATGTCGTCCGGGGTATCGAGCTGCACCAGCGTCTGGCGCACCACGACGCTGATCATGTCCGATGCGCCCAGCACCACCAGCGCACCCATCGACAGCGGCAGCCACGTGGAGATGCCGAACACCATCGTCGCCACCCCGAAGATGGCCACCGCGCCGAACATCACGCGGCCCACGCGGCGGTTCAGCGGATGCCGGGCCAGCCAGAGCGCCGTGACCAGCGCGCCGATGGCCGGCGACGAGCGCAGCAGCCCCAGGCCCCACGGCCCGGTGTGCAGGATGTCGCGCGCATAGATCGGCAGCAGCGCCGTGGCGCCGCCGAGCAGCACCGCGAACAGGTCCAGCGACACCGCGCCCAGCAGCACCTGATGGCTGCGGATGTACGCAAAGCCGGCAAACAGGGTCTTGACGCTGACCGGCGCCGTCAGGCGCTGGGCCGCCTGGCGCAGCTTCAGCGTGAACACCAGGCCCGCCGCGATGGCGAACAGCACGGCGCTGATCGTGTAGACCACGCCGGGGCCGGCCACGTAGGCAAACCCGCCCAGCGCCGGGCCGATGATGATGGCCGTCTGCGCGGCCGAACTGGACAGCGCCACGGCACGCGGCAACTGGCGCGGCGTCACCACGCTCGGCAGCAGCGCCTGGAACGTCGGCATCTCGAACGCCCGGCAGCCGCCGATGGCCGCCACGAACAGGAAGATGTGCTCGCTGGTGACCCAGCCCGAAAAACTGGCCACGGCCATCGCGGCCGCGATGACGGCCTCCAGCATCTGGCAGGTGCGCACGATGATGCGGCGGTCGAAGCGGTCGGCCACGTGGCCGGACATCAGCAGCAGCACGATCGACGGCAGGAACTGCACCAGCCCGACCATGCCGAGCATGAACGGGTCGCGCGTCAGGTCGTACATCTGCCAGCCCACGGCCACCGTGAAGATCTGGTAGCCGATGGTGGTACAGAGCCGCGCGAACCAGAAATGCCGGAAGGCGGGGTCGCGAAAGACGGTGTCCGGCTCGTCGGCCGGCTGCGCAGGGGCGTTGGACATGGGGCGAAGGGGCGCCGGACGGGCCGGGCGGATGCAATGTACGCAATCGCGTACAAAGCTCGGGATTCTAGCCGAGCCCGGCCGATCGCGCCGGCCGAATGTTGTATCGGCAACGATACATCGCGGCCGGGGACGCCCCGGCCCCCGCGGCGCGGATCAGGCGATTTCCCGCGTCTCCAGGAAGCGGATGTTCGGAAAGCGCTCCTGCGTCAGGCGCAGGTTGACCATGCTGGGCGCCAGGTAGACGTGGTCGCCCGCGCCATCCACTGCCACGTTGTGGCCGTTCTTGTCGATCAGCTTCTCGATCTCGGCCGGGTCGCCCTTGAGCCAGCGCGCCGTGGCGCATTCGTGCGACTCGAAGATCGCATCCACGCCGTACTCGTGCTCCAGCCGGTGCGCCACCACGTCGAACTGCAGCATGCCCACGGCGCCCAGCACCAGCTCGTTCGACATCAGCGGGCGGAACATCTGCGTGGCGCCCTCCTCGGCCAGCTGCTGCAGGCCCTTCTGGAGCTGCTTGACCTTGAGCGGGTTGTTCAGCCGCGCGCGGCGGAAGAACTCGGGCGCGAACGACGGGATGCCGGTAAAGCGCAGCGGCTCGCCCTCGGTGAATACGTCGCCCAGCCGGATCGTGCCGTGGTTGGGCACGCCGATGATGTCGCCGGCAAACGCTTCCTCGGTCGTGTTGCGGTCCTGCGCCATGAACGTGATGGCGTTGTTGATCGCCACGGTCTTGCCCTGCGACACGTGCAGCAGCTTCATGCCGCGGTCGAAGCGGCCCGAGCACACGCGCACGAACGCAATGCGGTCGCGGTGGCGCGGGTCCATGTTGGCCTGGATCTTGAACACGAAGCCGCTGAACTTGGGTTCCTCGGGCTCCACGGTGCGCGTCTCGGTCTGGCGCGCCAGCGGCGGCGGCGAGAGCTGGCACAGCGCGTCCAGCAGCGACTGCACGCCGAAGTTGTTGATGGCCGAGCCAAAGTAGACCGGCGTCTGCTTGCCGGCCAGGAACGCGTCCTTGTCGAACGTGTGCGACGCGCCGCGCACCAGTTCGATCTCCATGCGCAGTTCGTCGGCCTGCGAACCGAGAATGCGGTCCAGCTCGGGGCTGTCCAGCCCGTCCAGGATGGCGGCGGTGCCCTTCTCCCCCTTCGGGTCGAAGAGCTGCACCTTGTCGTCGATCATGTGGTACACGCCGCGGAACGCCTTGCCCATGCCGATGGGCCACGTCATCGGCGCGCACTGGATCTTCAGCACGTCCTCGATCTCGTCGAGCAGTTCGATGGGCGAGCGGCCCTCGCGGTCCAGCTTGTTGATGAACGTCAGGATGGGCGTGTCGCGCAGCCGGCAGACGTTCAGCAGCTTGATGGTCTGCGCTTCCACGCCGTTGACCGAGTCGATCACCATCACGGCCGAGTCCACGGCCGTCAGCGTGCGGTAGGTGTCTTCCGAGAAGTCCTCGTGGCCCGGGGTGTCGAGCAGGTTGACGATGTTTTCGGGCTGGTCCGGGCGGGACTGATACGGGAACTGCATCACCGACGACGTCACCGAGATGCCGCGCTGCTTTTCCAGCTCCATCCAGTCGGACGTGGCGTGGCGGTCGGCCTTGCGCGCGCGGACCTCGCCGGCCACCTGGATGGCGCCGCCGAACCAGAGCAGCTTCTCGGTCAGCGTGGTCTTACCCGCATCCGGGTGGGAAATGATGGCAAACGTGCGACGACGCGCAATTTCGGAAACGAGCGAACTCACGGCTTCTGGAATCGGGTAAGGGCGATGGCCCGGGCGGAGCGCTGGCGCGGCAGGGGGCGGCGCCAAAGGCCAGGGGCAGCCCGGGACGCGTCCCGGGGATCGGATTGGGGCGCTATTTTACCGGTTCGCGGTGCCGGCCGGGGCATGGCCTGGCGCCGCCCGGTTTTCGCGGGCCGGATCGTGCCCGCGCAGGCTGCCGAACTGCAGCGCGTACTGGCGCGTCAGCTCGGCGCCGAAGAAGAATATTTGTGCCGAGTAATACACCCAGAGCATCAGCGCCACGACCGAGCCGGCCGCGCCATAGGACGACGCCACCGCGCTGTTGCCCAGGTAGATGCCGATCAGCCGCTTGCCCACCGAGAACAGCAGCGCGGTGATGATCGACCCCATCAGCACGTCGCGCCAGGCGATGCGCACGTTGGGCAGCATCTTGAAGATCGTGGCGAACAGCGCGGTCACCACGGCGAACGAGAACGCGGTGGAAATGGCGTCGGCCACCGGCGCGAACCACGACGCCGTCCAGAGCTGGCCCCAAAAGCGGTTGACCACGGCCAGCGCGGCGTTGACCACCAGCGACACCAGCAGCATGAACGCCAGCGCCAGCACGATGCTGAACGACAGCAGCCGCGCCCGCAGCAGCTTCTTCCAGCCGGCGCCAGTGGGCGGCGGCGCCTGCCAGATATCGTCCAGGCTGCTCTTGAGCTCGGCAAAGGCACTGGTGGCGCCCAGCACGAGGATGCCGAACGCGATCAGGGCCGCCACGCCGCCGCCGCCGGCCCGGTGCGTGGCCGCGAGGATTTCCTGGATGGCCGCGGCGCCCTGCTCGCCGACCAGCCCATTGAGCTGCATGAAGATCTCGCCGCGCGCGGCCTCGGCGCCGAAGAACAGGCCGGCAATCGAAATGACGAGCACCAGGATCGGCGCCAGCGAGAACAGCATGTAGAACGACAGCGCCGCGCCCTTGCTGGCGGCCCGGTGGTCGAACCACGACATCACCGCGGCGGACACCACGCGCACCGTGCGGGCGCCGGTGTGGCGGTCGGGCAGCAGGCGGCCGCGGCGGGGGCTGGGCGGCGAGCGGTCGGGATTCTCGGGCACGTGGTCGGAAGGCATGCCGTGGCGTCCTTGAAAGGCTTGAGAGGTGTCGGGCCGAAGGTTCCGCCGGGACACCCGTGGAGTCTGGCTGGCGCCGCGCGCCGCGTCTGTCGGCCGGCGTCTGATGCCTATGCGGGCCCGAAACCGGCCTGCGTTCATCATAGTCCGCTTGGCCGCCGGCGCACGCGGCGCCTGCTACAGTTGATTCAGGCACACATGCCGGACCGCCGAGGCTGGACGCGCGGCGGCCGGCCAGAACAGGAGCCATCGTGATCTTCTCCCTGAACGGCCGTGGATACGCCGCGTGCGCCGGCCTGGCGCTCTGCCTGGCCCTGCTGGCCGGCTGCGAACGCAACCAGCCCGGCCCGGGCCCCAAGCCGATCTCGGGCAACGGCGCGCCCACCCCGGCCGCCAGCGGCGCCTCGGGCGCGCAAGGCACGCCGCGCTGACCACCCGGGCGTACCCGTTTCTGCGGGCGCAGCGGGTTTCAGCGATGCAACCGGATGCACGCCCGGCCCACCGGCCGGGGTGGCGCGCGCCCGGTGCCGCACTTTGCGCCTGTGGCGGGCGTCCCGCGCGCTGAAAGGCAGACATAAGTGTTTGTTTAGAACGCGCCAGGGGGCCGCGCTCCCACCGCGCGCGACATCGGCCGCACGCCCGCCGCGCGCCGCCGGTGGGCTGACGTTTCACGCCCGGCGCCGCCACGCGGCCCGCCGTCCGCATCGGGTTGCAACGGCGTAACCGATTGCCGCCGCCTGCCGGTCATCGGCACCGCACGGTCGCGGGCGGCCTTGCCACAACCCTTTTGGAACAAGCGTTTACCGACGATTGGCACGCTTGTCGCTCTTGTCCATGCCGGGAGAAGTTCGAGTCAAAAAACAATAGCGTCAGCACGCAGGAGAGGACCACTGCCATGCGTCATCCACCAGCGCGAATGACGGCCCGCCGGCGCGCCCATCGGCTAGCCGGCCCGGCCCCATCCGTCAGGGAGCTGCTGTCGCCGCCCCTGTTGCCGTCCCCGCGCCCCACGGCGCGCCCCGCGACGACCTTTTGCGCCACCGCGCAGCGTGGCGTGGCCGCGGCCGCCAGCCGCCAGCGCAACGGACATCCGGGCTGCTGAGGCGCGGGTGCGACGCCTGGCGGGCATCGGGTCCGGGCAAGTCCACGTTGCTTTTTCGCGCGGCCGGACCTAAACCGGTTTACGTGCTCCGTCCCCCGGCGGGCACCTTTTTCCAGCAAGGGAGGGAGCCACCCATGTACGCCAGAGTCCTTGCCGCCTTCGCGCTGGCGCTGCTCTCGACCGCTGCCGCGCCGGCGCTGGCCGGCAACTATGCCTATTTCGACCGGCCCGAGGCGGCCAACCTGAACAGCCACGCCGCCGTCAGCAACGACAGCTACGTGCGGGCATTCGGCTGGACCTGGGGCGACCTGCAGTTCAAGCAGGAGCCCGGCACGCCGCAGCCGCCGCAACCGCCCGAGCGGCAGGCGCGCGACAACCTGACCGACCCGCACGGCCTGGCGCCGGGCCGGCTGCCGCACGACGACAGCGCGCCGCCACGCGGGCGTCGCGGCAAGGTCAGCATGAGCTAGGACGATGTTGCGCGGGCCAAGCCGCGCCAGCCTTCCGCCGCTGTCCGGGCGAAAGGACGAAGGGGCTCCGGCGAGCGGACGTCGCCGGGGCCCCCTTGGCGCCACGGGCAAGCCGTGGCGCGCCTGCCATCCCTTGCTTCGAAACTACTCGCCCGGCGCGCCCGGCTGCAGATCGACGCGGATGTTGTGCTTGTGCATCAGCCGGTAGAGCGTCACGCGCGACACGTTCAGCTCGCGGGCCGCCGGCACCACGTGGAAGCCGTGGCTGGCCATCACCGTGCGGATGGCCTCGCGCTCGGCTTCCTCGCGGATCGCATCGAGCGTCTTGCGGGGCACTTCCACGCCGCTGTGGAGCTGCAGGTCCTCGGCGGTGATCTTGCGGTTGTCGGTCATCACGATGGCCCGCCGCACCCGGTTGATCAGCTCGCGCACGTTGCCAGGCCACGTGTACTGCATCATCGACTGCGTGGCGCACGAGGAGAAGCCGCGGATGCGCCGGTGCGCCTCGTGGCCGTGCTCGGCCAGCACCGCGTTGGCCAGCAGGAGGATGTCTTCGCCGCGCTCGCGCAGCGGCGGGATCGTCAGCGTCAGCACGCACAGGCGGTGGAACAGGTCGGCCCGGAAGCGGCCGTCGGCCTGCGCCGCCACCAGGTCCACGTGCGTGGCCGAGATGATGCGCAAGTCCAGCGGGATCGACTGGTGGCCGCCCAGCCGCGTGATCGTGCCCTGCTGCAGAAAGCGCAGCAGCGCCACCTGGCTTTCGAGCGGCAGGTCGCCAATTTCGTCCAGGAACAGCGTGCCGCCCTGCGCCTGCTCGATCCAGCCGATCTTGCGCTGGTTGGCGCCGGTGAACGCGCCCTTCTCGTAGCCGAACAGTTCGGACTGCACCAGGTGCGACGGGATCGCCCCGCAGTTGATGGCGACGAACGGGCCCTTGCGGCGGCTGGATGACTCGTGGATGGCCTGCGCGGCCAGTTCCTTGCCCGTGCCCGATTCGCCCGAGATGAACACCGGCGCATCGTTGTGGGCCACCTTGGCCAGCGAGCGGAACATCGCGCGCATGGCCTGGCATTCGCCGATCATCGGGCCGCGCGCGGCCTGCTCCGGCAGCCGGGCGCCGTGCAGGCAGGCCATGCCGTGGGCGTGCTTGAGCGTGTAGAGCAGTTCGTCGAACGAGAACGGCGTGCGCACGTAATCCACGCAGTAGTCGCGGATCAGGCGGCGCACGCGTTCGTCTTCGAGCATGGCCGTGGACGTGATGGCCACCCACATCACGTGCAGGTGCTGCAGCCCCTGTTCGAGCTGGGCCAGTTCGGCATCGGTATAGGGGGCCTGCAGGTCGATGATGCCGGCCATGGGCGCGCTGCCGCGCACGGTGCGTTCCAGGTCTCGCACCTGTTGCACGCGCCGGATCTCCCACCCCGAACCAAACTGGTTCGCACTGAAACCAAAATCTTCGTAACGCGACACGAGCACGATCTGTGCGGTGCGTGCCGGCGCCTTGCACAGTCGGTCCATGACCTTCTCCCTGACGTTGGACTTCTTGTTGGGTGCGGCGGGGCCGGCCGCGCGCGCGGCCACGGGCCACTGGGCCCGCTCGGGTTCCGCCGGCTGCGCGGAAGGGTCCGCGCGCAACGTCTGGTGAATCACGGTCTGGACAGACTGCGAGGGGAATCGTCGGACAGCGCCGCCGGGTCGGCCCCCGCGTACAGTTCGTCGCGGATGCGCCGGCGCACCATGTCCTTCTCGCGCATCAGCTCGATGCTGGGCGCCTCGGGCTTCTGGCCCGAATACTGGTAGTAGAGCGCCTTGTAGGTAAGCTGGCTCAGGATCCATTCCTGCAGCAGCAGGCGTTGCCGGTGCAGTTCTTCGGACAGCAGCCGATGGCGCTGCAACAGGCTCTGGACGGCCGCGCGGGTGCGTGGCGAGACGTCGCGGTCTTCGGCCAGCAGCGCGGCGACGTCGGTGATGGCGTAATCCTCGTGCCCCTTTTCGCCGGCTTCCTGAAGCGCGACGTCTGCTGAGGCTTCTCCCAGGGCAGCCCAGGCACCCGGTACCGGCTGGCTGCCGGCCTGGCTGTCGGGCCCGATGGCGGGACGCCGGATTTCTCCTGCGGTCATGATTTGTTCCCCGTTGAACAACATCCCCCGGCACTACACGTTCGCGGTTACCACTTTCTCTGTTCTGGAATCGAGCTGTCTTTGTCTGGTGCGCATGGCTGCGCGCACTCTTTGTATCGTGGTGGCGAAGCCGTCCTGTTGCGGACGGTCTCTTTATCGGCTGGCCGGCTTCTCTGTCACGGCTGGCGGGCCTGGCCGCGTGTCCATCGGGCAAGCACGGCCGATGCGTCGGCGGCGCCTGCGGATCCCGGAGTCAACAAAGGGCGCTCCGACGCGCCCTCAAATTTTTGCCACGCCTCTAGTTCAGTGCATTTCACCCCTTTTGTCCAGCCCGGAATGTTCGGCTTCACCCAAGTCTCATACTTTTGTATGAGACGCGAGAGCGGCTTCGCGCATCGCCCATTAGGTTAATGAGTCCTTACATTCGACGCAGAAACGGGTACGCCGTGTCGGCGGCGGTCGGCCGTTTGATACGAAGAAACGGGTACGCTTTCATCCCTCGGACGGGCCCGATGTCATCGTTTTCATTTTGAACATACGATGACAGCACCATGAAGAAGGGACAGCCAGCGGGCTGTCCCTTCGCACGTCCGGCGGGCGGAAGGCCGCCGCCGCTCAGTGACCCGGCAGGTAGTAGAACTTGAACAGGAACACCGCGGCGATGATCCAGGCCATCAGCGGCACCTCGCGCGCGCGCCCGGTGAGCAGCTTGAGCACGGCATAGGAAATGAAGCCGAACGCCACGCCGTTGGCCACCGAGTAGGTGAACGGCATGCCCAGCGCGGTCAGCACGGCGGGCACGACCTCGGTGACGTCGCTCCAGTCGATATCGACCAGTTCGCGCAGCATCAGGCACGACACGTACAGCAGCGCCGGCGCCGTGGCGTAGGCCGGCACGGTGCCGGCCAGCGGGGCGATGAACAGGCAGGCCAGGAACAGCACGGCCACGGTCACGGCGGTCAGCCCGGTGCGGCCGCCGGCCTGCACGCCGGAGGCGCTCTCGATATAGGCCGTGGTGGACGACGTGCCGAGCAGCGAACCGGCCATGATGGCCGTGCTGTCGGCCATCAGCGCCTTGTTCAGGCGGTCCATCTTGCCGGCCTTGAGCAGCCCCGCCCGGTTGGCCACGCCCATCAGCGTGCCGGTGGCATCGAACAGCTCGACGAGGAAGAACACCAGGACCACGTTGATGATGCCGATGGACAGCGCGGCGGAGATGTCGAGCTTGAACAGCGTCGGCGAGATGGACGGCGGGGCCGACACCACGCCATGGAACTGGTTGCCCGCAAACACGAAGCTCAGCACCGTGGTCAGCAGGATGCCGATCAGGATCGCGCCCTTCACCTTGAGCCGGTCCAGCGCGACGATGACGAAGAAGCCGATAATGGCCAGCACGGCCGGGGGCTGGTGCAGGTCGCCCAGCGTCACCAGCGTGGCCGGGTTGCCGGTGATGATGCCCGCGCTGTGCAGCGCGATGATCGCCAGGAACAGGCCGATGCCGGCCGTGATCGCCCCGCGGATGGCGGCGGGGATGCCTTTCACGATGGCTTCGCGCACGCGGAACAGCGTCACGATCAGGAACAGGCAGCCCGAGATGAACACGGCCCCAAGCGCCGCTTCCCACGGCAGGCCCATGCCCTTGACCACGGTGTAGGCAAAGTAGGCGTTCAGCCCCATGCCCGGCGCCATCGCGATCGGATAGTTCGCGTAGAAGCCCATGATCAGCGTGCCGATGGCGGCGGCCAGGCAGGTGGCGACGAACACGGCGTCCTTCGGCACGCCGGCATCGCCCAGGATGCTGGGGTTGACGAAGATGATGTAGGCCATCGTCAGGAACGTCGTCACGCCGGCCAGCAGCTCGGTGCGCACGTTCGTGTTGTGTTCGCGCAGCTTGAACAGCCGTTCGACGAGACTGGCCGGGGCGCCGGCGGGCGGGGAGGATGGGCTGGGCCGGGGGGCCTGATCGGGCGTGGTCATGGGGTCTCCAGGTTCTTGGGTGGCGCATGCATCGCACGCGCGCCGGGCGCCTTGTTGACTGGGCAAGTCGGAAAAGGCCGGATGATCCCACAAGCCCGCGCGGGCAGCCAGTCCGGGGCCGGGGGAATCCCTGCCTTGACGGGGAGGACAATCCCCCGTATAAATCTCCGCCAGATTCAAGCGACGAGGCAACAGTTCATTCGTTAGCCACCGTCTTGGTACTTCGGTTGTCCATGGTGTCCTTTCCTTGAGTTGGCAGTACGGTGGTGTGAGCACCATCGGTTTCTTTTTATCTTTTTTGGAAAGCAATACCATGCAAACCGGTATCGTCAAGTGGTTCAACGACGCCAAGGGCTTTGGCTTCATCAAGCCGGACGCCGGCGGTGACGACCTGTTCGCGCACTTCTCGGAAGTTCGCGTCGAGGGCTTCAAGTCGCTGCAAGAAAACCAGCGCGTGTCGTTCGAAGTGAAGAACGGCCCGAAGGGTCTGCAAGCGGCCAACATCACGCCGATCTAAGTCCCGCTCAAGTCGGCCGCGCCTTCAACGGCACGGCCAGCTTCAGAAAAACCCGCCTTACGGCGGGTTTTTTTTCGTCCGTGCGGTGGGCCTGGGTTGTCTCGCAGCTGCTTTACATCGCTTTTGTCGGCGTTGCGTCCTTCCTGCGCTGTGCCGCCGCGTCCCTCCTCGCACTCCGTCGCAGAAACGGGTACGCTCCGAATCGTCGTATTGTTGCAACGCAGAAATGGGTACGGTTGTCGCCGCTGTCCTGCGCAGAAATGGGTACGGTTGGGCGCGCTGCGGTCAGAATTGCTACGCGATGGTGCGACGCAGAAACGGGTACGCTTTCGCGCGGCGAGGGCCGAAACGCTCGCTTTGCTGTCCAGTTATCCCGCCTTCGTTTTGAGCAACCAAGTTATCCACGCAGAACTGGGTACGTTTTCGGCCTGCGGCACGTATACGTCCCGATGCTGCCTGGCCGGCGCAGAAATGGGTACGCCCACGAAGCGTCATCCTGCGCAGAAATGGGTACGGGCCCTAGATGGAGGTGGCTCAGTGATGGGTCACCGGCCTAATCGAGCACTTATCCACACGCAGAAATAGGTACGGGGTTGCCGCCTGATCCACAGGTTGGCCGTTATTTAGTGGGCACCTACTTTACGTATACGCCCGCGTGTACGCTGGCTGCCCGTCCACCCACACCGATGCGGTACGCAGAAACGGGTACGCCCCTGTGATTTGCTGCCCCCTGTTTGCCCGCAGAAACAGGTACGGCCGCGTCGCAGTTGTCCCGCAACGCCAACTTCGCAGAATCGGGTACGCCGCAGAAACGGGTTCACTGTCGTCTTGGCGGCCGCCGAAGCCGTTTCGCGCAGAATTGGGTACGCTTCGGCAGTCCGTGCCCGCAGAATCGGGTACGCCCACCGTTTCAGGTCAGTGTTTTCGGCCACCAATGCGTACCAGATTCTGCGTGGATAACGCGGTTTCCATCGCGGAAGGACGGCCAGGCACACACTTCACCAGCCCACGGCGCAGAAACGGGTACGCTTTCGTTCAGGCAGCCTGTGGAAAAGCCCGTGGGATCAATGGGTTATCCCCGCAGAATTCGGTTCGCGCCGTGCGCTGAAACGGGTTCGGTCTGCCGCAGAATCGGGTTCGGCACTTCGCAGAAACGAGTACGGAAGCGCGCAGAATCGGGTACGCGGAGCGTCTGAAATCGCTTTCAAATCAACCGCGTGAGGACTCCGTATACGGTTTACAAGTAGTTAACCCGTATCGGTATCGTTTACTTGTAGCTGATGGACAGTCAACCGTGGACAACCCTTCGGGGTTGCCCACCGTGTGCCTGCCATCCTGCCAATCGCCGGATACCCGGCCAGGCAACCCAGACAGCCGGCAGACAAGACGGCGAGACCTGCCGCGGCATCGCAGACGACATAGGCACACCAAGCCCGAACGCCCTGCCGAAACCACGGGAAACTGCGTATACGCTGCCCGTCGTACCCGTTTCTGCGTGACAACGTATACGCGATCGCGTAAAAAGGCGGGTAATCCGAAGCCCACCAATATGTCGATCAAACGCTCTATGGCCTCCGTGGCGGACCGCTCAGCCCTGGACGCGGACGGGGAACCGTCCCGCATCATCGTTCCCGGCAGCGAGAACGTCGTCGTGCCATCCGAGAAGTTCCAGCGCCTCTTCGACGAAGCCCAAGCCATGGAGCGCGAGGACGCCTGGCAAAGCGGCGAGGTCGGCTTCCTGAGCCGCGCCAGCGTGCAAGTCACGCTGCCGTACCGCGCGCCCAAGGGCGCGCCGCCGGTCTGGACGCGCACCAGCGGCAACATCTCGCTGATGATCCAGCCCGGGTACTTCACGCAGCAACGCTCGGAACGCGCCTCCAATGGCCGTCAGAAGCTGGTGTCCGAGACCGTGTCGCTGGGCTACCCCTATGGCTCCTATCCGCGGCTGATGCTGGCGTGGATCGGCAAGGAGATCATGGCCAAGAAGAAGCGGGGCGAGTTCACCGGCACGGTGGAGGACCGCCGCATCTCGCTGGGCAATTCGCTGTCCGAGTTCATGTACAACCTCGGCATTCCGATGGCCACGGGCGGCAAGCGCGGCACGATGACGCTGGTGCGCCAGCAGATGATCCGGCTGTTCTCGGCCACGATCGCCATCGTCCAGAACAAGTCCACCCCGGTGCCGAACCAGGCGCCCAACCACGAGCCGCTGTCGATCGATCGCGTGGGTTACCTGCTGGCCGACCAGTTGTCAACCTGGTGGGACCCGATGCAGCCGGGCCAAGGCTCGATGTTCGAGAGCTTCGTGGTGCTGTCGGAGCCGTTCTTCAACGAACTGGTGAACCGGCCGGTGCCGGTCGACATGCGCGCGCTGAAGGCGCTCAAACAGTCGCCGTTCGCGCTCGATGTGTATTCCTGGCTGACCTACCGCTTTTTCACGATCCAGCGCCGCACGGAGATCCCGTGGGAAGCGCTGCAGATGCAGTTCGGCACCGAGACCGAGAGCGAGCGCAAGTTCCGCGCGCTGTTCCGCAAGGCGCTCAAGGACGTGCTGGTCGTGTATCCGGGCGCCAAGGTCGACGCGGATTCGTCGAAGGCACTGATCCTGCAGCCGTCGCGCACGAGCGTCCGCAAGCTGGGGTGATGGCTGCCGCCGTTCGGACGGCGCATGCAAAAAGGGCAAGCATTGCGCTTGCCCTTTTCACTTACCGGCCCATCAGACTGACGACCGGATGCTGCAGCGGTTCGCCTCAGGCGGGCTTGATCGCGGACGCCTGCAGGCCCTTCGGGCCTTGCTTGACTTCAAACGTCACGCGCTGGCCGTCCTTCAGGGTCTTGAAACCCGTACCCTGAATCTCCGAGAAGTGGGCGAACAGGTCTGCACCACCATCGTCCGGAGTAATGAAGCCAAAACCCTTGGTCTCGTTGAACCACTTGACCGTACCGGTTGCCATAAGAAATTCCTTTCGAAGCAAGTTCGTTTAAACGCAAACAACCGTTCAAGCACGCTGGGGTCTCGTAGATACCGAACGGAGGTCAACGAGGTTGAAACGACTTGACTCGACTGTAGCGGGCATCATAACCACATTGTGTTGCGGTGTCATGTGCGGCGTAATGCGCACTGTCTTTACTTTAGGCGGATTCTCTACCGCTTTTCAAGAAGAAGAATCCCGCAAGGTTGATGTAGTCCGATTTTCCGGGAATGCCGTCCGACGGCCCGCTGCGGCGGCGTCTCTTTCATCCATCCAAAAATTTAAATTTTCGACAACGGGTTGTAGCCCATGGTTGGATTGGCTAAAGTCTCGCCTTGATTGAACACCATCCCGCGCGACTTTCAGCGCTGAAAGTGAGGCCCCAAGTGGCAGCAAAGATCATCACCGTTTTCAACCAGAAAGGCGGTTGCGGCAAGACCACGGTCAGCATGCATCTGGCTGGCACCTTGGGCCTGCGCGGCGCGCGCTCGATGCTCGTCGACATGGACGAACAGGGCACCGCCACACGCTGGGCCGCGCAGGCCAGCGACGAGCGGCCTTTTCCGGCGTCCGTGATCGGGCTGGCCCCGTCGGGCGGCGCCATGCACCGCGAAGTCCGCAAGTTCGTCCACGACTACGACTACATCCTGGTCGATTGCCCGCCCGCCGTGCACTCGGCGGCGCCGTCGAGCGCGCTGCTGATTTCAGACCTCGCGATCATTCCCGTGGTCCCGTCGCCGCCCGATCTGTGGGCTGCCGTGGCCGCCAAGACGCTGGCCCAGCACGCCCAGGTCCAGAACGAGACGCTGCAGATCCGGGTGATGGCCAATATGGTCCAGCGCCGCGTGTCGATCGCCCGGCAGGCCATCGAGATCCTGGGTGACGACGGCGATGTGCCACTGCTGAACTCGATGATCGGGTCCCGTTCAGCGTTCCGCGAATGCCAGGCCATCGGCTGCACGGTCCACGGCGTGCCCGGCGCGCGCGAGGCTATCCAGGAAGTCGACATGATGGTGGACGAAATCCTGTCCTTGATCGAGTAACAAGAATGCCAACGAAATTGAAAAGCCTGAAAGCCGGCATGCTCGCCGGCATGGCTGCGGAAAAGACCCGCAACGATGCGATCGACCGGTTCGCACGTGCGGAAGCCGCGCTCTCCGAGCATCCCAACGGGCTGCTGCAGTCGCAGCGTGCTGGCACCGCGGGCGCAACTTTCAGCGCTGAAAGTGCGGCGGCCGGTGTCGAGGGGCGCCAGCTCATCCGCGTGCCGATCGCCCAGTTGCACGACAACCCGTTCAATGCGCGCCGGATCTACGACCCAGCCGTGGTGCAGGAGCGCGCCGCATCGATCGCCACGCACGGCCAGAAGACTCCCGGTCTTGCCGCGCCGGACCCGACCCGGCCGGGCCACTACATCCTGATCGACGGCCACTACCGCAAGCGCGCGCTGGCATCGGCCGGCAAGCTGGAAATGGAATGCTTTATCGAGGACGACCTGAGCGACCTCGATTTCTACCGGTTGTCCTTCCTGCTCAACGAACAGCGGTCGGACCAGTCGGCGCTGGACAATGCCATCGCGTGGCGGCAGTTGCTGGACGAGGGCAAGGTTCTGAAGGAAGAGGAAATCTGCGAGCTGACCGGCATGTCGGCTGGCACGGTGAACAAGACGCTGGCGCTGCTGAAGCTGCCCGAATCGGTGATTGGCGTGATGCGCGAGCGGCCGAGCGCCATCGGCATCGCGGCGGGGTACGAGTTGACGCTGTACTACAAGATCGCCGGCGAGGACCGGACCCGCGAACTGGCGGCCCGCATCATGAACGACGGGCTGTCGAGCCGCGAGGTCGAATCGATCCGCAAGCAGGCGCAGGAAGGCAAGGCGCGCAAGGTCAAGGAAATTAGCCGCCAGTACAAGATCCGGACCGAGAACGGCCAATTGCTGGGCACCATCAAGGAGTGGGATTCCGGCCGCATCATGCTGGACGTCCAACTGACCGACCGCAACGCGCGCGAGGATTTGCTGGAAGTCCTGAAGGCCCGCTTCGGCCTCGACAAGACCTTGCTCTGACGCTCAGGCGAGCCGAAGCTGGCGCGGCGTGAAGGCGGCAGGCACGTCCGCGTGCGCCGCCGCAAAACGCCGCCACGTGGCCCGCAGCAGCCGGTCCAGGCCGCTCGCCGAATAACCTGCCGATGGCTGCGCCCGCTTGGCACGGCCGCGCGCCGTGTCGGGATAATCGACCGGCGCAAGCAGCGCCGCCTCGGGCGCGCCGCCGTCCGTACCCATCCCTTGCCAGTACATGCCCCGATCCTGCCAGTGAGCCAAGAGGGCGAGCCGGACATCGACGCCCAGTTCGATCTGCTCGCCACGGCCCGCCCGTTTTCCGGGGATGGAAAGCCGCCATGGCTCGGCATCGCTGACCACGTCCGCGTACCGCAACAACGGCAATTCGACGACCCGAAGCCCATGCCGGGCGATCAGCAACGCCGCCGCCAGCGCGGCGCGATCCTGCGGAGTTGTGGCATCCGTCGCTAGCCAATCAAAAAATCTGTGCACGAAAAGACCGGTCGGCGCGGGTGATACATGCGACGCGATCGGCGGATCGGATTCATCCGATGCGGAGCCCGCCGCAGCGGGTGCGGACGGGCGCCGACGTGCCCGAGGCGCGGGCCCGGACGGCCGCACGACTCCCAGCACCAGCCGGACCACCCGCAGCGCAGCTTCCCGCGAACGCTCGCCAAGCGGGCCTTCGAACGGACGCCAATGCACCTTGTCGCGGGCGCTTGCGGGGCCGCACCAGAAGTCGGCCGGCTGCGGATCGGCCAGGAATTCGCGATAAGCCCGCAGATCGTCGTCAGCCAGATCTCGCAGCGACTGGCCCCGGCGCGCCGCCCAGAGCAGCAGCCGCTCGGCTTCACGGCGGTAGCTTTTCCAGGTGTTTGGCGACGCCTCCTTGGACCGCAGCCATTGCCGCACCGTACTCAGATCTTCGGCCAGCTTCCGCCGGATCAAATCCTCTCCCGGCGCCGCCCGGAGCCATTCCAGCGGGGCCGGCGCGGCCATTGCCGTACCCAATGCTGCGTAGGTCTGGAAGGCCCGATGCGGCACATCCGACGGGGCCTGGACGAACTCCCGCAGTCGTGTGTCAAGTACGGGCCGCTGCGCCGCCAGCCACCGGACAATCGTCTCGCATGAATGCCGGCCGATACGTGGCACGTGCCGCCACCAACTGCTGCCGTGGCGATTGGCCAAGTCGACCAGATCCGCGATCGTGTGCACGTTAGCCGACGTCAGCCGGCGCGCCAGGCTGGGCCCGAACCATAGCGTCACACGATGGGAAGCCTGCGGCCGGCCCTGTCCCAGCTGCTCGATCGACGACAGCGCCTCGACGCGCCGGGTCATCCCGCTATCCGAACGGCCGCGCAGGGCTTCGAACATCTCGGCGATGTCCGGCCGGTCGTGCTGCAAGGCGAACTGCACCAGCCGGTCGCGCAGCGCCAGGATGCGCTGCACCGCCTGGTGTTCGGTCAGTTCGTCGTCATCGTCCGGGTCCAGCAGGTACCGGTTGGCGATATCGACCGGCCGCATGCCCTGCGCATAGGCGCGCACCACGGCAAATTCGGTGCGGGTGAGCTTGGTTGCGGCGATGGTGTCGCGGTCTTCTGCCACGGAGTCCTTCAGTAAATATGCTGGGAAAGCTACATCACAAAGCGTGCGGATACGAGGGCAGAGCGCCAATCACGTTCCGTCGAGCCACGGCGAGAAAGTCACCTAAGTGACTGATTTGCAACCGAAACTTCGGGGCGCCACGCTGAACCGGCCCATTCTGCACATGGAAATGCTATGCAAATTATTTTACGAGAGGTGTGTCATGTCTGGGAAGCGATAGATTCAGCCATGGCCTGGGCCGCACTGGTCGTACCCAAGGGCGATTCGACCTGGACCGCAGGAGGTGAGGCGCGCTCTGCAACCCCGGCAGCGTTGTCTCTGGATGCGCCATCCGCACAACTCCGCCCAACCCATCAATCCAGCAAACGAATGTTGGGGCGTCTCGTCACAACGGCTCCATTCTTCCCGCCGACAAGCGCAGCTAGCATGTGGCCCGGCACACAGCCGAACTCCCCTCAGATAACGCCCCACACGCAGAGAAGTCCGTCCCACATCACCCATGCCACCACCCCTGCCGGGAACTCCGTGAGACCACCCAGCAACACCCGCCACGCGTCAAAAAACTCCCCGACACAACCGCTTTCTGCGGCATTGATTTAAAAGGAAATTCATACGCAGCAGTGAGTACGCTCCGTGCGTCGAAGCATGGAAAACGACGGCACCAGCCAACCGCTCTCGCACCGCCGAAAAACGCGAAAAGCGTATACGTATACGGGGTATGCGCATCGACCACACGTCGCGGAGCCGTCGTATACGCCATGCGATCCACCCCAAAACCAAGGCCGCCTACATCATTCGTCGAACAAGTTTTGGCTCCCTATTTCAGGGGGCCATTACTAATCCACCGAATAGCGCCGCGCCAAACGAAAAGGGCGTGAAAGCGCCACGAATATGTGGCCCCTTCACGCCCCGAGAGTCAGGCAGTGCGGTCAGCGCGATTTAGTACTCCGTCACCGGCGCATGCACCGGCGCGATCGATGCGTGCTGGGTCTGCGTGCGCTGGGCGGCCTTGTGGACCATCGTGTAGGCGTAGTCGATGCCCATGCCGTAGGCGCCCGAGTGTTCCTTGGCCAGGCCGGTCACCGCGTCGTACGTTTCCTTGTTTTTCCAGTCGCGCTGCCATTCCAGCAGGACCTGCTGCCAGGTGACCGGCACCACGCCGGCCTGGATCATGCGCTGCATGGCGTAGTCGTGCGCTTCCTTGGTGGTGCCGCCCGAGGCGTCGGCCACCATGTAGATCTCGTAGTCGCCTTCCAGCATCGCCGACAGCGCGAAGGTGGTGTTGCAGACTTCGGTCCAGAGCCCGGCCACCACGATCTTCTTGCGGCCGTTGGCGGCCAGCGCGTCGCGCACCTTCTGGTCGTCCCAGGAGTTCATCGACGTGCGTTCCAGCGTTTCCTTGCCCGGGAAGACGTCGAGCAGTTCGGGGTAGGTATAGCCCGAGAACGAATCGCTCTCGACGGTGGTGATGGTGGTCGGCACGTCGAAGATCTTGGCCGCCTTGGCCAGGCCGACGACGTTGTTCTTCATCGTCTGGCGGTCCATCGACTGGACGCCGAAGGCCATCTGGGGCTGGTGGTCGATGATGATCAGTTGGCTGTTGCGCGGGGTCAGGACTTGCAGCTTGGCGTTGTTGGCGTTCGACATGATGGGCTCCGGTATAAAAGGTGATTCAATGAATTTGAGTGGTTATTGGGCGGTGCTGGCTTCGCTTCGTCGCGCTTGGTTTCGCTTCGCTGCGTTGTCGCGCCGTCCATGTGCTGAACTATAGCGACCGCCGGCCCGGCGCAAACAGGCTATCGCTGTCATAGTTATTCAAAATAATTGAATCGAGGAAAAAGATAGAAAAAAGGCCGCCCGCAGGCGGCCTCTCTGTCAGGGCTGACCAGCCCTCTCAATCGAGCCGGAATGTCCGTACCACGTCGGCCAGCGTCGCGGCTTGTCCCTGCAAGGCGGCGGCTGCGGCGGTCGACTGCTCCACCAGCGCCGCGTTCTGCTGCACCATCTGGTCCAGCTGGCTGACCGCCACGTTCACCTCCTGGATGCCGCGCGTCTGTTCTCGCGCCGCGCGGGTGATTTCCGAGATGATCTGCGTCACGCGTCCCACGTTGCCCACGATCTCGCGCATCGTCTCGCCGCTCATCCGCACCTGTCCAGACCCGGCGCTCACGCTGTCCACGGTCGATTCGATCAGCGTCTTGATCTCCTTGGCCGCCTGCGAACTGCGCTGCGCCAGCGCCCGCACCTCGCCCGCCACCACGGCAAAGCCGCGCCCCTGCTCGCCCGCGCGGGCCGCTTCCACCGCCGCGTTGAGCGCCAGGATATTGGTCTGGAAGGCGATGCCCTCGATCACGCCGATGATGTCCGACACCTTGACCGCCGCGCGCTCGATGTCGCTCATGGTCTCGATGGCCCCGGCGATGGCCTGGCCGCCGTCCGTCGCCACCTGCTGGGCGGCGCTGGCCGTCTGGTCGGCCTGGTGCGCAGAGCTTTCCGACTGGCCGACCGTCGCCGTGATTTCCTCCATCGACGCGGCGGTCTGCTCCAGGCTGGCCGCGGCGGATTCGGTGCGCCGCGACAGGTCCGCGTTGCCCTCGGCAATCTCGTTGGCCGCCACGTGTACAGATTCGCTCGCGTCGCGGATCTGGCGCATCACATGCACGAGCTTGTCGGCGAAGGCGTTGAACGCGCGCGCGATCTGCGCCACCTCGTCGGTGCCGTCGGCCGGCAGGCGGCGCGTCAGGTCGCCGTCGCCGGAGCCGATGGCGACCATCGCATCGCGGATGCCCGACAGCCGACGGAACGATACCGCCGTCACGCCGGCCACGATGACCGCGGCCGCGCACGCCACGATCACCAGCGACACCATCGACGCAATCAGCACAGACCGCATGCCGGCCGTGGCCTCGGCCTTGTCCAGTGCGATCACGGCCACCCAGTCGGTGCCGGCGATCTCGCAGCCGCGCAGCAGCTTGTCGGCGCCGCCGATCCTGGCGTCGATCGGCGCGGCGGCAGACACCAGCGCGCCCAGCCGGTCGCCCTCCAGCGCCGGTACCAGTTCGCCGATGGGCTTCAGCGTCAGCTTGTCGTCGGGATGGGCGACGATCTTGCCGTCGCGCGCCACCAGGATGCCGAAGCTGGCTGGCGTCGGATGGATCGCGCGCACGTTGGCCACCACGGCGTCCATGGCCACGTCGCCGCCGATCACGGCCTTGACGCCGCCGTCGCGCAGCACCGGCACCGCAAATGTCACCACCAGCTTGCCGCTGCTGGCCGCGATATAGGGCGGCGTGACAATCGGCTTGCCCGCCGCCACGGCCTGCTTGTACCAGGGCCGCGCGGTGGGGTCGTAGTCGGGCTTCAGTCCCGCCGCGTCCGAGAACCGGTGGCTTTTGTCCGGATAGCCGACATAGGTCTTGATGAAGCCGCCGGCGCTTGCCACCAGCCTGAGCGCGGGAATCGGATCGTCCTGCAGCGCCGCGTCCTGCAGCGATTCGATCATCCGGGAATGGCCGGACACCCACGCCGCAATGGCATCCACATGGCCGGTCTGCACGGCGGCAAGATTGTTGTCGATGGCCTCGTCGTTATAGGCGCGGGCCACGAACTGGTTCACGATGGCGTTGGCCGCCAGCGCCACGATCACGATGGCCACGGATAGGGCCACGATGCGCGCGCGTAGGGAGGAAAGCATGGTGTCTAACTCTTCTCTCGGGTTGGCCCGGGTCGGGGCAGGAAAATTGCCCACGCATTGACGGCACCCCGGCCGCCGACTTTAGTGCGATGCAACATAGCGCTTTCGGCATCACTTTTATCACTTCCGCACGATCGTTCGCGGCAGAAGCGGCGTTTGCGATACGTTTTGCCAGCGGTTGCCATACAACCAAGGGAAAACCCGTTGCGCCGCAGCATCCGCTTGCAATCACACGACGTGCTGCCTATGCTGAACACCAGAATTCAATTTAATTTGAATCTGTATTCAGAAGGATCTAACGCGTTACATACGCAATCGGGGCGGTCGGACATCCTCCGAGGGAGGGCCAGACGGTTCGGCAGCGTGCCAGAGAGGGCTGGCGCTGCCGCGGCTCGGGAGGTGATGCAGACCGTATGGACATGCAGCCGCGCCATAAGCGGAGCATCTCCAATCAGCGCACCGCGGGACATTCCACACACCGCAGCGGGGCGCCAATAAGAAGTGAGCGGCCATGGCCACCATCCTGTTGCTCGAGCCACACCCATTGTTGCGTCTCGGTCTGCGCCATCTGTTGGCACAGGCGCATGTACCGGGCGATCTCATCGACCTCGATCCCGCCGGCCTGAACGACCCGGACCCGTGGACACACCACGCCGACCTGCTGCTGTTCGGCCTGCCGGCCGATGCCGAGGCCGGCTGGCAGACGCTGGCCGACCTGTGCCGCCGCCTGTCGCCGCTGCGCGTGCTGGTGCTGGCCGATCATCTGCCCGCGCCGCTGCCCGAAGCGGGCCTGCCCGACGCCGTGCGCGGCCTGCTGGCCAAGACGTGCTCGGCCGATGCGCTGGAAGCGGCCATCCGGCTGGTGCTGGCCGGGGGCGAATGCTTCCCGTCGCAACTGCCGCCCACGCGCGCCGCCGAGCCATCGCTGCCCGACGCCCGCCACGATGCCGCGCCGATCGTCGTGCCGCTGCACGCCGTGCCCGCGCTGCCGGGCGGAGCCACGCCGGCCGCAATGGAAACGCCGGCCGCCGGCGCGCACCTGCTCAATATCACCGAGCGCCAGTACGAGGTGCTGGCATTGCTGGCGCGCGGCTATCCGATCAAGACGGTCAGCCGGCTGCTGAACATCTCGGTAGCCACCGCCAAGACCCACGCCTGCACGCTCTACCAGCGCCTGCACGTGCGCAACAAGGGCGAGGCGGTGTACGTGGCGCTGCAGCGCGGCGCCACGCTGAACTGGACCGGCCCCACGCCGGCCAAGCCGACGCATGTCCCGATGGCGCCCCTGGCCGCGCGGGAGGCCTGTGAGGCCGCCTGACCGCAGTCGCCTGCGCCCGGCCGCCCTTGGCCCACCACCTGTCTGCGCCATCCGCCGCCGAGCCCTCATCCAAAAGCATGAGGCGGCGGCCGGCTGGCGTTGCTAGCTTGTATCTCAGGTCCGGCGCCGGGGGCAGCCATCGGGAACATGGGCATCCCTGACACCCTCGACGCGATCCGTTCCAAAAGACAACGACGCGCCCCGGCAGGGCGCCCGCCGGCGTACCCCGCCGGCGGATACACGCGTGGCAAGCGCGGATGGCAGACAGATGACGACCTACCTCATCGCCAGCAACGAAATGATGTGCCGCATCCTTGCGCGGCGCATGGAGGCGCAGGACATTCCCTCGCCGGTGCGCTGGCACGGGCCCGAATGGCTGCTGGAGGGCGACGGCGCGGATACCGCCGAGCGCGGCGCGGCCCGGCCTCCATCGATCGACAACCCTGACGCGGCCGAGCCGCTGCCGGCGCAGCCGGTGGAGATGGCGCTGGTCGATTGCAGCGGCGTCGACGGCGATCCGCGCGCGCTGCTGGACCGCGTGCTCCAGCGCCTGGCACCGCGCCGCTGGCTGGTGTTGTCCGACGCGCTCGATCCCACGTTGATGGCCCACGCCGCGCTGCTGGGCGCCAACGGCTGCCTGGCCGTGCCCGCGCCGGTGGAACTGGTCTGCGCGGCGGCCACGCTGGTATGGGCCGGCGGCCAGTGCTTTCCGCGCAGCGCGCTGTCGCTGCTGCGGGCGCTGCATCCGCAGGACGCGCCGGCCGCGCCGGCGGCGCGCTTCATCCCTGCGGTACGGTCCGGCCCGGACGGGACTACTGCCATCGGATGAGGGCGCGCACGCGCTGCGCCGACTATGCTGGATGTGCCCGCGGTCAGAAGCCGGTGCCTTGGCGAGACCGGCCGCCGTGGGGGCAGGGGGTCGTATGGAACGCAGTCTCGATATCCTGGTCGTCCACGGGTTTGCCGTGCGCGAGGGCCGGGGCAAGTGGGCATGTTGCTATGAGATACGGCTCGCCATCATCGGCGGGCCGTTGTTGTACCGGGGCGAACTGCACGGACGCTGCTTCGCCACCGAGGACGCCGCCATCACGGCGGCCCGCGAGATCGGCGAGCGCGAGGCAAGCCGGCATCTCGATACCGCCCGCGCGATGTTCGTCGCGCTGACCCGCCTGCCGCTTCCCTGATCCCGCCCCAGCGCCTGCGCGCGCGTGCGGCCCCATCGCGCCGGACCAAAAAAGAAGCCCGCCGACCGGGGGACCATGCGGGCTTTGAAATGGCCGCTCACGTGGTGGGCGGCCATTGCATCGAACATAACGAATCGCGGCTACGGACAACATCAACCAGAAGACGCACTGCCCGGGCGGCCCTCAACCCTGCGCCACGCGGCACCGCGCGGCCGTGTGCGCCATGCCTGGTGCGCGCGGGCGGGTCGGCGGCACCCCCGGACACTACGTTCAGCACCGCACATTCGGCTCATGCTTCTGGATGGAGCCCGGTGGCCGGCGGGCCCGTGGCAGCATGGATCGGGCCCCGATCGGGTGTTACGCTGCCGGTTCGCGCGGCGCTCCCGACGCACCTCGCCGCAGCCCACCCACCGCATGTGCCCGACGCAACCATGAGCCGCTGGCAACTGATCTCGTTCTTCGGTGAATCCGCCTTCCTGCTGCCGTGCGCGGTCTTTCTCTACGCATGGCTGCGCTGGCATGGCGCGCACGCCGTGGCGCGCCACTGGCTGCTCGCGTTCTCGGCCACGGCGCTGGCCGTGCTGCTCTCGAAGCTGGCCTTCATGGGATGGGGCGTCGGCAGCCAGGCGCTGAACTTCACCGGTTTCTCAGGCCACGCGATGATGGCGGCGGCCATCCTGCCGGTGCTGGCCTGCCTGGCCGTGCCGGCGCGCCATCGCACGCTGAGCTGGCTGGCGGCCGGGGCCGGCGTGCTGCTGGCGCTGGCCGTGGGGCTGTCGCGGCTGGCGCTGCACGCGCATTCGGTGTCCGAGGTGGCCAGCGGCCTGGCGCTCGGGTTCTGCGCCAGCCTGCCGTTCATCGCCCGGCGCGAGGTGCCGCGCGGCCCGGTGGCGATGCTGGTGGCCTCGGGCGCGCTGGCCATGCTGATGGTGCTGCCCATCGGCGGCGTGGCGGGCGTGACGCACGTCTGGGTCGAGGACATCGCCACGTTCCTGTCCGGCCGCGAGCGGCCGTTCCAGCGCGGCGAGTGGTCGGGCCGGCGGCCCTGTCCCGGCTGCCGCACGCTCGGCGCGCGCCCGTTGTGTGCGCCATCGCTCCAATCCGGCTGACACCCCCGCAGCGGGCCGGCGCTTTGTGCGTCCGCCCACAGACGCCCCGATTGCCGTACGCAACCATGACCCCAGTCATTGATGGATGGACGGGGAGCAGTCATGGCATCGAACTGGGGCGTGGCCGGCGAGCGGCGTAGTGCATTGCACTATCTCTACAGGTTATCGGACGCATTGCTGATCGCGGCGATGGGCGTGCTGATGGGCGAGCTGTACTTCGCGGGCGGCCTGCGCGACAGCGCGCCCGTCAACGGCTTCCTGACCATGCTCTGCGCGCTGGGCGCCCTGGTCGTGTTCCCGGCGTTCGGCATCTACGAATCGTGGCGCGGCCGCAGCCTGGCCGCGCTGGTGCTGCGCATTGCGGCGGCGTGGACGCTGGTGTTCATCACCGGCCTGCTCGGCGCGTTCCTGATCCACCAGATCGGCGCCGTGTCGCGGGTCTGGTCGATCGGCTGGTTCGTGTCGGCCGGCCTGGCGCTGCTGGTGGGACGCGCGGTGATGTTCCGCATGCTCGGCAACGTGCGCGAGCAGGGCATCAACGCCAAGCGCGTGCTGATTTTCGGCTACGGCCCGCTCGGCCGCGAGATGTACCGCCGCGTGCAGCAGTTCCGCTCGGCCGGCTACAGCGTGGTGGGCATCTACGACGACGGCACCGACGCCACGCCGCCCGAAGTGCCCGCGCTGCGCACGCTGGACGAAGTCAGCGCCTTCGTGCGCGGCCAGGGCGTGCGCGAGATCTGGCTGACCCTGCCGATGGCCGCCTGCCGCGACCTGTCCGACGTGGTGCGCCAGTTCCGCAACGACCTGATCGACATCCGCTGGGTGCCCGACGTCTCGTCGGTGGAGCTGCTGGGCCACCGCTTCAGCGAATTCATGGGCCTGCCCGTGATCGACCTGAACAGCCCGCCGGTGTCGGGCATCACGGGCGTGGTCAAGGCCAGCTTCGACCGCGTGTTCTCGTTCGCCGTGCTGGTGGGCCTGAGCCCGCTGCTGCTGGTGATCGCCGCGCTGGTGAAGCTGTCGTCGCCGGGGCCGGTGCTGTTCCGCCAGCAGCGGCTGGGCATCGATGGCCGGCCGTTCGCGGTGTACAAGTTCCGCACCATGCGGATGCACGCGGACCACGGCGTCACGCAGGCCACGCGCGGCGATCCGCGCGTGACGCGCATCGGCGCGTTCCTGCGCCGCACTAGCCTGGACGAGCTGCCGCAGTTCCTGAACGTGCTGCGCGGCGAGATGTCGGTGGTGGGCCCGCGCCCGCACGCGATGGAGCACAACGAGCTCTACAAGGAACTGATCGACCGCTACATGCTGCGCCACCGCGTGAAGCCGGGCATCACGGGCTGGGCGCAGATCAACGGGCTGCGCGGCCAGACCGACACCATCGACAAGATGCGCAAGCGCATCGAGTTCGACATCTATTACATCCAGCACTGGTCGTTCCAGCTCGACCTGCGGATCATCCTGCGCACCGCGCTGCACGGCTGGACCGGCGCCACCGCTTACTGAAGGGCGCCCGGGCACCGGCCCGGTTTGGTGCGACGTCGCACCGAGCGACGCGGCCGGAAGTCGTCAAATGGATCACTCAACGCATTCGGAGACCCCAGATGAAAGCAACCATCCGCAACATACTCGGCGACGTCGCCCGACTCAATGTGCCAGTGGCTTCGCTTGCCGATCATGACGACCTGTACGAGGCGGGGCTTTCCTCGCTGGCCACGGTCCACGTGATGCTGGCGCTGGAGAATGCTTTCGACATCGAGATCCCCGACCGCATGCTGACGCGGCAGCTCTTCCGCAGCGTCGATTCGCTCGCGGCCGCCGTGGAAACCATCCAGAAGCAGGAAGTGGCATGAGCGCCGCGACCAACCGGGTGGCGCTGGCGCACGCCAATCCCGATGCCGGCCCGCTGCTGGCCGCCGCGCGCGACGCCGCCGAGGTGGCCCGCCGCCATGCCGATGCCGTGGACCAAGAGGCCCGCTTTCCGCACGAGGCGTTCGCAGCGCTGCGCGCCGCCGGCTTGCTGGGCGCCATGGTGCCGCAGGCCCAGGGTGGCGCGGGCGCGTCGCTGGCCACGGTGGCCGCGCTGTGCCGCGAACTGGGCCAGGGCTGCGCGTCCACGGGCATGATCTACGCGATGCACCAGATCCAGGTGGCCTGCCTGGTCGACCACGGCGCCGCCAGCAACTGGCACCAGGCGCTGCTGGCCCGCGTGGCCGCCGAGCAGTTGCTGCTGGCCTCGGCCACGTCCGAGGAAGCCATCGGCGGCGCGCTGCGCAGCAGCGGCTGCGCGGTCAATGTCGACGGCGACCGCTTTCACCTGCTGAAGATGGCGCCCACGATCTCGTACGGCGCGCACGCCGACGGCATCCTGATCACGGCCCGGCGCCATGCCGATGCGTCGCCGTCCGACCAGGTGCTGGTCTGCGCGATGCAGCCCGACTACACGCTCCAGTCGCTGAACACGTGGGACACGCTGGGCATGCGCGGCACGTGCAGCAACGGCTTTCGGCTCGAAGCCACGGGCCACGTGGACCAGGTGCTGCCGGTGCCGTTCGGCGAGATTGCCGATGCCACGATGACGCCCGTGTCGCACATCCTCTGGAGCGCGCTCTGGGTAGGCATCTGCGGCGACGCCGTGGCGCGCGCCAAGACGTTCTTCCAGGGCCAGGCACGCGCCCGGCCCGGCACGCTGCCGCCGTCGGCCACGCGCGTGGCCGAGGCCGTGAGCATGCTGGAGATGATGGAGGCGCGGCTGGAAATGGCGCTGGCCCGCCAGCGCGCGCGGCACGCCAATGCGTCGGTGTCCGCGGCGTTCGCGCACGCGGCCGGCATGAACGGGCTCAAGACGTCGATGTCGACGATGGCGCTCGATGTCGTGCAGCAGGCGCTGCTGGTGTGCGGCATGGCCGGCTACAAGCAGGGCACGCCGTACAGCCTGGGCCGCCACCTGCGCGACCTGTGGTCCGCGCCGCTGATGATCAACAACGACCGCATCCAGACCAATACGGCCAATCTGCTGCTGGCCGACCGTTCGTGAGGAGTGACCGATGGATGCCCATGCACTGACCGACCGCGCGCAGGGCGGCGCTGCCGGTGAAATGGCCCCGGCGCCCGTCGCCGCTGTGCCCACCTACCTTGACCGGCTGCTCGCCGCCGGCCTGCTGATCGACACTGGCGTCCAGGGCCTGTACGGCCGCAGCGCGGCGTTCGAAGCCATCGCCGACGGCCTGAACCTGGCCATCTCGCGCATCGGCGCCGACCAGCACGCCGAGGTGCTGCGCTTTCCGCCGGCCATGGGCCAGCAGGATTTCGAGACCAGCGAGTACCTGAAGAGCTTTCCGCAGCTGGCCGGCACCATCCACAGCTTCTGCGGCGACGACCGCGGGCACCGGCGCCTGCTGGCGCGGCTGGAGGACAAGGAACCGTGGACCGACGAGCAGGCATTCACCGGCGTGGTGCTGACGCCGGCGGCCTGCTATCCGATCTATCCGGTCGTCGCGCGGCGCGGCCCGCTGCCGCCCGAGGGCAAGGTGGTGGACGTGCTGTCGTACTGCTACCGCCACGAGCCGTCGCTGGAGCCCACGCGCATGCAGCTGTTCCGGCAGCGCGAGTACGTGTGCCTGGGATCGCCCGAGCGCATCGTGGCCTTCCGCCAGCTCTGGATGGCGCGCGGCCAGGCGCTGGCCGAGGCGCTGCAGCTGCCCGTGCAGGTGGACGTGGCCAACGACCCGTTCTTCGGGCGCGGCGGCAAGATCGTGGCCGACAGCCAGCGCGAGCTGAAGCTCAAGTTCGAGCTGCTGGTGCCGGTGAACGACGGCGCGCCGCCCACCGCCTGCATGAGCTTCAACTACCACATGGACCACTTCGGCGCGCTGTGGCACATCGGCCTGGCCGATGGCGGCGTGGCGCATACGGGCTGCGTCGGCTTCGGCATCGAGCGGCTGGCGCTGGCGCTGCTCAAGCATCACGGGCTCGATCCGGCAGCGTGGCCGCAACCGGTGCGCGAGACGCTGGGAGACCTGTAAATGTTCGGTGACGGCAAGGCTGTTCGCGCGCGAGGGGGCGCCTATGCATTGCACGGCGGCAATCCGGTCTGGTCGCACGCCAACCGGCATATCGACCTGTGGATCGAGCTGCTGCATGGCTGGAACTTCGAACCGATCGCCGCGCTGCCCTTTACCGTCACGCTCGATTTCTCCGGCGACCAGTTCACGCCGTCGAACATCCCGCCGGCCGACCTGGAGCAGCTGTTCGGCATCGTGCGCGACGAGCTGTCGACCTACGGCCGGCTGGAGGCCCACGTGGCGGCGCAGACCAACCGCGGCAACGCCGTGCTGCTGGAGGTGGACAGCTACCAGCTTCCGCAGCCGGCCAGCACCTACCGCCGCCAGCATGCGCGCGCCTGCATCGCCATCGACGTGCTGGTGCCGGACGCCACGGCCGTGGGCTACTACCACCACGACGGCTACCACACCGCCAGCGGCGACGACTACCTGGCGATCTTCCGCACGCCGGCCCACGAGACGATGTGGGGCGTGGCCACGTTCCCGCAGGCCGAGGTGGTGCGCCGGCGCTTTCCGGCGCTGACCGAGGACGACCTGCTGCAGGCATCGGTAGACCTGCTGCGCGGCCATCTGGCGCGCCGTCCGCGCGACAACCCGATCCAGGCGTTCCGCGCCGTGTTTCCCGCGCACCTGGAGCAACTGATGGCGCGCGGCGAGCCGAACTTCCAGATCTACGCCGCCAGCGTGCTGCGGCAGCTCGGGGCCAACTTCGAGCTGCTGGGCCGCTACGTGCGCTGGCTGGTGATGCACGGCCAGAGCCTGCCCGAGTCGGTGGCCGAGGCGTGCTACACGATGGCGTCCGAGGCCATGGTGATGCAGTTCCGCCTGATGCGCGCGGTCATCAGCCGCAAGCCCGATAGCTGCGACGACTGCCTGGAGCAGCTGGAGCTGGCCTACCAGGGCACGGTGCCGGCGCTGGCGGCCCATTTCGGGGAGACCGTCACATGACCGCACGCGATCCGGTACCGGCGCTGCTGCCCATCCTGCGCCCCGGCGTGGCCGTGGGCCGCGCACGCCTGGAAGGCGACTGGACCTTCCTGGAGACGTTTGCCAACGCGGCGGCGCATCCGGGCGAGCTGTCCGAGACCGGGCACTGGCTGCCCGCGCCCGTGCCGGGCACCGTGGCGGCCGCGCTGCGCGCCGCGCGGCGCTGGGACGACACCGCGCCGCCGCCGCTGCACCAGCACGACTACTGGTACCGGCTGCATTTCTCGGGCAGCGGCCGCCGCCTGCTGCGCTGCAACGGGCTGGCAACGATCGCCGAGGTCTGGCTCAACGGCGTGAACGTACTGACCACGCGCCATATGTTCGCCGCGCATCAGGTGGAGGTGGAACTGGCCGGCGCGGACAACGTGCTGCATATCTGCTTCCGCGCGCTGCATCCATACCTGCGCACGCAGCGCGGCCCGGTGCGGTGGAAGCCGCGCATGATCCAGCCGCCGTCGCTGCGCACGGTCCGCACCACGCTGCTCGGCCATATGGCCGGCTGGTGTCCGCCCGTGCATGCGGTGGGGCCGTGGCGCGACATCGAATTGCTCGATCCGGCCGCCACCGACCTCACGCATGGCGTGCGGGCCGAGCTGTCGGGCAGCATCGACGGCGCCGATGGCATCGTCGCGCTGCAACTGCATTTCCCGGGCGCGGCGCCGGCGCAGGCGACGTTCGCCGCCGTCGGGCCGGACCACGCGGTCTGGCATGGCGAACTGCGCCGCGCCGGCCCGCATACGCTGGCCGGCACGCTACGCATCCCCCACGCGGAACGCTGGTGGCCGCACACACACGGCACGCCCGCGCTGTACCACGTCGACGCCGGCATCGGCGGACAGGTGCTGGCCTGCGGCAACGTGGGCTTCCGCACCGTCACCGAGGACCGCGATGGCGATCCCGGCGCGTTTGCGCTGCGCGTCAACGGCGAACGCATCTTCTGCCGCGGCGCGTGCGTGTCCAGCCACGACCTGCCCGGCCTGGCCGATACCGACGAGGCCGTGGCCCGCTGGCTACAGCTCGCGCGCGACGCCGGCGCCAACATGGTCCGCGTCAGCGGCGTGACCTGCTATCCCGGCGAGGCGTTCTACCGCCAGTGCGACGCGCTGGGCCTGCTGGTCTGGCAGGACTTCATGTTCGCCAACTTCGACTACGGCAGCGAGACCGGCGCCAGCCCCACGCTGATGGACGACGCGCGGCGCGAGGTGTCGCAGTGGCTCACGTCCACGCGCGCGCACGCCAGCCTGGCCGTGCTGTGCGGCGGCAGCGAGTCCGAGCAACAGGCGGCGATGATGGGCGCGCCGCGCGGCACGTGGCGCCAGCCGCTGTTCGATACGCTGATCCCGTCGCTGGTGGCCGAGCATCGTCCCGACGTGGTCTACGTGCGCAATTCGCCGTGCGAAGGCGCGTGGCCGTTCCAGGCCGATACCGGCGTGTCGCACTACTACGGCGTGGGCGCCTACCAGCGCCCGCTGGCCGATGCGCGGCTGGCCAATGTTCGCTTCACGTCCGAATGCCTGGCGTTTGCCAACGTGCCGTGCGCGCGCACGCTGGCAGAGGCGGGGCTCACGCAGCCGCTACACGACCCGCGCTGGAAGGCCCGCGTGCCGCGCGACGCCGGCGCGGCCTGGGATTTCGAGGACATCCGCGACTTCTACCTGCGCGCGCTGTTCGACGTCGATCCGCCGCGCCTGCGCTACGAGCGCCCGGCACGCTATCTGGCGCTGTCCCGCGCCGTGGTGGCCGAGATCATGACCGACGTGTTCGGCGAATGGCGCCGCGCCGGTTCCACCTGCCAGGGCGGGCTGGTCTGGCAGTTGCAGGACCTGCTGCCCGGCCCCGGCTGGGGCATCGTCGATGCCATGGCGCGGCCCAAGTCGGCCTGGCACGCGCTGCGGCAGGTGTGGCAGCCGCTGCAGGTCATCCTGACCGACGAGGGGCTCAACGGCCTGCACGTGCACCTGATCAACGAGACGCCCGCGCCGCGCACGGTGCGGCTGGCGCTGCGCTGCCTGCGCGATGGCGAACACGTGGCGGAGTCGGCCGTGCGTACGCTGACGCTGGCCCCGCGCGAGACGCGCCGGCTGGTGGCGGCGGAACTGTTCGATCACTTTGTCGACCTGACCTATGCCTACCGCTTCGGCCCGCCGGCCCACGACGTCGTGCTGGCCACGCTGCACGACGACGCGCCGGAAGCGGCGGACGAGACAGGCAACCGGTTGCTTAGCCAGTCCGTTTTCCTGCCCGACCGCCGCGCCGACGCGCTGCAGGACCCTGGCCTGTGCGCCAGCGTGGCGCGCCAGGACGGCGTCTGGTGGCTGACCGTCACGGCCCGGCGCTTTGCACGATGGGTGCACGTGGATGACCACGCGTACCTGCCCGAGTGCGACTGGTTCCACCTGGGACCGCGCGAAACGCGCCGCATCCGCCTGATGCACGAGGGCCCCGGCACGGCAGGTGCGGGCGCCATCCCTTCGGGCGAGGTGGCCGCATTGAACGCCGGCCGGCCCGTCAGCTACGCCGGCTGACTCATCCTTCTCATCCTTCCACCCGCCGGTCCAGCACCGGCGCGGTGGTCCGGCAGGCGCCCCGTCCCATCCCCCCGACGCGGCCACCCCGACGGGTGCCACCGCACGCCCGTGCACGCGGCCCGTCTCAGCCGTTTTCCTCCATCCAACCTACCAAAGCATGAGCGTCTGACCTATCCGTCTGCCTACTGTCAGGTTTGTGTTCCATGCCACTTAATACAGTCAACAACGAGAGACAACGCCGGGCCTGAAACGCCGGCGGGATTTACGGGTGGCGGCTGGAAGGCCGCCGGGCATTCGCCAGCATGCTTCGGCAACGGGTGGGGCGGCGAAGTCGGGTCACGTCACGCGCAGGGACGCCCTTGCGTGCGGACACCGATGTCGCTCCTGGCACATAGGAGGAAAGAAAAATGATCACGCATCGGTCTGACCTGCACGTCAATCATCTGCTCAACGCTCTGCCCCGCCACGAGTGGGAAGTGTTGTCGCGCCATTTCGAACTCGTCCGCCTGCGTGCAGGGGAGCTGCTGACCGATTCGGGCCAGCGCATCGTCCACGTGTACTTTCCCACCACCTCGGTCGTGTCGCTGCTGTCGCTGCTGGAAGACGGCGCCACGGTGGAATTCGCGGCAGTGGGCAACGAGGGCCTGGTCGGCATCCCGGTGGTCACGGGCGGCGACACCATGCCCAGCCGCGTGGAAGTGCGCAGTCCCGGCTTTGCCTACCGCATTCCGGCCCGCGCGCTGCGCAGCGAACTGGCGCACCTGCCGTCGCTGCAGCGCGTGACGCTGCTCTACGTGCAGGCCGTGCTGACGCAGATCGCGCAGACCGCCGCGTGCAACCGCCACCATTCGCTGAACAAGCAGCTTTGCCGCTGGCTGCTGCTGGCGATCGACCGCATGAACTCGAACGAGCTGGTCATCACGCAGCAGGTCATCGCCAACATGCTCGGCGTGCGCCGCGAGGGGGTGACCGAGGCCGCCGGCAAGCTGGAGGACCTGGGCCTGATCCACCACAGCCGCGGCCACATCACCGTGCTGGACCGTTGCGGGCTGGAGCATCACTCCTGCGAGTGCTACAAGCTGGTCAAGCGCGAATACGACCGCCTGCTGCCGGCGCTGACGCTGGCGCACGCCTGACCGGCCCGGCGGGCAGCGCGCCGGATGTCGCCGCATGACCGCGATGTCCGGCCCGCCCGCCGCGCGCCGCGCCGGCGCCACGGGCCGCTAGCCATGCGCCGGATCCACGCTCCCGAAGGACGCCAGCAGCCCGGCCATCACGGTGGCGTAGGCCGCCTCCAGCGTGTCCAGGCTCTCCGTGCACGGATCGGGCCGCCGCCGCGCCAGCGCGCGGGCCAGGCGGAACTGCAGCACCTTGCATTCCGACGCGATGGTCAGCGCCGCCCCGGCCACGTCCGGCGGTGCGCGGTGGCCGTGCTCGCCCAGCCAGTGCAGCCCGTGATGCAGCATCTCGAAGTTCGCGCCAAGCTGGCGCGGCAGGTTGAAGCCATAGTGATGGAAATAGGCGTCGCCGCGCGCCAGGATCGCCGCCACGTGCTCGGGAAATTCGGCACGCCAGCGCGCCACCGGGCTCTCGGCCGGCCGGCGCCCCAGATGGCGGCGCAGCAGTTGCGCCACGGCGTTGGACAGCGCGCGGCCCTGCAACGGCGCGCGTACCCGCTTGGCGCATTCCACGTAAGGGAACAGGATGTTGCCGTCGCCCTGCAGCGCCGGGGTCAGGCGCATCAGCCCCTGGTAGTCGTCGCCCTCGGCCGTGTGCCGGCCCAGCCCGTGAAAGTAGTGCAGCCGCTGCGCGCCAGTGTCGATCGCGTCGATGGCGATCGTCGTCTTGACGTGGGCGGCGCGGTACGCGGTGGCGCGGGTGTCCGGCAGGTAGAAGCTGTCCACTTCCACCAGCATCGCGTGGCCGCGCCGCACCTGCGCGGCGACGTGCGCCTCCAGCGTGTCGTAGATCGCGCTTTCCTGCACCACCGTGCCATACAGCAGTTCCAGGTCGGCCTGCGGGTACTTGAAGAAGGTGAAGTGGTCGCCTTCGTAGTCCTGCGCCACCGTGAACGGCAGCGCCGCGCGCGGGTCGAGGTGCCAGCCGTACAGCAGCTCGATCCACACGTCCATGTAGCAGTTGGTCTCCTGCCAGACCGATGCCTCGCCGTGCAGCAGCCGCTGCGGCGCCACCACCGGGCGGGCCGGCGGCTGCGCGGGGGCGGGGGCGTCGGCCAGCGGCGCCAGCGCGTTTGCTTGCTCCATCTCGTGTCCTCCGTGTCCGTGTCGGATGGCCAACCGTATTGGAGCCCCGCTCGCGCCGGGCATCGGTACGGTGTCCAACAAAGTCGCGCTGGCCGGGGTGCCGCGCACGGCGGGCGGCAGCGTGTGCGGAATCGAACAGAGTCCCGCCGACGCACATTCCTACACTGGCCCCATCCTTCCGGGACACGGGGCGGGCATGCGCGTGGCGTCGCGCCCGCCGTGCCGGGTCCGGAAGCCAGTTCGCGCCGACAAGCAGTCACCAGCAGGGGAACATGATGAGACTTCCGACCCGGGGGAAAAGCCTTCCCTCCGCCGCCGTGCCGACGATGATGGAGCATACGGGCCACGGCATGTCCGCGCCGCAGACGCGGCAGGCGCTGATCCAGCCCGTGATCCTGGCCGGCGGTTCCGGCACGCGGCTCTGGCCGCTGTCGCGCGAGCAGCATCCCAAGCAGTTGCTGAACCTGGTGGCCGAGAACACGCTGCTGGAAGCCACGGCGCGCCGGCTCGAAGGGCTGGCGGTCATGGCCGGGCGCACGGTCGGGGTGGAAGCCCCGCAGATCGTGGTGTGCGGCGAGGAACATCGCTTCATGATCGAGGCAATGATGAAGCGCTGCGGCAAGCCCGCGCAGATCCTGGCCGAGCCGTGCGGCCGCAACACCGCGCCCGCGCTGACGATGGCCGCGCTGCACGCGGTGGCCAATGCCGGCGAGATGGGCGACGCGGTGCTGGTGGCCACGCCGGCCGATCACGCCGTGACCGATCCCGAGGCGTTCCGCGCCGCGCTGGCGGTGGCGGTGCGGCATGCCGACCGCGGCGCCATCGTGACGCTGGGCGTGCGGCCCAGCGTGCCGGAAACCGGCTTTGGCTACATCCGCACGGGCCAGGCGTCGCAGGAAGGCGCGCTGCCGCTGGAGCGCTTTGTCGAAAAGCCGCACCTGGAACTGGCACAGGCGTACGTGGAATCGGGCGACTACTGGTGGAACAGCGGCGTGTACGTGGTGCGCGCCACGGTCTGGCTGCGCGCGCTCGATGCACTGCAGCCCGACATGGCGCGCCAGTGCCGCGCCGCCTACGAGGCCGCCGAGCGCGCCGCCAAGGGCGACGCGCTGTGCCTGTGCAAGGAAGCGTTCGAGGCGTGCCCGTCGGACTCCATCGACTACGCGGTGATGGAACAGATCGAGACGCTGGCCGACATCCCGGCCATGCTGGTGCCGATGGACCCGGGCTGGTCCGACGTGGGCTCGTGGGCCGCGATCTGGGACATCGCCGAAAAGGACGCGGCCGGCAACGTGGCGCGCGGGCGCGTGCTGTTCGATGGCGCGTCGTCGTGCCTGGCCCATTCCGAAGGGCGGCTGATCGCCTGCGTGGGCGTGCAGGACGTGGTGGTGGTGGAAACCGCCGACGCCGTGCTGGTGGTCGACAAGGCCCACGTGCAGGACGTGAAGAACGTGGTGCAGCGGCTGCGCTCGGAGCACGGCGCCGAGATCGTCAACCACCGCAAGGTGCAGCGCCCGTGGGGCTGCTACGACTCCATCGACCATGGCGACCGCTTTCAGGTCAAGCGCATCGTGGTGGAGCCGGGCGCCAGCCTGTCGCTGCAGATGCACTACCACCGCGCGGAGCACTGGGTGGTGGTGCGCGGCACGGCACGGGTGACCTGTGGCGACACGGTCAGCATCCTGTCGGAGAACCAGTCGACTTACATCCCCATCGGCACCCAGCACCGGCTGGAAAACCCGGGCAAGACGCCGCTGGAGATCATCGAGGTGCAGTCGGGCTCCTACCTGGGCGAGGACGACATCGTCAGGTACGAGGACAACTACGGTCGCAAGTAGTATCCGTCGCCCGGCGCGGCCGGGCGGCTTTCGAGGTAGAAGGGGGACACCGTGATCAACATGTCTTATGCGGGCGCAGCGGCGCCGGCCACAGCGGCCACGCCGCCCGCGGGCACCGGAAGCGCCCGGCGCGCGATGCTGGACCACGCCGGCTGGATCCTGGGCGCGGCACTGGCCGGCGGGCTCGTTGCATGGGTCTGCGCGGTCTCGCAGCCGCACGAATACAGCGCCAGCGCGCTGGTGCAGGTGCAGCAGTCGCGCGAGGGCATGGCGGCGGCGCGCAACGCGGCGGCCACCATGGCCGCCACGCCGGTGCCGCTCGATGTCGGCATGCTGCGCAGCCGCACCGTCGTGGCGCCGGTCGTGGAGCGGCTGCATCTGGACATCTCGGTGCGTCCGCTGCGCGCGCCGCTGTTGGGCGGACTGGCCGCGTACTTCGCCACGCCGGGGCAGTTGTCCGGCCCCTGGCCCGAAAGCCTGGGCTACGCCTGGGGCGGCGAGCAACTCACCGTGGACCGTCTGGCCGTGCCCGAGCGCCTGCTCAACGCGCCGCTGACGCTGGAAGTGCTGCAGGGCGACCGCTACCGCCTCTCCTATCGCGATGCCGAACTGCTGACCGGCGCCGTGGGTGGCGTGGCGCAGGCCAATGGCGTGACGATGCAGGTCACGCGCATCGACGCCCGGCCGGGCACGCGCTTTACCGTGACGCGGCATGACCTGGTGCAGACCGTGGATGCTGTGGCCGACGCGCTGCGCATCGAGATGCAGCCTGGCGACGCCGGCACCGTCAGCATCGGCTGGCGCACCACCGACCGCATGGCCGCCGCCGCGCTGGTCAACGGCATCACCGAGTCGTTCATCGGCAACCAGGCCATGCAGCGGCGCGACGACACGGCCGCCACGCTGGGCTTCCTGTCCGCCGAGATCCCGCGCGTGAAGGCCGAGCTGGAACGCGCCGAGGCCGCGCTGACGCGCTACCGCTCGAAGGCCGGCACCATCGCGCCCACGCAGGACGCCCAGTCGTACCTGACGGGCAGCATGGACTACCAGCGGCAGATCGCGCTGCTCAAGCTCGAACGCACCAAGATGCTGCAGCGCTTTACGGAAGAGGCCAACGAGGTCAAGACCATCGACAGCCAGATCCAGCAGCTGATGCGCGAGCGCAAGGACATGGATTCGCGCTACCAGAACCTGTCGTCGACCGAGCGCGAATCGGTGGCCCTGACGCGCGACGTCAAGGTGGCCGAGGACATGTACATGACGCTGCGCAACAAGGCCGAGCAGCTGTCGCTGGTGCAGCTGGACCGCACGGGCCAGGTGCGCGTGCTGGACAGCGCGCTGGTGCCGGTGCGCCCGGTGGGCTTTGGCCCGTGGCCGGCCACGCTGGCCGGCGCCATGATGGGCCTGTGCCTGGCCATGGCGTGCGTGACCGTGCGCCAGCGCATCCGTCCCACGCTGGAAAACGTCAACGAGGCCGAGGCACGCCTGGGCCTGCCGATGCTGGGCGACGTGGTGTTCAGCCAGGAACAGGTGGAGCTGGAGCGCCTGATCGACGCACGCGCCCAGGCCGGCTGGTCGCCGGGGTCGCTGGCGGGCCTGCTGCCGCAGCAGCCGGGCCACGCGCTGGTCAATCCCGACGAACTGGCGGAGACCACCGACGACGACATGGACGGCGCCGAGCGCCTGCTGCGCCTGGGCCTGCACGACCAGTTCCTGCTGGCCCGCAACGCCCCGCATTCGATGGCCGTGGAAGGGCTGCGCAACGTGCGCGCCGCGCTGCATTTCTCGCTGCGCGACAGCAAGCTGCGCACCGTGGCCGTGACCAGCCCCACGGCCGGCGCGGGCAAGACGTTCGCATCGGTCAACCTGGCCGTGCTGTTTGCCGAAGCGGGCCAGCGCGTGCTGCTGATCGACGCCGACCTGCGGCGCGGCAAGGTGGCCAACTGGTTCGACCTGCCCGTCGGTGCCGGCCTGGCCGACGTGCTGGCGGGCCGCTCCACGCTGCCGGACGCCGTCAAGCTGACCATCGTCAACGGCCTGTCGGTGCTGCCGGCCGGCGCGCCGCCCGACAACCCGTCGGAACTGCTGATGAGCCCGGCCTTTGCCAAGTGCCTGGACGCCTGCGCGGAGCGCTTCGACCTGGTCATCATCGACACCCCGCCCGTGATGGCCGTGGCCGATGCGACGCTGGTGGCCAACTGTGCCGGCGCCACGCTGCTGGTGCTGCGCGCCGATACCACGCTGCCGTCGCAGGTGGACGAATCGCTGAAGCGGCTGGCGCGCGCCAATGCCACGCTGCTGGGCGGCATTCTCAACGGCGTGGTGCCCAAGCGCAGCAACCGCACCGACTTCACCGCCATGAACCCGTACCTGGGCATGCCCGTGGCGGCGCCGGCGATCAAGCAGATCGGCCATACCCCGGCGGCACATAACAACACAGCCTGACCGGATCGGCACCGGCCCGGGCGTACCCGTTTCTGCGGGGCGTCCGAGGCGGGTTCCCGGTCAGTGTTATCGGGAGACGGATGGATGAAACGGGTCACGTTCGATGGCTGCGCAGGCTGGTTGCACGGCGCGCGCGGCAACACCGGGGTGGTGCTCTGCGCACCGCACGGTCACGAGATGATGTGGGCGCACCGCGCCTTCCGCCATCTGGCCGACCACCTTGCGCAAGCCGGCGTGCCCGTGCTGCGCTTCGACTACCGGGGCACCGGCGACGCCGCCGACCTGCCGGGCGGCATTGATCCGCTGGCCGCCGCGCTGGACGACATCGCCGCCGCTACCACGCTGCTGCGCCGGACTTCGGGTGCCACGCGCGTGGTGCTGTGCGGACTGCGGCTTGGGGCATCGCTGGCCGCGCTGGCCGCCACCCGTATCGACGCAGCCGGCGTGGTCATGCTGGCGCCGGTGCTGGACGGGCGCCTCTACCTGCGCGAACTGCGCGCGCTGCACGCGGGCTGGCGCAACAGCGCGATTCCCGAACTCGACGTGCCGCCGACGCCGGCCGGCGCGCAGGACGTGCTCAGCTTCCGCCTGCCCGCCACCACGCTGGCGGCCATCCAGTCGATCCGCATCGACGCCACGCTGGTGCTGCCGCGCACGCTGCTGCTGGACGCCTGGCCCGACCCTGGCTCGCCGCTGGCCCGGCTGGCTGGCGATTTGCGCGAGGCCGGCATCGACATCGAGCTGGACGGGTTTGCCGAGTATCCGGACATGATGCGCTCGGCCGAATTCGCCGACGTGCCGGCCCAGGCATGCCGCCGCATCACCGGCTGGATCGGCGCGGATGCGGCCAATGCGGCGCCCGCCCCCGTCGGGCCCGTGCCGACGCCCGATGCGCTGGCGCCGCCTGCGCTCGACGGCGTGGCCGAGCATCCGGTGTGGATCGACAACGCGCGCCTGTTCGGCGTGCTCTGTACCCCGGCGCCGCGCGCGCGCGATGCCCGGCCCAACACGGTCGTCATCTTTCCGAACACGGGCGGCAACCACCACGTCGGCGACGGCCGGCTGTTCGTCGAGGTATCGCGCCAGTTGGCCCGGCACGGCTTTGCGGCGCTGCGGCTGGACGTGTCGTCGCTCGGTGACGCCCCCGGTGCCGCCCAGCGGATGGACTTGCAGACGATCTACGCCGAGACACCGCGCCGCGATCTGGCGGCGGCTGTCGATGCGATGCGCGCGCGGGGCTTCCGCTGCGTGGTGCTGGCCGGCATCTGCTCGGGCGCGTTCCTGAGCCTGCACGCGGCGCTGGCCAATCGCGGCGTCAACGGGCTCATGCTGGTCAACCTCGTCAAGTTCCGCTGGGACGCGGCCGACAACGCGGCGGCGTCCGATCATCTGCGCCCGGCGCACGTGTACCTGGCTGCCGCGTGCAAATGGGAAAACTGGCGCCGGCTGATGCGCGGCGAACTGGGCCTGCGGCGGCTGGCGGCGGCGATGGCGCGCCGCGTGCGCCAGCGGCTGCGCGAGCGCCGCGAGACGGCGCCGGCCGAGGTGGCCGAGCCGTCGCCGCAGACGGTGCCGGCGTTCGCCAGCGCGGCCGTGCGCGAGTTCGAGCGGCGCGGCGTGCGCACGTTGTTCCTGTACGGCGCCAGCGACGTGGGCCTGCACGAGGCACACCTGGGCCTCGGCAAGCGGCTGGAGGCGCTGGAAGGGCTGCGCCACGTGCGGCTGCAGACGCTGCCGCTGCTGGATCATTCGCTGTTCCTGACCGAAAGCCGCGACGCGTTTGCCGCGCAGTTGCTGGCGCACCTGGGGCAGATGCCGCAGGCCAAGGCCGCGCCGGTGGCGCACAAGCCGCCTGCCACGCAGTGGCGCCCGGCATCGCCGCGCAAGTCGAACCATGGCATGGCGGCGGAAACGCGCGGCGAGCGCGCCCGCGCATCGGCCGATGCCAGCAAGCCGGCGCGCGGCCGGGCACGATAGTGCAGAGGCCCCCGCAGCCGGGGGCCATCGGCTCAGAGTTCGGCGCCGCGCTCGGGCTGGCAGCGTCCGGACAGCAGTTCGCGCAGGCCCAGCAGGTTGCCGGCCAGGCGGCCGCGACGGTCGATGTGCGGCTCGGGGAACAGCGCCTTGGCCCCGTTGGCCAGGAACGCGCGGGCCGTATAGCTCCACGCCTCGCGCGCGGACAGCGCACCCTTGCCGTACAGGTACCACGCGTTGACGATCTGCGAGAACCCGAAGCGCTTGCCCGACGTGCGGCCGCCCGAGCGCAGCCCCAGATGCACGCCCCGGCACGCCAGCACCTGCAGCAGCGGCCCCTTGGCATGCATCGCGCGCGAGAAATCCATGTCTTCCAGCCAGCCGTACAGCACCAGTCGCTCGTCGAAGCGCAGGTCGCCGATGGCGCTGCAGCGGTAGGCCATGTTGCAGCCGTAGAGCTTCTGCACCGGCACCAGGCCCATCGGCTGCGGATGCGCGGCGTCGTCGGACAGCAGCTCGGCGGCCTCGTCCCAGTCGATCGCGTCGCCGCGCACGCCGTCCTGCACCACGCCGCCGGTGACGCCCACGGCATGGGGGCGTGCCGCGAACGCCTCGGCGCAGCGTGCCAGCCATTCGCGCGCGGGCACGAAGTCGTCGTCCAGGAACACGACGATGTCGCTCTCCGGCAGCACGCGCTCCAGGCCACGGTTGCGCTGCGCGGGCAGCCCGGCCGGGCCGAACAGATATTCCACCGGCAGGTGCTGGGGCGCGGCGAACTCGCCGACGTCGAGCCGCGTGTTGGCCGAGATCACGACGATCGACGGCTGCAGGGTCTGCTGCTCCAGCAGGCGCAGCATGCGCGGCACCGCCTGCGGCCGGCCCTTGGTGGCGATGACGACGGCAACGCGGCACGCGCGCGGCGCACCTTGAAGGTGTTGTGGTATCACGCGGCTCTCCCTTTGTTGTTGTGCAGCATCCGGTTGGGTCTGGCCCGAGTATAGGAATCGATGTGCGGGGCTTTCAGTGTGTTTGCCAACGCAGCAGATGCAGTCACCCGTACGGGCGTTTCGCGGCCATGCGTGCGTGTGTTTCCGCACGGATGGCGCAGGTCCACGCTCGCAAGATGGCGTGGATGGCCTGGCGCGGTTGCCGAGGCCGCCTGTCGCCCTGACGCACCGGAGCAATGCCATGAACTGGACCCGCCGCGCGTGGTTGAGCGCCCTCCCGGCCGGCGCGCTGACGCTGGCATCGCGTGGCGCGCTGGCCCATGTCAGCGCCGGCGCGGTGGAGCCGCTGGTGCCGGCGCCCGATGCCTGGGTGGTCGACGCCACGGGGCAGCGCCAGAAGCTCGGCACGCTGATGCAGGGCCGCGTCACCGCGCTGCAGACGATGTTCACGGGCTGCAGCTCGGTGTGCCCGCTGCAGGGCGCCATGTTCGGCGCGGTGCAGCAGGGGCTGGCCGACAGGCGCGGCAAGTATCCGATGCAGCTGCTGTCGCTGAGCATCGATCCGCTCGGCGATACGCCGCCGGCCATGCAGGCATGGCTGCGCAGGATGGGGGCGGGCCGCGCATGGCGCGGCGTCATCCCGTCGGGCGACGTGATGGCGCTGCGCGGCACGCTGGCCGGGCGCCCGCCGTCCGAGAACCTCGACAAGCACGCCACCCAGGTCTACTTCTTCGATGCGTCGGCACGCATGTGCTGGCGCAGCCAGGCGTTGCCGCAACCAGAGGATGTGGTGAACGTCATGGCCTTTCTTGCCAGGGCGTGAACCGGGGCCGCCCAACACCTTTCATCAAGTCGTTGCTTCAGGGGGAAGCCATCATGAATTCCATTCTGCGATCGGGGCTCGCGCGCGCGCTGGCGAGATGGTTGAGGTGCACCGGGCCGTGCCTGCTGGCGCTGTGGCTCTGGCTGGCGCCGACTGGCGTGCAGGCCCAGACCACCACCGAGATCAAGGTTAGCGGCACCAACTACTGTCTCGACATCAGCGGCGGCGTGCCGGACAACGACGCGCCGGCCATCATCTGGACCTGCCATGGCGACCTGAACCAGCAATGGGCGCTGACGCTGTTCGGCAGCCAGTACCAGATGTCGCCACAGCACAGCGGCAAGTGCCTGGACATCCAGTACGCCAGCACTGGCGTGGGCTCGCCGGCGTTGCAGTGGCAGTGCAGCGGCACGGCCAACCAGCGTTTCACGCTGCGCGCGCAGAACGGCGGCTATGCCATCGTGGCGGCGCACAGCGGCCTGTGCCTGGCGCCCAACACGGTGGCCGAGGGCCAGGCCGTGGTGCAGAAGACCTGTAACGGCAGCGTGGCGCAGACCTGGAACGTCACGGTGGCGCAGACCACGGTGCTGCCGTCGAAATGGACCGCGCCGAAGGCGCTGACCGTGATCCCGGTGGCTGCGTCGAACCTGCCGGACGGCCGCGTGCTGGTCTGGTCGGCCTACGAGCGCAACAACTTCGGCGGCGACAACGGCCGCACGTACACGGCGATCTTCAACCCGACGACCGGCGCGTCGAGCGAAAAGCTGGTGACCAACACCTACCACGACATGTTCTGCCCCGGCACCGCCAACCTGCCGGACGGCCGCATCCTCGTGAACGGCGGCAGCAGCAGCGCCAAGACCAGCATCTACAACCCGGCCACCAACGCATGGACCACGGCGGCCGAGATGGTGCGCGGACGCGGCTACCAGGGGTCGGTCACGCTCAGCAACGGCGGCGTGTTCACCGTGGGCGGGTCGTGGAGCGGCAATATCGGCGACAAGGACGGCGAGACCTGGACCGCGGCCACCGGCTGGCGGCTCAATAGCGCCATCTGGGACGACTACATCCTGACCGGCGACGCCGGCGGCATCTATCGCTCCGACAATCATGCCTGGCTGTTCGCCGCCAGCAACGGCCGCGTGTTCCACGCCGGCCCGAGCAAGCAGATGAACTGGATGGACACGGCCGGCAACGGCAACGTGACGGCGGCCGGCACCCGTGCCGCCGATGGCGACGCGATGAACGGCAACGCGGTCATGTACGACATCGGCCGCATCCTGACGCTGGGCGGCGCGCCCGATTATGAGAACGCGGCGGCCACCACCAATGCGCACGTCATCGACATCCGCACGGCCACGCCGACGGTGCGCAAGGTGGGGTCGATGGCCTACGCCCGCGCGTTCCAGAACAGCGTGGTGCTGCCGAACGGGCAGGTGGTGGTGATCGGCGGGCAGGCGTGGCCGGTGACGTTCAGCGACGACGGCGCCGTGATGGTGGCCGAGCTGTGGGACCCGGCGACCGAGAAGTTCTCGCGCCTGGCGCCCATGCAGACCCCGCGCACGTACCACAGCGTGGCGCTGCTGCTGCCTGACGGCCGCGTGCTCAGCGGTGGCGGCGGCCTGTGCGGCACCTGCACGACCAACCATTCGAACGTGGAGATCCTGACCCCGCCGTACCTGCTCAACGCCGATGGCACCAACGCCACGCGGCCGTCGATCACGTCGGCGCCCACGGAGGCATACCTGGGCACCACGATCTCGGTCAACGCCACGGCCAACATGAAGTCGTTCGCGCTGGTGCGGCTGTCGTCGGTCACGCACTCGGTCAACAACGAGATGCGCCGCGTGCCGCTGGCGTTCACCGTCGGCACCGCCGGCGAGTACCGGCTGCAGATCCCGTCCGATCCGGGCGTGGCCGTGCCGGGCTACTACATGCTGTTCGCGATGAACGCGGCCGGCGTGCCCAGCGTGGCCGCCACGGTCCGGGTTCGCTGATGCGCACGCGCCTGACCGGCGCGCTGGCGGTGGCCATGGCCGCCGCCAGCCTGGCGGTGCCTGCGCTGGCGCAGGCACCCACGCCCAACCTCGTCGAGCTGGGCCGGTCGCTGTTCTACGGCAGCGTAACCCCGGCCACGCCGGCGCGGCTGCGCTGGGAAGAGCGCCCGGTGCCGGCCGCCGCCGCGCGCTGCGCGAACTGCCACGTGGCCACCCAGGGCGCCCAGCCGTTCGGGCCGCCGCTGACCGCCGACGCGCTGCTGACGCTGGCGCCCCGGCGCGGCGGGCCGCCGTCCGCCTACGACCGCGACAGCTTCTGCCGCGTGGTGGCGCAGGGCGTCGACAACACCGGCGTGATGCTGTCCAAGGTCATGCCGCAATACCGGCTATCCGATCCGGAGTGCACGGCGCTCTGGTCCTTCCTGCTGACCCAGTAGCGCGGCAACGGGCCGCGCCCAAGTTTCCGGAGCCCCCCGCATGCCCAATCTTCGAAGAAGTTTCCTGGCCAGGCTTGGCGTGCTGACCGGCGCGGGGGTGGCCACGGCCGCCGGCGCGCGCGAGGCCGCCGAGGCGGTGCTGCCGGCATCGCGCGAGCGCATGGTGTCCGTGGCGGACTTCGACGGGTGCGACCCCAGCGGCCGCACGCCGTCGGACGCGGCATTTTCCAGCGCCATGCGCGCCGTCGCGCGGCAGGCCCGCAAGGCCCAGTTTGGCGAGAATCCGAACCAGATCGGCGGCCGGCGCATCGTCGTGCCGCCCGGCACGTACCGGCTGACCCGCCCCGGCGCGCTGTTCGACGGCGCGCTGCTGTCCGGCCGCACGCAGGGCCTGACGATCGAGGGCGACGGCCCCTCGGGCACCGTGGTGATCCTCTACGAACCGCGCGGCGATGGCGCGCTGTTCCGCAACCAGGACGCCGCGCTGGTCGTGCGGCTGCGCAACCTCCAGTTCCACGGCAACGCGCCGAACAACGACCTGGTGGAAAGCGTCAGCAGCGGCGGCGCGCAGGACTATGCGTTCGACGACTGCCTGTTCACGGGCCAGTGGCGCTATGGCGTGAACCTGACCGGCGATAACTGCAACAGCGAGTGGAAGTTCTGGCGCTGCGCCTGGGCGGGGTCGTGGAAGGCGTTCCTGTACGTGGGCGACAAGCGCACGTCGGACCAGTTCCTGAACTACTGGTTCGACCATTGCAAGTACTGGTGTTCCAGCGCGTGGATCGACATGCACCGCGGCGGCAACATCAAGCTGACCGACTGCGACGTGAGCGGCTACGAGCCGTCGACCCAGACCTACCTCTTCAACCTGCGCGGCAACAACCACGCGATGGGCGTGTGCTCGTTCAAGGCGGAAGGCGTGCGCGTGGAGCAGAAATCGCGCCACGCGGGCGTGATGTTCTGCGAATGGGAACAGGGCAACATCGGCTTCAAGGACTGCGACTTCGGCTCGCAGGGTTACCAGGGCTTTGCGGCGGGCACGGTGTCGGCGGTGTTCTCGCCGGGCAACACGGCCGGCGCCCAGGTGGTGTTCGACAACTGCCAGGTCATGGGCCGCCACCAGTACGTGTCCGGCCAGGGGCCCACGGCGCAGGGGCGGGCCGTCTATCGCAACTGCGATTTCGTGAACTACACGCACCCGGACGAGGCGCTGATGTTCGCCGAATCGGGCAACCAGCTCGGCCGGCGCCGGGTGGTAACGCTGGAGGGCTGCCGCGGCAACAGCGCGGCGGGCGTCTATGCCGATGCGGAAATCGGCTGGCATGTGGCGGCGTCGGCCACGGTGCGTACCAAGGTGGTCTCGCTGCGCAACGCGTTTGGCCGGCTGCCGTCGCGTGCCGATGGCGCCCAGACCGTGATCCTGCCGCTCAACGCCATCGTCACCCGCGTCATGCTCGACGTGGGCGGCGGGGCGGGCAACTACGCGATCGTGTCCGGCGACGCCGGCGCGGGGCCGCTGCTCAAGGCGGCGCGCCAGGCCGACGAGCGCATGCTGTTCCGCTGCAATACGCGCCAGCGCTGCACGCTGAGCCTGGTGCCCGGCGCCGGCACCGAGCAGGCCGCCGGCGCCGATGCGGTGGCGCTGGTCGAATACATCGGCTGATCCTCCGTATTCTCCTACCGCCCTGTCGAACGCCCCGCGAAGCCGGGGGCGTTTCTCTTTCGCCCCGCCCACTCCCGACCGTACGGAACAAACAAAAAGGCCGCTTCCGGAGAAGCGGCCTGCGTGGTGGGCTGCGGCGCGGATCAGGCGCGCTTGGCCTGCTCGCTGCCGTAGCGGTTCAGGTAGCGGTACTTGCCGAAGTGGTAGTGCGACCGGTACCAGCGTCCCTCGACCTTCAGGCCGTTGAACAGCACGCCCTTGACCTCGCCCCCGGCCTGCTCGACCATGCGGCGCGCGGCGGTCAGTTCGGCGGCGGTGGTCTTGTCGGCCCGGGCCACCATGAACACGGCGCCGGCCTTCGGGGCCAGGATGCCCGCGTCGGAGGCGGCCAGCACCGGCGGCGTGTCGATCAGCACCAGGTCGTAGCGAGTGCGCAGTTCGGCCAGCAGGTCGTCCATGTGCGGGCTCTGCAGCACATCGGCGGCCAGCGGGGGCTCCGCACCGGTGGCGATGAAGTCCAGCCCCGGCGCCACGTTCTTCTGGATGACGTCGTCCAGCCGCGCGCCGGTCAGCGCCTCGGTCAGGCCCGGCTTGCGCGTGACGTTGAAGCGCTCGTTCAGCGCGCCGCGGCGCAGGTCGGCATCGACCAGCACCACCTTGCGGCCGGCCGCGGCAGCCACCACCGCGAAGTTGGCGCTCAGGAACGACTTGCCGGCCTCGGGCGCGGGGCCCGTGAAGACCACCACGTGGTTGCGCGGCGCGCCCAGCAGCGCGAACTGCAGCGCCGTGCGGAAGCCGCGCAGGCTCTCGATGGCCGGGTCGTCTGGCTCGCCCAGCGCCAGCACGTCGCCGCCACCGCCCTTGGTGCGGGTCAGGCGGGCCTGCTGGGCGCTCATCGGGATCGTCGCGTAGACCGTCATGCCGCATTGCGATTCGATCTCGTCGGCATCGGTCACGCCGCCGTCGAACATGCGCCGGATCGCCACCACCAGCAGCGCCACCACGATGGCCATCACGCCGGACGTGGCGCTGATCAGCATGCGGTTCGGGCGCACCGGCTTGAGCGGCACGTCGGCACCGTCGATCAGGCGCGCCGTGCCGACCTTGCTGGCCTTCACCAGGCGCAGTTGCTGGACGTCGTTGAGCAGCGACTGGTACAGCTCGGTGTTGACCTTCAGGTCGCGCATCAGGCGCAGCACGTTCTGCTCGACGTCTGGCAACTTCTGGATCTTGCCGGTCACGCCGTTGAGCTGGCCGGTCAGGCCGGCAATCTGGTTGTCCAGGATCTCGATGGTCGGGTGGTTGGTCGTGAACCGGGCGATCAGTTCCTGGCGCTTCTGGCGCAGTTCCTGCAGCTTGGTCTGGATCTGCACCGACTGCGCCAGGATCAGCTTCGATTCCTCGCTCAGGTCGATGGTGCCGCGCTGGTTACGCATCGCGTTGTAGCGCGACTCGGCCGTCTCCATCTGCTGCTTGAGCTGCGGGAGCTGGCCTTCCAGGAAGTTGACCGACTTCTCGGCCTCGGCGGCCTTGCGGCGCAGGTTCTGCTCCACGTACTCGTTGCCGATCTCGTTCAGGATGGCCGCCGTGCGGGGCGCCGACGTGCCTTCCAGCGCCACGCCGATCACGCCGCTCTGCTTGCCGCGCTCGCCAATCATGAGCTGGTCCTGCAGGGTGGCGATGGCGGCGCCGCGCGGCACGCGGCGGACGTAGAACTGGGCACCGGCGCGGCCGTCCAGCCGGCTCACGTCGATCGTCACCGCGCCGCTGGCCGTGGCCACGGTCAGCGGATGGCCCACCCGGCCCTCGGCCGTCTGGTCGCTGCTGGCAAACGCCAGGCGGTACTTGCCCTCGCCCAGCGCGGTGACCACCATGCGGCGGTCTTCCATCTGCGCGGGCACGTCCAGGCGATCCACCACGATCGACTCGCTGCCCCAGGCAAAGCCGCCATAGCCGAACAGGCCCGGCGTGGACAGTTCCTTGTTGTAGCTGGCCAGCGACGCGCCCACCAGCGGGAAGTAGCGCGGCGTGGCCTCGATGTCCAGCCGCAGCGTGTCCACGGCCTTGCCGACCACCATGCGCGAGCGCAGCAACTCGATCTCGGCCGTGGCGGCCGGCTTGGCATCGAACACCGGCGAGATATTGGCCGCCATCTTGCTGGCCGTGTTGCCGGGGCTGGTGTCCTCCACCTGCACCAGGATGTCGGCGCGGTACACCGGGCGCGCCAGGAACGCATACAGCAGGCCGAGCCCGAGGATGGCCGCGGCGACGAACACGAATGTCCACCTGTACCGCACCAGCACATCGACGTAGGACGTCATGTCCATGGGCTTGTCGTTGTCTTCCCATGTATCGGGAGCGGGCTCCCGGAAATTCCTTACGTTGCTCATCATGCCTCTCCGTGGCGGTGGGTCGGCTCGGCCGCGTGGATGCGTGCCGACCAGGATTCAACACCTTTCTTGATCAAACCTAGCGCGATGACGAACATGCTCTGCGAGCCGCCAAACGGATCGGGCACGTCGGCCTGCTGCTGCTCGCACAGGCGATGGGTCTTGCCGCGCGCATGCGGGTACAGCGCTTCCACCGCGTCGCGTTGTTCCTCGTCCATCACCAGCACCAGGTCGGCGCCGGCCACCAGCGTGGCGTCCAGCGCGCGGGCGCGATGCTGGCTCAGGTCGTCTCCCTCGATGGCCAGCAGCCGCACGGCGCGCGGGTCCGCCGTGGCGCCCACAGGCGGTGCCAGGCCGGCCGACAGCACGCGGCACCCGGGCAGTGCCCGGCTCAGCAGCGCCGCCGCCATGGGACTGCGGCAGCGGTTGCCGATGCAGATCACCAGGATCGAGCGGACCATTTGCGCCCCGAACGTGCCCAGGACGGCGCTCATGGCCGCGCGATGCTGGCCGTGCCGACCACCGGCTGGATCAGCAGCGTCATCACGCGGCTCCAGCGCACGAGGTCGCGCGCGTCCACGTAGACCACGTCCTTGGGTTCCAGCTCGAAGCTTTCCGCGATGGCCAGCGCCACGGGCGAGGTGCCGTCCAGGTGGTACACCTTGGGCTTGCCCTCGTTGGTCTTGCGGATCACGAAGATCTGCTCGGCGTTGGCCGACGCCGGATTCACGCCGCCGGCATCGCCAAGCGCCTCGTTGAGCGTCATGCGGCCGTTGCGCATCAGCAGTGACGACGGCTTGACCACTTCGCCCGTGACGAAGATCTTGCTGTCCTCGCGCTGTTCCACGCGCACGATGTCGCCCGAGCGCAGCAGGATGCGGGACGGGTCGGTGCCCTTGGCCAGCAGCGCCGGGATGTTCACGTACCAGCTGCGCTCGCCGCGCGTGACGCGCACGCGGCTGTTGTCGCCGGTCAGGTTCAGCACGCCGCCGGCGCGGTTCAGCGCCTCGACCAGCGTCATCGGCGCATCGTCGATGGCCAGCATGCCCGGGGTCTTGACCTCGCCGTCGACGTACACGCGCTGGCTGCGGAAGCCCAGCACGCGCACCGTCATCTGCGGGTCGCGCACCACGCGCGACAGGATGCGCGCCATCTCGTCGCGCACCTCGTTGGCGGTCTTGCCGGCCACCTTCATCACGCCCGCGTACGGAAACTGGATGTCGCCGGCGGGGCTGACCACGTAGCCCGGCATGTTGGAGCCGCCGCTGGAGGTGGGAATCTCGAAGGCGGCGCCGATGCTGTACGTCTGCGTCGGGAACACGAGTTCGGGGTGGTCCCAGACCACCACGGAGATGATGTCGCCCGGGCCGATGCGGTACGGCGAGGGCGTGGCGAACAGTTCCTCCACGCCGGAATTGGCCGGCTTGGCCCGGGTCTGCTGCTCGCGCACCAGCTCCAGCGTGATCGGCGTGACATCGGGCATCGAGTCGGGGCTCACGGCGCTGACCGGGGCGTTGGCACTGAACTGCATGCCCGGCGCCGCGGCGCAGGCGCCCAGCAGCAGGGCGGCACCCGCGGACGCCAGCATGGCGCCCAGCGAGCGGAGGGATCGGGCGTCGCACCGGCGTGCGGTGCGGTTCTGGCTTGTATTCACGGCGTACTCTCCCCAGTCGGTGAAATGGGACACGGCATCGCTGTCTTCCGCGACTGAATGCATCGTAGGAGTCTGCAAAGTGCACTATCGGTGCGCTCTCGCACATTGATGCCGGGGGGCCCCCGGATAACGTTGCGTATCGCACCGAACGCGCGCTGCGGTGCCGCATATCGTCGGTCTTGCCGGCACGGTGCCGGCCCATGCCAGGGCGTTCCGGGCAAACCACGGGAGAACAAGATGAGGGGCGTGATCATCAATGCCGACGACTTCGGCTACGACGACGATACCTTTCGCGCGACGGTGGCCTGCTTCGATGCCGGCCTGCTGACCAGCGCCACGATCCTGGCCGGGCGGCCGGCCACCGCACAGGCGTGCCGCTACGCGCGCGACCACGCCAGACGCTTTTCCTTCGGGCTGCATTTCAACATCGTGGAAGGCTGGCGGCCGCAGGGGGCGTCGGCCACGCTGTGCCGCAAGGACGGCTCGCTGTTCCCGCCGAAGATCCAGCGCGCGCGGGCCATGGCCGGGCTGATCGATGCCGCCGACATCCGGCGCGAGTTCCGGATGCAGCTGGAGGAAGTGCGCGACCAGGGCGTGGACGTGTCCCACGTGGACGGCCACGGCCACATGCACAAGTACCCGGCCATCATGCGCGTGCTGCGCGAGGAAATGCTGCGCGCCGGCATCACGCGCGTGCGCCGGCCCCAGAACTGCTATTTCATGAAGAACCACGTGCGCGGCGCGATGAACGTGCTGCTGCTGCGTCACTTCGGCGGGCTGCGCAGCCCGGACTTCTACGTCGGCGCCGACACGCGCCAGCGCGGCTGGGCGCTGCAGCTGCCGGCCATCCTGCCCGAGGGCGTGACCGAGATGTCGGTGCATCCGGGCTACACCGAGACCTGGCGCCAGGAGGAAGGCGCGCCGCTGATGGAGCCCGAGCCGCTGGGTACGGTGCTCAAGCAGGCCGGCATCGTGCTGATGCGTTATCACGACATCTGAGACGGGGCGGGCCGGCGGGGCCGGCGTGCGGAAGGCATCAGCCGGCGGCCCAGGGCCGCCGGTGTGCTTCATGCCGGCGTCAGCCGCCGGTGCCGGCGATGGCCGCCACGGTGCGGTCCAGCACCGCTTCCATGCGGCGGCGCTCGGCCCGGAAGTGATCCAGCAGTGCCGCCTTCTGGTCGTCGGCCAGCCCGTCGGGCGACGTCCGGTTGCGTAGCCAGGCAATCGCGTACTCGGCAAAGTCGGCGTCGCGCGGCACCAGCACGCCGTTGCGCGCGTCGATCATCGAGCCGATGCAGCCGCGGTCATGGGCGATGGTCGGCACGCCGTGGCTGTGGGCTTCCAGCAGGATCAGCGGCGCGGCCTCGTTGTGGTAGGTGGTGGGAAACAGCAGCACGTCGATGTCGCGGAAGAAATCCTCCTTCTGCTGGCCGTGCACGGGCCCCAGGTAGCGCACGCACGGCGTGCGCGCCAGTTCGGCGTCGAAGCGGGCGCGGATGTCGGCCGCCACCGGCCCGGCAATGCGCGCGCAGACCGGGATGCCGATCTCCTGCGCCAGCCGCACCGTCTCGAAGAACGTGAAGATGCCCTTGGCCGCCGTGATGTTCGACAGGAAGCCGACGTTGACCGATGCGCGGGGCGGGGTCTCGGCCGCCGGCGCCGTGCCCGGCAGGTCGATCAGGCTCAGGTTCGACAGCACCTGCACGTTGGCCGGCGCCAGCCCGTAGATGCGCGACAGCTCGGCGCCCATCAGCTCGCACAGCACCAGGTGCCGGCCACGCGGCGCGCAACGCATGATCAGCCGCGTGTACCACGTGGGCTGGTTGATGTAGGCGAAGCTGTGGTGATGGAAGTAGACCGCCATGCCGGCGCGGTGCGCCAGCGCCACGAACGGCGCATCGAGCAGTTGCCCGAAGCCGCCGGACAGGCCCAGGTACAGCGTGTGCGGCCGGTCCTTGGCCAGCAGCCGGCCCATGCGCCAGAGCTGGCGCGCGCGGTTGGCCAGCGCCTGCACCCCGGCCAGCCGGCCCGACGTGCGCCGGGCCACGTCCAGCACCACCACGGGCGCGCGTTCGCGGATGCGGTCCAGCATGCGCTGGTTCGATGCCGAGAAACCGTTGTGCGGTGGGGGCAGCGGCCCCAGGAACACCACCGGCCGCACCAGCGCCGCCGGCGTGCCGGCGGTTTCGTGGCGGTGCAGCGGCGCGGCGGGCGTGCCGCTGTCGGCGGGCTGCTTGGCGATGGGGCCGAAAGCGCTGGGTACGGTCATGCTCGTGCGTCCTCAAGAATCTTCAGGCAGCCTTCCATGATCGACCGGCCGGCACACGCGGGCGTGTACTGGGCGGCCACGTCAAGGCAATGCTGCATCGTGGCGCCGACGTCGGCAAAGGTCTGTCTGGCCTGCAACAGCGCGCGGGTCAGGTCCGCCACGTCGCGCGTGGCGAACGTGTGGCCCGTGACGCCTTCCTGCACCAGTTCGGGAATGCAGCCACAGCAGTCGCTGGCCACGATGGGGCAGCCGTAGCTGAGGGCCTCGTTCACCACCAGCCCCCACGCCTCGGTGTGGCTCGGCAGCACCAGGCAGGTCGCCCTGGCGTACTGCTGCGCGAGCTGGTCGATATCCATCGCACCCAGAAACCGCACCGCGCCGCCCAGGCTCAGCGATTCGGCCAGTTGCGGCAGCTGCTCCGATTCCACCAGCGGCCCGGCCAGCACCAGCGTGGCCGACGGCTGCTGCCGGCGCACGTCGACGAAGGCGCGCAGCAAGTCCTCGATGCCCTTGGCGCGGCACACCAGCCCGACGAACAGGTAGCGCGGCGCGTCGGGCGGCGCGGCATTGGCCAGCCGCATGCTGGCGGCCGTCTGCGCGCTGTACGTGTGCGGCAGCGCCGCCGCCTGGCAGCGATAGACGATGCGCGCTGGGTCCGCGCCCATGGCGATCACGTACTCGGCCGAGCGCTGGCCGTAGACGAAGATGCCGTCGCACTGGCGGAAGAAGAAGCGCTTGAGCCGCCGCTTGAACGGGCGGTCGGCCTGGTCGCGCATGGTGGAATCGCAAAACACGCCGCGGCGCTTGCCGGTCAGCATGCATGCGGCCAGCATGGCCCAGAACTCCACGCGGTGGTAGCCCGGCATCACGATCAGCCGGCTGCGCGAGCGGAACACCTGCTGCATCAGCCGCAGCGACACCTTCCACGCGGGAATGGTCTCGTAGGGTGCGTCGAACAGGATCTGGTACGGATAGCGGTGGTAGCTGGTGTCCACGCCGCTGTACGCGGAGCGCCCGTAGCCGGTGGCGGAGATGTGGAAGAAGCGCACGTCCTGCCCGTGGCCGCGGGCGTGCGAGAACGCTTCGGTGAAGACGGCACCCTTGTACTTGGGCCATAGCATGTTGTGGTAGATGTCGATCATCGTCAGTCCCTGGGCTGCGAAAGGGCCCGGCGGCCGTCTAGTTGGCGTGGAGGGCATCCACGTCGAGCGGTGCTCGGGCGGAAAGCGGCGACGGTGCGGCGTGCGGCGCGGCATCGTCGAGTCGGGGGCGCAGCGGGCGGCAGGGGCTGCCCATGCAGACCATGCCGGCAGGCATGTCGCGGAACACCGCGCTGCGGGCACCGATCACGGCGCCGGGGCCGATCGTGACGCCGGGCGCCACGAACGAGTGGCTGGCCACCCAGGCTTCATCGCCGATGCGGATGGGACGGCCGCGGATGGCAAAGTCGCTGCGGCGGTAATCATGGTCGCCCGCGCACAGGTAGGTGAACTGGGACACCACGGCATGGTTGCCGATCTCGATCTCGGCCAGGCTGTACAGCTCGGCGCCGTCGCCAATCCACGCGTAGTCGCCGATGCGTACCTTCCACGGGTACGTCACGCGCACGCTGGGGCGGATGACCACGTGGCGGCCCACCTGCGCGCCAAAGCAGCGCAGCAGCCAGCGCCGGAAGCCGTTGGCGAACTGCGGCGAGCGGTGGAAGAGCAGGCTCTGGACGCACCACCAGAGCTGCACGGCCACGGCAGACCGGCCGCGGAAGTTCGGCGGCATCCTGAAGCTCGACAGATCCTGGAACATGTTGCGGCTCCTTCAACCGGCCAGGCCGGGGGGCGATACCCTGATCGTGACGCTGCATTGCCGCATCGACCGTACGGCAGCCCACAAACGTGCGGACGGCGCGCTAGTCGCCCGCGTAGTCGGCCGTGGCCGGCGCGCTGAGCGGCGTCTCCGCGTGCAGCCGGATCAGCGTGGCCTCGAAGGTGCCCAGCACGGCGTCGCGGTCCAGGTGGCCTTCGGCCCATGCCTTGCCGGCGGCGCCGAGCGCGTGGCCGCGCTGCGGATCGTCGGCCAGTTCCACGATGGCGTCGGCCAGCGCGGCGCTGTCGCCGGGTTCCACCACGATGCCGCACTGCATGACGAGCTTGCCCAGCTCCGTGGCTGGCGCCGCCGTGGCCACCACGGGCTTGCCGCTGGCCAGCATGGCCGCGAGCTTGGACGGCAGGACCAGGTCGGCCGCGTCGGCGCGCTGGGGCATCAGGTGGATGTCGGCACTGGCCAGCAGCGCCGAGAAATCCTCCCACGGCTGCAGCGGCAGGAAATGGATGCGCGACAGGCCCGCGCAGCGCGCGCGCAGGTCCGGCACGCCGGCGCCGGCGCCGCAGAACACGAAATGCAGGTCCGGGCGGTCGCGCAGCCGGTGCGCGGCCTCGGCCAGGATCTCGATGCCCTGCTTGGCGCCGATCGTGCCCGAGTACAGCGCCACGACCGCATCGGCCGGGATGCCAAGCTGCTGGCGGTAGTCGGCGTTGCTGCGCCGGGCCAGGCCCTGCAGGTCCACCCAGTTCGGCAGCATGGTCAGGTGGGCGTCGCTGGCACCCTTGCGGCGGGCCAGCGCCACCATCGCGTTGGAGATCGACGAGACATGGTCGAAGCGCGTCAGCACGAAGCGCTCCAGCGCATTGGCCATGCGGCGCAGCAAGCGGCCCTTGAGCAGGCCCAGCTCGAACGCGGCGTCGATCTCGTAGTCATGGATGTGCAGCCACGCCTTGGCACCGGTGGCGCGCGCGAACAGCAGCGCGGCCGGGCTGCAGAACAGCGGCGGCTCGACGATGAACACCACGTCCGGGCGCCATTTCACCTGCCGCGCCAGCCAGACCATGCTGGTCAGCGCGAATGACGCCAGGTGGATGATGCGGCGCAGCCCGGTGGGGCGCTCCGGCACCCACAGCGGCGCGCGCATGACGTCCACGCCGTTGCGCATCTCGCGCCGGAAGCGCAGGCCGCGGTAGGCCGGGTCGACCTTCCAGGCCGGGTAGTACGGCGGCGCGGTAATCACGCGCACGTCATAGCCCTTGGCGGCCAGCCATTCCGCCTGCTCGCCGGTGTACTTGCCGATGCCGGTGAGTTCGGGCGCATAGTTGAGGCAATAAAGCAGGATCTTCATCTTGTTGTTCCGTCCTGGCGCCGGTCTGGCGGATGTTCGGGGCACGGCGTGGGCCGCCGCGCACGCGGTCAGCCTCAGACGGAGTCTACGAACGCCCGGGCCGGCGCTATGTTCGAGGCCGCACGCTTTGCCGCTGTGCACCATCCTGTGGGGCACCGAACAGAGATCGGGGGGGTACGCGCCTACGCTCCACTACGGCGGGACGTCCCTTCGTTGCGGCGGCCGCCGGCCGTGTGCGCCATGGGGCGCGCGGCCCGGCTTGCAACGGTTTTTCTGGAGGCGTGCGTGACAACGACAAAAGGCGGGCTGCTCGGCAGCGATACCGAGGTGGCCGTGGCGCCGGCGGGGTTTGGGACGCAGGACCACAGCGCGGCGGAACGCGCCAGCCAGGCCACCCGCGCGCTGCGGCTGGCCGTGGCCAGCTCGATGGTGTCCAAGGCGTGCAGCATCGGCCTGCAGGTAGTCAGCATTCCGCTGTTCGCGCGCGTGCTGTCCACCGACGACTTCAGCGCGATGATGGTCTACTTCGGCATCTCGGCCTGGCTGTCGCTGGTGGCGATCGGGGTCTGGCCGACCATCACGTCGATCGCGGCCGACGACAAGAAGTCCGGGCTGCTGCCGGGCGTGCTGGCGGTGTCGCTGGGCGGGCTGTCGGCGATCTTCGTCTCGGTGATCGTGCTGGTGCTGGTGCTGCGTCCGGTGCTGGAATCGAGCGGCGTGAATCTGTTCTCGGCCAGCCACTACGACCTGTTCCTGGCCGCGCTGGTCTGCTACGCGATGCTGACCGTGCTGTCCGTGGGCGAGGCCGTGAACCAGGGCCAGCACCGCCAGCACGTGAACAACCTGATCACGGCCGGCGGCAGCGTGCTGAACGTGGTGTTCATCCTGCTGGTGACGTTTGCGCGGCCAGAGGGCCAGGCGCACGTGGACGTGACGCTGCTGTTCATCGCCAGCCAGCTCGGGTTCATCCTGCTGCGCGTGTTCAACATGGCCGGCGTGCTAATGCGCGTGGGCCGTCCGCATGCATTCCCGGGCATGGCGTTCGCGCGCGAACTGGCACGCAACACGCGCGCGCTGGTGCAGGCGCAGCTTGCCGTGGCGTTCCTGCAGCAGGGCACGGTGCTGCTGTGCTACGAGATGGGCATGCCGCGCGACGCGGCGCTGCTGGCGCTGCTGTTCCGCGCCAACATGCTGCTGCACAGCCTGGTGTTCATGATCAACCAGCCGCTCTGGCCCATCATCCACCGCAACATGCTGGCCGGCGACTGGCCGTGGGTGTCGCGGACGTACCGCAAGCTCGCCACGTGCTACGTGGCCTACGGGCTGATGGCGGTGGCCGTGGCCACCGTGGCGGGCGGCGCGGCGGTGGCGCTGTGGACAGCCGGCGAGTACCCGATCTCCAACGGCCTGGCCACGCTGTGCGCGGTCTACTTTGCCGTGCTGGTCACGTCGCAGGCCAGCGCGCCGGTGCTGATGGGCGGGCAGGCGTTCGGCAGCCTGGGGAATATCGGCACGATGGAGTTCCTGGCCGCCACGGTCGGCTGCGTGGTGCTCTACCTGGCCCACGCGGTGAACTTCCCGAACATCGTCGTGGCGCTGATCGCGGCCAATGCAGTCACCGCGCTCTGGATGATGCCGACGCGCGCGCTGGGCCTGATCCGGCGCGGCGCGCTGGCGGGCAGCCACTAGCGGGCCTGCACGGCGCCCCGGCGCCCCGCAACGAAGGGGCCGGGGCAACGGCCCGGCCTTCCCCCGATCCACGTCCGCAGCGCCAGCCTTGCCGTCCGGCATCCCATCCGATTCCCCTTTTCCGGCCCCCAAAGCAGAACGCCCCGCTTGCCGTGCGGCAAGCGGGGCGTTGTCGTGGCGGGGATATTCGCGCGGCGGTCTAGTGCGCGGGCCGGGCCGGGGCGGGACGCAGCGGCGGTGCCGCCGGCGCGCGGCGGGCGTGGCGGCTGCGCTTGCCGCGCACGAACCACGCGACGGTCAGGAAGGCCATGGCCGCGCCGCTGCCGTAGGCCATGGCGATCATCAGCGCGCCCCGCAGGGCAAAGATCAGGAACAGCGAGAAGTAGATGCTGGCGGGCCGGGCCACCGGGTTGTCGCCGTGGAACAGGCGGTCCAGCAGGCGTACCACCCAGGCCAGCGCCACCGCATAGGCGATCACGCCGGGCACGAGGAAGTCGATATAGGCTTCCGCGATCAGCGGCGCCGACAGGTTGTCGAAATCGAGCTTGTAGTAGGCCATCAGGAACTGGCCGATGTCGATGCCCGTGGCGTGCGGCTTGTTCTCCCACAGCGTGTGCGGCACGAAGAACAGCAGGCTGCCCATCAGCTGCTGGCCGTAGTGCGCGCCGTCGCGGCTGACCATCTCCAGCACCGTGCAGATGTTGGCCCACGCGTCGTAGTGCAGGTCCAGGAAGTGCTCGAAGTAGAGCCAGGGGTCAAGCACGTCGGTGGGGTGCCAGGCGGTCAGGTCCACGTGCGTGAAGACCGACAGCAGCGGAAAGAACACGCCCGTCATCAGCAGCAGCGTGGCGGCCTGGCGGCGCGACGTGCGCGAGAACCAGCGCACCATCAGCAGCACCAGCGTCAGGTAGACCGGGCCGATGGCGTTGCGCTTCTCGATCAGCGGGTTCTGCGCAAACAGTACGCAGACCAGCAGGAACAGCGCCACCATCAGCCAGAACGGCTGGCGCAGCAGCTTCATGCCCTTGACGTTGACCAGCATCAGCAGCATCGGCACCGGCAGGAAGCACAGGTACTTCTGCTGCAGCAGGTACTGCGGCGTGACCTCGATGATCTCGGCCTGCGCGCGCAGGTCGATCGACTGCCACGACAGCGCGGCGGCCAGCCCCGCGATGCCCACCATGACGAATGCCCGCGGCACGGTCAGCCGTGGCGCGGGGCGGGGCGGGGCGGCGTGGGGGCGTCGGTTCGGTGGCCGGTGGCGGTCATGCCGGCCAATGTAGCCGCGCATGCCCACGTAGACCATGATGAACAGCGTGCACAGCAGGTTGGTGGCCACGGCGGGCGCCTCTTCCAGCGTGGCGGTGTTCACCATCACGCCGTCGAAGTAGGCGCGCTGCACCACCGGCGCCACCACCAGGAACAGGATCTCGAACAGCAGCACCCCGGCATCCGCCAGCGACGGATGCCGTTCGCGCCCGTGCACGAACCAGTGCATGACGACCGTCGCGGTCAGCAGCACGGTGGATAGCAGCAGCATCGGCGAATCGATATGCGAGACGACGTGGCAGTACCCGACGATCGCAAACAGTGATGCCGCCAGCAGCATGTCCCAGAGGGACCCGGCCGACAGTCGCATGGTAGGTCTCCTACGCGTGGGTTTCCACGGCGTGCGGCTTGATGTCCCGGCTCAGCCGCCCGCTGGACATGGCGTCCTGGTAGGCGATCTGCAGGCCCGATTCCAGCGCCACCAGCGGACGCCAGCCCGTGCCGTTGATCACGCTGCTGTCCAGCCGCTTGCGCGGCGTGCCGTCCGGGCGCGACGTATCGAAGCGGATGCTGCCTTCGAAGCCCACCACCTTGGCCACCAGCAGCGCCAGGTCGCGGATCGACACTTCCTCGTCGGTGCCCACGTTGAGAAAGCCGGCCGCGCCGACATGCTGCCGGTAGGTCTGCGACGGCAGGTTCATCACGTGGACGCAGGCGCGCGCCAGGTCGTCGGCGTACAGGAATTCGCGCATCGGCGTGCCCGAGCCCCAGATCGTCACGTCGGGCGCGTTGGTCAGCTTGGCCTCGTGGAAGCGGCGGATCAGCGCCGGGATCACGTGGCTGTTCTCGGGGTGGTAGTTGTCGCCCGGCCCGTAGAGGTTGGTCGGCATCACGCAGCGGTAGTCGGCCCCGTACTGGCGGTTGTAGCTCTCGCAGAGCATCATGCCGGCGATCTTGGCGATGGCGTAGGGCGCGTTGGTGGGCTCCAGCGCGCCGCTCAGCAGGGCGGATTCGCGGATCGGCTGCGGCGCCAGCTTCGGGTAGATGCAGCTCGACCCAAGGAACAGCAGGCGCTGCACGCCGCCGTTCCAGGCTTCGTGGATCACGTTGGCCGCGATCATCAGGTTCTGCTGGATGAACTCGGCCGGGTAGGTGTCGTTGGCGTGGATGCCGCCCACGCGCGCGGCGGCCAGGTAGACCTGCGAGATGCGCTCCGTCGCAAAAAAGTAGCGCACTTCGTGCTGGTCCGTCAGGTCCAGGTCGGCGTGGGTGCGGCAGACCAGTTCCACGTCGTCGCGCGTGGAGAGTGCCCGTGCAATGGCGGAGCCAACCATGCCCCGATGACCCGCGACGAAGATGCGTTGTAGTTGTCTATTCATGGTAGTCGTATGTCCGGAAGCCTGCCATCTTGACCAGCGCGTCGCGGCGGGCCGACAGGAAGTCCGCCTCGATCATCTCGTTGACCAGTTCCGTGAAGCTGATGCGCGGCGTCCAGCCCAGCTTCTCGCGCGCCCGGGTGGCATCGCCGAGCAGCGTTTCCACCTCGGTCGGGCGGAAGTAGCGCGGGTCCACCCGCACGATCACGTCGCCCACCTTGCAGCGCGACGACAGCTGGCGGCCATCGGCACGGATCTCGGAGATGATGCCCACCTCGTCCACGCCGCTGCCCTCGAACGTCACGGTGATGCCCAGCCGCTGCGCGGCGGCGGCCACGAATTCCCGCACGCTGTGCTGCTCGCCGGTGGCGATGACAAAGTCCTCGGCCACGTTCTGCTGCAGCATGAGCCACTGCATTTCCACGTAGTCGCGGGCATGGCCCCAGTCGCGCAGCGCGGACAGGTTGCCCAGGTACAGCGTCTCCTGCAGGCCCAGCGCGATGCGGGCAATGGCGCGCGTGATCTTGCGCGTGACAAAGGTCTCGCCGCGCACCGGGCTCTCGTGGTTGAACAGGATGCCGTTGCATGCGTACATGCCATAGGCCTCGCGGTAGTTCACCGTGATCCAGTAGGCGTAGAGCTTGGCCGCGGCGTACGGGCTGCGCGGATAGAACGGCGTGGTTTCCTTCTGCGGGATTTCCTGCACCAGGCCGTACAGCTCGGACGTCGACGCCTGGTAGAAGCGCGTGTCCTTTTCCAGCCCCAGGATGCGCATCGCCTCCAGCAGGCGCAGCGTGCCCACCGCGTCGGTGTTGGCGGTGTACTCGGGCTCCTCGAACGACACCTGCACGTGGCTCTGCGCGGCCAGGTTGTAGATCTCGTCCGGCTGGGACTGCTGCACCACGCGCACCAGGCTCGCCGTGTCGGTCATGTCGCCATGGTGCAGGATCAGCCGGCGGTCGTCGGCCTGCGGGTCCTGGTACAGGTGGTCGATCCGCTCGGTGTTGAACAGCGAGCTGCGTCGCTTGATGCCATGGACCTCGTAGCCCTTTGCCAGCAGGAACTCCGTCAGGTACGACCCGTCCTGCCCGGTGATGCCCGTGATCAAGGCGCGCCTTGTCCCGTTGCGTCCGCGCGGCGACGGTGCCCGGTCGGGCGTCTGTTCCTTGTCGGTTGCGAGTTTGTCCAGATCGATTGCGCCCATGGCCGTCACATGTTGGTTGCCGATGGGGATGACTGTATTGAGCGTGCCGGGGGGCCACTGTCTGCTATCCCACACAGTGGGGCGTGCCCGTCATCCGGATGGGATGAGGCCCGAAAAGCAAATCGGGCGCCGGCCCGGAAAGGCGGCGCCCGATGGCGTCCTGCAAGGCCGCTGGCGCGGCTCAGACGACCGGCATGCCGGCGTCGTAGGTGGGGTCGTCGCGGCGGGCAAACGCGCGGCGGGCGGCGCCGTCGCGGGCGGCGTGCTCGTCGCCGTTGACCCATTCCAGCGTGGCGCCGCGCTGCAGCGCCGCGTACACCGCCTCGCCCTTGTTGCGGACCTTGAGGCGCTGGTAGAGCGTGCAGGCATGGCTCTTCACGGTGGCCACCGAGATATTGAGCATGCGGCTGACGGTCTTGATCGGATAGCCCCGGGCCAGCAGCACCAGCACTTCATACTGGCGCGGCGTGATCTTGAGCATTTCCGCCTCGTCGTAGCTGGGCTCCTCCTCGGCCATCGGGATGGCCGTCACCGGCAGGGCGGATGTCGACGCGATGGGCTGGCCGGGCCGCAGGCTGGTCAGGTCGCGCACCGCCACGGCGGCACGCATGGCGCTGGCGCAGGCCGATGGTGACGCCGGGTCCTGCGGCATGGCCGCCGACAGCGGCAACGGGGCCGCCGAAGCCAGCGACGTGGCCGCCGGCATGGCCGAGCGCGACGCCACCGGCGTGGCCACGGCCTCGCCCGCGAACATCAGCCCTTGCACGCTGGAGATGGCCAGCCGGATGGCGGCCTCGATCACCGCCAGCGAAGCCGATTTCGGCAGGCAGCCGCAGATGCCGCGCGCGGCGTCGGCGGATGGCACATGCAGGGGCAGGGTATCGGCCAGCAGCAGGATGCGTTGCGGCGCCAGCCGCTCGCGTGCCTGTTCCAGCTGTTCCCAGCCGGTGGCCTCGTCGGCCGGCATGCCGAAGACCAGCAGGTCGGCGTTTCGGTGTGGTGCGTCCAGGCGATTGATGTCGGCCGGCGCCAGCGCCAGCACGTGTCCGGATTCCTGGATGGTTTCGAGCATCTGCAGCAGCCCGAGCCGGAGCAACGGATGCTCCTCGATCAGCAAGGCGTTCATTCTTCTTGACTCCCCGTTTATGGGTGAGATGCGGGACGCTTTGCGTGAGGGAAGTCCACCGCTGGCCGTTGCGGCCACCAATTGATGCGCCGCCTGCTTCAGCTGCAACCCCGTGCTTCCGTGTCAGTCGATGCCCGCTTGTAAGATGGGCTTGTCCGCGCGACCGGAAGGATGACCCGTACCCTAACCCGAAAGAAAATCTCGCTCCTAAATCGAAACTTAAATTCATCTTATGGGCTGGTCGGAACGAATGCAAGCAGGCTGATCGGGGTGGAAGCCACGGTGTAATGCGTTCCCCCACTTAATCCATTGACCGGGTCGTGCATTTGGCTGGAGAAGTAATTGCAACGCCATGTCGTTGGTACCGGCAGGGGGGTTACACGGTTGATACAGCAAGGCTGGCGGTTGTTTCACGCATGCAACCGAATCGAATGAAAATAGCCGGACGAATATCAAAAACTAACCCGCATGGGGGGTGTGGCATTAACGAAAATCGTGTGCGGTGGCCCATTACTGAAACCGATTCAAAATATTCCGCGTGTCAGTATTTACGGGTGCGACCTTGGTGGGGGTTCTGGCGGACTAGTGCAAAAGGATGACGTCCGGGTCGTGCGTCGGCAGGAAAGAAAAATGGGTTGTACCGTCGTCGTCGCCCGGCCTGCTACCGACCGCCGAAGGAGGCCGGCGGGGCCCGCAAAAGGCAGCGGGCCGGTCCCCATGCCGGTGGGTCCGGCCCGCCTTTGCCTGTTGCGATGCGCGCGGCGCGTGCCCCCGGCCGGGAGCATGCGCTGACCTGCCGTCGGCGCCTTATCGCCAGTAGCCGGGGCGCTGGTACCAGCCGTGCGGGCCGCGGACCCAGCGATCCGGGACGTAGCGATGGCCCGGACGTTCCGCCTGCCAGTAGCCGCCACGCCACGCGTAGTTGCCGCGCGCACGGTCGTAGTGGCCCGGTACCCATACCTTTCCGGGGCGCGGCGCCGGCCGGACCTCGTGGCGGGGCGGCGGGGGCGCGTTCCGGTAGTAGCCGTCATGCGCCTGCGCGGCGGGCGACAGCAGGCCAAAGATGCCGCCCGTGGCAAGGACGGTTGCAGCAAGCAGGATCTGGCGTTTCATGGGTTTCTCCTTGATTCGGCGGCAGCCGGAATGTCGATGTTCGGTCCGTGGCCGGCTCAGTAGCGGCCGCCGCGGTAGTAGTCGTGGTGGTAGTGGCCACCGCGCGGGGGCACCACGATGCAGGCCGACAGCAGGGCACTGGTGGTGGCCAGCAGAAGGGCCAGGGCGATTGCGCGTTTCATGTGGACTCCATATCCGGTTCGCGTTGAACACGGCTTCACTCTAGCGGCGCACACCGCGCCAACACGGTTGCACTTGTAAGGCTGTCTCACATGGACGCGCGCGCCGACCCGCCCGCCGCCGCGCTGGACGGCCACCCGCCAGCCCATATGCCACAAGGCGCGCCGGGAATGTGACGCAGGCGCGCCGGCGATCTCTGACCTGTCAGCGGCAAGTAATGTGGCGTTACATCGGAAATGTCTGGCGTAAAGATTCGGCCATGCGTCCGGCGGCGCCCGCCTGCCGGCAATCCTTGTCATCGCCGCCGCCCCGTGCCACGTTGTGCGCAGAAACGGGTACGCTTGAAGACGTGGCACGCGGGCGCAGCCGCCCCGTCGCGGTGCGTTGCCGATGGCACGAAGCTTGCGCAATGCTTGTCGCCGTATTCCCTGAGGGAGGACGTCATGCCGGTCATGTTCATCGTGCTGGTACTGCAGGCGCTGGAAGGCTTGAGCCCTTTCGCCGTGCCCCAGTTCGCGCGTGCGCACCTCGACGGCGGTCCCGTCGATGCCGTGGCGGTCATCGAGCGGACACAGTCACCCTAGCCAGCCTGCCGGCCACGTCGGCCCCCCGGGGATTCCATTGAAGACCGACCGGAGAGACTGACCATGAATCGCGACGACGTGACGGACCTGATCATCGAAGCCAAGGTAAGGCGCGGCATCTCGTGGGCCGACGTGGCCCGCAAGGTGGGCAAGAGCAAGGAATGGACGACCGCGGCCTGCCTGGGCCAGATGACGTTCGACGAGGCCGGCGCGCGCGCCGTGATGGAAATCTTCGACCTGCCGGCCGAAGCCGAGCCGTGGCTGCGCACGGTGCCGTACAAGGGGTCGCTGCCGACGCAAGTGCCCACTGACCCGCTGATCTACCGCTTCTACGAGCTGGTCAGCGTCTATGGCACCACGTTCAAGGCGCTGATCCACGAGGAATTCGGCGACGGCATCATGAGCGCCATCGACTTCCGCATGGACCTGCAGCGCGAGGCCGATCCGAACGGCGACCGGGTGCGCATCGAGATGTCGGGCAAGTTCCTGCCCTACAAGACGTACTGAGGGTTGTGCTGAAACGACTGGAACGAAGCGGGGCAGCCGGCTGGCCGCCCCGGCCGGCGGGTCAGCCGAAGTATTCCTGGTAGAACCGCGTGCAGGTGCCCGCCTGGCGGAAGGTGTAGGGCAGTTCGGCCATGGCGGCGGCTTCGAGCGAGCCGAACGGGATGTCGAGATCGGCCTCGGTCTGGGTGGCCATGTCGTCGGTGCGGGAGGTGTGCTGCGGGTTCACGATAACTCTCACTCGGTCGGGGGCGGCCTGCCGGGCCGCCGCGTTGCTGGGGGTCGATGGCGCGACGGGTTTGTCGCCACGCAGTCATCGTACGAAACCCGGCGCCTTCGATCATCGGGTTTACGCTGAAAAGACTGTTTCAGTTTGGGGATCAATGACGGTACGCTATCGCACCGATAGCGGCGCGGGCGCAACAAAAGCGGGCTGTCGCACCCGGCCACCCGGGGCCCGAAGAAATCCCGCCAGGCCATGCGGCGCGGGACTATAGTCACTGTGGAACCGCCCCCAGAAGCGGTTCTTCACTTCCCTGCCACCCCCGCAGGAGTCCGCCATGAGTCTGCCGCCTTGCTTTGCCGACCGCCGGGAGGCAGGCCAGTACCTGGGCCGCCGCCTGGCCGAACTCGGCTACGCGCGCCCCGCCAGTGGCGACGCGCCGCTGGTGCTTGCCCTGCCGCGCGGCGGCGTGCCCGTGGCGCACGAGGTGGCGCTGGCCCTGCATGGCACGCTCGATATCCTGCTGGTCCGCAAGATCGGCGCGCCCGGCTATCCGGAACTGGCGCTCGGCGCGGTCGTGGAGGGCGATGCCAGCGGCCACGGGCCGCACACCGTGATCAATGAAGACCCGTGGGCGCGGCGCGCGGTGGAATCGGGCGCGTTCGACGCCGAGCGCGGCCGGCAACTGGGCGAGATCTGCCGCCGCCAGCAGCGCTACCGCCAGGGCCGCCCGGTGGTGGCCATGGCAGGCCGCTGCGTGATCGTGGTGGACGATGGCGTGGCCACCGGCGCCACCATGCGTGCCGCGCTGGACGCCGCGCGCGCGGCTGGCGCGGCCAGGATCGTGGCGGCCGTGCCCGTGGGATCGTCCGAGGGGCTCGACAAGCTGCGCGAGGTGGCCGACGAGGTCGTCTGCCTCAACACCCCCGCCAGCTTTGGCGCGGTGGGCGCGTTCTATCTGGATTTCTCGCAGACCAGCGACGACGAGGCCATGGCGCTGCTGCGCGCGGCCGCGTGCGCGTCGGTGCTGCCGCCCGTGGCCACCCGTCCGCGCGGCGAGCCTGCCTTCAGGGCTGGCCCGCTGGCCCCCTGAAGCGCGCTTTCAGGTGCGGAATCAGCCCGCCGGCGTGCAGCAGCGCGCGCAGGAAGTCCGGCACCGGATCGCACGGCACGCGCCTGCCATCGTCCAGGTGTAGCTGCGCGCCATCGAGATCGAAGGTCGCCCGCGCGCCGTCGGGCAGTGTGGCCGCCTGCGGACAGACCAGCACCGGCAGGCCGATATTGATCGCGTTGCGGTAGAACAGGCCCGCGAACGACCCGGCCAGCACCGCCGACACGCCCAGGTGCTTGAGCGCCTGCGGCGCCTGCTCGCGCGACGAACCCATGCCGAAGTTGGTGCCCGCTACCACGATATCGCCCGGCCGGACGGTCGTCGGGAACTCCGGTCGCAGGTTTTCCAGGCAATGGCGGGCCAGCGTGTCGATGCCGCCCTTCATATAGGGCGCGGGCGCCATCGCGTCGGTGTCGATGTCGTCGCCAAAGCGCCAGATGCGGCCGGCGGGGGGGTGTTCGAAGTCGGGGACGGGGGTCATGCCAGCATCGCGCGCGGGTCGGTGATCCGGCCGGTGACGGCGGTGGCCGCCACGGTATAGGGCGACGCCAGCCAGACCGCGCTGCCGGCATCGCCCATGCGGCCGGCGAAATTGCGCGCCGTGGACGCAATCGCGCGGCTGCCGGCCGGAAAGCGCGACGCGCCATAGCCGGCGCAGGCATTGCACGCGTTCGGCAGCAGTTCGGCGCCGGCATCGATCAGCACGCCGAGCGTGCCGTCCTGCGCGGCAACCTGCTGGTCGCGCACGGATGCCGGCGCCACGCGCAGCGACACGCCCGCGGCCACCTTGCGCCCGCGCAGCACGCGCGCCGCCATCCGCAGGTCTTCCAGCTTGGCGCCGGTACAGGCGCCGATGTAGGCGATGTCGATGGCCTGCCCCGCCGCCTGCGCCACGGGCGCGCTGTTGGCCGGCGAATGCGGCGCGGCCACGTGCGGGGCCAGCGCCGAGGCGTCGAAGCGGTGGGTGGCCAGCACCGGCGCATCGGCGTCGCTGCGCCACGGACGCGGGTCGATGGCCGCCAGCGTGGCCGCGTCCACCCCGGCCTGCGCCAGCCATGCCATGGTCGTCGCGTCGGGGGCGATCAGCCCGGTCTGCGCGCCCAGCTCGGTGCACATGTTCGTCAGCGTCATGCGTTCCTGCATCGGCAGCGCGACCACGGCCGGGCCGGTGAACTCGATGGCCTCGTACCGGCCGCCGCCCAGCCCCAGCGTGGCGCACAGGCACAGCATGATGTCCTTGGCGCAGACGCCGTCGGCCAGCGCGCCCTGCCAGTCGATGCGGATGGTCTGCGGCACGCGCAGCCAGATCTCGCCGGTGGCCAGCACGCCAGCCATCTCGGTGGCGCCCACGCCGAACATGTAGGCGCCGAACGCGCCGCCCGTGGGGCTGTGGCTGTCGCCGCCGACGATGAAGCGGCCCGGCAGCACAAAGCCGCGCTCGGGCAGCACGACGTGGCAGATGCCCTGCCCGTCGATGAAGTTCGGGATGCCGGCGTCGCGCACCCAGTCGCGCGTGAAGCGCAGGATCGCTTCCGCGTCGGGGTCGGCGGCCGGCAGGTAGTGGTCGGTCACCACCACGAAGCGCGCCGGGTCCCACACGCGGGCGCCCAGTTCGCGCAGCAGCGGCGCCACGCGGCGCGGCCCGCTGGAGTCGTGCGACATCGCCAGGTCGACCTTGCACATCACGATGCTGCCCGGCGTGACATGGTCCACGCCGGCCGCGCGCGCCACCAGTTTCTGGGCGAGCGTGGCGGGCAGCCGGACGGGATCGACGGCGTTGCCGCTGGACAGCGTCATTCCGGCTGGGCTCCGGAATACCGGACGACGGTGGCCCAGCGCTTGACGTCCTGTTTCACGAAGTTGGCGAACGCGTCGGGTGCCATGCCGCTGGGCTGCGCGCCGTCGGTCTCCAGCCGCTTGCGCACGGCCGGCTGCTCCAGCCCCTGGCGCGCGGCCTGGTAGAGCGTCTGGGTGATCTCGGGCGGCAGGTTGGCCGGGCCGAACAGGCCGAACCACGCGCTCGACTCGAAGCCTTTCACCGTCGCGCCAATCGGCTGCGCACCGGGGAACTGCGGCAGCGGCGCCGGGCTGGTCACGCCCAGCACCTTGAGCTTGCCGGCCTTCACGTGCTGCGCCACGTTGAGCGTGCTGGCGAACATCAGGTCCACCTGGCCGGCCAGCAGGTCGGTAATGGCCGGCGTGGTGCCCTTGTACGGGATGTTGACGATGTAGGTGCCCGTCATCATCTTGAACATGTCGCCGGCCAGATGCACCGACGACCCTACCGAGCCGATGCCGAAGTTCAGCTTGCCGGGCTGGGCCTTCGCCAGCCGGATCAGTTCGGGGATGTTGTTGGCCGGCAGCCTGGGCGTGGCCACCAGCACGCTCGGCACGTTGGCCACCAGCGTGATCGGCGTGAAATCGGCGATCGGATCGAACGGCAGCTTCTTGTACAGCGTGGCGTTGATCGTGTGGCTGGTGAAGCTCATCAGCAGCGTGGTGCCGTCGGCCGGGCTCTTGGCCACCATGTCGGCGGCGATGTTGCCGCCCGCGCCGGGCCGGTTCTCGACCACCACGGGCTGGTCAAGCGTCTGCGACATTTCCTGGGCGATGGTGCGCGCCAGCGTGTCGGTGGTGCCGCCGGCCGGGGCGCCTACCAGGATGCGGATCGGCTTGCCGCCGGCGATGGCCGCGTGCGCGGCCGGCATCGCCAGCATTGGCGCCAGGGCCAGCAGCGCCAGCACGCGGCGGCGGCGGGAATGGGCGGAGGGACGGGCAGGCTGGAACACGCCCGGGCGAACGACTGGCATGACGATGGCTCCTCGACGATGTGATCAGGAGTGCGCAGTATGGCGTGAAACGCGTCGCCCGGAAATGCCGCCTGCGTGGCAGGAAAACGTCGTGGCCGCGCGGGTCAGTCGCGCAGGCCGGTGCGGGTTTCGTTCTCGACCCAGACGTTGGCGCTGTCGCCGCCGCCCATCGGGGACAGCTCCATGCGGTATTCGTAGCGGTCGGGCCGGTACTGGCCCATCAGCAGCTGCACCGGGCGGCCGGCCTTGTCCAGCACCACGCGGCGCACCGCCAGCAGCGCGCCGCCCACGGGCACGTCGAGCAGCGGGGCCACCACCACGTCGGCCAGGCGGGCGGTCAGCACCTGCGAGGCGCGGCCCAGTTCCACGCCGGCTGCTTCCAGCAGGCGCAGCATCGGCTTGGTTTCCAGGTCGTGGCGGGCCAGCGGGCGGCCCAGGTCGGCGGGCAGGTAGGTGGTGATGTGCGACAGCGGCCGGCTGCGGTAGTGGCGCACGCGCACGATCTTGATGACGGGATCGCCTGTCTGGATCTTCAGCGCCTCGGCCACGTCGGGGGTGGCGTGCACCTCGTCGATCGAAATCACCTTGACCGACGTCTTCTCGCCCATGTCGATGATGGTGCCGAGCAGGCTCGTGGCGCGTTCCTCGCTGGCGGCGGGCTTCACCGGGTGCGGATTGACGAAGGTGCCCAGGCCGCGATGCCGGCGCACCAGGCCCTCCTGCACCAGGCGGTCGAACACGCGCCGCATGGTCACGCGCGACGCGTGGAACTGCTTGGCAAGGTCGATCTCGCCAGGCAGCGGGCCCTGACCGAAACGGCCTTCCACGATCTGCTGGCGGAGCACCACGTAAATCTGGTGATACAGGGGAACGACGGCTTCACTCATGGTTTTGCCTGGCGCATGCGCTAACAAGTCCTTGATGGGACTAATGTACGTTAAATCAGACATAGAGCCTAGCATGAAACACCCTAGTGGCGCCGACGCCGCGGTATTACGCGGCATTACCCGTTGCGCGCCGGGGCGGTGCACCGGTTCCGCAAGAAAGGCGGCCGCCGCGGATGGATTCACGCCGCGCGCCGGCGTGTCCGGCTCACCCGTACGGGTCGGTGCCCGGGCGGTCCGGCAGCGACCCGGCATGGTGCGCGCGGCCGGCACCGCCTGCGCGGCATACCGTCCACCCGGCCAGCGTTGTTTCATGGCCGTTACGGCGCGCCCGCGCGCGGGTTTGCGCGGGGGTACGTGCTAACTCCTTGAATGGAAGCCGATTTTCCGCAGGGGGTCGGCCGATGGCCGGCTACCGGTCCCAACCTATGTCACAACGGTGTGACATGTCTACTGCCAAGCACAGGCCCCGCGCCCTGCGGCAGGGCAAATGCACCAGGAAAGTTCTCCTCCGAAACGGCGCGGGCCCTTGTATTTCCAGAGCTTTTCGCCGAAAGGGGGCACGCTGGCACCGAATATGCGCAATGGGCGGCTGGTCTGGCAACCGTGCCGGACCTGAACCTCCAGCCGCTGTTCCCGAGAGCGCCGGCCGGAGGCTGAGCCGCTGCAACAAACTTCCTGGGAGCTTCGTATGAAAAAGACTTTACTCGCGTCGGCAATCGCGCTGGCCTTCGCTAGCACTGCCTGGGCGAATCCGACCAACAACAACCATGGTGAGGGTGACAACACCAATACCGCTACGGCGACTTCGACGCAAAGCGGGGCCGGCGCATCCGCCAACGAATACTCGAAGACGTACCAGGACAACAGCACCGATACCCGGACCGCCACGCTCAGCTCCACCCGCACTTCCACGCGGACCACCACCCAGACCAACACCCAGTCCCGCAACCGCACCACGCAGGAGCTGGGCGGCATGGGCAACGCGGCGGCGGCCAATGGCGGCACGGCCACGGCCAACTTCAGCAACGCGTTCAACTCCAGCCGCGCGCTGGCGGTGAGCCGGCTGAACGGCGCCGTGTCGGGCAACACCATCTCCAACATCGGCAACTACGCCACCAACAGCGGTAGCGCGGCAGGCGCCACCGGCGGCGCGGGCGGCGCGGGCACCGGCGGTACCGGGCAGGGCGGCAGCGGCGGCAACGGCGGCAACGGCGGCGCCAGCGGCAACGGCGGCTCGGGCGGCAATGGCGGCTCGGCCACCAACGGCAGCGCAACGTCGGGATCGGCCTACAACGACGGCGCATGGGCCGGCACCGGCGGACGCGGCGGCAATGCCAGCGGCGCCAGCGGTGATGGCGGCAATGGCCGCGGCGCGGGCGGCAGCGCCCTGACCGCGAGCCTGGGCGCCGGCGGACGCGGCGGCTCGGCCCTGGGTGCGGGCGGCAGTGCGGGCGCAGGCTCGCGCGGCGGCGCCGGTGGCGATGGCGGCTATGCGCGCGGCAGCGGCGGCTCCGGCCTGGGCGGCGGGCTGGGCGCTGGCCTGGGTGCCGGCGGCAGCAGCGGCTCGACCAACACGTCGAACGAGCGCGGCGCGGGTGCTGGCGGTACCGGCACTGCAACGGCAGGCGCAGGTGGCGCGGGCTCCGGCACCGGCACCGGTACCGGCATGGGTACCGGCGCGGCAGGCACCGGCACCGGCGGTGCGGGCGCGGCGGGTGGCACGGCTACGGCCACGGCATCTGGCGGCGCAGGCTCGGGCACGGGCGGCGCCGGCGGTGCGGCCACGTCGACGGCGGGTGCGGCCACGGCCGGCACCGGCACGGGCACCGGCGGTGCGGGCGGCGCGCAGAACAGCGTCGCGGGCGCTGGCGGCGGCGGCGGCTCGGCCACCAATGGCAGCTCGACCACCACGGCCTCGAATGGCAGCGCCACGGGCGCAGCCGGTGCGGTGGGCGCGGCATCGGGCCCCGGCGGTGCGGGTGGTGCCGGCGGCGTCGGCAATGGCGGCACGGGCGGTGCGGGCAATGGTGCGGTGGGTGGCGCTGGCGGTGCCGGCGGTACCAACTACGTCGATGCCGGCACGTTCAACATGTCCAACGCCATGACCAGCGTCGGTCAGTCGGCGGCGGGCATCATGATCGCCAACCAGAACAGCGGCATGGCATCGCTGGTGCAGCAAAGCGTCAATGTGCAGGCCAACATGAACGTTGGCAGGTAAGCGGCTGGCGCGCTCTGTTCCGTTCCGCACGGAGCGGGACCGGGCCGCCAGGGTTCAATCCGGCAGGGCGGGGCCGCGCGGCGCAGGTTTGCCGCGCGGGCCCGCATCGGCCGGCAGGCCTGCAGGTTCGCGGCGGTGGCGGCCCACGCCACTGCCCGGGGCGCACAAGGGGAGACGCACCATGCGATCGCTACGCCGAGCTGTCGTCACGCTGTCGACAGCCTTACTGGTCTGGCCATTTGCCCAGGCCAATGCAGGGCCGCCCGGCGCCGAGGCATCCGCCACGGCCAGCGTGGTCGCGGGCAGTGATTCCGGCGCAGCCACCGCGGTGGCGGGCGCAGCGGCCAGTGTCGCGGCGATGACGCCGGACCAGGGCCAGAAACCGAACATCTTCGGCACGGCGGCCAGGGCCGTGGCGACCCAGAAGCTGGATGACGTGCGCGGCGGCGCCGAGGTGGTGGTCAACGACATGCGCCTGCACGGCACGGTTGGCGACAACGCCGCCGTCAACACGTTCTCCGGCAGCAACATCGTGGCCGACGGCTCGTTCTCGAACGCCGCGGGGTTGCCGACGGTAATCCAGAACTCCGGCAACAACGTACTGATCCAGAACGCGACCATCCTCAACGTCCAGTTCAAATGATCATGCGCAGCCTGCTGGGAAGGGCCGTCCTGCTGGCGGCGGCGCTGGGCGGCATCGCCAGCGCCCACGCCGACACGATCCGCGTGCCCGGCGACCAGGGCAACTCGTACTACGTGCCGGTCACGAGCCTGCGCGAGGCGCGGTTCCGCACGACCATCCGGCAGCAATACGACTTCAGTTGCGGCTCGGCGGCCGTGGCCACGCTGCTGACGTACCAGTACAACTTTCCGACGACCGAGCAGACGGTGTTCGCGAACATGTACGTGAACGGCGACCAGGCCAAGATCCGGGCCGAGGGCTTCTCGCTGCTCGACATGAAGCGGTTCCTGGAGTCGCGCGGCTTCCAGGCCGACGGCTACGAGCTGCCGCTATCGAAGCTGGAGGAAGCGCAGATCCCGGCGATCGTGCTGATCGTGGAGAACGGCTACCACCATTTCGTCGTGGTGAAGGGCGTCAAGGGCAACCGTGTCCTGATTGGCGACCCGGCCCGCGGCACCCGCGCGCTGGAGCGCGACTACTTCGAACGGATCTGGGACAGCAGCCTGCTGTTCGTGATCCACAACCGGACCGACCAGGCCCGTTTCAACCAGGCGTCGGACTGGCGGGTAGCGCCGACCGGGCCATATTCCACAGGCGTGCCGCGAGACAGTCTGTTCTTCACCGTCATGCCCAAGCATGGCATCTCTGATTTTTGAGCTGAGGAACATCATGGCCCGAACCACCGATTCACCCCCGCCAAGACGCAGCGCCGGCCATGCCACGGCCGCCGTGCTGTTTGGCGCGGGGCTGGCCTGCGCGGGACACGCCCAGGCCAATACCGAGAGCCTGGCCAGCGATCCACCGGAGCCGGCCAGCCATGCCGACGTGGCGGTGGCGATGGCCGTCGACATGACGGCGCTGCCGGCCGCCGTGGAACTGCCCGCGGAGCGGCCGGCCGAGGTGGCCACCCAGGCAGAGGCCGCCGTATCGACCGTGCGGGGCGTCATGACGGCGCCCGCGCATGCGGTGCTGGGCGCGCTGCCCAAGGCCCAGCCGGCGCCGGCGCGCGTGTTGCCGGTGGACAAGGCCAGCGTGGCGAAGCACCACCCGGCGCAGGATCCGCTGGCGGCTGCCATGACGCTGGCCACGCGCGAGCCCGTCAAGCCGGTGTCCGATGCCCGCAAGCAGATGGCCGGCTGGAAGCCGGTGGCGGAGGCGCGGCTGGAGGAATCGCGCGGCGGCTTTGACGCCGGCGGCCTGCAGGTGGGCTTCGGCATCGACCGCGCCGTGTTCGTGAACGGCGCGCTGGCGGTATCCACCAGCATCACGATTCCCGATATCAGCGCGATCACGGCCGCGCAGGCGACGCAGCTGGCGCAGGCGCTGGGCCATGTCACGGTGGCGGTGAATGCCGCCAACAGTGCGGCCAACGCCGCGGTGGCGTCGGCGCAGGCCGCCGCGGCGGCGGCCCAAGGCGCGGCGGGACAGGCCGGGCAGGCCGCCACCACGGCCGCCAATGGCGCTTCGGCGGCGGCACAGGGCGCGGCGGGCACGGCCAGCAGCACGGCCAGCGCTGCGGCGGCCGGGGCGTCGGCGATTGCCGCCGGTGCATCGGGCGCGGCGCAGCAGGCCGTGGCCAGCGCCGGCACCATCGTCACCAACGGCCTGCTGACCGTGATCCAGAACGGCGCGGGCAACTCGGCAAACATGGGTGCGGTATCGAACATGCCGGGCACCGTGATCCAGAATAACCTCAACAACCAGAACATCCAGAGCCTGATGACCCTCAACGCAAGCGTGAACACCCTGGCGGCGTTCCGCTCACAGATGGCAAACACCGCGTTGAACAGCGTCATGCAAAGGTCCGCGGCACTGAGGTAAATCGCGAAAGTCGTGAACGAACAGGTGCGGGCCCTGCGGTTTGCCCGCCGTCCCCGGGGGAGGAAGACGTCATGAAGAAGCGTTCGCTGCAGGGCATCGGCTATGCCGGATGCTCGATGCTGCTGTTGGGCGGCATGGCACAGGCGCAGACATCGCCGTATGCAGGCCCGCCAGCGGCCTCGCGGCTGGAAGCGCTGCAGAAGGAACTGGCCGTCCAGGCCCGCCAGCTAGAGGAAATGCGGCGCGCGCTGGCCGAACAGCAGGCCACCATCCGCGAACTGCGCAACACGGTGAACAGCGACACGCTGTCGCACAAGCGCGGCGGGCAGGGCGCGGGCGTGACCGGCGGCAACATGGCCACCAATGCCGCCGCCGCGGGCGCGGCCGCCAGCGCCACCCAGATCAACAACACCGCGCAGCAGGGCGTGCAGGCCCAGCAGGCACCCGTGGCCGCGCCGCCGGACGCCCCGCCGCAGGCGCAGGCCGCCCAGCCGGGCGAGTCCGCCGCGGGCGTGGAGGAACCGGTGGGCCGGCCGCCCGAGCGCGAGACCCGGCCGCCCGAGATCGCGCCGATCTTCGACCAGCCCGGCGTGCTGACGCCGGCCAACAAGCTCGTGGTGGAGCCCAGCTTCCAGTACGGCTACTCGTCCAGCGACCGCGTGGCGCTGGTGGGCTACACGGTCATTCCGGCCATCCTGATCGGGCTGGTGGACGTGCGGCAGGTCAAGACGTCCACCTACATCGGCGCGATGGCGTTCCGCTACGGCATCACCAAGCGGCTGGAGATCGAAGCCAAGATCCCGTACGTGCATTCCAGCAGCGATACGGTGAGCCGCGAGGTCTTCACCGGTACCGCGTTCGACAACGTGTTCAGCTCCAGCGGCAGCGGGCTGGGCGACGTGGAGGCGACGCTGCGCTACCAACTCAACTACGGCAACGAGAAGATGCCGTTCTTCATCGGCTGGCTGCGCTACAAGTCGAACACGGGGCGCGATCCGTTCGAGGTGGTGACCGACTGCGTCACCCGCTGCGTGAGCAACACCACGGGCACCGGCCTGCCGCTGGGCATGCCCACGGGCACGGGCTTCCAGGCCATCCAGCCGGGCGTGACGTGGCTGCTGCCGACCGATCCGGCCGTGTTCTTCGGCACGTTCAGCTACCTGCACAACTTTGCGCGCGACAACATCAGCCGCACCGTGCTGAACGGCGAGAAGGAATTCCTGGGCAAGATCTCGCCCGGCGACATCTTCCAGTTCAACTTCGGCATGGGCCTGTCGCTGAACGAGCATGCGTCGTTCAGTATCGGCTACGACCAGAGCATCATCTGGCCGACCAAGCAGAACGGGCAGACCATCCCGGGGTCGGTGCGGATCACGCAGGGCACGCTGCTGGTGGGCTACTCGTACCGCTTCAACAACCGCTACACGCTGAACCTGTCGGTGGGCGCCGGGCTCACGCGCGACACGCCCGACCTGACCGTCACCGTGCGCCTGCCGATCACATTCTGAGCCGATGATGCGGCGCAACGTGACGTTGGAAATCCATGCGGTGCGGCGCGCCGCGCAGTCGGCCGTTCGGTGCCTTGCGCTGGGCCGGCGGAGAGAGTAGAACGAACGAAACCGTCCCTGACGGATGACCCATGTTCCGGGGCGGCCTGACAGAGGAGGCAAGTCATGCGCAAACGGATCTTCTGGTTGTTGCCGGACCTGGCGAGCGCCCGCCGCACCATGGACGACCTGCTGCTGGCCCGCATCGAGAACCGCCACATCCACTTCGTGGGACGCGACGGCGCCGACATGACGGGCCTGCACGAAGCCAACCTGTTCCAGACCTCGGACATCGTCCACGCGGCCGAAATGGGCCTGATGGTGGGCGGTGGCGTGGGCATCGTGGCAGGCGTGGTGGTGGCGATGTTCCCGATCGTCAGCGATACCCCGCAGTGGGGCCTGGTCGGCGTGCTGGCGGTGCTGGGCGCGGTGTTCGGCGCGTGGGCATCGAGCATGATCGGCAGCTCGGCCCCGAACAGCCGGTTGCGCGTGTTCGAGAAGGATATCGAGTCGGGCAAGCTGCTGCTGATGGTGGACGTGCCGCGCGGCCGCGTGGAGGAAATCGAGACGCTGCTGCAGAACGCCCATCCGGAAGCCCGCTTTGCCGGCCTGGACCCCGCCGTCCCGGCCTTTCCCTGAGTTGCCTGTGCCGTGGGCTCCGGCGGCCCGCGTCCCGGCCTGATCCACGCGCCCTGACCGGCGCGCCTCGGCGCATGTCCCGTCATGCGCCACGCTGCGGCCACACCCGAAACGTCAACCGGACCAGTCCGTTCGCGGTGTGCTGCCGCAGCAACAGTTCCCCCCCGTCGATTGTTCCCCGATTTGAACAATTACCCCCGTTAAGGTACTTTTCGTGAGCCGCCGCGCGGCGCATCGGCCGATGCGCCAGCGCCTGCGCGCGGGCAGCTCAAGAACACTATTAAAGCCAGCGCTACTGGAGGGGTCACAATGAGGAACGCACGATACGTCGCGTGCGGCATGCTTGCCGCCGCGCTCGGGTTTGTCACGCCCATGGCGGCACACGCCGAACCGGGCATCACCAAGTCCACCATCCGGATCGGCCAGTCGGCCGGTGTCAGCGGCCCGGTCGCGGGCTCCGTCAAGGAGCAGATCGCCGGGGCGCAGGTCTACCTGAACCACATCAACGCCAACGGCGGCGTGGCGGGGCGGCGCATCGAGTTGCTGACCTACGACGACGGCTTCGACGCCAAGCGCACGCCCGACAACGTCCGCAAGCTGATTGGCGAGGACAAGGTGTTCGCGCTGTTCATGGTGCGCGGCACGCCGCAGAACGAAAGCATCCTGCCGATCATCGGCGCCGAGAAGGTACCGCTGATCGCCCCGCTGACCGGCGCCATCACGCTGCACCGGCCCGTCAACCGCTACGTGTTCAACGTGCGCGCCAAGTACCAGGACGAGGTGGCCCGCGCGATCAACCACCTGGCCACGTCGGGCATGAGCCGCATCGCCATCTTCTACGCCAACGACGGCTTCGGCCAGGACGTGTTCGAAGGCTTCAACACCGCGCTCCAGGCGCGCGGCGTGCAGCCGGCCGGCGCGGCGTCGTTCAACCGGCCGATGGGCGACATCGCACAGGGCGTGGCCACGCTGAACAAGGCCAACCCGCAGGCGGTGATGGTGATCGGGTCGGGGTCGGAGGCGGCGCGGATCATCCGCGAGATGAAAAAGGGCGGCAGCCAGGCGCAGTTCGTCACGCTGTCGAACAACGCGGCCGATTCGTTCATCAAGGACCTGGGCGAGGACGGCAAGGGGCTGATCATCACGCAGGTGGTGCCGGGGATGAATTCGAGCCAGATGAGCATCGCCAGCGAGTACCGCGGGCTGGCCAAGGCCCAGAACCAGGAGCCCAGCAACGCGGGCATGGAAGGCTTCATGTCGGCCAAGGTGCTGGTGGAAGGGCTGCGCCGCGCCGGGCCCGAGCCCACGCGCGAGAAGCTGGTGACCGCGCTGGAAGGGCTGCGCGACTACGACCTGGGCGGCATCCTGATCAGCTACAGCCCGGCCCGCCATACCGGGTCGTCGTTCGTCGAGATGTCGATCGTCTCGTCGACCGGCAAGCTGATCCGCTGAGGCCCCGCCGCGCCCGGCGGGCTGCGGTATAGTGGCCGCCATGGCGACGACCCCCGCAGTCCATCCTTTCTCTCTGGCCCGCCGCGTGGCCCTGGTCACCGGCGGCGCGCAGGGCCTTGGCCTGGCGATGGCCGAGGCGCTGGCCGATGCCGGCGCCCACGTGATTGTCTGCGCGCGCAGCCCCGCACGGCTGGACCACGCCATCGACCACCTGCTGGCGCGCGGCGCCAGCGCGGAAGCCCTGGCGCTCGACATCACCGACGAAGCTGCCGTTGCGCAGGCGTTTGCCGATCTCGACGCGCGGCACGGCAGGCTCGACATCCTGGTCAACAACGCCGGCGCCCGCCAGCGCAGCGGCATGGCCGACCTGGACGCCCAGGACCTGCGCGCGATGCTGGAGACCAATCTGGTGGCCCCGTACGCGCTGTGCCGCCATGCGGCGCGGCGGATGCAGCAGGGCGGCTACGGACGCATCGTCAACGTGACGTCGATCGCGGGACAGGTGGCGCGCGCCAACGACGTGCTGTATCCCGCCACCAAGGGCGGCCTGGACGCGCTGACGCGGGCCATGGCCGCCGACCTGGGCCGGCACGGCATCACGGTCAACGCCGTGGCGCCGGGCTACTTTGCCACCGAGCCGAACCAGGCCATGGTCGACGATGAAACCGTGGCCGAATGGCTGCGCAACCGCACGTCGCTGGGCCGCTGGGGCCAGCCGGCCGAAGTGGCGGGCGCCGTGGTGTTCCTGGCGTCGCCGGCGGCGTCGTACGTGACCGGGCAGGTGCTGGCCGTCGACGGCGGCTATCTGGGCCACTTCTGAGCGCTACGCTCACCGGCGCGCGCCGCGCCCGTAGTGCGCGCGCAGGCAATCGATCATCGCGGCGGACGCCGCCGAATCGCCGCGGTCCTTGAGCCGCACCAGGCAGATCTCGCGCACCAGCGCCGGCATCTGCATCGGCCGCACGGCCAGCCCCTCGCGGAGGAACTGGAACAGCGCCAGCGCCGGCACCACCGACACGCCCAGCCCGGCCTCCACCAGCGCGGCCACCGTCGCCAGGTGTTCCACCTCCATCACCCCATTGAGCTTCAGCGGATGCATGGCCGCATCCAGGTGCTGGCGCACGCTGCTGGTACGCGATAGCTGGATGAACGGCAGGCCGGCCAGCGCCTGCGGGGCGATGCGCCGCCTGGCGGCCAGCGGGTGATCGGCCGGGCAGACCAGGTGGAAGGTGTCGTGGACCAGCGATTCCACGCGCAGGTCGGCGTCCTGGGCCGGGGCCGGCGCCAGCGCAAAGTCGGCCTGGCCGCGCCGGACCATGTCGATGCAGCCATCGGCCAGTTGGTCGTACAGTGCCAGCGAGATGCCGGGGTAGCGGCGATGGAAATCGGCCATCAGCGGCGGCAGGTCGCCACCGGCCAGCGACGGCAGCGCCGCGATGGCCACGCGGCCCTTGCGGCGCTCGGCGTGGTCGCGCAGGTCCTCGAACGCGGTTTCGAAGTCGGCCAGCAGGCGGGTGGCGACTTCCTCGAAGCGGCGGCCGTCGGCGCTCAGGTCCACGTGGCGCGTGGTGCGCTCGAACAGCCGGCTGCCGGCCTGGTCCTCCAGCGTCTGGATCAGCGTGCTGAAGGCCGACTGCGACAGGTGGCACGCCTGCGCCGCCCGGGTGAAGTTGCGATGCGTGGCCAGCGCCACGAAGGCGCGCAGGTGCTTGACCGAGAGGTTCGACAGCATGGCGGGGTGGGGGCGGAGGATTGATCTGGGAAGTCGATAGATTAATCCAAATAATCCGTTTTGGCGGGGCAGAAGCCGGCCCTAGAATGGGATCGCCGTTCACTCCTGCCAGACGCTGCCACGCCCATGACTGCTCCCCTGCTGATCGGGTCCGGCGCCGGATTCTCCGGCGACCGCACCGATGCCGCCTTGCCCGTGGTGCGCACGCTGATTGCCGCCGGCGGCCCGGCCGCGCTGATCTTCGAGACGCTGGCCGAACGCACGCTGGCGCTGGCGCAACTGGCGCGCCGCAACAACCCCGAACATGGCTACGAGCCGCTGCTGGACCACCTGATGACGCCGGTGCTGGGCCTGTGCCTGGGCCACGGCATCCCGATCATCGGCAATTTCGGCGCCGCCAATCCGCGGGCGGCCGCGCGGCGCATCGTCGCGCTGGCTGCCGAACTGGGGCTGCCACGGCCGCGCGTGGCGGTGGTGGAGGGCGACGACCTGTCGCACGACGCCGGGCGCGAGTTGCTGCGCGGCATCGTCGGCGACGCGTTTCCGGACGCGCGCTTTGTCTGCGCCAACGCGTACATCGGCGCGCAGGGGATTGCCGATGCGCTGCGCGACGGCGCCCAGGTGGTGGTCTGCGGCCGCGTGGCCGACCCGGCGCTGGCCGTGGGGCCGGCGATGGCGCACTTCGGCTGGGCCTGGGACGACTGGAACCGGCTGGCCGCCGCCACCATGGCCGGGCACCTGCTGGAATGCGGCGCGCAGGTCAGCGGCGGCTACTTTGCCGATCCCGGCATGAAGGACGTGCCCGACGTGCACGCGGTGGGCTTCCCGATCGCCCGGCTAGACGCCGACGGTGGCATCGAGATCTTCAAGGCGGCCGATACCGGCGGCTGCGTCGACCTGCGCACCGTCAAGGAACAACTGCTCTACGAAGTGCACGACCCCTGCGCCTACCTGACGCCCGACGTGGTGGCCGATATCGGCGCGGTCAGCGTCGAGCAGGTGGGCCCCGACCGCGTGGCCGTGCGCAACATCCGCGGCCATGCCCGCCCGGCGCAACTGAAGGCCAACCTGTTCCACCACGGCGGCTGGTTTGCCGAGGGCGAGATTTCCTATGCCGGCCCCAACGCCGCCGCGCGCGCCCGGCTGGCCGCCGATATCGTGCGCCGGCGCATGCAGATGCTGGGCTTCGACGTGGCGATCCGCTTCGACCTGATCGGCGTGCTGAGCGTGTTTGGCGACGATGCCGGGACGATGCTGGCGCAGCCGCAGGCCGGCGAGGCCGCCGCGCGCGACGTGCGCCTGCGGGCCGCGCTGGCCCACGAGGACCAGGCCGTCGCCCAGGCGCTGCTGCGCGAGGTCAACGCGCTCTATACCTGCGGCCCGGCCGGCGGCGGGGGCGTGCGCACGGCCATGCGCGCGCGGCTGAACGCCACGTCCTGCCTGGTGCCGCGCGATGCGGTGACCGTCCGCCATGCCTTTGTCGACGCCTGACCCCGGAGCCGCCATGAACACGACCCACACCGTGCCGCTCTACCAGCTTGCCCACGGCCGCACCGGCGACAAGGGCGACCGCTCGAACATCAGCGTGATTGCCTACGATGCGCGCGACTTCGACCACCTCGTGGCCCACGTTACCGAAGACGCCGTGCGCGCGCTGTTTGCCGCGCGCCGGCCCACGGCTGTCAGGCGGTACGTGGTGCCGTCCATCCAGGCCATGAACTTCGTGATCGACGGCGTGCTGGACGGCGGCGTCAACGACGCGCTGAACCTGGACACCCACGGCAAGGCACTCGCGTTCCTGCTGCTGGGCCTGCCGATCCCCCTGCCGCCGCGGCTCGCCGGCGGCACTGCATGATTGCCGAGCCGTCCCAATGTCAAAACGATTCGAGGAGACACAGATGTACGGAATTCGCAGGCCGCTGGCCGTTGCCGCCCTTGCCACGTTCGCGTGCCTGGCCCTGCCCGCGGGCAGCGCCTGGGCCGAGTTCCCGGACAAGCCGATCCGCTTTGTCGTGCCGTTCGCGGCCGGCAGCGCCACGGACCAGCTTGCCCGGGCCATCGGGCAGGCCGTCACGGTCGACAGCAAGGCCACTGTCGTGGTCGACAACAAGCCCGGCGCCAATGGCTTCATCGCCGCCACCGACGTCGCCAAGGCCGCGCCGGACGGCTACACGGTGCTGATCACCACCAACACCACGCACGCCGCCAACGAGCACCTGTTCAAGAAGCTGCCGTACGACCCGGTGAAGGACTACGCGCCGCTGTCCGCGCTGGGCCGGGGTGGGCAGATCATGGTGGTCAATCCGCAGGTGCCGGCCAAGACCGTCGGGGAATTCATCGCGCTGGCGAAGAAGGAACCGGGCAAGCTCAGCTTCGGCAGCGGCAGTTCGTCGTCGCGCATCGCCGGCGAGCTGTTCCAGCAGATGGCCCACGTGCAGCTTCTGCACGTGCCGTACAAGAGCAATCCGCTGGCAATCACCGACCTGCTGGGCAACCAGATCCAGATGATGATCACCGACACGGCCACCGGCCTGCCGCAGGTGAAAACCGGCAAGCTGCGCGCGCTGGGCGTGTCCGGCAAGGCGCGCTCGCCGCTGGCGCCCGACGTGCCGACCATCGACGAGGCCGGCGTCAAGGGCTACGAGATGAGCTACTGGTTCGCGGCCTACGCCCCGGCCGGCACGCCGCCCGCCGTGGTGACCAAGCTGAACCAGATGCTGGTGAAGGCGGCCAGGAGCGAGACGGCGTCGAACTTCTACAAGACCACGGGTACCGACATCTTCACCAGCACGCCGGCCGAGCTGGCCAAGTTCCAGTCGCAGGAATCGGACAAGTGGGGCCGCATCATCAAGGCGGCCAATATCCAGCCCGAATAAGGCCCGCAGAAACGGGTACGCCCCGGCAGGTGCCGGGGCGTTGCTGTTATGGCGGGGCGAGCCGGGCGTGAGGCGTCTGCGTCACATGGCCGCGCGCCGGTCCGGGGCGCCGGACGTGACATTCCCGTGACAGGCCAGCGGCTCGCTGGCGCGTGTTTTCGCCTAGAGTGATCGGAGGAAGCAAGCGGGAGACAGGCCATGGCACACGGATTTCGCGGGATGTCGCACGGGCGGCGCAGGGTGCTGATCGCGGGCGGCTGGAGCGTGCTGCTGACGGTGCCGGCCGGCCATGCCATGGCCCAGGGCACGCGCGAGCCGGCGCGGTTGAAGATCGGCGTGGTCGGATCGGGCCGGCTGGGCGGCGCCGTGGGCAGCCTGTTCGTCAAGGCCGGCCATCCGGTAATGTTCGCGTCGCGCCATCCCGAGGAACTGAAGTCGCTGGCCGATCCGCTGGGCCCGCTGGCCCGCACCGGCACGGTGGCCCAGGCGCTGGCCTTTGCCGACGTGATCCTGCTGGCCGTGCCCTACAGCGCGGTGCCCGAGGTGGGGCAGCAGCACCGCTGGCAGGGCAAGATCGTGCTCGACGCCACCAACGCCATCGCGGCGCGCGACGGCGCCATCGTCGACGAGGTCAAGGCCAACGGCATCGGCGCGACGACGGCCAAGTACCTGAAGGGTGCGCGCATTGTCCGCGCGTTCAATTTCACGGGCGCGGCGGAATTTACGCGGGAAAGCCACCGCAGCGGGCCGCCGATGGCGGTGCCGCTGGCGGCCGACGATGCCGAGGCGCTGGCCGTGGCATCGGCACTGGTGCGGGAGGTGGGATTCGAACCGGTGGTGGTGGGCGGGTTGTCGTCGGCAGACCGGTTCGCGCCGGGCGGCAAGCTGTTCCGCCAGATGGGTACGGCCGAGGAATTCCGGCGCGCGATGGCGCAGTAGGCGGCCTAGCGGCGGCGCCACTCCATCGCCACCATCGAGGGCGTAAAGCCAAGCTGGCCGAAGAAGGCCGCCTCCGAGGACCGCGCCGCGCGCAGGACCCACGTGATGTCGGGATCGTTGCCCATCACGTGGCGCAGCAGCGCGCGGCCGATGCCGCGCCGCCGGTGCTGGGGCGCGACCGCGACCATCGAGATATAGCCGTTGGAGATGTCGTCGCACAGGGCGCGTGCGAAGCCGATGACTTCGCCGTGCTCCACGGCCACCGCCACGCGCTGCGAGTTGGCGATGAGCTGGGCAAAGCGCTCGGGATTGCCGACCCGTTGTTCCCAGCCGTTGGCAGCCAGCAGCAGCCGGGCTGCCTCGATCTCGGCGGGCAACGGATTACGGATTTCCATCGACAATTCCTCCTGCGTGATTCCGGAGCGCATGCGAGCAGCCCCTCCGGAAGTGGGGGACGCAGAGCGGCTGCGCCGCGATTCGCGCGATGTATCGCGCTGATTTGTCGCGTATTTCGGCGCAGAGTGTAGCGAAGCGGATGCGGCGGCGTCAAACAACTTTGGCCGCGGAGTGCGAGCGTCCGCACGCAGCAACGCCCCCGCCAGCGCGCGCCGGCGGCGGGGCCCGATGGCCTGTCGCGGCGCCAAGGCTGGCGGTATGATGGCTGCCATGGACGCCCCGATCTTCTCTTCCGCACACCCGGCCGACCAGTTGGCCGAATTCAGCGATGCCGATGACGCGCTGGCGCGCATCCGCGAGATCTACGACAGCTCCGTGGCGGCGGTGCGCGCGCGCTTCGACGCGTTCGCCCAGGGCAAGCCCCTGCCGTCGGCCGCGCACGCGTGCTATCCGTACCTCGGCATCTCCGTCAACCTGGAGACGATGGTCACCGACAGCCGCCCGTCGTGGGGCACGGTGGCCTACCCCGGCGTCTACGGCACCACGGTGACCCGGCCGGACCTGTTGTGCGACTACTACCGCGACCAGATCGAGCGCCTGATGCGCTATCACCGCGTGCCGGTGGTCGTGGGCCTGTCGCGCCGGCCGATCCCGCTGCCGTTCGTGATCGAGGCGTCGACCACCGACATCAGCTACACGCAGGCCCGCGAGCTGGAAGCGTCGTTCGTGCTGCCCGAACTGAGCCGGATCGACGACTCCATCGCCAACGGTACCTTCGAGCCCACGCCGGGCGAGGCGTGGCCGCTGTCGCTGTTCTCCGCCGAACGGGTGGACCTGGCGCTGCAGCGGCTGTACCACTACACGGGCACGGCGCCGCAGCATTTCCAGCGCTTCGTGCTGTTCACGAACTACCAGCGTTACGTCGACGAATTCGTGGCGCTGGGCCGCAGCCTGATGTCGACCGATGGCGGCGACGGCTACGTGCGGTTCGTCGAACCGGGCGACGTGGTGCAGGACCTTGGCGGCGTGGAGCCCGAGGACGCCACGCGGCCGCGCGCGCTGCCGCAGATGCCGGCCTACCACCTGGTGCGCGAGGACGGGCTGGGCGTGACGCTCGTGAACATCGGCGTGGGCCCGTCGAACGCCAAGACCATGACCGACCACCTGGCCGTGCTGCGGCCGCATTGCTGGCTGATGGTGGGCCACTGCGGCGGCCTGCGCCGGTCCCAGCAACTCGGTGACTACGTGCTGGCGCACGCCTACGTGCGCGACGACCACGTGCTGGACCACGATCTGCCGCCGTGGGTGCCGGTGCCGCCGATCGCCGAGATCCAGGTGGCGCTGCAGGAGGCCGTGGCGCGCGTCACGGGGCTGTCCGGCACCGAGATGAAGACCCGCATGCGCACCGGCACGGTGGTGTCCACCGACGACCGCAACTGGGAACTGAAATCGAAGTCGCTCTACGCGCGCTTCAACCAGTCGCGCGCCATCGCCATCGACATGGAAAGCGCGGCCGTGGCCGCCAACGGCTTCCGGCTGCGGGTGCCGTACGGCACGCTGCTGTGCGTGTCCGACAAGCCGCTGCACGGCGAACTGAAGCTGCGCGGCATGGCCAACGCGTTCTATCGCCAGCGCGTCAGCCAGCACATGACGATCGGGCTCGAAGCAATCCGCATCCTGCGCGAGAACGGCGTCGAGCAGCTTCATTCCCGCAAGCTGCGCAGCTTCGACGAGCCGGCCTTCCGCTGACCCACTGGCGCCACGGTCCTCGTGGCGTCCCCCCGTCCCCCTATCCCGTCCCCGCCCGCGCGCCCATAAAAAAGCGCGCGGGATTGCCGCGCGCAGTGAGACGGAAAGGTCGCCGGTTGGGCGGCCCTTCCTCGAGGAGACAAGTGGAAAGTGCCTGGGCGCTGCCGCGCCAGATCTCAGAAGCGGTAGCCGACGCCCGCGCTGAACAGCCACGGATCGAGGTTGACCGTGGAGACCTTCACGCCATTCGAGTACACGTTGCTGGAGATCCAGACCTTCTTGGCGTCGACGTTCAGGAACCAGTTCTTGTTGATCTTGTAGTCCATGCCGATCTGCACCGCTGGGCCCACGCTCCAGCGGTCCAGGCCCAGCGTGCCGCCGGCCAGGTCCACGCCGTAGACGCGCGTGGCGTTCACGCCCAGGCCCACGTACGGGCGGAAGGTGCCGTTCGGCAGGAAGTGGTACTGCAGCAGCAGGCTGGGCGGCAGGTGCTTGAAGGAGCCGATCCGGCTGCCGTCCAGGCTGACGTCCTGCTTCTGCGGGTAGGTCAGCACCAGCTCGGCGGCGATGTGCGGCACGATGAAGTACGTGATGTCGACTTCGGGAATCCATTTGTTGTTGACGTGGATCCGGTCCGACGCGCCGACACCGCCCACGGGGTCGGACTTGTTGGCCATGTCCAGGTACGTCCCGCGCAGGCGGACCATCCAGTTGCCCTGGGCGTCGTCGGCGGCGATGGCCGGCGCGGCAAGGGTGCCGATCGTGGCGGCGGCAAGCGCCATGCAGAGCGAGGAAACGAGGGATTTGCGGCGGGGAGTGTTGGCAGTTGTCATGGTGGTCAAGCACGGGACATCGAAAAAAGTGCGACCAGTGTGTCGTGCGAAAAGGCGCTCAACCTTGACGCAAAACAAGTGAACAACAGCCGACAGGAACTCCCTGCCCGCGCGTCGCGTATGCGCGACAGATCATTGTCGGTGCTTGCCAGCGGCCGCCGAAGCTTCTATGGACATGCGGATTTATTCGTGGCGCGCGTGGCGCGGCGCCCGTACGCTGTGCGCTCGTGGTCGTGCACCGCGCATGTCGTGGGCGTCCGCCAGGACGTCTTTTAGGGTGTGCCCTGTGGGGGCAGGGCACACCAGCTTTTCACGCTGGCAGCGCCAGCGTTGCCCGCTCAGGCGGCCCGGGCCTGCTCGCCGCCGCGGGCCTGCAGATGGCGGTTCACGCCCGACACCATGGCTTTCAGCGATGCGGTGACGATGCTGGCGTCCACGCCGGCACCAAAGCCCGTGGGCGAATCCCCGACCCGCACCTCGACGTAGCAGGCCGCATTGGCATCGGCGCCCGTGGTCATGGCGTGCTCGTGGTAGTCCATCACGCGCACGGCAATGCCCAGGCCGCGCGAGAACGCGTCGACTGCCGCGTCGATCGGCCCGTTGCCCTTGCCGCGTACCCGTGCCGGCTGGCCGTCGCGTACCAGTTCCATCTCGATCTCGACGGCGTTGTCGGCCGTGGACACCATGCGGTGCGAGACAAATCGCACCGGCGCGTCGACGTCCAGATACTCGCGGCGGAACAGCGCGTAGAGGTCTTCCGCGCTGGCTTCCAGGCCGGTCTCGTCGGTCATCGCCTGCACGGCGCGGCTGAACTCGATCTGCAGCCGGCGCGGCATGTAGATGCCGTGCACCTGCTCCAGCAGGTACGCCATGCCGCCCTTGCCGGACTGGCTGTTCACGCGGATCACGGCGTCGTAGCTGCGGCCCACGTCGGCCGGGTCGATCGGCAGGTAGGGCACTTCCCAGATCGCGTCAGGCTTCTGCTGCGCAAAGCCCTTGCGGATGGCGTCCTGGTGCGAGCCGGAGAACGCCGTGAACACCAGGTCGCCGACGTACGGATGGCGCGGATGCACGGGCAACTGGTTGCAGTGCTCCACGCACTGGCGCACCGCGTCGATATCAGAGAAATCGAGCTCCGGGTCCACGCCCTGCGTGTAGAGGTTCAGCGCCAGCGTGACCAGGTCGACGTTGCCGGTGCGCTCGCCGTTGCCGAACAGGCAGCCTTCCACGCGGTCGGCGCCGGCCATCACGGCCAGTTCGGCCGCCGCCACGGCGGTGCCGCGGTCGTTATGCGGATGCACGGACAGCACGATGTGCTCGCGCCGCGCCAGGCGCCGGTGCATCCATTCGATCTGGTCCGCGAAGACGTTCGGCGTGCTGCATTCCACCGTGGTGGGCAGGTTCAGGATCATCGGCCGGGCGGCGTCGGGCTGCCAGACGGCCGACACGGCGTCGGACACTTCCAGGGAGAAATCGAGCTCGGCCAGGCTGAAGGTCTCGGGCGAATACTCGTACGACCACGCGGTTTCCGGCATGGTGTCGGTCAGCGCGCGAATCAGGCGCGTGCCCGACACGGCCACTTCCTTGATCTCCTCGCGCGAGGCATTGAAGACGATGCGCCGCCACGCCGGCGCGATGGGGTTGTACAGGTGGACCGTGGCGCGCCGGGCGCCGCGCACCGATTCCACGGTCCGGCGGATCAGGTCTTCGCGGGCCTGGGTCAGCACGACGATCGTCACGTCGTCCGGAATGCGGTTTTGCTCGATCAGCATGCGGACGAAATCGAAATCGGTCTGCGACGCCGACGGAAAGGCGACCTCGATCTCCTTGAGGCCCACCGCCACCAGTTGCTCGAAGAAGCGCAGCTTGCGGGCGCTGTTCATCGGCTCGATCAGGGCCTGGTTACCGTCGCGCAGGTCGGTGCTCATCCAGCGCGGCGCGCGCGTGATCTGGCGCGACGGCCAGGTGCGGTCGGGGATGTCGACAACGGTGGCGGGACGGTACTTGGCGGACGGGTTGGGCAACATGGGCATGGAAATCTCCTTCCTCGCGGGAAAGTGGCAACGCAAGGCGCCGCGCGCACGCGCACGCTTCACGTCGACAAAAAATAGGGAAAAGAGTGGCGAAAGGCTGCCGAACTGCCACGCGGCACTAGGCCCGGCAACCGATCGGTAGGCTTAGCAGTAGCGAGGAAGCGCGCAGGGCGCGGCACGACAGCAGGCCCGCGACGCGCACGCGCACGGCGGCACCGATGCGCGGGGCATCAGCGGCGTGGCGGAGGTCGAGGGAAGTGGCTTGCATCGTACCGGGTAGAAGGGTCGGCCCGGCCTGGGGGCAGGACGGACGACAAAGCGTAGTGCAAAACGCGCGGACCCGTCAACCGCCGGCGTATTCCGGGGCGCCCAGCCCTAGCCCGATCGGGGGACCTCCACCCGATATGTGCGCCGCCGCTCAATCATCTGGCCGGTACAGGACCTTGCCTATCGCGCCTAGGCTGATAGCACTCGGGACGGGACCGACAATAACGGGGGACAAATCATGCGCACACGCAAGTGGAGCGGCTGGGTCGCGTGCATCGCGACGGCGATGCTGATGGCGGCATGCGGGGGCGGCGGGGGCGGCGGCTCCGGCGCGGGCACGACGGCGCCGGCCGATACAGGCGGGGGCGCCAGCAATCCGGGCGGCGGCACGGCCACGCCGGTTGCCAAGTCGTACACGCTGGTCATCAACCGCACGTCGGGCCAGGTGGGCGTGGGCAGCACGATCTCGCTGACGGCGTCGGTCGTGGACGACCTTGGCAACGATGTCACGGGCGCGACGACCTTCACATGGTCGTCCAGCCATCCCTCGATCGCCGCCGTGGCGGGCGCCACCGTTCCCGGCAGCGCCGTGGTCACGGGCGTGGGCGTCGGCACGGCCACGGTCTCCGTGGGCGCGACGGTGGCCGGCAGCGCCGGCGCCACCACCGTGCTGCCGCAGGTGGCCGCGACGATTACCGTGGTGGCGCCGGGCACGCGCACCTACAGCCTGGCGCTGCCGTATCCGGTGCTATCGATGACCAACGGGCAGGTGCTGCCGGTGACCGCATCGCTGATCGACAGCGACGGCGCGGATCGCTCTTCGGCCGGCACGGGCTGGACGTGGCGCAGCAGCACGTCCGCGGTCCAGGTGAGCGGCGCGACGAACGTGGGTACGCTGGTCGGCGCGAACACCAGCGACACGCCCGCGCTGTCCGTCGTCAGCGTCCAGGTGACCGCGCCCGACGGCAACACGCTGACCGGCGTATTCCCCGTGTCGGTGTTCAAGACGAGCGTGCAGACGTACCGGCTGGTGCTGTCGCAGTACGGCCAGCAGATCAACGCGCTGAACGTGCTCAACGGCTATCCGCAGCAGTACAACTCGCAGGTGGTGCGCAACGACAATATCGATGCAACGGCCGATTTCACTGGGCTGTGGGCCATCACCACCACCTCGCCCTCGCTGGCGGCGCTCATCAACGGCACCACGCACGTCACCACGGTGACGACGAGCCGGCCGAATGGGTCGCTGCCGCTGCAGAGCATGTTGTCCGAGATGGCTGGCAGCCTGACGCTGTCCGCCAAGCCGCGCGCCACGCTGCTGGTCACCGAGACGCCGAAGTGGGCGCTGGTCTACGATGGCCCGAACCCGCTGGTGGTGCCGGGCGGCGGCATCCCGGTGGCGGCACACATCATGGAGCGCGGCAACGACAACGGCATCATGAACTGCAACGGCACGTGGGCCTGGAGCGTGGTGAGCGGGCCGGTCACGCTGACTCCGGCGCTGACCGACAACTCGCGCAATATCGTGCCAACTGGCTCGGGACCGTTCATGCTCAAGGCCACCTGCACGGCCGGCACGGACACGCCGGTCTCGCTGATGATTCCGGGCACGGCGCAGTAAGGCTTCAGGATCTCCGGACGGACGAAGGCCCGCCGCGATGGCGGGCCTTCTTTATGGCTAAACGGGAGAAGCGTCCCCCTTTCTACGTACTATTGAGTTAGTGGGGAAACTGAATCGACCACCGAGTGGATTCCCTCATGTCGGGCGTCGCGTCGATGCGCTTTGCCCGGGTCTCATCCTGTTCTCTCTGCTTTGCCTCCTCCACTTCGTCGGTCAGGCCGAAGGTATCGGTAGCGCGCGTCTGGAAGTACAACGTTGGCGACAGGACGTGATCGTGCCAACTGGTCAGCATCGTGTCATGAACCAGCATGTCGAACAGCATCATGACTTTCTCGGGCAGTGGCTTCATGCCCGTGGCGCCCTCCTTCCACGCAGTGGCAAGCGCCAGTGCCTCGGGGCTCATTAGCATCGACTCCAATGTATCGGCCGCGTTCTTCATGTCGTAATTGTCGTGAGGCTGTGTCTTGGCGAGGTCTGCCGCCCTTTTTATACCGGCCTGCGTTGACAGCCATCGCGTTTGCGATGCCGCCTCCTCATCGATGCGGTCCCACACCTTCATGGAGGGACGTTGCAACGCTCCCAACGCATTTCGAAGCGATTCGCGCTCGACATCGTGTGCCTCGGACATACGGATCCAGGCCGCAGCCATCGCCTCGCGATCAAAGGACGTACGTTGTCTTTCGGCCCGGTACGCGTCTTCGGCCTCTCGGGCTGCCTGCGCCGTTTCCCGATGCTGCCGTTTCAGATCCTCGGCGGGTTCGTTCAGCAATGTGCGAAACGCCGGCGACTGGTAACGCACCGCCAGCCAGCGGAGAAACACTTCCATATGGGCGGTGAAATCGAGCCCTTCCTTGCGCGGCACGAGTTCACGATATGCAGAAATCAGATCCGGGATCTTGTAACTGGCGTTGCCTTGGGTGATGCTTGGCGCCAGCGAGAATTTTTCGTAAGTCTCCGGCTTATAGTTCCCCAGTTCTAGCACCGTGTCGAGCCTTGCCCCGGCCATGAGCGCCTCATGCAACATGTCTCTCAGTACGATGCGTTGCAGTTCTCCACGGAATCCCAACGACCCGGGTGGGGCACCACCCGTGATGTCCTCGCTGGTCCCCGGGTAGAGATATTGCTCACCCCGCGTCTTCTCCAGGCTATCGAGCCGCTGATAGAAACGCAGTTCGTGCGCCGCCGCAAAATGGACGCATCTCTGGACGATGGCAGGGACGGCAAGCTCGCGGTCGCCGTGGTGCTGTTTAACCATCCCGATGACCGGCACCATACTGAGCAACTCATTCGCGGCCATGACCGAGGACACGGAATCGAGCAAGCCGAGAAACCGGATTTCGATGGGATGGCCTTCCTTGCCCCACTCGCCGCCGATACGCAGATCCAGATCCGTGCGCTGCTTGTACTTGCGAACCAGTTCATTCACGAACGCGCGTGCGATCACGCCGCCCCGATCCGCCCCAAACACCGAGACTTCAATGTATTGGACCTTGTCCATCTGCGACGTCACATCGCGATAGGCCGCTTCGAATTGCTTCAAGGCACACTGCAGACGGTCGTGGACGCCGGTTCCAAACACCATCGCGGCCGCATGGCTGTCGCGCAGGAAGGGAATGGAATCGATTCCCATATCAACGGCGATGGATTTCACGGCAACCGCCGCGGCCTTGAGCGGATTTTTCTTGATGTCATACAGCGCTGCCCGGACCGATGCCTTGCCGCGCGCGACCCACCGGCTTTCGCTCGCAAAGGCCAGTACGCGTCCAGCCTTGGCCGGGATGGCGTTTGCTTCCTTGAGAATATCGTCATGGATCCTTGCAACCGGGCGCCACGACATCTCATCGAAGGCTTCGGATAACGCCTTCTCTGCCACCTTGCCGGGAATCTTTGGGATATCCAGGATCTTGGACACGCCGGTTGCTTTCGTGGCCGTGTTCGTGGCCGTCTTTGTGGCGAGATTCACCGCTGATTTTCCTGCCTTGGTTGCCCCCGAGATAATCTCGCTGTTCTCGGCGTCCTTGTTCAGCGGTGTGCCGAGGCCGGAGTAGTAGAACGGGTACCAGAACTGGTTCGGGAAATCCTTGCGCCGGGAGTCGTCGTTATCCCGATGTGCTTCCCAGAGTCGGCAGATATTCGAGTAGCGGGATGTCTTCGGATCGTCCTGGTCCCTGTGACGTCCGAAGCCATCGAAGAAGAACCCCATCTTGACAATCGCGCCACACGGGATGCACTCGTCACGTTTGAGTGCCTTGTGAGAAACGAGCATGCCGTCGTACACCTCGTGGGGTGTGGCGTCTGCAGGATCGATTTTCCAAGAGTCAGTCATGGTTCCCTCCTGTGGCAGCTTGCTTGAACGTGTTCTGCTTCAATTCCTTGACGATTGGTGCAGCCAGGTTCTCCATGGCTGCACCGAAGGCACCTGGCTTGTCCTTGGTCTCGGCCATGATTTGCTGGATGGCGGGATGCTGATCAAATCGCGGATTCAGCAGCGTGAAATAGACGTATTGCTGGAGGTCTTTCGTATCGGTGAGGTGGTACTTGAGCCAGCCGCCTGCGGCAAGGCGTGCGGCTCGACGAAACTCAACGCTGCTATGGTCTTCGTTTGGATTGATGAGATTTTTATGGGTCTTTCGCAGCCAGTCCCATATATCCGCGTATTGAATCCGCGTACCGCGCAGATCCGTTCGGAACTCGAATTCCACGTGATCATCAGGATAGAAGTGCAGTCCCAGCACGCGCATGCCAGCATCTCCCTTGATCTTGGTGGGGGGCAAATGGACGTGCGTCGTTTTGCTAATCTTCTGAATTCGCTCGCCAGCATCGAGGGAACGGATCGCTTCGTCCGCATCGTAGACCTGCCACTTCACCGTGAATTCGGTCCCTTTCAGGTTGTAGCAGCAACTAAGTCTTCCGGCACCGGACCCCGGTGGCAGGTCACCGCCACCACTCGCGCTGTTCCCATACTCATCCGTAATCACAAACCGGCTCAGGTTGTACGGCGTGTAGTTGAATCCCGCGATGCTCAATCCGCCATAAGCGGGTTCTGACGACACTACGTCGCACCCTGCCATCCATGTCATGACGAAAAGCAGTATCCCTATCAGCCTTCTATTCATGTTCGACCCTTTCAGCACGTTCTTCATTCCCTGTTGTTAATCACCGGGCGTCGGTTCAGCATTGGTGACTTCCGTCGCGGCCTTCTTGAACTTATCCCGTTTCAGTTCTTTAACGAGTGGCGCGCTCAGGCTCTCCATGGCCGTGCCAAACGCGCCCGGCTTGTCCTTGGTCTCGGCAATGATTTGCTGGATGGCGGGATGCTGATCAAATCGCGGATTCAGCAGCGTGAAATAGACGTATTGCTGGAGGTCTTTTGTATCGGTGAGGCGGTACTTGAGCCAGCCGCCTGCGGCAAGGCGTGCGGCTCGACGAAACTCGACGCTGCTATGGTCTTCGTTAGGATTGATGAGATTTTTATGGGTCTTTCGCAGCCAGTCCCATATGTCCGCGTATTGAATCCGCGTACCGCGCAGATCTGTTCGGAACTCGAATTCCACGTGATCATCAGGATAGAAGTGCAGGCCCAGGACCCGCATGCCCGCTTCTCCCTTGATCTTGGTAGGGGGCAAATGGACTTGCGTTGTCTTGCTGATTGTCTGAATTCGCTCGCCAGCATCGAGGGAGCGGATCGCTTCGTCCGCATCGTAGACCACCCATTTCACAGTGAAATCGGTCCCTTTCAGGTTGTAGCAGCAACTCAGGGAGCCCTCACCGGATCCGGGCATCAGATCCCCCCCACCACTCGCGCTGTTCCCAAACTCATCCGTAATCACAAACCGGCTCAGGTTGTAGGGCGTGTAGTTGAATCCCGCGATGCTCAATCCGCCATAAGTGGGTACTGACGACACTGCGTCGCACCCTGTCATCCATGTCATGGCGAATAGCAGTATCCCTATCAGCTTTCTATTCATGTTCGACCCTTTCAGCACGTTCTTCATTCCCTGTTGTCAATCACCGGGCGTCGGTTCAGCATTGGTGACTTCCGTCGCGGCCTTCTTGAACTTGTCCCGTTTCAGTTCTTCAACGAGTTGCGCGCTCAGGCTCTCCATGGCCGTGCCAAACGCGCCCGGCTTGTCCTTGGTGTCGGCAATGATTTGCTGGATGGCGGGATGCGCGTCGAAGTTCGGATTGACCAAGAGGGTGTAGTAAACGTACTGCTGCAGATCCTGTGTATCGGTTAGTCGGTATTTGATCCAACCTTGTCCGGCGATCCTTGCCGTTCTGCGGAAGGCAACCCAATCTTCCATGGTGCTATTAAAGGTTTTCCCCTGCTTCTTGAACAGCCACGAATCAATGTCTGAATAGAAGATCCGTGTGCCGCGCAGATCGGTTCGGAATTCGAAGTCCAAACTGTCGTCTGGATAGAAGTGCAAGCCGAGTACCCGCATGCCGGGCTCGCCCTTGATCTCGGTTGCGGGCAGATGGAATTTTGCTGTCTTCGTGATCGTCTGGATTCGCTCACCCGCATCGAGGGAACGGATCGCTTCGTCCGCATCGTAGACCACCCATTTCACAGTGAAATCGGTCCCTTTCAGGTTGTAGCAGCAACTAAGTCTTCCGGCACCAGACCCAGGTGGCAGGTCACCGCCACCACTCGCGCTGTTCCCAAACTCATCCGTAATCACAAACCGGCTCAGGTTGTACGGCGTATAGTTGAATCCTGCGATGCTCAATCCGCCATAAGCGGGTTCTGACGACACTGCGTCGCACCCTGTCATCCATGTCATGGCGAAAAGCAGTATCCCTATCAGCTTTCTATTCATGTTCGACCCTTTCAGCACGTTCTTCATTCCCTGTTGTTAATCACCGGGCGTCGGTTCAGCATTGGTGACTCCCGTCGCGGCCTTCTTGAACTTGTCCCGTTTCAGTTCTTCAACGAGTGGCGCGCTCAGGCTCTCCATGGCCGTGCCAAACGCGCCCGGCTTGTCCTTGGTGTCGGCAATGATTTGCTGGATGGCGGGATGCTGATCAAATCGCGGATTCAGCAGCGTGAAATAGACGTATTGCTGGAGGTCTTTTGTATCGGTGAGGCGGTACTTGAGCCAGCCGCCTGCGGCAAGGCGAGCAGTTCGACGAAACACAACGCTGGTCTCGTCTTCGTTATCTGGATTGATGAGTTTCCGGTGAGTCTTGCGTAGCCAGCTCCATATCTCCACATAGTGAATTCGAGAGCCGCGCAGATCCGTTCTGAATTCGAATTCGACGTGATCATCAGGATAGAAGTGCAAGCCCAGCACCCGCATGCCCGCTTCTCCCTTCATCTCGGTGGGGGGCAAATGGACGTGCGTCGTTTTGCTGATCTTCTGAATTCGCTCGCCAGCATCGAGGGAACGGATCGCTTCGTCCGCATCGTAGACCTGCCACTTCACCGTGAATTCGGTCCCTTTCAGGTTGTAGCAGCAACTCAGGGAGCCCTCACCAGATCCGGGCATCAGATCTCCCCCACCACTCGCGCTGTTCCCATACTCATCCGTAATCACAAACCGGCTCAGGTTGTACGGCGTGTAGTTGAATCCCGCGATGCTCAATCCGCCATACGTGGGTTGCGATGACACTGCGTCGCACCCCGCCATGCATGTCATGGCTAACAGCAGTGCTCCCAACCACCTTCTTTTCATGTTGTGACCCTCTTTGCAGGCGTAAATGCTTGATCGGGAGGGGGGCTGTATATGGCTGCACGATGACGAGACCCATCCCGGCGCGAGGACGTTACGCCGCTTCGATTCGACTGAGAACGGCCAATCTCGACTTGAGCCAATGACGATCAAAAGCAGGCGACAAATCGGACTATTGCTATTTGCGGTAGACGCTTATCGGCGCCCAAAGCAAAAACGGCGACCCTGGGGTCGCCGTTCATGTTTGTCGCTTGCTTTCGTGGATAGTCAGGTTTTGCGGACGAAGCGAATGATCTGTTCGTCACTGGTCTTGCTGTCCGGGGAACCTGCCCCGCTGGAGGTATTCGAGCCGCAGGTGCCGCATCCGCTGTTGGTTTCGCATCCCGAGGCGCAGCCCGCCGCCTGGGTGGGCGAGAGCCGGCGGGCCAGCCAGCCGCGCCAGCCGGGTGCCGAGGCGCCGCCTAGCGTGGCCGCCAGACTGGCCTTGATGCGCTCGCGCGTGCGGGGCATGTATCGGCCCGCCACGTGGATCGCGCAGGCCAGCACGATCAGCGGAACGATCAGGGTTTCAAAGGCGTGATAGAGCGTCATGGCCGTTTGACTGGCGTGCGGCACGCCAGTTTCCTCCGTTCAGGTCAGCAGCAGCGCCACGCGATAGGTGATGAACGACGCCAGGTAGGCCAGCCCGGTCAGGTAGGCGGCCGATGCGGCCATCACCTTCCAGGAATTGGTCTCGCGACGGATCACCGCCAGCGTGGAAATGCACTGCGGCGCAAACACGTACCACGCCAGCAGCGACAGCGCCGTGGCCAGCGACCACTGCGCGGCGATCATCGGCGCAAGCTGCACGGCCACCGCCTCGTCGCTGCCCGACAGCGCATAGACCGTGGCCAGCGCACCCACCGCCACCTCGCGCGCGGCCAGGCCCGGCACCAGCGCGATACAGATCTGCCAGTTGAAGCCGATTGGCGCGAACACGTGCTCCAGCGCGCGGCCGATCATGCCCGCGAAGCTGTAGTCGATGGGCGGCAGCGTGGCGCCTTCGGGCGGCGACGGGAACGTGGCCAGGAACCACAGCAGCACCGTCAGCGTCAGGATTACCTTGCCCACGCGGGCCAGGAAGATGCGCGCGCGTTCCCACAGCCCGATGGCGATGTCGCGCGGATTCGGCACCCGGTACGACGGCAGCTCCATCAGCAGCGGATGGTCGGTGCGGTCGCGGCGGAACCACTTCAGCACGTAGGCCACCACCAGCGCGCTGACGATGCCGGCCACGTAGAGCACGAACAGCACCAGCCCCTGCAGGTTGAACAGCCCGGCCACGGTCCGTTCCGGGATGAACGCGCCGATCAGCAGCGCATAGACCGGCAGCCGCGCCGAACACGTCATCAGCGGCGCCACCAGGATCGTGGTCAGCCGGTCGCGCGGGTCCTGGATCGTGCGGGTGGCCATGATCCCCGGGATCGCGCAGGCAAAGCTCGACAGCAGCGGGATGAACGACCGGCCCGACAGCCCCGCGCCCATCATCAGCCGGTCCAGCAGGAACGCGGCGCGCGGCAGGTAGCCCGATTCCTCAAGCGTCAGGATGAACAGGAACAGGATCAGGATCTGCGGCAGGAACACCACCACGCTGCCCAGCCCGGCGATCAGGCCGTCGACCAGCAGGCTCTTGAGCATGCCGTCGGGCATCAGGGCGCCCAGCCATGCGCCGAACACGTGGATGCCGCCCTCGATGGCGTCCATCATCGGCTCGGCCCACGAGAACACGGCCTGGAACATGAAGAACAGCAGCACGGCCAGGATCACCAGGCCGAACACCGGATGCAGCACCACGCGGTCCACCGCGTCGTCGAAGCGGGCGGTGCGGGCGGGCATCTTCACGGCGGCGTCCAGCAGGCGCTTGACCTCGGCGTGGGTGTCCAGCTCGCTCACGCTGTCCAGCGGCTGCGCGGCCGGGGCGGGCGGCAGCGTCTCGTCGAACAGCTTCACCAGCGCCGCGGCGCCATCGCGCTTGACGGCCACGGTCTGCACCACGGGCACGCCCAGCGCGCGCGACAGCGCCTCGCGGTCGATCAGGATGCCGCGCCGCGCGGCGGCGTCGCTCATGTTGAGCACCACCACCATCGGCAGGCCCAGCCGGCGCAGTTCCAGCACGAAGCGCAGGTGCAGACGCAGGTTGGTGGCGTCCACCACCGACACCAGCAGGTCTGGCCGCGCCTCGCCGGGGCGCTGGCCCATGCAGACCTCGCGCGTGATGGCCTCGTCCAGGCTGGCCGAATGCAGGCTGTAAGCGCCGGGCAGGTCGAGGATGCGAACCGTGCGGCCGGCCGGCGACGTGAACTGGCCTTCCTTGCGCTCGACGGTCACGCCGGCGTAGTTGGCCACCTTCTGGCGGCTGCCGGTCAGGCGGTTGAACAGGGCGGTCTTGCCGCAATTGGGGTTGCCGACCAGCGCGATGCGCAAGGCGGAGGCGTTCTGGGCAACTGACATGATGGGGGGAGAAAGGTCGGCGGGCAGGCCGTCAGGCGATGCGCTGGGCGGCGTCGGACGCGGCGGACTGGCCGGCCTGCTCGGCCGGGGCGATGCTGGAGACGGTGGCCGAAGCCACTTCCACGGCGATGCGCTCGGCTTCCGAGCGGCGCAGGGCAAATCGCGTGAAGCCTACCTGGGCCACCAGCGGGTCCTTGCCGAACGGGCCGAACGTGACAATCTGCACGGTTTCGCCGGGCACGAAGCCAAGATCGCGCAGGCGTCGCGCGACGGGGTCGTTCGGGGTGGCATCATCCACCGACTTGACGATGGCGACCGTGCGCCGGGGCAGTTCAGGCAACCGCATATGCTTCCAGTCCAGAGGCGGGATCGCCGCCGCGCAACAGGGAAAATCCTGTCGGATACGTAAATAAAAATCGTTCTCGATTGTATAGCATTCGCGCCACTTGCGTGCTGTAGCCGGGGTCTTGTTAGCCGTTTGTAATGTTTGCGGGAATAGCCGCCGGCCCCATTCGTATACGGAAGACCGACCCCCATTCCTCATCCCATGGATCCCGATTTCACCGACGACGCGCTGCGCGAAGTGATTCCCCGGCTGCGCCGCTTTGCCGTCTCGCTGACGCGCAACGCGTCGAGCGCCGACGATCTGGTCCAGGCCTGCCTGGAGCGCGCGCTGTCGCGCCGGGCGTCCCGCCAGGCAGGCACGGACCTGCGCGCGTGGCTGTTCTCGATCCTCTACCGGCTGTTCCTGGACGGCCAGCGCCGCGCCCAGCGCTATGCCGGCCTGCTGACGCTGTTCGGCGTGGGCAGCGACGAGGACAGCGCGCCGTCCGCCGAGGACGTGGTGATGACCCGCTCCGCGCTGGACGGCTTCAACCAGCTCCCCCCTGAACAGCGCGCGCTGCTGCTGCTGGTCACCGTGGAAGGGCTGAGCTACCAGGAAGCCGCCCAGGCGCTCGACGTGCCCATCGGCACCGTGATGTCCCGCCTCTCGCGCGCCCGCAAGGCGCTGCGCGCGCTGACCGACGGCAAGGTCGTCCGTCCTCCCCTGCAGGTGCTCAAATGAATACGCTGATGCCCACCGAACCGGAACTCCACGCCTATGTCGATGGCGAGCTGGACGCCGCGCGGCGTGCGCAGATCGACGCCCTGGTCGCCAGCCATCCCGAACTGGCCCGGGAGGTGGACGCCATCCGGCACGACATGCAGCGCCTGCGCGCCAGTCTGGAGCCGCCGCCAGCCGATACCCCGGCCCGGCTCGACCCGTTCCGCATCCGCCGCGGCCTGCGCGACCGCGCCCGGCACCGCGTGGCCGTCGCCGCCTCGCTGGTCATGGCGCTGGCCCTGGGCGGCGTGGGCGGCTGGCAGGGGCGCGACATGGCGCTGCGCCAGACCTACCTGCCGATGGCCGATGCGATGTCGGCCTACCGCCTCTTTGCCGCCGGCGATGCCGCGCAGATGGTCGACGTCCGGGCCAGCGACGCCCGCGACCTCCAGGTCTGGCTGGACCGCCATTTCGTGCAGCCAGCGCCGCTGCCCGATTTCTCGGCCCATGGCTTCCGGCCCGTCGGCGGCCGGCTGATGTCCACCGAACAGGGCCCGGCGGCGATGATCCTGTACCGCAACCCGCAGGCGCAGGCCATCGTCTATTACGTACGGCCTTCCGGCGCGCTGCACCTGCGCAACGGCGCCCGGACCGAGGGCAACCTGATGGCCCAGTACTGGCGCAACGGGCGCTATCTCTACGCCGTGGTCACGCCCACCGACATCCCGTCGGCGCGGCCGGTCCAGCAGGCGGTTGATCCAGGGCGCACATGACACCGGGGCCGGACCTTGGGGATTACCATCGTCCGGCGCAGGAATTGGGCCGTCCGGGCGACTTTTCCAATCAAATAACGCATTTGCGGTATTGGTACCGCCCGGCCCCCGGGCATAAGCTGCACGCACGCTGAACACCCCGTTCCACGCGTACTTCAGGCCACTGGTTCTCTGGACCAGTGGCTTTTTTCTTTCAGGCCCCCGGTGCGGCCTGCCGGACCGTTTCGACGAAATGGTCGCGCGCCGGATGGTCGGGCGCCTGCTTCCAGACGCAGTACACCTCGGACGGCACCGTGGCATCGGCCAGCGGCCGGAACGCCGCGCCGGCCATGCCCGAGCGCGCCATGGCCGCCGGCACCACCGCCACGCCCATGCCCTGCGACACCAGCGATACCACCGACAGCCAGTGCCGCACCTCGTGGCGGATGCGCGGGTAGAAGCCCTGCGCGGCGCACATGTCGAAGATCCGGCTGTAGTAGTCGGGCGACGCCTTGCGCGAGAACAGCACGAACGGCTCGCCGCGCAGGTCGGCCAGCGCCACCGCCGGGCGGGTGGCCAGCGGGTGATCGGCCGGCATGCAGCAGACAAAGGGCTCCGAATGGGCCAGCGTGGCCGCCAGTTCGTCGGGCACCCGGCTGGTGTGGACAAAGCCGGCATCCAGTTCGCCATGCAGCAGCGCGTCGATCTGCTCCTGCGAGTTGAGTTCGGTCAACGCCACATGGATGCCCGGATAGCGCGCCTGAAATTCCTGGAGCCGCTGGGGCAGCCCCCGGTACAGCATCGACCCGACAAAGCCCACGCGCAGCCGGCCCACCGCGCCGGCCTCGATCTCGCGCGCCAGCAGCCGGGCCGACTCCGCCTGGGCCAGCAGCGCGATGGCCGATTCCCGGAACGCCCGGCCGGCCGCCGTCAGCCGCACGCCCCGGCTGTCGCGCTCGAACAGCCGGGCGCCCACCGACGCCTCCAGCTGCTGGATGTTGAGCGACAGCGGCGGCTGCGAGATCGACAGGCGCCGGGCGGCGCGCCCGAAGTGCAGCTCCTCGGCCAGCACCAGAAAGTAACGGAGGTGACGGAATTCCATGGCGATACAGAATTTGTATGGATCGAGCCAATTTTAGAATTGGACGCAAATCGTTGGCGATCAAATAATGCATCCCAAACCATCCCGCCCCGTTCCGCAGGGCAGGGAGACTCCGGAGACCTGCATGCCCGCCCGCGCCGCCCCCAACCCACCCGCGCCCACCCAGCCCGACGCCCATCCGGTGCCGGACCGCCACGGCGCCAGCCTGTTCGCGGCCGATCCGGACCTGCGCGCGCTGCTGCCGCTCTACCTGCCGGCCGACCTGTTCAACCACCTGCTGCCGCACCTGGAGCGCATGGGCGCGCTGGCCGGCGGCGTGCTCGACGAACTCGCCAACGTGGCCGACCATGCGCCGCCCACGCTGTCGCACCGCACGCGCACCGGGCTCGACGCCCAGCGCATCCACAAGCATCCGGCCTACGTGGAACTGGAGCGCGTGGCCTTTGCGGAATTCGGCCTCGCGGCGGCGTCGCACCGGGGTGGCGTGCTGGGCTGGGACAAGCCGATGCCGCCCGCCGCCAAGTACGCGCTGACCTACCTGTTCGTGCAGGCCGAGTTCGGCCTGTGCTGCCCGCTATCGATGACCGATTCGCTGACGCGCACGCTGCGCAAGTTCGGCGATCCGGCGCTGGTGCAGCGCTTCCTGCCCAACCTGACCACGCAGGTGTTCGACGACCTGTACCAGGGCGCCATGTTCATGACCGAGCAGGGCGCGGGCTCCGACGTGGCCGCCACGGCCACGCGCGCCATCCGCGATGCCGGCGCCGAGGGCGGCTGGCGGCTGGTGGGCGACAAATGGTTCTGCTCCAACCCCGACGCCGCGCTGGCGATGGTGCTGGCCCGCGTGGAAGAGGCCGACGGCACGGCGGTCGACGGCATCAAGGGCGTGTCGCTGTTCCTGCTGCCACGCACGCTGGCTGACGGCAGCGCCAACCACTACCGCATCATCCGCCTCAAGGACAAGCTCGGCACCCGCTCGATGGCCAGCGGCGAGATCCGGCTGGAGGGCGCCCACGCCTACCTGGTGGGCGAACCGGGGCGCGGCTTCGTGCAGATGGCCGACATGATCAACAACTCGCGGCTGTCCAACGGCGTGCGCGCCGCCGGGCTGATGCGCCGCGCGCTGACCGAGGGGCAGTTCATCGCCGCCGAGCGCCGCGCGTTCGGCAAGCGGCTGGCGGACATGCCGCTGATGCGCCGCCAGCTGCTCAAGCTCGCGCTGCCCACCGAGCAGGCGCGCACGATGGTGTTCCAGACCGCCGAGGCGCTGCGCCGGGCCGATGCCGGCGAGCCCGACGCCTATCCGCTGATGCGCATCCTGACGCCGCTCATCAAGTTCCGCGCCTGCCGCGACGCCCGCAAGGTCACCGGCGACGCCATGGAAATGCGCGGCGGCTGCGGCTACATTGAGGAATGGACCGACCCGCGCCTGGTGCGCGACGCGCACCTGGGGTCGATCTGGGAAGGCACGAGCAACATCGTCGCGCTCGACGTGCTGCGCGCCATCCGCCGCGAAGGCTCGCTGCCGGTGCTGCGCGCCTACCTGCAAGGGCTGCTTGCCGATACCCCGCTGCACGACCGCGCGCGCACCGTGTTCGCGTTGGCCATCGACCGCGCCACGGCCCAGGCAGCGCAGGCGGCTGACGCCGGCGCCGATGGCGACGTGCTGGCCCGCCAGGCGGCCTCGGGGCTGTACCACGTGACCAGCGCCGTGGCGATGGCCTGGGAAGCCGGCCGCATCGGATCGGTCCGGCGCATGCGCCTGGCGCAGCTGGTACTCGTGCATCGCGTGCTGCCGCAGGACCCGCTGGGCGGCGGCACCGAGCCCGAGTGGCTGGCCGACACCGTGGCCCCGCCCGCCGACGCCCCCGTGCGCGCGGCCGGTGCGGTCGACGCCATCAACCTGTTCTGACGTTCCAGCCGTATCGATACAGGCGCGGCCAGGACCGCGCCGATCCAAGACCCGCCTTACCCGGAGACAACGCATCATGCCCCACTGGCACCGCCGCGCGGCCCTGTCCGCCATCGCCTCGTTCGCCGCCTGCACGCTGCTGGCCACGCCCGCGCTGGCGCAGAAGGATTTCCCGAGCAAGCCCATCATGCTGGTGGTGACGTACCCGCCGGGCGGCCCCACCGATGCCATGGCCCGCACGCTGGCCGCCGCGCTCAAGAACAGCCTGGGCCAGCCCGTGGTGGTGGAAAACCGCGCCGGCGCGGGCGGCAATATCGGCGCCGAGGTGGTGGCGCGCGCCGAGCCGGACGGCTACACGCTGATGTTCGGCACGTCGGCGCCGCTGGCGATCAACGTGAGCCTGTATCGCAAGATCAACTACGACCCGGTCAAGAGCTTCGCGCCGGTGATCCAGATCGGCCACCTGCCCAACGTGCTGGTGGTCAACCCGGCCGTGCCGGCGAAGAACGTGCAGGAGCTGATTGCCTACGGGCGCGCGCATCCGGGCAAGCTGACCTATGCGTCGTCCGGCAACGGGGCGTCGTCGCACCTGGCCGGCGTGCTGTTCAACAACCTGGCCGGCACCGACTTCCAGCACGTGCCGTACAAGGGCACCGGCCCGGCGCTGAACGACCTGCTGGGCGGGCAGGTCAGCATGACGTTTACCGACGTGCTGACCGCGCTGCCGTTCATCAAGAGCGGCAAGGTGCGGGCGCTGGGCGTGACCACAAAGGGCCGCTCGCAGGCGCTGCCCGACGTGCCGACCGTGGCCGAGCAGGGTGTCCCGGGCTTCGATGTTTCGGTATTCTTCGGCGTGGTGGCACCGGCCGGCACGCCGGCCCCCGTCATTGGCAAGCTGAACCGCGCGTTCGCAGACGCGCTGCAGCAGCCCGACGTCCGCAAGACGCTGCTGGCGCAGGGGCTGGAACTGGCGCCGTCCACGTCGCCGGAACAGCTCGGGACGTTTGTGAAGGCCGAGGTCGGCAAGTGGCGTGCCGTGGTGCAGAAGTCCGGCGCGCAGCTGGACTGAGCCCCAACAGAAGAACACACAGGAAGAGACAATGACGCCAACCAAGACCGGCGCGCTGGCAGGTATCCGCGTGGTGGACCTGTCGCGCATCCTCGGCGGCCCGTTCTGCGGCCAGATCCTCGGCGACCACGGCGCCGACGTGCTCAAGATCGAACCGCCCCAGGGCGACGACACCCGCACCTGGGGCCCGCCGTTCCGCGACGGCGTGGCGTCCTACTACTTCGGCCTGAACCGCAACAAGCGCGTGATGAAGCTGGACCTGACGGCCGACGCCGACCGGCAGGTGCTGCTGGCGCTGCTGGCCGACGCCGACGTGCTGGTCGAGAACTTCAAGACCGGCACGATGGAGAAATGGGGGCTGGGCTTCGACGCGCTGTCGCAGCAGTTCCCGCGGCTGGTGCACTGCCGCGTGTCGGGCTTTGGCGCCGACGGCCCGCTGGGCGGCCTGCCCGGCTACGACGCGGCAATCCAGGCCATGGCCGGCATCATGAGCATCAACGGCGAGCCCGACGGCGACGCGCTGCGCGTAGGGCTGCCCGTGGTCGACATGGTCACGGGCCTGAACGCGGCGCTGGGCGTGCTGCTGGCGCTGCAGGAGCGCGAACGCAGCGGGCGCGGCCAGTTCGTCGAGGCGGCGCTCTACGATTCGGGCCTGTCGCTGCTGCATCCGCACGCGGCCAACTGGTTCATGAGCGGCAAGACGCCGGGCCGCACCGGCAACGCCCATCCGAACATCTACCCGTACGACACGGTGGCCACGGCCACCGACCCCATCTTCCTGGCCGTCGGCAACGACCGCCAGTTCCGCATCTTCTGCGCGCACATCGGCGTGGCCGAACTGGCCGACGACGAACGCTTTGCCACGGCCGGCGCGCGCTCGGTCAACCGCGCGCAGTTGAAAGGCACGCTGGAATCGAAGCTGGCCACCTGGGACGGCAAGGTGCTGGCCGACGAACTGTCCGCCGCCGGCGTGCCGTGCGCGCCGGTGCTGTCGGTGCCCGACGCCCTGACGCACCCGCACACCGCGCACCGCGAGATGGTCGTGGAGATGCCCGGCGGCTACAAGGGCCTGGGCGCCCCGGTCAAGCTGAGCCGCACCCCGGCCACGTACCGGTACGCGCCGCTGACGGAGGGCCATGCGTTCCTGCCACGGGAGGCGGCGAACGATTGAGGGGGGGGCCAGCCACGCGCCACAAGCCGTCGCCATGTGGGCTCCCCTCTCCCATGAAGTGGGAGAGGGGTTGGGGGAGAGGGCAATGCCGCGCAATATGCCACCGTTGCATCTTGAGGCGCCCGGCCCTCTCCCCCGGCCCCTCTCCCGCCTTGCGGGAGAGGGGAGCAACCCCCAGCGTTGAACGACCACCCCGGAGCCATCTCCCCCCCACCCCCCCGCCCCTACTCCGGCTGATCGCGTGCCGCCAGCAGGTCGGACAGGCTGCGCGGCGCCGGTGTCAGCGGCTGGCGGTGCTGCGTCCAGCCCATCTGCACCGACGGCGTGAACATGCGCAGCCGCGTGGCGGCCCATCGGAACAGCCGGTAGGCCGCCGGATGCGCGAACGCGCCGCTCCAGAAGCGCCAGACCAGGTGTTCGCGGCGGCTGTAGCGCGCGCCCTGGCCCTTGAGCGGATGGGGCACCGACTCGTCCGGGTTGCGGTTGGCCTCGGTGCGCAGGCGCACCAGCAGCTGCGGGATCGGGATGCGCACCGGGCAGACCTCGCCGCAGGCGCCGCACAGGCTCGACGCCGTGGGCAGGTCGGCCGTGGCGTCCAGGCCCAGCAGGTGGGGCGAGATGATCTTGCCGATCGGGCCCGGATAAGTCGTGCCATAGGCATGGCCGCCGATGCGCGTGTAGACCGGGCAGTGGTTCATGCAGGCGCCGCAGCGGATGCATTGCAGCGTCGCGCGCAACTGGGCGTCGGCGTAGGCCTGGCTGCGGCCGTTGTCCAGCAGCACCAGGTGCACCTCGCGCGGGCCGTCCCGCTCGCCCGCGCGGCGCGGGCCCGAGATCAGGTTGAAGTACGTGGTGATGGCCTGCCCGGTGGCCGAGCGCGTGAGCAGGCTCGACAGCGGCACGATATGCGACAGCCGGGCCACCACCTTTTCCATGCCCATGATGGCCACGTGCACGTCCGGCACGGTTGTCGACAGCCGGCCGTTGCCCTCGTTTTCCACCAGCCACAGCGTGCCGGTGTCGGCCGCCGCGAAGTTCACGCCGGACAGGCCGATGTCGGCCTCCACAAACGCCTGGCGCAGCGCGCGCCGGCCGGTCTGGATCAACGCGTCGACGTCCTCGGTGTAGGGCGTGTCGGGAATGTGCTGCGTGAACAGCGTGGCGATGTCGGCCTTGGTCTTGTGGATGGCCGGCATGACGATGTGCGACGGCTTCTCGTCGGCCAGCTGCACGATGTACTCGCCCATGTCGGATTCGATGCAGTCGATGCCGCGCGCGGCCAGGTAATGGTTCAGCTCCATTTCCTCGCTGGCCATCGACTTGCCCTTGATCACGCGCCGTGCGGCGTGCCGCTGCGCGATGCCGTGGATGATCGCGTTGGCCTCGTCGGCGGTCTCGGCCCAGTGCACCTGCACGCCGGCGCGCGTCAGGTTGGCTTCCAGTTCCGTCAGCAGGTCCGGCAGGTTGGCCAGCGCGTGCTGGCGCACGGCCTCGCCCAGGTCGCGCAGGCGCTCCAGCTCGTCGCCATCGGGAAACTGCACGGCGCGTTTCTGCTGCAGGAAGTCCATCGCGCCGCGAAAGCTCTTGCGCAGCTTGGGGTCGTCCAGCGCCTCGCGGGCACGGGCGCGGAAGTCCTGGCTGGGGACGAAATGCAGGGTTTGCTCGCTCATGGCGCGGCGTCTCCGTCGGTGACGATCACGACCCAGAGCTGGCGCGGGCCGTGCGCGCCGTAGGCCAGCGTCTGCTGGATGTCCGAGGTCTTGGACGGGCCGGACACCATGACCAGGTTGGTCGGCATGCCGTCGACCCAGCGTTCGGCGCGCACCGCGCTGTGCAGGTCGGGGTGCAGCGTCGACGCGTACACCAGCGCGATGTGGATCGGCGGCACCAGCGACATCGTGCGCGGCGAGCCCGCGTCGGGCGCCAGCACCAGCGTGCCGGTGGCAGCCAGCCCAGAGCGCGCAACCGTGAAGCCGGCGTCGATGGTGTCGAACAGCTCGGCCTTCCAGGCTTCGAGCGGGCGGTCGAACGCAACGGTGGCGATGCCGGCGGGCAGCGCCCGGGCCAGCGCAGTGCCTTCGGGGCGGGCCGTGTCGAGCAGCAGCCGGCGCACGCCTGCGGCGGCCAGCCGGCTGGCGACCCAGGCCGGCCAGCCGGCCGCATCGGTACAGACGACCTCGGCGTGCGAGGCGGTCAGCGCGGCCTGCATCGACGCGACCATCGCGGCCACGGCCGGGCGCTCGCCACGGCGGCTGTCGAAATGCTGGTCGATGCGGCGGTCCAGCGCGGCGGGGTCGTGCGCCAGCGTGGTCCCGGCATCGGGCGCGGCGGCGCGCAGGCGGCCCAGCATCCGCTCGCGGGGGCTCATGGCGGTCATGCGGCACCTCCGGTGCGGCGCCACAGGAACGACGCCAGGTGTTCCACGGGCAGCGGCGCGCCGGCGTGGGCCGCCGCGTGGCCGATGTTGAGCAGGCAGCCGCAGTCGGCCGATACCAGGCGGTCGCAGCCGGTGGCGCAGGCCGAGGCGACCTTGTCGCGCACCATCGCGCCCGAGATGTCGGCGTGCTTCAGCGAGAACGTGCCGCCAAAGCCGCAGCATTCGGATTCGCGCTCGTGCTCCACACGCGTGACGCCCGGCAAGGCATCGACCAGTGCCACGCCATGGCTGCGGGTGCCCATCTCGCGGCGCGCGGCGCACGACGTGTGCAGCACCACGCGCTCGGGGTGGCCCGCTGGCGCGGTATCGAAGCGGACGTGCAGCACGTTGAGCAGGAACTCGGCCAGTTCGTAGACGCGGCCGGCGATGTCGCTGGCCAGCATGGCGGCCTCGCTGCCGGTGGCGCCAGCGTCGGCAAACAGCTTCGGCCAGTGGTGCCGCATCATCCCGCCGCACGAGCCCGACGGCACGATGATCGGCCATGGCTCGCGGAACAGGTCCAGCTGGGCGCGGGCCACCTTGCGGGCTTGCTCGGGATTGCCGCTGCTGTAGGCCGGCTGGCCGCAGCAGCTCTGGCCGCGCGGAAAGTGGACGGTCAGCCCTTCGCGCTCCAGCAGGCGCACGGCGTCCAGGCCGGCTTGCGGGACGAACAGGTCGACCAGGCAGGTGCCGAACAGATACACCTGCTTGGGAATGGTGGTGGGGTACTGCCTGGATTGCATGTCTGCCTCCGGTGGCGCGGCCACGGGCGACACGCGCCGCGGCATTTTTGGGCGCATAATTCCCGCTCTCGCGCCGGAGCGCAAATTGGTTGGACCAATCCGGCGCACCGCGCAAGGAAAGGGAATCGATGGGGGGCAGCGCACGCAACCGCGTGGAAGACGTCATGCGCAGGATGGAGACCGCGCTGCTGGACGGCACGTGGCCCGTTGGCGCCCGGCTGCCTGCCGAGCGCGTGCTGGCCGAGCAGTACGCGGTGGCGCGCAACACGATCCGCGAGGCCATCCAGCGGCTGGCCGCGCGCGGCCTGCTGCAAAGCCGGCGGGGCGCGGGCGTCTACGTGACCGACCAGTTGCGCACCGGCATCGCCTCGCCCTGGGGCCAGCTCGTGGCCGACCACCCGGCGCTGCGCGACGACATCCTGGAGTTCCGTCGCGTGCTGGAAGGCGCCACCGCCTACTTCGCGGCGCTACGTGCCGACGCGGCCGACCTGAAGCGTATACGGGCGCTGCTGAAGGATCTGGAACGCGCGCGGCGCGCCGACGACAAGGCCGGCGAGGCCGATGCCGATGCCCGGCTGCACGACGCCATCGCGCAGGCATCGCACAACACGATGTTCCTGCACCTGCACACCAGCGTGATCGGCATGCTGCGCGAGCACATCACGGTCAACGGCACGGGGCTGCGGGAGTCCGACGGCGAGTCGCCGGACCTGCTGCTGCGCCAGCACCGCACGCTCTGCGAGGCCATCCTGGCCCGGCGGCCCGAGGAGGCCCGCACGGCCATGCAGACCCATATCGACTTCGTGCGCAGCAAGGTGGAAGGCGACGGCGCCTGAATTGGTCGTACCAGTTGCTGCGTACGACTTTCCAATGGAATCAGGCACTTGGGGCCGCGCCGTGGGGGGCCGCTACACCATCCCGGACGTGGTCAGCTCCCGCTTCACGTAGGCGTAGAAGATGGGGCCGGCAATGACGCCGGGGATGCCGTACAGCGTCTCCATCACCAGCATCACGGTCAGCAGCTCCCACGCGGCGGCCTGTATACGCGCGCCGATGATGCGCGCGTTCAGGAAGTATTCGAGCTTGTGGATGATCACCAGGTAGAGCAGCGACCCGATGGCGATGGGCAGCGACACCGACAGCGACGCGATCACGATGGCCGTGTTCGAGATCAGGTTGCCCAGCACCGGCAGCAGCCCGGCGATGAACGTGATGGCCACCAGCGTCTTCGACAGCGGCAGGTGCTGGTCGAACAGCGGCAGCACCAGCAGCAGGTAGACGGCGGTCAGCGCGGTGTTGATCGACGAGATCTGGATCTGGGCGAAGATGAACTGCGCGAACGACTGCTGCAGCGTGCGGGCGCGGTCGATCAGCGCGGCGGCCAGCGGGCGGCGGTTGGGCCGCGAGATGGCCCGGTACAGCGCCACCATCGCGCCGATGATCAGGCCCAGCAGGATATGGAGCAGCGTGCGCAGGATGTCGGTGCCCAGCCGCTGCGCCATCTGCGCGTGTTCGCGCATGGCGGCCAGCAGCGTGGTGACCAGTTCCTCGGTGCCGCTGGGCAGGTAGTCGCTGAGCCAGGTGGGTAGCTGCGCGCGGGACTGGTCGATGATGTCGGCCGCGTGGTCCAGCAACCGCTCCACCGTGGCGCTGTCGACGTTCAGGAAGTGGACCAGCGCCCAAATGCCGCCCGTGAGCGCCAGCAGGATGATGGCCGACAGGATGGCCACGGCCAGCGCGTCGCGCCGGGAATGGGTCAGGCGGGGCGCCAGCACGTCGACCAGCGAGTACAGCAGCAGCCCCGACAGCAGGGCGGCCACGAGGTTGGCGTGCATGACCAGCAGCAGCGCCCCGGCGGTCAGCACGTAGGACACGATGGTGACGGTCGGCCAGCGCCAGGGCGCGTGGGCGGCGGGGGCGATGGCAACGCCGTCGTCGGCGCGGTCTTCCGGGGTATCACACTGCGGCATGGGTGGCAAAGCACGGTGAAGGTGGAACGGGTAGGCGGATTGTCGATGTGCCGCGTAACAATGGCAAGTCGGCCGCGCGCCCGGCGCGGAACTTGCGTCGTTGGCGTCGCCTATAGTAGGCAGCAGGGCAGCCACCCCCAGGAGACCGCATGGCCTTCACCCATACCGTCGGCAGCCGCCGGCACGTGTTTGCCGACCTGCGCACGCTGCTGGCGCGGGCCAGCCCCGCGCGCTCGGGCGATGCACTGGCCGGCGTGGCCGCCGCCAGCGAGGAGGAACGCATGGCGGCGCGCATGGCGCTGGCCGAGATGCCGCTGGCCCGGTGCCTGACCGAGGCGCTGGTGCCGTACGAGGACGACGAGGTCACGCGGCTGATCGTCGACAGCCATGACGCCGCCGCGTTTGCGGAGATCGCTAGCCTGACCGTGGGCGACTTCCGCAACTGGCTGCTGCGCGAAGAGACCGATTCGGCCACGCTGGCGCGCGTGGCGCCCGGCATCACGCCCGAGATGGCGGCCGCCGCAAGCAAGCTGATGCGCAACCAGGACCTCGTGGCCGTGGCGCGCAAGTGCCGCGTGGTCACGGCGTTTCGCGGCACCATCGGGCTGCCGGGCCGGCTGGCCGTGCGGCTGCAGCCGAACCACCCGACCGACGACCCGCGCGGCATCGCGGCGTCCATCGTCGACGGCCTGCTCTACGGTTGCGGCGATGCCACCATCGGCGTCAACCCGGCCGGCGACAACCTGGGCGCCATCGTCACGCTGCTGAAGCTGATCGACGACATCCGCGCCCGCTACGATGTGCCGACGCAATCCTGCGTGCTGACCCACGTGACCAACACGTTGCGCGCGATGGAGCAGGGGGCGCCCGTGGACCTGGTGTTCCAGTCCGTGGCCGGCAGCCAGGCCGCCAACGCCGCGTTCGGCATCTCGCTGGCGCTGCTGGACGAAGCGCGGCAGGCGGCGCTGGCGCTGGGGCGCGGCACGGTGGGCCAGAACGTCATGTACTTCGAGACCGGCCAGGGCAGTGCGCTGTCGGCCAACGCGCACCACGGCGTGGACCAGCAGACGATGGAGGCCCGCGCCTACGCCGTGGCGCGCCACTTCGAGCCGCTGCTGGTGAACACGGTGGTCGGTTTCATCGGCCCCGAGTACCTGTACGACGGCAAGCAGATCATCCGCGCCGGGCTGGAGGACCATTTCTGCGGCAAGCTGCTGGGCGTGCCGATGGGCTGCGACGTCTGCTACACGAACCACGCGGAGGCCGACCAGGACGACATGGACACGCTGCTGACGCTGTTCGGCGTGGCCGGCATCAACTTCATCATGGGTGTGCCCGGCGCCGACGACATCATGCTGAACTACCAGAGCACGTCGTTCCACGACGCGCTGTACCTGCGCCACGTGCTGGGGCTGCGGCCCGCGCCCGAGTTCGAGCGCTGGCTGCAGGCGATGGGCATCCTCGACGGCGCCGGCAAGCTGCTGGACCCTGCCGCGCGCCAGCCGCTGCTGGCGATGGCCGCGTCGCTCTGACACGCTGACACGCCCCCGGAGACCGCCGATGCCGAAAACACCGCCGACCGTGCCGGACGTCCCGAACGTCCCAGCCGTCACGCCGGAGTCGTCCCACCCCTGGCGCCGCCTGCGGCAATTCACGCGCGCCCGCCTGGCCATCGGCCGCACGGGCCATGCGCAGACCACCGACACAATCCTGGCATTCGGCCTGGCCCACGCGCAGGCCCGCGACGCAGTGCACCTGCCGCTGGACGCGCCGGCCATCGACACCTTGCTGCGGCAGGCCGGCCACACGGTCGTGCGGGTCCACAGTGCCGCTCCCGACCGCGAGACCTACCTGCGCCGGCCCGACCTGGGCCGCCGGCTCGATGCCGACAGCCAGGGCCGGCTGGCGCCTGACGGCCAGCCGTGGGACGTTGTGTTCGTGATCGCCGATGGCCTGTCCGCGCTTGCCGCCCAGCGCCATGCGGTGCCGCTGCTGGAGGCGGTGCTGGCGCGGCTGTCGCAGTGGCGCGTGGGGCCGGTGGTCATCGCCGAACAGGCGCGCGTGGCGCTGGGCGACGACATCGGCGAACGGCTGCGCGCGCGCCAGGTGGTGATGCTGATCGGCGAGCGCCCGGGCCTGAGTTCGCCCGACAGCCTGGGCATCTACCTGACGTACGACCCCCGCATCGGCCGCACCGATGCGCAGCGCAACTGCATCTCGAACGTGCGGCCCGAAGGGCTGCCGTACGCGCACGCGGCGGATCGACTGGTTTTCCTGCTCAGGGGAGCAGTGGCGCTGGGGCGGTCGGGGGTGGACCTGAAGGACGACAGCGCCGCCGGGCCGGCGACGCTGCCAGGGACGTGACGGCTGCTGCCGCTACGACATCATGAGCCGCGAGAAGCGGCCGCGCTGGGCGTCTTCCATCAGCTTCATGAACTGGTCGCGGTCCATGTGTACCAGCTCCAGGTGGTCGCCCGCCTCGAACCAGACTTCGGGCTCGTCGAACAGGCTGTCGTCGACGTAGGTCTGCATGCCGTACGACATGGCGCAGGGCGGAATCGCGCCCAGGTCGCAGTCCTTGAACACCTCGCGGATCTCGTCCTCGTGCGCCAGCACGAGCTTGCGGCCGGTCATCTCGCACAGCGCCGAAAGCTGCAGGTGATGGTTCGACGGGATCACCGCGGCCACGTAGCCGCCTTCGTCCTCCAGCAGCAGCGTCTTGGCCAGCCGATGGCCCGGCACGTGCGCGGCGTGCGCCGTGGCCATGCTGCTGAGGCTGTATGGATGGCGGATGATGTCGAACCGGCTGTTCATGCGGCTGAGCCGGCCAGCCAGTGTGCCTGCCATTGCCATGATCGTCTTCCTCCCCGCGCCGCGGGGCGCGGACTAGTCCTCGGTGCTCTCACTATAGGCACTGTCGCCGCCCATGCGGGGCCAGATTGCCTGCAGCTCGGTCTTGAGGAACGTCAGCAGGTAGCGCGTGGCCATGGTCTGGTAGCGGTTCGGCATCGTCAGCATGTACAGCCGGCTGCCGAACACGCTGATGCGGTAGTCCGCCAGCAGCGGCTCCAGCGCGCCGGCCTGCAGGTCCTTGTGCACCGCGTAGAGCGGAAAGATGCCGATGCCCAGGCCGCTGACCACCGCATCCTTCAGGAAGGCGAAGTTCTCGGAACTCAGCGTCGGTTCCAGCACCACCTGTTCCCGCTCGCCGGTGTCGTGCCGGATACCCGCCGCCTTGAGCTTCTGGCCAATCGGCGACGCGCACACGATCGCATGCCCGGCCAGCTCGGCCAGCGCCACCGGCCGGCCGCGCGCGTCCAGGTAGGCCGGCGCCGCGCAGACCACCCAGTCGACGGTGCCGATCTCGGTCGCCACCACCGAATCGGGCGGCGTCGAGATGATGCGCAGCGCCACCTCCACGTCCTCTGAGACAAGGTTGTGGATGCGGTTGTCGAACACGACGTCGAGCGTGATGTCGGGGTAGCGCTGCTTGAACTGCACCAGCAGCGGCGACAGCATGGCATGGCCCAGCCCGGTCGGTACCGACAGCCGCACATGCCCCTGCAGGCTCTTGCCCATGCTGCTGATCAGCGCATTCGCGGCGGCCACTTCGCCCAGGATGTTGCGCCCGTGCTCGTACAGCCCGGCACCCACCGGCGTCGGCTCCACGTGACGCGTGGTCCGCCGCAGCAACTGCACGCCAAGCTCCTCCTCCAGCGCCTTGAGGTGGTAGCTGACATTGGCGCGCGTCATCTTGAGCTTGCGCGCGGCGGCGCTGAGATTGCCGGCGTCGACGATATCGACGAACAGGCGCAGGGCGTTGAGATCCATGGCAGGGCTGGCGCGGAAACGAAAAAAGGGGCCCGAAGGCCCCTCAGTTTGCCATGGTGGCGGGGTCAGAAGCGGCTATTCGTGGCCGCCAAGGCTGTCGCCGCGCGCGCGAGCGGCCTCCTGATAGCGGGCCAGTGCGGCGAGGTCGTCCTGCTGGTACGCGATGTTGTCGTCCGGGCGGCTGCGGCCATCCAGGCCCGGCAGGTCGACCAGCCGGGACACCCAGTTCTGTTGTGGAATCAGCGGGCAGATCAGCGGCTGGAGATACGCATCGAGAATGCCTTGGTCCGGTGTGCGCAGCTCCGCCGTCAGCGCTTCCAGATAACCGTTCTTGCGCGACTGGCGCCAGTCAACGGAAAACCCCGCGCGTCCGCACAAGGCGGTGTGGACCAGCAGCATCGTGCGGCCGTTGCCATCCAGGAACGGGTGGCCCCACGCGAAAGCGCCCATCACGACACCGGGCTTGCGTCGCATTACCGCGGCGTCTGCGCCCATGCGCAGACCCCAGCCGACTGCCTGGCGGCTGAGTTCCGAGACTTCGAACTGGACGTCGCCCTTGGCGACGAGTCGCCCGACCCCCAGCATCTGGCGGTCCTGTCCCGCCCACGGGTAGAAATCGCGAAAAAGAATTGCGTGGACAGCGAGGAAGTGTTCGTACTGGATCGCGTCGGGGATGGTGGCAAGATAATCCAGCGCTTCTTCCAGGTTGGCCTCGAAGAAGGCGTGTTCCTGGATCTTGACTTCATCCAGGTCCTTGAGCTGTTCGAAGTTCCGGAGATAGCCCGCGCTGGCGAAATCACCGAACGGATCAAACACGCTTGCGTTCCCGCATGTGGTTGGTCATCAGGCGGGCCATCTGCCGGCCGTTGATGAGATGCCGCTTCTTCAGCGCGACCAGCAGCTTCTCGGTGGCATCGAGCGAGACATCGTCGCCGGACGCCCGGGTCACGGCCTCGGTCCAGTCGTCCAGGGCGGTGCGCTGGAATCGCACGTCGTGGGCCAGGGCAAAGTCGCGGACGAATTCGCTGACCTGGGTCGTGGGCAGGGCGTCCAGTTCGGCAGGCAATGACGTGGGGGGGTGGGAGCGTCCCATGGTGCCTCGCGGCAGAGTGACATGGGCCCAAATTAGCGGGTTTGCCGGGGCCGGTCAACCTCCCGAAAGCAACACGGCCTGTCCGCAGACAGGCCGTGGCGGATGGTGCGGGCGCGGCCGGTTGCCCGGTCCCGCCCGCCCGTCTCAATGCTCGTGATGCAGGTACTTCGCCTGGCGCGGCAGCCGCAGGCTGACCAGGAAGGCGATGACCATCATGGCGGTGACGTACCAGTAGAACGCGTTCTCGTGGCCGATGGACTTCAGGCCCAGGGCCACGTACTCGGCCGAGCCGCCGAACAGGGCGTTGGCCACCGCGTAGGCCAGGCCCACGCCCAGGGCGCGTACTTCGGGCGGGAACATCTCGGCCTTCACGATGCCGCTGATCGACGTGTAGAAGCTGACGATGGCCAATGCCACGCAGATCAGCAGGCCGGCCAGCTCGGGGCTGGACACGGTCTTGAGCGCGGTCAGGATGGGCACCGTGGCGATGGCGCCCAGGGCGCCGAACAGCAGCATGTTGGTGCGGCGGCCGATGCGGTCGGACAGCGCGCCGAAGAACGGCTGCATGCACATGTAGAGGAACAGGCAGACGGTCATCACGTAGCTGGTGGTCTTGATCGGCAGGTGGGCCGTGTTGACCAGGAACTTCTGCATGTACGTGGTGAACGTGTAGAAGATCAGCGAGCCGCCGGCCGTGTAGCCCAGCACCGTGAAGAACGCGGCCTTGTGATGGCGGAAGATCGCCGCCACGCTGCCGGCTTCCTTGTTGTTGCGCTGTTGTGCCGTGGTGGTTTCATGGAGCGTGCGGCGCAGCAGCAGCGCCACGACCGCCGTGATGGCGCCGACCACGAACGGGATGCGCCAGCCGTACGCCTTCAGCTCGGCCTCGGTCAGCAACTGTTCCAGGATGACCACGACCAGCACCGCCAGCAACTGGCCGCCGATCAGCGTCACGTACTGGAACGACGAGAAGAAGCCGCGCCGGCCCTTGAGCGCCACTTCGCTCATGTAGGTGGCCGTGGTGCCGTACTCGCCGCCCACGGACAGGCCCTGCAGCAGCCGGGCCAGCAGCAGCAGCGCGGGCGCCCAGTTGCCGATGGTGGCGTAGGTGGGCAGGCAGGCGATCAGCAGCGAGCCGCAGCACATCATGATCACGGAGATCAGCAGCGAGTTCTTGCGGCCGTTGCGGTCGGCGATGCGCCCGAACAGCCAGCCGCCGATCGGCCGCATCAGGAAGCCCGCCGCGAACACGCCGGCGGTGTTCAGCAACTGCGCGGTGGGGTCGCCTTTCGGGAAGAACGCCGGCGCGAAGTAGATGGCGCAGAACGCATAGATATAGAAGTCGAACCACTCGACGAGGTTGCCGGACGACGCGGCCACGATGGCAAAGACGCGCTTTCTGGTTTCTTCGGGGGACGGTGGCGTGCCGGTGATGGCCGGGGAGGCGATGTCTGTCATAGGACCTTGTGTTGTATCTGGGCGGCGGGGGCGCCGCGGGTCGGGTCGGGCGGGGCGCGGCGGGGCGCGGCGGGCGGGCCGGCGCGCCATCCGGGCGGGGCCTCGCGCACGGGCGCCCTTGAGGCTGGCTAGCGTAACCGGTAACCGTGACGCTCCCAAGGGGGCCGCGCCGCATCCTGTGCGGCCGATGTTGCAAATGCCTTGCCAGCGGCGGCTTTGCGCCGCATTGTCTGACGGGATGGAAAGAGTTATTACGAAATTCGCCCGAAAAGCGTCAAAAATGCACGGGCCTGACTTCGGTCATCCGGCCAGCTTGCGCCGGCCGTGCGCCTGCGCAATGATGCTCGCCGATTCTGAACGCCGCGCCTTTCAATCTCCTTGTCGACACCATCGTGCGCTACTTCTTCGTCCTGCTTGCCACCTTGCTCTGGGCCTCGGGCCCGGCCCGCGCCGAAGGCGACGCCAGCCTTGTCCAGTGCCAGCGGATCGGTCAGGCCCAGCTGCGCACGGCGTCCGAGCAGACGCTGCTGTTCCTGCGCTGCCGCGCGCGCCAGATTTCCTACGAGGCGCCGCGGCTGCACGGCGTGACCCAGAAGTTCAAGGACGACCTGGTGTTCGCCTGCCTGGACCAGGCCGACGAGGCCGAGCACCAGCTCCGGGTGCGCCACGGCTACACACGCGAGACCCTGGCCCGCAAGAAATGTGACTAATTTGCAACACCGGGGCGTCATATCCAGCACTGTCAAAAATTATTGACGGTTCTGTCCAAGTCGCCGTGGATTGTCAAAACCGATGGTCGGCGTACCATTGGCGGCCATTGACATTGCACCGACTCACCGGAGATAGCCATGGCCCTCGACGCCGAATCCTTTTCCCTGCTGCGCGCTTCGGTGCAGCGGTTCATCGATGACCGCCTGAAGCCGGCCGAGGACACGCTGGAAGAAATCGACGACGTGCCGGCCGATATCGTGGCCGACATGAAGGAGATGGGCCTGTTCGGCATCTCGATCCCGGAAAACTACGGTGGCATCGGGCTGTCGATGTCGCAGGAATGCGATGTGGTGTACGACCTCGGCCACACCGCCTTTGCATTCCGCTCGGTGTTCGGCACCAATGTCGGCATCGGCTCGCAGGGCATCCTGATGGACGGCACCGAGGAGCAGAAGCAGACCTATCTGCCGAAGATCGCCAGTGGCGAACTGGTGATTTCGTTCGCGCTGACCGAGCCGAACGCGGGGTCTGACGCCGCGTCGCTGCAGACCCGCGCCGAGCTTGACGGCGACCACTACGTCATCAACGGCACCAAGCGATTCATCACCAACGCGCCGCGTGCCGGCGCATTCACGCTGATGGCCCGCACGGGCGGCCCGGGCGCGTCGGGCATCTCGTCGTTCATCGTCCCGGCCGACACCCCGGGCATCTCGCTGGGCAAGCCGGACAAGAAGATGGGCCAGCGCGGCACCAAGACGTGCGACGTGGTGCTCGAAAACGTCCGCGTACCGGCCGCGAACATCATCGGCGGCGTGCCGGGCGTGGGTTTCAAGACCGCCATGAAGGTGCTGGACCGGGGCCGCTTGCATATCTCGGCGCTGGCCTGCGGCATGGCGCACCGCCTGATTACCGACGCCGTAGCCTACGCCAAGGAGCGCAAGCAGTTCGGCAAGCCCATCGGCGACTTCCAGTTGATCCAGGGCATGCTGGCCGACAGCCAGGCGGAACTGTACGCGGGCCTGTCGATGGTGCGCGACTGCGCGCAGCGGTACGACGCCAAGCCGGCCGGCAAGAGCGACCCCGAGGTCAGCATGCTGGCATCGTGCACCAAGATGTTCTGTACCGAGATGGTGGGCCGCGTGGCCGACCGCGCGGTGCAGATCCATGGCGGCGCCGGCTACATTGCCGAATACAAGGCCGAGCGGTTCTACCGCGACGTGCGCCTGCTGCGCCTGTACGAGGGCACCACCCAGATCCAGCAGTTGATCATCGCCAAGCAACTGCTGCGCGACTGAGCCGCGCGACGCGCAGGCGAGCCGGACTGACCGGCCTGACGAGGGGATAGGAGACAGGATGAGCAAGATCCAGGTAGCGGCCCCGCAGGGGTCGGGCAGGTCGGCGGTGGCGGGCAAGCCCGTCGCCGAGCTGGCCGCCAATGACGCGGTCCATCGGCTCCGCGCCGTGGTGGCCACGTACCGCACGGGCCTGCAGGCCTACACGCTCGTGGTATCGGCCCGGGAGCTGGTGGCGCTCTCGAACGGCCCCGAACCCACGCATTCGGCGCGCGACTACCGCGCGCAGGCCCATCTGGATCGGCTGCACCGCGCGGTCCGCGACTGCGGACTGGCGTTGCCCAACGCCATCGTGGTGGCCGTGGCAGGCGGCGTCATGCGCTGCGAATGCGACCACCTGTACTCGCTCGACCTCGACCGCAAGGCCGGCGACGGCCTGATCGTCCTCGACGGCTACGACCGCCTGACCGAACTGGCGCAGAGCGGGCGCGGCCATATCAAGACGCTGGTTACCGCCGTGCTGTGCTCCAGCAACATCCCCGACGCCGAACAGCCAGCCGTCCGGACCGAAGCCGACTGCGCCGTCATGCACGCCATGGCCGCGGCGCGCTGGGCCGGCGCCACGCGCGTCTGGCGCTGAGCCGGATGGCGGCGGCGTGGGGCGGGTAGCCAATCCGCTCCCTCGCGTGCCATGGCGCCCACCCTGGCCATCCTGGCCGACCTTTATGCCCAGATGGTGTCGACCTCGCGCAGCAGATGGCCGGCGAGGATGTAGTCGCCCAGCCGCGTCGCCTTGGCCTCCAGGTCCAGCAGCTCGCGGTCGGCCAGCGAGCCCAGATCGAACTGGCAATACAGGTTCCGCTGCCGGAACGTCGTCTTGGGTTTGCCCAGCCCCTCCAGCAATGCTTCGCGGGACCGCACGGCAACACTCTCCTGTCCGCGATATTGCACTTTGATGCCCCGCTTCTCGCCGAGCCGGCCGAGCTCGATGGCGTCCTGCCATCCGGTCTCGTAGTCCAGCTCAAGCGCCAGCGCCTGCTCCGAGGTCAGAAGCCTGAGCGCCTCCGCCTTGCTGCCAGCTCGCACGATTGACATCCACACCTCAAGTCTCAACAAAACACTGTATGAATATACAGTGATCGACCCATTGCCTCAAGGCTTGCCTGCGTCGGCCGGAGCCACCGCCGCCTGGCCGCCGCCATCGGCCCCCGTCGCGGCCGGTATGCCCCCCGCGCCGCCGAAATCGCCCGCGAACGCCTGCGTCAGCGTGGCCGGGCCCAGATAGCGCCGGATGGCGGCATTGACGGCGTCGGGCGTCGCCGTGCGAATGGCTTCCTCGATGGCGGCCGTATGGGCCATGGTCCGGCCCAGGTACGCCTGGTTGGCCAGGGCGCCTGCCAACGCGCCGTCGCGGGTGCGGCTCACCATGCCGGCCTGCAACAGGCCGCTGGCCGCCTCCGACAGTTCGCTGGCCGTGATGCCATCGCGGACAAACCGCGCCAGTTCCTCGTTGACGGCCTTGCGCAGCCGGGGCAGGTTCTGCGGCGCGTAGGCGGCCCACAGCCCGAAGCGGCCGGCGCGGTCCAGCGCGCCGATGGTCAGCGAGCTGGACGAGCCGTAGCTGATGCCGTCAACCTGCCGCAGCCGGTCGGCCAGCCGGCTGCGCATGCCCGTGCCGCCAAACACGCGGCTCGCGATCAGCATCAGCGGGTAGTCGGGCGAATCACTGACCAGATCGATAGGCTGCGCCGCCACGAAGACGGCGTTGGCCTTGCCCGGCGTATCGAGCGTGAATTCGGTGGCCGGAATGGCCACGAACGGTCGGTCCACGCGCTCGAACGGCACCGCCGCACGCCAGTCGCCGAACAGGTAGTCGGACTGCCGGACCGCGTCCGCGGCATCGAAATCGCCGACGATGGCCAGTTGCGCGTGCTCGGTGCCGTAGAAGCGGGCATGGAAGTCGCGCAAGCTGTCCACCGACACGCTCTTGAGCTCGGCCACGCTTTCGTCGAAGGTGGGCGTGTAGCGCGGATCGCCGGGCGGATACGGATTGCCGTGGCGCCCCAGCGCGTTCGGGGCGAGCGCGCCCGGCTGCTTGCGCTGGCTCTCGATGCCCGCAATGCTGGTGGCGCGCAGCGTTTCCAGCTCGTTCGCCGGGAAGGTCGGCATCCGCAGCACGGTACGCAGCAGGGCCAGCAGGTCGGGCAGGTGCTCGCGGCGGGTTTCGAAGCGAACCGTCAGCCGTTCGTCACTGCCGGAAATCGACACGTTGGCCTTCAGCGCCTCGATCCGGTCGGCGATCTGCTGCCGCCCGAACGCGCCGGCGCCCCGGTCCAGCATGGCCGCCGTCAGCGATCCGACCGAACTCTTGCCCTGCAGCGCCTGGACGTTGCCAAAGCGCAGGATCAGCGTGCCGTTGACCGCCCCGCCGCGTGTGGGCTTGGGCAGCAGCGCCAGTTGCATGCCGTTGGGCAGCGTCTGGCGCACGGTGTGGGCGTCGATGTTGGCGGGGCTCGGGTCGAACGGCGCCACGGCCTGGGCGGGCGGCTTGCCCGTGTAGTGCTGCGTCAGCGCGGCCACGTCCGGGCTGGCGGGAATGCTGGCGAGCTGGGGCTTGTCGCCCGGCACGAACTCGCCCACGGTGCGGTTGGCCGGGCGCAGGTAGTTCTCGGCCACGCGCTGCACGTCGGCCAGCGTGGTGGTTTCCACCCGGTCGCGGTTGATGAAGAACAGGCGCCAGTCGCCCTTGGCGATGGCCCCGGACAGCGCCACGCCATAGGCGGCCGGATCGTTGAGCGTCTTCTCGTAGGCGTTGCGCAGCCGCACGCGGGCGCGTTCCAGTTCCGGCTCGGTGATCGGCTGCGCCGCCAAGCCTTCCACGGTGGCCAGCAGCGCGTCGCGCACCGGGCCGAGCGGGCGGTCCTTGCTGGTGCCCGCCGCGAACTGGATCACGCCGGGGTCCTTCATCGACGTGAAGAACGACCCCTGCCACGCCGCCTTGCGCGTGTCGACCAGCGCGTGTTCGAGCCGCCCGCCCGGCGTGTCGGCCAGGATGACGGCCAGCAGGTCCAGCGCCGTCGTGTCCGGGTGGGCGCCCGGCGCCACGTGATACATCGCGGCGACGATGCTGCTGTCGCCCGGGCGCGTCAGCAGCAGCTCGCGGGCGCCCTCCTGCGGCGGTTCCACGGTGTACTCGGCCGGCAGCACGCGCGTCGGGCGCGGGATCGGCCCGAACGCCTGCTCGATGCGCGCCAGCGTGCGGGCTGGATCGAACTGGCCGGTCACCACCAGCACGGCGTTGTCCGGCTGGTAGTAGCGGCGGTAGAACGCCTGCAGGTTGTCGATGCCCACGCGCTCCACGTCGCTGCGCGCGCCGATGATCGCCTTGCCGTAGTTGTGCCAGCGGTAGGCCGCCGCGTACATCTGCTGCTGCAGCATGCGCATGGGATTGTTCTCGCCAATCTCCATCTCGTTGCGCACCACGGTCATCTCGCTGTCCAGGTCCTTGCGCGCGACGAAGCTGTTGACCATGCGGTCGGCTTCCATGCGCAGGGCCCAGTCCAGGTTGTCCTCGCTGGCCGCGAAGGTCTGGAAGAAGTTGGTGCGATCCTGGTTCGTGGTGCCGTTGTACTGCATGCCCCGGCGCGCCAGCTCCGTCGGAATCGTCTTGCCCGGCAGCGATGGCGTGCCCTTGAACAGCAGGTGTTCGAGCAGGTGCGCCATGCCGGTTTCGCCATAGTTTTCATGGCGGCTGCCGACCAGGTAGGTCATGTTGACCGTGGTGGTCGGCTGCGCGTCGTCGGGTGCCAGCAGCACGCGCAGGCCGTTGGGCAGCCGGTACTCGGTGATGCCCTCGACCGTGGTGACGCGCACCGCACGCGCCACCGGCGCGGACGGCGGCGCGGCGGTCGGGCCGGTGCGCGCCGCCTGCGCGGCGGGCGCCACCAGGCCGAAAGCGGTGGCAAGGGCGGCGGCCAGGCTGGCCATGCCGGCGGCGGAACGACGACGCTTCATGCGGACTCCGGGTTGAGGCGGCACGCGCGGCACGATGGGCCATCGGGCGGCGCGGGTGAGCAGATTCTAGCCGCACGCGGGCGCCATGCAACGCTGGCCAGCGCACTTTCAGAATCGGGGCCGAAGTGCGTCAGCATTCATACAATTGGCGCGCAGGCGCATGTCCGATTCCAGCGTATTCGATCGGCGGCAAAGGCGTAGGATGCAGGCCATGGAACTCGATCCCGACACCTGCTACAAGGCCGTGGCCTCGCACGACCGCCGTTTCGACGGACGCTTCTTCGTGGGCGTGTCGTCCACCGGCGTGTATTGCCGGCCGGTCTGCGCGGTGCGCACGCCCAAGCGCGAGAACTGCACGTTCTACGAATCGGCGGCCGCCGCCGAGAAGCACGGCTTCCGGCCCTGCCTGCGCTGCCGGCCCGAACTGGCGCCCGGCCATGGGCTGGCCGACATGTCCGGCCGGCTCGCGCAGGCGGCGGCCACGCTGATCGACGAAGGATTCATGACCGGCGCCGGCGTGGCGCAGTTGGCCGCGCGCATCGGCGTGACCGAGCGCCACCTGCGGCGGCTGTTCGATACCGCATTCGGCGTGTCCGTCCACGAATACGCGCAAACCCAGAAGCTGCTGCTGGCCAAGCGCCTGCTGACGGACACGGGCCTGCCCGTGACGCAGGTGGCGCTGGCGGCCGGCTTTGGCAGCGTGCGGCGTTTTCATGACGTGCTCAAGGAACGATACGGGCTGACGCCGCTGGCAATGCGGCGCCGCGCTGCGGATGGCATGGCCGACCGGCTGGTGTTCGAGCTGGGCTACCGGCCGCCGCTGGCGTGGGCCGAAATGCTGGGATTCCTGGCCGTGCGGGCGGTCGATGGCGTGGACGTGGTGCACGGCGGCGTGCATGTCCGGACCATCGCGGTCGAGGCCGGCGGCCATCGCCATCTGGGATGGGTGCGGCTGGAACACGTGCCGCGGCGGTCGGTGGTGCGCGTGACGTTGGCCGCCACGCTGGCGCATGTCATTCCGCAGGCATTGGGCAAGGTGCGGCGGCTGTGCGACCTCGGTTGCCGGCCCGATATCGTCGATGCCCACCTGGGCGAGCTGGCCGCGCAGACGCCCGGCATGCGGCTGCCGGGCACGTTCGACGGGCTGGAGATCGCGGTGCGGGCCATCATCGGCCAGGTGATCTCGGTGGTGCAGGCCCGGCGCATCCTGGCCCGGCTGGTCCGCATCGCCGGTACGCCGCTGCCCGATGCCGCACTGGCCGGGCTGGCGCAGCAGGCCGGGCACGCGCCACTGAGCCACGTTTTCCCGGACGCCCACGCGCTGGCCGCGCTGCCCGATGCCGATTACCAGGCGGCTGGCGTGCCGCTGGGCAAGGTGCGCAGCATTCGTGCGCTGGCGCGGCAGGTGGCCGCCGGCGAGATCCGGCTGGACCCGCACGCGGCGCCCGACGATACCGTGGCGCAGCTACGTGCCATCGACGGCATCGGCGACTGGACGGCCCAGTACGTGGCCATGCGCGCGCTGGGTTGGCCCGATGCGTTCCCCGCCACCGACTACGCGCTGCGCAAGGTGCTAGGCGTGAGCACGGTGCGCGCGATGCACGCGGCGACGTCGCAGTGGGCGCCCTGGCGGGCCTATGCGGCGATCCACCTCTGGCACCGCTACGAGGCCGCCAAGGCGGCGCCGGGCGAGCCGGAAAGCCACTCCGAAAGTCATTCCGAAAACGAGGAAGAGACAGCATGAACAGCTATCAGATCATCGACAGCCCGCTGGGCGACATCCTGCTGCGGGCCCAGGACGGCCAGTTGACCGGCGTGTTCTTTGCCGGGCAGAAATACTATCCGGCGCAGGCGCGCGTGGCCGCCGTGGACAGCCGCGCCGACGCGCGCACGCTGGCGCTGGCCGCCGACGAGCTGCGGGCCTACTTCGACGGCAGCCTGCAGGCGTTCACGGTGCCGCTGCGCTTTGCCGGCAGCCCGTTCCAGCAGCGGATCTGGCAGGCGTTGCGCGACGTGGGATTTGGCGAAACGTCGACGTACGGGCAACTGGCGGCCGGCATCGGGCTGCCACCGAGCCATTCGCGGGCGGTGGGCGGCGCGGTGGGGCGCAATCCGCTGTCGGTCATCGTGCCGTGCCACCGCATCCTGGGCGCCTCGGGGGCCCTGACCGGCTACGCGGGCGGCGTCGATCGCAAGCGGGCGCTGCTGGATCTGGAAGGCGTGCTGCCGCTAGTGGCCGCCCGGGCCGCGGCCGTCCGGCTGCCTGGTTTGTATTAGAGGTGCCGGGCCGGGCGCTTCCGGCCCGCGCTGCTTCCGCAGAAACGGGTACGCCGGCCCCCCGCCGGCTGGCCGGCCCGATGAAACAACTCCCGGCGCCCGATCCTGGTGCGCCGCAGCGAAATCGCCCGCAAACCCGCGCCCAGCCTGGCCGCCGCACCGCGCCGAAAGCGTAGCGGAAGCTACCCCACCGAAGTCGGTTCCTAAAGTTGCGTCGTATTTTGCCGAAGGCCATGGCATATGCTTGCGCCGCAGTAGGGGCGCGCTTACCATGCGGCGCTGGCGCGCCGCGCGCTGACAGAACCCATGCGTCGCCCGCCACGCGGGCTGCGGCGCAACCACTATTCGACGTAGCGTATTCCATGAGTCTCCAAGATCCCCGCGGGCCGCAGGCTGGCCAATCCTTCTCTCCGATGGAGGGCGAGCCCGACGACGAGCGGGGCTCGGCACAATCGGACGAGCGCTACCGGCTGACCCACAGCTCCCAGATCGGCACCGTGCTGCGCGACATGGCATGGCAGAAATGCCTGCTGAACGTGCGGTCGCGCGGCGGCTCGGAGATCGTGACGTCGATTCTCCACGTCGATCCGGCCAACAAGACCTTCATCTTCGACTGGTGCCGCGCCGACGGCGAGCGCCAGGCGCTGATGGGCTCCGACCAGAACGCGTTTTCCGGGCTGCTGCGCGGCGTGCCGGTCAACTTCGTGGTGGGCACCCCGGGCGCCACGCGCTTCGAGGGCGGCCCGGCGTTCATCGCCGACTTTCCGGAAAAGCTCTATCACTTCCAGCGCCGCCGCCATTTCCGGGCGCGCACGCTGCTGACCAAGGGCTACCGCTGCGAGGTGCAGTTGCCGGAGGCGGCCAGCAAGAGCACGCTGCAGCTCGATATCGCCGACTTGTCGCTGTCGGGCGTCGGCCTGCGGTCGCGTGCGGTGGGGGCGGACCAGCTGCCCGTGGGCACGGTCATCAAGAAATGCCGGCTCGATTTTGCCGAGCTGGGCCGGCTGGAGCTGGACATGCAGGTGGTGGGGCACTGGCTGGTGGGCTTCGACGACAACACCGTCCACCACTACGGCTGCGCCTTCCTGAATCCGGATGGCCGCATGGAAAACTTCCTGCAGCGGCTGGTGTTCCAGCTGGAACTGGCCCACCGCGGCTAAGGCAAGGGGGCCGGGCCCCCTGCCTGCTTCAACTTCCTACCAGCTTGCCGATTGCGGCGGCGGCCTCGCGCATCGGGGTCAGCAGCCGCGCCACCATCTCGCCTTCCGACACCTTGTTGGCCTTCACGCTCACGCTGATGGCGGCCACCACCATGCCCGTCTGCGACCGTACCGGCACGGCGATGGCGCGCAGGCCGGGCTCCAGTTCCTCGTCGATCAGCACGTAGTCCAGCTCCCGCGCGCGCTGGAACGCCGCTTCCAGCTCGGGCCGCGACACCTTGGTCAGCAGCGTGCGCGGCCGCAGCTCGGCGTGCTCGAAGAACGCCTCCAGCACCGCATCGGGCTGGTGGGCCAGCAGCAGCCGGCCGGTGGACGTGCAATAGGCCGGCAGTCGGCTGCCCATGCCCAGCGCGTGGGTCAGCACGCGCTGCACTTCGGAGCGCACGAGGTACAGGATGTCGATGCCGTCGAGAATGGCCAGCGCCGAGGTCTCGTGCACGCGGGCGCTCAGCGTGTCCAGGATCGGCTGGGCCGACGACACCAGCGCCGTCGACGAGAAATAGGCGTGCCCCAGGTGCAGCACGCGCGGCCGCAGCGCAAAGTGGCCGTCCTGCTGGCTCACGTAGCCGAGCTGTTCCAGCGTATAGAGGCAGCGTCGCACCGACGCGCGCGATAGCTGCGTGCGCTGCGCCACCTGCGAGATCGTCAACGGACGCTTGCGCTCGGAGAACGCCTCCAGCACCGTCAGGCCGCGCGCCAGCGACAGCATGAAGTTCGGGTCCCCGGCAAAGCTGTTCAGGATGTCGGCCGGCGGATGCGCGGCGCGGACGGTGTCGGCCTGGGCGGGCTTAAGGTGGATGGGATGGGGGGCGTCCATGGCAGGGGGCGAGGGGGCGATGCGATGTTCGATAATCGCGCATCTTACCGTCCCGGCCCGGGGATTGCCGCACTTCGGACAAAAAAATGTCGCCGGTGTACGGCGACTGGGCAAAGGGGGTGCCGGCCAGAAATGGAAAGCCGGCCGGCACCCTCAAGTATAGGGATCGGCACAACGGCGCCCATCCACCCGACGTGGGGTCTCGTACCCTTCACATGGCTGATGCCTAGGGTTTGCCGAGGAACAGGTAGAACGCATAGCGGCCGCCCGACGCGCGGCCGTAGGCCAGGTAGAGCGGGCCGATGGGGCTATCTACCCCCAGGAACGCCGACGCCGATTTCAGCAGCCCGGTGGGGCTGCCCGCCACCAGCGGCGCGCCGACGCGCCCGGCTTCCAGCGACGCCCCGGCGTAGACGCCTTCCAGCAGCGTCTGCTTGACGAGCTTGTTGTAGTACACCAGCCGCGCGAACTGCAGGTTGCCGCCGATCAGTTGCCCGGTGCTGAAGCCCGACTGCTGCAGGAAGCCGCCCCACTGGAACAGGTCGTAGCGCGGCAGGCCCGGGCCGCCCAGGTTGCTGCCGGCGCGCACGCCCATGCTGAGCGTATGGCGGCCGAACGAATAGGCGCCGGTGGCCGTGATCTCGCCCTTGGTGTAGGTATCGGTGGCACCCATCGCGGCCTGCGACGAGAACACGTTCAGCGTGCCGCCGTAGCCGAAGCGCGGGAAGTTGATGCTGTCGAGCTGGTCGAACAGCAGCCGGCCCGCGATGGCGCGGCGATCCACGTCGCCGCCGGTCGTGGGCGACAGCGTGGCGGGGCCCGTGGACAGCGACACGTTCTGGTGGCCGATCACCACGCCCAGCCGCGCCTCGCCGTACTTGGTGAACTGGCTGCCCACGTCGAAGGCGAAATCGGTGCGCCGCAGGTCGTACTCGGCGATCTTGTTGTTGCCGCTGAACACGTTGACGGGCCGGCGTTCCAGCTCGATGCGCGGCGCCACGAAAAATAGCTGGCGCGTGTCCAGCGGCTGGTAGAACTCGCTGACCAGGCTCGACGTCTGGCCGGCCTGCACGTCGTTGCGCCATTCGGCGCCCAGCGCGTTCAGCCAGGTGCGGCGGTAGCTGGCCAGCAGGTTGAAGTAGGCGTTGCCGCGAAAGTCCGAACTGAGGCCGAGCCCGAAGCGCAGGTAGTCGGGCCCGTAGGTCTTTTCGATGGCATCCACGCCCAGCACGCGCTTGCCGGGCTCTTCCAGGAAGCGGTAGTTGACGTGCTCGAAGTCGCCCGTGCCGAACAGGCGCCGCATGTCGCGGTCCAGCGTGGCCTGGGTGATCGGCTCGCCGGGCCGGGTTTCCATCGTGGCGGCGGCGAAGGCCGGGTTCACGCGGTCCAGCGGCGCGAAGCGGATCTCGTCGACGGGCCGCGGGTCTGGCGGCGGCAGCGCGCGCTGGGCCGTGCGCAGGGTCTCGTACTGGTCCGGCGGCAGCGCCAGCGCGGACAGCCGGTCGGCCACGCGGCGCGCGGCGGCCTCGCCGATCGGGATGGTCTTGGGCAGGTGGTTGAAGTCGCCGGCCGAGAAATCGCCGAGCGGGGGCTCGATCAAGATGTCGGTGGGCTTCAGCGACGCCAGCGACGTCCGCACGTTCTGCTCGGTCAGGATGTTGAGCATCTGGCCGGTCACGCCGATCAGCGACGTCAGCTCCTCGCGCTTCATCAGCGGCGTGCCCAGGTTGACCGCGATGACGACGTCGGCGCCCATCGCGCGCGCCACGTCGACGGGCAGGTTGTCGGTCAGGCCCCCATCGACCAGCAGCTTGCCCTGGTACTCGGTGGGCGCGACGGCGCCCGGCACCGACATGCTGGCGCGCATCACGTTGGCCAGTTCGCCCTCGCTGAAGACCACCGGCGTGCCGGCCACGAGGTCGGTGGCCACGGCGCGGTACGGAATCGGCAGCAGGTCGAAGTCGCGGTAGCCCGGCGCGTTGGCCAGTTGCCGCAGCACCGTTTCCAGCTGCACGCCCGAGACCACGCCCTTGGGCAGCAGCAGGCCGTCGCTGCGCACGCCGATCTCGGGCGTGACGAGGTTGGTGTGGTCCTCGATCTTGCGCCGGATCGCCAGGTCCTGCCGGGGCGGGCGTTCCTTGAACAGCGCGTCGGTGGTCAGGTCGGCCACGAGCTGTTCCATGGCCGGCGTGCTCATGCCGGTGGCATAGGCGCCGCCCACCAGCGAGCCCATGCTGGTCCCGGCGATGCAGTCCACCGGCACGCGCAGTTCTTCCAGCACCTTGAGCACGCCGATATGGGCCGCGCCGCGCGCCCCGCCGCCGGACAGGACCAGGCAGATGCGGGGCCGGCCCTCGGGGTGAGGCGGCAGCGTGCGCGGGGCGATGGGGGTGCGCGGATCGGCCGGCTGCAGCACGGGCGGCGCGGTGGGCGCCGGGTCTGGCGGGGGCAGCAGCCGGCGGCCCGGCTCGGCTTCGGGCGGCGCGGCCATCGCGACGGCGCAGGCCAGCACGCCCGCCAGCGCCGTGGCGGATCGATGCAATGCGGAAATAACGCGCGTGGCAGTGACCATGGCAAGAGGCAGTCCGCCGGACCGGCGTGGCGCCCACACTATCAGCAAGCCCCCAGGGCGGGACGGCACCCCGAAACAATTCAATACCGGTACGGTTTCCTGCATATCAGGGATTGACGCCGCCGGCATTGGACCAAAGACCCTGATCGCGGTGGTCGATCCCGAAACGGCGGGCGGCATATACTGGCGCGGTCCTGTCTTCCTGCCTCGCATTGCCGTGTCCGCCGCCGAATCGTTCCCGTTGCCCGATGACCCCAAGCCGCTGCCGCCCGACCGCCCCGGCGACAACGAGTGCTGCCAGAGCGGCTGCGATCCGTGCGTGTTCGACTTCTACAACGACGAGATGGACCGCTATCGCCAGGAGCTGAAGGCGTGGGAAGCCCGCCAGGCCGGGCGCGTGAAGGTGGACCCGTGAGCGATGGCGCGGCCGACGCGCTGGCCGGCTTTGTCGGCCAGCATCCGCGGCTGTTCGTGCTGACCGGCGCCGGTATCAGCACCGATTCGGGCATCCCTGGCTACCGTGACGAGCAGGGCCGCTGGCAGCGGTCCGCGCCGATGACGATCACCGCGTTCCTGAGCGGCCCGGCCGCGCGCCAGCGCTACTGGGCGCGCAGCATGGTGGGCTGGCCCGTGGCCGATGCCGCGCAGCCGAACGTCAGCCACCGGGTGGTGGCGAGGCTGGGGGATGCGGGGCAGGTGGCGGGGCTGGTGACGCAGAATGTCGACGGCCTGCACCAGCGCGCCGGCAGCCGCGACGTGATCGAGCTGCATGGCAGCATCGGCCACGTGATCTGCCTGTCGTGCGCCACGCGCTATCCGCGCGCCGAGATCCAGCGGCGGCTCTGGCGTCTGAATCCGGCCTTCCGCGATGTGTCGGCGCTGCCGGCTGCCGATGGCGACGCGCACCTCGAATCGCCGCTGTTCGACGACTTTGCCGTGCCCGACTGCGAGCGCTGCGGCGGCGTGCTCAAGCCCGACGTGGTGTTCTTTGGCGAATCGGTGCCGCGCGAGCGCGTGGATGCCGGCCGGGCGGCGCTGGGCGCGGCCGACGCGATGCTGGTCATCGGGTCGTCGCTGACGGTGTTTTCGGGCTACCGGTTCTGCCTGTGGGCCGCCGAGCGCGGCGTGCCGATCGCGGCGCTCAACCTGGGCACCACGCGCGCCGACCCGCTGCTGGCGCTGAAGCTGTCGGCGCCCATCGGACCGACGCTGGCGGCGCTGGCCAGGTCGCTCGGGCTCGATGCCGCCGGGGACGCCGCTACTTCAGGTCCAGCTTCACGCTGATGCCGTCCGGCGTCACGGTGATGGCGCCGGGCTGCACCTCGCGGCCGTTGAAGCGCAGTTCCTCGGGCTTGAACGTGTGCAGCGGGTAATCCTTCAGCAACTGCTCGGCCACCACGGCGCCGATGGCCTTGAGCTGCTGCGTGTACTGGCTCATGCCCTGGACCTGCACGTCCTGCACGGTCGGGTTGTCGAGCAGCACGGCGCGCTGCGTGGCGTCGTACTTCACGCCGCTGTTGAGCGACATCGTGCCGTTGACGGGCGGGGAGGGCAGGATCGTGTTGGTCACCGCCGCATCCATCTGCGTGGTCACGCGGTTGGTCGCGCCATCCAGCACCAGCCGGGGATGCGAAAGCTGCACGCTGACCAGTTCGCCATAGCGCAGCGTGGTGGGAAAGCGCTGGTCCACGGCGCGCTGGAGCTCGGCCTTGCTGAACGTGTACTCGCCGGTCCAGACGTTGTAGCCGGCATGGACCGCGCCGATGGTGGCGAACGCCAGCGCGGCGGCCAGGGCATGGCGGGTGCGTCGGGTGCGTCGGGTGCGGAGGCGGGGCGGGGTCACGGGCATCGGGGGCGAACGGGACGAATCCGGAGTGGGGATAGCCGGTGTGACCCGGCCCCGGCCGCGAACGTTCCGGAATGTGATGCCGGCGTATCAGTAATGCGGCGGGATCTCGTGCTGCGGGTGACTTTCGGACGCGGTTGGCGCGGCGGCGCGCACCTGCTGGTAGAGCACGCGGAACTGGGCCTGCATCAGGTCGATCTGCTGCTGCTGGCGCGCGACGGTCAGGTTCAGCGTCTCGATCAGGTCCTCCTGAAAGGCGACCTTGACTTCGAGATCGGTCAGGCGGGATTCCATGGGCGATTCTCCGGTTGGCCGCGCATTGTACGGGATGCGGCCAACCGGGCGGGGCCGGTGCCCCGGCCGCTTACGGCTTGTAGACCAGCACCATCCACGTGATGCCAAACTTGTCGGTGACCATGCCGAAGCGCTCGCTGAAGAAGGTGCGGTCGGCCGGCATCACGATCTTGCCGCCGGCGGCCAGCGCCTGCATCGTGCGGTCGACCTCGGCGCTGTCCGCGGCGTTGTAGGCCAGCGAGAAGCCCTTGAAATCGGTCTGGCCCTTGCACTCGCCGTCGGAGCCCATGACGATCGTGTCACCGATCTTGAGCGCCATATGCATCACTTTCTCGGCGTTCTCGGGGCGTGGCGTGCAGCCTTCGCCGGCTTCGGGCGGCGCATCCTTGAAGCGGATCAGGCCCTGCACCTCCGCGCCCAGCGCGGTCTTGTAGAACTCGGCCGCCTCTTCGGCGCGGCCGTCGAAAAACAGGTACGACTCGATCTTCGATGCCATCGAAACTCTCCTTGGGATGGGAGCCCGCGGCCGGACCGGGCGGCGGGCAGTGTGCCTGCGCGGCGTCTTGTGTACGCCGTCCACAATAGCCTAGTCGACGGCCCTGGCCATGTCCACATATATTTTCGGCGGGCCCGGGTTTGGCGCCGGGGCCGTGCCATGTCACAATTCACGGTTACGAGTTTCGGGCGCCGGACCGGCTCGCCGCATGCCCCGGGCACGCGGGGGCGCCCCAAGAGCCGACACATTCACCTGGTTTCCTGGCGATGACTACCATCCTGCAGCACATTCCTTCCGGCCAGCGCGTCGGAATCGCCTTCTCGGGCGGACTCGACACCAGCGCCGCGCTCCTCTGGATGCGCCAGAAGGGCGCCATTCCCTACGCCTACACCGCCAACCTGGGCCAGCCGGACGAGCCGGACTACGACGACATCCCGCGCCGCGCCAAGGCCTACGGCGCCGAGGAAGCCCGCCTGGTGGACTGCCGCGCCCAGCTCGTGGCCGAGGGCATCGCCGCGCTGCAGTGCGGTGCGTTCCATATCTCCACGGCCGGCGTGACGTACTTCAACACCACGCCGATCGGCCGCGCGGTGACCGGCACGATGCTGGTGGCCGCCATGAAGGAAGACGGCGTCAACATCTGGGGCGACGGCAGCACGTTCAAGGGCAACGACATCGAGCGCTTCTACCGCTACGGCCTGCTGACCAACCCGGGCCTGCAGATCTACAAGCCGTGGCTGGACCAGCAGTTCATCGACGAACTGGGCGGCCGGGCGGAAATGTCCGAGTTCATGCGCCAGAACGGCCATGACTACAAGATGTCGGCCGAAAAGGCGTACTCGACCGATTCGAACATGCTGGGCGCCACCCACGAGGCGAAGGACCTGGAGCACCTGGATTCGGGCATCCGCATCGTCCAGCCGATCATGGGCGTGCAGTTCTGGCGCGACGACGTGGAAGTGAAGCGCGAGGAAGTGACCGTGCGCTTCGAGGAAGGCCAGCCCGTGGCGCTGAACGGCAAGACGTTCGCCAACGCCGTGGACCTGTTCATGGAAGCCAACGCCATCGGCGGCCGCCACGGCCTGGGCATGAGCGACCAGATCGAGAACCGGATCATCGAGGCCAAGAGCCGCGGCATCTACGAGGCCCCGGGCCTGGCGCTGCTGTTCATCGCCTACGAGCGCCTGATCACCGGCATCCACAACGAGGACACCATCGAGCAGTACCGCGACAACGGCCGCCGCCTGGGCCGCCTGCTGTACCAGGGCCGCTGGTTCGACCCGCAGGCCATCATGCTGCGCGAGACCGCCCAGCGCTGGGTGGCCGGCGCCGTGACCGGCGAGGTGACGATCGAACTGCGCCGCGGCAATGACTACTCGATCCTGAACACCACGTCGCCGAACCTGACGTACAAGCCCGAGCGGCTGACGATGGAGAAGGGCGAGTCGATGTTCACGCCGCTGGACCGGATCGGCCAGCTCACGATGCGCACGCTGGACATCGTCGACACCCGCGAGAAGCTGCAGACCTACGCCAAGACCGGCCTGCTCTCCACGCAGACCAGCGCCGCGCTGCCGAAGCTCGAAGACTGAGCCCCCGGGGGCCATGGCACGAAAAACCGGCACGCTTCGCGCGTGCCGGTTTTTTTTACGCCCTGCACGCCGCGCCGCAACGGGGCACAATGCGCGATGCCGGCCGCCGCGCCGGCCTTTCCATTCCTGCTTCGGCTTCGTCAATCGGGGAACCACCGCCATGCCAGATTTCGCCATGCAATACCGCCGCCTGGGCGCCAGCAACCTGAACGTATCCACCCTGTGCCTTGGCACGATGATGTTCGGCGACCAGACCGACGAGGCCGAGGCGGCCCGCATCGTGGCCAGCGCCCGCGACCACGGCGTGAACTTCATCGACACGGCGGACGTGTACACCAAGGGCGCGTCCGAATCGATGGTCGGCCGGCTGCTGCAGGCAAGCCGGCACGACTGGGTGCTGGCGACGAAGCTCGGCAACGCCATGGGCAGCGGCCCGAATCAGCAGAACTATTCCCGTAGCTGGATCATGCGCGAGGTGGAAGACAGCCTGCGCCGGCTGGCGACCGACTATGTCGACGTGCTGTACCTGCACCGCGACTTTGCCGGCGCCAACCTGGAAGAGCCGGTGCGCGCGATGGGCGACCTGATCCGGGCCGGCAAGATCCGCTACTGGGCCGTGTCGAATTTCCGCGGCTGGCGCATCGCCGAGATCGCGGCGCTGTGCGACAGGCTGGGCGTGCCCCGCCCGGTGGCCTGCCAGCCGTACTACAACCTGCTGAACCGCATGCCCGAAGTGGAAATCCTGCCCGCGTGCCAGCATTTCGGCCTGGGCGTGGTGCCCTACAGTCCCATCGCGCGCGGCGTGCTGACCGGCAAGTACCTGCCCGGCCAGGCGCCGCAGGCCGACTCCCGCGCCGGCCGCGCCGACAAGCGCATGATGGAGACCGAATTCCGCGAGGAGTCGCTGGTCATCGCCCAGAAGCTGAAGGCCCATGCCGAAAGCCGCGGGCTGACGCCGGGCCAGTTTGCCACTGCCTGGGTGCTGGCCAATCCGATCATCAGCTCGGTGATCGCCGGCCCGCGCACGCTGGCGCAGTTCGAGGACTATTTTGGTGCAGTCGGTGCCGCCGTCTCGGCGCAGGAAGAGGCGATGGTCGATGCGCTGGTGCCGCGCGGTCATGCATCGACGCACGGCTACAACGATCCGAACTACCCGTTCGGTGGCCGGCCGGTGAGCGCCGCCTGATTCCGGGCGCCTGCCACAGGTAGGAATGACAACGGCAGCCGGGCTTTCCCCACTGGAAATACAGCGGGGAGTGATGCCCAAGCTGCCTGTTGCGCGGCTCGCACGCAGGGCCGTTTGAATACGTGCGCGGACCCACTTCCGTCGCACATTCCCCAGCCGATCCGCGTAATATAAAAGCACGCGATGGCCTTTGGATGAGGGCCGTCAGGCGCAGGCTTTGAGCCGGCGATGCCTGCCGAAACGGCAGGCCCGGCGCAACCGGATGCGAATCGTGTCACGTCGTGGCTGGATCCTCGCTGGGATGGCGGTCGCCGTATGCGGCGGCGCGTACATTGTCGTGAGCCTCGTCACGCACGAGGCGCGTACCTCCCAATGGCAGGCTCGCTACATGAGCCGGCTGGGCAAGTCGTTGACGTACGAAATCCTGCCCGGGCCGAGCGACAGCATCCGCTATCCCCATTCCGGCCCCTACGACCTGCGGCTCGGCTATGAACGGCTGGGCGAATTCGGCGAGCGGCTGCTGCGGCAGGGCTATGTCACCACCGCGCAGTCGCGCATGTCGTATGACATGGTGCGGCTGATGGACCAGGGCATCTTTCCGCCGTACCGCGAGAAGACGCAGGCCGGGCTGGTGATCCGCGACTGCAACGCGCTGACGATGTCCCTCGACCGCTATCCGCAGCGGCAGTACGACAACTTCGACGCCATTCCCAAGGTGCTGGTCTCGTCGCTGTTGTTTGTCGAGAACCAGAACCTGCTCAATCCCGAATACCCGATGATGAACCCGGCGCTGGACTGGCGCCGGTTCTCGCGCGCGGTGATGGACCAGGGCATCCGGCTGGTGGATCGCGGCCACGGCGCGCCGGGCGGCAGCACGCTGGCCACGCAGATCGAGAAATACCGCCATTCGCCCGAGGGCAAGACGCAGTCGATCGCCGACAAGCTGCGGCAGATGACCTCCGCTTCACTGCGCGCCTACCGCGACGGCCCGGACACCCAGCGCGCGCGCGAGAACATCGTGGTGGACTACGTCAACACGGTGCCGATGTCGGCGCGCGCCGGCCACGGCGAGATCGAGGGCCTGGGCGACGCCATGTTCGTCTGGTACGGCGAGGATTTCGCGGAGGTCAACCAGTTGCTGCGCGAGATGGATCCGCGCCGGCCGTCGCCGCGCGCCGCCCAGGCGTACAAGCGCGCGCTGTCGCTGATCATCTCGCAGCGCCGGCCGTCGTACCACCTGCGCCGCGACGACACCAACCTGGACGCCCTGACCGGCAGCTACCTGCGGCTGCTGGCCGCGTCGAACGTCATCACGGCCGAGCTGCGCGACGCGGCGCTGGAACAGTCGCTGGACAAGGCGGCGCCGCCGCAGCGGCCCGCGCCCGAGCCGTGGGTCACGCGCAAGGCCGTGAATCAGGTGCGAAACGACGTGCAGCACATGCTGGGCGTGGAAAGCCGCTACGACCTGGACCGGCTGGACCTGACCGTCGACAGCACCATCAACCGCGAGGCGCAGCGGCTGGTGACGCAGACGCTGCAGCGCATCCGCAACAAGGACGACGCCCGGCAGATGGGCCTGTACGGCAAGAACCTGCTGCGCGACGGCGACGACCCGTCGAAGCTCGTGGCCAGCCTGACGCTGTTCGAGCGCGTGGGCAACGCCAGCGTGGTACGCGTGCAGGCGGACAACGTCGACCAGCCGTTCGACATCAACAGCGGGGCGCGCCTGAACCTGGGCTCGACGGCCAAGCTGCGCACGCTGGTCACGTACCTGGAAGTCATCGACGAGATCGCCGACCGCTACCGCGGCATGAGCGTGGCCGAGCTGAAGGCCATCGATGTGCCGCGCCAGGACGCGCTGACGCGCTGGACGGTGGACTATCTGATGAAGGCGAAGACGCCCGCCGAACGCTCGCGCCAGGCCGTGCTGGAAGCGGCGATGGAGCGCAAGTACTCGGGCAACGCCGGCGAGGCGTTCTTCACGGGCGGCGGCATGCAGGCGTTCACCAACTTCGAGAAATGGGAGGGCGAGCGCCAGATGACGGTGCGGGTGGCCTTCCAGCACTCGGTCAACCTGGTCTTCATCCGCATGATGCGCGACATCGTGCGCTACCAGGTCTGGCAGGAACACCCCGACGCCGCCACGCTGTTCGAAGACCGCGACTCGCCGCGCCGGCGTGCCTACCTGGAGCAGTTTGCCGACGAGGAAGGCTCGTCGTTCATGACGGCGTTCTGGCAGCGGTATCGCGGCAAGACCAACGACGAGCGGCTCAAGGTGCTGCTAGACCGCGTGAAGCTGCCCACGCCGCGCCTGGCGGCCGTGCGGCTGTCGGTGACGCTGCTCAGCGTGCGGCCCGATACCGATTACGACACCTTCGCCCGAACGCTGCGCGAGCGGCTGCCAAAGAAGTTCCAGCCGTCCGAGGAAGACCTGCAGGCGCTCTTCGTCAAATACGGCCACGATAAATTCAACCTGAACGACCGCGGCTACCTGTCGCGCATCCACCCGCTGGAACTGTGGATGATGGAGTACCTGGGCAAGCATCCGGACGCCACGCTCAAGGAAATCCTCGACGCGAGCGAGCCGGACCGGCAGACCGTCTATGCCTGGCTGTTCAAGACGCGCAGCAAGCTCGGGCAGGACGCCCGCATCCGCACGCTGCTGGAGCGCGAGGCGTTCGAGAAGATCGCCATGCGCTGGCACCGGCTGGGCTACCCGTTCGAATCGCTGACGCCGTCGTATGCGACGGCCGTGGGCGCGTCCGGCGACCGGCCGGCGGCGCTGGCCGAGCTGGCCGGCATCATCCTCGGCAATGGCGTGGACGCCCAGCCGGCCGCGGTGCGCACGCTCGCGTTTGCCGGCCAGACGCCGTACGCCACCACTTACGGGCTGCGGCCGCAGCCGGGCAAGCCGCTGATCGCGCCCGAGATTGCCACGCTGGTGCGGCGGTCGATGCTCGACGTGGTGCAGGCCGGCACGGCCAAGTCGATCAACGGGGCGTTCGTGCCGGTGAACCGCAAGGGCCAGCCGCAGGGCGCGCCGCTGGCGGTGGGAGGCAAGACGGGCACGGGCGACCAGCGCTTCCAGACCTACGGGCCGGGCGGCCGGGTGATTTCGTCGCGGGCGGTGAACCGGTCCGCAACCTTCGTCTTCGTGATTGGCGAGCGCTACTTCGGCACCGTGACCGTGCACGTGCGCGAGCCGTATGCCGCGCGCTATGTGTTCACCAGCGCGCTAGCGGTGCGGGTGCTGCGGTCGCTGGCGCCGCAGATTTCGGCCATGGCCGCGCCGGGCAGCAACGATGCCACGCTGCTGCGCTGCCGCGACACCCAGGCCGCCCCGACGATGACCACGCTGCAACTGCCCGACGGCAGCCCGGCGCTGGACGGCCGCGCGGGCGGCGCGGCGGACGGCAACCTAGCGTTTGCGCCGAACGGCGTCGTAGATAAATAGCAGGACCATCGCGCCCAGGATCGACGCAATCCAGCCGACCGCCTCGCCGGGCTGGTAGAAGCCCATCGCGCGGCCGACGTAGCCGGCCAGCAGCGCGCCCAGCACGCCCAGGAGGATCGTCATGATCCAGCCCATCTTGTCGTCGCCGGGCTTGATGGCCCGCGCCAGCAAGCCGACGATCAGGCCAACGAACACCGTACCGATAAATGCCATCATGATGCGCTCCTTCCGTGGTGAAACTGCGAAGAGGACCGCGGCACATCGTGCCACCGTCATGTGACTGGCGCGCGAATCGGCGCGGCGCGGCGTAACCGGTCTGCCGCGCCGCCCGCGTGCGCCGGGCCGGTCAGCCTGCCTTGCGCGACGTGATCACGGCCTCGGCGACATTGGCCGGGGCCTCCGCGTAGTGCTTGAACTCCATCGTGAAGGTGGCCCGGCCCTGCGTGAGCGACCGCAGCGACGTGGAATAGCCGAACATCGTCGCCAGCGGCACCTCGGCGCGCACGATCTTGCCGCCGCCGCCCGAGATGTCCTCCATGCCGTGCACGATGCCGCGCCGCGACGACAGGTCGCCCATCACGTTGCCGGTGAACTCCTCGGGCGTCTCCACCTCGACGGCCATCATCGGCTCCAGCAGCACCGGCTTGGCGCGGCGCATGCCTTCCTTGAACGCCATCGACCCGGCCATGCGGAACGCGTTCTCGTTCGAGTCCACGTCGTGGTACGACCCGAACACCAGCGTGGCCTTGACGTCCACCACCGGGTAGCCGGCCAGCACGCCGGACTCCAGCGTCTCGCGGATGCCCTTGTCCACGGCCGGGATGAACTCGCGCGGCACCACGCCGCCCTTGATGGCATCGACAAATTCGTAGCCGCCGCCCTGCTGCAGCGGCTCCAGGTTCAGCACCACGTGGCCGTACTGGCCGCGGCCGCCCGACTGCTTGACGAACTTGCCTTCCACGTCCTTGGCCGCCGACTTGATCGTCTCGCGGTAGGCCACCTGCGGCTTGCCGACCGAAGCCTCCACGCCGAACTCGCGCTTCATGCGGTCCACCAGGATCTCCAGGTGCAGCTCGCCCATGCCCGAGATGATGGTCTGGCCCGATTCCTCGTCGGTCGCCACGCGGAACGACGGGTCTTCCTGCGCCAGGCGGTTCAGCGCGATGCCCATCTTTTCCTGGTCGGCCTTGGTCTTCGGCTCCACGGCCTGCGAGATGACCGGCTCCGGGAACGTCATCCGTTCCAGGATGATGACCTTGTCGGGGTCGCACAGCGTGTCGCCGGTGGTGGCCTCTTTCAGGCCCACGGCGGCGGCGATGTCGCCGGCGCGCACTTCCTTGATCTCGTTGCGCACGTTGGCGTGCATCTGCAGGATGCGGCCCAGCCGCTCGCGCTTGGCCTTGACCGGGTTGTAGACCGTGTCGCCCGAATTGACCACGCCCGAGTAGACGCGGAAGAAGATCAGCTGGCCGACGAACGGGTCGGTCATGATCTTGAACGCCAGCGCCGAGAACGGCTCGTCGTCGCTCGGATGGCGCTCGGCTTCCTTGTCGTCCTCGGTGTGGCCCAGGATGGCGGGCACGTCCACCGGCGACGGCAGGTAATCGATCACGGCGTCCAGCATCGCCTGCACGCCCTTGTTCTTGAACGCGCTGCCGCAGAGCATCGGCACGATCTCGCCGGCCACGGTGCGCTTGCGCAGCGCGGCCTTGATCTCGTCCTCGCTCAGGGTCTCGCCGCTCAGGTATTTCTCAAGCAGCTCCTCGCTGGCCTCGGCCGCGGCCTCGATCATCTTGTCGTGCCATTCCTGGGCCAGGTCCCGGAGGTCGGCCGGAATGTCGGTGTACTCGAAATGCACGCCCTGGCTGGCGTCGTCCCAGACGATCGCCTGCATCTTGACCAGGTCCACCACGCCCAGGAAGTTGTCCTCGGCGCCCACCGGGATCTGGATCGGGATCGGATTTCCCTTCAGGCGGCTCTGGATCTGGTCGCGCACGCGCAGGAAGTCTGCGCCCACGCGGTCCATCTTGTTGACGAACGCGATGCGCGGCACCTTGTACTTGTTGGCCTGGCGCCAGACCGTCTCGGACTGCGGCTGCACGCCGCCCACGGCGTCGTAGACCATGCAGGCGCCGTCGAGCACGCGCATCGAGCGTTCCACCTCGATCGTGAAATCGACGTGGCCCGGCGTGTCGATGATGTTGATGCGGTGCTCGGGGTAGTTGTTGGCCATCCCCTTCCAGAACGCCGTGGTGGCGGCCGACGTGATGGTGATGCCGCGTTCCTGCTCCTGCTCCATCCAGTCCATGGTGGCCGCGCCGTCGTGCACCTCGCCCAGCTTGTGGTTCACGCCGGTGTAGAACAGGATGCGCTCGGTGGTGGTGGTCTTGCCGGCGTCGATATGGGCGCTGATGCCAATGTTGCGATAGCGCTCGATGGGGGTCTTGCGGGGCACGGTGTTTTCTCCTGTCAAGGGCACCACGGGCCGATAAGCGTAGCACTTTCACGAATTGCGCGTATTTCCCCGCGCCGCACAAGGCATGGCGGCCCGCCCGCCCCGATCAGGGCCAGTGGTCGCGCGCGTAGACGCCGGCGGCGGCCCGGGCCAGCGCCGCGCGGCCGGCCGCCTGTGTATCGGTATAGAACGGCGGGTCGGCCAGAGGCAAGCCATTGTCGCGCGCGGTCTCCACCAGGATCTGCAGGTATTCGGTCATGCGCGACGCCGTGAAGCCGTTGGGATCGTGGAAGGCGACGATCACGGGCGTCACGCCGTCCACGGCCGGCAGCCGGTGCGCGGCCATCGCCCGGCCCACCTGTTCGAGTTCGTGGCGCATGTGCGGGCGTCGGCGCAGGCTGATGGTCCAGCCGTAGAACTTGCCGTCGCGCGCGTTGGCGTCGGCCATCAGCATGCCCAGCCCCACCTGGGCGTACACGGCCTGGGTGGCGGGGCTGTACGCCCAGTTGGGCGGCCGCACCACCGCCAGCGCCTGGCCGCACTGGGCGGCGATGTCGCCCTGCCCCCGGCGCAGCGACGCGGCCAGGACGTCCGGCGCCAGCCGCGTGTGCGGGACATGGCCGGCTTTCATGCCGCTGTGCACGGCCATCAGCTGCCCCTGCGCGCAGGTCTCGCGCATCTGCGCGCGGCCTTCCGAGCCGCCGCCCCGGCGCGGGTGTTCGGTCTGGACGAAGAAGATGGCCTTGATGCCCGGCGCCAGCGGGTTGTCGGCCAACTGGCGCAGGATCAGCGGCGTGCCGCCGTACGGGCCGGTGTCCGGGCCATCGTCGAACGTCAGCAGGAACCGCACGGGCGGCAGCCGCGCCGCCGTGTCGGGCGCCAGCGGCGTGACGGGCCCCAGCGCGCAGCCGGCCAGCGCCAGCGCGGCGGCCAGGGCGGGGAGGCAGGTGAGGGCGGGAAGACGGCGGCGCGGGCGCTGCCCGGTGGAAGTGACGTTCACGGCAATTCGTTGATTGGGGCGGTGCGGGCGGCATGACCATCGGCCGGCCCGTCGTTGTCGGTACGTGGGGTAGTTGTCAGCGCGCGTCCGATCACGCATTCAGCCAACGGCTCACGGCGTGGCGCCGGCCGGCTACCTAGAATGGTGGGACATTTCCGAACTCTGAACGCTTATTCGACAGGAAGGCGGTTTCCATGCTCCGTCCGCTCAAACCCATCGCATTGTCCGTGCTGCTCACCTGCGCCGCGCTGCCGGCGCATGCCGACGATCCCGGCGTCGTGTTCTCGGCCGCCAAGCCTGGCGACGCCCTGCCCGGCGGCTGGCAGAACCGGCCGGTCGTCTCGGGCAAGACACCCACCCGCTACGCGCTGGTGGCGCAGAAAGGTACCACGGTGCTGCAGGCCGATGCCAGCAGCGCCGCCTCGGGGCTGGTCCACGAGGGCGACGTCGACCTGTCGAAGACGCCGGTGGTGGAATGGCGCTGGAAGGTGGCGGCGCCGATTCCCGGCGCCGACAACAAGGTGGGCGACAAGGAGGATGCACCGGCCCGGCTGGTGTTCTTCTTCGACGGCCGCAGCAGCAACCTGTCGATCGGCGAGCGCGCCGAGGCGCTGGCGGCCAGCGCGGCCGGCGAAAAGCTGCCGTACGCCACGCTGATGTACATCTGGACCAACAGCGCGCCGGTGGGCACGGTCATCCCGAACCCCCACACCAGCCGCGTGCAGATGATCGTCGTCGGCAACGAGCCCGGCAAGTGGCAGACCCTGCGCCGCAACGTCGCCAGCGATTTCCAGAAGGTGTTCCGCGAGGCGCCGGGCAAGCTCACCGGCTACGGCGTGATGACCGATACCGACAACACCGGCACCACCGCCCGGGCGTGGTACGGCGACATCGCGTTCAAGTCCGCCCGGTAGGCGAGCGCCCGCTTACTGGCCCGGCGGCGGCGCAGCGGCGATGGCGGCCTGGATGGCCGTCGACACCCGCGCCGCCAGCCCGCTGGCATCGGTCAGGCCCGCTGCCTCCCGCACGCTGACCACCTTGGCCGGATCGTAGTGGCGGCCGCTGCCGATGGCCGCCTCGAACGCGTTGGCGCGGGCGTTGATCGCCTCGGGGTCGGCATCGACGAGCAGGATGGCGTGGGCCAGTACCAGGTGGCGCTGGCCGTCCGGCGACTGGGCGTCGGCCGGCGCCCGGCGCCAGTATTGCGCCGTCCCGGCGATCTTGCGCGCAGCATCGCCCGGCCCCCAGGCAAGGTTGTAGCGGCCATCGCAGAACGACCCCTCCACGGCCTGCCAGTGCGTTTCCACGCCCACCTGCCGCAGGCCGGCGGCAATCACCTCGCACAGGTGCAGGTAGACCGGCTCCATCCACGTGGCCGCCCCCTTCGGCACCGCGTAGGCCAGGCTCACGTTGAGGATGCCCGGCCCCTGCGGCACCAGCCCCCCGCCCGACATGCGCAGCCAGACCGGACAGCCCCGCGCGGCAAAGTCGGCCCGCGCGGCCTCGATGCCGGGCTGGCGCAGGTAGCTGCGCGGAATCACCAGCGATAGCGGCGCCTCCCACAACTGCGCCACCGGCCCCTGCCGGGCGGCATGGTCCAGCAGCGCGAGTTCGCCCTGCAGCGGGTCTGCCTCGGCAGGATCGGGGTCGACGAAGGCAAACCGCGTGGCGTGGTTCAGGGTCATGGTCGGTCGATGAGAGGCGGCAGCAGCCCGGCGCGGGCCGTCCTGCCGATGTGCAGCATCCGCCATGCGCCACGATGGTGCTCAAAGGCGCCGGCAAACCTGCCGTTATTTTCGAAGCCTGCCGGATGTCCGCTGGGCCATCCGTCATCCTCAGCCTGTCGCATCATGAACCGACTTACCCTCAATGCCAAACTCTGGGCGGCCCTGGCCGTCATGTGGGTGCTGCTGCTTGCCCTGGGCGCCTGGAACGCCTTCCACACCAAGTCCGTCATGATGGCGGAGCGCCGCGACGGCCTGCAGTCGCTGGTGGCCACCGGCGAGGGCATCGTCAAGCTGTACGCCGAACGCGCCGCCAAGGGCACGATGTCGAAGGAAGACGCCCAGAAGGCGGCCAAGGACGCGCTGCGCGCGATGCGCTTTGGCCAGAACGGCTACCTGTTCGTGGTCGATTCCAAGCCGCAGGTGATCCTGAACCCCGGCCTGCCGCAGACCGAAGGCAACGTGGTCGGCGAGTTCAAGGACCCGGACGGCGTGTACGTGTACCGCGCCATCATCGACGGCGCGCGGCGCACCAGCGGCGAGGACGCGGGCTTTTCCACGTACCGCGGCCGCCTGCCGGGCACCGAGAACCCGCAGCGCAAGCTGACCTACGCGCGCCACGTGGCCGACTGGGACTGGTTCGTGGCGACCGGCGTGTTCCTGATCGACATCGAGGACGCCTTCCGCGCCAACCTGATCAACGCGTTCCTGAGCACGCTGCTGATCGGCGCGATGATCGCGGCGGTAATGGGCCTGATCATGCGCACGGTCAAGCGCAGCCTGGGCGGCGAGCCGGCCTATGCGGTGGAGGCGGTGTCGCGCATCGCCCGCGGCGACCTGACCGTGCCGGTGCGCGTGAGCGCCAGCGACGACCACAGCGTGCTGGCCGCGATGCAGCAGATGCAACAGCGGCTATCGGCCACGCTCGGCGATATCCGTGGCGCCGCGAGCTCGATTGCCACGGCGACCAACCAGATTTCGGCCGGCAATCTCGACCTGTCGCAGCGCACCGAGGAACAGGCGTCGGCGCTGGAGCAGACCGCGTCGAGCATGGAGGAACTGACCGGCATCGTCCGCCAGAACGCCGACAACGCCCGCCAGGCCAGCGCGCTGGCCGTGAATGCGTCGGACATCGCCAACCGGGGCGGCGAGGTGGTCAGCGAGGTGGTGGTGACGATGGGCGAGATCAACCAGGCGTCGCGCCAGATCGTCGACATCATCGGCGTGATCGAGGGCATTGCCTTCCAGACCAACATCCTGGCGCTGAACGCGGCCGTGGAAGCGGCCCGCGCCGGCGAGCAGGGCCGGGGGTTTGCGGTGGTGGCCGGCGAGGTGCGCAGCCTGGCCCAGCGCAGCGCCAACGCGGCCAAGGAAATCAAGACGCTGATCGACAATTCCGTGGCGCAGGTGGACAACGGCTCGGCGCTGGTGGCCAAGGCTGGCGAGACCATGCACGAGGTGGTGAGCGCCGTGCGCCGCGTGACGGACATCATGGGCGAGATCAGCGCGGCGTCGGCCGAGCAGAGCACCGGCATCGAACAGGTGGGCCAGGCCGTGACGCAGATGGACTCGGTGACGCAGCAGAACGCGGCGCTGGTGGAAGAGGCGGCCGCGGCGGCCCAGTCGCTGGCCGAGCAGGCCGATTCGATGATGCGCGCGGTGTCGGCGTTCCGGCTGGCGACGGCCTGACGCCGGGCGGCCCCGCCCGCGCCACAAAGCAAAAAACCGCGGCCTGGACCGCGGTTTTTTCTTGCCCAGGCCGATGGCGGGTCAGATGACCGGGGTCGGCTGCAGCGCCTGCATGGCCTGCGCGGCAATCTCGAACGAGCGCAGCCGGGCCGCGTGATCGTAGATCTGCCCGGTCAGCATCAACTCGTCCGGGCGCAGGTCGTCGACGAAGGCCTGGATGCCCTGGCGCACCGTTGCCGGGTTGCCGACCACCGAGCAGGCCAGCGAGCGGCGGATGTGATCGGCTTCGCTGGCGTCCCAGAGGCGGCTGATGTCGTCAACAGGCGGCTTGAGCTGGCCCGGCGTGCCGCGCACCAGGGACAGGAACTGCTGCTGCAGCGAACTGAACAGGCGGCGCGCCTCGTCGTCGGTATCGGCGGCAAACACGTTCAGGCCCAGCATCACGTGCGGGCGGTCGAGCTGGTCGGACGGGCGGAATGTGCGGCGGTACAGATCCACGGCCTGGCGCATGAAGCCGGGCGCGAAGTGCGACGCAAACGCGAACGGCAGGCCCATGGCCGCCGATAACTGCGCGCTGAACAGGCTCGATCCCAGCAGCCACAGCGGCACCTTCAGCCCGGCTCCGGGCACGGCGCGCACGCGCTGGCCGGGTCGTACTTCGTCGAAATAGGCCTGCAGTTCTTCCACATCCTGCGGAAAGCTGTCGGCCGTGTCGTGGTCGAGATGGCGGCGCAGCGCGCGGGCCGTGGCCTGGTCGGAACCCGGCGCCCGGCCCAGGCCCAGGTCGATGCGGCCAGGGTAGAGCGACGCCAGCGTGCCGAACTGTTCGGCCACCACCAGCGGGGAATGGTTGGGCAGCATGATGCCGCCCGAGCCGACGCGGATGGTCGACGTGCCCTGGGCCACGTAGCCGATCAGCACGGCCGTGGCCGCGCTGGCGATGCCGGGCATGTTGTGGTGCTCCGCCAGCCAGAAGCGGCGGTAGCCCAGGCGTTCCGCATGCCGGGCGAGGTCCAGCGTGTTGTGCATGGCCTGGGCGGCGGTGCTGCCTTCCACGATGGGCGAAAGATCGAGCAGGGAATAGGGGATCATGGCTTGCCACGCACCGGCCGGGGCCGTGCGTCGTTGGATTCGGGGACGGGCTATGGTAGTCATCCCCGCCCGATCCTGCTGGCGCCGGCCAAGAAGCCATGCTGGCCGTGGGGCCTCGTGGGCGGGCCCGCGTCCCGGGCCCGGGCGCCGGTGGCTAGTGGGCGGCCGCCTGCTTGGGGGCGTCGGCGGCGGGGCCGCTATCGGCGTTCAGCGCACCTTGCAGCCGCTTCCATTCGTCAAAGCCGCCGGCCAGCGCCCAGGTGTTCGGAAATCCTGCTGAACGTAGCCGTTCCGCCAGAACAGCGGCCGACATCTCGTGCGGGCAGGCGCAGTAGATGACGATGTCCGAGCGCTTGTCGTGATCGGCCAGCGCGCTGAACGGCGCCTGCATGCCCATGACCAGCGCGCCTGGAATGCGCTCGATCGGCGTCTCGCCCTGCGCGCGGACGTCGACCACCACCACGGGCCGCTCGACCCCGCCGCGGCGCTGTTCCAGTTCCATGACCGTCATGCGCGGGATGCGGCCGGTTCGGCGCAGCAGGCGCCAGCGCAGCCAGAATCGCCACGCGATGAACAGCACGAAGCCGCCCGCGGCGATCATCACGGCGATGTGCCCGTAGGCGCTGAAGGCGGCCAGGATCGTATCGACGAAATCGCTGAACACCACGCCGGCCAGCAGCGCGCCACCGGCCCAGACCAGCGCGCCCAGGGCGTCGTAGAACAGGAAGGTCAGGAACGGCGTCGCCGTCATCCCGGCCATGGCCGTGGACAGCGCGCCGGCGCCGGGCAGCAGCTTGGCGAACACCAGCGAGCGCGGGCCGACGCGCAGGTAGAGCGACTGGGTCTGGCGGATGCAGGTGTCGGGGGACAGCGACACGCGGCAGATGGTGCGCAGCATCGGCTGGCCCAGGCGCTTGCCGGCGAAATACCAGGCGCTGTCGGCAATCAGGCACGCGGCGATGACCGCGAACAGCACGGCGCCGATCGATGGCCCGCTCTCCTGCATCGACAGCGCGCCGGCGACGAACAGCATCGGATAGGCCGGCACGGGCAAGCCCGCCTGTTCCGCCAGCACGTTCAGGAACACCAGACTCAGTCCGTGCCCATCGAGCAACGCCTGCAAATCGCCCACGACATGTCTCCCGCCAATTGTGGATGTCCGGCAACGTAAAGGGGGCGGTGCCGGGAAAAGGTTCACAGTGTGCCAGCCCGGCACGTCGCCGGGGGCGGCGCGCGGCACGGCACTACGTCAAATTTCCTGAAGCCGGTGCGTTCGCGGCGGGATCGCCGGGTCGGTGGCAGCGGCCGGGACGCAGTGCCGACAGTGTGTCACTGAATTCCTTCAGGATAGCGACGTAGCGCGGAAACAGTGTGTTGACCACGGCGGCATTGCCCTGGCCCGCGGCCGATTCCAGCGACTTGCCCGCCGCCAGCAGTGACGTGCAGCGCGCCAGCGCCGCGCTGCCCTTGATACGGTGCAGGCAGTGCTGCACGTCCGGCCAGTCCCGCCGCGCCACGGCCCGGCGCAGCGCGGCAAGGTCCTTGTCGTTGGCATCGAGCAGATGGGTCACGATCATCGTCTGGACCGTGGCGTCGCGGCAGGCGGCACTGGCCACGGCCACGCCGATCGCGCGGCATTCGTCGGGTTTCAGGTGGACGCATGAGCGGCCAGGGCTCATGGAACCAGGCGGTGCCGACGCGCGAAGTCGGCCAGGTCCACCACCGATTCGGCACCCAGCTTGCCCATGATCCGCGCCTTGTAGCTGCTTACCGTCTTGTTGCTGATGAACAGCGCCTTGCCGATGACCTTGTTGCTCATCCCGCGGGCCAGCATCCGCAGGATCTCCATTTCCTTGTCGGACAGGTTGTGCAGGCCCGGTGTCCGCCCCATGCTCGTCGGGTCACGCTGCGCGAGGCTCGGGAACACGGTGAAGCCGGCCAGCACGCTTTCCGCGCAGCGCGTGATCGCGTCCAGGTCCTGCGTCTTGCTGACGTAGCCATGGGCCCCGGCCTGGAACGCGCGGGCGGCGCACAGCAGGGGGTCCTGGGCGCTGAGGATCAGCACGCGGATCGACGGGTGCAGCGACCGCATCTGCGGCACCGCTTCAATCCCGTTCGGGCGCGGGATGTCGAGGTCCAGGATGACGAGGTCCGGCTTGTGCTGGCGGACGTGATCGATGGCCGCCTGACCGTTGTCGGCTTCGTAGACCTGCGTGACTTCCATCAGATCGCATACGTTGGCGCGCAGGGCGAGGCGCAGCGCAGGGTGATCGTCGACGATCAGGATCGTGGTCATGCCTTGCTCGCAGTGCCGCTGGTATTGCCGGGCTATTCAGAAGACGAGGCAGTATAGAAACGGGGAGGCAGTCTGAATATGCGACGCTTCCCCATTCCTTGTAGGAAATTTCCGCAAGTGTGTGCTTAAAGAGGCATATCGTCCGACAAAAAAATAGCGACCCACCGTAAGCCACGGGGGTCGCGAATCGGGAATGCGAGGAGGTCAGATTCCTCAAGGAGTGTTATCGGCACTTGCGAGGATCGCTTATCCCTACTGAGGTGGGGCATGCGGCACACAGCAGTCTCAATCAGGCGATCAGGCGTTCCGGCTGGACGGTTGGCGCCAGGGCGTCGCGGATCCGCCGTACTCCGGCCTCCATCTCGGCATGGGCGGCATCGAGCCACGCAATGCGGTGGCGCACCGGGTCGTTCGGCGACAGGTCGCGCTCGGCAATCTCGCGCAGGAAGTAACGCACCATGCTGCCCGCGCGCGCCGGTACCGGCATCATCCCGACCAACTGGTCGCGCGACAGCAGACCGGCATCCACGGCGTGAAGCAGCGCGGCCCAGGCCGTGCGGCCCAGCGCGACATAGATCGCGTCGGGCCGGATCTGGGGCAGGGCGGCCAGGAACAGGTGATCGAATACCCGGCGCAGCATGGCGGTTTCGAGGATCTCGTCCAGCGAGCCGTCGAAGGCCAGGCCGCGCCGGGTGGTGGCGTGCGGCAGCAATGCCATCGGCTGGATCGACTCGAATCCATCGTTCCAGAGGGCGGCGGCATGCGGCTGGCCGACCAGCTCGGGCACGCGAAAGTGATCGAGCATCCTGATCAGATTGGGTCGGACCATGCGGCCGCCCAGTTCTACCCGCCGCTTGTGCTCGCGCTGGATGACGCGGCCAGGTGTGTGGGCGCGCAACAGTTCATCGGTCAGCGTCGCCGCGAGCTGCACGTGGGCATGGCCGGGCGTGCCGCTGACCAGGATGAGCCTGGCGTTCTCGTTGCGATGTTCGAAGGGCACGTACTTCATCACATACGTACCGTTCTGTTCGACGATCAACGGCTTGTCAGCCATGGCGCGAACGCCGCCGCGCCGGATGCGCGCGCAATACTCTTCCAGGTAATTCGCCAAGATGTCCCCGCTCCCGAATGCTTCCGTGTGTCCTGATCCATGTTCTTTTTTGGGTCATGTTAAGCGGGGATTAACGGGAGACAAAGCGGTGACGTGCTTCTTCGTCCGCTTCTAGAGGGTGGGAGCGTGGGCTATCGAACGAAGTGTGCCGGGGTGTCGGCTTGGGAAACTGCGGAGGGGGAAGTGGGCTGGCGAAGCTGCCTGGACAGGCTGGGGAAAAAAGGCCGGACACAGGCGTGTCCGGTAACCCATTTGCTGACTCAGGTCGTGTCAAAACCCGAGGGTTCAAATGATAACCATTATCATTTGAAAAATCAATCCCGGATGCGTCAGGCCAGCGTGGTATCGATCGTGATCGTCGCCGACAGCGACTTGTGCACCGGGCACTTGTTGGCGACGCGCAGCAGGTCTTCGCGGACGTTCGCGGGCAGGTCGCCTTCCAGCGCGATCTGGCGAATCATCTTGTAAGCGCCCGGCGATTCTTCATGGCCGACGCTCACGCGGACTTCGTTCAGCGCATAGCCCTTGCGCTTGGCATAGAGCTGGAGCGTGAGCGTCGTGCAGGCGGCCAGCGCAGAGTCCAGCAGATCGTGCGGATTCGGAATCGACGGATTGCCCAGGGGCGCGTCGAGATCCGCCTGCCACTTGGCGGTGCCGTTATCGAGATCGCAGACGCTCGTGCCGGAGCTGGCGAGCCAATGGGCGTGGATGGTCATCGGAAAATTCCTAGAAGGGGTGGTAGCCGGGGCGGCCGGAAAGAGGATTCTATACAGTGGCCGACAAGTGCACAGGCGGCCGCATTCATTCTTTTTTCACATTTCCATGGCAAAGCCCTTGCGCACGACGTGGAAGCCGTCTAATATTCGCCCCCTCGCAACACGAACCGCGCTGCAAACGCAGCAGCGACAAGGGTTGCGAGGTTGATGGGGGTTGGAGTTGGCGAGGTTTGCCAGCGCCGACCGGCAGAAAAAAGTTCTGCGAAACCTGTTGACGAAACGTTGAATGCTCTGCATAATCTCGTTTCTCCGCTGCGACGAAATACGCAGCGACAGCGAACGGCGAAGCCGGCCCGCTGGTGTTCTTTAACAACCAAACAACCGATAAGTGTGGGCGCTTGATGGCGAACGCCGCGGCGGACTTCGGGTCTGTCGTGTTGCTTCAACAGTATCAAGTGCTCGCACAGTAAAACATGTTGGTTTGGCTCTTCGGAGTCAAGCCAGTCAGTTTTCTGAGAGTGAGCGACCGCTCGAAAGAGCGAGCCCTTCGGGGCACACAGAGATTGAACTGAAGAGTTTGATCCTGGCTCAGATTGAACGCTGGCGGCATGCCTTACACATGCAAGTCGAACGGCAGCGCGGACTTCGGTCTGGCGGCGAGTGGCGAACGGGTGAGTAATACATCGGAACGTACCCTGTTGTGGGGGATAACTAGTCGAAAGATTAGCTAATACCGCATACGACCTGAGGGTGAAAGCGGGGGACCGTAAGGCCTCGCGCAGCAGGAGCGGCCGATGTCTGATTAGCTAGTTGGTGGGGTAAAGGCTCACCAAGGCGACGATCAGTAGCTGGTCTGAGAGGACGATCAGCCACACTGGGACTGAGACACGGCCCAGACTCCTACGGGAGGCAGCAGTGGGGAATTTTGGACAATGGGGGCAACCCTGATCCAGCAATGCCGCGTGTGTGAAGAAGGCCTTCGGGTTGTAAAGCACTTTTGTCCGGAAAGAAAACGTTCTGGTTAATACCTGGGGCGGATGACGGTACCGGAAGAATAAGCACCGGCTAACTACGTGCCAGCAGCCGCGGTAATACGTAGGGTGCGAGCGTTAATCGGAATTACTGGGCGTAAAGCGTGCGCAGGCGGTTTTGTAAGACAGGCGTGAAATCCCCGGGCTTAACCTGGGAATTGCGCTTGTGACTGCAAGGCTAGAGTGCGTCAGAGGGGGGTAGAATTCCACGTGTAGCAGTGAAATGCGTAGAGATGTGGAGGAATACCGATGGCGAAGGCAGCCCCCTGGGACGTGACTGACGCTCATGCACGAAAGCGTGGGGAGCAAACAGGATTAGATACCCTGGTAGTCCACGCCCTAAACGATGTCAACTAGTTGTTGGGGATTCATTTTCTCAGTAACGTAGCTAACGCGTGAAGTTGACCGCCTGGGGAGTACGGTCGCAAGATTAAAACTCAAAGGAATTGACGGGGACCCGCACAAGCGGTGGATGATGTGGATTAATTCGATGCAACGCGAAAAACCTTACCTACCCTTGACATGCCACTAACGAAGCAGAGATGCATCAGGTGCCCGAAAGGGAAAGTGGACACAGGTGCTGCATGGCTGTCGTCAGCTCGTGTCGTGAGATGTTGGGTTAAGTCCCGCAACGAGCGCAACCCTTGTCTCTAGTTGCTACGAAAGGGCACTCTAGAGAGACTGCCGGTGACAAACCGGAGGAAGGTGGGGATGACGTCAAGTCCTCATGGCCCTTATGGGTAGGGCTTCACACGTCATACAATGGTGCGTACAGAGGGTTGCCAACCCGCGAGGGGGAGCTAATCCCAGAAAACGCATCGTAGTCCGGATCGCAGTCTGCAACTCGACTGCGTGAAGCTGGAATCGCTAGTAATCGCGGATCAGCATGCCGCGGTGAATACGTTCCCGGGTCTTGTACACACCGCCCGTCACACCATGGGAGTGGGTTTTGCCAGAAGTAGTTAGCCTAACCGCAAGGAGGGCGATTACCACGGCAGGGTTCATGACTGGGGTGAAGTCGTAACAAGGTAGCCGTATCGGAAGGTGCGGCTGGATCACCTCCTTTCCAGAGGCTTGTGTTCACAAGTCAAGCGTCCACACTTATCGGTTTGTTTGAGTGTTACAGCCAAGGGTCTGTAGCTCAGGTGGTTAGAGCACCGTCTTGATAAGGCGGGGGTCGTAGGTTCAAGTCCTACCAGACCCACCAAGTTATCCGGGGGATTAGCTCAGCTGGGAGAGCACCTGCTTTGCAAGCAGGGGGTCGTCGGTTCGATCCCGTCATCCTCCACCACTTACCTTGGGGTAGTTGTCAAAGAGAAGCGCTCGGTTGCGAGTGTTTGTCTTTGGCTGTTGCCATCGAGCATGTTTGCTCGGCTGTTCTTTAACAATATGGGATGTAGTAAAGGTGTCGCGAGTGCGTTGATGAGGCGCGCTGCAGTACGCGATACCGGGTTGTGATTGTATCAACCAAAATGTATTTAAGTGATCGAAAGATGACTTGGAATACGGCACAAACGCGAGAACTCAGACCTGTAATGGATGTGGAGACACACTCGTTATAGGGTCAAGCGAACAAGTGCATGTGGTGGATGCCTTGGCGATCACAGGCGATGAAGGACGCGGTAGCCTGCGAAAAGCTTCGGGGAGCTGGCAAACGAGCTTTGATCCGGAGATGTCCGAATGGGGAAACCCGGCCCGTATGGGTCATCCCTTGCTGAATACATAGGCAAGGGAAGCGAACGCGGCGAACTGAAACATCTAAGTAGCTGCAGGAACAGAAATCAACCGAGATTCCCAAAGTAGTGGCGAACGAAATGGGAAGAGCCTTGTACTCTTTAGCAGCATTGTTAGCAGAACGGGATGGAAAGCCCGGCCATAGCAGGTGATAGCCCTGTATGCGAAAACAGCGTTGTGGAACTAGGTGTACGACAAGTAGGGCGGGACACGTGAAATCCTGTCTGAAGATGGGGGGACCATCCTCCAAGGCTAAATACTCGTGATCGACCGATAGTGAACCAGTACCGTGAGGGAAAGGCGAAAAGAACCCCGGGAGGGGAGTGAAATAGATCCTGAAACCGCATGCATACAAACAGTCGGAGCCTGGCAACGGGTGACGGCGTACCTTTTGTATAATGGGTCAGCGACTTACATTCAGTGGCAAGCTTAACCGATTAGGGAAGGCGTAGCGAAAGCGAGTCCGAACAGGGCGTTGAGTCGCTGGGTGTAGACCCGAAACCAGATGATCTATCCATGGCCAGGTTGAAGGTGCGGTAACACGTACTGGAGGACCGAACCCACTAACGTTGAAAAGTTAGGGGATGAGCTGTGGATAGGGGTGAAAGGCTAAACAAATCTGGAAATAGCTGGTTCTCTCCGAAAACTATTTAGGTAGTGCCTCGTGTCTCACCTTCGGGGGTAGAGCACTGTCATGGTTGGGGGGTCTATTGCTGATTACCCCGCCATAGCAAACTCCGAATACCGAAGAGTGCAATCACGGGAGACAGACATCGGGTGCTAACGTCCGGTGTCAAGAGGGAAACAACCCAGACCGCCAGCTAAGGTCCCAAAGATTGGCTAAGTGGGAAACGAAGTGGGAAGGCTAAAACAGTCAGGAGGTTGGCTTAGAAGCAGCCACCCTTTAAAGAAAGCGTAATAGCTCACTGATCGAGTCGTCCTGCGCGGAAGATGTAACGGGGCTAAGCCAGTCACCGAAGCTGCGGACGCGCGCAAGCGCGTGGTAGGAGAGCGTTCTGTAAGCCTGTGAAGGTGTCTTGTAAAGGATGCTGGAGGTATCAGAAGTGCGAATGCTGACATGAGTAGCGATAAAGGGGGTGAAAGGCCCCCTCGCCGTAAGCCCAAGGTTTCCTACGCAACGTTCATCGGCGTAGGGTGAGTCGGCCCCTAAGGCGAGGCAGAGATGCGTAGCTGATGGGAAGCAGGTTAATATTCCTGCACCGTCGTATGATGCGATGGGGGGACGGATCGCGGAAGGTTGTCCGGGTGTTGGAAGTCCCGGTCCCTGCATTGGAGAAGGCGCTTAGGCAAATCCGGGCGCGGAATTCAAGGATGCGGGGCGAGCGGCCTAGTGCTGCGAAGCAATTGGAAGTGGTTCCAAGAAAAGCCTCTAAGCTTCAGTCATACGAGACCGTACCGCAAACCGACACAGGTGGGCGAGATGAGTATTCTAAGGCGCTTGAGAGAACTCGGGAGAAGGAACTCGGCAAATTGGTACCGTAACTTCGGGATAAGGTACGCCCTGGTAGCTTGACTGGCCTGCGCCAGAAGGGTGAAGGGGTTGCAATAAAATGGTGGCTGCGACTGTTTAATAAAAACACAGCACTCTGCAAACACGAAAGTGGACGTATAGGGTGTGACGCCTGCCCGGTGCCGGAAGATTAAATGATGGGGTGCAAGCTCTTGATTGAAGTCCCGGTAAACGGCGGCCGTAACTATAACGGTCCTAAGGTAGCGAAATTCCTTGTCGGGTAAGTTCCGACCTGCACGAATGGCGTAACGATGGCCACACTGTCTCCTCCCGAGACTCAGCGAAGTTGAAGTGTTTGTGATGATGCAATCTCCCCGCGGCTAGACGGAAAGACCCCATGAACCTTTACTGTAGCTTTGCATTGGACTTTGAACCGATCTGTGTAGGATAGGTGGGAGGCTTTGAAGCGTGGACGCTAGTTCACGTGGAGCCGTCCTTGAAATACCACCCTGGTTTGTTTGAGGTTCTAACCTTGGCCCGTGAATCCGGGTCGGGGACAGTGCATGGTAGGCAGTTTGACTGGGGCGGTCTCCTCCCAAAGTGTAACGGAGGAGTTCGAAGGTACGCTTGGTACGGTCGGACATCGTACCTAAAGTGCAATGGCAAAAGCGTGCTTAACTGCGAGACCGACAAGTCGAGCAGGTGCGAAAGCAGGACATAGTGATCCGGTGGTTCTGAATGGAAGGGCCATCGCTCAACGGATAAAAGGTACTCTGGGGATAACAGGCTGATACCGCCCAAGAGTTCATATCGACGGCGGTGTTTGGCACCTCGATGTCGGCTCATCTCATCCTGGGGCTGTAGCCGGTCCCAAGGGTATGGCTGTTCGCCATTTAAAGAGGTACGTGAGCTGGGTTTAAAACGTCGTGAGACAGTTTGGTCCCTATCTGCCGTGGGCGTTGGAATCTTGACGGGGGCTGCTCCTAGTACGAGAGGACCGGAGTGGACGTACCGCTGGTGTACCTGTTGTCTCGCCAGAGGCATCGCAGGGTAGCTATGTACGGAAGAGATAACCGCTGAAAGCATCTAAGCGGGAAACTCGCCTGAAGATGAGGATTCCCTGGAGGCTTGACCTCCTTGAAGGGTCGTTCGAGACCAGGACGTTGATAGGCTGGGTGTGGAAGCGCAGTAATGCGTTAAGCTAACCAGTACTAATTGCCCGTAAGGCTTGATCCTATAACCAGTGTGTTTTACCTGGTGTTCCGCTGTGCCACAGGCATACAGCACAACCCCATATCTTTACTACACCCAGATTCGCCCGCGCTGACCACACGTCAGCGCCGGCAACCCCTCATGCCTGGTGACCATAGCGAGTTGGAACCACCCCTTCCCATCCCGAACAGGACCGTGAAACGACTTTGCGCCGATGATAGTGCGGACTACCCGTGTGAAAGTAGGTCATCGCCAGGCTCTTATACCCAGAACCCCCAAGCCCCAAAAGCTTGGGGGTTTTGCTTTTGCAGCGGCGGTTTTGCGATTTTGCGTGCCGGGGGCGTGGCGCGTATGATGGCCGTCGCAACGACCGACGACCCATGATCGACGATAACGACGCCTCGCCGACACCGCCCGTGCCGTGGTTTCTCTACCTGCTCGAATGCGAGGGCAACACGATTTACACCGGCATTACGACCGACGTGCAACGCCGCTATGCTCAGCACGTCGCCGGCACCGGTGCCAAGTACACGCGGTCCCGCAAGCCGCTGCGGCTGTTGGGATGGCTGGCCTTTCCGAGCCAGTCGGACGCACTCAAGGCCGAAATCCAGACCAAGCGCCTGACGGCCGCGCAGAAACGTGCGATGTGTGCCGACCTGGTACTCGCCGATCTGGCCGAACCCGCGGCACAATAGAAAACGCCGGCCCAAGGGCCGGCGTTTTGCATTTCAGGCTCGCAAAAGCCTGGCGGGCGACAGTCAGACCACAACCAGATTGACGTCGATATTGCCGCGGGTGGCGTTCGAATACGGGCAGACCTGGTGAGCCGCTTCCACCAGCTTCTGGGCCGCTTCCTTCTCCATGCCCGGCAGCGAAATCTTCAGCTCCACCTGGATACCAAAGCCCTGCGGGATCTGGCCGATGCCGACCGCGCCGTCGATCTTCGCATCAGGCGATACGGTGATTTTCTGCTGGCCGGCCACGAAGCGGATGGCACCGAGGAAACAGGCCGAATAGCCGGCCGCAAACAGTTGCTCGGGGTTCAGGCCATTCCCGGCACCGCCCATTTCCTTCGGCACCGCCAGCTTGGCGTCGAGTTGGCCGTCCGACGTCGTGGCGCGGCCATCGCGGCCACCGGTTGCGGATGCGTGGGCGGTGTACAGGACTTTTTCCAGTTTCATTTGCACTCTCCTAGATATGCCCGGGGGCGGGCAGCAGTTTCAACATGCCGATTCACGGCGATCAATCTTCCGATCGCGCTGCTTCCAGCGTCGACCGTAAGTCATGCAAACGCGCTGTCAGGGCCTGGATTTCTTCCACCGAGCACTGCATCGCGCACAACAATCGTTCCGGAATGCCCTCCGCCGACTGGCGCAGCGCCTGGCCGGCATCCGTCAGGCTGACCAGTACCCGGCGCTCGTCGGACGTATCCCGCACGCGCCGCACATGGCCGGCCGATTCCAGCCGCTTCAGCAGCGGCGTCAGCGTGCCGGAATCCAGCCGCAACCGGGCACCCAGGTCCGACACGCTCAATTCCCGATGCTCCCACAACACAAGCATTGCCAGGTACTGCGGGTAAGTCAGCCCCAGCTCACCGAGGATCGGCTTGTAGATCTTGGTCATCGCCAGCGACGTGGAATACAGCGCAAAGCAGAGCTGCTGGTCCAGTTGCAGCCAGTCATCTGTTTTGGAAGGGGTCGTTGGCGTGGGCATGCAGCTATCTTATACACGATTAGATTGTGTGCAAGATAAATTTTGCATCGACCCTATAGAGCATAGGGCCAGCCCGTGAAGGATCAAGGAAAGGGATCAAGGAAAGCCGGCCGTCGCAAAACCCTTAAGTCTGGTTTAAGTGTGGCTCCCTACGATGTCACTGTCGCGCCAACGGGCCCACCCGTTGCGGCGCCGTCCAACATCCAGAAAGGAAAGCACCATGATTCGCCAGACCCTCGTCCGTTCCGCTGTCGGCGTTGCCGCGCTTGCTGCCCTGGCGGGCGGCTACGCGTATCTGCAGAAAGATGCCATCACGCCGGGATACGCCGCGCAGGCGCCGGTCGTGTCCGCGCCGGCCGCGGTGGCCACGCCCACCGACTTCTCGGGCATCGTCGATCAATTCGGCCCCGCCGTGGTCAACATCAGCGTCACCGCCCGCGCCCAGCGCACGTCGGCCCAGGTGCCGCCGGGCATGGACCCCGACGATCCGCTGTTCCAGTTCTTCAAGCGCTTCGGCCCGCAGTTCCAGGGGCCGCAGAGCCAGCAGCCGCAACTGGTGAAGGGGCTCGGCTCGGGCTTCATCGTCAGCCCTGACGGCCTGATCCTGACGAACGCCCACGTTGTCGACAACGCCACGGAAGTCACCGTCAAGCTGACCGACCGCCGCGAATTCAAGGCCAAGGTGCTCGGCAGCGATCCGCAGACCGATATCGCCGTGATCCGCATCGATGCCAAGGACCTGCCGACCGTGCGACTCGGCGACCCGTCGAAGATCCGCGTGGGCGAGCCCGTGCTGGCCATCGGCTCGCCGTACGGCTTTGAGAACACTGTCACGGCCGGCATCGTCAGCGCCAAGTCGCGCTCGCTGCCCGACGACACCTACGTGCCGTTCATCCAGACCGATGTGGCCGTGAACCCCGGCAACTCGGGCGGGCCCCTGTTCAACCAGCGCGGCGAAGTCATCGGCATCAATTCGCAGATCTACAGCCAGACCGGCGGCTACCAGGGCCTGTCGTTTGCGATTCCGATCGACGTGGCGAAGAAGGTCGAGCAGCAGCTCGTCGCCCACGGCAAGGTCACGCGCGGCCGCCTGGGAATCTCGGTGCAGGAGGTGAACCAGGCCCTGGCGCAGTCGTTCAAGCTGCCCAAGCCGGCCGGCGCGCTGGTGAACTCGGTGGAACCGGACAGCCCCGCCGCGCAGGCCGGCCTGAAGCCCGGCGACGTGATCGTGCAGCTTGGCAACGACGTGATCGACCATTCGGGCGACCTGCCCGAGCACGTCGCCGACCTGCAACCGGGCACGAAGACCGATCTCAAGGTCATCCGCAAGGGCGAGCCGCTGACGCTGAGCGTGAAGATCGGCGCGGTCAAGGAAAGTGCGTCGGCGCAGGCCAAGAGCGGCGGCGAAGCCGGCGGACGCCTGGGCCTTGCGGTCCGTCCGCTGACCCCGGCCGAGAAGCGCGACAGCGGCATCGACGGCGGCCTCGTGGTCGAGGATGTCGCCGGTCCGGCCGCGCGCGTCGGCATCCAGCCGGGCGACGTCATCCTGTCGCTCAATGGCACGCCGATCGCATCGGTCGATCAGCTCCGCGCGCTGGTGTCGAAGTCGGGCAAGCAGGTGGCCCTGCTGGTGCAGCGCGACGACGCGCGCATCTTCATTCCGCTCGATCTGGGCTGATCGCCGGCCGCGTATACGACCCCGTATACGGCAGGCGCGCGACAGGTATACGTGGGCGTATACGGTGATGCGTATACGCCCGCAAACCCTTGCCAGGCGCGGAATTCCGGGCGACAAAACATCCCAAATGGGCGTTCGAGCGGGTATGATCTCGACTGCGATGCATGAAGCGTGTGGTGACTCACGTCGCCACTTCTGGTTCTTGCTAAATCGACAGAAGAAGGAAGTCTATGCAGTTGGATTTCACCCGCGCCCCCATCTCGCCGGGCTCCGACCTGGCGCGGCGTCTGACGCCAGTGATCAAGAAGTCGACCGCGCGTCGGCGCAAGAAGGAAGTCCCGCCCCACTGGGAGCGCGGCTACCGCTCCCACTACTACCGCAACGAGCGTGGCGACAAGCTTGGCGAAGTCCGCCTGTCCGATCGCGGCGACCTGCCCGTGGTCTACCACTGGGCCGCCGGCAACTATTCCGGCGCCGAAGGTTCGCTCGCGCATGCCCGTGCGCGCGTGGAGGAAACGGTCGGCTTTGGCATGCGCCAGTTGTCGCTGTTCTGATCGACGGCCCACGCGTGCCCGCCGGGCATGCATGTCATCCGCAAGGGCGCGCCGCCGCCGTTGTCGCGCTGTCGCCAGCGCCCCAGCAGTACCCCGCTCCGCGATGCAAGGCCCAGGCTAGTCCAGCCGGCGTTGCACCAGCATGAAGACCGCGGCCACCAGCGCCATCGCGGCAATCAACCGATACAGATCCTCGCAGGCCATCAGCCGCGCCTGCTGATCGACGATCGCAGCCATCTGCGCCAGCGCGCCCGCGTGTGCCTGCCCGGCATCGAAACCGCGCGCCGCCAGCAGCGACTGGGCCGCCTGCATCCACTCGGCGGTCTGCGCGGGACGTAGCCCGATGGCCTGCACCAGGCTCGCATGCACCGCGAACTGCCGGTTCTGCAGCAGCACCGCGCCCAGCGCCGACGCGAACGAGCTGGCGATCTGCCGCACCAGGTTCTTGCTGCGATAGCCGTGCGCAAAATCGTCGCCGCTCAGGCTGCGGAACGTCAGGCCGGCAATCGGGATGATGACCATCACGCCAAACAGCCCCTTGCCGACAAGCCCCGGCACCAGCGCGGCGGGCCCCACATCGGGCGGCATGAACGAGAACCACGCCATCGCGGCCGCCATCAGCAGCAGCCCGGCCACCATGAGCGGCTTCTTGTGCGTCAGCCGGCGCGCCACGCGCAGGTAGATCCAGATGCCCGCCAGGCTGATGCCGGCCGCCAGCGAATTGAGCCAGCCCGTGGTGGCCAGCGGAAACCGCAGCGCCTGCTCCGCGAAGATCGGGAACACGTAGCCGCTCAGGTTGCTGATCATGTAGTAGACGAAGTACATCGCCAGGCCGGTCAGGTACACCGGTTCGCGCAGCGCGCGCAGGTGCAGCACGGGCGTGTCGTGGTGCCACTGCTGCCACAGGAAGAGGCCCAGCAGCCCCAGCGCCAGCGCCGCCACCAGCGCCACGCGCAGCGGGTGCGAGAAGATGTCGAACCGCGCCTCGGTCATCGACGCCTGCAGCACGACGATGGCCACGCCGAACAGCAGCAGCGGCCCCAGCGCCGGGCCGTCGTGCTCGGCGCGTGGCTCGGCATCGGGCAGCAGCAACCATGTGCCGACGGCCGCCAGGGCGGCAAACGGCAGCACGCCGTAGAACACGTCCTGCCAGACGCCATGCTCCACCAGCTCGGCCGCGAACGCCGGCGCCATGGCCGAAGCGCCAAAGATCCCGAGCATGAACAGGCGCGATGCACGCGGCCGGTCCTCGGGCGCGAACATCACGTTCACCAGGATGCGGCAGCTCGTGAACAGCGCCCCGCCGCCCACGCCCTGCAGAAACCGCGCGACCACCATCTGCGGCAGCCCCGTGCTGGTGGCCGCCACCACGGTGCCGCCCATGAACAGCAGCAGCGACCCGGTCAGGTAGTTGCGATAGCCAAACCGCCGCGCCAGCCATTGCTGCTTGAGGATCATCATCATGCTGCCCACCGCGTAGGCCGCCTGGACCAGCGCGAAGCTGCGCGGGTCCGCGTCGATGCCGCCGACGATATGGCTCGACGCAAAGACGAACATGATGTTCTCAAGGAATTCGACGCCCGTGGTCAGCCCCAGCAGCGCCATGATCAGCGTCTGCCGCTGCCGGTGGGTCAGCAGCCGCAGCCAGCGCACGCCGGCCTGCAGCCGGTGCCAGCGTCCGGCGGTCCTGCTCACGGCTGCGCTGCCTCCAGGGCAGCCAGATGCTGATGCAGCGCGGCCAGCTCGCGCGTGGCGGCGGCAAGCCCGGCATCGCCCAGCGGCGCCCACGCGGCGCCATAGGCGGCATGCACGACCGGCGCCACCTGCGCGAACAGCGCCCGGGCGGCCGGCGTCAGCGTCAGCGCCAGGCTGCGGCGGTCATGCTCGGCGGTCTTGCGCAGCACCAGCCCCCTGGCTTCCAGCCCGTCGACGAGCCGCGTCATCTGCGTGCGCGTGGCGTCGATGGTCAGGCCCAGCTCCGACGGCATGGTCGGCTCGCCGGCGTCGGTGGCCAGCATGCTGATGACGAGGTACTGGTGCAGGTCCAGCTCGAACGGCGCCAGCGCGCGCTCGATATGCTGCCGCAGCAGCCGGGCCGAGCGCAGCAGCAGCCGCGACGCCAGGATCAGGTCGCGCGGCGCCTCGGGGTGCTCGGCGCAGAAGCGGTCAATGCGACGTTCGAACGACATTTTGTTTCATCCGCGATAGTTACGAATGAAACTATATGGGGCCAAGGCCGCCATGGCAAGTTCGGCACCGTGGATAGTCTGGCCCGCCGGCCGAACGCTAGCGCCGCGCCAGGCTGCGGGACAGGTCGCGCAATGCCGCGCGCAATCCGCCGAGCACGCCGGCCTGCGACCCCTTGCCCGGCGCGCCGTACTTCCAGCCGACGTACTGGTCAGTGAACGCTCGCACTGCGTCGCGTGCCTGGGGTAGAGCGGCCTCGGCACGCGCGGCGAAGTCGCGCGGACCTTCCGACGTCCCGCGCGACACGCCGTGCCGCGCCAGCAAGCCGCAGTAGCGGTCGTAGAGCGCCTGCACCGGATCCACCCGCCGGCGGCGCAGCCACATCGGCACCAGCGCGAGCACCGCGAGCAGGGCCAGCCCCGCCGCCAGCACCTGCGGCAGCCGATTGCCGAGCCCCGCCTGGTCGAGCAGCCGGTTCTGCTGGCCGCGGTCGTATTCGAGCACCCAGCGCTGCCACCGGTACGCCAGCCCGTCGAAGCTCCAGCGCAAGTCGCGCAGCCAGCCAGGCGCGCGCAGATCGCGCAACGCCTGCAGGTCCTCGCCCGCCAGCGCGGCGTCGACGCCGTTCTCCACCCGGCTCGGCGCCACGGCGCTGGTCGGATCGACGCGCACCCAACCCCGGCCGGCCAGCCAGACCTCGGCCCACGCATGGGCGTCCGACTGCCGGATCACATAGTGCCTGCCCATCGGGTTGTACTCGCCGCCCTGGTAGCCCAGCACCACTCGCGCCGGCACCCCGGCCGCGCGCATCAGGAACACGAAACTGCTGGCGTAGTGCTCGCAGAAGCCGCGCCGGGTATCGAACAGGAAGCTGTCCACCTGGGATGTGCCCAGCGGCGGCGGCGACAGCGTGTACGCGAACGGCGCGGTGGCGAACAGCCGCATGGCGGCCTGCACGCGCTGCCACGGGTCTGGATACCGGTCGATCCAGCCGGCGGCCAGCTCGCGGCTGCGCGGGTTGCCGTCCGGCAGCGCGAGCGACAGTTGCAGCGTGCGGCGCGTCAGCGGCTGCGGCAGGCCCTGCAGTTCGGACAGCGCGCGGTACCGCAGCGCCCGGTCCACCGGCGCCCGCATGAAGAATTCGCCATCGGCCGACGCCTGCGCCAGCAAGCTGTCCGACACCGCCACGCCGCGATCCAGCAGATACAGCCACGGCTTGTGATTGGGCTCCAGCGTGACGTTGTACGTGCGCGGACCGGCGCCGCCGCCATCGCGCAGGTCGCGGTCCCCATCGTCGTCGCGCAGCCCGGGCGCCGCGCGCAGCGTGGGCGCCTCGCCGGCGCGCCATGTCTGGCCGTCGTAGTGCCACAGCACCAGCGCCCGCCAGTAGAGCGCGCTCGCGGGCAGCGGGTCGCCGATGATATCGGCGCGGAACGCCACTTCCGGCGAGCGGATCAGTTCGCCGACGCTGCCTGGCCGCATCGTGTCGCTGATGCCGGTTCGGCCGGTCGGCTCGGACTGCGGCAGCCGCCACAGTGGATGGTCCAGGCGCGGAAACAGCAGGAACAGGAACAGCGCCCACGGCAGCCCGAACAGCGCCATGCGGCCCAGCAGCGGCCAGATTGCCAGCCGTCCACGCGCCTCGGGATGGTGGAACAGCAGCCAGTTGCGCAGGATCCACGCACCGATCGCCATGCTGTAGATCGCCAGCCAGAACGGCTGGTCCTCCAGGTACAGCGTCAGCAGCAGGTAGAACGACAACTGCGTGACCAGCGTGGCATCGGCCAGCGCCCGGGTCTCCATCAGCTTGAGAATCACGAACGCCGCCAGCAGCGCCACGCAAAGCTCGCGCCCGAAGCTGCCGCCGCCCCGCCAGACCAGCGCGGCGGCAATCAGCAGCACCAGCACGCCGGCCGTGCCGACCAGGAATTTCGAAGGTAGCGGCGCGCGCTGGCGCCAGAGCAGCCAGCGCCAGGCGAGCAGCAGCACCAGCAGCAGGCTGACCGATACCGGTAGCGTGCGGGCCTGCGGCGCCAGCACGAGCGCCAGCTGGGCAATCAGCATGCCGTGTTCCTGATGGCCAAGCGGCCGCGCTGGCTGCTGCGGCTTCATGATGCGCGGCGCTCCGGCCAGATGGCCAGCGCTTCCAGGCAGGCGCGGCGATGGGCCGGGCCGGCGCCCGGTGCGATCTCCACGCCGGGCAGGCGCAGGCCCAGGTCGACATGGTCGCCCGCGGCCAGCACCCAGGCGCACAGGCGCGACAGCCGCGCCTCGGTATCCATCGTGAACGGCAGCGCGTCCCAATCGATCCAGCAGCCGGGCTGGCGCGGCACGTGCCCGGTGCGGCTCAGCCATCGGCCGGTGCGGGCGCTGTGCTTCCAGGCGATGCGGTGCAGCGGGTCGCCGGGGCGGTACTTGCGCAGCTGGTCGATGCCATCGTCGGCGGCGGCCTGGAGCTGGCCGTCGTCGCCATCCTCGGGGCGCGGCTTCAGCGGCAGCGGGGGCGCCGGCCGCTCGGGCGCGGGATAGACAAAGGTGGTGAGCGGCAGGTCCGCATAGCTCCAGACCCGGAACAGGCCGAACGGAAAGCGGCTGGACACGGTCACGCGTGGCAGCGCCAGCCGGCCGCGCCGTGGCGCCGCCACGCGCACGGCGAGCGCGCCCTGCCCGAGCCCGTCCAGCGTCAGTCCCGGCGCGGCGTCGGCCACTCCGCCCGCGGCCACGGCTTCCACGCCGATGCGCGCGCCGCCGTCATGGTTGGCGACGTGCAGCACGAACGTGGCGGTCTCGCCCGCGAATGGCGCCGAGACCGGGCCCGCCGAGATATCGAGATCGAGCAGGTTGCGGTAGGCCATCCACATGCAGGCCATGCCGATGCCCACCAGCAGGAACGTCAGCGCAAAGCCCAGGCTGATGTTGTAGTTCAGCGAGGTGGTCAGCATCGCCAGCAGCAGCAGGGCAAAGCCCAGGCCGCTGCGCGTGGGCAGGATGTAGAGGTGGCGACGATCGAGCGTGACCACGCCGTTGACCGGCGGGCGCGGCCGGCGCGGGCGGGGCGTGGGCACCGGCAGGGGCAGCGCGGGGCCGGAAGCCGTCGGCGGACGTCGCATGGCTGGGCCTGGGCGGCGGCGGTATCAGGGAATCGCCACGCGGGCGACCAGACGGTCCAGCGCGGTGGTGTCGGCATCGCCGGGCAGCAGCCGATGGCCGGCCACGGGCGCGAACACGGCCTGCACGTCTTCCGGCATCACCATGTCGCGCTGGTCCAGCAGCGCCCAGGCGCGGGCGCAGGCCAGCAGCGCCAGGCCGGCGCGCGGCGACAGCCCGGCCACGAAGCCGGACTCGGCGCGCGTGGCCTGCACCAGCGCCAGCACGTAATCGACCAGTGCGGGGCTGGCATAGACGCGGCTCGCGGCGGCCTGCAGCGCCACCACCTGCTCGGCGTCCATCACGGCCACCGGCTCGGGCCGGGTGGCGGCGCCCAGGTACAGCACGCGCTCGAACGCCGGGTCGGGATAGCCGAGCGAGATCCGCATCGTGAAGCGGTCCAGCTGCGATTCGGGCAGCGCATGCGTGCCGATCTGGTCCAGCGGATTCTGGGTGGCGACGACGAAGAACGGCGTGGGCAGCGCGTGGGTCACGCCGTCGTGCGTCACCTGGTGTTCGGCCATCGCTTCCAGCAGCGCGCTCTGCGTCTTCGGCGGCGCGCGGTTGATCTCGTCGGCCAGCACCAGTTGCGCGAAGACCGGGCCGCGATGGAAGCGGAAATCGCTGGATTCGCGCACGTAGACCGACACGCCGACCAGGTCCGCCGGCAACAGGTCGCTGGTGAACTGCACGCGCTGGTACTGCAGCCCCAGCGTCTGCGCCAGCGCGTGGGCCAGCGTGGTCTTGCCCACGCCGGGCACGTCTTCCAGCAGCAGGTGGCCGCCGGCCAGCATGCACGCCAGCGCCAGCCGCACCTGGCGCGGCTTGCCCAGCACGATGCGGCTGAGCTGGTTCTGGGCCTCGGCCAGCGAGGCGGTGATCCGGGGTCTGGCAGTCACGATGGGCAGCCTTGGTGGCAGGTTGGCGATGACGGGACGGTGCGGCAGGGTCCGGCCATTGTAGCGGCGTGGGGGTCGCATGCGACAGTGGGTTTCCGCACGGTGGCGCGGCGGCGACGGTGGCCCGGTGCACCGGAATCGGGCGCCAGCCCGCGCCGGATCGCGCCGCTTCTGGCATCATCGGGCTGTCGCCGCCCCCTCACTTTCAGAATTGTCTTAGCTGCTGCAATGACTGCCTCGCAACCGCGCGTGTCTGGCGCGCCCCATTCCCTCGATTTCGATTGTTCCGCGCCGCTGGCCGACCAGGCGGCCCTGGCCAGCCTGGCGCGCGAATTCCACGCGGGCGGCTACATCGTGCTGCGCCAGTTTGCCAGCGAGGCCACGTGCGCCGCGCTGGAGGCGGTGACGCGCCGCCACCTGGCCGACGCCGTGCCGCCGGTGGAGTTCGAAGCCGACCTGGGCTATCCCGGCGCGCCGGCCACGCGCGACGCGGCGGGCGGGCACACGGTGCGCCGGCTGCGCCAGGCGTACGGGCGGGACGAGGCGTTCCGGCGCTGGGCCAGCCATCCGCAACTGGTGGCGACGGTGGAGGCGCTGCTGGGCGAGCCGGCCCGGCTCACGCTGGCCCACCACAACTGCGTGATGACCAAGCATCCGCACTATGGCAGCCAGACCGGCTGGCACCGCGACACGCGCTACTGGTCGTTCGTGAATCCGGAACTGGTCACCGTCTGGCTTGCACTGGGCGACGAGGACGAGCGCAACGGGGTGCTGCGCGTGATTCCGGGCTCGCATCGCGCCAGGCTGGACCCGGCCCAGCTCGATCCGGCCGAGTTCCTGGTCGAGGCCCATCCGGCCAGCCAGGGGTTACTCAAGGGGGCGATGCCGCTGGCGCTGCATCGCGGCGACGTGCTGATGTTCGACAGTCGCCTGTTCCACGCGGCCGGCCGCAACGATTCGGAGGCGGTGAAGCTGTCGGTGGCGTTCGCGTATTTCGGCGCCAGCAACCGGCCGATCAGCGGCTCGCGGTCGGCCGAGTTCGGCAGCGTCGAGATGCCGCCCGCCGCACTCTGACGTTTCGTCGTACCCAATAAGAAAGCCGCCCATTCCGGGCGGCTTTTTTCGTTGCCAGTAGGACTCAGGCCGTCTTGCGCCGCGCGCTACCCCAGCGGAAGAAGGTGATGACGTCGGCCAGGCGCAGCGGCACAAGCGGGGTGGCATGGCGGACGGCGTCGCGCCGGGCGTAGTGGCTCAGAAGCTGCGCGCCCACGGGACGCTCAAGGTAGGAAGCTTCCGGGTGATGCATGGCAAATCCCTATGGTGGTCAACAAACGCCTACAGTATACATTTCGATGGTGCACTGCGCCATTTGCTGGTGCGCAACGGGGAATTGCCTGAACCGTGATCGGGCAGGGTCAGGCGTGGGTCTGGCGAGGGGTGCCCGCCGTGCCCGCCGTCGGTGCAGCCGCGCCATCGGCCGCCATCGATTCCACCGCCTTGGCGGCGCTGTAGACGTGGCGCGTGGCCAGCAGCGACGCCAGATCGGCATCGCCGGCAATCACGGCCTGCAAAATCTGGGCGTGCTCGTCCCAGTTGATGCGCGCCCGGCTCAGGTTGGCCGGCGCGAATAGCAGCGCGGTGCGCTCGCGCAGCGACCGCATCATGTCCTGCAGCACGCTGTTGGCGGCGATGTTGCCCAGCACCTCGTGAAAGCGCGAATTCAGTTCGACGAACCGCTCGGTCTGGCCGCTGTCGACCGCGTCGTTGCCTTCCTTGAGCACCTTTTCCAGTTCCTGGATCAGCGCCGGATCGCGGCGCTGCGCGGCCAGCTTGGCGTTCAGCCCTTCCAGCGTGGCGCGTACCTCCACCATTTCGCGGGCGATGTTGGGCGACAGCCGGGCCACGGACGCGCCGCGCCGCGGCTCGATCCGCACCAGCCCCTCGGCCGCCAGCGCCCGCAGCGCCTCGCGCACGGGAATGCGCGACACGCCCAGTTCCAGCGACAGCGTGTTTTCCACCAGCCGTTCGCCCTGTTCGTACTGGCCGCCCAGGATACGTTGCCGCAGCGTGTCGGTGACCAGCGCGAAAAGGGGAGAATGCTGGGCGCCCAGGCTTGCGGCCGGGGTGTCCGGATTCGGCTTGATGGCACTGGCGGTGGCGTCGTTCATGGTCGGGATCGGCCGTCGGATATCGGTGATGCGCCGCGGTCGATGGGCCACGGCGTGAATGCCGCTATTGTATACCGTTGCCTCCGCGCGCAAGACATAGGGTAGACATCTACCGTGGCCCCGCCGATGACGCCGCCGGGTCCGTCAGCCGCCCGCGTGCTGGAACGTGAAGCTGTCCGCGTAGATGAAAGGCGCCCCGGCGCCCAGCGCCATGAACGTCTGCCGGGCGTCGCGGATCATGTGCGGCGACCCGCACAGGTAGATCGCGTGCTCGGACAGGTCGCCCAGGTCGGCCGCCACGGCGTCCTGCACGTAGCCGCGCCGCCCCTGCCAGTTGTCGCCGCCGCGCGACAGCACCGGCACGTACTGGAAGTCGTACAGCCGCTCGCCCCAGGTGGCGATCTCGTCGTGCAGATACAGGTCGGCCGCCGAGCGCGCGCCCCAGTAGAGCCAGACGGGCGGGCAGTCGGGGTCGTCCATCAGCGATTCGAGCATGCTCTTGATCGGCGCCAGCCCGGTGCCGGTCGCCACCATCAGCAGCGGCCGGTAATCCTCCTTGCGCAGCGCAAAGCTGCCGTGCGGCAGTTCCACGTCGAGCCGGTCCCCGGTGCGCAGTTGCGGCAGGCGGCGCGACGTGAACCGCCCGCCGGCGATCTGCCGCACATGGAAGTCGACGCTGTTGCCGGCCGGTGCCGATGCCATGGAGAAACTGCGATGGCTGCCGTCCTCCAGCCAGACTTTCAGGTACTGGCCGGGCGCGTAGACGAACGGTTCGTCGTCCGGCAGGGCCAGCCGCAGGTGCTGGACGTCCGGACCCAGCGGCGCCACCGACATCACCGATGCCGACGTGCGGCGCGGCGGCGTCAGCGCGGCCCCGGCGCGCGCGGTGCTGATGACGAGGTCGCTCAGCGGGCGCGCCTGGCAGGCCAGCGCGACGCCCTCGGCGTGCTCGGCCTCGGTCAGCGCCATCGGAAAATCCTCATAGGACACCGACCCTTCCACCACCTGCATGCGGCACGTGCCGCATCCGCCGAACGTGCATTCGTGGGCCAGCGCCACGCCGCTGCGCAGCGCGGCATCGAGCACCGACTCGCCGGCCGCCACCTGGAACACCTGTTGCGTTTCCGCAATCTCGACGCGATGGGCCATGACTGATTCCCCCGCCTACTTCTTGATGTCGGCCTGCGCCAGCACGGTCAGGTCGTCGGCGGCCAGCAGGTCGCGCAGCGCTTCCAGCGCGGCCACGCCGCACGCGGTGTCCTGCTCGCCGTTGCCGCCGGACAGCCCCACGCCGCCGATGACCTCGCCGTTCACCACGATCGGGTAGCCGCCCACGAACACCGCGAACTTGCCCTCGAAGCTCCACTGGATGCCGAACGCCTCGTTGCCGGGCAGTGCCGGGCCGTTCGGCGCCGTGTTGAACAGGTGCGTGGAGCGCTTGTGCCCGGCGGCCGTGAACGCCTTGTTCCAGGCAATCTGCGGCCCGGTGATGCGTGCGCCGTCCATGCGTTCGAGCAGCAGCGGGTAGCCGCCGTCATCGACGATGCAGACCGATTCCAGCACGCCGATTTCCTCGGCCTTGCGGATCGCGGCGGCCACCATGTGGCGCGCCTCCCTGAGTTCGAGCTTGATCGATTTTTTCATCGTAGTTTCCTTGGATTCGGGTCAGACGCCCTGGTAGACGGTCTTGATCTGCGTATAGAACTCCAGCCCGGCGCGGCCTGATTCGCGGAACGTCGACGTGCTGGAGCGCTTGAGCCCGCCGAACGGGGCGTTGACGAGGTTGCCCGTGGTGGTGCGGTTGATCTTGACCGTGCCCGATTCGATGTCGCGCGCAAAGTCGTGCAGGTAGCGCGGGTTGCGCGTGGCGATGGCGGCGGACAGCCCGTAGTCGGTGTCGTTGGCCTTGGCGATGGCATCGGCGTAGCTGTCCACCTCGATGATCGCCAGCACCGGGCCGAAGATTTCCTCGCGGGCAATCCGCATCGACTGCGTGACGTCGGTGAACACGGCCGGCGCCACGTAGTAGCCGTGCGCGAAGTCGCCGTCGGTCAGCGCGTCGCCGCCGCACAGCAGCGTGGCTTCCTGGCGCCCGGCGGCGATGTAGCCCAGCACGGTCTCGCGCTGCTTGCGCGTGGCCAGCGGGCCCAGGTCCATGCCCGGCGTCATGCCGCTGCCGATTTTCAGCGCCTTGACCCTGGCCACCAGCTTGTCGGTGAACGCCTGCCGGACCTCGCGCATCACCAGGATGCGGCTGGTGCCGGTGCACGCCTGGCCCGACAGCGACAGCCCGCCCTTGATGGCCAGGTCCACGGCGTGGTCCAGGTCGGCGTCCTCCATCACGATCAGCGGATTCTTGCCGCCCAGCTCCATCTGCGTGCGCGTGGTCATCGGCAAGGCCTTGTGGATCTGCTCGCCGGCCGCCGTGGACCCCGTAAACGACACGGCGCGCACCGCGCGCGATGCCACCAGCGTCGGGCCCACCTCGGCCGCGCTGCCGGTCACGAAGTTGAGCACGCCTTTCGGAATGCCGGCCTTGACGAACGCCTCGGCCAGCCGGTAGCCGGACAGCGGCGCGTCCGACGACGGCTTGAACACCACGGTGTTGCCCGTGATCAGCGCCGGCGCGATCTTGCGCGCGGGAATCGACACCGGGAAGTTCCACGGCGAGATCACGGTCACCACGCCCAGCGGCTCGCGCAGCGTGTAGACCAGCATGTCCGGATCGTCGTTAGGAAAACTCTCACCGCCGAAGGTCTGGCCTTCCACGGCGTAGAAGCGCAGGGTCTGGGCCGACCGCATGACTTCGTCGCGTGCCAGGTTCAGCGCCTTGCCTTCCTCGCGCGTCAGTTCGGCGGCGATGCTGTCGGCGTTGGCTTCCAGGTGCGCGGCGGCGTCGTTCAGGACCTTGGCGCGCTTGCCGATCGGGGTCTTCTTCCATCCGTCGAACGCGGCGGCGGCGGCGGCCACCGCGGCGGCGGCATCCCGGGCGTCCGACGCGGCGTGGCGGCTGACGATCTCGCGCGTGTCGGCGGGGTTGACGTTGTCGAGCGTGCGGCCGGTGGCGCTGTCGCACCATTCGCCGTCGATGTAGTTGCGGTACGTCTCGGTCATCTTGCGGGGGCCTGGTTGGAGGATTCGAAGACGGCCCCGGACGCGCCGGGCGCCCAGGGTCACGCGGGGCGGTGCGGCCTCAGGCGGCCGCGGCCTCGGGCTTGGCGTCGACGTAGTCGTAGTACAGCGCCGTGGTGTAGAGCAGCCGCATCTGGGCGCCGATCTCGCAGATCTTCAGGCAACGCTGCTGCAGCTCGGGCGTGTTGGCGTGCTCCAGCACGATCTGGTAGCCGCGCTCGCCGTGGATTTCGTCGGACACGATGTGCAGGTCGAAGAACTCGACTTCCTCGTCGGTGAAGCCGTACTTCTCGCGCAGCGTCGGGGTTTGCTTGCGGTAGATCGACGGCACCTGCGACTCCAGCCCCACCACCAGGCCGGCCACGGCCACCACGGGGTCCTCGCGCATCGCCACGGCGTAGCACCAGCTTTGCAGCCCGCGCGTGGTCGGCGACATGTTGTCGGGGTTCACCACGCGCTCGCGCGAGGTGCCGCAGGCTTCGGCAAAGCGGATCAGCAGGTCCGTGTGGCGGTCGCCGCCGATTTCCTCCTCGTACATGTTGGCCAGCAGGAAGTCCTTGGCCTCGGTCATGTGGTCGGGCGTGCGGGCGTAGATATAGGCCAGGTAGTCGGCGAACGGCCCGACGTAGTGGTAGTGGTTCTCGGCCCAGCGGGCCAGGTGCTCGCGGCTCAGCGTGCCGCCGGCCCACGCCTTGCTGAAGGGCGCCTGGTTCGCGCTCTTGCCTTTGATGGCGTTTTCCAGCGCGGCACGGAAGTCTTCTCGGTTCATCAGTTCGGCCATTTGGGGGCTCCTGTTTTCGTAGCGTTCGGGGTGAAAGGGGTTTGTATACTTTCTACAACGTCGCCCGGGCGATAAAAAAGCCGCGCAGGGCGGTGACTGCAATCGTCGGCGGGTCAGGCGGCGACGGCCTGGGCGGCGGCGATCCGTTGCCAGGCCACGCCGGCCAGGGCCACGTCTTCCAGCCCGACGCCCACCGACTTGTAGATCACGATGTCGTCGGCATGGCGGCGCGCGGGTTCGGTATCGAGCAGCACATCGGCCAGTTCCACGATCTTGCTGTCGGGCAGTGCGGCCTTGTCGGCCAGCACAAGGTCGCCGGCTTCGCGCAGCGATTGCTGGCGCCACTCGACCACCACGGCGGCGGCGCGCGCCAGCAGCGTGTCGTCCAGCTCGCGCGTGTGCGGCAGGCTGGATCCGATGGCGGCCACGAACGCGCCGGGCTTGACGACGTTGCCGGGGAATAGCGGTGTGGTCGAGCGCGACGCCGTCACGATGATGTCCGCCGCCGACGCGGCGGCCTCGGCCGGCGCGAAGGCCACCGGGATGCCGCACTGGCTGGCCAGCCGGTCGGCCGCGTCGGGCGCCGCGTACGGGTCGCAGACCAGCACCTGCCGCAGCGGCAGCGCGGCCGATAGCTGCAGCGCATGTTGCACGCCCTGGGTGCCGGCGCCGAACAGCGCCAGCGTCGACGCGCCGGGCGTGGCCAGCTTGCGGGCCGCCAGCACCGTGCAGGCCGCCGTGCGCAGCCGTGTGATCGCGCCGGCATCGAACGAGGCCAGCGGGCGGCCGTCAACCGTCGAAAACAGCAGGATGACAAACGAGAACTGGCCGGCGATGGTGGTGTAGACCTTGGCGCCTGCCACCTGCTGGGCCGGGATGACCGCGCCGAGCGTCGACAGCTTCACGCCGCCCGCCTCGGTGCGGATGCGTTCCTGCATGGCCGCGTCGCCCCGGCCGAAGCTGCGGAAAGCGTCGAGCATGGCGGCCTGGGCGTCGGCGGCGGTGACGTGGCGATCGATCATCGCGTCGGTGACATGGAGCATGGGAACGGGCCTGTAAGTCATTTCGGTATACAGTCTACACACAGTTTCCGAAAAAGCCAGCGGGTTTTCCAGCAGCCGCCAGCCCCGACCGGAACGGTGCGCACCGCCCGCAATCCGTGCAGTGTGGCCCGTTCCGGGGAATCTGCCGCACCGCGGCGGTGATTTCCCTAGGTCCGGCAGTTTTCGCTTGTGATCGTGATCGAGCGGGATATAGTATACAAAAAAGCGATTCGACAACGATTCATATACCGCCCCCACAAGGGCCTCCAGGAAAGGGGAGCCTCATGCAACAAACTGTTGAGATTGGCCTGGCACATTGGGTGTACCTGCTGGGCGTGGCAGTGATCGTGCTGACCATGATCCTGCGGGCCAATGTCGTGGTGCCGTCGATCCTGGGCACCTTCCTCGTGATCCTGGCCATCACGGGCAGCCCGATCAGCGCGCTGGGCGGCATCTTCGCGGCCAGCCTCGTGGCGGCCAAGGAACTGTTCAACATCTTCCTGGTGATCGCGTTCATGACGGCGCTGCTCAACGCGCTGAAGACGCTGCGATCCGATATCCGCATGGTCGAGCCGTTCCGGCTGGTGATGAAGAACGGCCATAGCGCCTATTTCATCCTGGCCGGCATCACCTACGTGATCTCGCTGTTCTTCTGGCCCACGCCGGCCGTGCCGCTGGTGTCGGCCATCCTGCTGCCGGCCGCCATCGCCGCCGGGCTGCCGCCGCTGGCTGGCGCCATGGCCATCGCCATTGCCGGGCAGGGCATGGCGCTGTCGTCGGACTACGTGATCGGCGTGGCGCCGGGCATCAGCGCCAAGGCGGCCGGCGCGGCGGTCAGTGCGGCCGTAGTGGCGGACCGCGCGCTGATCCTGTCGATCATCACCGGTGCCATCGCGCTGTCGCTGGCCTACCTGTCCATGCGCCGCCATATCGTGCCGGCCAGCGGCGCGCTGCTGGACCGCTGGCAGGCCCGCGCCACGGGCCCCGACGCCGCCGTGGAAGCCATCGGCACGTTCGACAAGGCCGAGATCGCGCGCGGCACGTCGCACGAAGAGCCGCTGGCCACCGACGCCAACATCGAGCAGAGCCTGGCGATGGTGGCGCGCCGCCGCGTGAAGTGGTCAAAGTTCTTTGCCGTGCTGACGCCGCTGGCGTTCATCTGCGTGGTGACGCTGATGGTGCTGCCGAAGATCGCCTCCGGCATGCCCGACCTCAAGGGCGGCGCCGCCGCCGCGCTGGTGGGCGGCGTGGCCGCGCTGCTGATGATGCTGGCCACGCTGGCCGCCGAAGGGCCGCGCCGCATGCTCGACGTCTGCCCGGACCACATCACCGACGGCTTCGTGTTCGCGTTCAAGGCCATGGGCTCGGTGCTGCCGATTGCCGGCTTCTTCTTCGTGGGCGCCGGAGAAACCGCCGTGCAGATCCTGGGCGTGGATGCCGGCCGCGCGCCGAGCCTGCTGTTCGAGCTGATCCAGGCGTACCAGCACATGATCCCGGACAACCACGTGCTGGTGGCGTTCGGCGTGCTGCTGGTGGGCATGATCACCGGCATCGACGGCTCGGGGTTTGCCGGGCTGCCGCTGACGGGCACGCTGGCCGGGGCGCTGGGCCCGGTGGTCGGGTTCGATTCCGCCACGCTGGCAGCCGTGGGCCAGATGGGCGCGGTCTGGACGGGCGGCGGCACGCTGATCGCGTGGTCGTCGCTGATCGCCGTGGCCGGGTTTGCCCGCGTGCCCGTGCTCGACGCCGTGCGCGCGCTGCTGCTGCCCGTGCTGGCCGGGCTGTTCGTCTCCACGATCTGCGCCATGCTGCTGTGGCACTGACGCGCCGGTCGTTTTCGCGGATTTAAAGAGATTGCTATGCCGAAAGTCGTCTTCCACAAGAACGGACAGGTGTTCACCGACGAGGTGAAGCCCGACACCAACCTGGTCGTGCGTGCCGGGATCAAGCAGTTCCCGTATCCGAACCTGCGCTACGAATGCGGCATGGGCAAGTGCTCCAAGTGCGCGTGCCGGGTGCTGGCCGGCGCCGAGCACCTGCCGCCGCCGAACTGGAAGGAAAAGAAGCAGCTTGGCGAGCGGCTGGACCAGGGTTTCCGGCTGGCGTGCCAGATCTGGCTCACGCACGACATCGAGCTGGAACAGGAAGCGCTGGCGGCCTGACATGTTCGTGATCCTGACCAGCAAGCCGGGCCAGTTCCGCACCGAGCCCGTGCCCGGCGTGGAGCCGCGCGAGACCTGGGAATACCTGTTCTACGGCCGGCCCAAGGCCGTGTTCGTGATTGCCGAGCTGACGGCGCCGCGCGATGCCATCGTCAAGGTGCGCGTGATCGACGAATCCGGCCCGGCGGGCCGCGACGACCCCGCGCCCGTGGTCAACCACGTGCCAACCCGGTTCCTGGAGCGTTTCGACACGCTCGCCGCCGCCCACGACGCGCTGCACAAGCTGGCGCGCTTTGGCAGCATGGACCTCTCGATAAGGAAAATATGATGCGGGCCGACTCCGACGCTGCCATCGCCCCGACCACCCCGACCACCCCGAACACCCCGGATGCGGCCGATGGCGCGTCACCGGCGCCGACGCGCATGGTCGCCATCACGTTCGTGACCAACCAGGGCAAGACCGTGAACGCGCCCGAGAACAGCAACCTGCTGCGCGTGTCGCTGCGCGAGCAGGGCGGCATTCCGTTCAAGTGTGGCGGCGGCATCTGCGGCACGTGCAAGTGCCGGATCGAGCAGGGGCTGGAACATACGGACGCGGTCAAGCCCAAGGAGCGCAAGCACCTGACCGACGACGACCTGCGCGCCGGCTATCGCATGGCATGCCAGACCTTCGTCAAGGGGGATGTGGCGGTGTCCTGGGAACCCCGCACCGGGCCCCGCTAGCGCGCCGGACCGCTCAGGTCCGCAGGCTCACCATCGCGGAAATCTTGCCGGCCGCCTCCAGCAGCGGCGGCAGGAAGCGGTCGACCATCTCCTGCGCGCTGGTGCGGTTGGCCTGCCCGCTGATGTTCAGCGCGGCAATCACCTGCCCGGTGCGGCTGCGGATCGGCGCCGCCAGCGACACCAGCCCTTCCTCCAGTTCCTGGTCGTTCTGGGCCCAACCCCGGCTGCGGATGTCGGCCACCAGCCGCTTCAACTGGTCGATGTCGGTGACCGTGCGTCGCGTGCGCGGCTGCAGGTCTGACGCCTGGAGCACGCGGTCCAGCTCGGCGTCGTCCAGGCCGGACAGCAGCACGCGGCCCATCGACGAGCAATAGGCCGGCAGCCGGCTGCCGATCGACAGGTTGATCGTCATGATCTTGCGCGCCGGCACGCGCAGCACGTAGACGATCTCGGTGCCGTCCAGCACGGAGATCGAGCAGCTTTCGTGCACCGACTGCGACAGCGCCTCCATGACCGGCTCGGCCAGGTTCCAGAACGGCATCGACGTCAGGTACGCGAACCCCAGGTCCAGGATCTTCGGCGTCAGGCGGAACAGCCGGCCATCGTTCTGCACATAGCCCAGCCCCACCAGCGTCAGCAGGATGCGCCGCGCGCCGGCCCGGGTCAGGCCGCTGGCCTGCGCAATCTCGGTCAGCGTCTGGGCCGGATGGGCGGCGTCGAAGGCGCGGATCACCGACAGGCCGCGCGCGAACGATTGCACGTAGCTGTCGCTCGGCTTTTCCGTCGTACCGGCAGCGGGCGCGCGGGTCGTAGCGGGATCGGCAGGATGCGCCATGGGTCTGGAAAGGGTGGCAGAGGCTTGGAAGGCCGAAAGGGTAGAGGAAATGTGCCTGCTTTGCCAGTCCGGGGCAACCTTGGCCGGCACAATCGGCTCTGCCGCATAATGTGCGGTCGATGCGTGGCGGCACGCGGCGGCGACAGACGGCCGCGACAGGCGGCCGCCGACAACGGTGTCTGACAAGGGGAATGGGTCCGGTGAGCGAGACAATCCAGTGGAATGACTGGGAGGCGTTCTGCTGTGTGGTGGAACAGGGGACATTCACGGCGGCGGCCGCCGCGCTGGACTGTCCGAAGTCACGGGTATCGGCGGCGGTGATCCGGCTGGAAACGGCCATCGGCGCCAAGCTGCTGGAGCGCACCACGCGCCGCATGCGGCTGACCGATGCGGGCGGCGCGGTCTATCGTGACGTGGCACCGCTGTTTGCGCGGCTGCGCGAGATCCGCCAGGAAACGCTGGCGCGCGAGGAGCGCGTGCAGGGCATGCTGCGCATCGCCACGCCTTACGAATTCGGCGCCCAGCAGCTTGGCGGCGTGATCTGCCGGACGCTGGCCGCGCATCCGGCGCTGGACATCACCGTCGAAATCGCCCAGGGGCTCGTCGATCCGATCCGCGAGGGCTTTGACATCGCGTTCGTGACCGTCGATACCGAACTGCCGGATTCGGGCACCATCGCGCGCCGCATCTGGAACGTCGAGCGGGGCCTGGTGGCCGCGCCGAGCCTGGCCGCCAGCCTGCCGGCGCAGATGCAGCCCGAGGACCTGTCCAACATGCCGACGCTGGCCACGCCGGGCGTCTCCGTCTGGGAATTCTCGCGTCACGGGCAGCGCATCGCCGTGCCCATCCGGCCGCGCATGCAGACCTACAACGCCGAACTGCGGATGCAGGCCGCGCTGGCCGGGCTGGGCATCGCCCGCGTGCCGATGACGGCGGCCGAGACCGAGATCGCGCAGGGCCGGCTTGTGCGCGTCATGCCCGACTATCCGCTGCCACCGCTGCGCGTGTTCGCGCTGCTGCCGGACCGCCGGCTCCAGCCGCGCAAGGTGCGCGCGTTCATGGAAGCCATCGAATCGATGATGGGGGCGGACCTGGGAGATCTGGGCGACGCGGGACATCCGGCGGGATAGTGCCGGGGGCGCTGCGGGTATGGCGGGGAACTGGATGAGGGGCCCGGCAAGGACAGGGGGAGCACCCTGCCGGGCAAGCCTCGCCGGGGGAAGTGGCGAGGCCGGGGGAGCGGGCGATCAGGCGCCTTCGGTAAAGGCGTCGCGCCGTTCGGTCACGCCACGGGCGCCTTCCGAGTACACGTCGCGCTTGTCGGTCACGCTGCGCGAACCTTCGGTGTACACGTCACGCTTTTCAGTCACGCCGCGCGCGCCGTCCAGGTACGGGTCGATCTTGCGGCCGATGCTGCCATCCAGGCGGGCAAGGTCAGAAATGGTCTGCGAAGCCTGGGCGGCGGTGGCGCCGACCGACAGGCCGAGGGCGCAGAGCAGGGAGAGGGCGAGGGTCTTCTTCATGGTTGTGCTGTTCCGACTTATGGCAAAGATCGCGGGTCGTGGCCCGCGGTGGCTGTAATGTAGGCGTCGGCCACAGCATGAAAAAGGTCGATTTCTCGACACACTGTCCAGCAGCTTGAACAGTACGGGAAAACCCTAGGACGGGATTTCCGGCAACCCCGGCGATCGTTTGCCCGCCGGGGTTGTAGGGTTAGCGGTCGCTTACACCACGCCCCGGCTCACGCCGGCGATCAGCATCAGCAAAATTTGCGCGACGACGAACAGCACCAGCGGTGAGAGGTCGAAGCCACCCAGGCGCGGCATCACGCGCTGGATCGGGCGCAGCAGCGGCGCGGTCAGGTGCCAGATCGGGCCGGCCAGCGGCGACTGCGGGTTGAGCCACGACAGCACGGCCATCAGCAGCGTCACCCACATCACCATCGTGATGCCCCACTTCAGCATCGTCAGCAACGCCAGCGCCAGGATGGCGGGCAGGAAGGCGATGGGGTCGGCGTCCAGCAGCAGCGCGCGGCAGACCAGGAAGGCCACGGCCGTCAGGTAGGCGGCCAGCACCGTGGCCCAGTCCACGCCGCCGATGCCGGGGATGATGCGGCGCAGCGGGCGCACGATCCAGTCGGTCACCTGGAACACGCCCTGCGACACCGGGTTGCGCGACGGCAGCCGGGTGAGCTGCATCCACAGCCGCAGCAGCAGGGCCATGCCGAACAGCGTGAAGACGGTATCCAGCAGGAACAGGAAGATTTCCATGAACATCGGGCGGCTTTCCCTTTGAAGACGTTAGGGGGGCGACAAGGTGTCGACGACCGCACAGATTCTGCCATACCGCGCCGGCCGGGCTCCGTGGAAAATAGGGCCCGTATGCGCGCCAGCACACCGGATGGCCGTACGGCGACGCCATATAATGGGCGCCTTGTCCGATCCACCCGCGCCCACGAACAGCCCCTATGGCCCGCCAGCCTGCTTCCGCGAAGTCTTCCCCCGACACCGCACTGACCAAACAGGACTTCGAGGCGCTGTCCGATTTCCGCTACCAGTTGCGCCGCTTCCTGCGGTTTTCAGAGGAAGCCGCGCAGGCCGAGGGCGTGACGGTGCAGCAGTACGTGCTGATGCTCCATATCCGCGGCAGCCGGGACAAGAACTGGGCGTCCGTGGGCGAACTGGCCGAGCGGCTGCAGGCCAAGCAGCATGGCGTGGTGGCGCTGGTCAACCGCTGCGAGGCGGCGGGGCTGGTGGCGCGGCGCGTGCATCCCGATGACCGGCGCGTGGTGCAGATCCACCTGCTGGCCAAGGGCGAGCGATGCCTGAACCGGCTGGCCGCGCTGCACCGGGCCGAGCTGCAGTCCCTGCGCAACACGTTCCGCGTGGCGCGGATCACGGCCTTCAACGACGACGAGGCCGAGCGCGGCTGAGGCCGCCAGCGGGGCCGCCGGCCGGGGCGTTACAGCCGGTTACCCATCACAATCTCCGGTGACACCTGCCGCCATGGCGCGGCACTAGACTCCCGCGCATCACAGATACGCGCAACGTCGCAGGAGTCCCCACCATGTCCATCTCGATCCGCCCGGCCGTCCGCACGCTCGCCCTGGCCGTCCTGGCTGCCGGTACGCTGGCCGGTTGCGCCGCGCCCTACGGCGCGGGCTACGGCGATGGCTATGGCACGGGCTACCAGACCGGCTACCAGACCGCCGGCTACCAGGGCGCCTACGGCAACCCGGCCTACAACGGCGGCTACAACAACGGCTACAACACCGGTTACGGCACGTCCGGCACGCAGATCAGCGGCGCGCCGGGCTATCCGCAGTCGTCGCCGTACCCCGCCACGTCGTCCTATCCGCAGCAGCCCGGCTACGACCAGTACGGCTATCCGCAACCGGCGCAGGGCGGCAGCTACGGCGCCTATGACGGCGCCAGCGCCAGCGGCGGCTACAGCGACCCGTACGCGGTGCGCTACGGCTGGGTGGAATCGATCGAACAGGTGGGCGGGCAGCCGGCCAACGCCAGCGGCGTCGGCGCGGTGCTGGGCGGCGTGGCCGGGGGCCTGCTGGGCCACCAGATCGGCGGCGGCCGGGGCAACACGGTGGCCACCATCGGCGGTGCCGTGGCCGGCGCGCTGGCCGGCAACGAGGTGGAAAAACGCACCAGCACCGCCCCGGCGGCATTCCGCGTGCGGGTGCGCACGCAGGACAACGGCTACCTCACGCTGACGCAGGGCAGCCCGTACAACATGCGCATCGGCGACCGCGTCCGCATCCAGAACGGCGTGGCGATGCCGTACTGACCGGCGCTCAGGCCAGCGCGTTGACCAGGAACGTCAGCGCGCGGCCATGCGCCAGCGCGGCCGCGCGCTGGTTGTAGGATTCGCGCGCCCAGCAGTTGAAGCCGTGGTCGGCCTGGTCGTAGACCAGCACCTCGGTGCCGCGCTTGCCGGCCACGGCCTGGCGCACCTGTTCCACGTCGTCGGGCTTGATGTGGGCGTCCAGCGCGCCGTAGTGGAACTGCACGGGCACGTTGAGCGCGGCCGCCTCGTGCAACTGGTTCTGGATGCCGCCGCCGTAATAGGGCACGGCGGCGTCCACCAGGCCGCGCGCCGCGGCCAGGTACGACACCAGGCCGCCAAAGCAGTAGCCCACGGCCGCCACCTTGCCGCCTTCGCCAATCTCGGCGCGCAGCGCCTGCACGGTGGCCGCGACGTCGCCCACCGTATCCTCCAGGTTCACGGCCTTGCGCAGTTCCATCGCGCGCTCCCAGTCCTTGCCGCTGTAGCCCAGCTCCACGCGCGGGCCGGTGCGCCAGAACACGTCCGGCGACAGCACCACGTAGCCGTCGGCCGCGTACTGGTCGGCCACCGAGCGGATGTGCTCGTTGACGCCAAAGATCTCCTGGATCAGCACGATGCCCGGGTTGCCGGGCTTCTTGCCGCCGGGCGGCAGGCTCAGGTAGGCGTCGAAGCTGCCGGCGTCGGTGTCGATGCGGATCCAGCGGCTGTTGGGGATCGTGGTCATGGTCGGGCACTCCAGGAGGTTGGTCGAGACGGGCGGCGCGCCCGGCAGCCGCCAAGTGTGCCACCGCCATGGCGATCGTGCAGGCCCGTGGCCGAACACCGGCCGACAAAAAAATATGCCGGCACCCGCGGGAGGGGTAGCCGGCATGGCGGCCGCCAGCGAACTGGCGGCTCAGGACTGCTTGACTCGCTCTTCAGCCTCGCGCGCTACCAGCGAAGCTGTACATTTTTCTCGCCCGGGCTCAGCGTCGTCTGCTTGGACTTGCCCTCGAACGTCGCCACCACCTGGTACGACGCACGCGGCCCCTTGATCAGGCAACGCGGGCCGGTGGCCTTGAATTCCGCCACCTGCTGGCCGTCGCGCATCAGCTTGACGTTGACATCCGAGAGGTACTCGCCCCGGGTGCCCTGGGTGAACAGCAGGCCCATGTCGTAGTTGCGGGCCTCGCTGTTCATCTGCGCCTGCTCGTCGGCGGCCACGCCGCCACAGACGTAGGTGAACGGGCCGGCCGTGTCGGTCCGCATGTCGGCGTGAGCGGCCATCGAGATGCCCAACGCCGCGGCGGCGGCACCCACGGCGCACCATTGGCGCGCCATGCGGCCCATCGAAGTGTTTCGTGCTTGCATCGCTTCCTCCTGCCGGAATGGGCGGGATGCGCGCGCATGGCGCTGACCACGGGGCAGGGAACTGTCAGAGACGCGGGCCTGGACATGCAGCCTGCCGCGGCATCCTCGCTCGGTACCTGAAGTACACACCACGGCACAGGAGGCGTCTGTCGGCGTTTGACTGATCTTCCTGCGGGAAGCGTCCGGGGGATGCGCGGAACAGCGGGCGGTTATGCCCGCATTCGTGCCGTTGACGGCAAAAGAGAGGCGCGGGACACCCGGCCGCCGCGCCCCGGCACGCTCAGTACGCCGACGACTTGTCGAAGCGCGTGCGCCAGTTGTCGGTATAGGCGCGCACCACGGCGCTGTCGCCACGGATCAGCATGCCGTTCTCCGCGTTACGTTCCTGGGCCGACTTGGTGAAGTTGAACGACCCCGTGAACACGGCCTGGTCGTCGAACACCATCACCTTGTTGTGGGCGATGGCCGGCTTGGTATCGACCACCACCTGGATGCCCGCGTTCTTGAGGAAGGTGGCGCTCGTGTAGCGCTCAGACGCCTGGCTCTTGTCCACGATCACGCGCACGTCCACGCCGCGCTGGTGGGCCTCGGCCACGGCCTTGGCAATCGGGGTGCTGGTGAACGAGTACGCCTGGATCAGCAGCCTCTTGCGCGTGCGGTGAATGGCGTCGACGATCATGTCCTGGCAGCTCGGGCCGTCCGGCACGAAGCACAGCGTGTAGGTGCTGCCGCTGGCAAACGGCGTGGACTGGGCGCGCGGCGTGGTCAGCGCGTCGACGGCACGGTCCAGCATGGATGTGGTGCGGGCCTGGGCGGCGCCCACGACGGCCAGCAGTCCGGCAATGCCGGCAACGGCCAGCCGGCGGCAGGGAAGCAAGGAAAGAAACATCAGGTTACAGGGGAGTGACGGGAAATCGAGGGCCCGCAGCGTAACAGGCGCCGCGCCGATCCCGCAACCGGAAACGCGCGGCAAGTTGATCGGGAACCTGCGGCCCGTCTTGGGACTCGACAGGGCTGGTGCCTATGATGAAGGCACGCACCGCCGCGGCACCCGCGCTGCATCGCCGCATCTCCCCACGCCAGACCCCAGGAGGCCCGCATGACCGATCACACCTACAAGCTCGTGGAAATCGTTGGATCCTCGCCCGATGGCAGCGACCAGGCCATCCGCAACGCGCTGGCCAAGGCCGCCGAGACCATCAAGCACATCGACTGGTTCGAAGTCGTCGAGACGCGCGGCCATGTGCAGGACGGCAAGGTCGGCCATTTCCAGGTCACGCTCAAGATCGGCTTCCGCGTGAACTGACCGGGCCGCGCCCGCCTGCCGCCCCGGCCGCGCGCCGCTTCAGTCGAACTGGTACGACCAGAGCAGGTTGATGCGCGGCGAGCGGTGGCTGGCGTTGGTCGGCCTGTCGCCCACGGGCTGGGCCACCGACACGTCCATCGTGTAGTAGCGCCGGTCCGAGAAGCGCAGGCCGATGGCCAGCGACTGCAGCGTCCGGTGCGACAGCGACACGCTGTTCGAGTACACGCGCGCCATGTCCGCCACCAGGAACGGCTGCAGCGTCTTCAGGTACGTGAAATCCACCGTGAACAGCCGGTTCAGCTCGGCCGATGCGCCCCAGCCCTTGTCGCCCGCCACCTCGCCGGCCGGGTAGCCCAGCCCGAAGAACCGGCCGCCAACGCTGATCTGCTCGCTCGACGCCAGCCGGTTGGCGCTGTACTGGCCCGCCGCAGACAGCGCCATGCCAAAGCCGAACGGCAGGTCGCTGGCCTGCGACAGCAGCAGCCGCGTGCGGAAGAAGCTCAGGTCGTTGAGGTTGTTCTGCCGGCTCGCGCCCAGTCCGTCGATGCCCTTGTAGAAGCCCAGCGTGGCATTGCGCGTCACGCCCGTGCCGCGCTGCAGGTACGCCACCTCGGCCGTCGCCACGCGCACGCTGGTGGCCAGTTCCACCTGCCGGCCGGCGCCGGGCTGCACGGCCTGCGTGTAGCGCTCGAACTGGTTGTTGGCGTAGAAGCCGCCGGTCAGCGTCAGCGCGTGACGGTTGTTCAGGATCACCGGATAGCTCAGCGTGCCGCCCAGCCGCTTGGAATCGTTGACGTAGCGCGACTCGAACCCGATCGGCGCCAGCGCGTTGTTCTCGGGCACGCCGCGGTAGTGCGACGCCGTGAGCCGGGCCAGCATCCCCTCGGTGCCCAGCGGCTGCGCGTAGGTGGCCGAGTAGTACTCCTCGTTGTCGCGGCCCTTTGGGAACAGCGTCGAGAACGACAGCTGCTCGCCCAGCGGCGTCAGGCTGTTGGTGGTGGCCGTGGCGATGGCCCGCACGCCCGGCGACATCCATTCCACGCCGGTGCCGAACGTGAACGGCTTGCGCTTGACCTCCAGCACCATGTCGCACGCGCCGTCGGTGGTGGTCGGCGGCTGCACGGTGGCGTTGACCTGCATGCCGGGCTGCTGGGCCAGCACGTTCACGTAGTGCTCGAAGCTTTCCTGCCGCAGCGGGCGGTCCTTCTTCAACTGCTCGGCGATCTTGCGCAGCCGCCCCTCGGCCGGGCCGGGCTTGCCCTTGACCGTGATGTTGGCCACGTAGCCCTCCACCACGGTGATCAGCACGTTGCCGTTCTCGAACGCCTGCGCCGGCACGAACGCGAACGACAGCGGGTAGCCCGCGTCCTTGTACATCTGCGTGACGGATTCCGCGGCCTGCAGCAGCTCGGCCACCGTGATCTCGCGGTTGGCCAGCGGGGTGAACTTTGCCGCGATCTGGTCGAACGGCAGCGTCTTGGCGCCTTCGATCTGGAAATGCCGCGGTGTCAGCCGCGACGCCAGCAGGTTCTGCAGCGCCGAATCGGGTCGCTCCACCTGCACGGTCACGTTGCTCTGGGCGGGTTTGCTGGGTGCGATGCTGGGCAGCGTCTGCGTGGGATCGCCCTGCACCGGGCCGCGCTCCGCATGGGACAGCCCGCTATGGAAGAGGCCGACGCCGACCAGCAGCGCGGCAACGCTCTCGCGTGTACGCATGGTGTTACCCCTCGATGGAAACCTGCTTTGCGGCTATGTGGTGGCGTGCCACGGGCGGGAGAGGTGCCGCTCCCCTGCCGCCCCTGCGTGGCCGCAACGCTTGCTTGATGCGGGGCGCGCGGGCGCCCCTTGCCGCTATCGCTTGCCGCCGAGCGCGCCGGTCAGGCCGCCGACGAGTCCGCCCACCAGCCCCGTGACCGGGGCCAGCGGGCTGGCGGGCTTGGTGCCGCCCGTCGTCGGCGTGGTGCTGCCGCTGGTGGCCGGGGCGTTGCCGCCGGTCAGGCCGGCCACCAGCCCGGTGACCGGTGCGAGCGGGCTGGCGGTGCTGCCGCCCGCGCCGCCCGTGGCCCCCGACAGCGCACCGGTGGCGCCGTTGGCGATGCCGCTGACCAGGCCGGTCACCGGCGCCAGCGGGCTTGCCGTGCTGCCGCCCGTGGCGCTGGTCAGGCCGCTGGTGACCGTGTTGACCAGGCCCGTGACCGGGGCGAGCGGGCTGGCCGCGCCGCCAGTGGCACTGGTCAGGCCGCCGGTCAGTCCGGCCACGAGGCCGGTCACCGGCGCCAGCGGGCTGCCGGTGCTGCCCGCCGGGCCATTCACGACGCCGCCCACGGCGGCCACCGTGTTGCCGGTGCCCGTGACGATGCCGCCCACGCCGGAGACCACCGGCGTGTTGGTGCTGGTCAGTTGCGAGCCGGCCGTCGCCAGCGCGCCGCCCACGGTGGCAAGCAGGTTGTTGACCGGCTGGCCCAGGCCCGTGGCCGCGCCCAGCGATTGCGTGCTGCTGGTCAGCGTCGACGTCAGCGGCACGATGGCCTTGCTGACGCTCGACGTGAGCTGTTCGACCGGGCCCGTCGAGAGCGCGGTGCCCAGTTGCCCGCCAAGGTTGTTCACCGCGCCGCCCACCTGCGAGACCACGCCGCCCAGCGGCGTCGTGACCGCGCCCAGCGGCGCCAGCGGGCCGCTGCCCAGGCCAGTGACCGCGCTGCCGGCGCTGGTCACCGCGTTGCCAAGCTGGCTGACCACGCCGCCCGTGCTGGCCACCGTGGTGCCCACCGGGTTCGTGGCATTGGGCATGCTGCCCAGGCCGGATTGCACGCCGGTGCCCAGCGCGCCCACCGCGCCGCCGATCGACGTCACCACGCCGGCCAGCCCGTCCTTGGTCTGCACGGAGACGACCGGCACGTTGGCGTCCTTGATGGCCTCGCCCACGCCGGTGACGGTATCGGCCACGCCGCCGATAATGCCGCCCGCGTTGTTGACGATGGCGCCGGTTGGCGTCAGCGCGGGCGTGGTGCCGCCGTTGTTGCCGTCGTTCGGGTTGCCGCCGTTGGGCTGCCCGCCGTTGGGCTGGCCGCCGTTGCTGGCGGTGTCGGTGCCGCCGCCCGTGGTGGCGGTGCTGTTCGACCCGCCGGCGCCGCTGCTCCCACCCGCGCCGCTGGTGCCCATCGACGTCGAACCGCTGCCGCTGGCGCAGCCGCCCAGTGCCAGCAGGGACCCCAGCAATGCCGTGACGAAGCATTGCTTCGCCGAAAGTTGTGCCTTGCGCATGACCATTTCCTTTTTCAGATTTTCCCGACCAGGTTCACGGACACGCTGTGGATCGTCTCTGTTGCGATGCCTGTGGCGTGCCGCGTCTGCCATGGCTTGCGCAAGCGGTGTGCCAGTGGGTGGGCCACGTCGGCGGCGGACCCCGCGCAAGCAGGGGATGCCGCGCGCAAACGCGCGTGCCGCAAGGGTTTGCGGCCGATCGGTCAAACGCGCGCATGAAGCGGCCGGGCGCGGCGGGCCGCGTGTTTCGCGTTACGTGTTACGTAACGCACGGTGACGCGGAGGGAACGGCGCGGGGTGCGATGCCGCGCGCGTGGACGGGGCGGCCGGTGTCCGGTGTAACGGCCGGCGCGGGAACACGTTACGTAGCACGTAACACCGTGCGGCCATCGCGCCAACGCTTGCGGCCGGGGCCCGCCGCGTGCCCGAAAGCCTTGCCCGGCAACGGTCTCCGGCCGGGGCACAGGCACGCGGCGCGCCTGTATCGAACACGCGATTGAGCCTGGCATACCGCTTGCGCTTCCGGTCCGCAGCCACGACGCATCACCCAGCCGCCGAACGGGTCGCGGCGATATGCGCGGGAAGACAGCGGGCCACGCCCAGCACATCGAAAAGGAGATCAGGACATGCAAGCAACCAAGCCGACGCGCCCCTTGAACATGATGGCCATCGCCTGCGCGGCGATGGTGGCCCTGCTGGCCGGCTGCGCCTCGGGCGGGTCCAGTGGCGGCAGCCCCAGCCCCGCCACGCCGGGCACCCCGACCAATCCCGGCACCGACAACCCGCAGCCCACCGCGGCAACCACGCCCACGGGCAAGGTGGTGGAAGGCGCGGGCAACACCGTGGTGGCCACCGGCAACGCGGTGAGCCAGATCGGCCAGCAGATCAAGGACACGAACCTGCCGCTGGTGCCGACCAATGCGAAGAACGCCACCGGCGACGTGGTGATCGAGGCGGGCCAGACCGTGGCCACGCTAGGCACCGGCGTGCGCGACGGCCTGGGCCAGATCGGCGCGGTGGACAACCCCGTGGGCGTGACCGTGGCCAACACCGGCAACGTCGTCACGCAGGCGGGCGCCACGGTGGTCAGCGCGGGCGATCTCGTCAAGGCCGTCGGCACGGACCAGCTCTCGCCGCTGTCGGCCGTGACCAATCCTGCCGGCGGACTCGTGCAGACCGTGGGACAGGGCGTGATGACGTTGGGCGGCAAGCTGGGCGAGACGCTGTCCACGGGGCCCGTGGCGCAGCTCACCGGCAGCACCAGCAAGGTCATCGTGCCACTGACCACTCAGCTCACCAACGCCACGCAGACCGTGGGCGGCGCCACGGGGCTCGGCGTGCCCGTCGACAACCTGCTGACCAAGCTCGGCAATACCGTCGCCACGGCGGGCAGCATGATCGCCAACACCAACACGCCGATCGTCTCGCCGCTGGGCGGCGTGGTGAACCAGACCGGCCAGACCGTTGCGGTGGCCGGCGTGCTGCTGAACCACAACGGCGCCACGGGCGGCAATCCGCTCGGTGGACTGCTCAACAACCTGCCGCTGGGCGGCACGGGCGGCAGCACCGGCGGCAGCAGTCCGCTGGCACCGGTCACCGGCCTGCTGGGATCGGTGGGTGGCGCGGCGGGCGGCAGCACCGGCGGCAGCAATCCGCTGGCGCCGGTCACGGGCCTGCTGACCACGGTCACAAGCGGCCTGACCGGTGCCACGAGCGGCGCCGCATCGGGCGGGACCACCGCCAGTCCGCTTGCCCCCGTCACTGGCCTGCTGGGCGGGCTGACGCGCCACTGAGCTGCAAACCTTTATCGCGGACGACTCGGGATTTTCCCTGTCATCCGCGCCGGCTACTTTACGGTGCGCTGTCGTCCTTACCCCGCGCGGCGCATCCTTTTATTTCGTGCCGTGCGCCCGCCTGCAGCAATACGTGCAGGCTGCCGCACGGCACACCGCCTTTATTGCGCGCTCTTTAACAATTCGGCTCAGGGTCATCCCGAAGTCGGAAGGCGGGCCGACATTGTTTCAAACGTCTGTCCGCCTTTAAGCTGAAACAGCCATAGCTCGAACGGGGGGTATGGTTGAGACATGCGTTGTCTTATAAATGTTTGCACCAGCGGTTTCACACATAAAAAACGCCACGCGGGGCTTGCGCCCGGCACAGATGGCAGAGGAACAGGGGTCAGGTCGTACCGCTGGATATCCGTGCAGGGTAGACACTTTCGGGAGTGAGATCATGCAAAAGAAACTGGCGCGCCATGGCAAGACCCAACGGGGAGCCACTGCCATCGAATATGGCCTGATCGTGGGCCTCATCTCCATCGCCATCGCAGCCGGAGTCGGCTTGATGGGCACCAACCTCGGCGCCGGGTTCAATACCCTGGCCGGCCGCATCGCGGGCTGGTTCGCCCCCTGAGCGCCCGCGGATTCGCGCACACACACCATTTTTTGACCCATCCGGCTTCGGCCGGACGCACCTGAAGCAACCGGTTCAACGTGCTGGCAGTCATGCCAGCCGTGGCGGGCGCTCGCACGCCTGTCTGAAGCAGTGGCGGAAGTGGTAGCGGTAGGCACTGGCCGCAGGCACTGAAGGACGGCCAGGCAAGAACGGTAAGAGTGGTTCCAAGTCGCGCATCAACGCAGTACGCCCACCGGGCACGCCGCTAGCCGGGCGCCGCGCAGCAATGCCGGCGCCTGGGGCGCGGTGTCGTGTGTCGCCAATGCAAGACGAATCGGGTGAAGCATGGCTTTACGGGGGAACGCGAACCAGCGGCGCGCGCGTGGCGTGGCCGCGGTGGAGTTTGCGCTGGTGTTTCCGCTGCTGTTGGCAGTGGTGCTGGGCATCGTCTACTACGGCGTGGTGCTGGCACTGCAGCAGGTACTGACGCTCGCCGCCCAGGAGGGTGCGCGGGCTGCCTTGCGTTATCCGCTCGCCGTCAACGGCGGCACGCTGGCCGATACGCTCGACCTGCGCGTGAGCGCCGCCAACCTGGCCGCGCGCAACACGCTGCCGGAGGCCATTGCCGCACAGATCGGTGACGGCGCCGTGGCCCAGCCCGTGGCCTGTACCGCCCCGGCCGGCACGCAATGCGTGCAGGTCACGCTGAACCTTCCCACCCGCGCGCTCCTGCCGGTCATCCCGCTGGTCCCCGTGCCCGGCACGCTGACCGGCGCCGCCGTCGTGCAGCTTTCTCCCGATCTCTGAGGCCACATGAGCAGCAAACAGATAAGGATCCTTGCCATCGTGCTGCTGGTACTGGCCGCGCTGCTGGCGGTCATGGCGTGGCAGGTGGCGCGCACGCAGTCGGTCGCCATTCCGCATGCCAAGGCCAGGCCGGCCCACGCCGTGGTGGTCACCACGCGCGCCGTGGAAGCGGGCAAGCCGCTGACGGCTGATGCGCTGGCGGTCATGGAGCTGCCGATCGACCCGGCCGGCGCCTACCAGGACGCCGCGCGCGTGGTGGGGCAGGTGCCGGTGGTCAACCTGGGCGCCAACGTGCCCGTGCTCGAAGGCCAGTTGCTGTCCGGGCTGGCACGGCAGATTCCCGATGGCGAACGCGCGCTGGCCGTGGCCGTGGACGAGGTGATCGGCGTGGGCCACCAGGTGCAGCCCGGCGATTTCGTCGACGTGTTCGTGACGCTGCGCCGCGACAGCCAGGAGATTGGCGAAAGCCAGAGCCGCCTGCTGCTGTCTCACCTGCGCGTGCTGGCCTACGGCAGCGGCAGCGTCAGCGATACCCGCAAGGTGCAGGCCGAGCAGATGATGGCGCGCCGCGAGGGCGCCAAGACGGCGGTGTTGTCGGTGCCGGTGGACCAGGTGGGCAAGCTGGCGATGGCGCAGCAGGCCGGCCGGCTGGTGCTGGCGCTGCGCAACCCGGCCGATCCGTCGATGCCCAGCGACGGCATGTATGCCGAACCGCCGGCCGTGCTGCCGGCGCGCGCCGGCGTGCCGGCCGAGGCCCAGCGGTCGCCGGTGGACCGCGCCGCCGCCGGCATCAGCCTGGTCGGACTAGCCGGCCCGAATGCCGCGCCGACCCCGCGCACCACGGCGCAGCCGCCCCGCCCGCTGCCGGCACCGGTGCCGGCGGCCCCGGCCACGCGGCGCGAGCCCCAGGACAACCCCGTCGGCGTGGAAGTGATCCGCGCCGGCAAGCGAGCGATCGAATAACGGACAACAGGGCATGCCCAAACCCATGACAGCCCGAGGCAATACCGGCCGGATCGGCCGGCGCGTGGTCACCATCGCCCTGCTGGCGATGACGTCGATACCGATGACGGCGCCCCACCCGGTGGCGGCCCAGGAGAACACGGCGGCGGTCCCGTCGCCAGGCGCCGCGCGCACGTTGCGCCTGATGGCCGGCGCGCAACAGGAGATCCGCCCCGGCCAGCCGCTGGAGCGCGTGGCCGTGGGCAACCCGGCCGTGGCCGATGCGCTGCTGCTCAAGGCGCGCAGCGGCCCGCCGACCGTGCTGGTGGTGGCCAGGAAGCCCGGCGTGACCGACGTGATGCTTTGGACCCGCAACGCGGCGCCGGTCACGTACACGGTGCAGGTGGATGCCGTGTCGCCCGATGCCGGCGGCGCCAGCGTGGACCTGTCGGCGGTGGGCGCCGCCATTCGTGGCGAATCGCCCGACGCTGCGGCCGCCGCCCGCACGCAGCAGGCCGCGCGCGCCGCGGTGGCCGGGCCGGACGGCAAGGGCGGCGTGGTGGTCGACCGCTCCGTGGTGCCGGTATCGAACACGGTGCAGGTGGACGTGAAGGTCGTGGAGATCAGCAAGACCATCCTGAAGGAGGTGGGCTTCAACTTCATCAAGAGCAGCGGCGGCTTCACGTTCGGCCAGTTCAGCCCCACGTCGCTGACCAAGACCACGATCGGCCCGCAGCCCAGCTTCGAGGGCACGTTGCCGATCGGCAGCGCGTTCAACCTGGTGGCCGCGTGGGCCAAGGAGGGCATCTTCGCCAACCTGAGCCTGCTGGAGGCCAACGGGCTGGTGCGCGTGCTGGCGGAGCCGAGCCTGGTGGCGCTGTCCGGCCAGAGCGCGAGCTTTCTGGCGGGCGGCGAGATCCCGATCCCGGTGCCGCAGGCGCTGGGCACGACGACCATCCAGTTCAAGCCGTTCGGCATCGGGCTGACGGTGTCGCCCACGGTGGTGTCGAAAGAGCGCATCGCGCTGAAGGTGGCCCCCGAGGCCAGCGACCTCGACCCGTCGCGCGGCATCAGCATCAACGGCGCGTCGGTGCCCGCCATCGTCACGCGGCGCGCGGACACCACGGTGGAGCTGGGCGACGGCGAGAGCTTCGTGATCGGCGGGCTGGTCAGCCGCAACACGGTCAGCAACGTGAGCAAGGTGCCGTTCCTGGGCGATTTGCCGATCCTGGGCAGCTTCTTCAAGAACCTCAATTTCCACCAGGAGGACCGCGAGCTGATGATCGTGGTCACGCCACACCTGGTCAAGCCGCTGGCCCGCGATTCGCAGGTGGCGGCGAACGTGGCCAAGGACGGCCGCACGACCGCCAGCCCCAACGTCTGGGGCCGCTTCGTGCTGGGCGAATACGCAGACCCGACGCTGCCCGGCTTTTCGCGGTAGCGCAGATGGAGCGAATCACACCGATGGATGCCTTCCTGCTGAATACCCCGCGAGAAGACGTGCGGCTCTGGCTGGAGCAGGCGCTCGACGGCGCCGGCACGCTGGTGACCGAGGAAGGCGCGCAGGAAGCCTTTGTCGAGCAGATCTCGGAGCTGCGTCCGGGACTGGTCTTTCTCGACTTCTCGGCGTCGCAGGCGCAGGCGTCGGCCCGGCTGGCCGAGCAGGTGGCGCGGCTGTTCCCGCAGTTGCCGCTGGTGGCCGTGGGCCACGCGGGAGATTCCGACGCGATGCTGGCCGCGCTGCGCGCCGGCGTGCGCGATTTCATCGACCTGCGCGGCGCGCCGTCGCAGGCCACCCATGCCGTGCGCCGCCTGATGGTGCCGCGTGCGCAGGTGCGCGCCGTGACGCCCGCGCACCGGCATGGCCGCATCGTCGCGCTGCTCGGCGCGCGCGCCGGCGTGGGCGTGACCAGCGTGGCGGTCAACCTGGCCGCGGCGGTGCGCCAGCGCGCCAGCGCCGAGGTACTGCTGCTGGACCTGGGCCTGCCCGCGCGCGACGGCGCGCTGCACATGAACATCGCGCCCGAATTCCACTTTGTCGAGGCCGTGCGCAACCTGCGCCGCTTCGACCAGGTGTTCGTCGATACCGCGCTGGCGCGCCATGCCAACGGCGTGTCGGTGCTGCCGCTGCCGGCCACGCTGTCCGAACTGCGCGACGTGTCGTTCTCCGAGGCGCTGGCGCTGCTGGACCGCCTGCGCGCGTTCTTCGACCTCCAGGTGATCGACCTGGGCGGCTTCTCGAACGCCGAGTTCATGTCGCAGATCGTCAAGGCCGCCGACGCCGTGGTGATGGTGGCCGAGCAGAGCGTGGGCGCCATCGTCTCGGCCGCCGAGCTGCTGCACGAGCTGAAGAAACGCGAGATCGAGCGGCCAGACCTGCACCTGCTGGTGTCGCGCTTCGACGACGCGCTGGGCGTGGACGCCGCGCAGATGGCCGAGCGCATCGGCGTGGCGTCGGTCGATACGCTGCCGGAGCGGCGCGCGGCGCTGGTGCAGGCGGCCAACCGTGGCGTGGTGCTGGCCGACGACGCGCCGGCGGACCCGTACGTGCGCGCGCTGGGCGCGCTGATGGACCGGCTGGGCTACCGCGCGGGCCAGGCGCCCGAGCGCGGCATCCTGGCCCGGATCAAGCAAAAGCTGCCCGAGACGCTGCGTGTCGCGCGCACCGCGCGGGCGGGGAACTGACATGACCGAAGCGATCGAATTCTCGGACAACACCGCCGCGCCGTTTCCTGTGTCGCAGGAATTCCACAAGATCAAGGAAGCGGCGCACGAGCACCTGCTCACGCGCATCGAGGAGCTGGGCGCCGAGTTCGGCCGCTGGTCGCGCTCCGCCATCCAGCGCTTTGTCGACCTGGAGCTCGAAAGCTTCACGCGGCTGCGCCGCATCCCGATCAACGAGGCCGAGCTGCACCAGATCTCCGAGGCGCTGACCAAGGAGCTGGCCGGCTTTGGCCCGATCGAGGACCTGCTGCACGACGTGGCCGTGGAGGACATCCTGGTGAACGGACACATGGACGTCTACGTGTCGCGCCACGGCGTGCTGGAGCGGATTCCGGTGCGGTTTGCCGACAACGGCCACCTGCTGCGCATCGTGCGGCGCATCCTGGCGCCCATCGGCCGCCGGCTCGACGAATCGAACCCGATGGTGGACGCGCGGCTGCCCGACGGCGGCCGCATCAACGTGATCATCCCGCCGCTGGCGCTGGCCGGCCCCGTGGTGTCGATCCGCAAATTCCGCAAGGACCCGCTGACGCCGGCCGACCTGCAGGCGCTGGGCACCATGAGCCCCGAGATCACCGAGCTGCTGGAGGCGGCGGTGCGGGCGCGCTGCAACATCCTGGTCAGCGGCGGCACCAGTTCGGGCAAGACGTCGCTGCTCAACGCGCTGGCCACGTTCATCCCGCCCACCGAGCGCGTGATCACCATCGAGGACACGGCCGAGCTGGCGCTGAACCACCCGCACGTGGTGCGGCTGGAAAGCCGGCCCGGCGGGTTCGAGGGCACCGGCACGGTCACCATCCGCGACCTGCTGCGCAACAGCCTGCGGATGCGGCCGGACCGCATCATCGTGGGCGAGGTGCGCGGCGGCGAGGTGCTGGAGATGCTGCAGGCCATGAGCACCGGCCATGACGGCTCGATGGGCACGATCCACGCCAGCAGCCCGCGCGAATGCCTGTACCGGCTGGAGATGCTGGCCGGCTTTGCCGGCTTCCAGGGCAGCGAGGTGAGCCTGCGCCGGCAGATTGCCAACGCGGTGGACTTCATCGTGCAGATCGGGCGGCTGTCGAACGGCCGGCGGCGCATCCTGTCGATCACCGAGGTCACCGGGCTGGGCGACAACATCATCGCCACGCAGGAGCTGTATCGCCACGAGCCGGTGCCCAACCCCGACGGCACCGAAGGCGACCGCTGGCAGGCGCTGGGCATCCTGCCCCATTCGCCCAAGCTCGCGCGCATGCGCCCGGCCAACTTCGGACTGGACGATCGCTTTGATCTCTAGCGCCAGCCTTCTCGTCGCCGCGATGGCCCTGGTGCTGCTGGGCCTGGGTCTGCTGCTGCTGGCCACGGCCCGGGGGCGCGCCCAGGCCGAGCTGTCGCGCGCGCACCTGGCCGCGCAGACCGAGCAGGTGCGCGCCCGCTACGCCACGGCGGCCGAGCCCGGCCCGCAGGGCAACGTGCGCGACCTGCGCCGCCGCTGGGCGGACCTGATGCGGCGCGCGGACATCGCGCCCACGCGCGGCACGTGGCTGCGCTGGGGCATGCCGCTGCTGTGCCTGGTGCTGGCGGGCGCGGCAGCCGGCGGCGCGCTCGGGGCGGTGGCGATGCTTGCGGTGGGCGTGGCGCTGGCCGCGTTCCTGCTGTGGCTGCGTATCGGCCGCGTACGCGACAGGATGCTGCGGCAGCTGCCCGGCTTTCTCGATGGCGTGGTGCGGCTGATGACCATCGGCAGCAGCGTGCCGGCCGCGTTCCAGAATTCGGTGGCCAACACCGAGCCGCCGCTGCGCCAGTGCCTGGTGCAGGCCATCCACCTGCAACGGGCCGGCAAGGAACTCGACCAGGCCGTGCTGCAGATGGGCCGCGCGTACCGGCTGGACGAGCTGGTCATCGTGTCGTCGGTGCTGCGGCTGTCGCAGCGCTACGGCGGCCGCGCCGACGTGGTGATGGAGCGCACCGCCACCTTCATGCGCGACCGCGAGGAAGCCCAGCGCGAGCTGCTGGCGCTGTCCGCCGAGACGCGGCTGTCGGCCTGGGTGCTGGGCCTGCTGCCGCTGGTGGTGGCGGGCGGGCTGTTCGTGCTGAACGCCGGCTACGTGATGCTGATGTGGAAGGACCCCACGGGCCGCAACCTGCTGCTGGGCGCGGCCGTGCTGGAAGTGGTGGGCGTGCTGATGCTGTACCGGCTGGCCAAGTCGATCTAGGGGCGCGCCATGCAGATGCCAGCCACCACCCTGATCTCCGCCAGCCTGATGGCCGCGGCCGTGGCGCTGCTGATGCTGGCGTGGCCGCTGCTGCGGCAGTGGCGCCAGCGGCGCGTGGCCGCGCGGACGATCGACGCCGCGCTGGAACGGCAGGCCGCCGCGCAGCCGCATCCCGCCGGCCAGCCCCCGGGCCAGCCGGCGGCGCCGGCCACGCCGCAGATGTCGGCACGTGCCGCCGCGGCCGCCGCCGCGCTGGCGCAGGCCGCGCCCCAGCCCGCCGAGGACGCCGCGCGCAAGCCGGCCGCCACGGGGCTGGGCGCGCGGCTGGGCGATGCTTTTGGCGAGCGCTTCAACCAGCGCTGGCTCGCATCGCGGCTCGGGCGCGCCGTGGTGACGGCCGAGGAACAGCGGCTGCTGGAGCAGTGCGGCTACTACGGCGTGCAGCCGCGCGCGGTCTTTGGCGGCGTGCGGCTGGTGGTGCCGGCGGTGCTGGCGGCTGGCGTGCTGCTGTGGCGCATCGACGGGCCGATGGCGGCCACGTTTGCGTGGACCTTCGCCACGTTCGCGCTGGCCTTCCTGCTGGCCAAGCTGATCCTGCGCCGGTGGGCCGGCAGCCGGCAGCGCCAGGTGGCCGAGGAATTGCCGGTGCTGATCGACATGCTGCGGCTGCTGCAGGGCGTGGGCCTGTCGATGGACCAGAGCCTGCAGGTCATCGTCACCGAATTCGGCACGATGCTGCGCGTGCTGGGGCCCGAGCTGCAGCGCGCGAACCAGCAGTTCGCGTCCGGCCGCTCGCGCGAGCAGACGCTGCAGCGCATCGGCAAGCTGTTCGACGACGAGGACCTGAAGAGCCTGATCACGCTGCTGACGCAGGTGGACAAGCACGGCGGCGCCGTGCAGGAGCCGCTGCGCCAGTTTGGCGAGCGGCTGCAGGTGGCGCGCAAGGCGCGCATGAAGGACAAGATCGGCCGGCTGACGGTCAAGATGACCGGCGTGATGGTGGTGAGCCTGCTGCCGGTGCTGCTGATCCTGACGGCCGGGCCCGGCTTTCTGGGCGTGATCCGGATGCTGGCCCGCATGAACGGAGGAACCTAGATGACGATGACATCGCGTGGCCTGTGGGCCGGCGCGCTGGTGGCGGCCGGCGCGCTGCTGGGCGGCTGCGCCAGCGTGCCCGGCAGCGCCGAGGCCATGGCGCGGCAGGCCGACGCCCAGATCGAGCTGGCGAAGCTGCAGGAAAAGACCGCGCGCGCCGAATATAACGACCAGAACGTCTACCTGGGCCTGATCGGCAAGATGCAGCAGGAAGGCATGTACTACGCGTCGCTGGCCCATATCGACGCCTTCCAGCAGCGCTTTGGCGCCACGCCCGCGCTGCAGGTGCTGCGCGCCGACGCGCTGCGCGAGACCGGCCAGGACGACGCGGCGCTGCAGGCGTACCGCGATCTGCTGAACACCGACCGCGCGGCCCGCGCGCAGCATGGCATCGGCCTGGTGCTGGGCCGGCAGGGCGATTTCATCCGCGCCGCCGTGGCGCTGCGCCAGGCGGCCACGCTGGACCCGGTCAACCCGCAGATCGCCAACGACCTGGGCTACGCGCTGATGCGCGGCGGCGCGCTGCAGGACGCGCGCGTGCCGGTGATGCAGGCGCTGGAGCTGGACGCCAACAACCCGCGCGCGATCAGCAACGCGGTGGTGTGGATGCTCGCCACCGGCAAGCGCACCGAAGCCACCGCGATGATGCAGCGCGCCGCCATGCCCGAGCCCACGCGCGCGGCCATCCGCAAGGAAGCGGACCGCGTGGCCCGCGCGGCCCAGTTGCGCGACAAGGCCGCGCCGCGCGGCAATCCGCAGACCACGATCCACCCGGCGTCCACGCAAGCCGTGGCGCTCAACGCAGGAGCCCGGCCATGAAGCGCGTTTGCCATGCCGTGATTGCCACGGCCATTGCCACCGTTTGCGTGCCCGCCCTGGCCCAGCAGCCGCCCGCGCCCGAGGCCGCGCGCGCCGCCGAGGTGCCGGTGGGCGATACCACGCGCACGCTGCTGGAGATCCAGCGCAGCGGCGCGCAGGCCGGGCCGATGCTGCCGCTGACCGGCGACCAGGCCGCGCTGGGCTACGCGCGCTACATGCGCAGCTTCACGCATCCGCTGCCAGAGTTCTTCACCACGATGGCCACCGGCAGCCCGTTGCGCGGCGGCGCGGGCAGCCAGCCCATGACCGGGCAGTAGGCACCGGCCATGCGCGCGCGAGCCGGCCCTTCGCGTCAACGCGGCGCCATCAGCGTGATGGTCGCCGTGCTGATCGCCACCGTCGCCATCGGCGCGCTGGTGTCGATCGACGTCGGCTTCGTGTTCTATACGCAGCGGCAATTGCAGAAATCGGTGGACCTGGCCGCGCTGTCGGGCGCCCAGCAACTGAAGCGGGCCGACGATCTGCCCACGACCACGGCCAATGTGCTGGCGTCGGTCACGGCGGCGGCCAGCCAGAACGGCTACGGTCAGCCCGTGGCGGCCAACTGCGCGGACATGGCGCCAGGCGGCGCCGACGGCATGCGTGCCTGCCTGGGCCTGTGGGACCCGGCCGATCCCGGCAATGGCGACGCGGTGCGGCACTTCAGCGCCGGCTACAACAGCGCGGTGGTCTCGCCCAACGCGGTGCGCGTGCAGGCCACGCGCACGGTGCCGCTGCTGTTCGTGCTGCCGGGCGGGCAGTCGCGGCAACTGCGCGCCGAGGCCATCGCGGCCGGCAGCCCACCCGTGGCGGCGTTCGCGGTCGGCAGCGGGCTGCTGGACCTCGACCGCGCCAGCGGTGTGCTCGGGCTGCTGCTGGGCAACATCGTGAGTCTTTCAGTGGCCGACTGGACCGGGCTGGCCAGTACCACGGTGACGCTGGACAAGCTCAAGCTCCAGCTCGGTGCCGGCACGGTCCAGCAACTGCTCGACACGCAACTGTCGATCCAGGATTTCTACGCGCTGGTGCTCAACGCGGCCGGTCGGCAGGCGCTGCTGGGCGCCGCGCTGGGCAGCCCCACCACGCAGCTCGGGCTCAACGGTATCGGCACGCGCTTCACGCTGGGCCAGATGCTGGACCTGGGCGTGCTGACGCCGGCTGCGTCGTCGGCGGCCGAGGTGGGGCTCAACGTGGCGTCGCTGCTGACCACGGCCGCCTATGTGGCGCGCGGCACCGATGCCGTGGCGCTGAACGTGCCGAACCTGAACCTCAACACGGGGCTGGTCAACGTCTCGGCGGTGGCGGCGCTGACCGTCATCGAACCGCCGCAGGTGGCCGTGGGCCCGGCGCGCCAGTTGGCGGACGGCCGCTGGCGCACCACGGCCAGCACCGCGCAACTGGGCGTGCGGGTGGCCGCGCAGGCGTCGGTCAACCTGGGGCTGGCATCGGCCCAGGTAGACCTGCCGGTGCTGCTGCGCGCCGCCACGGCCCGCGCGGACCTGACCGGCGTGCAATGCGCGGCCGCGCGGGCGCAGCGCCGGGCCACGCTCAATGTTTCGTCCGAACTGGTCAACGCCTGCCTGTCGACCGATGGACGCACCTGCCGCGGCAGCGGCGCGCCGCCGTTCCAGATCGCGCGGGTGAGCGGGCTGGGCCTGGGGCTGGCCAGCATCACCGCGCAGCCGGTGACGCCCGCGCGGCAGCGGCAGTCGGGCACCGACGTCGTACTGGCGCCCGAAGGGCACGCGCGCCTGTCGTTCACGTCCACGGCCGTCGACCAGGCGATCAGCGGGCTGCTCAACAACCTCAATCCGAGCCTCAACGTGCTGGGCGGCGATGCCAAGGTCGACGAACTGCTGAACCTGCTGGCCCCGCCGCTGAGCAGCCTGGTCGGCACGCTGGCCGGCTGGCTGCTGACCACGCTGGGCATCAACATCGCCAATGCCGATGTCTGGCTCAACGGCATCGACTGCAACAACGCAGAACTTGTGTATTGAACGAACATGAAAGCAGAGCGCTGGGCCTACGAGAGCCTTGAAGTCTATGTGTGGGAAGGCCAGTACGAGATTGCCGACCGCGTGGCGCGCTTTCTGGCGCCGCTGGGCGCCGAGGTGATCCGCGCCGGCGCGCTGGACGCGCTGCCCGGCGAGGCGCGCGTCAAGCCGTGCATCGCCGTGATCAGCGCGTCGGCCATCGGCTCGGCCAAGTTCACGCTGGACTGGGAGGCCGCGCACGGCATGCCCGTGATCTGGGTGGGCGCGCCGGACCGCGACAACGACCCGGGCCGCTTTCCGCCCGAGTACGCGCATATCCTGCCGCACGACTTCAACGGGGCCGACCTGCGCAACCAGATCGCCAAGCTGGTGCCGCAACTGCTGGCCGCCGCCGAGGCGCGGCCCGACGTGGCGGACCTGGTGGCCGAGTCCCCGGCCATGCTGGAGCTGATGGAGCAGGTGGACACGTTTGCCGGCTTCGACAGCAACGTGATGCTGTACGGCGAGACCGGCGCGGGCAAGGAACGCATCGCGCGGCTGTTCCACGATCGCAACGCCCAGTACGGCAAGGGCCCGTTCGTGGCCGTGAACTGCGGGGCGATCCCCGACGGGCTGTTCGAGTCGCAGTTCTTCGGCCATGCCAAGGGCGCGTTCACGGGGGCCATGTTCGCGCACCGGGGCTTCTTCGAGCAGGCCACGGGCGGCACGCTGTTCCTGGACGAGATTGGCGACCTGCCGCTGTTCCAGCAGGTCAAGCTGCTGCGCGTGCTGGAGGAAAACGCGCTGACGCGGCTGGGGTCGACGATGGCCGTCAAGCTGGACTTCCGGCTGGTGGCGGCCACCAACAAGGACCTGCGCGAGGCGGTGCGGGAGGGGCGCTTTCGTGCCGACCTGTACTTCCGGCTGGCCGTGATCGAGCTGCGCATCCCGAGCCTGGAGGAGCGCGGCGCCGGCGACAAGGTGGGCCTGCTGCAATCGTTCCTGCGCCACATGATGGGCGCGGCCACGTACGACGCGCTGCCGCCGATGCCCGACTGGCTAAAGGGCGCCGTGGGCACCGCGTACTTCGTCGGCAACGTGCGCGAGCTGCGCAACCTGGCCGAGCGTGTGGGCATCACGGTGCGCCAGTGCGGCGGGTGGGACGAGGAGCGCATCCGCCCGCTGTTCCGCGGCCTGCGCCCCGGCGCGTTCGACGGCACGGAGCGCAGCGACCCGCGCGGCGACGCCGAGGAACGGCGCCGCATCATCGCCGCGCTCGATGCCAATGGCTGGCGGCGCCAGGATACGGCGGCGTGCCTGGGCATCAGCCGCAAGGTGCTCTGGGAGAAGATGCGCAAGTTCCAGATCGCCGACAGCGAAGCGGAGCCGGTCTGAGCGCCGGGCGCCGCCGCGCGGGCGTTATGATGCGGGACCGCGCGGCCCGGCCGTGCTCCCTGCGCCACCGCGCCGAAGGATCCGAATTGCGTTTTCTCCACACCGCCGACTGGCATCTGGGTCGGCTCTTCCATGCCCGCAGCCTGATCGAGGACCAGGCGCACGTGCTCGACCAGTTCGTGGCGCTGGTGCGCGACGTGCGGCCCGATGCCGTGTTGATTGCCGGCGACGTGTACGACCGTGCGGTGCCGCCGCCCGAGGCGGTGTCGCTGCTGGACGACGTGCTGGCGCGCATCGTGGTGGAAGCCGGCGTGCCGGTGGTGATGATTGCGGGCAACCACGACAGCGCGCAGCGGCTGGACTTCGGCGCGCGGCTGCTGTCGGCGCGCGGGCTGCACGTGGCCGGCCGCACCGGCCCCGCCGCGTCGTCGGTGACGCTGCGCGACGCCCACGGCGACGTGCGGATCTACGCGCTGCCGTACGCGGAGCCGGCGACCGTGCGTGACGCGCTGGGCATCGACCTGGGCTCGCACGAGGCCGCGCTGGGCGCGCAGCTCGATGCGATCCGCGCCAGCCATCCGGCGGGCGTGCGCGCCGTGGCGGTGGGCCATGCGTTCGTGGTGGGCGGGGCGGTCAGCGAGTCGGAGCGGCCGCTGTCGGTGGGCGGCAGCGGCGCGGTGGCCGCCGACCTGTTCCACGGCTTCGATTTCGTCGCGCTGGGGCACCTGCACCGGCCGCAGACCATCGGCGGGCGCATCCACTACGCGGGGTCGCTGCTCAAGTATTCGCTGTCGGAAGCCGATCACCACAAGACCGTGTCACTGGTGGAACTGGACCAGAACGGCGGCGTGCGCATCGAAGCCATCGCGCTGCAGCCGCGGCGGGACCTGCGCATCCTGACCGGCGAACTGGCGCACCTGGTGCAGGCCGGCGCCGCCGACCCGCGCCGCGACGACTACGTGTATGCCGTGCTGACCGATGCCGGCGCGCTGCTGGACCCGATGGCGCGGCTGCGCGAGGCGTACCCGAACGCGCTGGCGATCGAGCGGGCCGTGCTGGCGCGCAGCGGTCAGGCCGGCGAGAGCGGCCGCCGCATGCGCGAGCTGGACACCGGCACGCTGTTCGCGCATTTCTTCCGCGAGGTCGCTGACGCGGACCTGGACGGCGACCAGCGCCGCGCGCTCGACCATCTACTGGCTGGCATGGAGGCTTCGGAAAGGGAATCGGCATGAAACCGCTGTACCTGAAGTTGCAGGCGTTCGGCCCGTTTGCCGCCACGGAGACCATCGATTTCACGCGGCTCGGGGACCAGGCGTTCTTCCTGATCCACGGCCCGACCGGCGCGGGCAAGACCACGCTGCTCGACGCCATCTGCTTTGCGCTCTATGGCGACACGTCGGGCGGCGAGCGCACCGCGCAGGACATGCGCAGCGCCAACGCCGACCCCGCGCTGCGCACCGAGGTGACGCTGGAATTCGGCCTGGGGCCGATGCACTACCGCGTGACGCGCTCGCCCACGCAGGACCGGCCGAGCCAGCGCGCAGCCGGCGGCTTCGTCAAGGAGGCCGCCAAGGCGCAGCTGGACGTGCTGCTGGACGATCAGTGGAAGAGCCACGCGAGCCAGCCGAACCGCGTTAGCGACGCCGTGCGCGACCTGCTGGGCTTCGACAGCGCCCAGTTCCGGCAGGTCATCGTGCTGCCGCAGGGGCGCTTTCGCGAACTGCTGACCGCCGATTCCCGCGCGCGCCAGGGCATTCTGGAGCGGCTGTTCCACACCGAGCTGTACCGGCGTGTGGAAGAGCAGCTCAAGGAGCAGGCCGCCAGCATCCGCCGCGAGGCCGAGGACATCGCCGTGCGCCGCAAGGCGCTGCTGGACCAGCACCAGATGGCGTCGGTGGAGGCGCTGGGCGCGCGCATCGACGACTTGCAGGGCACGCTCACCGAGTTGCAGCGCCGCGAGGATGTGGCGCGCGCGACCAGCGAGGCCGCCCAGGCGTCGCTGCGCAAGGGCGAACTCGAAAACACCCAGATCAAGGCGTGGCAGGAGGCCGAAGGCGCCCACGCGGTGCTGGCCGCCCGGGCCGCAGGCGTCGATGCCGACCGCGCGCGGCTGCTGGCGGCGCGACGCGCGGCACAGGTCACGCCGGCCGTGCAGCACCTGCAGGCGGCGCGGCAGGACCAGGCCGCCGCCCGGGCCGCCCAGGCCCAGGCCGAGGCATCGGCCGCGCGGGCCGGGCAGCAGGCCGAAGCCGCCGCGCGCGCGCTGCGTGCCGAGCTGTCGCGCCATGACGCCCGCACCGCCGCGCAACGCACCGTGGCCACGCTCGAACACCTGTTGCCGCAGGCCCGCAAGCTCGGTGTGCTGCGCAACGCAGTGGCACAGGCCGGCACCGCGCTGGCGATGGCGCAGTCGGTCTGCACGCAGCGGATCGAAGCGTTCGGGGCCGCCGCCGCCACGCTGAAGACGTGCGAAACCCAGTTCGAACAGGCGCGCCACGACGCGGCCGGGCTGCAGGCGCTGGAACTGCAACTGGCGCAGGCGCGCGAACGTGCCGCGCGCGTGGCCCGGTATCGGCAACGTGAAGCCGAACTGGCGCCGCTGCGCGCCGCGCTGGCCACGCACGAGGCGGCCCGCCGCAGCGCCGCCGACGCGCGCGACGCGGCGCGCGCCGCCGTGCGGCAGGCCGAGGTGGACTGGCGCCACGGCCAGGCCGCGCGGCTGGCCGGCAGCCTGAAGCGGGGCGAGGCATGTCCGGTCTGCGGCGGCAAGGACCATCCCGCACTGGCCCAGCAGACGCTGGCGCTGGTCAGCGACGACGACCTGGATGCCGCGCGGCTGGCCTTGCAACGCGACGAGGACCGCCTGGCGCAGGCCACGGCCGCCTGCCAGGACGCCGGGGCGAAGGTGGCGCAGTGCGAGGCGCGGCTGGCGGACCTGGCCGAGGCGGCCGGCGATGTCTCGGCCGCCGGCGCGCAGGCGCTGGACACGCAGATCGCCGAACTGGCGCAGGCGGTGGCACGCGCCGCACAGGCCGCGCAGCGCGCGGCGACGCTGGGCGAGCAACTGGCCCAGGCCCGCACCGCGCGCGAGGCGGCCGAGGCGGCGGCGCAGGCGGCCGACGTGGCCGTGCGCACCGCCACGCAGGAGCACGCGCGGCTGGACGGCGAATGGCAGGCCCACTGCGCGCAGGTGCCCGAGGCATCGCGCGACCCCGACGCGATGACCGTGGCGATCGAGGCGGCGCGCCGCGAATCGGGCGCGCTGGAAGCGGCCTTGCAGGCCGCGCAGGGTGCCGAGCGCGATGCGGTGGCGTTGCAGGCGGCCACGGCGGCCGCGCTGGCATCGGCGCGCGACAACGCCACGCAGGCCGACGCCCGCATGCAGGAGCGCGAGGCCGCGCTGGCAGCGGCCATGGCAGCGGCCGGGTTCGACGACGACGCGGCCTACGCCGCCGCCTTCCTGCCCGAGGCCGAGATGGCCGCGCTGGACGACGCGATCCGCGCGTTCGACGTGGAGATTGCCCGGGCGGCCGAATGGCGCGCCCGCACGGCCGCGCTTGCCCAGGCGCTGCCATTGCCCGACCTGCCGGCGCTGCTGGCCGCGCGCGACGAGGCGGCGGTGCGGCTGGAAAACGCGATCCGCCAGCGCAGCGAGGTGGCGGCCGCGCGCGATGCGCTGCTGCAATGCAAGGGCCAGGTGGAATCGCTGGCCGCCGAGGGCCGCGAGGTGGAAACGCGCTACGCGGTGCTGGGGCGGCTGTCGGAAGTGGCCAACGGCAACAATCCGCGCCGCATGACGTTCCAGCGCTTTGTGCTGGCCACGCTGCTGGACGAGGTGCTGGAGGCGGCGTCGCTGCGGCTGCTGCGCATGAGCCGGGGCCGCTACGCGCTGCAGCGCGTGCGCGAGCAGGGCGACCAGCGCATGGCCGGCGGGCTGGACCTGGAGGTGTTCGACCACGATACCGGGGTCACGCGGCCGGCCAATACGCTGTCGGGCGGCGAGGGCTTCCTGGCGTCGCTGTCGCTGGCGCTGGGGCTGGCCGACGTGGTGCAGTCGCGCGCCGGCGGCATCCAGCTCGACACGCTGTTCGTCGACGAAGGCTTCGGCACGCTCGATCCGGAGAGCCTGGACTTCGCCATCCGCACGCTGCTGGACCTGCAGCAGACCGGGCGGCTGGTGGGCATCATTTCGCATGTGGCGGAGTTGCGCGAGCGCATCGACGTGCGGCTCGAAGTGCGCCCCGGCGTGGCCGGCAGCCAGGCGGTGCTGCGCCTGCCCTGATTGCTGCGCTGCAAAACGTCCCGTGTCCGATTATCGCCCTCGTCGCGCCAACCCTTATTGCGGGACGCGGGCGGGGGCGGTAACCTTTGTTCATTCTGCGAATTGGAGTTCGTATAGCGAACAGTGCTGTACGATCGCTGTACGATAGCTCCACGGTTTGATCGCGGACCTTTCACATAGGCCGCCGCAAGACGGCTCATCAAGACAACTGCAAGATTGTTGGACCCTGTCCTGGAAATCCTCGGGACGCCCGTTCGCGCAGCCTGCCCGGAGACGACTTTGCGTGCCGCCCATCTTGCGGCCAGCTCCGGTGCGACGCCGGACCCTTCCGTACTGGAACGCAAGTGATCAACAAGCTATATGACTCGGTGGAAGCGGCGGTGGCCGGCATCCACGATGGCGCCACGATCCTGATCGGCGGCTTTGGCCTGGCGGGCATGCCTGCCGAACTGATCGACGCGCTGATCGCCCAGGGCGCGCGCGACCTGACCATCGTCAACAACAACGCCGGCAACGGCGACACCGGCCTGGCCGCGCTGCTGAAGACCAAGCGCGTGCGCAAGATCATTTGCTCGTTCCCGCGCCAGGTGGATTCGTACGTGTTCGATTCGCTCTACCATGCGGGCGAGATCGAGCTGGAACTGGTGCCGCAGGGCAACCTGGCCGAGCGCATCCGCGCCGCCGGTGCCGGCATCGGCGGGTTCTTCACGCGCACGGCCTACGGCACCCCGTTGGCCGAAGGCAAGGAAACGCGCATCATCGACGGCCAGGGCTACGTGTTCGAGGGCCCGATCCATGCCGACTTTGCGCTGATCAAGGCCGACACGGCCGACCGCTGGGGCAACCTGACCTACCGCAAGACGGCCCGCAACTTCGGCCCGATCATGGCGATGGCCGCCAAGTGCGCCATCGTGCAGGTCAGCAACGTCGTGGAACTGGGCGAGATGGACCCCGAGCACATCGTCACGCCGGGCCTGTTCGTCAAGCGCGTGGTCAAGGTCGGCGGCGCCGCCGCCAAGGCCGCCTGAGCGCAGAAGGAGATAGAGACATGCAACGCCTGACCCGCGACCAGATGGCCGCCCGCGTGGCCAAAGACATTCCGGAAGGTGCCGTGGTGAACCTCGGCATCGGCCTGCCCACCCTGGTCGGCAACCACCTGCCGGCCGACCGCGAGATCCTGCTGCACAGCGAGAACGGCCTGCTCGGCATGGGCCCCGCGCCCGCGGCCGGCCAGGAAGATGGCGACCTGATCAACGCCGGCAAGCAGCCGGTGACGATCAAGGCCGGCGGCTCGTACTTCCACCATGCCGATTCGTTCGCGATGATGCGCGGCGGCCACCTGGACTTCTGCGTGCTGGGTGCCTTCCAGGTGTCCGAGCGCGGCGACCTGGCCAACTGGCACACCGGCGCGCCCGGCGCCATCCCCGCCGTGGGCGGCGCGATGGACCTGGCAATCGGCGCCAAGCAGGTGTTCGTGATGATGGAACACCAGACCAAGCAGGGCGAGAGCAAGATCGTGCCCGAGTGCACCTACCCGCTGACCGGCATCGGCTGCGTGACCCGCATCTACACGGACCTGGCGACCATCGACGTGACGCCGGACGGCCTGGTGGCGCGCGACCTGGTCGACGGCCTGTCGTTCGACGAACTGCAACGCCTGACCGGCGTGCCCCTGAAGCAGGCCGTAGCCGCCTGATATCCACCCCAGACGAGTGAGACAGAACATGAGCGACGCATTCATCGTTGACGCCATCCGCACCCCCATCGGCCGTTACGGCGGCAGCCTGTCGGCCGTGCGCGCGGACGACCTGGGCGCGGTGCCCCTGAAGGCCCTGATGGCCCGCAATGCCAACCTGGACTGGAAGGCCATCGACGACGTGATCTTCGGCAACGCCAACCAGGCGGGCGAAGACAACCGCAACGTGGCGCGCATGTCGCTGCTGCTGGCCGGGCTGCCGCAGGAAGTGCCGGGCGCGACGATCAACCGCCTGTGCGGCTCGGGCATGGACGCCACCGGCACGGCCGCGCGGGCGATCAAGTCGGGCGAAGCCAACCTGATGATCTCGGGCGGCGTGGAAAGCATGAGCCGCGCCCCGTTCGTGATGGGCAAGGCCACGTCGGCGTTCTCGCGCCAGGCCGAGATCTTCGACACCACCATCGGCTGGCGCTTTATCAACCCGGCCATGCGTGCCGCGTACGGCGTGGATTCGATGCCGGAGACGGCCGAGAACGTGGCCACCGACTACAAGATCAGCCGCGAGGACCAGGACCTGATGGCGCTGCGCAGCCAGGAAAAGGCGTCGCGGGCCCAGGCCGACGGCACGCTGGCGCAGGAAATCACCGCGGTCACCATCGCCCAGAAGAAGGGCGACCCGATCGTGGTGGACCGTGACGAGCACCCGCGCGCCACGAGCATGGAAGCGCTGGCCAAGCTGCGCGGCGTGGTGCGCCCGGACGGCACCGTGACGGCGGGCAATGCGTCGGGCGTGAATGACGGCGCCTGCGCGCTGCTGCTGGCAAGCGAGGCGGGCCTGAAGCAGCACGGCCTGAAGCCGCGCGCCCGCATCGTCGGCATGGCCACGGCCGGCGTGGCGCCGCGCGTGATGGGCATCGGCCCGGCACCGGCCACGCAGAAGCTGATGAAGCAACTGGGCATGTCGCTGGACCAGATCGACGTGATCGAACTGAACGAGGCGTTCGCGGCGCAGGGCCTGGCCGTGCTGCGCGAACTGGGCGTGGCCGACGACGACAAGCGCGTGAACCCGAACGGCGGCGCCATCGCCCTGGGCCACCCGCTGGGCATGAGCGGCGCGCGCCTGGTGACCACCGCCCTGTACCAGCTCGAACGCACCAACGGCCGCTTTGCGCTGTGCACGATGTGCATCGGCGTGGGCCAGGGCATCGCGATGGTGATCGAGCGGGTTTGAGGTAATTGGGGGTCTTGAGCTGGCCCTGAGACCACTCAACTTCCCCTCGCTTCCTGCCGTTAACCCGGATGGGAAGTCCAGGTAGTGTCTCTTCCCCAACGAGGTAGAGCATTGCGGCCAGGCCGACGGGCTCGCCGGTCCGGCCGCATCTTTTTTGACTGACCCGGCGCCCTGGGCGGCCGGTGCGGAGTATCGAGATGTCCCTTCCCGTTGCCACGCTTGTGACTGGCGCCAGTTCCGGTATCGGCCGTGCCATTGCCGAGATGCTGCTCGCCGACGGCGTGACCCGTGTGATCAATGTCGACTATGCAGCGCCGACGTGGTCGCACCCCAACATGACCTTCTTCCAGGCCGACCTGACCGATGCCGACGCCACGCGCGCGGTGGGCGAGCAGGTGACCGCGCAGTTCGCGGTGACGCGGCTCGTGAACAACGCCGGCGCCACGCGGCCCGGCACGGCCGACACGGCCACGGCGGCCGATCTGGACTATGTCGTGGGCCTGACGCTGCAGGCCACGATGCTGCTGACCCAGGCCTGCCTGCCCGCGATGCGCGCGGCCGGCTTTGGACGTATCGTCAACATGGCCTCGCGCGCGGCGCTGGGCAAGCCCGAGCGCGTGGTGTATTCCGCGGCCAAGGCCGGGCTGGTTGGCATGACCCGAACGCTGGCGATGGAGCTGGGCGGCGACGGTATCACCGTCAACGCCGTGGCACCGGGTCCCATCGCCACCGAGCTGTTCCGACGGAGCAATCCGGAGGGCAGCGAACAGACACGGCGCATCCTGGCAAGCATCGCCGTGAAGAGAATGGGAACGCCGGAAGATGTGGCGCGTGCCTCGCTGTTCTTCCTCGCCCCCGAGAATGGTTTCGTGACGGGACAGGTGCTGTACGTCTGCGGCGGAACCACGCTGGGGGTGGCGCCCGTATAAGTTGCCCGCCCCGAGGCACGGGGTGGAATAGCGATACACAAGCATTGCGCCCGCGGCGGGGCCGCCGGGCGTGCATCAAACTCCTGGAGCACAAGATGAGCATCATCAACCAAACCTCGAAGGCGCGCAGACGCCTGCTGGCCGCTGGCGTGGCCATGGCCGCCGGCTTTGCCGTCATGACGGGCGCGCAGGCGCAGGGCAACTATCCGACCAAGCCGATCACGATGATCGTGCCGTTCTCGGCCGGTGGCACCACCGACATCCTGGCGCGTATCGTCAGCCTGCAACTGGGCAAGGCGCTGGGCCAGTCCGTGGTGGTGGACAACCGTCCGGGCGCCGGCGGCAACATCGGCGCGTCGCTGGCCGCCAAGGCCCCGGCCGACGGCTACACGCTGTTCATGGGCACCATCGGCACGCACGCGATCAACCAGTCGCTGTACTCGAAGCTGCCGTTCGACCCGGTCAAGGATTTCGCGCCGATCACGCGCGTGGCCATGGTGCCGAACATCGTCGTGGTGAACCCGAAGGTGCCGGTCCACAACATCAAGGAACTGATCGCCTACGTGAAGGCGAACCCGGACAAGCTTTCGTACGGTTCGTCGGGCAGCGGTTCGTCGATGCACCTGTCGGGCGAGCTGTTCAACTCGATGACCGGTCTGCACATCCAGCACATTCCGTACAAGGGCAGCGCCCCGGCCGTGAATGACCTGCTGGGCAACCAGATCGGCCTGATGTTCGACAACCTGCCGTCGTCGTACCCGCATGTGAAGGCTGGCAAGCTGCGCGCGCTGGCCGTGACGTCGGGCAAGCGCTCGCCGGCGCTGCCGGACGTGCCGACCGTGGCCGAAGCCGGCGTGCCGGGCTATGAAGCCACGTCGTGGTTCGCGCTGTACGCCACCGGCGGCACGCCGCAGCCGATCGTCGACCGCCTGAACGCCGAAGTGGTCAAGATCCTGGCCATGCCGGAAGTGAAGAAGCAGATGGCCGAGCAGGGCGCCGAAGCCAACCCCGAGAAGCCGGCCCAGCTGGCCGCGTTCATGAAGTCCGAGGCCGCCAAGTGGGCCAAGGTCGTGAAGGCGTCGGGCGCGACGGTGGACTGATCGCTCCCGCGTAGCTTGCTGTACTGAAACGGCCGCCGGGTGCCTTGCCCGGCGGCCGTTTTGCATTGGGCGCCGCGCCGGGGCGAAAAAAAAACCCGCGAGATCATCGCGGGTTTAAATCCCAGGTCCGTGGAGGACAGGAGGAGACAAGCGTTGGCGCCGTCGGCGGGTACCAGGTCAGAACAGGCTGTACTTGACGACCTGTTCTTCCACGCCGACAAAGCGCACCAGCTGCCGCAGGCCGCTGGCGTATTCCTTGATGTGATGGCCGTCCGGGGTATCCGGCAGCCGGTAATAAATCGGCGCCGCACCGGCACGGGCGCGCGCCGCACTGACGGAGGCGGAGATATCGCCCGCCGACGTGCCTTCGGAAATTTCCGGTCTTGCGTTCATCGACGACTCCCTTGAGACGCATGGCGCTGAACGTTGGGCCGGCAAACAAAAGGCGCGCGCATGCGGGTAACAATGTCTGGAATGTATTGCAGGCGGTCGCGAAAAGCCATTTCGATTTTTTTAAATCAGTTTCAGGACAATTGACTTTCTTGTCATATTTCAGAATTCCACCGTGGCGGTCGATATCGGAAGGTGTCTCCCCTTCGTGGCCAGCCGCTCGGCGCGTCCAAGGGGTTAACGGCATGACGGGCCCCGACTTGCGGGTTACCATAGCGCCACCCTGAACATTCCCGGCACTAGGCAGCAATCTCCATGCCAACCGGGCTCACTGGACGCTCCGGCGAATGTCGACCCAGCACGCGCTCCTGATTTCCCTGATCGAAAAGCCATCGTCGGGCTACGACCTGGCGCGCCGGTTCGACAAGTCCATCGGCTACTTCTGGCACGCCACGCACCAGCAGATCTACCGCGAACTGGGCCGCATGGCCGAACTGGGCTGGATCTCGGCCGAAGACCCCGCGCGCGAGGCGCCGGTGGCCGAGCCGGCGGACGCCGCCGGCGGCAGCGAGAAGAAGAGCCGCAAGAAGGTGTACTACGTGCTGCCGGCCGGCCGCGAGGAACTGGTGCGATGGGTGCTGGCGCCCGGTGCCGGGCTGGACCAGCGTGAGGAAATTCTGGTCAAGCTACGTGCAGATGCTGCAATCGGGCCGCTGGGGCTGGACCAGGAAATGCTGCGGCTGATCGCGCTGCACGAGGAGCGGCTGGCGCTCTACCGGCGCATCGAAAGCAAGGATTTCGCGGGGACGCTGGACCGGCGCCAGCAGATCCAGTACGCGCTGCTGATGCGCGGCATCCGGTTCCAGGAGGACTGGGTGAAGTGGGGGCGGGAACTGCTGCCGATGCTGCGTAAGCCCGGCTGAGACCGGGTGGGGCTGGCGCCCGCCGCCGGCATGGCCGGCGCGGGCAAGCGAGTGAGCGGGGATCAGGCCACGCTGGCGGCGCGGGCGGCCGCTTCGGCCGGGGCCAGGCCCAGGCGGCGGCGGGCCAGCGCGTACTCTTCCACAAACCGGCGCACCAGCTCGGCGGCCGGCACCACGCGCTTGATGGCGCCCACGCCCTGGCCGGCACCCCAGATATCCTTCCACGGCTTGACGCGGGTCGAGCCAAAGTTCATGGCCGAGGCGTCCGACGTCGGCAGCGCCTCCGGGTCCAGGCCCGACCGCACGATGCTTTCGCGCAGGTAGTTGCCGTGCACCCCGGTGAACAGGTTCGAGTAGATGATGTCGTCGGCCGTGCTGTCGACGATCATCTGCTTGTAGGCGTCCTGGGCGTTGGCTTCCAGCGTGGCGATGAAGGCCGAGCCGATGTAGGCCAGGTCGGCGCCGGCGGCCTGCGCGGCCAGCACCGCGTCGCCGCTGGCAATGGCGCCCGACAGCAGCAGCGGGCCATCGAACCATTCGCGGATCTCGTGCAGCAGCGCAAACGGCGACAGCGTGCCGGCATGGCCGCCCGCGCCGGCTGCCACGGCGATCAGGCCGTCGGCACCCTTCTCGATCGCCTTGCGGGCGAACTTGTTGTTGATCACGTCGTGCAGCACGATGCCGCCGTAGCCGTGCACGGCGTCGTTGACCTCCGCGCGCGCGCCCAGCGACGTGATCACGATCGGCACCTTGTAGCGCACGCACTGTTCCAGGTCGTGTTCGAGGCGGTCGTTCGACTTGTGCACGATCTGGTTCACCGCGAACGGCGCGGCGGGACGGTCCGGGTGCTTGGCGTCGTGCTCGCCCAGTTCGGTCGTGATGCGGTCCAGCCATTCCGACAGCTTCTCGGCCGGCCGGGCGTTCAGGGCCGGGAACGAGCCGACCACGCCGGCCTTGCACTGGGCAATCACGAGGTCCGGGTTGGAAATGATGAACAGCGGCGAGCAGACGGCCGGCAGCGACAGGTTTTGCAGCAGGGCGGGAATGGCCATGACGGTTCCTTCGGGGTCACATCGGAGCGAATGCAACTATGCAACCAGTTGCATGATGGCTGGCAAGGTATCACGGTGCCGGCGCATCGTGCAACTCGTTGGCAAGACATTTCCGCGCGGGCGTCCGGCTGCCAGTGGCGCTTTGTCTACAATGAGCGGATTGCGACGCGCCAAGCAGGAGATCAGTGGTGACTCACCCCGCGACCGACGGTGTCCCGGCCAACGGGCCGAAGCCGGTGTCCGACGACCTGTTCGACGCCGACCTGGCGGCGTGGTATGGCCAGCCCGAACGCGCGTTCGATGGCTGGCTGGCGCACCATGGTTTCCGGCCCGGCACGGCCGTCGTCTACCGGGCGATGTGGGGCAAGCTGCTGCGCTGGTCGGGCGAGCAGGGCCTGCCGCCGCTGAAATGGTCGGCGGCCCAGATCGGCGCGTTTCTGGACGCCCAGGACCTGCACAAGCGCCATCGCTATCGCTACGCCAGATTGATAGAGCGCATCTTCCACCACCTGGCCTCGCTGCAGCAGAACCTGCACAACCCGGCCAGCCAGGCCGTGAAGTCGCATCTGGCCGAGGGCGAGAACGATCCGACCGCCTTCCTGCTGCCCGGCGAGCGTGACCTGCTGGTGGCGCGCATCCTCGCGCCGGGGCTGCCGGCCGAGCGGGACGGCAAGGCTGGCAAGGATGGCATTTCGCCGACGGCGTGGAAGCGCGCGCGTGACGTGGCGCTGCTGGCCGTGCTGCTGGGCGGCGGGCTCAAGGTGGCCGAGGTGCGCGCGTTGCGCATCGAGTCCATCAAACGGGTCAACGACGGTGCCATGTCGATCCGCATGGTCCGGCCCGACAACGGCCGCGCGTACACGGTGCCGCTGTTCGGCTTTGCCCGCGCGCCGCTGCGCCAGTGGCTGGCCCTGCGGGCGGCCGCTGATACGCTTGGCGACCTGGTCTTCCCGGCCATGGCCAACGGCCGGCCCATGCACGCGGCGTCGGTCTATCGGCGGGTCGAAATCCTGCTGGAGGAAGCCGGCGTGCTGGCCGGCCGCAGCGAGCGAGCATCGCCGCAGACGCTGCGCAATACGTGCGGTGCGATGCACTTCGATGCCGGCGCAACGCCGGCCGCCGTGGCGCAACTGCTGGGCATGCGCGACCTGGAATCGGGCTGGCGGCTCCATGCGGCCTACGAAGCCTGGCAGGCGCGGGCTGGCCTGCCGCTGATGGCCCGGCAGCCCGAACGGACCGGGCGGGAAATGTAGACGACCGTACAAACGGACGAGGCGGTCGTAATATCGCTCGGTTAAGATGGGTGCCGGCCGGCCATTTGCCGCCGGCACCGACACAAATCCGATCTCAATATCTCCATGGCTCAAACCCTATTGCTCACTGGCGCAACCGGATATATCGCTTCCCACACCTGGCTGGCGCTTCATGCCGCTGGCTATCAGGTGATCGGGCTCGATAATCTTTGCAACAGTAACCGCGAGGTCGTGAACCGCCTGGCCCGCATTACCGGCACCACGCCCCAATTTGTCGAGGGTGACGTGCGCGACCGCGCGCTGCTGGACCGCCTGTTTGCCGAGCACGACATCACGGGCGCCATCCATTTCGCGGCGCTCAAGGCCGTGGGGGAATCGGTCAGCCAGCCGCTGGCGTATTACGGTAACAATCTCGAAGGGATGATTACGCTGTGCAGCGCCATTCAGGCGGCCGGCGTCAAGCAGCTGGTCTTCAGTTCGTCGGCCACCGTGTATGGCAATCCGCATACCGTGCCGATTCTGGAAGATTTCCCGCTGTCGGCCACGAATCCCTACGGCCAGACCAAACTGATGGGCGAGCAGATCCTGCGCGATCTCGAAAAATCGGATCCGGAATGGCGCATCGCGTTTTTGCGATATTTCAATCCGGTCGGCGCGCATGAAAGCGGGCTGATCGGCGAAGACCCGGGCGGTATTCCGAACAACCTGATGCCTTACGTGGCCCAGGTGGCCGGCGGGCGCCGGGAAAAACTCAGTGTTTATGGCGACGACTACCCAACCGTGGACGGCACCGGCGTGCGCGACTACATCCACGTCTGCGACCTCGCCGACGGCCACGTGGCGGCGCTGAACTACCTGCGCGACCACACCGGCGGCGTCACGGTCAACCTCGGCACAGGCCGTGGCTACAGCGTCCTGGAGGTAGTGAAGGCCTACGAACGTGCCAGCGGTCGCCCGGTGCCGTACCAGATCGTCGACCGGCGGCCCGGCGATATCGCGTCGTGCTACGCCGATCCGTCGCTGGCCCAGTCGCTGCTCGGGTGGCGTGCCCGGCACGACCTCGACCGCATGTGCGAGGATTCCTGGCGCTGGCAGTCGATGAATCCGATGGGGTTTGCGAACTGAATCGACGCAGCCAATAAAAAAACCGGGCCGAAGCCCGGTTTTTTTTTGATCCCGCGTGGCGGCGGAGATCAGCGAATCAGAAAGTCTTCCATCGACTTGCCGTTGGCCAGGGCCTGGGTCAGCCAGCCCGGGCGCTTGCCGCGGCCCGTCCAGGTATTGCCGGCGCTGTCGCGGTAACGGACCGGCACCTTGCGGGCCACCGGCGCCTTCTTGCCGGCCGCGGCCTTGCCGCCAAATCCCAGGTCTTCGGCGGTCAGGCCAAATTGTTCGATTTTCTCGCGAATCTCGGCGATCACGGACGCTTGTTCGCGTGCCTTGATCTCTTCGGCCTGCTTCTGCAGTTCGCTGATTTTCTGAACGATTTCCTGATATGTCGCCATTTGTATCCCTCGATTTACTGGTGGGTCCGTGAATTGACGCAAAGCATTTTATAACCATAGACGGCCGGCCTGCAAATGCTTTAAGGCGCCAGACCCGCATTTTGCGAAAATTCTCAATAACGAAGAATTACTGAACTTATATCGGACGACAAAGTCAGCCAGGGCGAGCGCAAAATGCGCGGCCCATTCCGCAAGCGCGCGTCCCATGGGGCGCCAGCCTTGCGGTGCCGGTACGGGCCGCCGCCATCAGACAATTCCGCCATTCGCCATTGGCCGGGCCGCCATTCAAAGCGCGGATTCAGCAGGCGCTGAATACAGTCTTCAAGGATTTTCATTACCGCCGGGGCAAATGGCGCGTTGGCGCGGCAGCGGTGTTTAATCGGGCTGGCGCGAATCCAAGTGCATCACGCGCCATACCCGAAATCGATTTGCCGCGCAACTCAAGTAAGGTTGCCAGCCGACCGTTATCGAGTCCTGAGCAGGCCGTACGGGGTGTCGGTCTGCCGGACCGGGGCAGGGGAGTGGCTCCGGGTTATCTCCTAATGGTCAGCACATCATGTCCTTTCACCAGAATATCCAGATCAAGACCCTCCTGCGGGGCGCCATGGCCTTGCTCGGGGCCATCCTGCTGCTTGTGGGCGGCGCGGGACTGCATGGGATGTCCCAGTCCAATGATGCGCTGAGGGAGACCTACACGAACCAGCTGGCGTCGTCGCAGGCGCTGGCCGAGGCCATGGTCGGCACCACCCGCCTGCGCCTGGCGCTGGACCGCACCGTCATGCCGGGTAGCGAGGGCGACGACATGCAGAAGCACGTCGACCGCTCCAAGACGTTCATCGAATCGTCCGAGCGCGGCTGGAAGCGCTACATGGCCCTGCCGCAGAACGACGAGGAAAAGGTGCTGTCCAGCGCGCTGGCCGCCAAGCGCCAGGACTTCTTCGAGAAAGGCGTGGCCAGGTGGCAGCAGGCGCTGACCGCCGGCAACCGTGAAGAATCGCTGAAGCTGGCGCGCGACGTGATGCCCGAGCTGCAGCGCAGCATGGCCTCCGCGCACGACAAGCTCGAAAAATTCCAGATGGAAGCGGCCAGGACGAGCTTCGAGACGGCCCAGTCGCGCTTCGAGACGATCCGGATGATGGCGATCGTGCTGATCGTCGCCGGCATCGCCATTGCCATCGGCGCGGCCGTGATGCTCCACCGCGCCATCGTGCGCCCCGTGGAAGAGGCGCTGACCGTGTTCGAGCGCATGGCCGGCGGCGACCTGACGTCGCACATCAGCAGCATGTCGAAGAACGAGATTGGCCGGATGATGCAGGCGCTGGCGAAGATGCAGGACAGCCTGTCCGGCATCGTGTCCGAAGTGCGCGGCGGGACCGATTCGATCGCGTCCGCCACCAAGCAGATCGCCGCGGGCAACACCGACCTCTCGCAGCGCACCGAGGAACAGGCCGCGTCGCTGGAGCAGACCGCCGCGAGCATGGAGGAACTGACCACGGTCGTGCGGCAGAACGCCGACAACGCGCGCCAGGCCGGCATGCTGGCCGGCGAGGCGTCGCAGATCGCCATGAAGGGCGGCGACGTGGTGGGCCGCGTGGTGGACACGATGAACGAGATCAACGGCGCGTCGCGCAAGGTGGTGGAGATCATCGGCGTGATAGAGGGTATCGCGTTCCAGACCAACATCCTGGCGCTGAACGCGGCCGTGGAAGCGGCCCGCGCCGGCGAGCAGGGCCGTGGCTTTGCCGTGGTGGCGGGCGAGGTGCGCAGCCTGGCGCAGCGCAGCGCCAACGCCGCCAAGGAAATCGAATCGCTGATCAGTGAGTCCGGCCAGCGCGTGGAAAGCGGCACGAAGCTCGTGGCCGAGGCCGGCCAGACGATGGGCGAGATCGTGCAGGCCGTGCGCCGCGTGACGGACATCATGAACGAGATCAGCGCGGCGTCGCAGGAGCAGACCACCGGCATCGAGCAGGTGAACCAGGCCGTGTCGCAGATGGACCAGGTAACGCAGCAGAACGCGGCGCTGGTGGAAGAAGCCGCCGCCGCGGCCGGCGCGCTGGAAGAACAGGCGCAGAAGCTGAAGAGCGTGGTGTCGGTGTTCTCGCTGGCATCCGACGGCGGCGCGACGCGCCAGCTTGCTGCCCCGGCCCGTCCGGCCCCGGCCCCCGCCCCGGCCGCCCCGGCTGCCAAGGCACCGGCCCGCCCGGCCGCCAAGCGTCAGCCCGTGGTCCGCACGGCCCGCGAGCCCAAGCTGCTGCGTCCCGCGATGAACCAGCCGGGCGGCGGATCGGCCGACGACGACTGGGCTGCCTTCTGATTGTTTCCGGACCGATACAAGACAGGACAGACTGCCACGCGGTTCCAGGTTCACAGCACGCGCGCGGGATGCCATGATGCGGGGTTTTTCCCATCCCGCATCTTGTTGTCCGCCGCGCCGCTGCCGTCATTCTTCGCGCCCCCCGATGATTGCCACGAATACCCTCCTGTTGCTGCTTGCGGCCACGCTCGGCGTCGCGGCCGCGCTGTGGCTGCGCGCGGCCAAAGCGGACGGCGAGCCGGGGCGCAAGGCGGTCCGGTCGCTGGGCTGGTCCGCCGCGCTGATGTCGCAGACCACGACCGGCATGCCGCTCTGGGTGACGCTCGGTTCCGGCACGATCAGCGCCGCCAACCAGGGCGCCGAGATGGCGGCCACGTTCGCCGCCACGCTGGCCGCCAGCGTGGCGGCGTCCAACCTGCTGGCGCCGGTGGTGCAGTGGACGCGCCACGGCGGCCGGGGCTGGCAACTGGCCATCGCCACGGCGATGCTGGCCGGCGCCGGGCTGGTGGCCGTGGCCGGCGCGCGGCTGGGCCGGGCGTGCGGCGGGCTGTCGATGTCGCCGCGCGGCTGCCTCGATGCGGCAGGCGTGCACGGGCCGGCGTGGCTGGCCGGCGGGCTGGCGCTGCTGTGCTCGGGGCTTTACGCGATGCACCGGCTGCAGTCGCGCAAGTGGGCGGGCGCGTTCGGCGACATGGCGCTGCCCGATGACGCCATCGACGATCATCCGGCGGCCGGGCGCGGCGGCGAGTCGCGCGTGGTGCGCCGCGCCCATGGCCGCATGGGCGGCCTGACCGTGCGCTCGCCGGGCCGGGGCCAGCCGCCCGTGGGCGAATACAGCGTCAGCACCGAACTGCCCGACCGCACCGCGTTTGCGCGCTGGCTGGACCAGACCATCGCGCACGCGCGGCTGTCGGAAACCGCCTGCGCGGTGCTGCTGATCCATATCGCCGATTTCCGCGAGGTGGACGAAGTCTTCGAAGTCCGCGCCGACGACATCCTGGCGCAGGACGCCGGCGCGCTGGCGCAGGCCGCGCTGGAGCCGCACCACTTCCTGGCCCGGCTGGCGCGCGACGAATTTGCCGTGGGCGTGCCCGAACTGGTGCAGCACAGCCGCGCGCACGACGTGGGCGCCCGCGTGCTGGGGTCGCTGTCCGAGTTCGTGGCCGCGCGCGGGCTGCAGATGCAGATCGGCGTCAACATCGGCATCGCGATCTACCCGCGCGACGCGGCCACGTCGGAGTCGCTGATGCAGGCCGCGCGCGTGAGCCTGTCCGAGGCGCGCGAAAGCGGGTCCAACCAGATGCGGGTGTTCAATTCGGCCGCCGGCGAGCGCGCGCGCCGCATGCGGGTAATCCGCCGCGACCTCTGGCCCGCCATCCAGGACGACGCCCTGTCGCTGGTCTACCAGCCCAAGTACGACGTGAAGTCGCGCGGCGTGGTGGGTGCCGAGGCGCTGTGCCGCTGGCGCCATCCGACGCTGGGGCCCGTGAATCCGGCCGAATTCATCATGGTGGCCGAGCAGTCGGGCCAGATCGACAAGCTTGACGACTGGGTCATCTCCACGGTCTGCGCGCAGGTGCGCCAGTGGCAGGACGCCGGGCTGCCGACGGTGCCGGTGGCCATCAACGTGTCCGGCCTGCGCTTTGCCAGCCGCAATTTCCCGCAGTACCTGCTCGAACAGATCCACCAGCACGACATTCCGCCGTCGGCCATCACGCTGGAAATCACCGAGACGGCGGCCATGAAGGACATCGGCAAGTCGATGGAGACGCTGGCGGAGCTGCAGTCGCTGGGCATCCACGTGGCGCTGGACGACTTCGGCAGCGGCTATTCCAGCCTGGGTTACCTGAAGCGGCTGCGGGTGGGCACGCTGAAGATCGACCGCACGCTGATCGGCGGGCTGGACGCCGACCCGCAGGGCCGGGCCATCGTCGGGTCGATGGTGGCGCTGGCGCACGAACTGCGCATGAAGGTGGTGGCCGAGGGCGTGGAATCGGCGTCGCAGCTGGAAATCCTGCACGACATGGGCTGCGACGAGGTGCAGGGCTACCTGATGGCCATGCCGCTCGACGTGCCGGCCTTTGCCGAGCTGATGGCCGGCGCCCAGCGGCTGCGGGCGTAGCTGCCGGGGCCGGTCCGCCCATTGCCGGAACCGCCGAAACCGCCGCGAACGTGAAAAATTGTCAACTTTGCCCCGCCAACGCTAAAGCGCGGCGCTGGCGTGTCGATATGGAAAGGACAGGGCAGTGGCGCGTGCCGGCATTGGCGCGCGCCAGCCAGCTGGCCTGTCCGTCGCCGGCCGCATTGCCTTGGCACTGGCGGACCCACCGCTTCTGGAGTCACCGATGTCCCTTCCGCACATCCTCGTCGTCGACGATTCGCCGTCCCTGCGCCGCATGACCGTTGCCTGCCTGCGCGCGGGCGGATTCACGGTCACCGAGGCGGCCGATGGCAAGGAAGCGCACGAGGTGGCGATGGAGGGCGGGTTCGGCATGCTGGTGACCGACCAGGTCATGCCCGGCATGGACGGCCTGTCGCTGATCCGCGCGCTGCGCGCCACGCCGGCCTACGCCGCCATCCCCATCCTGATGCTGTCCACCGAGCACGACAGCCGCATCCTGGACCAGGCCCGCGAGGCCGGTGCCTCGGGCTTCCTGGCCAAGCCGTTCGACCCCGAAGAGCTGATGGCGTCGGTCCACGCGCTGCTGGACCCTCCCACGGAGGGGTAATCCGGGCGCGAAGTCGTGCTTAATTCACCCCGCCGCCTGCCGTAAATACTGGAGGGCCATAGCAGGTGGTCCGGCCGGGCCCATGGGGCCGCGCCGGGTGCCGCCTCGGGTCGCCAGCAGCCAGGGGCACGCTACCCCGGCCACGACCAACCTTGCCAGCGGGGGCAACATGAACACCAGCAACAGCCGCGCGGACGGCGCGGGCGAAGAATTCCTGGCCTTCCGGCTGGGCCGCGAGGAATACGGCATCGACATCCTCAAGGTCCAGGAAATCCGTGGCTACGAATCGGTCACGCAGATCGCCAACGCGCCTGACTACCTGAAGGGCGTGATCAACCTGCGCGGCACCATCGTCCCGATCATCGACCTGCGCATCAAGTTCCGGCAGGCCCAGATCAGCTACGACCAGTACACCGTGGTGATCATCGTCGATATCCATGAACGCACCACCGGCATCGTGGTTGACGGCGTGTCCGACGTGCTGACGCTGACCGCGTCGCAGATCAAGCCCGCGCCGGCGCTGTCCGGCGGCGTGGAAACCGAATACATCCGCGGGCTCGGCTCGCTCGAAGGCCGCATGCTGATTCTGGCCGACATCGAGAAGCTGATGAACGTCGACGACCTCGCGGCGCTGGACGCCGCCGCCGGCACCGCCTGAACCCCCCGACCAACCCGCGGCCCGGCCCGCGCCGACGCGGCGGGCCAGGCCCCAGAGCCGCCACACAGCAATGCGCAACAACCAGCCAGTCACGCAGCACGAGCACCTGCTCTCGCCGGACGATTACCTGATCTCGCGGACCGACCTCAAGGGGCGGATCACCTTCGCGAACCGGGCGTTCGTGGAGACCAGCGGCTTCCCGGCGGCCGAGCTGCTGGGCGCGCCGCACAACCTCGTGCGCCATCCCGACATGCCGCCGGAGGCGTTTGCCGACCTCTGGGCATCGATCCAGGCCGGCAAGTCGTGGGTCGGCATCGTCAAGAACCGCCGCAAGAACGGCGACTACTACTGGGTACAGGCCACCGTGACCGCCACGCGCGTGGACGGCCGCATCATCGGCTACACGTCCGTGCGCTCGATGGCCACGCGCGAGCAGATCGAGGCCGCCGACGCGGCCTACCGGCGCTTCCGCGAAAACCGCGCCGCCGGCCTGGCGATCCGCGATGGCGCCGTGGTGCGCACCGGCGTGGCGGGGCTGTTCGGCAGGCTCACGCGGCTGACGCTGCGCCGGCGCATCCTCTGGGCGCAGGCGGCCGGGCTGGCCTGGTTCCTGGCGGCGCTGGGCGGCGTGCACTGGATGTCGGCCGAGGCCGCCGCGCAACTGTGGCCATGGCTGTGGGGCGCGTTCGCGCTGGCCGTGCTGTCGTCGATGGCGTCGGGCGCGCTGCTGGTGGCGCGCGTGGAGCGGCCCGTGAGCGAGATGCTCGACTTCGCGCTGCGCATGGGCGCCGGCGACCTGACCACGACGTTCGAACACAAGGCCGCCGACGAGGTGGGCGCGCTGGCGCGTGCAATGCGCACGATGCAGCGCAGCCTGCTGTCGGTGGTGCATGACATCCAGGAAGGCATGACCAGCATCTCCACGGCCACGCACCAGGTGGCGGCGGGCAACAACGACCTGTCGCAGCGTACCGAGCAGCAGGCCGCGTCGCTGGAGGAGACCGCGTCTAGCATGGAGCAGTTGACCGGCACGGTGCGCCAGAACGCCGACAACGCGCGGCAGGCCAGCGGGCTGGCCGCCAACGCCTCCGAGACCGCGCTGCGCGGCGGCGAGGCCGTGGGGCGCGTGGTGCACACCATGCAGGACATCAACGAGGCGTCGCGCAAGATCGTCGACATCATCGGCGTGATCGAGGGCATCGCGTTCCAGACCAACATCCTGGCGCTGAATGCGGCCGTGGAAGCGGCGCGGGCTGGCGAACAGGGCCGCGGGTTTGCCGTGGTGGCGGGCGAGGTGCGCAGCCTGGCCCAGCGCAGCGCCAATGCGGCCAAGGAAATCAAGGGGCTGATCGGCAACACCGTGGCGCGCGTGGAAAACGGCGCCGCGCAGGTCAGCGAGGCTGGCGCGACGATGGACGAGATCGTCCAGGCCGTGAAGCGCGTGACCGACATCATGGGCGACATCAGTTCGGCATCGGCCGAGCAGAGCGCGGGCATCGAACAGGTGAACGAGGCGGTGGCGCAGATGGACGAAGGCACGCAGCAGAACGCCGCGCTGGTGGAGCAGGCTGCTGCCGCGGCCGGCGCACTGGAGGAACAGGCCGAGCGCCTGCGCGAGTCGATCTCCACGTTTCGCGTGAGCACGCAGGCCGAGGTCCGGCCCGCGCGCCCGCGCGGCGTGGCGGCGCTGGCGCATGTGGCTGGCTGAAGTGGGGAGCAGGCCCGCGCGCCGCAGGGTGGCCGGGCTTTCATAAAAGGGCCGCGTCTCGGGCGCGGCATCAGGAACGGGGTAGAGCGGCCGCCCACGCAGGCGGCAGCGACATGCAACCCGGAGCGGCGTGGCCGTTCCGGTCATTTCTGACAGAAGAAGGGGGTAGTTCTATGCAGTGGTTCAATCAACTTCGCGTGACGACCAGGCTGATCGCCGGCTTCCTGGTCGTATCCGTGATCGGTGCCGTCATCGGCCTGCTGGGCGTGGTCAACATGGGGCGCATGGCGGAATGGACCGGCAAGATCTACAACACCGACCTGCAGGCGCTGAAGGCCGTGCAGGACGGCAACATCAACCTGGTCTACGCCAGCCGCGCCCAGATTGCGCTGCTGTCGGCGTCGACCATGGGCGAGCGGGCGACCGAGAAGGAACAGATCCAGAAGTCGCTGACCGCCATGGAAACCCGCGTCAAGTCGGCCAAGGACTCGTTCGCGTCGCCCGAGGGCCAGGCCCTGTTCAAGCAGTACGAGACGCTGGTGCCGCCGTTCCGCGAGCGCATGCAGAAGTACGTCGACCTGGTCAGCAAGCAGCCGCTGGACACGTCGCAGTTCGAAAGCACCGTGTTCACGGAAAGCACCGACCTGCTCAAGGACAGCCGCGCGCTGGAAGACGTGCTGTTCAAGATGGTCAAGCGCCGCGACGAGCGCGCCAAGGCCAACATGGATGAATCGACCAGCGTCTACAACAGCTCGCGCGTGCTGATGCTGCTGCTGGTGCTGGGCGGCGTCGTGATCTCGGTGGTGCTGGGCTGGCTGCTGGCCCGCCAGCTGTCGCGCCAGCTTGGCGGCGAGCCGGGCTACGCCGCGTCGATTGCCGCGCGCATCGCCGACGGCGACTTCTCGGGCAAGGTGGAACTGCGCCGGGGCGACGACCACAGCCTGCTGCACGCCATGAGCCAGATGCAGCAGCAGCTCTCGGGCATGGTGCGCGACTTCAAGGAATCGGCCGAATCGATCGGCACGGCGTCGCGCCAGATCGCGGCGGGCAACAACGACCTGTCGCAGCGTACCGAGCAGCAGGCCGCGTCGCTGGAGGAAACGGCGTCGAGCATGGAGGAACTGACCAGCACCGTGCGCCAGAACGCCGACAACGCGCGCCAGGCCAGCGGGCTGGCGGCCAACGCGTCGGATACGGCCGTGCGCGGCGGCGAGGTGGTGGGCCGCGTGGTGGAGACGATGGGCGAGATCAACGACGCCTCGCGCAAGATCGTCGACATCATCGGCGTGATCGAGGGTATCGCGTTCCAGACCAACATCCTGGCGCTGAACGCGGCCGTGGAAGCGGCCCGCGCCGGCGAGCAGGGCCGTGGCTTTGCGGTGGTGGCCGGTGAAGTGCGCAGCCTGGCGCAGCGCAGCGCCAACGCCGCCAAGGAAATCAAGACGCTGATCGACAACTCGGTGGCGCAGGTGGATACCGGCGCGGCGCTGGTGAGCCAGGCCGGCACGACGATGGACGAGATCGTGCAGGCCGTGAAGCGCGTGACCGACATCATGGGCGAGATCAGCGCGGCCTCCGCCGAGCAGAGCTCGGGCATCGAGCAGGTGAACCAGGCCGTGGCGCAGATGGACGAGGTGACGCAGCAGAACGCGGCGCTGGTGGAGCAGGCTGCCGCGGCGGCCGGGTCGCTGCAGGACCAGGCGTCGCGCCTGATGGATTCGGTGTCCAGCTTCCGCCTGTCCGACGACGACGGCCACGTGGCGGCGGCCCCGATGCTGGCCGCCCCGACCGCCCCGGCCGTGCGCTCGGTGGTCAAGCCGGCCGCCAAGCCGGCTGTGGCCCGCGTGGGCAAGGCTCGCAAGACCGGTGGCAAGGCGTCCCGCGCCGCGACCGCGCTGGTGGCCGTGGCGGCCGCCGCGCCGGGCGTCGGTGAAGAAGCCGAGGAAGCTGCCGATAGCTACAAGAAGCGCCCGGCATTGACCGCCGCGTCCGACAACGGCGACTGGAGCGCCTTCTGATCGACCGCCGGGACTTGTCCCGGCGCCTGAACTCGCCGTCGTCACCAGACGGCACGCCCCGGCACAGCGGCACCCCCGCTGCGCCGGGGCGTTCACACGTCCGCAGAACATCATGCATACGGAAATCAGTCTGTCCCTGTCGGCCGAAGCCGTAGCGCGGTTGCGAGCGGACTTCGACGCCTTTGTAAAAGTTTCCACCGGGCTGGACCCGCAGTTCATCCCGCCCGCCTTTGACGACTTCATGCGCGCCCGGCTGATGCAGCAGGACGGGCCGCTAACCGAGCGGGCCGTGATGCGGCTGCTGGCCAGTGGCGAGTACGGCTGGGCCAAGAAGGTCTTCGACAAGCAGCTGCCCAACGCGCTGGCGGCGCTGATGCGCGACGCGCAGCGCTTTGGCTTTGCGCTGGTCGTGCAGCCGGACTGGACGCCTCAGCAGCGCGTGGATCACGCCCGCGAGTGGGCGGCCAACATCCTGTCCGAAGCGGGCGCCGACGCGGCGTTCACCGAGGCGCTGGCGGCGCAGATCTCGTCGTCGGCCGTCGATGTGCGCGCCATCGAGGAGCGCATGCGCACGCCGGCCTGGCGGATTGCCGACGGACTGCGCCAGCGGGCGTACGACGTCATGTACGCGCTGCAGACCGAGCAGAGCGAGGCGCTGGGCCGCAGCAAGGTGGGCGAGCTGCGGACGCTGCTGGGGCTGGCGCTCGAATACGGTTCTGTAAGTGCCGAGGAAGCCGCGCGCGTGCTGGAACAAGTGGAGCGTGCGCGGCCGCATCTGTTCCGCGAAGCCCCCGACGACGTCTTTGCGCGGCTGGCCGCGTGGCTGCGGCGCGTGTTTAGCCAAGGCGCGCTGGTTCGTCAATAGTGGAAAGCAGCAACCCCACTTCAGCAGGTGGCGTGTGCACGGCTCGGGAACCCTATCCGTTCTGTACACAAACTGTTACACCTTTGATGAAAATCAGAAGTCAGTCACATTCGCTGTTACAAATTTGGCTGGCCATGTCTTTTCCTTGCGACATTCCGCAATCCCCAACGTAAGTAGGGATTGGCATTGTGGGCGGATTGCCGATATAAACGTAACAGTTTCACTTACACTCTGTAACATCTGTAACGTTTCAGGGTTAAGGTGTAACCGGGCGAAGTATCTTTCGTTGTACGTCGTACCTACTCGAACACGCACCAAACGATCTGGTCGCCGGCAGGAGTTCCATGCCGGTAAGCGCCGGACAAGCGGTCGAGAGGTTTTTTGGTAGCGGGGAAAAATTGGAAAGCAGTGAAGTTCTCCAGGAGATCAGGGAGGTCAATCTCGCCTATCTTCTGCTTGCGCAACGACTGGTGCGCGAAAACCAGGTGGAAGCCATGTTCAGGCTTGGTGTCAGCAAGGAAATTGCTGAGATCCTTGCCAAGCTGACGTCGGCGCAACTCGTCAAGCTGGCAGCATCCAACATGGTGCTGTGCCGTTTCCGCTTTGACGACCATGCGTTGCTGTCCACCCTCACCCACACGGCCAAGAGCCATGATATGCAGCAGATCCACGCTGCTATCCTGCTGGCCCGGCAACCTGTGGAGTCGCTCAATTGACCGCGCTCCTCCAGGCCCAGCCGGCTCGCAGCTTCACGGCCACACCCGTACCCAACCGCAAGAGCGTCCTGCAGGATGCCAACCAGACCCAGCTCGCCATCGAGCTGATCGGGCTGGGGGCGCGCCTGCAGGTGCTTGAAGCCGAGACCACGCTCTCGCGCGACCGGTTGATCCGGCTCTACAAGGAGCTCCGGGGCGCGTCGCCGCCCAAGGGCATGCTCCCCTTCTCGACGGACTGGTTCACCACCTGGCTGCCGAATATCCACTCGTCGCTGTTCTTCTCGGCGTACCAGTTCATGGTGCAGGAAGGCGAGACGTCGGGCATTCGTGCCGTAGTGGCCGCTTACCGTCTGTACCTCGAGCATGTTTCGCTGCTCGGCGGCGAAATCGTCTTAAGTTTCACCCGTGCCTGGACGTTAGTACGGTTTTTCGAGAGCAACATGCTGCAGCTTTCCACGTGCACCTGTTGCGGCGGCCAGTTCGTGACGCATGCCTATGAGCCGCACGCGAACTTCGTCTGCAGCCTGTGCCGTCCGCCCTCGCGGGCCGGAAAGGTGAAGAAGCTCTCGAAGGACGCCACAGCCGCGCAGACCGAAGCCTGAGTTCATCGGGACTGACGTCTTCACGGCAGGTGGGCCCCGGACGTACCGGCGGGCGCTGACCCCGTTCGCCTGTACGCCAGGGAGCCCTTGTGCGCCTGACGCGTGTTTTTCAGACGGGGATCCGATCGTGCTAGTAGTTCTTGGCTATGTCGTCGTAGTTGTGGCGGTGCTGGGTGGTTACGCCCTCACCGGCGGCCACATGGGCGCGCTTTACCAACCGGCGGAGCTGATCATCATTGGCGGCGCCGCGGTGGGCGCCTTCATCAGCTCCAACAGCGGCAAGGCCATCAAGGCCACGATGAAGGCCATGCCCTCGCTGCTCAAGGGCTCCAAGTACAAGAAGGAACTGTACCTGGACGTGATGGCGCTGCTCTACGTGCTGCTGTCCAAGGCACGCCGCGAGGGCATCCTGTTCCTCGAAAAGGAAATTGCCGATCCCGCATCGAGCAGTGTCTTCAGCCAGTACCCCCGCATCCTGGCCGACGCCAAGATGATGGAGTTCCTGACCGACTACCTGCGCATGATGGTCAACGGCAACATGAACGCGTTCGAGATCGAGGCGCTCATGGACCACGAAATCGAAACGTTCCGCCACGAGGCCGAGATTCCCGCCCATGCGCTGTCGCGCGTCGGCGACGGCCTGCCCGCCTTCGGCATCGTTGCCGCGGTGATGGGCGTGGTGCACGCGCTGGCCTCGGCAGACCTGCCGCCGGCCGAACTGGGCGCCCTGATCGCCCACGCCATGGTGGGTACGTTCCTGGGCATCCTGCTGGCTTACGGCTTCGTGTCGCCGCTGGCGTCGCGGGTGGAGCACCAGGTGTCCGAGAGCATCAAGATGTACGAATGCATCAAGGTGACCCTGCTGGCGTCGCTCAACGGCTACGCGCCGCTGGTGGCGGTGGAATTCGGCCGCAAGGTGCTGTACTCCACGGTACGTCCGTCGTTCCTCGAGCTCGACGACCACGTCCGCGAAGTCAAGAGCCTGACCTGACGGGAGAGCAGCCATGAGCAGCGCCCAGGACCTTCGTCCGATCATCATCAAGAAGGCGAAGTCGCACGCCAAGCCGCACGGCAACCATAGCTGGAAGATTGCCTACGCCGACTTCATGACGGCCATGATGGCGCTGTTCCTGGTGCTGTGGCTGCTGAGTTCGTCGTCGCCCAAGACGCTGGTGGGCGTGGCCGAGTACTTCAAGACGCCGCTGAAGGTGGCGGTGGCCGGCGGCGACAAGAGCAGCCTGTCGAAGAGCGTGATCCCCGGCGGCGGCAAGGACCCCACGGCCAAGGACGGCGAGGTCATGCGCGCCATGACCAACGACCCGGCCGACGCCCAGCGCCGCCGCGACCAGATGGACAGCGAGCGCCTGCGCGCGCTCAAGGGCCGCCTGGAACAGATCATCGAGAACAACCCCACGCTGCGCCAGTTCCGGCCGCAGTTGCTGCTGGACATCACCAGCGAGGGCCTGCGCATCCAGATCCTGGATACGCAGAACCGGCCGATGTTCCGCACCGGCAGCGCCGCGGTGGAGCCGTACATGCGCACCATCCTGCGCGAGATCGGCCCGGTGCTCAACGAGATGCCCAACAAGGTGAGCCTGTCTGGCCACACCGACTCGGCCACGTACATGCGCGGGGAGCGCGCGTACAGCAACTGGGAGCTGTCGGCCGACCGCGCCAACGCGTCGCGCCAGGAGCTGATTGCCGGCGGCATGCAGGAAGGCAAGGTGCTGCGCGTGCTGGGCCTGGCCGACACGATGCCGCTGGAAAAGAACGACGCGCTGGCGCCCACCAACCGCCGCATCAGCATCGTGGTGCTGAACAAGCGTGCGCAGGCCCAGTTCGAGCAGGAAAACGCCAGCGCCGCCGACGTGCAGGTGCAGGCCACGAAGGGGCGCGCGGCCGAGGAGTTCCAGGCGCAGGTGGAGGGCGCCCCGGGCGCGGCGGCAGTGGCTGCCAGCGCGCCGAAGGCCAAGTAGGAACAGAGGGAAGAAGGGGGCGCGCCACCGCGGTGGGCGGCGCGTCCTCCCAGCAATCTAGCGAGCCAGGACAACCATGTCTGTCGATATCGATATCACGCAGTTCTACCAGACCTTCTTCGAAGAGGCAGAGGAACTGCTCGTTGAAATGGAGCAGCTGCTGCTCGAGGTGGACATCGAGTCGCCCGATGCCGAAGCGCTCAACGCCATCTTCCGTGCCGCGCATTCCATCAAGGGCGGTGCCGCCACGTTCGGCTTCACGGCCCTGACCGAGACCACGCACATCTTCGAGAACCTGCTCGACCGCACGCGGCGGCGGGAACTGGCCCTGACCCGGGTCATCATCGACACCTTTCTGGAAACCAAGGACGTGTTGCAAGACCAGCTCAACGCCTATCGCAACGGCACCGAACCCGATCCGGAAACGTTCAAGCGCATCTGCGCCGTCCTGCAACAACTGGCGCAGGAAGCCGGCGGCGATGCGGGTCACGCTCCGGCCCCCGCACCCGCTGCCGTGGCGGCCCCGGCCCCCGCGCCGGCCGCAGCGCCGGCCGGCGGCAACCTCAAGGTCCGCCTGATCAAGGTGTCCCCGGCCGACCAGGCGCTGCTGCGCGAGGAACTGGCCAACCTGGGCGAGATCACCGGCCAGGAAGAGGCCGACGGCGACCTGACCATCTGGCTGAACAGCCAGTGCGGCACCGACGACATCATCGCGGTCTGCTGTTTCGTGATCGACGAGAAGCAGATCGCCGTGGAAGCCGTGGCCCCCGGCGAGGCACCCGCCGCCGCGCCGGCCCCGGCACCGGCCCCCGTGGCCGCCCCGGCGCCGGTTGCCGCCGCGCCCGCCGCCGCCCCGGCCGCCAAGGACAAGGAAAAAGCCAAGCCGGCCGCCGCGGCCGCCGCGCATGCGCCGGATTCGGGTTCGATCCGCGTGCCGACCGAGAAGGTCGACCAGATCATCAACCTGGTGGGCGAACTGGTCATCACCCAGTCGATGCTGGCGCAGACCGCCTCGTCGCTGGACCCGGTGCTGTTCGACCGCCTGTTCTCGGGCATGGGCCAGCTGGAGCGCAACGCCCGCGACCTGCAGGAAGCGGTGATGTCGATCCGCATGATGCCGATGGACTACGTGTTCTCGCGCTTCCCGCGCCTGGTGCGCGACCTGGCCAGCAAGCTGGGCAAGCAGATCGACCTGGTCACCTTCGGCAAGGCCACCGAGCTGGACAAGAGCCTGATCGAGCGGATCATCGACCCGCTGACCCACCTGGTGCGCAACAGCCTGGACCACGGCATCGAGACCCCCGAGAAGCGCGTGGCCGCCGGCAAGGAGCCGACCGGCCAGCTCATCCTGTCCGCGCAGCACGCGGGCGGCAACATCGTGATCGAGGTCAGCGACGACGGCGGTGGCCTGAACCGCGACCGCATCCTGTCCAAGGCGCTGCAGAACAACCTGCCGGGCGTGTCGGAGAGCATGCCCGACGAGGAAGTCTGGCAGTTCATCTTCGCGCCGGGCTTTTCCACGGCCGAGGTGGTGACCGACGTGTCGGGCCGCGGCGTGGGCATGGACGTGGTCAAGCGGAACATCCAGGAAATGGGCGGCCACGTGGAAATTAGCTCGCGCCAGGGCCTGGGCACCACCACGCGCATCGTGCTGCCGCTGACGCTGGCCATCCTGGACGGCATGTCGGTGCGCACCGGCGAGGAAACGTTCATCCTGCCGCTGAACTGCGTGATGGAGTCTCTGCAGCCGAAGGCCGACGACGTGCACACCGCCGCCAACGGCGAGCGCGTGATGAACGTGCGCGGCGAATACCTGCCGCTGCTGGAACTGCACAAGGTCTTCAACGTGGCCAGCGCCGTGCAGGAGCCCACGCAGGGCATCGCCGTGATCCTGTCCGCCGAGGGCAAGCGCTTCGCGCTGCTCGTGGACCAGTTGATCGGCCAGCACCAGGTGGTGCTGAAGAACCTGGAAACCAACTACCGCAAGGTGCCGTGCATCTCGGCCGCGACGATCCTGGGCGACGGCAGCGTCGCGCTGATCGTGGACGTGGCCGCGCTGCAGCGCACCGGCGTGCGCCGCCAGGACATGGCGATCGCACTGTAACTGACAGCAAGGAGAACGGACATGGCCGGCATCGGACACATCGATACCCAGGGCAGCGAAGCCTCTGGCCAGGAATACCTGGTCTTCACGCTGGGCACCGAGGAATATGGCATCGACATCCTGAAGGTGCAGGAGATCCGCAGCTACGAGACGGTGACCCGCATCGCCAACGCGCCCGATTTCATCAAGGGCGTCACCAACCTGCGCGGCGTGATCGTGCCGATCGTCGACCTGCGCCTGAAGTTCAACCTGGCCAACGTGCGGTATGACCACCAGACCGTGGTGATCATCCTGAACGTGGCGGGCCGCGTGGTGGGCATCGTGGTCGACGGCGTGTCGGACGTGCTGACGCTGACCGGCGACGACATCAAGGCCGCGCCGGAATTCGGCGTGTCGGTGTCGAACGAGCACCTGACGGGCCTGGGTTCGGTGGAAGGCCGGATGCTGATCCTGATCGACATCGAACGCATGATGACCAGCCCCGAGATGGAGCTGATCGAGGCCGAGCTCGCCTAAAGCGCCTGCCGGCCCGCCCCCGAAGACGCCTGTAACCGCCGTGCATCGGCAACCCTGAAGACATACACCCATGACGCCGCTCCGTTCTTCCTCCAGCGCCACCGGGAAGCCAGGCGCGGCCGCCAGTGCCGGCACGCCGGTGCTGGCGCCGCTGCGCGACGACATGCGTGACTTTCTGCTGACCGAGCGTGACTTCGAGAAAGTCCGCACGCTGATCCACAAGCGCGCGGGCATCTCGCTGGGCAGCCACAAGCGCGAGATGGTCTACAGCCGCCTGGCGCGGCGCCTGCGCTCGCTGCAGATCAGCGATTTCGGCACGTACCTGGAACTGCTCGAAGCCGACGAACGGTCGGACGAGTGGGAATACTTCACCAACGCGCTGACCACCAACCTCACGTCGTTCTTCCGGGAATCGCACCACTTTCCGCTGCTGGCCGAACATGCCAGGAAGGTGGGCCGGCCCTACAGCGTGTGGTGCGCGGCGGCATCCACCGGCGAGGAGCCGTACTCGATCGCCATCACGCTGGCCGAGGCGCTGGGCGACCGCGCCGCCACCGTGCTGGCCACCGACATCGACACGCAGGTGCTGGCCAAGGCGCGCGCGGGGGTCTATACCACCGAGCAGGTGGCGCGCCTGCAGCAGGAACAGCTGCGCCGCTTCTTTCTGAAAGGCACCGGCGCCCGTGCGGGGTCGGTCAAGGTCAAGCCCGACCTCGCGTCGACCATCACGTTCGCGCCGCTGAACCTGCTGGCGCCCGACTGGGGCATCCGCGAGAAGTTCGACGCGATCTTCTGCCGCAACGTGATGATCTACTTCGACAAGCCGACCCAGGGCCGCATCCTGGAACGGTTTGCGCCGATGCTCAAGCCGCATGGCCTGCTGTTCGCCGGCCATTCGGAAAACTTTTCCTATGTCTCGCGCGCGTTCCAGCTGCGCGGGCAGACCGTCTACGAACTGGCCGGCAAGGGCGGGGGTGCATGATGCGCGGCACGCCCCAGATCCCAGAGGCCATCGCGACGCGCAAGTATTTCGACCGCGAGTTCGGCAAGCAGGCCATCAAGCTGCTGCCCAACGAGTACTACGTGACCGGCGACGACGTGGTGCTGACCACGGTGCTGGGGTCGTGCGTGGCCGCGTGCATCCGCGACGAGTACGCGGGCGTGGGCGGCATGAACCATTTCATGCTGCCCGACGACGAGAACGCCGGCGCCGACCGCCTGCTGTCGGCGTCGATGCGCTACGGCTGCTATGCGCTGGAAGTGCTGATCAATGAACTGCTGAAGATGGGCGCCCGCCGCGAGCGCCTGGAGGCCAAGGTTTTTGGCGGCGGCGCGGTGCTGGCGAACATGACGACCCTCAATATTGGGGACCGGAATGCCGATTTCGTACTGAAGTACCTGCGCACCGAGGAGATCCGCGTCGCCGCCCAGGACCTGCGCGGTCCGCACGCCCGGCGCGTGAGCTACTTCCCGCGCACGGGCCTGGCGCTGGTGCGCCGGCTGACGCGCCAGGACGATACGGTTGGCGTGGAACGCGAGGAACGTGCCCTGGCACGCGCGCTGTCCACATCCACGAAGGCGCCCGCGCGTGGTGCCGTGGAATTGTTTACGCGGCAGGCAACGGCGAAGACGCCGTCCTGAAAACTGAAGACGTAGAGACGAACATGACCGCCGCGAAAATCAAGGTGCTGTGCGTGGATGATTCCGCGCTGATCCGCAGCCTGATGACGGAGATCATCAACAGCCAGCCGGACATGGAGGTGGTGGGTACCGCCCCCGACCCGCTGGTGGCCCGCGACATGATCAAGCGCCTGAACCCCGACGTGCTGACGCTGGACGTGGAAATGCCACGAATGGACGGGCTCGACTTCCTGGAGCGCCTGATGCGGCTGCGGCCGATGCCGGTGCTGATGGTGTCGTCGCTGACCGAGCGCGGGTCCGAGATCACGATGCGCGCGCTGGAACTGGGCGCCGTGGACTTCGTGACCAAGCCCAAGCTGGGCATCCGCGACGGCCTGATCGAGTACACCGACACCATCGCCGACAAGCTCCGCGCCGCCGCCCGCGCCCGCGTGCGGGCCCGGCCCGAGGCGGCGGCCACCGGTGGGGCCCCGGCCGCGCCGATCCTGCGCGCGCCGCTGCTGTCGACCGAGAAGCTGATCATCGTCGGCGCGTCCACCGGCGGCACCGAGGCCATCAAGGAATTCCTGATGCCGCTGCCGCCCGATTCGCCCGCCGTCATGATCGTGCAGCACATGCCGGCCGGCTTCACCAAGTCGTTCGCGCAGCGCCTGAACGGGCTGTGCCGCATCACGGTCAAGGAAGCCGAGCACGGCGAGCGCGTGCTGCCCGGCTACGCGTACATCGCCCCGGGCGACTCGCATCTGCTGCTGGCGCGCAGCGGCGCCAACTACGTGGCGCACCTGTCGGCCGAGGCGCCGGTGAACCGGCATCGCCCGTCCGTGGACGTGCTGTTCGATTCGGCCGCCATCCACGGCGGCAAGAACGTGACCGGCGTGATCCTGACCGGCATGGGCAAGGACGGCGCCCGCGGCATGCTGCGGATGAAGGAAGCCGGGTCGTACAACCTGGCGCAGGACGAGCAGTCCTGCATCGTATTCGGCATGCCGAAGGAGGCAATCGCCACCGGCGGCGTGCATGAAGTCGTGCCACTGAACCAGATGAGCCAGCGCGTCATGGCCCACCTGGCGACGTTCGGCGCGCGGGCGCAGCGCGTGTAGTGCCGGAGCGCGCGCGGGAGAGGTCAGATCAGCAACAACAACCGGATGGCACCGTCATCCGCAACCGTTTTGGAGCCGTATAGTGGACAAGAACATCAAGATCCTCGTGGTCGACGACTTCCCGACCATGCGTCGGATCATCCGTAACCTGCTCAAGGAGCTGGGTTTCACCAACGTCGAGGAAGCCGAGGACGGCGCCGCCGGCCTGGAAAAGGCCAAGGACGGCAGCTTCCAGTTCGTGGTGTCGGACTGGAACATGCCCAACATGGACGGCCTGACCATGCTGCAGTCGATCCGCGCCACGCCCGGCATCGAGAAGACGCCGGTGCTGATGGTGACGGCCGAGGCAAAGAAGGAGAACATCATCGCCGCCGCGCAGGCCGGCGCCAACGGCTACGTGGTCAAGCCCTTCACGGCCGCAACGCTGGACGAAAAGATCACCAAGATCTTCGAGAAGCTCGGTCAATAAGAAGAGGTACGCGACATGTCGACGACTCCGACTTTCAGCCAAGAATCGGCCGAGCAGATCATCCATCGCATCGGCAACCTGACGCGAATGCTGCGCGACAACATGCGTGAGCTGGGGCTCGACAAGGAAATCGAGAAGGCCGCCCTGGCCATTCCCGATGCGCGCGACCGCCTCAACTACATCGCCGCCATGACCGAGCAGGCGGCCGAGCGCACGCTTACCGCCGTGGAACTGGCGCAGCCGCTGCAGGAAGACCTGGAAGGCAAGGCCACCGCGCTGGACAAGCGCTGGGACGAGTGGTTCGCGCAACCGGTGGAGCTGGGCGACGCCCGCGCGCTGGTGCTGGACACCCGCGAGTTCCTGACCGAGGTCCCGCAGAAGGCCAAGGCCACCGGCGGCCACCTGCTCGAAATCATGATGGCCCAGGACTTCCAGGACCTGACCGGCCAGGTGATCAAGAAGATGATGGACATGATCCGCACCCTGGAGCAGGAACTGCTGCAGGTGCTGATCGACAACGTCCCGGCGGACCGCCGTGTGGAAGCGGCCCCGACGCTGATGAACGGCCCGCAGATCAACCCGGAAGGCAAGGCCGACGTCGTGTCCGACCAGTCCCAGGTGGACGACCTGCTGGCCAGCCTGGGCTTCTGAGCCCGGCCTCCCTCTCCCGCCCCCCCGGGCGGCTGAGGATGGCGCTTGTGGTCTCCCCTCTCCCGCCCCCCCGGGCGGTTGAGGATGGCGTCTGTGGTCTCCCCTCTCCCGCCCCCCTGGGCGGTTGAGGATGGCGTCTGTGGTCTCCCCTCTCCCGCTGCGCGGGAGAGGGGCCGGGGGAGAGGGCCAGCGACCCAACCTGCCACCCACGCCGCCACCCCCCAACTCCCACCCCCAACCCCCACTCGCATTCGCTGGCACAATCGTGGTCGACCACGGTTTCCCCAGTGCCAGAGGATCGCCCCCATGCATGCTCGCCGTACCGTTGTTGTCGTCGCCGTTGCCGCCGCGTTTTCCGCCGGCATCGCCCAGGGTCAGACGCTGACCGTCCCGCAGGTTTCCCCATCCGTCGATAGCGCCTACGCCAGGCTGGAGGCCGCCCCGGTCTACCAGAAGCTGATGGCCGACGTGCGCGCCGACGACGCCCGCGCGCTGGCCGAACTGAAGACGATGACCGAGATCCCCGCGCCGCCGTTCAAGGAAAAGGCGCGCGCCGAATACTTCGTGGCGCGGCTCAAGGCGCTGGGGCTGACGGACGCCCATATCGACGCCGAAGGCAATGCCATCGGCATTCGCAAGGGCACCGGCAACGGGCCCAGGCTGCTGGTATCGGCCCACCTGGACACGGTCTTCCCGGAAGGCACCGACGTTACCGTGAAGGCGCGCGACGGCAAGCTCTACGCGCCCGGCATCGGCGACGACACGCGCGGGCTGGCCGTGCTGCTCTCGTGGCTCAAGGTGCTCAACGACAACAACGTACGCACCGTGGGCGACCTGGTCTTCGTCGGCAACGTCGGCGAGGAGGAACTGGGCAACCTGCGCGGCATGAAGGCCGTGTTCCGCGACCATGCCGACATCGACGGCATGGTCGGCATCGAACCCGGCACCGGCGAGCGCGTGCTCACGCAGGGCACCGGCAGCCACCGCTACGAAGTCACGTTCAAGGGGCCGGGCGGCCACAGCTTCGGCGCGTTCGGCCTGCCCAGCGCGATCCATGCGATGGGCCGCGCCGTCAGCAAGATTGGCGATGTCCGCACGCCCACCGATCCCAAGACCACGTTCACGGTGGGCACCGTTGGCGGTGGCACGTCGGTCAACGCGATTGCCGGCGATGCCCGCATGGCCATCGACATTCGCTCCAACGGCACGCCCGCGCTGCTGGAGGCCGAAAAGCAGATCATGGACGCGATCGCCGCCGGCGTGGCCGACGAGAACGCGCGCTGGAAGCCCGCGCGCGGGCAGGAAATCACGTTCCAGACGCGCATGATCGGCGACCGGCCCGCCGGGCAGACGCCCACCGACGCCGTGATCGTGCAGTCGGCGGTGCGCGTGATCCGAAGCCGCGCCAAGGAAGCGCCCTCGCTGCGCGGCGGCAGCACCGACGCCAATGTGCCGATGTCGCTGGGCATCCCGGCCATCATCATCGGCAGCGGCGGCAAGTCGGGCGGCTCGCACTCGCGCGACGAATGGTTCGATCCCACCAACGCCTACGAAGGCGCGCAATGGGGCCTGACCACGGTGCTCGGCCTGGTGGGCGTCGACGGCGTGGCCGATCCGCTGCTGGCGCGCCGCGCGGCCCGCACGGCCGCCGCGCGCTGATTGCAACGGCCGGCTAGGCGGTCAGCGGAAAGTTGCGATCGAACGTGGCCGCCACGTCCAGCCGCTGCTTCAGCAGCCCGGCCTGCAGGTAGAAGTCGGCGGTCTGCTGCTGGATGGCGACCACCTCGGCGTCGATGGCCTGCCAGCGTGTGCGGCGGCGCTCGAACTGCAGCCGCGCCGCCTCGGGCGGAATGCCGATGATGCGCGCCAGCGTGGCCGAGAACTCGGGCACGTGCTGGTACGACCAGACCTGCGCGCGCACCACGCGCTGCAGGAAGTCGGCCAGCACGGCGCGCTTGGTGGCCAGCGCCGTGTCGGTGGCAGCCAGGTAGCTCAGGCCGGACCACAGGCCGCGCCCGCTGACCAGCACGCGCGCATGGCCGCTGGTCTCGGCCATGGCTGTGTACGGCTCCCACGTGGCCCAGGCATCCACCGAGCCGTTGGTCAGCGCCAGCTTGGCATCGGCTGGCGGCAGGAAGCGGATGTCGGCGTCTTCGGGCTTCAGGCCGGCCGACGCCAGCGCCTTGAGCGTCACGAAATGGCCGATCGAGCCGCGATTGGTGCCGATGCGCCTGCCCTTCAGGTCGGCCGCGCTGCGCAGCGGCGAATCCGGCCGCACCAGCACGGCGGTGCCATACGGGTCTGACCGGTTGGCGCCGATCAGGCGGATGCGCGTGCCCGCCGCCAGCGCGAAGATCGCGGGCGCGTCGCCAATCGGCCCGCTGTCGACGGCGCCGGCGTTAAGCGCCTCGGCCAGCGGCGCGGCGGCCGGGAACTCGGTCCACTGGATGTCGTAGGTCAGGCCCTTGAGCGCATCGGCCGATTCCAGCAGCGCGCGCAGGCCGCCTTTCTGGTCGCCGGCCTTCAGCACCGGGCGGGGCTGGGCGTGCGCGGTGGGCAGGGCGCCGGCCAGCGCAACGGCGCTGGCGGCATGCAGGAACTGGCGGCGATCGATCGTCATGCGGGGCGGCAGTAAGGGTGACTGGAGCCCCGACCGTACGCCCGCCGCGCGCGAATCCCAACGAATGTTTTCGCAAGTCGTTATGCCCGGCCCCGGCCCGCACGCCTACGTGCGCGGCGCCGGCGCGTTGAGCGCGAACGCCGGCACGTCGTGCAGCGCCGCGACGATGGCGGCGATGTGCGGCCAGCGCTGCGCGACGTCAAAGCCCATGCGCCCGGCACCAATGGCCTGCGGGAACAGGTAGATGTCGGCCACGGTCGGCACGTCGCCCACCACGAAGCGCCCGGTGCGGCGCGCCGCCAGCCGTTCCTCGATCGCGCAGAAGCCCACGTCGACCCAGTGGCGCGCCCACGCGGCCACGCCCTCGGCGTCCATGCCGGGAATGGTCGACAGGCGCGCAGCCACGCGCGGCGGCAGCAAGGCGTGGATCTCGGCGGCGATCGACAGCGCAATGGCACGCGCAAACGCGCGGTCCTCGGGGTCGGCCGGCAGCAGCGGCGGCGTGCGGTAGCGTTCGTCCAGGTATTCGATGATGGCCAGCGACTGGGTAATCAGCTCACCGGTGTCGGTCTGCAGCGCGGGCACCAGCCCCTGCGGGTTGATCGCGCGGTAGCGGGCCTGGCGTGACTCGGCCGCCTCGCCAAAGATCGTGACCGGCTCGGTCTCGACCGCCAGGCCCTTGAGCGCCAGCGCGATCTTCACGCGCGACGTGGCCGATGACACCTCGTTGGCATAGAGCTTCATGATGTTCCTTCCGGGGCGGTCCCCGCTTGCAGTGGCGATGGCGCAAGCTTCGGGCGCCGGCGTATCGGCGATGTGTCGCGCACCGCCCGCGCGCGTATCGGCCTGTGGCGCCGCCGGCGCCAGATACACTGCGTGACAATGCAGCCTGCCCGGCGCGGTTGCATCGCCCGCCCGGTTGCGCTTCAATGGGCCCCTCGAAAACCTGCCCGATGCCATCATGGAACCCACGCCCGACACCCCGTCCCGCCCCGCGCTGCGCGCGCTGACCCCGCTGGAGGGCCGCGTGGTGGCCGTGCTGCTGGAAAAGCAGTTCACCGTGCCGGACACCTATCCGCTGTCGCTGAACGCGCTGGCCGCGGGATGCAACCAGAAGACGGCGCGCGCGCCGGTGATGAGCGTGACCGAGGACGAGATCCTGGCCGCCATCGACGGCCTGAAGTCGCTGAGCCTGGTCTTCGAGGGCAGCAGCAGCCGCGTGCCGCGCTTCGAACAGAACCTGGGCAAGGTGCTGGGCGTGCCGAGCCAGTCGGCGGCGCTGCTGTCCACGCTGCTGCTGCGCGGCCCCCAGACGGCCGCCGAACTGCGCCTGAACACGGCCCGGCTGCACGCGTTTGCCGATATCTCGTCGGTCGAGGCGTTCCTGGACGAACTGGCCGAACGTGCGCCCGCGCTGGTCGTGAAGCTGCCGCGCGCGCCCGGCGAGCGCGAGCACCGGTGGATGCACCTGCTGTGCGGCGACGTCAACGTGGCCGAACTGGCCGCGCCCTCGCGCGCCGACGCGGCGCCCGCGTCGCCGTCCGAGCTGGAAGCGCTGCGCATCGGCCATCGCGAACTGCAGGAAAAGGTGGCCCGGCTGCAGGCGCTGGTCGTGGAAATGGCCGGCCAGCTCGGCATCGAGATCGAACCGGGCCGGCTGGGCTGATCCGCCGGCCAGGCATGTAAGTGTTCGCTCTGCCCGCCCGCCATGCGGCAGGGCGGGCAGGCCGGCCAGGACCCCGGTCCGGGCGTCCCGCCCACCGGCCAACCCGCCGGCGGCCGATGCCACGTCCGAAACGTGACATCATCGGCCCCGATCCCGTCCGATGCCGGCATGATCGGCACATTCCGGCGATCCGGGCCTAAAGATCGCCACATCGGGGCCGTTATTCCCGCTGCCCCTCTCATTCCTGAAACAGGCACCTGTTTCCCCGCCTTTTCCCCCCAATGCCGTGACCCCCGGGCTTTGATAATCCTCGGTGACGAAGTGCCGCCCGCGCGCTTTGCACTGGAGCATTCATGTCCGAGGAAAGCGATCTCGAAAAAACCGAACCCGCCTCACCCCGGCGCCTGGAAAAGGCGCGCGAGGAGGGGCAGGTGGTGCGTTCGCGCGAACTCGGCACGTTCGTGATGCTGATGACCGGCGTGCTGGGGCTCTGGACGCTGGGCGGCCCGCTGGGCCGCAAGCTGAACGGGGTGATGCAGGCCAGCCTGGCGTTCGAGCCGGCCACGGCCTTCGACCCCAACCGCATGCTGTCGCAGTTCGCCATCGCCATCTGGGACAGCCTGCTGGCTTTCATGCCGCTGCTGCTGATGTTTGGCGTGGCCGCGCTGGTGGCCCCGCTGGCGCTGGGCGGCTGGCTGTTCTCGACCAAGTCATTCGCGCCCAATTTCTCGCGCCTGTCGCCGCTGGAGGGGCTGGGCCGGATGTTCTCGTCGCAGTCGCTGGCGGAACTGGTCAAGGCCATCGCGAAGTCGGTGCTGGTGGGCGGCGTGGGCGCGTGGATGGTGTGGCGCGAGCTGCCGGAGGCCATCGCGCTGATGAACGCCCCGGTCAACGAGGCCATGCTGCGCATGATGGACATGGTGCTGTACGTGTGCGGCATCGTGGCCGGATCGCTGATCCTGGTGGCGGCGCTCGACACGCCGTGGCAGCTCTGGACGTTCTACAAGAAGCTCCGCATGACCAAGGAAGAGGTCAAGCAGGAGATGAAGGAAACCGACGGCGACCCGCACATCAAGGCGCGCATCCGCCAGCAGCAGCGGGCCATGGCCCGGCGCCGGATGATGGCCGAGGTGCCCAAGGCCGACGTCGTGGTGACCAACCCCACGCACTTCGCCGTGGCGCTGCGCTACGACGAAGGCGCGCGCTGGAACGCGCCGCGCGTGGTGGCCAAGGGCGCCGACGAGGTGGCGGCCCGCATCCGCGAACTGGCCCGCGAAAACCGCGTGCCGGTGCTGTCGGCACCGCCGCTGGCCCGCGCGCTGCACCGCCACGTGGAAATCGGCCACGAGATCCCGGCCGGCCTGTACACGGCCGTCGCCGAGATCCTCGCCTGGGTTTATCAATTGAAGAACTGGCACTACAGCTATGGTCCGCAGCCCGATTCGCCGACCGACCTGCTGGTGCCGGATGAACTAGCCGTACCGGAAAGCCGCGCATGAACGCCCTGACCAACCTATTCAACATGCCCGCACTGCGGGGTGGCGCCCAGATGAAGGCGCTGGCTGGCCCGCTGCTGATCGTCATGATCCTCGGCATGATGATCCTGCCGCTGCCGGCGTTCATCCTGGACCTGCTGTTCACGTTCAACATCGCGCTGTCGATCATGGTGCTGCTGGTGGGCATGTACACGCAGCGCCCGCTGGATTTCGCGGCGTTCCCGGCCGTGCTGCTGTTCTCCACGCTGCTGCGCCTGTCGCTGAACGTGGCGTCGACCCGCGTGGTGCTGCTGGAAGGCCATACCGGCCCCGACGCGGCCGGCAAGGTGATCGAGGCGTTCGGCCACTTCCTGGTGGGCGGCAACTTTGCGGTCGGTATCGTGGTGTTCGCCATCCTGGTCGTCATCAACTTCATGGTGATTACCAAGGGCGCGGGCCGTATCGCCGAAGTCGGCGCGCGCTTCATGCTCGACGCCATGCCCGGCAAGCAGATGGCCATCGACGCCGACCTGAACGCCGGCCTGATCAACGAGGAAGGCGCCCGCAAGCGCCGGTCCGAGGTGGCGCAGGAATCGGACTTCTACGGCGCCATGGACGGTGCGTCGAAGTTCGTGCGCGGCGACGCCATCGCCGGCCTGCTGATCATGTTCATCAACGTGGCCGCCGGCATGGTCGTGGGCATGGTCCAGCACGACCTGGACTTCGGCACGGCCGTCCACAACTACACGCTGCTGACGATTGGCGACGGCCTGGTGGCCCAGATCCCCGCGCTGGTGATCTCCACGGCCGCCGGTGTGATCGTGTCGCGCGTGTCGAACGAGCAGGACGTTGGCCAGCAGCTGACCGGCCAGCTGTTCTCTGACCCGCGCGTGATGTTCATCACCGCCGGCATCATCGGCACGATGGGCCTGATCCCGGGCATGCCGCACTTTGCCTTCCTGCTGCTGGCCGGCGCGCTGATCTGGTTTGGCCGCTACATGATGCGCCGCGAGGTCAAGGCGACCGAGTCCAAGGCCAGCGAGGAACGCAGCCCGGCCGTGCAGGCCGAGGTGGCCGAAGCCACGTGGGAAGACGTCACGATGGTTGACCCGCTGGGCATGGAAGTGGGCTACCGCCTGATCACGCTGGTGGACCGCGGCCAGAACGGCGAGCTGCTGGGCCGCATCAAGAGCATCCGCAAGAAGATCGCGCAGGACATCGGCTTCCTGGTGCCGGTGGTGCACATCCGCGACAACCTGGAACTGAAGCCCAACGCCTACCGCATCACGCTCAAGGGCGTGGAGATCGGCAGCGGCGAGGCCAACCCCGGCCAGTGGATGGCGATCAACCCCGGGCAGGTCACCGGCACGCTGCCGGGCGCCGCCACGCGCGACCCCGCGTTCGGCCTGCCGGCCGTGTGGATCGACGCCGCGCTCAAGGAGCAGGCCCAGGCATACGGCTACACGGTGGTGGACGCCAGCACCGTGGTGGCCACGCACCTGAACCACCTGATCCAGATGCACGCATCGGAACTGCTGGGCCGCCAGGAAGTGCAGGCGCTGCTGGACCGCATCGGCAAGGAAGCGCCCAAGCTGACCGAGGACCTGGTGCCCAAGACGATCTCGCTGACCGGCCTGCAGAAGGTGCTGCAGAACCTGCTGGACGAAGGCGTGGCGATCCGCGACATGCGCACGGTGCTGGACGTGGTGGCCGAGAACGCGCCGAAGATCAACGACCCGGCCGAGCTGACCACGCTGGTGCGCGTGGCCCTGGGCCGCGCCATCACGCAGCAGCTCTTCCCGAACAACGCCGACATGCAGGTGATCGGCCTGGACGCCGGCCTGGAGCGCGTGCTGACGCAGGCGCTGGCCAACGGCGGCGGCATCGAGCCGGGCCTGGCCGATGCACTGCTGCAGCAGGCGCAGGGCGCCGTGGCCCGCCAGGAACAACTGGGGCTGGACCCGGTGCTGCTGGTGCCGCCGCCGATGCGCCCGCTGATGGCCCGCTTCCTGCGCCGCACGCTGCCCCAGCTGAAAGTGCTGTCGCATGCCGAGGTACCGGATAACCGCAACATTCGTATTACCGCCATGATCGGCGGCGCAGCGTGAGGACTGAACGATGAGCGTGGCAAAGTTTGTGGCGGCCAACGGCCGCGAAGCGATGCGCAAGGTGCGCGAGGCCATGGGCCCCGACGCCGTGGTGCTCTCCAACCGCACCATCGAGGGCGGCGTGGAAATCGTGGCGATGCGCGATACCGACCTGGGTTCGGTCAGCGCCAGCGCCCAGCTCTACGAGCCGGCCGCGCTGGCGTCGCCGGCGCCGCTGCCGATGCTGCAGGCGCTGCACGATGCGTACCCGTCGCAGCCGGCCACCATCCTGGCGCCGACGCCCGACGCCTTCGCGGCCATGCCGCCGGCCCACGCCGGCCAAGGCGACGCGATGCTCGGCGACCTGCGCGGTGAACTGGCGTCGATGCGCTCGCTGCTGGAGCGCCAGTTCGCCGGCCTGTCGCAGGGCGGCAATGGCGTGGCCGCCGGCGATCCGCTGCGCGAGTCGCTGTTCGAATGGATGGTCAACGCCGGGTTCTCGGGCCAGCTTTCGCGCACGCTGCTGTCGCGCCTGCCCGTGGGCACCGACCGCCCGGCCGCGATGGCCTGGATCCGCCAGGAACTGGCCAGCAAGGTGCCGGTGCTGGCCGACGAGGACGCGCTGTTCGCGCAGGGCGGCGTGCTGGCGCTGATCGGCCCGACCGGCGTGGGCAAGACCACCACCACCGCCAAGCTGGCGGCCCGCTTCGTGCTGCGCCACGGCCCGCAGAGCCTGGCCCTGCTGACGACCGACCGCTTCCGGATCGGCGCGCACGAGCAGCTTCGCATCTACGGCGACATCCTTGGCGTGCCTGTGCACGCGGTCAAGGACGCCGCGGATCTGCGCTTCGCGCTGTCGGCCATGAAGGACAAGCACCTCGTGATCATCGACACGGTGGGCATGAGCCAGCGCGACCGCAGCCTGTCGGACCAGATCGCCATGCTGGCCGGGGTGCAGATGCCGATGCAGCGCGTGCTGCTGCTGAACGGCGCCGCGCACGGCGACACGCTCAACGAGGTGGTGCACGCCTACCGCAACGACGCCGCCGGCGCCGCTGGCGGCATCGACGGCTGCATCATCAGCAAGCTCGACGAAGCCACGCACCTGGGGTCCGTGCTTGACGTGGTGATCCGCCACCGGCTGCCGGTGTTCTACGCATCCACCGGCCAGCGCGTGCCCGAGCATCTGGAACTCGCCCAGGCCGGTGCGCTCGTGGAACGTGCATTCCTGACGCCGCGCCGCGGCTCGCTGTTCAATGACGCCGACGTGGCGCGCCGCCAGGCCGGGGCTGCCGAAGCCGCCACGCCGCGCCAGGCCGACCGCAACGGCGGCGCCGACGACGTGCTGCGCTCGCTGACCGACAGCGCCAACGCCGTGGGCGTCTGCGTGGAAGAACTGAGCGGCCCGCAGTACGGCTTCGACCTGGCTCGCCAGCTCTGGCAGCAGCGTGCCGGCGGCGCGTCGGCGCTGCGTCCGATGGTGCAGCAGGTGCGCCTGGCCATGTGCCGCGACGCCAGCCGCGCGTGCGACCGCTACGTGCTGAACGTGACGCAGAACGTCGCGCAGACCGTGCAGGGCCGCCGCGCCCCGCAGATGATGCAGCACACGCTGTGGCTGGCCGACCGCGACGGCATGCCGCTGGCCAGCACGGTGGTGTCCGCCGTGCGCGCCCGCCATTCGCTGTCGGAAGCCGAGGCCGATGCCGAAGCCGCCACGGTGCGCGCCACGCTGGCCGCCGCCCGCACGGTGGTGAACCTGAACAGCTCGCTGCCCACGCCCGCCACGCTGGCCCGCTGGCAGCAGACGGGCGAACGCTGGATCGCCGGCGCGCGCAAGACCATGCGCGTGATCGCCGACGGCGCCGCCAACAAGCTCGACACGGTGGCCGACACGCTGACGTTCCACGCCATCGGCGACGTGACGTACCGCGACCGCGCCGCCGCGCACTGGCTGGCCCACGGGCTGGTCCGCATTCCGGACGGCCAGGTGCGTGCCGCCGCGCGCGGCAAGGGCCATGCCGGCGAGAGCGGCACCGAAGCCTGCCTGGTGGTGTCCCGCCTGGTCGACCACGAGACCGGCGACACGGTGTCGGTCGAATACACGCTGTGCGATCCGGCACTGGCCGACGACGCCGCCCAGGTGGCGCGCTGGTCGCAGTGGACGCTGGCGGCCGAGGAACAGTTCCGCACGCTGCGCCACGCGATCGAGCATTTCGCGCAGGACGGTGACGCGGATGCGGCGCCGTGCGAAGGCATGGTGTCGCTGCAACTGGGCCTGACCGCGCTGCGCCTGCAGCACACGCCCACGCCGACCGCGCCGGCCTTCCTGTCGCGCCTGGCTGGCCGGGCTTCCGCCCGCGTGAACGCTCCGGTGGCCGGCGCCGTGCTCAACGAAGGCATGGGCCGCCTGCTGGCGCTGCTGGACGTGCTGGAGAACTATCCGGGCCGCGGCGCCGCGCCGGCGCCCGCGCTGCACGACGACGTGCCCGAATCGGCCACGTCCGCCATGCAGGCCATGGCCGCCATGGAAGCCACGCAAGCCATGCCGCAACTCGCGGCCGCCGGGGAGTAAGCCTTGAACCTGATGGGCTCCGATCAGGCCGAAAGCCTGCGCCGCCTGCTGGCGCCGCGCGTGACGCGCCGCATCGCCGTGGTGGGTGCCGAGCCGGGCGTGGGCGCCACGACCGTGGCGCTGGGCCTGGCCAACGCGCTAGCGATGCAGGGCGAGCGTGTGCTGCTGGTGGACGAGGACCGCTACGGCGCGCGCGCCATGCGGCTGGCAGGTGCCGCCCCGGCCGCGACGCTGGCCGACGTGCTCGACGGCCGCGCGCCGTTCGCGGCGGCGGTGGGCACGCGGCCTGCCACCGGCATTGCCGTGCTGCAGGCCGGCCATCCGCCGGTTGGCATGTTGCCGGCCGAGCCGGTGCTGGCCGCGCGTCTGCCCGACGTGCGCTCGCTGCTGGTGGACGCCCGCCGCGACGCCACGGGCGCGCTGTCGGTGCTGGCCGGGCAGTCGCACAACTTCGTGATCGTCATGCGGCCCGAGGCCACGTCGATCACGGCCGCCTATGCCTGCATCAAGCGGCTGCATCACGAATACGCATGCCGTCACTTCCAGCTCGTCGTCAACCTGGCGGCCGCGGAGGGAACGGTCACGGCGCTCGCGCGCAACCTGGCCCGCACGGCGAGCCAGTACCTGGGCGTGGAGGCCAGCCTGGCAGGGTACCTGCCGATGGATCCGCTGGTGGCGCGTGCGCTCCAGCTGGGGCGGTGCGTGGTGGAGGCGTATCCCGCCGCCACGGCTACCGGTGCGTTGCGGCACATCGCCAGCCGTATCGGCGCATGGCCGCTGCGCCAGGAAGCAGCGCTCCTGGGCACGGCTCCGGCCGTGCCCGCATGACCTCGCAAAGAACAAGAAGTCCCGACAAGACCGGAAACTCAGCCTGCCAGACGCCGACTCCCAGTAACAGCCGGCTTTGGCAAACACAGAAAGCATTTAACGAGAGTTCCACCATGTACACGATTCAGGGAAAGCTCGAGCAGGCGGACGTGGTCAAGTCGCACGCGCCACTGGTGCGGCGCATCGCGCTGCAACTGGCGGCCAAGCTGCCCGCCAGCGTACAGATCGACGACCTGATACAGGCCGGCATGATCGGCCTGCTCGACGCCGCCAAGCGCTACGAAGACAACCATGGCGCGCGGTTCGAGACCTACGCCAGCCAGCGCATCCGGGGTGCCATGCTCGACGAGGTGCGCGCCAACGACTGGCAATCGCGCAGCCTGCGGCAGTTCACGCGCAAGATCGAGCGCACGCAGCGCCAGCTGGAGCAGAAGCTGGGCCGCACGCCGATCGACTCCGAGGTGGCCAAGGAGCTGGAGATGCCGCTTGAGGAGTACCAGGAGCTGCTCAACGAGGTCTACGGCTGCCAGCTGCTGCACTACGAGGATTTCGAGCGCTCGGGCGAGGAAGACTTCCTGGACCGCCACCTGGGCGTCACCGACGATGCCAACCCGCTGACGGTGCTGATGGAATCGGGCATGCGCGAGGCGCTGATCCGCGCCATCGACAAGCTGCCGGAGCGCGAGAAGCTGGTGCTGTCGCTGTGCTACGACCAGGAACTGAACCTGCGCGAAATCGGCGCGGTGCTGGAAGTGACCGAGTCGCGCGTGTGCCAGATCCGCAGCCAGGCCATCGCGCGCCTGCGCACCCAGTTGCGCGGGATGCTGTGATGCGGCGCGTACTGATCCTTGCCGCGCTCTGGGCAATGGGCCAGGCCGCGTCCCACGCGCAGACGCCGGCGCCCGTGTTCACCCGGGCCAACTACGAGATCGCCGGGTCGCGCTTTGCGTGGACGGCGTCGTCGATGGGCCCGCAGATCGCCAGCAAGGGCCAGCGTGCGCTGTCGGCGCCGATCATGCCGCTGGCGACGATGCCGCAGGCCATGGGCCGCATCACGTCGGTACGCTGGCGCTACAGCTTTACCCGCACGCCGCCGGTGGACCTGCAGGCCTACCTGTGCAACGCCGACCGCTGCGTGATGCTGCCGGGCGCCGAGGGCCGCACCGACGCCTTCGTGGGCGACGATGCCTCCAAGGGCTTCGTGTTTGCCTATCGCATCCCCGGCCACGGCGGGCTCGCCCCGATGCTCCAGGGCCGCAGCAACGAGGTCACCGTCAACTACCGCTGACCCGCCGCCGGGCCCCACCGGGCCGTGCAGACGGTCACCGAACGCCACATCCGGCGCCCGGTGGCACGCTTCCTGCGCTTTCCCCGCCCAGCAACGTGCGGAAAGCGCGACATTCGTCCCCTATGCATCCCGGCTGCGGCGTAGCCATGCCCGCGTATCGCTGCCGCCATGTAATTCCTACGTGCAAGTCTCGCCACGTTGCCATCCTCTGTCAGCCAGAAAGGATCCAACGCAATGGAAGATTTCCGCGACATCAAGCTTTCCCGCCGCGAGTTCGTGGTGGCCGGGGCGGCATCGGTCACGGCCGCCGCCGTGCCGGCCGGCGCCGCCACGCCCCCGGCGGCCGGCGCCAGCGTGGCGCCCGGCGCGCTCAAGCCCGTGGCCGCCAACGTATCGTTCGTCGTCAACGGCCAGCCGCGCGCGCTGGCGCTGGACACCCGTACCACGCTGCTCGATGCGCTGCGCGAGCACCTGCACCTGACCGGCACCAAGAAGGGCTGCGACCACGGCCAGTGCGGCGCCTGCACGGTCATCGTGGACGGCAGGCGCATCAATTCCTGCCTGACGCTGGCCGTGATGCACGAAGGCGCCACCATCACGACCGTGGAAGGGCTGGGCCATCCGAACCGGATGCACCCGATGCAGGTGGCATTCGTCAAGCATGACGGCTACCAGTGCGGCTACTGCACGCCGGGCCAGATCTGCTCGGCCGTGGCCGTGCTCGACGAGATTCGCGCCGGCATTCCCAGCCACGTGACGCCGGACCTGAACGCCCGGCCGCAGGCGTCGCCGGGCGAGATCCGCGAGCGCATGAGCGGCAACATCTGCCGCTGCGGCGCCTATTCGAACATCCTGGACGCAATCACCGAGGTGGCGGGAGGCCAGTCATGAACCCGTTTACCTACGAACGCGCGGCCACCCCGGCCGACGCCGCCGCAGCGGCGATAAAGCACCCCGGCGCGCGCTTCATCGCCGGCGGCACCAACCTGCTGGACCTGATGAAGCTCGGCATCGAGGCGCCCACGCATCTGGTGGACGTCAACGGGCTGGCGCTGGACAAGATCGAGCCGACGCAGCAGGGCGGCCTGCGCGTGGGCGCGCTGGTGCGCAACACCGACCTTGCGGCGGACCCGCGCGTGCGGCGCGACTACGGCGTGCTGTCGCGCGCGCTACTGGCCGGTGCGTCGGGCCAGTTGCGCAACCGCGCCACCACGGCCGGCAACCTGCTGCAGCGCACGCGCTGCCCCTATTTCTACGACACGGCCCAGCCGTGCAACAAGCGCCAGCCGGGCAGCGGCTGCGGCGCCATCGGCGGCTTCAGCCGGCAACTGGCCGTGATCGGCGGCAGCGACGCCTGCATCGCCACGCATCCGAGCGACATGGCCGTGGCCATGCGCGTGCTGGACGCCAGCGTCGAGACGGTGCGCCCGGACGGTCAGCGGCGCGTCATCCCGATTGCCGATTTCCATCGGCTGCCCGGCAACACGCCGCATATCGAAACCGTGCTGGAGCGCGGCGAGCTGATCACGGCCGTGACGCTGCCGCCGCCGGTGGGCGGCGTGCACCTCTACCGCAAGGTCCGCGACCGCGCCTCGTACGCGTTTGCGCTGGTGTCCGTGGCGGCCATCGTGCAGCGCGACGGCACGGGCCGCGTGGCGCTGGGCGGCGTGGCCCACAAGCCGTGGCGCGTGGCCGCGGCCGATGCCGAGATGCCGCACGGGCCCACGGCCGTCACCCAGCGGCTGCTGGACGGCGCCACGCCGACGGCGGAAAACGCCTACAAGATCCAACTGGTGCGGCGCACGGTGGCCGCGGTCCTGACACAGGCCAAGGGGTGAAGCCATGAAATTCGACACACCCGCGACAACCAATCCCATCGACGCCGGCCGCGTGGTCGGCCAGGCAGTGGACCGTATCGACGGCGCCCGCAAGACCACGGGCACGGCCACCTACGCCTATGAATGGCACGACGTGGCGCCGAACCCGGCCTACGGCTACGTGGTCGGCGCCGGCATCGCCAAGGGGCGCATCCGCACGATGCAGCTGGACGCCGCCCGCCGCGCGCCGGGCGTGCTGGCCATCGTCACGGCCCAGAACGCCGGCAAGCTCGGCAAGGCCAAGCGCAACACGGCCAGGCTGCTGGCCGGGCCCGAGATCCAGCACTACCACCAGGCCATCGCGCTGGTGGTGGCCGAGACGTTCGAGCAGGCCCGTGCCGCCGCCGCGCTGATCCGCGTCGACTACGCGGCCGAGAAAGGCCAGTTCGACCTGGAGGACGCGTGCTGCTTTTCCGCCAAGCCGAAGAAGGATTCGAAGCCCGATACCGAGGTCGGCGACTTCGAAGGCGCCTTCGCAGCCGCGCCGGTGCAGCTCGACGCGCGCTACACGACGCCGGACCAGTCGCACTGCATGATGGAACCGCATGCGTCGATGGCTGCGTGGTCGGGCGACAAGGTGACGATCTGGACCGCCAACCAGATGGTGGCCTGGGCGCACGAGGACATGGCGACCACGCTTGGCATCCCGAAGGAAAAGATCCGCATCGTCTCGCCGTTCATTGGCGGCGGCTTCGGCGGCAAGCTGTTCCTGCGCGCCGAGGTGCTGCTGGCCGTGCTGGGCGCGCGCGAGGCCCGGCGGCCCGTGAAGGTGGCGCTGACGCGGCCGCTGATGGCCAACAACACCACGCACCGGCCGGCCACGATCCAGCGCATCCGCATCGGCGCCACGCGCGATGGCAAGATCACGGCCATCGGCCACGAAAGCTGGTCGGGCGACCTGCAGGGCGGCCAGCCGGAGACGGCCGTGATGCAGACGCGCCTGCTCTATGCGGGCGCCAACCGCATGACCACGATGCGGCTGGCAACGCTGGACCTGCCCGAGGGCAACGCCATGCGCGCGCCGGGCGAGGCGCCCGGGCTGATGGCGCTGGAAATCGCCATCGACGAGATGGCCGAGAAGCTGGGCATGGACCCGGTGCAGTTCCGCATCCTCAATGACACCCAGGTGGACCCGGAGAAGCCCGAGCGGCCGTTCTCGCAGCGCCGTTTCGTGGAATGCCTGCGGCTGGGGGCCGAGCATTTCGGCTGGAACCGGCGCAACCCGAAGCCGGGGTCGATGCGCGAGGGCCAGTGGCTGATCGGCATGGGCGTGGCGTCGGCGTTCCGCAACAACCTGCTGACGAAGTCCGGCGCGCGCGTGGCCATCGACGCGGGCGGCGCCGTGGTCGTGGAAACCGACATGACCGACATCGGCACGGGCAGCTACACGATCATCGCGCAGACCGCGGCCGAGATGATGGGCGTGCCGCTGGACCGCGTGGTGGTGCGGCTCGGCGATTCGAACTTTCCGGAGTCGTGCGGCTCGGGCGGGCAGTGGGGCGGCAACAACGCCACGGCGGGCGTCTACGCGGCCTGCATGAAGCTGCGCCAGACGCTGGCCGAACGCGCCGGGCTGGACGCCGCGCACGCGGTGTTCGAGGGTGGCCAGATCCGGGCGGGCGGACGCAGCGTGCCGCTGGCGCAGTTCGCGGGCGCGTCGGCCGAGGACATCATCGAGTACGGCGACCTGGACAAGAAGTACCAGCAGTCCACGTTCGGCGGCCACTTCGTGGAGGTGGCCGTGGACCTGGCCACCGCCGAGGTGCGCGTGCAGCGCATGCTGGCCGTCTGCGCGGCGGGCCGCATCCTGAACCCCAAGTCGGCCCGCAGCCAGGTGATCGGCGCGATGACGATGGGCGTGGGCGCGGCGCTGATGGAGGCGCTGCACGTCGACAAGCGCGTGGGCTTCTTCGCCAACCACGACCTGGCCAGCTACGAGGTGCCCGTGCACGCCGACATCCCGCACCAGGAAGTCATCTTCCTGGACGAGACCGACCCGATCTCGTCGCCGATGAAGGCCAAGGGCGTGGGCGAACTGGGCATCTGCGGCGTAGCCGCCGCCGTGGCCAACGCGGTGTACCACGCTACCGGGGTCAGGGTGAGGGATTATCCGGTCACGCTGGACAAGATGCTGGCGGCGATGCCGGTGGTGGGGTAGGGGGGATTTGGCGCGGGGGATTTGCTCCCCTCTCCCGCAAGCGGGAGAGGGGAGACAACCGGCGGCAATGAAGTAGCGCAGTCGAACACCCCCTACCGCCCCAGCCGCTCCAGCAATCCCTTCAACACCCGCTGTTCCTCCGCCGACAGGCCGCCCGCGATCCGGGCGTCGTGCGCGCAGACCGCATCGGTAACCTCCCGCAGCGTCTTTTGCCCGGCATCCGTCAGCACCAGGCCGAACGCGCGCCGGTCGGTCGGGGAGGGCACGCGCTCGACCAGGCCCATTGCCTCCAGCGCGTCGACGAGCAGCACCGCGCCGGAGCGGGCGATGCCCAGGATCGTTGCCAGGTCGGTCAGTTTCAGGTTGGCGTTGCGCGCGATGATCTGCAGCGCGGAGAAGCGGGGCGGCGTGATGTTCCACGGGGCCAGCGCGGCCACGAAGTCTTCGTAGACGCGGATCTGCGCGCGGCGGATCGCGTATCCGATCAGCGAATCGAGCACCCCGTAGTCGACATTGGGCAGGTGGGGGTCGAAGTGCCCGCCGTTGGGGTCGGGCGCCAGCGCCTCGCGCGTCTTGCGGGACGGCGCCATGCTCACCTGACCATGAAGTAGCGCAGCACCACCCGGTCCGGGTAGCGCGCGCCCGAGGCCACGAACAGGTGCTGCATCAGCCAGCGATAGCGCGGCGCGGCGGTCTCGAAGCGGGGCGCGGTGCGGAAGTAGATCTCGGCCGGGTCCACCTGTTCGCCGCGGTTGAGCCGGGCGATGACCGCCGCGCTGCCGCTGCGCACGCCGGCGTTGACGATGTAGATGCGCGCGCCGTCGTCGGTTTCCAGCACATAGCGGGCCTCGATGTCGGCCGTGGTCACGTCGTCGCCGCCCGGGTGCCGGATCAACTGGAAGTCCGCGCCGCCCGGCAGGATGTGGCCGTTCAGGCGCGGGCCGCGCACCGTGCCCGACAGGATCGGGATCACGCGGCGCTGGCCCAGCGGCGTCACGCCCACCTCGGTGGGCGGCGCCACCTGCAGGTCGAAGTCGGCCACGTGTTCCAGCGTGGGCTGGGCGATGCCGGCGCTCATTTCAGGAGCTTCCAGTTGCCATTGTCGATGGTCAGCAGCACCCGCCCGCGCTGGTCGAAGCCGAAGTGGTCCTGCGCCGTGTAGTTCAGCACGCCGTGCGACACGACGATGTCGCGCTCCGACTCCAGCGCGTCCTTGAGCGCCTTGCGGAATTCCGGCGTGCCCGGCTTGGCCTTCTTCAGCGCCACCGGCACGATCCGCTGCAGCACCAGCCCCGCGTCATACGGATGCGCGCCGAACTGCGTGCGGCTCTCGGGGCCGTACTGTTTCTCGTAGCGGGTCACGTAGTCCATGCCCGGCTTCTTGGCGGCGCTGGTGGCGGGAAGCTGCTCGGCCACGATCACCGGGCCGGCGGGCAGGATGGCGCCGTTGACGGCCTTGCCGCCGATGCGGATCAGGTCGCGCGTGGCGGCGCCGTGGGTCTGGTAGACCGGGCCCGTGTAGCCGCGCTCGCGCAGCGTGGTATGCGGCAGCGCCGCGCCCGTGCCCGCGCCGGCAATCAGCACCGCATCCGCGCGCGCGGCAATCAGCTTCAGCGTCTGGGCCGTGACGCTGGTGTCGGAACGCGCATAGCGCTCGGCGGCCACGACCTTGATGCCGTTGGCCTGCGCGGCGGTGGTGAATTCCTTGAGCCAGGTCTCGCCGTAGGCATCGGCAAAGCCGATGAACGCCACGGTCTTCACGCCGTTGGCCTTGGCGGCGCCGGCCACGGCCTCGGCCATCAGCTTGACGGGCTGCGCCAGCCGGTACGTCCACGCGCCGCGGCCGGGCTTGAGTTCGATCGGCGAGAACGCCAGCTGCACGGTCTGGCTTTCGTCGGCCACTTCAGAGATGGCGATCGACGGCGCCACGGCCGACGAGCCCAGGATGATGTCGACCTTGTCCTCGGTGACAAAGCGCCGCGCGATCTTGGTGCCCTGCGTGGGGTCCGAGCCATCGTCCATGACGATGTAGTGGATCTTCTCGCCCGCAATGGTCTCGGGCAGGAACGGCATGGTGTTCTTCTGCGGGATGCCCAGCGACGCGGACGGCCCGGTGGAGGCGATGCTGACGCCGACGGTCACGTCGGCCCGCGCCGTGGCGCTCAGCAGCATCAGCGCGGCGGCCGCGATGGCGGCGCGCGGGATCAGGAATTGGGGCATGTTGTTGGTCTCCCTTGTTATCTGGATGCCTGCGGCTGGCTGGCCTGCAACTGCTGCTGCCCAAAGCCGGCCAGTGTCTTGTAGCGCTGGGCAATCGCCTCGCGTTCGCGCAGCGGAATCACGGTGTCGATATCGCTGAAGCCCTGCGGCGCGCGTTCCTCGGCCAGCTGCATCACCTGCTCGGGGCCGTTCATGCGGTTGCGCAGCACGATACCGGCCGTGCGCGGCAGGCGTTCCGCCTCGTACTCGCGCAGCGCGTAGTCGGGGTCGCGTTCGGCCAGCAGGCAGTCGGTCAGGTAGCGCGCGTCCACGATGGCCTGCGCGCTGCCGTTGGAGCCGATGGGGTACATCGGATGCGCGGCGTCGCCCAGCAGCGTCACGCGGCCGAACGTCCAGCGCGGCAGCGGGTCCTTGTCGACCATCGGGAACTCGTAGATGGCTTCGGCGCCGTCGATCAGCGCCGGGATGTCGATCCAGTCCCAGCGCCAGCCGGCAAAGGCATCGCGGAAGACTGACTTGTCGACCTGGCGGTTCCAGTCGCTGCGCGGCGGCGTGTCGGGGTAGTCGTCGGGCACCTTCAGCTCGGCGATCCAGTTGATGCGCGAGCGGCCCTGCGCGCGTAGCGGCTCGGAGATCGGATAGGCCACGAACTTCTGGTCCTGGAAGCCGGCCATGAACATCGAGCGGCCGTCGAGGTAGGGCGCCGCGTCGGTGGTGGCGCGCCACAGCAGGCGGCGCGAGAAGCGCGGGGCGTCGCCGGTCGGATAGAAATGCCGGCGCACGGCCGAGTGGATGCCGTCGGCGCCCACCAGCACGTCGGCCTGGGCCGCGACCAGCGCCTGGTCATGGCGCCGGCGCAGCGTGAAGCGCGCCGGCTCGCCCTGGCCGCCGGTGTGTTCGATCGACTCCAGCGCATGGCCCGTGTGCAGCCGGTCGGCGCCAAGCCGTTGCCGCGCGGTCTCGTACAGCAGCATCTGGAATTCGCCGCGATGGACCGAGAACTGCGGCCAGTCGTAGCCGGCCGCGCGGCCGCGGGGCTCGTGCCAGATGCGCTGGCCGAACTTGTTGTAGTAGGACAGTGACGATGTCTGGATGCCGATGCGGGCCAGGTCCGCCTCCAGCCCCAGCGCGCAGAGTTCGCGCACGGCATGGGGCAGCAGGTTGATGCCGACGCCGAGCGGGCGCAGCGATTCGCTCGCTTCCCACACCTCCACGTCGAGCCCGTGGCGATGGCAGAGCAGCGCGAGCGTCAGCCCGCCGATGCCACCGCCGGCGATTGCGATCTTCATGAGTCTCCTGGCACCGCCGTGTTCTGTGATTGTTCTACTGTATAACTAATCGGCCGCGCCGCCAGCTAGCGGTTTCCCTGAGCGGTCAGCCGGCCAGCAGGGCGTCGGCCATGCGCGCGGGTCGTGGACAACGTGGCGGCGGCCACCCGCCTTGAATTTGCGCACGCATGCCCCATCTGCGGTCTGCTTGTTTTCACTTCGCCCCGCCCCCGCATGTACAAGAAAGGCACTTCCGTCGAGATCCAGTTTCCCCCGCAACGCCTGAACGACGCCGCCGGCGATCCGTACTGGGTGGACCTGACGACCGACGAGGCGCAGGCGCTGCTCGCGCGCCTGCAACAGCATCTGGCCCAGTCGGGCGACCCCACGGCCGCGCCGCTGGTGTTCAGCCTGGAAGGCCCGCCGGTCATCCACGCACAGAAGGACGCTGCGGCGCAGGCGCCTGTCGCACCCCCGGCCGACGATTTCAGGCAGTGGGTCTGCATCATCTGCGGCTGGATCTACGACGAGGCGGCCGGCCTGCCCGAGGACGGCATCGCGCCCGGCACGCGCTGGGAAGACATTCCGGACGACTGGCGTTGCCCCGAATGCGACGTCGGCAAGGAAGACTTTGCGATGGTGGCGTTCTAAGGCCGGCGCTCAGCGCTCCGCCGGCGGGACGTCGGCTACCCGCGCCGCGAATGCGGCATGCGCGGCCGCGTCGACCGGGCGGTGCTTGACGGTGGCCGACGGCGGATACTTGGCCACGGTATTGCCGTTCTTCCAGTCGCGGGCCGGACGCACCGGGCGCGGGGCAAAGCCGCCGCCGCAGTTGGGGCAGACGTTGCCGAGCACGCCATCGACACAGTCCGCGCAGAACGTGCATTCGAAGCTGCAGATGCGCGCCTGCGTGGATGCGGGTGGCAGGGCGACGTTGCAGTGTTCGCAGGTGGGGCGCAGCTCAAGCACGGCGTTCTCCTTGGGTCGTGATGGTTCGTGCCATCATAGCCGCCAACCTGTCCCGCGCGCCATGCAGGTGCCTTCGCACGCGCCAGCTTTCGGCCAAGAAAAAAACGCCCCGGGGCATCGCTGCCCCGGGGCGTTTCGCTTGCGGCGCGTGGCCGGTGCGGGCTTACGCCTTTACCGATTCCAGCGCGGCGTTCAGCGTCTTGCTCGGACGCATCACGGCCGACAGCTTGGCCTCGTCCGGCTTGTAGTAGCCGCCGATGTCGGCCGGCTTGCCCTGGACGTCGCCCAGTTCGCCGATGATGGTCTTCTCGTTCTCGGTCAGCGTCTTGGCCAGCGGAGCAAACGCCTTGGCCAGTTCGGCGTCGTCGGTCTGCGCGGCCAGTTCCTGGGCCCAGTACATCGCCAGGTAGAACTGGCTGCCACGGTTGTCGAGCTGGCCGGTCTTCGGCGACGGGCTCTTGGCGTTGTCCAGCAGCTTGCCGGTCGCGGCGTCCAGCGTCTTGGCCAGGATCTTGGCGCGGGCATTGCCCGACTTGATGCCGAGCTCTTCCAGCGACACGGCCAGGGCCAGGAATTCACCCAGCGAGTCCCAGCGCAGGTGGTTTTCTTCCACCAGTTGCTGCACGTGCTTCGGGGCCGAACCGCCGGCGCCGGTCTCGTACATGCCGCCGCCGGCCATCAGCGGGACGATCGACAGCATCTTGGCGCTGGTGCCCAGTTCCATGATCGGGAACAGGTCGGTCAGGTAGTCGCGCAGGATGTTGCCGGTGACCGAGATGGTGTCCAGGCCGCGGATCACGCGCTCCAGCGTGTAGCGCATGGCGCGGACCTGCGACATGATCTGGATGTCCAGCCCGTTGGTGTCGTGATCCTTCAGGTACGTTTCCACCTTCTTGATCAGCTCGGCCTCGTGCGGACGGTACGGGTCAAGCCAGAAGACGGCCGGCATGCCCGAGTTGCGGGCGCGCGTCACGGCCAGCTTCACCCAGTCACGGATCGGTGCGTCCTTGACCTGGCACATGCGCCAGATGTCGCCCTGCTCGACCTGCTGCGTCAGCGCCGTCAGCACTTCGCCGGTGGCGTTGTCGACGATGCGGGCCTCGCCGTCCTCGGGAATCTCGAAGGTCTTGTCGTGCGAGCCGTATTCCTCGGCCTTCTGCGCCATCAGGCCGACGTTCGGCACCGTGCCCATCGTCACCGGGTCGAACGCGCCATTGGTCTTGCAGAAGTTGATGATTTCCTGGTAGATCCGGGCGAACGTCGATTCCGGGATCAGGCACTTGGTGTCCTTGGTGCGGCCGTCGGCGCCCCACATCTTGCCGCCGATACGGATCATGGCCGGCATCGATGCGTCGACGATCACGTCGTTCGGCGCGTGCAGGTTCGAGATGCCCTTGGCCGAGTCCACCATCGCCAGTTCCGGGCGATGCTCGTGGCAGGCGTGCATGTCGCGGATGACTTCTTCCTTCTTCGACTCGGGCAGCGCCTCGATCTTGGTGTACAGGTCCACCAGGCCGTTGTTGACGTTCACGCCCAGTTCGTCGAACAGCTTCTGGTGCTTGGCGAAGGCGTCCTTGTAGAAGACCTTGACGGCGTGGCCGAACACGATGGGGTGCGACACCTTCATCATCGTCGCCTTGACGTGCAGGCTCAGCATGACGCCGGTCTTGCGCGCGTCTTCCATCTGTTCCTCGTAGAAGGCCAGCAGGGCCTTCTTGCTCATGAACATGCTGTCGATGATCTCGCCGTCCTGCAGGGCCACCTTCGGCTTGAGCACGATGGTCTTGCCGCTCTTGGTCACCAGTTCCATGCGGACTTCACGGCCCTTTTCGAGCGTGATCGACTTTTCGCCGTGGTAGAAGTCGCCGTGCTTCATGTGGGCAACGTGCGTGCGCGACGCCATGCTCCACTCGCCCATGCTGTGCGGGTGCTTGCGGGCGTAGTTCTTGACGGCGGCCGGGGCGCGGCGGTCCGAGTTGCCTTCGCGCAGCACCGGGTTCACGGCGCTGCCCAGGCACTTGGAGTAGCGCTTCTGGATGGCCTTTTCCTCGTCGGTCTTGGGATCTTCGGGGTAGTCGGGGATGCGATAGCCCTTCGACTGCAGTTCCTTGATCGCGCTGACGAGTTGGAACACCGATGCGCTGATGTTCGGCAGCTTGATGATGTTGGTGTCGGGGTCCTGCGTGAGCTTGCCCAGTTCGGCCAGGTTGTCCGGCACGCGCTGCTCTTCGGTCAGGAATTCGGGGAATTCGCCCAGGATACGGCCGGCCACCGAGATGTCGCTGGTTACCACGTTCACGCCGGCGGGCTTGGTGAACGTGCGGATGATGGGCAGGAAGGCACTGGTGGCCAGCAGCGGAGCTTCGTCGGTTAGGGTGTAGATGATGGTGGGCTGCTGGTTACTCATCGCTGATCTCGCATCAAATTCGGGGTTGGAAAATGCCCCGCCCGGGTCGCGGTCCGAGGCAAGACTCGAATTTTGCCTGATTTTGCATGGCGGAGGGGCCATCCTTCATGTGAAATTTGTGTGCTGCATACACCGGCATCCAACGCCCGTTTGCGGAACGTTGTGTCAATGTCTGTCTTCGGCGCTCAAAATCATCAATCTAGGATAGATTCTGGCGCATGCAAAATTGACGATTCTTATGTCTTATAGAAGAGTTCGACTGCGCTGCTCGGGTATCCCGGCATGTGAAGTGCGCAAAGACGCACTTTGAGGCGTTGGCGTCAGGTGTGGAAGGCGCCGGCGTCGCGCGCGCCCGGGGCGGGCGTGGCACTGCGCTCGAAGTCCGCAATGATCTGCGCGCCGAACAGCAGCAGCGTGGCGGCGATCTCCAGGCTCAGCAACACTACGATGGCCGTGGTCAGTGAGCCATAGACCCGCCCCACCTGGGACAGCGTCGAGAAATACCAGACCAGCACATGGCGCGAGATTTCCCAGAGCACGGCCGCAAAGATCGCGCCGACCAGCGCATGGCGCACCGACAGCCGGCCCACCGGCATGACCAGGTAGATCGACGTCAGCAGCAGGATCTCGCCGATGAATCCCAGCAGGTAGAGCAGCGTGCCGGACAGGCGGTCGAGCGACCAGTCGTGGCCCAGCACCTCCAGGTGCCGCTCGCCGATGGTCTGCAGGCCGCCGGCCACCACGGTCACGATCAGCAGGCCGACACTGAGCACAAGGATGTAGCAGTACGGCAGGATGGCCGACACCAGGAAGTGCCGCCGCCGGATGGCCACGCGATGGACGAAGATCACTGACATCGCGTTTTCCAGCACCGTGAACGCCAGCGAGCTGAAGAAGATCATCGTGATGGCCAGCACCCAGCCAATCACGCCGCGATTGTTCAGAAAGCGCGCCAGTTCGGTGACCAGCGCGTGGGACTGCCCGGGCAGCAGCCATTCCAGGTAGCGCTCCAGCGTTTCCAGCAGCTCCACGGGGTCTGCGATATGGGACAGCCCGATCAGCATAAGGATCAGCAGCGGCACGATCGACAGCAGCGCGTAGTACGCCACCGCGCCGGCCAGCAGCAGGCCCTGGTTGGCGCGGAAGTGGACCAGCGCATCGAGCAGGAAGCGGGCCGGGTGCTGGAGCACCTGCCGCAGGCGGGCGTCGAGAAGTTGCATGTTCGAAAGCTTGCGGCCCGGGCCCGGCGCCCCGTCACCGCGCGCTGTACGGGAACCGGGTTTGCGCGGCCATCCGCGACAGGTGATCGTGCAGGTGGGCCAGTTCGGCGGACAGTTGCAGGGTCAGGAATGCGTGGGAGCTCTGGCCGATGGTCGGGTCGTCGGGGTGCGGTGTCGGCAGCGCGGCGTGCTGGCGTACCAGCGCGATGTCGGCGGCCTCCAGCGCCGCCGCCATCTCCAGCAGCAGGTCGCGGATGTAGCGCTCGTTGCCGTCCGCCTCGCTGGCGTCGGGATCGATGGCGGCCAGCATTTCCAGCGCGCTGATGCTGACGCGGGCGCTGTGCTGCACTTCCTCCAGGTCGGCGGCGGGCACGCTGGTCTCCTTGGCGACCGAGGGGATCAGGCTGCGCATCTGCACCAGCAGGTTGGACAGCTTCATCATGTCCTGCTGCCGCGCCTTCTCGTCGCGCTCGCCGCGCTCGATCTTGGCGTGCACCGCCGCGCAGCCGCGCAGCAGCGCGGCCAGCTTGAAGCGCCACGAATACGACGCATACGCCGGGAACGCGAACGAGAACACCAGTGCGATGGCGGTGCCGATCAGCACGTCCACGGTCCGCCACAGCGCGTCGTAGACGTTCTGCTCGCCGTGCCCGGCCGTGATGACCACGGTCACGGCCGCCAGCAGCGCGATATAGCCGCCCTTGCCGACCGCGTGGTACGCGCAGTAGCCGCAGATCACGGCCATCAGCCCCCACGTCAGCATCGGAATGCCGAAGTAGGTCTCCTGGATGATCAGGAACAGGCCGATCAGAGCGCCGATCACGGTGCCGGCGCCGCGTTCCGCCGCCCGCCGGCGGATGTTGCCGTGGTGCTGCAGCCCGCCGATCACGACCAGCACGGTGATGGTGGCCCATTCGCCGTGCGGGACGTCGATGCCGGTGGTCAGCGCAATCGACACCAGCAGGGCCAGCGCCACGCGCGTGGCGTGGAAGATGCGGGCCTGCCGGAATCGTCGGTCGGGGTCGAACAGCGCGCTGGTTGTTTTTCGCAGGGCCTCGATCATGGCGGCGATCACCGTGCGGAGATCTGAACGCTTCGAGTGTATAGAGCGGGGCCCATGTTCCGCAATGTTTACATTTGGCGGAAGCGGTGGCCGGGCCAGGCCCGGCGGCGTCGGTTCGAGGCTCACGGCTGCTGCGCGCCGCGGCCGTCAGGAAGGATCTTTGGTGCGCGTGCGCGACACGGCCGACATGATGCCGATGCCCAGCACGATCACGCAGGCGATGCCGATATAGACCTGGGAGATGCCGGCGACGGAAAGCCCCCAGGCGATACCGCCCACGAGCACCAGGAGTCCGATCACATAGAGCAGGAATGACATGGCGTTACCTCCGGACATTGTTTTTGACTACCGGACGTCACTCCGCCGTGCTTGCCGGCAACGGCGGGTGGCTACATGTCAATGTAGGGAGGATGTTTGCCGCGCGCGATCAGACGCGCGCCGAGCCTGTCGTAGGCAGGTTCTGACGCGCCACGCGCGCCAGCCGGCAGGGCGGGGGCGCTCAGCCGGCCGCCAGGCTCACGCCGCCGCCGGCGGCCTGGGCCTTGCCGTCGCGGCCGTACATTTCGTTGGGCACCATGCCGCCCTGGCGCAGCACCTGGATGGCTTCCTGGGTGAAGTCCAGATGGGCGTTGACGATGGCGCCGTTGAGCGTGTTGGCGTCCCTGGCCTTGTGGGCGAAGAACACGACCTTGCGCCAGGCCTCGGCCACGGCCGGATCCACCGGGCGGCCCACCAGCAGGCCGCCGGCGCCGGCGCGCAGGCCCAGCGCAATCATCTGCGCCTCGCGCGTGGCGCTGGCGCGTGTCAGCGCCTGGGCCAGTTCCATCTTCGTGTTGAGCAGGTCGCTCAGCGCCTGGAAATCCTGCCGCCGGATGGCGTCGCGTTCTTCCGCAAGGGCGCGGCCGAAAGCGGCAATGGCGTTGGCTTCTACCGAAAGGGACTGGATCAGGGCTGCTTGGCTCATGTCAGGTTCAGGATTGGGCGCCGCCCTGGCTCAGCTCGTGCAGAGACGCGAGCAGGCCATCGGCGATCTTGCTGGGATCGATCTTGATCCGGCCTTCCGCAATGGCCTGACGGACTTCCGCCACCTTGGCGGCGTCGATGTCGCCGTCGCCGTCCTGCAGCAGGCGCGCACCGATATCGCGAACCTGGGCAGCCAGCGGGCTGACACGCACGCCGGTCAGGGCGGAAGGATCCGTCAACGTGGCGCCGTTGGCTGCCTGGCGGGCGTTGCCTTCGGTGGCCGTGGCGTCGGCGGGCCGGGACGGAGTGGAGTTGTTGATCTTCACGGTGAAATCCTTGCTGGGTTCGTCTGGTTTATCGACCGGCGCGCCAGAAACTTTAGGCCGTATCGCGCGGATCCGGGTCGACTTCCCGAAACGGGCAGCCGGCATTCTCGCACGGCCTGCCGCGCAGCGGTGACGGCCACCCTGACTGTTGCCCCGCAGGGATTCCAGCCCGTGTGACGACTAACTTACACGACTTCCATACGGACGCAGAAAGTGCCGTCCGCACATCTTTTTGAAGCGATTACTGCAGCACCACGGTGTCGCCGCTGCGCACCAGCCCGCTGACGACCTGGCCGTTGCGCAGCCGTACCTGCACCGGGTTGCCGGTGGCGGCGTCGGTCAGCACCTTGCCTTCGCTGCTGAGCTGGAACGATTCGCCCTCGACGGTCACGTTGACGGTCTGGCCGGACTTGACCGCGATGGGCCGCTTGATCAGGTCCGTGCGCATCGGCGATCCGGCCGCGACGCGGTTGGCGACGACCGAGCCGTCCACCTGCGACGGGTCCGTCACCACGGCGCGCGGCAACTGGCCCAGGTCGCCCTGGCGCAGCTCCAGGTCGGCCGCGGTGATGGACTCGCCCGGCGCCATGGCGCGGGCGGCCACGTAGTAGTTCGTCAGCACGGCCACGCGGGCCTGCATGTAGCGCGTCCACGGCCGCTCGCCGCCGCACCGCACGCCCACGTTGACGCGGCCATAGGGCGCGGCGCCGGCGGGCAGGAACGGCTCGGGATTCACGCATTCGGGCGCGCGGCCGCCGGACGGCGGCACCACCTGCACGCTGACCTTGCCGGGCAGTCCCATGGACTGGCGCAGCAGGAACTGCTCGACGGCCACGCGCGCGGGATCGTCGTTGGCAAACGGATTCTGTGCGGCCTGTACCGGCGCCGCGCCCGGAGGCGCGACCGGCGAGACCTGGGCGGGCGCGGCCATGGCGGGCGCGGTCAGCGCAATGCCGGCCAGCGCCAGCCAGGCGGCGGCCTGGCGGTGGAGAGTCATAGAGGGCATCCCAGCAAGGACGGTCAATCAGTGGAGCCCATTGTAGGCAGCCTCGCGCGGAAGACCGAACCGGAAATGCGCGGATTTCTCCTGCCTATTCGCACGATTGGCGTGACAACCCGGCCCCTAAGATGGCAACCCTGAAGAAGCCCGGCCGGCGGTGTGCGACAGGTATACCCAAGGTCTACGGCAGCTCTCTCCCCGAAATGAAGCCATTGCAGGAAAGGCAGACATCATGGACAGACTCGATGCGGCGTTCCGCTTCCAGCAGGAAGCACTGAGCCTGCGGACCCAGCGGCAATCGGTGATTGCCTCGAACATCGCCCACGCGGACACGCCGGGCTACAAGGCGCGCGACTTCGATTTCGCCAGCACGCTGGCCCAGTCGGTGGAGCGCGGCAACCAGCAGCGCGACGGCGTGTCGCTGTCCACCACGTCCGCCCGCCACCTGCCGGCCCAGGCGCCCGCCATGAGCAACAGCGACCGCGACCTGCAGTACCGCATTCCGCTGCAGTCCAGCGTCGACGGCAACACGGTCGAGATGGACACCGAGCGCGTGGCGTTTGCCGACAACACGGTGCACTACGAGGCCGGGCTGACGGTGATGAGCAGCAAGATCCGGACGATGCTGTCCGCGATCCAGAACTGATCGGGGGGCAGGCACACATGGGCAGCATGAACATTTTCGACGTGGCCGGATCGGCCATGGCCGCGCAGTCGCAGCGCATGAACGTCACGGCGTCGAACCTGGCCAACGCCGACAGCGCCGTGGCGCCGAACGGCCAGCCGTACCGCGCCAAGCAGGTGATCTTCGAGATGGCGCCCACGCCCGGCCAGACCGACGTGGGCGGCGTGCAGGTGGCCGGCGTGATGGAAGACTCCGCGCCGCCGCGCATGATCCACAACCCCACGCATCCGCTGGCCGACGCCAACGGCTACGTGACGATGCCCAATGTGAACCCGGTGGAAGAGATGGTCAACATGATCTCGGCGTCGCGTTCGTACCAGGCCAACGTGGAGGTGCTCAACACCGCCAAGAACATGATGCTGAAGACGCTGACCATCGGTCAGTGACGGCAGCCTTCCCAACGCAACCTCTTACCGGATTCACCGAACCACCATGGCAACTTCGAACGTAGGCAGCAGCACCTCCAACGCCGCCGTGAACCAGGCCCTGCAAAGCGGCAGCGCCAACGCGGCCGACCTGCAGAGCAACTTCCTGACGATGCTGGTCACGCAGATGAACAACCAGGATCCGCTCAACCCGATGGACAACGCGCAGCTCACCTCGCAGCTCGCGCAGATCAGCACCGTGAGCGGCCTGCAGACCATGAACGAGACCATGACGCAGTTGCTGACGCAGACCGCTGCCAGCCGCGCGATGGATTCCGCCGCGCTGATCGGCAAGACCGTCATGGTGCCGGGATCGGCCGTGACCGTGGATGGCGGCGTGGCCGGCAAGATCGGCGTGGACGTGCCGTCGACGGCCGACAGCGTGACCGTGCAGGTGCTGGACAAGAGCGGCAACGTGGTGCGCACGATCGACATGAAGGGCCAGACCGCCGGCGTGCACGACATCGCCTGGGACGGCAAGAACGACCAGGGCGGCGCGGTGCCCGACGGCGAATACAGCTTCAAGGTGGCCGCCACGGCCGACGGCAAGGACATCAAGCCGATCTCGCTGGTCTACGGCAAGGTGCAGTCCATCAGCGGCGACAGCAGCGGCGTGCTGGTGGAACTGGGCGACGGCAAGAAGGCCAACGTCGACGACGTGCGCCGCATCTCCTGATCCGCGCACCGCAGCAGCGAATACATCCAACACTAACGCATCACCCGGTCCGGGCATACGCGCGGGCACTTCACGAACGACAGCCTACTTAGGGGAAACATCATGGGTTTTGGTCAAGGGGTAAGCGGCCTCAACGCCGCGGCGTCCAACCTGGACGTGATCGGTAACAACATCGCCAACGCCAACACGGTTGGCTTCAAGCAATCCACCGCGCAGTTCGCGGACGTGTACGCCGGTTCCAAGATCGGCCTGGGCACGCGCGTGAACGCCGTGGTGCAGTCGTTCACGAACGGCAACATCTCGACGTCGGGGCGCTACCTGGACGTGGCCATCAGCAACGGCAACGGCTTCTTCCGGCTGACCAACCCCGACGGCCAGGTCTTCTACTCGCGCAACGGCCAGCTCAACCGCCTGGACGACGGCCGCCTGGTGAACGCCACCGGCCTGCAGGTGACGGGCTACCCCGCTGGCGCCACCGCCGGTGGCGTGGCACCGCAGCCGATCACCATCAGCAACGCGCAGATGCCGCCGAAGGCCACCACCAACATCGACGCCCAGTTCCAGCTCGATTCGCGCAGCGCCGTGCCGACCAGCGCGTTCGCCAGCACGCCGGCCGCCAAGCCCGATTCGACGATGTTCAGCTACAGCACGGCCATGACCGTGTACGACTCGCTGGGCAACAAGCAGCAGCTGACCGCCTACTTCGGCCGCTCGGTCGTGGCCGGCCCGCCGGTTGCCCCGGCCCCGACCAACGCGTTCGGCGGCAATGACTGGTCGATGAACGTGACCGATTCCGCCGGCAACGTGCTGCAGACCGTGACGATGTCGTTCGACGCCGACGGCAAGCTGCGTGCCCCGGCTGCCGGCGCCATGCCCAACATCACGCTGCCGGCATCGAACGGTGCCGCCGCGCTGACCGCCCAGCTCAACCTGACCGGCACCACGCAGTTCGGCGCCGACAACGACCCGAAGAAGATCGTGCAGAACGGCTACACGTCGGGCGCGCTGGTGGGCTTCTCGGTGCAGGAAGACGGCACGATCCTGGGTTCGTACTCGAACGAGCAGACCATGTCGCTGGGCCAGATCGCGATGGCGTCGTTCGGCAACGTCGAGGGCCTGAAGCCCGAAGGCGACAACGTGTGGTCCGCCACCGGTGCGTCGGGCCAGGAACTGCTGGGCGTGGCCGGCGGCGCGATGGGTACGCTGAAGTCCAACGCCGTGGAAGAGTCGAACGTCGACCTGTCCGGCCAGCTTGTGAACCTGATCGTCGCGCAGCGCAACTACCAGGCCAACGCGCAGACCATCAAGGCGCAGGACACCGTCCTGCAGACCCTGGTGAACATCTGACCGCCGCGACTAGCCGGAAGCCTCCGCCATGGACCGCATGATCTACACCGCCCTGTCGGGCGCCAAGCAGATACTCGACCAGCAGGCCGCGGTATCGAACAACCTGGCCAACGCCTCCACGCCGGCGTTCAAGGCGCAGGTGAACCTGTACCGCGCCGTGCCGGTGCAGGGCCAGGAGACGCAGACGCGCGCGTTCACGCTCGCGTCCACGCCCGGCGCCGACATGAAGGCCGGACCGCTGACCTACACCGGCCGCGACCTCGACGTGGCGCTGCAGGGCAACGGGTGGCTGGCGGTGCAGATGCCCGACGGCTCCGAGGCCTACACCCGCGCCGGCGCGCTGCAGGTGTCGGCCGACGGCCAGCTCCAGACGTCGTCCGGGCGTCCGGTGCTGGGCGACGGCGGCCTCATCGCGGTGCCGCCGGGCTCCACCGTGTCGATCGGCACGGACGGCAGCGTGGTGGCGCGCGGCCCGGGCGAGGCCGCCAACGGCCTGGCCCAGGTGGGCAAGCTGCGCGTGGTCACGCCGCCGCCCGAAGGGCTGGCTCGTGGCGACGACGGCTACTTCCGGCTGCGCCCCGGCGTGGACGCGCTCCAGCAGGACCCTAACGTGCGCGTGATTTCCGGCGCGATCGAGGGCAGCAACGTCAACCCGGTCGAGGCCATGGTGGACATGATCGCCAACGCCCGCCGCTTCGAGATGCAGATGAAGATGATCTCGGGCGCGGACTCCAACGACCAGCGGGCCAACGCGCTGCTGTCGAACAACTGATGACGCGCGCGGTACCGATCGCACGCACAACGAACTTCCGAACCAGGACAACTCCATGATTCGCTCCCTCTGGATCGCCAAGACCGGCCTCGATGCGCAGCAGACGCAGATGGACGTGATTTCGAACAACCTGGCCAACGTGTCGACCACGGGCTTCAAGCGCAGCCGCGCGGTGTTCGAGGAACTGATGTACCAGACGATCCGCCAGCCCGGCGCGCTGTCGTCGGACCAGACCGTGCTGCCGTCGGGCATGCAGCTTGGTACCGGCGTGCGCCCCGTGGCCACGGAACGGATCCACACGCAGGGCAACCCCACGCAGACCGGCAACTCGCGCGACGTGGCCATCATCGGCCAGGGCTTCTTCCAGGTGACGATGCCCGACGGCACCACGTCGTACACGCGCGACGGCTCGTTCCAGGTAGACCCGAACGGCCAGCTGGTGACGTCCAGCGGCTTCGTGCTGAACCCGGCCATCACGCTGCCGGCCAACTACACGTCGGTGAACGTTGCCCGTGACGGCACGGTGACGGTGATGCAGCCGGGCTCGACCAACGCGGCCACCGTGGGCCAGATCCAGCTTGCCACGTTCCCGAACCCGGCCGGCCTGGAAAGCCTGGGCGAGAACCTGTATGTGCAGACCGACGCCTCGGGCGCGCCGAACACCACGGTGCCGGGCCTGAACGGCGCGGGCACGCTGCAGAACAACTACGTCGAGGCGTCCAACGTCAACGTGGTGGAGGAACTGGTCAGCATGATCCAGACGCAGCGCGCGTACGAGATCAACAGCAAGGCGGTGCAGACGTCGGACCAGATGCTCCAGCGCCTGAGCCAAATGGGTTAAGAACGGGAATGATCATGGCCGCCACGCAGTATCGCATCGGTGCAATCGTCACGTACGCCATCGTCGGCCTGGCCGCGCTGGCCAGTGGCGGCTGCGCGATGATGCCCAAGGAGCCGCTGGTGCAGATGCCCACCACCGCACGCGCCGAGCCGCGCGCGATGGGCCCTGCCACGGGTTCCATCTACGCATCCTCGTACGCGGGCAACCCGCTGTTCGAGGATCGGCGGCCGCGTAACGTTGGCGACATCCTCACGATCGTGATCAGCGAGAACGTCAACGCCAGCAAGAATTCCGCCACCAACGCCAACCGCACCGGCAGCACCACGCTGGCGTTCAACGCGGTGCCGCGTGCCCTGGGCGGCCTGTTCGGCACGAGCCAGAACGCCGACGCCAACGGATCCAATTCGCTGAAGGCCGGCGGGGGCGCCAGCGCCGCCAACACCTTCAACGGCACGATCACGGTCACGGTGCTCGAAGTGCTGCCCAACGGCAACCTCGTGGTGTCCGGAGAGAAGCAGATGGCCATCAACCAGGGCGCGGAATTCATCCGCTTCTCGGGGGTGGTCAATCCCCGCACGATTACCGGCGACAACGCAGTGCCGTCCACGCAGGTGGCGGATGCGCGCATCGAGTACACCGCCAAGGGGTACATCGACGAGGCGCAGAACATGGGCTGGCTGCAGCGCTTCTTCCTCAATGTCTTACCGTTCTGATCCCGCCATGTTTCTGCCTCCGATGCCTCTCCACAAGCCAGGCTCGTTTTTTGGCACCCCGCCCGGCCGACATTCCCGCTCAGGCCGCGCGGTCTCTTCTGCCAGCGTGCTGCGTGTGCTCTGCCTGGTCCTGCTGCTGCTGCTGGGCGCGGGCGCCGCGCACGCGGAGCGCCTGAAGAACCTGGCCACGTTCCAGGGCGTGCGCGACAACCCGCTGGTTGGCTACGGCCTGGTCGTGGGGCTGGACAACACCGGCGACCAGACGATGCAGACGCCGTTCACCACGCAGAGCTTGAGCAACATGCTGTCGCAGCTTGGCATCACGCTGCCGGCCGGCAAGAACATGCAGCTCAAGAACGTGGCGGCCGTGATGGTCACCGCCACGCTGCCGGCCTACGCCCAGCCGGGCAGCCAGCTCGACGTGGTGGTGTCGTCGATGGGTAACGCCAAGAGCCTGCGCGGCGGCACGCTGCTGATGACGCCGCTCAAGGGCGCCGACGGCAACGTGTACGCCATCGCGCAGGGCAACATGCTGGTGGGCGGCGCCGGGGCGTCGGCCAACGGCAGCAAGGTCCAGATCAACCAGCTGGCCGTCGGGCGCATCGCCAATGGCGCGATCGTCGAACGTGCCGTGCCGTCGTTCCAGCCGGACGGCGGCTTCATGAACCTCGAACTCAAGGACACCGACTTCGGCACCGCCGAACGCGTGGTCGACGCGATCAACCGCAACCTTGGCCCCGGCACTGCCGCCGCCATGGACGGCCGCGTGGTGCAGGTGCGCACGCCGCAGACCCCGGCCGCGCGCGTGGGCTTCATGGCCCGCATCGAGAATCTTGACGTCACGCCGGCGCGCGCCGCGGCCAAGGTCATCCTGAACGCCCGCACCGGTTCCATCGTGATGAACCAGGCGGTGACGGTGGAAGACTGCGCCATCGCGCACGGCAACCTGTCGGTGGTCATCAACACCCAGCCGGTGATCAGCCAGCCGGCGCCGTTCAGCCAGGGCCAGACCGTGGTGGCGCCGGTGTCGCAGATCGACCTGAAGCGCGACGGTGGCTCGCTGCAGATCGTCAAGGCGGGCGCGTCGCTGGCGGCCGTGGTCAAGGGCCTGAACGCGCTGGGCGCCACGCCGGCCGACCTGCAGACTATCCTGGAAGCCATGCGGGCCGCTGGCGCGCTGCGCGCCGAACTGGAGATCATCTGATGGCGGCGGGCAACACGCTGGGCGCGCAGGCCGACGTCTCGCAGCGCTTCGCCCTGGATACGCAGGGGTTCGAGGCGCTCAAGAGCCAGGCCCGCGCGGGCAACAATTCGAACACGCTGCAGGCCGCCGCCAAGCAGTTCGAGGCGGTGTTCACGCAGATGGTGCTCAAGAGCATGCGCGACGCCACGCCGTCCGATGGCCTGTTCGACAACGAGCAGACCAAGCTCTACATGTCGATGATGGACCAGCAGTTGTCGCAGCAGTTGTCGTCGCGCGGCATCGGGCTTGCCGACGTGATGATCCGCCAGCTTGCGCGTGCCACCGGCACGCAACTGCCGCCGACGATGGGCGGCGCGGGCGGCATCACCGGCGCCAGCGCGCGCGACGCCCAACTGGCCCAGCTGCTGGACAGCCGCGGCGCCACCGACGCCGACGGCCCGCCGCCCGTGGGCACCACGCTGCCCGGCGCGGCATGGAATCCCACCGCCGGCCTGCGCCAGTACCAGAGCCAGGCCGACTGGCAGGGCAACGGCCAGACGCAACTGGGCCAGTTGCCGGACGATTCGCCCGAACACATCAGCAACTTCGTCAACCGCCTGGCCGAGCCGGCCATGGCGGCCTCGCGCGCCTCCGGCGTGCCGGCCAAGCTGATCGTCGGCCAGGCCGCGCTGGAATCGGGCTGGGGCCGCCGCGAGATCCGCAATGCCGATGGCACCAGCAGCTTCAACGTGTTCGGCATCAAGGCCGGCGCCAACTGGAAGGGCCCGACCACCGAGATCCTGACGACCGAATACGTCGACGGCCAGCCGCAGAAGGTGCGCGCAAAATTCCGCGCCTACGGGTCGTACGAGGAAGCGTGCAACGACTACGCCAGGCTGATCAGCAACAACCCGCGCTACGCCGGCGTGGTCAGCGCCGCCAACGCCGAGGAAGCGGCCCACGGCCTGCAGCGGGCCGGGTATGCCACCGATCCGGCGTACGGCGAAAAGCTGGTGCGGATCATGAGGAAGGTTTCGACGTAACGGTTGTCTTCGGTTTTGCTCCCCTCTCCCGCCGTGCGGGAGAGGGGTCGGGGGTGAGGGCCAGCGCTTCGCAAGTGCGACATCGCGTCTTGAGCCGCCTGCCCTCACCCCCAGCCCCTCTCCCACTTCGCGGGAGAGGGGAGCAAACACGCGACCAAGCACTCCCGGCGCTACCCTCATCGGTCGCGCCGTCCCCGCTTGTACGCGGCGCAAACCAAAGAGTAAGCACTAACAACACCGACACCTTCGAAACCATTGCGACGCTAAAGTCGCGCCGCATTTGCGCCGATAACCAACACATCCACCGCCGTCGGCAGCGTGCCGCTGGCTAGCCATTCGATCCGGAGTCAGACGAACATGTCTCTGTTTAATATCGGTCTGTCGGGCCTGAACGTCGCCCAGAACGGGCTCACCACGGTCGGCCACAACTTCAGCAACGCGGCCACCGTCGGCTATACCCGCCAGAACACGATCATTGCGTCGGCCGGCGGCCAGGCCACCGGTGCCGGCTTCTACGGCCAGGGTTCGAACACCATCACCGTGCAGCGCGTGTACGACGGCTTCCTGACCGGGCAGCTTCGCGGCGCCACGTCGGCCAGCTTCGAGCTGTCGACGTACGCGGAACAGATCGGCCAGATCGACAACCTGCTGGCGGACGAGAAAGGTGGCCTGGCGCCGCTGATGCAGAAGTTCTTCGCGGCCGTGCAGGCCGTGTCCGATACCCCGGCCGATCCGGCGACCCGCCAGGGCCTGATCTCGTCGGCCCAGGCGCTGGCCGGGCAGATCAAGTCGTCCAGCGACTACTTCAAGCAGCTGCAGGACGGCATCAACACCCAGCTCCAGTCGTCGGTGACGCAGGTCAATGACTACTCGAAGCAGATCGCCAACCTGAACAAGGAAATCTCGCGCATGACCGCCGCGTCGGGCGGCCACGCGCCGAACGACCTGCTGGACCAGCGCGACCAGGCCGTGGCCAAGCTGACCGAACTGGTCGGCGCCAAGGTGGTGGTGCAGGACGGCGGCACGTACAACGTGTTCGTCGGCAACGGCCAGCCGCTGGTGATGGGCACCGATTCGTACGACATCAAGACGGTGCCGTCGTCGGTGGACCCGAGCCGCCAGACCATCGCCTACACGCTGCCGAACGGCACGACGATCGAGGCCGAGGAAGGCGCGGTCACGGGCGGCTCCATTGGCGGGCTGCTGCGTTTCCGCAGCGAATCGCTGGACACGGCGCAGAACGCCATCGGCCGCCTGTCGCTGGCCATCGGCCAGACGTTCAACAACCAGCACAAGCTGGGCATCGACCTGAACGGCGCCATCGGCACCGACATGTTCACGCTGGGCAAGCCGACCGTGTTCTCGAACGACAAGAACACGTCGGGCGCGCAGCTCACGGCCACGATCACCAACACCGGCAACCTGACGACCAGCGACTACACGCTGAAGTTCGCCGGCGGCAGCTATTCGCTGGTGCGCAAGTCCGACAACGTGGTGGTGTCGAACACCGCGGCGCCGGGCACCTATCCGCTGACGATCAACACGCCCGAAGGCTTCTCGCTGACGCTCGACCGCGCGATGAACGCCAACGAATCGTTCGAGATCCAGCCCACGCGCAATGCCGCGGCCGGCTTTGGCACGCTGATCACGGACCCGGCCAAGATCGCCGCCGCATCGCCGGCGCGCGCCGACGCCAACACGCAGAACACCGGCACGGTCAAGGCATCGCTGACCAACGTCGCGCCCGGCTTCACGCTGATGACCAATCCGGTCAAGGTGACGTTCACGGGTGGCGCCTACACGATCGTCGACTCGGTGACCAATGCGCCGCTGGTGCCGGCACCGACGGTGACGGCCACCGCGTCGGGCACCGACATCACGATCAACAACATGACGTTCAGCCTGAACGGCACGCCGAAGAATGGCGACACGTTCACGCTGTCGAACAACACGGGCGCGGTGTCGGACAACGGCAACATGCTCAAGCTGGCCAAGCTGCAGACGGCCAAGACCATCAACGGCACGTCGAGCTTCAACGACGCCTACGCCCAGTTGGTCAACGACGTGGGCAGCAAGGCCAAGTCCACGACGATCGCGTCGGCGTCGCAGGACAGCATCACGGACCAGATCTACACGTCCCAGCAGTCGGTGTCGGGCGTGAACATGGACGAGGAAACGGTCAACCTGCTGAAGTTCCAGCAGCTTTACCAGGCCAACGCCAAGGTGATCCAGGCCGCCAGCACCATCTTCGACACGCTGGTCAGCATCGCCTGATCGCGGACATCCCCGATACAACCTCCGGACAAGAAGGAATCACGCCATGCGCGTCGCCACCTCCACCCTGTATCACCAGGGCCTGTCGTCGATGAACAGCCAGCAGTCCAGCCTGCTGCACGTGCAGCAGCAGTTGGCCACCGGCCGCCGCGTGCTGACGCCGTCGGACGACCCCGTTGCCGCCACGCGCGCGCTCGGCGTGTCGCAGTCGATGGCCGTGAACGGCCAGTACACGGCGTCGCGCAAGCAGGCCAACATGTCGCTGGGGCTGGAGGAAAACACGCTCCAGTCGGTCACCACCACGCTGCAGAACATCAAGACGCTGCTGGTGAACGCCGGCAACGGCACGCTGAGCGACAACGACCGCGCGTCGCTCGCCACGGCGCTGCAGGGCCAGTACGACCAGCTCGTGGGCCTGGCCAACGCCGACGACGGCAACGGCAACTTCCTGTTCGGCGGCCTGAAGTCGGGCTCGGCACCGTTCGTGGCCGATGCCGCGGGCAACCTGACCTACCAGGGCGACACCGGCCACCAGCTGCTGCAGGTGGACGTCGCGCGCCAGATGGAAGCAGGCAACCACGGCGCCGAGATCTTCCAGTCGGTGACCGCCAATGCCGGCTACGTGATCAAGGGCACCGGCACCAACGCCGGCACCGGCGTGTTCAGCGCGATTTCGGTGACCAACCCGACCGATCCCGCCTACGGCCACTCGTTCAGCGTCGCGTTCCAGACCGACGCCGGCACCGGCAAGAAGCAGTACGTGGTGACCGACACCACGACCGGCACGACCGCCGCACCGGTGGACTACGTCGAGAACGGCTCGATCAGCGTGGGCGGCGTGTCGTTCTCGGTCAAGGGCATGCCGGCCGACACCGACAAGTTCACGGTCCAGCCGGCCCAGCAGGCGGGCGCCGACATGTTCGCCAACCTGAAGAACGTGATCAGCGCACTGCACCAGCCGATCAGCTCGGGCACGTCGCCCGACGTGGCGGCCGCCAACCTGCAGAACGCTATCGCCACCGGCCTGCGCCAGAACGACAACTCGCTGGACAACGTGCTGACCGTGCGTTCGTCGGTGGGCTCGCGCATGAACGAAGTCGACGCGCTGGACACCATCGGCGAGAACCGCGACCTCAGCAGCGCCCAGACGCTGTCGAACCTGACCGAGCTGGACTACGCCGCCGCGATCACCGAGTACTACCAGCGCCAGACCGCGCTGCAGGGCGCGCAGCAATCGTTCATGCAGATCCAGCAGATGAACCTGTTCAGGTTCCTGTAACGGACATCGCGCGCCCAGGCGCTGGACGGTGCCGCTTAGCAATTAAGTGGGTCAATAGCCCACAACAAAGCGAGGCAGACCCGATAGTGAACGGACGGCAAATCCTTGCCTAGCGAGGATTTGCCACAGTTTGTTGCCGGAGCCAACGCTTCCAATATTTCCTCCACGCCAACGCGCTGCCAGCATCAAAACTGTCAATTGGCGTTCAAAGACCCCTCAGTTGTTCTAACTGTCAAACGCGTCTCACTCGGCCACCTCACACAAATGCGACGCCACGTGTGCGACTTGAGCGTGAATCGCATGGCAACTTGTTGGTCCGGTACATGTGATTAGCTTCGCATCCCGCGCTCGTGAGCCGATAGGGAAGAATACGAACTCCATCCCCGGCCGCCATTGCGGATGATGTCGTAACGCCTCATTGAGTATTTGCAGATAATGCGCACGGCTAAACACTTGCTTGGCCATAGTGCCCCCTCGTAGCGCACCGATGCCTACAGCATAGATCAAGTGCCTCTCATTCCAACTTTCAACGGTCAGAGAAAATGCGGCTTGCCGAATGCGACGAGGTGCCTGGCGACTCAGCAGGCGCTACGCCATGAGTGTCTGCGCATCTGCAGATTATGCTGCCCTGAATAAAGACCCTATTCAGGGCAAGACGTCCTCATCGGCCCATGCTACCCATAAGACACAAGAAACCTATCAAAGCGCTCGGTGCCGCAGCGAGTTTTTGAAGGCTGCGAGCTTGGAGTTCGCGAGAGTCGTCTGCGGAAAGACGAAGTCGACCTGTTGCCAAAGCTGCCGCAAATTCCAGGGATGCCGCACCGTAAGGATGCGCGTGGCGCTCGAAGACCTTCAGGAGAAACTCTTTCATCAAGCGGCTTAGGTCCGGACTTGACGAGTAGTCAAGTTCTGACGGATGAGCGGCCCGCAAAATGCAGGCCTGTAGGAGGTTGTCGTTATATCGAAGGAAGTTTTCCGGCGACAGCACGACAGACTCATATCCACTTGATCGTAACTGGTTCACCGGGTTCGAGAGTTCTCGAGCGGCTTGAAGGACGCCGGCTACCGTTGCGAACGTTGTGCTCGTGGAGATTTCATCAAGGCTTCGGCCGTCAAACGTCTTCCCGAAGAATACGAAGCCATCCGACAGACTTAGTGAAGCGCCCGAGCTTGTCGGCAGGAAGCTATTGAAGGCGTTCTTCACGAGTTCGGCTGCTAGATCGACAGACGCGTCGACAATGTCAGCAGCAACGCCGCCCACAGTGGGTGTTTCGATTTGCGCGTTTGTAGCCAAATTGTTGAAGGTGTGCCAGGCGTTGGCAGTTCCGTCTGCGCCAACTGGCAACTCCAACCAGCACGAAAACCCGTACTCTCTTTCGCTTGCATTCTTGATAAGAAATTGCCGAAGCCGTAACCATGTCTCCGCAGTCTGGGGCATGCCAACCCCAATCAAGAAATGACGAGGAACGTTGGACTTCAAGAACTCTCGGAGATCTCGGCTGATCTCTCGTAGCAGACCACCATCACCGGCGACGGCCTGCACTACCAGCACGCCACGTGCGCTCTCCAAAGTAGTCGGACCAAGATAGTCATAGCAGGTGACGCTGGGTCGTTGTTTGCAATCCTTCGTGTTGTGCAAACGGCCAGCAGCATGGTCTGCGAGTGCTCGCGATCCCGCGTCATTCGCGCAAATTATATGATTTACGGCAGATCCAACGTACCAATCGATCTCGGCATTCAGCCAAGTCAGCAATTGGCTGTTTCTGCCCACTACTGAGCCATCGAGCATCATCAGTCGTGTGGCGCGTCTCGTGGTGCAGTGAGCGTTGAGTTCGCCAAGACCGCCTATGCCAAAGTGCTTTAGAAATACTCCGAGGGCCTTAGGGGTGTGGGGTACTCCGAGCGTTACGGCTCTTGGTGGCTTTGCTTTGGATGTGAAGTGTTCGCCAAAGAGTTCGATCTGCGTTTCTGATCCATCTGTGAGGTGCTTGCCGTATGAAGGGTCGATCTCGTCGAGTGCCACTAGGACTTTTCCGCTTCGATCCACACGGCTGGAATCGATGAGCGTAACAAGTCGGTCCGCTTCAAAACCCTGCTCATTGCACAGCGTTTTCGCCATTCCCCCGCTCGTAGAAGCGGATATCACAACCACATACGGCTCCGTGGGGGGTGAAAGGTCAGCCAAGCGACCGTACGAATGGTAGCTGTCGATGCGGGCGCTGCTTTCTGCGAAGGCGAGGGCTTCCCGGACGATGGAATAGACTCCCATCGTATCAATGAAAACGCGCGCCAGTGACGATGCCACTAGTTCGGGGGAGGTCAGCGTCAAACATCGACCGAGGAAAGCCAATTCAGCTTCGCTCGTGGCAAGTTCGCGGGCCTGGATGAAAAGCTTGTTGACCGTCCTAGACGGATGCTTGAAGACATGTCCGGCTGGTGCGACCTGCACGACGGGATTGGACCGTACAAGCGCCGCAAGCCCCTGGGCAACTAGGTCCTTAAGCGGAAGTTGAATGGTGGAAGTATGTCCGTCCTCATCATGTGCGTCTTGCGACAACCCATCAGTCGGGCTCCACGAAACAAATATCACCTCCTTGACGAACGGAACCCCTTTGTTCAAGCCCCTGTCCAAAAACGTCTGACGGTTTTGGGTAGAGGACGTCCAGTGTCCGATGAGCGACTCAGTGTGATTTGTGTCCGAGATAACGACGATGCAATCGGGCAACGTCTCATTCTCGCGTAGAGATCTTTCGAGTTCGTCGAAGAAATCAAATTCAGTCGCGGGGCGCTTCGAATCAAAGAAGACGCTCAGCGCATCTACGTCGCATTCAGACGACGAGCACGTACAACGTGCAAGGAAGGAATACGCTTTGCGGATCATCTTCTAATGGGAATAAGCAGTGAAATGACGGCCCCGGTTGCAGGGGCCAGGTCTTTGGCGGACCAGTCTTCGAACGCGAAGAGATCTCTAGCCTCATTCGGTGCGAACGAGTTAAAGATGTGCAATCTGCCGGACCGGATTGATAGCAAGCCCCCTATGCTGCGAAGGGCATTGAGTACAAGGGGAAGACCGTTTCCTGCCCCGGCCTCGCTCTTCGACGTGACATTTTTCTTTAGACAAGTGAGCAAGGCGTGACGCTCTTCCTCTAAGGAGAGTTCGTCAATAGACCGGCCTGTGGCCCGGCCGGAAAATCCTGGTCCTGTGTCAAAAAAGCTCAATTGTAAGCAGCGTAGCGCCTTCTTAGCGCCTTCCCGAACCGGCACTCGCTCTCTATCCCAAAACTCCGCAAGACGTCCATGGCCCGAAAAATCTGATCTGTAGGCGTCTTCGGACATTTGCTGCCAACTCAGAATCAATCCCTCGGCGTGCTCCACGTAGGGGCGATTGTGTCGATCCGTAGTGGCGTGCTGCTGAGTGTTCTTGACCAGTTCGCTGGCGAACGTGGCGCAGGCCCGCAAAAATTCCGGTGGAATGCGTTCAGCATCGTACTTCGCCACATAGTCGCTAAGTTCGGTGAGCGTCTGGAGCATTCCCTCCCTATTTTTTACCGACTTCGCATTGCGGGCAAAAAATAATGGCCTGAGATACTGAATTTTGGATCCACCGACGCAGGTGAAATCAATGGTCCGACCCTTAATAACATTCTGCCATTCAAGTTGGTCGGTGGCCGTCACCTTCTTAGCGGCCGGCTTCAGTGCCTCGCGCCGAGCGACAAACTGGTCGGCGATAGACACGCCGTCGCTGAGCCGGAGCGCCACGATCCCAGGTGCATAGTCGCAAAGCTCATCAAGCACCGCAGGCATGTGATTTGCGTTGTGGTACTTGAGGTGCTTCTCTTGAGCTGAGCGAGCCCAAGTGGCAAGAAGCTGCAGCCGAGCGGCATCATGCATTGCCCCTTTTCGGCGGCTGATGAACTCCTTGCCAAGCTTTAGAGAACCACCAGAGCTGTTAGTAACCCGATGTAGTGACTGCTCTAGGTCCTCGATGGTCCAGATATCTGGAAGAACTATTTCGTCCATAAGGTTCGCATCCTTCGGCCATTGTTATTGGCAGTCACGACTGTCCGTACGAGATGCAATCAACTCACGAATGCGCGGTTCTGGCTTCCAGTAATTGGGGCCTTTCAGAAACTTGCCGTTGGCATCGTATATTGGATTGCCGTCGCTACCGAGCTTGCTCTCGTTGCTATCCATGATCACGTCAAGGACTTCCTCGAGCGGTAGGCCGTATTTCAATGCTTCAGAGCGGCAATAGACGATTACGTCGCCGAGCAGGTCTGCTATTGCGACGGCAATATCTAGCTTTGACGCGCCGGATGTTGCCAACGCACCGATGTCGTCGATCTCATTCACTTCGTCAATTAACGTAGCCTTGAACTTGGCAAGCCGGTTTCCCACGTCATCCGGGACCGTAGGAGTTTCATGGGCAGGTAGGCGATACATTGCGTTCATCCCGGCGATGCGGTCGCGAAAATTTCGGTTCATGTCAATCAGGTCTGCTCGAAGTTGTCCGATACGGTTTCATTTGCAAATGCCACACGGGCACGCGCTCCGGTTTCGATGGGGAACAGTCATCATCCATACTGTGCAAATTATACTGAGCGCGTGCGAAGTGTGACCCAGTTGCAGCTTGGGCCTCGATGCGTGTATTAAAATGACGATGGAGGCGTTCTAAAGCGCCTCGTGCAGCGCAGCTCGGTAACGGTGGGAAATACACCAACGTTCCTAAGTCATGGTATCCCGGTGCTCAAGCGACTGACTACGCGATCCGGCGCCGTGCGTGACCGGCTGCTGGCCGTGCGTCGCTGGATCGACCGCGCCTTTGGCGGGCTCCTGGTCGGTTGTGGCGTCTTGCTGGCGGTGGCACGCGGCTCGCGCTGACATTTTTCACGCTGCGGAGGTTGTCCCGCCCCGTGCACAAGATTGGTGATATATTACATATCACCAATTTGCACCTGCCGCCGCCATGCTCGATCCTTCTCTGCTGGGCCGGATAACTTTCACCCACAGCGAGCCGTCACAGGCCCCGTTGCCGCCCGGGCGCCACCGGCTTGGACTGGCCGACGAGCGCGATGCGGTGCTCTACGTGCCGCCGGAGCTTGGCCCGGGCCCCGTGCCGCTGCTGGTCATGTTTCACGGTGCCGGCGGCTTTCCCGAGAAGGTTTTGCCCTTTGTCGAGCCGCACGCGGATGCGCATGGCTTTCTGGTGCTGGCGCCGCATTCGACCTATCCCACGTGGGACATCGTCATCGGCGGCAACGGCCCCGACCTGCAGAAGTTGCACAGGGGGCTGGACGCCGTCTCGGCCCGCTACCGCATTCGCCCGGAACGGCTGGCGTTCGCCGGCTTTTCGGATGGGGCGAGCTACGCGCTGTCGATCGGCATCACCAACGGCGACATTGCCAGCCACGTCATCGCTTTCTCGGGCGGGTTCATGTCCGTCTTCCTGCAGGAAGGCTCGCCGAAGGTGTTTATCGCGCATGGGCTGGTTGACGAGCAACTGCCCATCCAGACCAGCGGCCGGACCAATGCCGCCAAGCTGAAAGCTGCCGGATACGACGTCGAGTATGTCGAATTTCACGGCACGCACCTGATCCATCCCCCGATCGTGACCGAGGCCATCCGCTTCTTCCTGGCGTAGCGCGCCGTCGCCAGCCCCAGCATCTGCCGCCAACGGAGTGCAATCCATGAATATCGAGATTCCGCAGTCTCTGATCCACCCGCTGCTTGCCATGGTCGAGGCCGAGTCTCCGCTGGCACGGCAGCTCAAGGAGCACGGTCTCTGTCACGGCAGCATGTCGGTGTCGGCGCGGCTGTTCGACGCACAGTCGCTCAACATGCTCTACACGCTGAGCAAGGCGAAGAACGAACGGCAGCTCACGTTCCAGATGCTGGCGCTCGACAACGTCTACAACGCTCCGAAGGCACGGACCATTCCCGGCCTGGAGCGATTGGTGGCGGGGCTGGTGGCGTACCTGTCGCGCGATGTCATCGACGGCTGGCTGTACCAGCGCAGCCGCGATGGCGTACTGCTGCCGTGGCTGGTCTATCGCATCCGCCACGTGGAGCCCGAGCAGGGCATGGCCTACGTGGCCATCGACCTGCTGGCGAATACCATGCTGTCCGCCAACTCGGAGCTGACCGACCCCACGCGGCGCAGAGGGGGCATGACGACGTCGATCATCGTCACGCGCGACGAGATCGTGGACCGCACGATTCCGCAGCTGCTCGCCGATTTCGGGTTTTTCAAGGAGTGCGCGGAATTCCGGCAGGAGTACGACCGGCATGCGCAGCTTTTTCTGCGCTACCAGCGCAGCTTCGGCGCGCAGTACATCGCCACGGGACCCGCCTTCACCGTGGAAGGCAAGGGCACTGTTTCGCTGGCGCGGCTGGGCGATGGCGTGGCGGCCCGCTGCATCAATGACGAGGAACGGCTGGAGCGCCGCTTCGAAGTGACATGCGACGCCGAATTCTGGCGCAAGGCCGGGGTGGCCACCGGATTCGAACGGATGCCGCTGCACGGCTACGTGCATCTGTTCCATCTGGAATGGCACCGCAACATCTGGGTGCACGTGCAGCACCTGACCGAATACCAGTACCAGCCCGGGCTGCGCGACAAGCTCGTGCTGCCGGACCACCACCGCGACCTGATCGACATCCTGACCTCGCACCTGGACGTCCTGGTGCAGGACGTGGTGCCTGGCAAATCGGGCGGCACGACCATCCTCTGCCAGGGCGCGCCCGGCCTTGGCAAGACATTGACGGCCGAGGTGTACGCGGAAGTCGTCGGCCGGCCACTCTACCGCGTGCATTCCGGACAGCTTGGCACGACCGCCGCCTCGGTCGGCGCCAGCCTGATGGAGATACTGCGCCGCGCCATGCGCTGGAATGCCGTGCTGCTGCTCGACGAGGCCGACGTCTACATCCGCCGCCGCGACAACGACCTGGAGCACAACGCCATCGTTGCGGAATTCCTGCGCACGCTGGAGTATTTCAGCGGCCTGCTGTTCATGACCACCAACCGTACCGGTGACGTCGATGACGCCATCCTGTCACGGTGCATCGCCACCATCCAGTACGAGACGCCCGACCGGGCGGATGCATCGCGCCTGTGGCGTCTGCAAGCCGACCAGTTCGGCGCGACCCTCGATGACGAACTGGTGGAGGCGTTGACCGCTGCTTACCCGACAGCAAGCGGACGCGACATCAAGGAACTGATGAAACTCGCCACCCGCTATGCCAAGGCGAAGCAGACGGCGCTGTCGGAAGACGTGTTCCGGCTGTGCGCGCAGTTCCGGGCCATCGCACCGGCGGGATGACGCGTCGCGGCGTTCATGGCGAAGGTGCTGTTTTCGGCATATTTACGCGTTCTTCTCGAAACAAATAATCATCCTTTGCAGAATCTTTCACTTCCGCCGCTGCGAAGTAGCTGAAAGTATTCCGCTCGATAGTCCGCCGATGCGCCGGGCCGTCGGGAGATTGCCCGGTCAATACCCCGGGACGGCGCGAATCAAAAAAGGGAGATGGCGGGCCGTACCACGGAGTCCACAATGAGCGCCGCCTTCGACTGGTTCCAGCACCTGCTTCGTCTGCATCCAGAAGTCACTTTCTTCCTGGTGCTGGGGCTGGGATACGCGCTGGGCAAGCTGAAAATCGGCAGCTTTACGCTGGGCGCGGTCACCGGGACGCTTCTTGCCGGCGTGCTGGTCGGGCAACTCGGGCTCAAGATCTCCGGCGAAGTGAAGCAGTGCTTCTTCCTGCTTTTCCTGTTTTCCATCGGGTTCCGCACGGGCCCGCAGTTCTTTCGCGGATTGCGTAGCGACGGCCTGCAGCAGGCGCTGCTGGCGGGCATCGTCGCCACAACGGGGCTCGTAGTCGCGTTCATCGTCAGCAAGCTGTTCGGCTACCAGGCCGGCACCGCTGCGGGCGTGGTGGCTGGCGCGTTGACGGAGTCCGCCACCATCGGTACGGCCGGTGACGCCATCTCGCGGCTGGCCCTGTCCGAAGCCGATCGACAGGTGTTGACGAACCAGATTCCCGTCGCGTTCGCCGTCACCTATCTGGTGGGCGTGGTCGGCGCGGCGTGGATCCTCGCCCAACTTGCGCCCCGGCTGCTTCGCGTGGACCTGCCAGCGGCGTGCCGCGAGCTTGAAAGCCGGATGGAGGGCAACACCGCACATGCCATCCCGAGCCGGCGGGAGATCGAGTTCCGCGCCTACCAGATCGACGCAGCTTCGCCGCTGGCGGGCATGACCGTGGCCCAGCTGGAGGTGGATATCGGTGGCCAGCGCATCTGCGTGGAACGTCTTCGCCGCAGTGGCGCGGTGATGCGCATCGCGCCGGACATCGTCCTGCGCGCGGGCGACGCGCTCAGCGTCTCTGGCCGTCGCACCTTGTTGGTCGAGCGGATGGACGGTGCGCATTCCGGCCTGCACGAGATCGATGATCGTGAGTTGCTCGACGTGGAAGTGGAACTGCTGGACGTCATCATCACATCCAAGGCCGTCGACGGCCGCCGGCTGGGCGATCTGGCCAAGGAAGAAAGCGCGCGCGGGGTGTTCGTGGCGCGTGTGTCGCGCGCCGGCACGCCGGTAATGGTGTCACCGGAAACCGTCCTCAACCGTGGCGATGTCGTCTCGCTGGTGGGCAGCGCGAGAAGCGTGGAAGGCGCGGTCGACAAGATCGGCGTCGCCGATCGGGCCACCAATGCGACCGATATGGTGCTGGTATCGCTGGGCATCGTCGCCGGCGCGCTCGTGGGCGTTCCGGCACTGGTCGTGGGTGGCATCGAGATCGGGCTGTCGCTCAGCGTCGGGGTGCTGCTGGGCGGGCTGGTGTGTGGCTGGCTCCGGTCGGTACAGCCGCGGCTGTTCGGGCGGATTCCCGGGCCGACGCTGTGGGTGTTTGAATCGATTGGCCTGACCGGCTTCGTGGCAATCGTGGGCCTGAACGCCGGCCCCGACTTCGTCAAGGGGCTTCAGTCCAGCGGCCTGTCGCTGCTGCTGGCCGGCGCGCTGACGGTGAGCATCCCGATGCTGACGGGTGTCTTCGTCGGACACAAGCTCATGAAGATGCATCCGGGCATCCTGCTCGGCGTATGCGCGGGTGCTTCCACGGCGACGCCGGCGCTGGCTGCCGTACAGGAAGCCGCAAAGAGCGCGGTGCCCACGCTGGGCTACGGCGTCGCCTATGCCGTCGGAAACGTCCTGCTGGCGCTGTGGGGCACGGTGATCGTGGCGCTGATGACCTGAGCAAGCAACGGATACCCTGACCACGGCAACGAATATTTCCGCAGAACGGCATGCGGAAACGTTGTTTGGATTTGGCGCGGCGCAGCCATAGCATGGCCAGTTCCTTTCACGGTAGCGCCAGACAACAATGCCAACACGTAACGCTTCCCCGTCCGTTCGTCGTGCCCGTTCCACGGCTGCGCCCCGGCGCGCTGCCCCTGTCTTGCGCATCGGCCTGGCCGGCGCGGTGGCCGCCGCGCTCGTCTCGCTGGTGGCCTGCGGGTCCGACGGCAGTACCCCGGTGGCCTCCACCGGCAACACCGCGACGTCGCCGGGCACGGGTACCGTGCAGAAGCGTCCGAACATCCTGTACATCATGGCCGACGACCTCGGCTATTCCGATATCCGCGCGTTCGGCGGCGAGATCGACACGCCGAACCTGGACGCACTGGTGGCGTCCGGCCGCATCCTGACCAATCACCACACCGGCACGGTCTGCGCGATCACGCGGTCGATGCTGATCTCCGGCACCGACCACCACCTCGTCGGCGAAGGCACGATGGGCGCGCCGAACGACGAACGCAAGGGCCTGCCCGGCTACGAAGGCTATCTCAACGACAGCGCGCTGTCCGTGGCCCAGTTGCTGCAGGACGCCGGCTACCACACGTACATGGCCGGCAAGTGGCATCTCGGTTCCGGCATCGCCGGGGCGGCCGCCACCAGCGGCAAGACGCCTGACCAGTGGGGTTTCGAGCGCAGCTACGCGCTGCTGGGCGGCGCGGCGTCGAACCACTTCGGACACGAGGCCGCCGGATCGCGCAACTACACCGAGAACGGCAAGTACGTGCAGCCGGGCCAGCCGGGGCAGCCCGGCGGCGCAGGCGGATCGCCCGCGCTGTTCTACTCGACCAACTTCTATACGCAAAAGCTGATCGAGTACATCGACGCCAACAAGGCCGATGGCAAGCCGTTCTTTGCGTATGCCGCGTACACGTCGCCCCACTGGCCGCTGCAGGTGCCGGAGCCCTGGCTGAGCAAGTACAAGGGCCGGTACGACGCGGGCTATGACGCCGTCCGCAACGCGCGTATCGCGCGCCAGAAGGCGCTCGGCATCATCCCCGCCGACTTCAATCCGTATGCGGGCCAGCCCGAGGCACTGGTTGCGCCGGCGGGCACGGCCGCCAACGGCACGGCTGGCGCCAAGTACATCAACGCGCTGAACGGCCCGGCGCAGGGCTATACCGACTACGGCCCCGGCCTGGTGGACAAGGCGTGGGCCAGCCTGAGCGCGGACGAACGCAAGGCGCAGGCGCGCTACATGGAGATCTACGCGGGCATGGTCGAAAACCTCGACTACAACATCGGCCTGCTGGTCCAGCACCTGAAGGACATCGGCGAGTACGACAACACGTTCATCATGTTCCAGTCCGACAACGGCGCGGAGGGCTGGCCGATCACCAATGGCGACCCGACCGCCACCGACACCGCCAACGCCGCCGAGCCCGTGTACTCGACGCTGGGCACCGACAACGGCCTGCAGGCCGCGCGGCGCCTGCAGTACGGGCTGCGCTGGGCCGAGGTCAGCGCCACGCCGTTCCGCCAGACCAAGGGGTACATGGGCGAAGGCGGCATCTCCACGCCGGCGATCGTGAAGCTGCCGGGGCAGACGCAGCAGCAGCCCACGCTGCGCGCCTTCACGCACGTGACCGACAACACGGCAACGTTCCTGGCCGTGGCCGGCATCGCGCTGCCATCCACCGCCGCCGCGCCCAGCATCGATCCGGCAACCGGCACGGACCGGAACCGGGGCAAGGTGGTCTACAACGGCCGCAACGTCTGGCCGATCACCGGGCAATCGCTGCTGCCGGTGCTGCGTGGCGAGGCGACGGGCGAGGTGCGCACCACCGCGTTTGGCGAAGAGTCGTACGGCCGGGCGCAGATCCGCAGCGCCGATGGCCGGTGGAAGGCGCTGTGGACCGAGCCCGCGCAGTTCGGCCCGGCCGACGGCCATTGGGAGCTGTTCGACCTGGCCACCGACCGCAGCGAGAACCACGACGTCTCCGCCAGCAACGCGACGGTGCTGGACAGCCTGATCGCACAGTGGAAGACGTACATGCAGGGCGTGGGCGGCGTGGAGCCCGCGCGTCCCAAGGGCTACTACTGATCGATGCGTCGCGTCATGGCAGCTTCTGCAAAGCTACGGGGCGCCGCGAAGGTGGCGGTCGTCGCAGTGGCGTTCGGCGTGGCGTTTGCGGCCGTGTCCGGCGTCTATGCATCGCGCGCCGCCCACGGCCCGCGCGATGCCGCGTTACCGTCCGGCGGGCTGGACGGCAGCAACACCGGCAGGCCGGCGGCGCCGCTGGGCAGCGGGCGGCAATGCGTGCAATACAGCGGCCTGCCAGATGGTTGGGGCGCCGATGCCCGCGCCGGCATGGTGCACCTGAGCGGCGGCGATTTCGTGCTCGGCACCCATCATGGCTATCCCGACGAACGCCCGGCCGGCAGCGGCCGCACGCGCGTGGCCGGTTTCTGGATCGACCAGACGGAGGTCACCAACGCACAATTCGCCGCGTTCGTGCGGGCCACGGGCTATGTAACCGATGCCGAGCGGCAGCAGGGCGCCGCCGTGTTCCACTCGCCGACGCAGGCCGAACTGGATGCCCGGCCGCTGGCGTGGTGGTCGTGGGTCAAGGGCGCATCGTGGCGGCATCCGGACGGGCCGGCCAGCGACCTGCGCGGCCGCGCCAACCATCCGGTCACGCTGGTCACGCAACGAGACGCGCTGGCCTATGCGCAATGGCTCGGCCGCGACTTGCCGACAGAAGCCGAATGGGAGTACGCCGGCAAGGCCGGGCACGAGGACGCCACGCTTGACACCGCGCCGCGCGATCCGGCCGGCAAGCCATCCGCCAACTACTGGCAGGGCGCGTTCCCGCTGATGAACACGAACGAGGACGGGCACGTCGGGCGCTCGCCCGTGGGCTGCTACGCGGCCAGCGACTACCGGCTGTTCGACATGATCGGCAACGCGTGGGAATGGACGCGCGACGTCTACCGTGGCGAGCACCAGGGCCATGCCAACGGCGACACCGCTACCATTGCCCCCGCCAATCGGCCCCATGGTGCGGCCGGCAACACGCCGATGGTCATCAAGGGTGGCTCGTTCCTTTGCTCGTCCGACTATTGCGTACGCTACCGCGCGTCGTCGCGCGAGCAGCAGGAAGCGGACTTGCCCGCTTCGCATATCGGCTTCCGCACGGTGTTGCGCGACAAGGGGTGACGACGCGCGCTCAACCGCCCCGGGCCGCCGGCCGGCGCTCCAGAAGCTGCACCAGCGTCATCAGCGCCTGGTTCACCGGCGTGGCGATGCCATGCGCCAAGCCGCGCCGCACGATGGCGCCATTCAGGTAGTCAATCTCCGTGGCACGGGCACGGGCCAGGTCCTGCGCCATCGACGAATACTGGCCGGCAGGGATCGTATGGCGGATGCGCTCGAACTGGCGCTCGACGTCGAGGTCGATGCCGACGCGCTCGGCGCACGCCACGGCCAGGCATTCGGCGATCAGTTGCTTCATCGTCTCCTCGGCCGCCTCGACGTTGCGGATCTCGCCATAGGGCAGGTTGGCGATGCCCGAGAGCGCGTTGTACGCGCAGTTGAGCACGAGCTTGTCCCAGAGCGGCACCCGCACGTCGGCGGACACCACGGTCGGCACGCCGGCCGCGCCCAGCATCCGGGCGATCTCGGCGCTTTGCGGCGAATCGCCGATCACAAGGTCGCCGCGTCCGTGATGCCTGAGATGGCCGGGGCCGGCCATCTCGCACGCCACGTAGACGGCGGCCGCGATGACCGGCCGGCCTAGCGCGCCTTCCAGCATCGCCGCGTTGTCGATGCCGTTCTGGAGCGACAGCACTGCCGCATCGGCTTTCAGGAACGGACGCAACTGCCGCGCGGCGTCGACCGTGTCGGCGGACTTCACGCAAAAGAGCACGAGATCGGCGTCCTCGGCCGCCTGCACGCGCGTGTCCGCGGCGACGGCGATGTACGTGTCCATCGCCGGCGATTCGAACCGCAGGCCATGGCGCGTCACGCTGTCGACATGTACCGGCCGGCCGACCAGCGTCACGGGATGCCCCGCCCTGGCCAGCATGGCGCCATAGAAACATCCCACGGCACCCGCGCCGATAACGGTGATCTTCATGCGGCCTCCTTGGCTGTGATCGCAACTTGCGATCGGAGAACGCGGCGGCGTGCGGTGGTGTTGACGGCGGGCGGGTCGGCAGCGTGCGAATTGGCAACCGTTGGTGCGGGCGCTGAAAATGCGAAATGCCGCGAGTGTTGAAATCGCGGCATTCGCTTCAGCGGTCAGGATTGGCGGCCGTCGGCGCGCGCCCCCCGATCAGTAATCCCACTGCACCGGCACGAAGCGGAAGCCGTTGCCGTTCTTCGCGATATGGCCGATGGACGGGAACGCGATATGCGCCGCCGCCAGCAGGGAACCCGTTTCCGCGGCTTCGTTGAGCAGGCCGATCCGCACGTCGACAGCCAGCTCCGGCTCGTGCTCGAAACCGTTCTGCCATGCGGGATTGTCGAAGCCCACCTCGAAGATCGCATCGCCCACGAACGTCAGCTTCTCGCCGCCCGAGGCCACGTCCACGACGCAATGCCCCGGCGTATGGCCGCCCGTCACGCGTGCCGACACGCCCGGCGCCACCTGCACGGTGCGGTCGAACTGCACGATGTTCTTGCTGTACAGCTCCACAAAGCGGGCAGCGGCCTTGCGCAGCGCGGGCGGCACGGTCTCCGGCATCACGGTCTTGCTGAAGTCCGGGTTCTTCCAGAACTCCACCTCCGCACCGGCCACGTGGATCCGCACGTCGGGGCGCAGCTTGGCCTTGACCCCCTCGACGTTCAGCCCGCCGACGTGGTCCATGTGCATGTGCGTGATCACGATATCGGTGATCGCGCCCAGGTCGATGCCGGCCGATTCCAGCCGCATCACCGAGCGGCCGGCGCGCGTGAAGTACTCGAAGCCGTCGCCCACGCCCGAATCGATCAGGATCAGGCGGTCGCCGCTGCGGACCAGCGCGATGTTGAGCGCCCAGTCGAACATGTCGCGGCGCAGGAAGCGGCCGTCGAACCACTCGTTGCGGTCTTCAGGGCTCACATTGGTGGACATGGTCGAGGTCGGCAGCGGCAGGATGCCGTCGCTGATCAGCACCACGTCGACGTCTCCGATCCGTACCGCGTAGCGGGAAGGCACGAGTTCGCCGGAACCCTCCTTGCCAAGGTTGGCGGTCACCGGCTGCAGATTGCGGGTTGTTTCGCTCATGATCAGTTCCTGTCTTTGGGTGGGTAGGCCGCTGGGCGGCTGGCGCGGGTCCGCTTGGTCGCACGGACATCCTCCTCGACCGTCGCGCGGCTTGCGCAACCATCGGTGCAACGGATTCTAGGCAGGGGGCGCGGCAGGCAGTAGGGCCGTGGCGGCCTTCACTATGTTGTACGGCGCGCAACAATGGCTAGCGGGGGATCGGGCGGGAAACAACCCCCGAACGGAGGGTGACATTTTTGGATTTTTTGCCGATATAGGAGAGCCGCGCATTGATAGACGCGGCCCATCAAACAAGGAGAAATATCCATGCAGCGCACTCAGCGCCCGCTGTCCTTCCCGGGGTCACTTGCTCTGGCATTGCTGACTTCGGCAGTTCTGGCCGCCTGCGGAGGCGGTGGGGACGGCGGGGAAGCCGCGACACAGACGTCGGCTACCACGGCCACCACTGCACCGGGCACCCCGGTCACCGCAACGCCGGCCGAACCGGTCACCGCAACGCCGACCGAACCGGTCGCCAAGCCGGTCAGCGTCGTCACGCCGGCCTGCTCCGGCTGCGCCGCCGTCGACGCCAATACCTATGCCGGCAGCGGCGTGGGCGTCTGGCAGAACCCGAACGCCACGGCTGCCGCAGTGGACATGCCGATCAGCATCGCTGGCCTGACGGGCCAGGACGTGACGCTGGTGTTTACCAACCAGACCGGCGTGCCCCAGACCATGCCCACCATCGCGCTGACTTCGTCGTACATGCCGACGATTGCCGCCAGCGCCATCCAGTGGGATAACGGCGTCAACGCCACCAAGCGACGGATTGCCGACTTCAACCGCGATGGCTGGGTGGCGCTTGCCGGCCCGCGCGGTACCGCACCGAACCGTTCGTCGTTCGGCGCCTCGTCGCCGCTGCGCGCAGCGGGCTATGTCGTGGGTTCGCCCCGGAACTTCTACCACGAGGACAATTCCTCGCGCAGCACGACGCTGGTCCGCACCGATACGACGTCCGACGGCACGGTGGTGAACTTCTGGGTGGAGGACAGCGAGAACGACGTCGCCAAGGTCAGCCCGACCATCGTCAACCAGCTCTACGCCGGCTTCGTCCCGGGCGGCAAGATCTACGACATGCTCAAGCAGACCGGCGGCCCGGTCTGGGGCCCGCACGCCTACGGCGACCTGGTCGACGGCTCGGTGCCGCAGCCCATCGACATCGTGATCCTGAACTTTGACAACAACGCCACGCCGTTCGGAATGGTCGGCTACTTCTTTGCGCGCAACGCGATCAAGATGGACCCGAGCACGAACCCGTACAGCAACGAGTCGGTGTCGCTGTACCTGGATTCGGAGACGCTGTATCGCGGCGGCGCAGACGGCATGCAGTCCATGCTGCTGACGATGGCGCATGAAGGCATGCACATGCAGAACTTCTATCGCCGCGCGGTGGTGAAGGGCCCGTTGTATGCCTTCGATACCTGGCTGGAAGAAGCCAGCGCGATGATGATGGAGGATTTCGCGAGCCAGTCGATCGATCCGACGTACAACGCCATCCGCGACGTGCGCTTCCCGAACTACGTAGGCTACAAGGCGGGTTCGTACAACTGCAGCCTGCTGACCTGGGATGCCTTTGGTCCGTCGTGCGACAGCTATTCGGTGTCGGGCTCGCTCGGCGGCTTCCTGGATCGCCAGCTCGGCCTGGGCTTCTACAAGCACCTGCTGTCCAACGTGAGCAGCACCGATTCGGTGGCGGTGCTCGATGCGTCGATCCGGGCGACCGTGCCGACGTCGAGCCTGGGCGAGCAACTGCGCCGCTTCGCCGCGACGTCGGGGGCGCTGATGAAGTCCCCGAGCCCCACCGGCTTTGGCTTCCCGGCGCGTGCCGAAGGTGGCTTCACGCTGCCGGTCATCGACCCGCAACTGTACCTGCCGCTGCGCACGCTGACGCAGTCGGTGCCGGCCACGCTGCAGCCGTACGCCAGCCTGCCGGTGGTGCGCAAGGCCGTGTCGGGTACCTATAGCGAGACGGTCAAGGTGCCGGCACAATCGACGCTGTCGGTCGTGATCCAGTAAGGCAAACGGGGCGGCGCAATCCGCCCCGTCTTTTCGTCAGACACCATGCAGAGATTCGCACTATCGGGCCTCATCGCCCTGACGCTCGCGGCGTGTGCCGCGGCAACGACGCCGCAGGGCCAGACAGCCCTCGTCGGCGAAATCCGTATCAAGGGCAACGAGCCGTTCCCGACGGTCATGCTGGAGACGCCCGCACACGACAGTTGGGAACTCGTCGGCGTGCCGCTGGCTGACGCCCGCGCGCTGACCGGCCGGCAAGTGACCGTGCACGGCACCGTAATCCGGGCGCCCGGGCCGGGCGTGTGGCTGCCGTCGATGCGGGTGACGGGAAAGCCGGAGGTTGTTCGTTAGGGCCAAAGCGTCCGGCGCGGCGCCGCATTCGCGACCCGCACTCCCCAACCCACCCCTACCCCCCGCGATCCGTACGCGGCACATACGGGATTTTCTCTTCCTCGTAGAGCCGGTAGATCAGTTCCAGCATTTCCTTGATGTCGCGCGATTCGTCCATCGCGCGCATGCTCATGATGATGGGCGACGTGAGCGTGGGGTCGTCCAGTTCCATGTAGCTCACGTCATCGCGCTTCAGGCCGTATACGCTGCTTGGCACCACCGAGATGCCTTCGCCGGCCGCCACCAGTCCCAGCGCGATCTGCAGTTCGCGCACTTCGTAGATGCGGCGCGGGGTCAGCGCGCGTTCCTGGAACGCCGACAGGACCTGGTCGGCGTAGCTGGGGCGGGGCGCCTTGGGGAAGACGATCAGCGTCTCGTGGATCAGGTCGCGCAGCGACAGTACCGGCTTTGCCGTGGACAGCGGATGGCCGATGGGCAGCGCGACGATCATCTTTTCCTCGCGCAGGATCACGCGGCGGATGTTGGCGTCCTCGTGGCGGATGCGCCCGAAGCCCACGTCGATGCGGCCGTCCTTGAGCGCGCGGATCTGGTCCATCGTCGACATCTCGTGCAGGCTCAGTTCGACCGACTTGTTCTCGTCGCGGAACCGCCGGATGATCTTGGGCAGCATGCCGTAGAGCGTGGAGCCGACAAAGCCGACCGACAGGCTGCGCTCGATATTGCCCACGCGCCGCGTCATCGATTCCAGTTCGCTGGTCTGCGCCAGCAGGTGCACCGCGTGGGAGTAAAAGAATTTGCCGGTCTCGGTCAGCTTGAGCGGCCGGGCGTTGCGCTCGAACAGTTGCACGCCCAGTTCTTCCTCCAGTTGCTGGATCTGGCGGCTCAGTGGCGGCTGCGCAATATGCAGCCGCTGGGCCGCGCGCGTGAAGTTGCGTTCTTCCGCGACGGCCACGAAATAGCGCAGGTGACGCAACTCCATACAATACCTCCAGGATATAGCCCGATACTAAAACGGTGTTGGACTGGCTGGTTTGCCGCCTCTATTCTGCTTTCAACCCCGGTTTTCGGGGCGCGATTATACCTTCCAAGTTGATTCAGACCGACCTGGGATGAGGGTTAACCCCACGAAAATGACAGAGCGTTAGGAGCAGACATGAGTGCCAAGGTGTTCGACACGAAAGAAGTTCAGGACCTGCTGAAGGCCGCCGCCAACCTGGGCAATGACGCCGGCAGCGCGCGCACCAAGCAGATTGCTCACCGTCTGCTGAGCGACCTCTTCAAGGCCATCGACGACCTCGACATGACGCCCGACGAAATCTGGGCCGGCGTGCATTACTTCAACAAGCTCGGCCAGGACGGCGAAGCGGCGCTGCTGGCCGCCGGGGTGGGGCTGGAGAAGTATCTCGACATCCGCATGGACGCCGCCGACCGCGAGGCCAACATCCACGGCGGCACGCCGCGCACGATCGAAGGCCCGCTCTACGTCGCCGGCGCGCCGGTGCGCGACGGCGTCTCACGGATCGATATCAACCCCGACGCCGATGCCGGCCCGCTGGTCATCCGCGGCACGGTCACGGGGCTGGACGGCAAGCCGGTGGCCGGCGCGGTGGTGGAGTGCTGGCACGCCAACTCCAAGGGCTTCTACTCGCACTTCGACCCGACTGGCGCGCAGGACGACTTCAACCTGCGCGGCGCCGTGAAGACCGGTGCCGACGGCCAGTACGAGTTCCGCACGCTGATGCCGGTGGGCTATGGCTGCCCGCCGCAGGGCGCCACGCAGCAACTGCTCGACGCACTGGGCCGCCACGGCAACCGTCCCGCGCACGTGCACTTCTTCGTTACCAGCGACAAGACGCGCAAGCTGACCACGCAAATCAACATCGAAGGCGACCCGCTGATCTGGGACGACTTTGCCTACGCCACGCGCGAGGAACTGGTGCCGCACGTGGTGGAAAAGACCGGTGGCACCGCGCTGGGCCTGAAGGCCGACGCGTACAAGGAAATCCGGTTCGATATCGCGCTGACGCCGCTGGTGCAAGGCCAGGACAACCAGCGCGTGAACCGTCCGCGCGCTGCCGCGACCACCGCCGCCGTGGCCGCCTGAGCCCACCCGGCGCCGTACCCGCGGCCTGACTGCCAGGCCGCCCTCCTTCCTCGCAAACCACATGGACCGATGCCATGGGCGCCACGCCCGCCGGCATCGGGGAGACGACTCATGCCCGCAAACCTCGACAAGGCACAACAGCTCGACGACCTGCTGCGCAACGCGGTCCAGGACGACCCGGAGAACGGCGTCTTCCGCTGCCGCCGCGACATCTTCACCAACGCCGACCTGTACGAGCTCGAAATGAAGCACATCTTCGAGCGCAACTGGGTCTACCTGGCGCACGAAAGCCAGGTGCCGAACAACAACGACTACTACACCACGTGGATCGGCCGCCAGCCGATCGTCATCACGCGCGACAAGACCGGCGCCCTGCACGCCGTGATCAACGCCTGCGCGCACAAGGGCGCGATGCTGTGCCGCCGCAAGCATGGCAACAAGGGCAGCTTCACGTGCCCGTTCCACGGCTGGACGTTTTCCAACGCCGGCAAGCTGCTGAAGGTGAAGGACGAGAAGACCACCGAGTATCCGGTGCAGTTCAACCAGCACGGCTCGCATGACCTGCGCAAGGTGGCGCGCTTCGAGAACTACCGTGGCTTCCTGTTTGGCAGCCTCAGCGACGACGTGATGCCGCTGGAAGACTACCTGGGCGAGACGCGCGTCATCATCGACCAGATCGTGGCGCAGGCGCCCGAGGGGCTGGAAGTGCTGCGCGGCAATTCGTCCTACATCTACGACGGCAACTGGAAGATGCAGATGGAAAACGGCTGCGACGGCTACCACGTCAGCACCGTGCACTGGAACTATGCCGCGACGATGGGCCGCCGCAAGGTGGAAGGCACCAAGGCCGTCGACGCCAACGGATGGAGCAGGTCGACGGCCGGCGTCTACGGCTTCGAGCACGGCCACATCCTGCTCTGGACGCGGACGATGAACCCCGAGGTGCGCCCGGTGTACCAGCATCGCGACGAGATTGCGGCACGCGTCGGCCCCGAGCAGGCGAACTACATTGTCAACCAGACGCGCAATCTTTGCCTGTACCCCAACGTGTTCCTGATGGACCAGTTCAGCACCCAGATCCGCGTGGTGCGTCCGATCAGCGTCGACAAGACCGAAGTCAGCATCTTCTGCTTCGCGCCGAAGGGCGAAAGCGCCGAGAGCCGCGCCATTCGCATCCGCCAGTACGAGGACTTCTTTAACGTGTCCGGCATGGGCACCAGCGACGACCTCGAAGAATTCCGCGCCTGCCAGGCCGGCTACGCAGGCTCGACGTCAATGTGGAACGACATGTCGCGCGGCGCGCCGCTGTGGATCCACGGCCCCGATGCCAACGCGCAGGGCATGGGCCTGAAGCCGGTGATCTCGGGCGAGCGCAGCGAGGACGAAGGCTTGTTCGTGGTCCAGCACGAATACTGGCGGCAAGTCATGCGCGACGCGCTGCGCAAGGAACAGGCGGAGGCATTGGCATGAGCTTCGACCATCCATCCATCTGCCAGGCGCTCTACCGCGAGGCGCGTTTCCTGGATGACCGCCAGTGGGACGAATGGCTGGCCTGCTACGCCGATGACGTCACCTACTGGATGCCGGCCTGGGACGACGACGACCAGCCCACCGAAGACCCGCAGCGCGAGATCTCCCTGATGTACTACGCTGATCGCGGCGGGCTGGAAGACCGCGTGTTCCGCATCCGGACCGACCGCAGCAGTGCGTCGATGCCCGAGCCGCGCACGAGCCACTACATCGCCAACGTCGAGGTACTGGCCGAACGCGACGACGAGGTGGACGTCCGCTACAACTTCCACACGCTCAGCCATCGCTACAAGGTGACCGACCAGTTTTTCGGCACGGTATTCCTCACGTTCCGCAAGGTGGAAGGCCGCCTGCTCATCGCGGCGAAGAAGATCTTGCTCAAGAACGACTACATCCGCCAGGTGCTCGACGTCTACCACGTCTGAGGCCACGCAGCGGATTGCAAACGGACGCAGGAGGCAACATGTCCAGCTACAACATTGCATTGAACTTCGAAGACGGCGTGACTCGCTTTGTCGAGTGCCGGGCCGGTGAAAAGGTACTGGACGCCGCGTTCCGCGCCCGGATCAACCTGCCGATGGATTGCTCCGACGGCGTCTGCGGCACGTGCAAGTGCCGCGCCGAAAGCGGCCGTTACGACCTTGGCGACGACTACATCGAGGACGCGCTCAGTGACGACGAGAAGGCCAGCGGCCTCGTGCTGACCTGCCAGATGGTGCCCGAGAGCGACTGCGTGATCGCGGTGCCGGCGTCGTCGGCGGTGTGCAAGACCGAGCAGAGCCAGTTTGCCGCGACGGTGGCCAGCGTGGTGCCGCACAACGACGCCGCCGTGGTGCTCGAACTCGACGTCGACAGCATCCCGCCGGTCTTCCTGGCGGGCCAATACGTCAACATCGACGTGCCGGGCAGCGGCCAGCATCGCTCGTACTCGTTCTCGTCCGCGCCCGGTGCGTCGCGCATCAGCTTCCTGATCAAGAAGATTCCCGGCGGCGTCATGAGCACCTGGCTGGAGACCGCGCGGCCTGGGCACAAGGTCAACCTGACCGGCCCGCTCGGCAGCTTCTACCTGCGCGCCGTAGAGCGCCCGCTGCTGTTCCTGGCCGGCGGCACCGGGCTGGCGCCGTTCCTGTCGATGCTCGAAGTGCTGGTGCGCGCGGCGTCCGACCAGAAGGTACACCTGATCTACGGCGTGACGCGCGATCTCGATCTGGTGCAGGTCGGCGCGATCGAAGCCTACGCCGCGCGGCTGCCGAACTTCACGTACACCACCGTGGTGGCCGACGACGCGTCGTGCCACCCGTGCAAGGGCTGGGTCACGCAGCACTTGCCGCCCGCCTGCCTGCACGACGGCAACGTGGACGTGTACCTGTGCGGGCCGCCGCCGATGGTGGACGCCGTGCGCAAGCATTTCGATGACAACGGCGTGAAGCCCAACAGCTTCCACTACGAGAAGTTCACGCCCAACGCCGTGGCGGTGGCGGCATGAGTGCCGGACGCTTCGCGGGCAAGGTGATGGTCGTCACCGGGGCCGCGCAGGGCATCGGGCGCGGCGTGGCGCTGCGCGCTGCGGCCGAAGGCGCGCAAGTCCTGCTGGTGGATCGCGCCCAGTTTGTCGGCGAGGTCGCGGCCGAGGCACACGGGGCCGCCGGCTTCGTCGCCGACATGGAGACCTACGCGGGCGCCGCCGCCGCAATGGCCTGCGCGGCCGAGACGTTCGGCCGCATCGACATTCTCGTCAACGGCGTCGGCGGTGCCATCCGCATGCGGCCGTTCGCCGAATTCGAACCGGCGCAGATCGACGCGGAGATCCGCCGTTCGCTGATGCCGACGCTGTACGCCTGCCACGCCGTGCTGCCGCGCATGCTGGCGCAGGGGGGCGGCACCATCGTCAACATCTCGTCGAATGCCACGCGCGGCATCCGGCGCGTGCCGTACTCGGCCGCCAAGGGCGGCGTCAATGCGATGACCCAGGCGCTGGCCATGGAGTACGGGCCGCACAACATCCGCGTGGTGGCCGCCGCGCCGGGCGGTACGCAGGCACCGCCGCGCCGCGTGCCGCGCAATGCGGCCGGCGACAGCGCGCAGGAACGCGCCTGGATGGCCGAGGCGGTGACGCAGGTCACCGGCTCCACGTTCCTCGGGCGCTACGGCACGCTGGACGAACAGGTCGCACCGATCCTGTTCCTGGCGTCCGACGAAGCCAGCTACATCACGGGCGCCGTGCTGCCCGTGGCCGGCGGCGACAACGGGTAGGACAACGCGGGGCATACCGCGCACCATTCCATCAACGAGGAGACAAGCCATGCGTCATGTCGACGTTCACCAGCTCGCGGACAACGCGCGCTTCAACCGCTTTCATGCCGGCGTGCTGTTCTGGTGCGCGCTGATCATCATCTTCGACGGCTACGATCTGGCCGTGGTCGGCATCGCGCTGCCATCGATCATGAAGGACATGGGCGTCGACGCCACGCGCGCCGGCTTCATGGTCAGCGCCGCGCTGTTCGGCATGATGTTCGGCGCGGTCATCATGGGCACCGTGGCCGACCGCATTGGCCGGCCACGCGCCATTGCCATCTGCATTGCGCTGTTCAGCATCTTCACGGCCGCAGCGGGCATGACCCGCGACCCGGTCGCCTTCAGCGTGACGCGCTTTCTGGCCGGCCTGGGCATTGGCGGCGTGATGCCGAACGTGGTGGCGCAGATGACCGAGTTCTCGCCGCGCCGCCTGCGCGGCACGATGGTCACGCTGATGTTCAGCGGCTACTCGGTGGGCGGCATGCTGGCCGCGCTGATGGGCAAGTCGCTGATCGAAACCTACGGCTGGCAGTCGGTCTTCCTGGCGGCGGGCGCGCCGGTGCTGATCATTCCGGCCGTGCTCAGGCGGATGCCGGAGTCGCTGCCGTTCCTGATCCGCCGCAACCGGCTCGATACGCTGCGCGCCGTGCTGGCCCGCATGGCGCCCACGTACCGCCCGCAGGCCACCGACCGCTTCGACCTGCCGCAGGCGGACGCCTCCAGCGCGCCCATCCGCATGCTGTTCCGCGACGGCCGCGGCTTCAGCACCGTGATGCTCTGGGTTGCGTTCTTCATGTGCCTGTTCATGGTCTATGCCTTGAGTTCGTGGCTGACCAAGCTGATGGCCGGCGCGGGCTACAGCCTGGGATCGGCGCTGACGTTCGTGCTGGTGCTGAACTTTGGCGCGATGGCCGGCGCGATTGGCGGCGGCTGGCTGGCCGACCGCTTCAACATCAAGCACGTGCTGGTGGGCATGTACGTGCTGGCGGCGGTTTCGATCACGCTGCTCGGCTATCGGATGCCGACCGGCGCCCTGTTCGTGGTGGTAGCGCTGGCCGGCGCCTCGACCATCGGCACGCAGATCGTGACCTATGCCTACGCGGGGCAGTTCTATCCGGCGGCCGTGCGTGGCACGGGCATCGGCTGGGCGTCGGGCGTCGGCAGAAGCGGCGCGATCCTGGCGCCGATCGTGATCGGCGTCCTGGTGGGCATGTCGCTGTCACACCAGCAGAACTTCGCGGCGATGGCCGTGCCGGCCGTCATCGCCGTGGTCGCCGTGCTGCTGATCGACCACAAGCGCTCGGCGTCGGTCATCGGCAGCGCGTCGCCCCAGGCCGGCGCGGCGCAGCCGGTGGCCATGCAGGTCAGTCCCGGCGGATCCTGATCCCGCGGCGTCAGCAACGTATCGAGGGTTAACGCCAATACGGGCGCCAGGTGCTTCGCTCAGGAGCCCTTCAGCGTGCCGCCCAGCACTTCGCGCCGGGCCCGCAGCACGTAGATGGCCTGCCGAAGGCTGGCCAGCATCGGGTTGGCACGGTTGTCGTCGCCGCCCGGCTGGGCCCGGGCAGCCTGTTCCAGGCGCTGGAGTTCGGCCTCGCGCTCGGCGATATAGCGGTCCAGGATCACCACGTCCCGGAGCGTCTTTCCTTTTTGCATCGGTTTGCTTGCCAGTAATGGATCAGTCAACGGGTCGTTTCAATATATCCACTGGCCCGCGCGCCGTGGCCGCCCGTGCGCCGCGCGGGACACCCGGCAGGATGTCCATATAGCAAGCATTTGGGAACATCCGCAATGTCATGTCTGGACATATATTTCATGCGTCTCTTGCAACGATTCGCGCCGCGCAAGAGAACTAGTTCGACTTCCCGCCGCTCCTTCAGGAGCGGTTTTTTTTCGCCAATCGGCGGGGAATGGCTGGCCCGGGGCGAATCCTTGCGTAGAGTATGATTGCGTCCTTCCCTCCAGCATTGGCGCATCCCACGGTCATGGCCCGAACCCCGGTGAAGTCCACTCCCAGCCAACTTCATTTCCCGGTTGTCGGGATCGGCGCGTCGGCCGGCGGAATCGAGGCGTTGAAGGCATTTTTCGAGGCCCTGCCCACGCGCACCGGCGCCGCCTACGTCATCGTCCTGCACCTGTCCCCCGACCACTCCAGTGTGCTGCCGGAAGTGCTGGCCAACGTCACGTCCATGCCGGTCCGGCAGGTCACGGACGCCGTCCCGATCGAAGCCAATTACGTCTACCTGATCCCGCCGTCGAAGGTGCTGGTCATGGAGGACAGCTACCTGCGCGTGCAGCCCCCGGCGTCCAACGCGGAACGCCGGATGGCGATCGACCTGTTCCTGCGCTCGCTGGCCGAGGCGCACCGCGACCGCGCCGTGGGCATCGTGCTGTCGGGCGCGGGGTCCGACGGTGCCGTCGGGCTGACGCGCGTGAAGGAACTAGGTGGCATCGTGCTGGCCCAGCAGCCCGAGGATGCGGCGTTCTCCAGCATGCCGCGCGCGGCCATCGCCACGGGCCAGGTGGACCTGACGCTGCCGGTGGCCGACATGCCGCAGCGGCTGATGGAGATGTGGTCCAGCGGCCGCCGGATCCGCGCCGTGACCGACGCACCCGCCGAGAGCGACGACGGGCTTGCCGGCGACCACGAGCGCGTGCTGCGCGAGATCATGGTCATCCTGCGCACCCGCACGGCGCACGATTTCCGGCAGTACAAGCGCGCGACGGTGCTGCGGCGCGTGGAGCGCCGCATGCAGGTCAACGGCCTGTCGGACCTGCAGGACTATCGCGATTTCCTGCACGACCATCCCGACGAGACGCCGCTGCTGCTGCAGGACATGCTGATCAGCGTGACCAACTTCTTCCGCGACAAGGAAGCGTTCGACGTCCTGGAAAAGGAAGTGATGCCGCTGGTGGTGGAGAACCGCTTCGCCAACGAGCCGCTCCGCATCTGGTCGGCCGGCTGCGCCACGGGCGAAGAGGCGTACTCGATTGCGATGCTGCTGCAGGAGGCGTCGTCGCGCACCGCCGACGGCGTGCCCTACCAGGTGTTCGCCACCGACATCGACGAACGCGCCATCTCGTTCGCGCGGCTGGGCCTGTATCCCGAGTCGATCCTGGCCGACGTGGAACCGACCCGCGCGCGGCAGTTCCTGACCAAGGACGCCGCCCACTACCGCGTCAAGAAGGAATTGCGCGAGCACGTGCTGTTCGCGCTGCACAACCTGCTGCGCGATCCGCCGTTCTCGCGGCTGGACATGATCTGCTGCCGCAACCTGCTGATCTACCTGGACCGCGAGGCGCAGCTTGACGTGCTGCGCACGTTCCACTTCGCGCTGCGTCCGGGCGGCTATCTGTTCCTGGGCAGCTCCGAGGCGGCCGACAGCGTCAGCACGCTGTTCACCGTGGTGGACAAGAAGGCGCGCATCTACCGCGCCAACGTGGCGGTCCGCGCCGATGCACCGGTGCCGATGTCGGCGTCGATGCAGAGCCTGCGCATGCCGGTCACCGTGATGCAGCCGCAGGGCCGCCGCAAGTTCTCTTTCGGCGACTTGCACCAGCGGCTGGTGGAGCAGCATGCGCCGCCGAGCGTGCTGGTCAGCCGCGAATCGGACATCGTGCACCTGTCGGACCGCGCCGGGCGCTTTCTCGAATACGCGGGCGGCGAGCCGTCCCACAACGTCATTGCGGCGGTACGGCCCGAGTTGCGGCTGGAACTGCGCACGGCCATCTTCCAGGCGCTGCAGACCAATCACAGCGTGGAGGCGCGGCGCGTGCAACTGACGCGCGATGGCCGCAATTTCTTCGTCAACATGGTGGCGCGGCCCGTGCATGACGCCGAGGCCAACGCCGATTTCGTGCTGATCCTGTTCCACGAGGTCGAGGACAGCATGGGCGAGGCGTCCGACACGCCGCAGAAGCGCCAGCCAGACCCGATCGTCAGCCAGCTCGAACGCGAGTTGCAGCGCACCAAGGAGCAGTTGCAGGCCACCATCGAGCAGTCCGAGACGTCGACCGAGGAACTGAAGGCGTCCAACGAGGAACTGCAGGCGATCAACGAGGAACTGCGCTCGGCCACCGAAGAGCTGGAAACCAGCAAGGAAGAGCTGCAGTCGATCAACGAGGAACTGGTCACCGTCAACGCCGAGCTGAAGTCGAAGGTCGAGGAAACCGGCAAGATCAACGACGACCTGCAGAACCTGATTACCGCCAACGACATCGGCACGATCTTCGTCGACCGCAATATCCGCATCAAGCGCTACACGCCGCGCGCGGTGGACGTGTTCAGCATCATCCCGTCCGATATCGGGCGCTCGCTGCTGGACATTACGCACCGGCTGGACTACCCGAACCTGGCCGACGACGCGGCCGAGGCGTTCGACTCGCTGCGGCTGATCGAGCGCGAGGTACCGAGCAACGACGGCCGCTGGTACCTGGCGCGCTTCCTGCCGTACCGCACGACCGAGGATCGCATTGATGGCGCCGTGCTGTCGTTCATCGACATCACGTCGCGCATGGCGGCCGAAGCCCGGCTGCGCGAGGGCGAGCGCCGCATGCGCATCGTGGCGGAGAGTACGCGCGATTACGCGATCATCACGTTCGACGACGACGGCCGCGTCACGAGCTGGAACCTGGGCGCCGAGCGCATCTTCGGGCATGCCGAGGCCGAGATGCTGGGCCAGCCGGCCGACGTGCTGTTCACGCCCGAAGACCGCGAGCACGGCGTGCCGGCCGAGGAAATGTCCCGCGCGCGCAAGTTCGGGCGCGTGGAGGAAGACCGCTGGCACCTGCGCAAGGACGGCACGCGCTTTCGTTCCAGCGGCGTGCTGTCGCGGCTGGACCAGTCCGGCATCAGCGGGTTTGCCAAGATCGCGCGCGACCTGGACGAGGTGCTGCCCCCCAGCGCGCCGCGCCGCGACCCCGGCTTCTGGAATGCGTCAGCGCACGACCAGCGCGACGAGTTCCTGGCCGTGGCGTCACACGAACTGAAGCACCCGCTGAACCTGATCAGCGCCAGTACCGAACTGATCGCGCGGGCGCCCGAGACGCGCGGCAACCCGCTGATCGCGCGCGCGGCCGAGACCATCCGCCGCACCGTGCAGGGCCAGGCGCAGATCATCGACGACCTGCTCGACATGTCGCGCGTGCGCACCGGCAAGCTGTCGGTCTCGCGCGCCACCATCGACCTCGTGGCGGTCGTCCGCCACGTCTGCGGCGCCGTGCGCGAGGAAGCCGCGCAGCACGACACCGCGCTGGAAGAACACCTGCCGGCCGAGCCGCTCTGGATCGAGGCCGACGTCACGCGCATCGAGCAGGTGGTGTGGAACCTGCTGCGCAACGCGCTGAACTTCACGCCGGCGGGCGGCCGCATCACCGTGTCGCTGACGCAGGCCGATGGCAAGGCGCAGCTGACGGTGCGCGACACGGGGCAGGGGATCGAGCCCGAGGCGCTGCCCCATATCTTCGATATGTACCGGCAGGCCCACACGCCCAAGGGCCGCGCGCGCGGGCTGGGCATCGGGCTGAACCTCGTCAAGGAAATCGTCACGCTGCATGGCGGGGCCGTGCGGGCCGAATCCGCGGGGCGCGGACACGGCGCAACGTTCTCGGTGACGCTGCCGCTGGGCCGGTTGCGCCGCGATGCCGCGGCCGATGGCGACGGCACCGCCGCTTCGTCGATGTTGCGCGGCCTGCATGTGATGCTGGTGGACGACGACGAGGAAACCGTGGATACGTTCCGGCTGCTGCTGGAAACGGAAGGCGCGGTCGTCGACGTGGCGACCAGCGGCGAATCGGCGCTGGCGCGCATGGATGCCCGGCGGCCGGACCTGCTGCTGTCCGATATCGGCATGCCCGACATGGACGGCTACCAGCTGGTGCACCGCCTGCGCGAACACGTGGCGCTGAAGGACGTGCCGGCGATCGCGCTCAGCGGCTACGGCCGCCACAGCGACGTGGAAGCGGCGCTGCGTGCCGGCTTCAACGCCCACCTGCCCAAGCCTGTCCTGCTCGACAACCTGCTCTCCACGCTCATGCGCCTTCGGCATCGCTGAGCACGGCGTGCCCGTCGGCCTGCCCTACGCCGGCGCCGGGGCACTGGTTGCAGTCGATCCAGCGTTTGCCCCAGGCCAGCCCTTCGGCCATGGCGCGCTCCCGCGTGCGGAAGATGCCGATCTCGCATGACTGCACCAGCGCCGCTCCGCCTTGCGTCACGCGCGCGGTGGCCCGCCATTGTTCCTCGCCCACAAAGACGGCCGTGCCCTCGACGGTATGTCCGTAATACTGCTGTGTCGCCATGGCACCCTCCTGTTTCCAGCGCAGGCACATCGCTTGCCTTCTGGAAAAATTGTATGGATGACTGCGGGCTTGGGTATCCATCGGCTCCTGTCCGGAATGTCGAGGTTGGGGACGTTTGCTATGCTTGCGCATCCCCTCGCCCCACGCCCCCATGCCCTCGACCCACTTCTATACGAACCAGGCCGATTCCCTGCGGGATTTCGAGGCCGAGTGCCTGAGCCTGGACGCAGCCGGCTATGTGGTCGACCTGGGGCAGGCATGGTGGGAGCGCGTGCCGGCCGCCGTGGCCGCGCTGGACCGGCCCCGCATGCAACTGCTGCTGCGGCGGCTGCGCGCCGGCGATACGGTCGTGACGCTCAGGCTGTGCAGCATCGGCAGCTCGGTGCGCGACGTGCGCGCGACGGTCGAACGGTTTCGCACGCTGGGCGTCAGGCTCTACTGCGTCGAAACCGGCGACAGTTCGCTGACCGAGGCCGGCTCGCCGATCTTCCGCACGCTGGTGGCCGTGGAAGGACTGGAACGCACCACGCGCAGCGCCCGCATGAAGGCCAGCGCGGAACTGGCCGTGGAACGCGGCAGCCGGCTGGGCCGGCGCCCGGCGCTGGCCGCGACCGTGCACGACGAGATCCGCGCGGCGCTGCGGCAGGGCACGTCGGTCAGCGAGCTGGCGCGCATGTTCAAGGTGTCGCGCCAGACCATCATGCGCATCCGCGACGGCCGCGCCGAGTGACGCGGCGGCCATCCTTTATTGCACGTTCGGTGTGAGCCGATGCAATTCCTGCCGCGTCGCAGCGGCGGGAACCACCGGGCGGGCGTCGGGCATGGACCTTGCGCCCCGCGATACCGTTGCCCACTCGATCCCCTGGATGCGGAGGCCGCACGCATGCCACACACCGCGCCGCCGGTGTCGCGCCGGCGCATTGCCCGCGAACTCTGGACTGCCATCTGGCGCCACCGGCTGCGCGTCATGGCGGCCATCGCGCTGCTGCTGCTGGCCAAGGCCGCCACGGTGTCGGTGCCGCTGGTGCTGAAGCTGATCGTCGATGAGGCCGCCTCCACCCAGACGCTGATGAACCCGGCCGGCGCCGCACGCGCGGGGCCGCTGGTGCACCTGATCGTCACGGTTCCGGTCTTCCTGGTGCTGGCCTACGCCATCCTGCGGCTGTTGGGCAACGCGTTCAACGAGCTGCGCGACGTGGTGTTCGCGCACGTGGCGCAGAGCACGGTGGCTGGCTTCATGGGGCGCGCATTCGCGCACCTGCACGGGCTGGGCGCGCGCTTTCATTCGCAGCGCGAGACCGGCGCCATCATCCGGGACCTCGACAAGGGCACCGCCGCGATCGGCTTCCTGCTTGGCGTGGCCGTGTTCACCATCGTGCCGACGCTGCTGGAGATTGCCGCCGTGCTGGTGATCATGGTGGCGGCCTACGGCGGACAGTTCGCGGCCATCATCCTGCTGGTCTTTGCGCTGTACGCGGGCTGCACGGTGCTGCTGACGCGGCGCCGCATGAAGGTCCAGCGCCAGGTGAACGTCGTGGAGGCACAGACCAACAGCAAGGTCGTGGACAGCCTGCTCAACTACGACACGGTCAAGTACTTTGCGCGCGAATCGTTCGAAGCGCGCCGGCTCGGCAGCCTGCTGGACCGCTGGGTGGTGACCAGCGTGCAGAACCAGCATGCGCTCTCGGCGCTGCATATCGCGCAGAGCGGCTGCATCGCGGTGGGCGTGGCGTGCGTGATGCTGCTGGGCGTGCAGCGCGTGGCGCAGGGCGCGCTCACCGTGGGCGACCTTGTGCTGATCAATGCCTACATCATCCAGGTGGTGCTGCCGCTCAACACGCTGGGCTTCATCTTCCGGGAGTCGAACGACGCGATGACCAACGTCGAGCGGCTGTTTGCGCTGCTCGATGCCAAGGGCCGGGCCGGCGAGGACGACGATGCCCCCGGCGCGCGGCCGCTGGCCGTGTCGCGGGGCGAGATCGCATTCGAGCACGTGAACTTCAGCTACGACCCCAGCCGCCAGACGCTGTGGGACGTGAGTTTTCGCGTCGGGGCCGGCCAGACCGTGGCCGTGGTCGGCGGCAGCGGCTCGGGCAAGTCCACGCTGGCGCGGCTGCTGTTCCGGCTCTACCAGCCCGATTCGGGCCGCGTGCTGATCGACGGGCAGGACCTGCGGCTCGTCACGCAGCGCAGCCTGCGCGAGGCGGTGGGCATCGTGCCGCAGGACACGATCCTGTTCAACGACACCATTGCCTACAACATCGCCTATGGGCTTGAAGGCGCCTCGCGCGCCGACGTGGTGGCCGCGGCGCGGGCCGCCCAGCTCGACACCTTTGTCGACCGCCTACCCGACGGCTACGAGACCATGGTGGGCGAGCGCGGCGTGCGGCTCTCGGGCGGCGAACGCCAGCGCGTGGCCATTGCGCGCGCCATGCTCAAGCGGCCGCCGATCGTCGTGTTCGACGAAGCCACCTCGGCGCTGGACACGCGCACCGAACGCGCGATCCAGCAGGAACTGACGCGCGTGGCCAAGGGCCGCACGGCGTTCATCATCGCGCACCGGCTGTCCACGATTACCGACGCCGACCACATCCTGGTGATGGAGCACGGCCGCGTGGTCGAGGCCGGCACGCACCAGGCGCTGCTGGCGCGCGGCGGTGTCTACGCACAGATGTGGCGGCTGCAGCAGCAACAGCGCGAACTCGAACGCACCGAGGAACGGCTGGCGCTGCAGCCGATCCGGCTCGAAGCCATCGTGGCGGGCGTGGTCGATGGCCTGCGCGAGCGCATGGCCGAGCGCCATATCCACCTGTTCACGGTGGTCGGCGAGACCGAGCTGCGCGTGACCGGCGACCCCGGCGTGCTGCAGAAGGCCGTCTGGGAACTGTGCGACCACATCGTCGATGCCGTCGATGACGGCGGGCGCATCGAGCTGCGGCTGGAACGCAGCAATGGCGACGCCACGCTGACGCTGGCGGCGCTGGCGTCCGCACAGGGCCATCCGGTGCCCGCCGCCGAGATCCAGCGGCTGCAGGCCGAGCTGGCCGAAGCGGGCATCACGCTGATGGCCGACGCCGCGCAGCAGGTGTGGCGGCTGCGCATGCCGATGCGCCCGGTCAGCGAGCCGCTGGCGCCGGCGCAGTTGCCCGACGTGGCGGGCCCGCCATCGGTCATGGGGCCGCAGACGCTGCGTGGCAGCCATATCCTCGTGCTCGACGACGACGCACCCACGCGCGACGTGCTGGTCGAGGCGCTGGAAGACCTGGGCGCCGATGCCATCGCGTTCGCCCACGGGCGCGACCTGCTGCAGCACCTGTCCGACGCGGCGATTCAGGACTGGCCGCAGGTGCTGCTCTGCGATATCGCGCTGGACGAGGAAGACGGCTATACGGTGCTGCGCGATGTGCGCCGGCTGGAATCGCAGCGCGACGTGCCGCTGGTGCGGCGTTTCACCGCCATCGCGCTGTCCGGCCACGCGCAGCCGCAGGACCGCATCCGCGCGATGATGGCCGGCTTTCAGATGCACCTGTCCAAGCCCGTGCAGATGGCCGAACTGATTGCCGCCATCACCGCGCACCTGCACCAGGGGCAGGCCGGGGCCGCGCCGCTGGCACCGGCGCCCGACGACGCGCGGCTGTCGCGCGACCCGTGATGGCGTCACGGTGCCCGGCGCGGCTCAGCCCCGTTGCCGCGTGAGCCGCAGCGCGGCCACCACGCGGTCGTCGACCACGCGGCGTTCGCGCAGTACCCAGCGAATGCCGCGCGCCAGCTCGCGCCAGCCGGCCGCGTCCAGGTGCCGGGCCAGCGCCGGAATGGCGCGCACCGTATCGCCGATGGCCATCGGCGCCGGCAGGCACAGCCACGACGTCCACACCGCGTTGCGCGCCAGCAGGCTGCGGCGGCTGGCGGCGTCGCGCTGCGGGCTCGGGTGATGATGGACGACCAGCTCGGGCACGTACACCATCAACCAGCCTTGCCCCGCCAGTTGCAGGGCTAGCGCCGCCTCCTCGCCACCGATGAAGAAGCGCGGATCGTAGCCGCCGGCGGCCAGGAACGCGCGGACGCGGAACACCGTGGCGCCCGCCATGAAGCCCAGGATGGCGCGCCCCGGCAGGTCCGCCGATGGCAGCGGGCTGCGCGCCATATGGGTACTCGCAGGGTCTTCGCGGTTGTCGGCGCCGACCAGGATGCGGGCGGTCAGCGACACCACGCCGGCATTGGCATCGAGCAGCGCGCAGGCGCGCGCGAGCGATCCGTCGTGCCACCAGCAGTCGTCGTCGCAGAACGCCACGTAAGGCGTGCCGGCGACGTCCGACGCCCATTGCGCGCCCAGGTTGCGGCCCGCCGCGCCAAGGTTGATGTCGCTGCGCAGGCAGGCGACGCCGGGGAACGCCTGGTGCAGCATCGCCGCCGTGCCGTCGCCGGAGCCGTTGTCGACCACGGCGATGCGTGGCCGCTCGGGCAGCGTCAGCAGATGCTGCAGGGTGCGCCGCAGCGTATCGCGCCGATTGTGCGTCAGCACGACCACGCAGATGCCGGCGTGGCAGGGCGTGGACGCCATGCGGATCAGGTGCCCGGCGCCGGCGAGATGTCGAGCGACCAGTAGCGCTCGGGCGCGCCGATGTCGGCAAGCTGCCCGGCATTGAACAGCGGTAGCTGGCTCTCGTACGCTTCCACCGCTGCCATCTTCGCGGCGTGCCACGGCGCTACCGGAAAGTGCACGGGCGACGCGACGAGCCCGGCCTGCCACCAGCCCAGCAGCCGGCTCTGCACCATGCCGGGCAGCCTGCGGTAGATCGCATCCTCATAGAACAGCCACTGCGTGGGCGGCACGGGCGCGCGATCCTCAACGCCATCACCCGCATCATCGTCCGCGGTCTGCGTGGCGCGGGCCGTCTGCATGCCCATGACCGTCGTGCGCAGCAGCATGCACGCCTGGCTGACCAGCACGTGGTCGCTGTGGAACAGGCCCATCGGCGCCACCAGCGTGCCACCGCGCTGCAGCGCCGGCGATGCGGCCAGGCCGGCCATGATGTCCTCGGCGCTCTGCGGCTTGCCGTACTGGCCGTCCAGGAATTTCAGCCATTCGGGCCGCGCACCCAGCATGTTCAGGCTGCGGGCGTCTTCCCGGCGGCGGTTGGCCACGGCCTGCGTCACGCTGGCAAAGCCGGCGGCGCGGTCCCAGTCGGTCAGGGCGGTATCGGCGTCGGGCATGCCGGCCAGCACCGTGACGACCACGGCATCGCGGGCGGCCGCGATCAGCGCGCCGCAACTGAAGACGGCATCGTCGAGATGCGGCGAAATGACAGTCAGCGGTTCAGGTATCTGCAAGATCGGCATCGATGGAAATCGGTGGTCAATGGGGCCGGGCAGCGTCCCGGGCGGCCTGTCCGGCATCGTCGAACGGGGCCGGCGGCGGCTGCCAGGCGCTGGCGCACGCGTGCAGGCGCTGCTGGGCGGCGCGCCGTGACACGAATGCGGCCACGGTCAATCGCAAGCCCTGTGCCAGCGCCACGGCCGGCTGCCATTGCAGCAGCGTGCGGGCCAGCGTGATGTCCGGGCATCGTTGGCGCGGATCGTCGGCGGGCAGGGGGCGGTGTTCGATTGGCGACGTGGAGCCGGTGGCGTGCAGGATCCCGGTGGCGATGTCGCGCATGGTCGTCTCGCACGGGTTGCCAAGATTGACTGGCGTGCCGGCGGCGTCGGCGGCCATCAGCCGGATCAGCCCTTCCACCAGGTCGTCCACATAGCAGAACGAGCGCGTCTGGGATCCGTCGCCGTAGAGCGTCAGCGGCTCGCCGGCCAGCGCCTGCGAGATGAAGTTGGACACCACGCGGCCGTCGGCCGGATGCATGCGCGGCCCGTAGGTATTGAAAATCCGCGCAATCCGCACGTCCACGCCGTGCTGGCGGTGGTAGTCCATGAACAGCGTCTCGGCGCAGCGCTTGCCCTCGTCGTAGCACGCGCGCCGGCCCACCGGGTTCACGTGGCCCCAGTAGCTTTCCTGCTGCGGATGGTTGTCGGGGTCGCCATAGACCTCGCTCGTCGACGCCTGGAGGATGCGCGCCTTGACGCGCTTGGCCAGCCCCAGCAGGTTGATCGCGCCATGCACGCTGGTCTTGGTGGTCTGCACCGGGTCGCTCTGGTAGTGCACCGGCGACGCCGGGCAGGCAAGGTTGTAGATCTCGTCGACTTCCACATAGAGCGGGAACGTCACGTCGTGGCGCAGCAGCTCGAAGTTGGGCCGGTGCAGCAGCTGGGCGATGTTTTCCTTGCTGCCCGTGTAGAAGTTATCGACGCAAAGTACATCATGGCCGGCTTCGACCAGCCGGTCGCACAGGTGCGAGCCCAGAAAGCCGGCGCCGCCGGTGACCAGGATGCGCTTGAGGGCGGGGTCCTTCATGGCTGTCTCCCGGGCCGTTCAGGCCGCCACGCGGCCGGTGCCGGCGTGGGCCTGGGTCAGCCGCGCGTAGACCTGTTCCATCTGGCGCGCCACGCCGGCCCACGTGAAGTGCGTCTGGGCGCGCGCGCGGCCGGCCTGGCCCATGCGGTCGACCAGCGCCGGGTCCATCGCCAGCCGGGCCAGCCGCTCGGCCAGCGGCTGCGGCGCGTGCGGCGGCACCAGGAAGCCCGTCTCGCCATCGACCACCGTGGAGCGGATGCCGCCCACGCTGGCGCCCACCACGGGCACGCCGCACGCCATCGCCTCCACCGGCGTGATGCCGAACGGCTCGTACCACGGCGTGGTCACGAACACGTCGGACGCGCCATAGAACTGGCGCAACTGGTCGCGGCCGCGCCGGCCCACGAACGTGACCATGTCGCTGACGCCGGCCTCGCCGGCCACCTGCCTGAGCCGGCCGATCTCGGGCGTGGCCGCCTCGCTGGGGGAATCGGCGTTGCCGCCCACCACGTAGAGCCGGGCGCGCACGCCGAGCGTGTGGCGCAGGTAACCCACCGCGCGGATCACGTTGTCGATGCCCTTGCGCGGCACCAGCCGGCCGAGCTGCAGCACCGTGAAGTCGTCGCGCTGCCAGCCAAGGTCGCGGCGCGCCTGCGCGCGATCCACCGGCGAGAACTCCTCGTCGTCAAAGCCGCACGGTACGGTTTCGATGCGGCTGCGTTCGGCGCCGCACAGACCGACCAGGTCTTCCTCGTCCTGCGGGCATTCGGCGATCACGCAGTCGGCCTCGCGCGCCAGCGTGTCCTCGATGTCGAAGCGCGCGTCGGGAAAGCCGTCGGCGCTGCCCTGGTGCTGCCGGCGCACCTTGCCGAGCGCGTGGAAGGTCATGACCAGCGGAATGCCGAGTGACGCGCGGGCACGCAGCGCGGCCACGCCGGACATGAAGAAGTTGGCGTGCAGCACGTCGTAGCCGATGGCGTCGCGCCGGATGAAGTCGACCATGAAGTCCCCGAACGCCGGCATGTACTGCAGCAGCGCTTCCTTCGGTACATGCACCGCCGGGCCGGCCGGCACGTGCACCACGCGCACATTGGGCGCAAAGCCGACCACGTCGGGCAGCAGCGCCTTGTCGCGGCGCGTGAACACGTCCACGGGATAGCCGCACTTGCCCAGTTGGCGGGCCAGGTGCGCCACGTAGACATTCTGGCCGCCGCTGTCGACGCTGCCAATGCTGGCAAGCGGCGACGCGTGTTCGCTGATCAGGGCAATTCTTCGCATGGCTGGCTCCGCGTGTCGTGAGGGACTTCAGACCCGCCGTCTGCAGCATGCATGCCAATGCCGGCGGCCGTTGCGCCAGCGCGGGCGGCGAGAAGCGTTATAACGGTTCTCCCCGTCGCGCGCCGTTGCGGCCCGCGTTGCACGGCGTCGCGGCACCGTTTGCAGTTCGTGAGCGCCGTTTCTACTGCCTGCATGTAGAAGCGTTGGTCCAGCCGTGATACCGGCCATGCCACGCGGGCGGACGCACCGGTACATGGGCCATCGCAGCGGTGCGCCGGGCGCAGACCTTGCGTGGATGCCGGTCCCACACGGACCACGGAGACCAGCGATGGGAGACCATGCGGAAACCGGCTGCCTGCCGCTTGCCAATGCCGACTGCGCGCGTCGCGCGCTGGAGCTTGCGCTGCCGATGCTCACCGCCAGCCTGGAGGACAAGGCCGTTGGCGAGAGCCACTGCATGCACATCGTGATCATGGACCCGACACGGCCCTATGGCAGCGGCACGTTCGAGTCCGCCATCCTCCACGAACACTCGCTGCCGTCGCGCGATCGTTGGGATGCCGACTACGCGCACTACGCGCGCGAGAAAGCGCGGCTGACGTGGCGCACGCAGGTGGACAGCGGCCAGCTCATGGACCGTGCGCCGCACCTGCTGTGCGTGGGCGACACCGTGCTGGCCGGCGCCATCGTGCTGGACGGCATTGTCGTGGCCGTCAGCGGCGCCAACGGCTGGTACGACGAGGCGTTCGCGCGCTGCGTAGCCAGCCTGCTGCGCGCCGTCGTGCGCGAGCGCCTGCACGGCGTGCCGCGCTGAAGCGCGTTGCCCGCTGGCATGCAATTCGCTGCTACGGGCCCTCATCGAACCACCACTACAGGGGAATGCGACATGCAGGACATCGACCAAGGCCGGCACCCGTTGCTGGAAGGAAAGCGGTACCTGGTGACGGGTGGCGGGCGCGGCCTGGGTGGCGAGATCAGCCGCATGCTCGCGGCCAGCGGCGCCCATGTGATCGTGGCGGACATCGACGAGGCGCTGGCCAGCCAGTGCGCGGCCACGCTGCGCGAAAGCGGCGCCGAGGCGACGGCCTGCGGTGCCGACGTCTCCGACCCCATGGCCGTGCAGCGGCTCTTTGCTGACATCGCGCGCGGCGGCGGCAGGCTCGACGGCCTGATCAACAACGCCGCCATCGACATCACGCTGCCGGTGGAGGAAGTCGACACCGAGCAATGGCGCCGCGTGCTGATGGTGAACCTGTACGGCCCGTACCTGCTGGCCCACGCGGCCGTGCCGCTGATGAAGGCGCAGGGAGGCGGGCATATCGTCAATATCGCGTCCACGGCGTCCAAGCGCGCCTGGCCCAATGCGTCGGCCTATCACGCGACCAAATGGGGCGTGCTCGGCTTTTCGCACGCGCTGCACGCGGAGCTGCGGCCGCACCGCATCAAGGTGTCGGCCGTGGTGGCGGGCGGCATGCGCACGCCGTTCCTGCTCGACCGCTTCCCAGATATCGACACCTCGACGCTGCAGGACCCCGCCAACGTCGCGCGCGCCGTGCGCTTCGTGCTGACCCAGCCCGAGGAAACCGTGATTCCCGAAGTCATGGTGCTGCCGATGAAGGAGACGTCATGGCCCTAGACACATCGGCTGGCGGCGCGGTGCTGCTGGACAAGGACGGCACGCTGCTGCAGGACGTGCCCTACAACGTCGATCCGGGCCGGATCCGGCTGGCCGAGTCGGCTGGCGACGCGCTGCGCAGGCTGGCGCGGCTCGGCATGCCGCTCGCCGTGGTCAGCAACCAGCCCGGCGTGGCGCTGGGCCGCTTCGACGAACCCGCGCTGGAAGCCGTCCGCCACTGCCTGAGCGAATTGTTCGCGCGGCACGGGGCCAGGCTGTCCGGCTTCTTCTATTGCCCGCACCACCCGGCCGGGCAGGTCTCTGCCTACGCGATGCACTGCCTGTGCCGCAAGCCCGCGCCGGGCCTGTTGCGCCGGGCGTGCAGCGCGCTGGGCTGCGACCCGGCGCAGTCGTGGATGGTCGGCGACATCCTTGACGACGTGGAGGCGGGCCGGCGCGCCGGCTGCGGCACGGTGCTCGTCGATTGCGGCAACGAGACCGAATGGGTGGGCGGTGCGCTGCGCACACCGGACTTCATCGTGCCGACGCTGGAGCGCGCCGCGCAGGTCATCGCGGCCGGGCTGCCGGTGTCGCCGTCGCCACCGCTGATGACGGAGCGGCCATGCTGACGTGGCCGCAGGCGCGCCGCGTGCTCTGCGTGCGGCCCGACAACCTGGGCGACGTGCTGATGACCACGCCCGCCATGCAGGCGCTGGCCGACAGCGCGCCGCACCGCGCGCTGACGCTGCTGACCTCGCGCGCGTCGGCCGCGCTGGCGCCGCATCTGGACATGATCGACGACGTGATTGCCTGGGACGCACCGTGGGTGCGCCACGCGCATGACGTGGACGCTAGCGGGCTGTCGGCCGAGCTCGCCGGTTGCGCGGCCCGGCTCGCCGCGCGCAACTTCGACGCCGCCGTGATCTTCACCGTCTACAGCCAGAGTGCGCTGCCGGCCGCCACGCTGTGCAGCCTGGCCGGTATTCCGCTGCGGCTCGCGCACTGCCGCGAGAACCCGTATGCGCTGCTGACCGACTGGGTGCCCGACCCCGAGCCGTCCAACCCGCCACGCCACGAAGTGCAGCGCCAGCTCGACCTTGTCGCCAGCATCGGCGCCACCACGCGCGATGCGCACCTGCGCTTCGCGCTGGCCGATACGGATCGCCACGCCGTGCAGCGGCTGCTCGCGCCGCTGTTGGCGCGCCACGGCCGCCGCGCCTGCATCGTGATCCATCCCGGCGCCACAGCGGCTTCGCGGCGCTGGCCGGCGGATCGGTTCGCGAGCGTGGCGCGCGAACTGGCCGCGCAGGCCGGCGCACTGGTGCTGGTGACCGGCTCGACCGCCGAGGCGCCGGTCGTCGACACGGTCTGCACGCTGGCCGCCCATCCGGCGGTCCTGCCGATGGCAGGCCGCTTCACGCTTGGCGAAATGGGTGCGCTGCTGGCGGCGGTGGACCTGCTCGTGTCGAACAACAGCGGCCCGGTGCACATGGCGGCCGCGCTGGGCACGCCGGTCGTCGACCTCTATGCGCTGACCAATCCGCAGCACACGCCGTGGATGGTGCCCAGCCGCGTGCTGTTCCAGGACGTGCCGTGCCGCTATTGCTACAAGAGCACCTGTCCGCAGGGTCATCACCGCTGCCTGGCCGACGTTCCCGCGCGCGACGTCGTGGCGGCGGCCGCGATGCTGCTCGATGGCGCGCCTGCCGTCGCGGCGCCGATGCCGTGGGTGTCGCCCGCGCCCCGTCCGGCGCTGCCGGTCGCCGTGGCGGCCGTACCGAACATCGTCAAGGAGGACGCGCATGTACACGCTCGGCATTAACGCCGCCTATCACGATTCCGCCGCCTGCCTGGTGCATGACGGCGTGGTGGTGGCCGCGGCGGAGGACGAACGCTTCACGCACATCAAGCACGGCAAGCGCCCGGTGCCGTTCAGCGCGTGGGAGCTGCCCTGGCATGCGATCGACTATTGCCTGCAGGAAGCCGGCATCGGGCTGGCCCAGGTGGACCACGTGGCCTATTCGTACGATCCCGCGCTGCTGCTGGGCGAAATGGGCGGCGCAGAATCGGTCGTGCTGCCGCTGGAGCCGTCGCGTGGCGGCACGCCGGATGCGGTGTCGTCGCCGTGGGACTCGCTGTTCCTGTCGTACGTGGTCAACGCCCCCCGCCAGTTGGCTTCGGGCGCGCCGCACCACCTGTCCGCGCGCTTTCGGCAGGTGCGCCACGACGGGCCGTTCCGCTGGCATTTCGTCGAGCACCACATGGCGCACGAGGCCAGCGCATTCCTGGCCGCGCCGTTCGCGCACTGCGCGGTGCTGACGATGGACGGGCGCGGCGAGCGCGCCACCACCAGCTACGGCGTGTTCGACGGCCGCGCGTACCGCCGCATCAAGCAGATCGACCTGCCCGACTCGCTGGGCCTGCTCTACGAGCGCGTCACGCGGCACCTGGGTTTCCTGCATTCGTCGGACGAGTACAAGGTCATGGCGCTGGCGTCGTACGGCAAGCCGGCCTGGCTCGACGCTTTCCGCCAGATGGTCAGCACCGACGCCGAGGGCGGCTACCACGTGGCCGATTCGGACCTCGAAGCGGTGCTGGGCCCGGCGCGCCAGCGTGGCGAGGCGTTCGAGGGCAAGCATTTCGATATCGCGCGCTCGCTGCAGCAGGTGCTGGAGGAAACGGTGGTCGGCATGGCCACGTGGCTGGCGCAGGCCAGCGGCGAGCGGCAACTGGCGATGGCGGGCGGCGTGGCGCTGAACTGCGTGATGAACGCGCGCGTGCGTGACCAGGCGCCGTTCGATGCCGTCTGGGTGCAGCCGGCCGCTGGCGACGCCGGCACGGCGCTGGGCGCGGCGCTCTGGGTCGACTTCCAGGAACGCGGCACGTCCGGGCAATCCGGCAAGCATTGGCAGATGGACCACGCCTACCTGGGCCCGGCATTTGGCGACGACGAGATTGCCGCATTCCTGGACTGGGCCAAGCTGCCGTATCGCCAGCTTGACGACGTTCCCGCGCAGACCGCCGCACTGCTGGCGCAGGGCCGCATCATCGGCTGGTTCCAGGGGCGCATGGAGTTCGGCCCCCGGGCGCTTGGCGCGCGATCGATCCTGGCGTCGCCGATCGACCTCGGCATGCAGCAGCGGCTCAACGAGATCAAGGACCGCGAGGACTTCCGGCCCGTGGCGCCGGTGGTGATGCAGGAGCGCCTCGGTGACTGGTTCCGCGCGCGCAAGCCCGGCGAGGGCATCGCGCCGTTCATGCTGTTTGTCTACGACGTGATCCCGGAGCAGGCCCGCCGCATTCCAGCGGTGACCCACGTCGACGGCACGGCCCGCGTGCAGACGATCCGGCGCGACCAGAACGCGGCCTACTACGACGTGCTGGCCGCGTTCGAGAAGCTGACCGGCGTGCCGGTGCTGGTCAACACGTCGTTCAATACGCGCGGCGAGCCCATCGTCTGCACGCCGCGCGATGCCGTGGAGTGTTTCTGGACGTCGCCGCTCGACGCGCTGGTCATCGGCTCATTCCTGCTCGAAAAGCCCGGTGCGCGCGCGACGGCACGGTCCGCCGCGGCGCAGCGCAAGGAGACGGCCGATGCGGGCGCCTGAGCCGCTGGTCTCGGTGGTGATCGCCACCTACCGCCGCCCGGCGCTGCTGCAGCGCTGCCTGGCGGCGCTGTGCGCGCAGCGGATGGACGCCAGCGCGTTCGAGATCATCGTTGCCGACGATGGCTGCGAGCGCCGCATTGCTGCGCTGGTGGCCGCGCTGGCCGCCCGGCATCGCGACGTGGCGCTGCGCTATACGGCGGTGCCGCACACACAGGGCCCGGCCGGCGCGCGCAACGCGGGCGCACGGCTGGCGCGCGGCGAGATCCTGGCCTTTACCGACGACGACACGATTCCATCCCCCGAATGGGTATGGCAGGGCTACCTTGCGCTGGCCGCGCAGCGGACGTGGTGCGCTGCGGCTGGCCGTGTGGTGGTGCCCACGCCGGTGCGGCCCACCGACCATGAACGCGACACGGCCGGGCTGGCCAGCGCCGAGTTCGTCACGGCCAACTGCTTTGTGCGGCGGTCGGCGTTCCAGCGCGTGGGCGGCTTCGACGAGCGCTTCACGCGGGCGTGGCGCGAGGATTCGGACCTGCAGTTCCGGCTTGAGCAGCAGGCCGGCGTGGTGGGCCGCGCCGAAGCGGCCGTGGTCGAGCATCCGGTGCGGCCGGCGCAATGGGGTGCCAGCGCGCTGGCGCAGGCCAAGGTCTACTTCGACGCGCTGCTCTACAAGAAGCATCCGCGCCTGTACCGCACGCGCATCCGGCCGGTGCCGCCGTGGAGCTACTACGTGATCGTGGGCAGCGCCTGCGTGGCCGGGCTGGCGCTGCTGGCCGGCGCGCCGCGCGTGGCGGCCGGCGCGGGTGGCATCTGGCTGGCCATGACGGCGGTCTTCTGCATGCGCCGGTTGCGCGGCGCGTCGTGGCGGCCCGCCCATGTGCTGGAGATGATCGCGACGTCGGTGGTAATTCCGCCGCTGTCGCTGTACTGGCGCCTGCGCGGCGCGCTGGCGTTCCGCACGGGTTTCCTGTGATGGCCGCCGCCATGCGCAGCATCGCGGTGTTCAGGGCGCTGCAGTTGGGCGACATGCTGTGCGCGGTGCCAGCCCTGCGCGCGCTGCGCCAGGGCGAGCCGGACGCGCACATCACGCTGATCGGGCTGCCGTGGGCGCGAGACTTTGTCGACCGCTACGCCAGCCTGCTCGATGACTTTGTGCCGTTTCCGGGCGCGGCAGGCATGCCCGAGCAGCCGTGCGACGCCCCGGCGCTGCCCGGCTTCTTTGCGCAGGCGCGCGCGCGCCGGTTCGACCTTGCCATCCAGCTCCACGGCAGCGGCACGCTGACCAACCCGCTGGTCCGCCAGCTTGGCGCGCGCGCCATCGCCGGGTTCCATGACGATCCCGCGCAGGCTGGTGACGGCCAGTGGCTGCGCTGGCCGGACGGCAACGAGATCGAGCGACTGCTGGCGCTGATGCAGCGGCTTGGTTATCCGTCGACCGACGCCCACCTGTCGTTTCCGCTCCATCCCGCCGATCACGCGGCGTGGCAGGCATTGGCGCAGGCGCACGCGCTGCAACCGGGCGGGTATGTTTGCGTGCATCCCGGCGCGCGGATGCTGTCGCGGCGCTGGCCGGTCGAGCGCTTTGCCGATGTGGCGCGCCAGCTGGGCGGCCCGTGGCAGGTGGTGGTCACCGGCGCGCCCGACGAAATGCCGCTGGCCGCGCGCTTCTGCGCGCTGGCGGGCCGGCCGGTGGTCAACCTTTGCGGCCAGACCACGCTCGGCGCCATGGCGGCGCTGATCGGCCATGCGCGGCTGCTGATCTGCAACGACACCGGCGCCTCGCATATCGCCGCCGCGATGGGCACGCCCAGCGTGGTCGTCTCGTGCGGCAGCGACAGCGCGCGCTGGGCGCCGCTGGACCGCGCGCGGCACCGCGTGCTGGCCGACTACCCGCCGTGCCGGCCGTGCGCGTGGCACGCCTGCCCGTACGGCCACGAATGCGCGCGCCATATCGACGTGGCGCAGGTCGTCGCGGCGGCGCGCCAGCTTGTGGATCTCTCCCCGATGGAAACGGCCCATGCCTGAGCGACTGCGCATCCTGACGTGGCATGTCCACGGCAATTACCTGTATTACTTGTCGCAGGTGCCGCACGACTTCCTGCTCGTCACGCGGCCCGGCTATCCGCCCGGCTACGCGGGCGTGGGCGGGCAACTGCCGTGGGGCGGCAACGTCCACGAGGTACCGTACGACCAGGTGCCCGGCACCGCGTTCGACTGCGTGCTCTACCAGCACCGCGACCACTACGCCGGCGACCGGCTGACACTGCTGACCCCGGCGCAGCAGCGGCTGCCGGCGATCTACCTCGAACACGATCCGCCCCAGGAGCATCCGACCAACACGCGGCACCCGGTGCAGGACCCGGCCATGCTGCTGGTGCATGTGACGCCGTTCAACGCGCTGATGTGGGATAGCGGCGTGACGCCGACGCGCGTGATAGACCATGGCGTGGTGGTGGACCCGCAGGTGCGCTACACCGGCCAGCTTGCGCGCGGTATCAGCGTGGTCAACCATCTGGCCCGGCGCGGCCGGCGCCTGGGCGCCGACGTGTTCGATGCCGTGCGCCAGCGCGTGGCGCTGGACCTCGTCGGCATGGACGCGCAGGCGGCCGGCGGACTGGGCGAGGTACCCAATCCGGAACTGGCCGCGTTCATGGCGCGCTACCGGTTTTTCTTCCACCCCATCCGCTATACAAGCCTGGGGCTGGCCGTGGTCGAGGCCATGTCGATCGGCATGCCCGTGGTGGGGCTGGCCACGACGGAGCTGGCCACCGTGATCCGCAATGGCGTGAACGGGCACGTCGACACGCGGCTGGACAGCCTGGTTGACGTCATGCGGGCCCTGATGGAAGATCCGCGCATGGCCGCCGCATGGGGCCAGGCCGCCGCCCGGACGGCGCGCGAGCGCTTCGGCATCGGGCGTTTCGTCGCGGACTGGCAGGCGGCATTTGCCGATGTGACGTCGTAGGAGCGCCTCATGCAGGACGCCGTGCGCACGATTCTGATGTACGGCGTGGTCCCGCTGTGGATCCTCGCCGGCCTGGGGGACTGGTGGTGGCACCGCCGCACCGCCATCGAGCGCAATGCCGGCGTGCTCGAATCGGCCATGCACAGCCTGATGATGGTCCAGGTGGGCATACCGGTGCTGCTGGCCCTGTTCCTGGAAATCAACGCCATGCTGTTCGCGATCATGCTGGTGGCCGTGGTGGTCCACGCGGTCACCGCCTGGATCGACGTGGCCTACGCGTCGAAGTGGCGCGAGATCCGGCCCGGCGAGCAGCACATGCACAGCCTGCTGGAAATGCTGCCGGTCATGGCCGTGGCGCTGATTGCCAGCGCGTACTGGGACCAGTTCCTGGCGCTGTTCGGCGCCGGCCCGGCGCAGGCCGACTTTGCGCTGCGGCTCAAGGACCAACCGCTGCCCGCGCGCTACCTGGCCGGGCTGTTCGTCACGCTGCTGTTTCTGGTGGTGGCGCCGTATGCAGAAGAGCTGCTTCGCTGTGCACGGGCGCGGGGGCAGGGGCGGGCAGCAATGCCGGCGGGGCATCGGCGCAAAGCGTAGCCAGCATGGCGAGATGGTCGGCAAAGCCGGCCGGGGCCCGGCCACGGGCCCGCGCGCTGGTCACCACGCGCGGCAGCGTGCTCCACGCGATCTGGGCTTCCAGCGCGATCAGGCGCTGCACCAGTGCCACGTCCTCGCTGCTGGCATGGGGCGGGAAGCCGCCGGCGCGGCGATAGGCGCGCGAGCAGACCCCCAGGTTGGCGCCGTGGATATGGCGATGGTTTTCCACGCGCTGGTAGCGCGCCGCGAAGCGCGCGGCCACGTGCGGCGGATGCTCGCCCCAGTCGTCGACCGTGACCAGCCCGCACACGGCATCGGCGCACAGCGCAAGCTGCGCCACGAGCCAGTCCGGCGCCACGCGGCTGTCGGCGTCGGTAAAGGCCAGCCAGCGCGCGTCGCGCGCCAGCAGGTGCTCGGCGCCGGTGTGGCGGGCCATGCCGACGTTGCGCGCGGCGATGGTCAGGCAGGTGACCTGGGCGGTGGCGTGGCGGCGTGCAATGGCCAGCGAGTTGTCGGTGCAATCGTCGAACACCAGCACCACCATCACCGGCTCCTGGCGCAGCCCCGGGTGCTGCGCAGCGGCGGCCAGCGCCAGCAGGCAACCTTCCAGGCAAGCCTCTTCGTTATGCACGGGAACGACGACGCCGATCATCGGTAAGCCTCCCGCTGGCGCAGCGGCCGGGGGTTGCGCGACCAGACTTCCAGCAGGAAATCCGGCTCGATATGGCGCACGTGGCGATGCAGGCCCGCGTGGCGCGCGATGGCGGCATGCACCTGCCGCGTCGACAGGTTCCGCTCGGCGAACGGACGCAGGTAGTGGCAGGCCACGATCGTGCCGTCCGGGCCCAGCGCGTGGGTAGCGGCCGTGGCGGTGCGCGCCCAGTCGTCGGCCGTGAAGTAGTAGCCAAGCTCGCTCAGCACGATCAGGTCGAAGCGGCCGTCGGGCCAGTCCTGCGGCAGTTGCGCGACGCGCGCCTCGACGTGGCGCTGGCCGGCCATCCGCGCCCGCGTCAGGTCGATGGCGCGCGGCACCAGGTCCACGGCCAGCAGCGTGTCGCAGCGCGCGGCCAGCCGTTCGGTCAGCAGGCCCGTGGCGCAGCCGGCTTCCAGCGCGCGGGCGTAGCGCGCCTCGGGCAGGGCGGCCATCACGATGTCGCGCTTGCGGGCCTCGTACCAGAGCGATTCGAAGCCCCACGGATCGTCCTGCTCGAAGATCGCGACAAAGTCTGTCTGGATCGCGTTTGCGCTGTCAGTCATCGCTGTCAGTCATGGGTGATGGGTCAGGGGGCGTTGTCGTAGTCGTCGGCGTCGCGGCTCACGGCCGCGCCCAGCTTGGCCAGGTCGCGCTCGGCATGGCTCTGGCGCAGGAACACGGGCAGGTCCGCGAACAGCGCCGCCAGCCGCGCGTCGCGGCACAGCGGGCCGGCGCCCAGTACGCTGCCGGCGCGCTGCATCACGCGCTGCACCGTGGCTTCCACCGTGGTGCGCAGGCACATGGCCGGCACGTAGGCATCGGCCTGCGGCTGCGCGTCGATCCACGCGGCGGTCTCGCGCAGCAGCGCGGCCGCCGCGCGCAGGTCGCTGTCGATGGCACCCAGGTGCGCGCAGGCGTGCGGGTCGTTGTGCCGCCGCACGGTATCGCGCACGGCCCACGCAAACGGCAGCACGGCGCCGTACCAGCACGCGGCAATGCCGGCGCCGCCATGCCAGAAGCCGGGGCGCGCCACGTAGGCGCCGGCCGGGCCGATCTGCAGCGCCGGGCAGTTGTCGAGCAGCACGTCGCCGCTGCGCGTATCGGCCATGCCCACCGCATGCCAGCCGCCGTCGGTGACGGTCACGCCCGGGCCCTTGAGGTCGATGGCGGCGATCAGCGCGTCTTCGCCGTCGTGGCACGTCACCAGTGCGTGCGACACGCTGGCGGCGCCCGAGCACCACGCCTTGCGCCCGTTGAGCCGCAGCGGCTTGCCGTGGGCAATGCCGCTCTCGCGCGCAAGCGTGCGGGTATCGGCCTCCACGTCGGGCGTGGCGCGCACGCGCGCGTCGGGCGGCTCGGCGGCCCAGACGGCCCAGCTGGTCGACGGCTGCGGCGCGGCGTCCGCCACTTCGGCCAGGATCGCCAGCGCATCGGCGTGTGCTTCGAACAGCTTGATGGCCACCGCGCCGTGCTCGGCCGCGATGGCGGCGAACAGTTTCCAGCGCGCCGCCGTGTGGCCGCCACCGGGCAGCGGGATGCCGTCCGGCCCGGCATGGCTGGCGATCAGGGCATCGAGCGTGGCGTCGGGGGCATCGGCTGACATGGCGGGGTCCAGGGCGTTCCAGTGCAGTCGGCTCCGCAAGTTCCCTGCCAGCCCGTTGGCGGCCCTGGGCGCGGGGGTTGCGCGCGCCGTGTGGCACGGGTTTCGCAGCAACTTGCGCCGATGCGCCGGCCGTGGCGCCGGCCGTCCCGCGTTCCGTCCGCCGCTAACCGCCGCGTGTGCAATCCTTACCGGTGCATGTAAGCCGCGAACGCCCCTAGCTCCATGAATCTGCAATGCCAGCCGGACCGATCTCGCCGTGCCGCCCGTTCACGCCGGGTTAGCGCTGGCGGCTAGTGTCGCCCATGATCGTCCGCACCATCGCCTTGCGGTAGGCGCGGTCTGCAGCCAGCGTGCGGCACAGCAGCACCAGCAGGCGGCGCGAGTGGTCCAGCGGGTAGCCTTTTTCCTTCAGCGCGCGCAGGTGATGCAGCCGCTTGCGGATGTCGGCGCGCAGGCGCTTGATGCGGTGGTCGATCGGAAAGATGTCGCGGTCCAGCCGGGCTTGCCGGCGCTGCGCCGCCCAGTAGTCCGCCCGGTTGCGCGTGGGGTCCATGGGCCGTCCGGCAGGTTGGGGGTGCCGGACAGGCTTGCATCTTTCGTACCGGGTCGGCACGTCGATCATGGCGCACTTCGGCGCCGGCGCTACGCCGGCACCCACCCATGGCAATGCCCGGCGATGCGCTGCGCCAGCGCCGCGATGCCCTCGGGCGTCAGGCTGTCCGCCGCGATCACGGTCCGCGTCGCCCAGCGATGGAAGTGCCGCCGCTGCGAGCGTGCATAGGCCGGGTCGTAGTGCCGGGCGGCCAGCGCGGCGAACAGGTGCGGCAGGTCGCCGGTGCGCGCCATCGCCTGCCACGTCTCGATGGTGGCGCCGCCGTGCAGCGCCCGGAGCCGGCCGAGCTGTTCCACCAGCCAGTCGGGCCGGTCGCCCAGGTAGGCGTAGTCGTGCAGCAGATAGGTCAGCCGCGCTGGCATCGGCACGTCGATCTCCACGCATGGGCTGTCGCGCATCCGCGTCACCAGCGGCACCGGCAGGTTGAGCTGGCCGATGCGGGCGCCTTCGCCTTCCACATAGAGCGGGCGGCCCAGGTCGACGCGCTCGATCGCGTCGGCCAGCGCGGTCTCGAAGCCGGTCTGCGACGGCTGGGCGATGCCGGGCAGCGCGCCCAGCAGCGAGCCCTTGTGCCGCGCCAGCGCCTCGATGTCGAGCACCTGCTCGCCGCTGGCGGCCAGCGCCTGCAGCACGCGCGTCTTGCCGCTGCCGGTGGCGCCGCAGATGACCACCAGCGGCAACCGGGGCGCCTGGGTCTCCAGCAGGTCGATCACGTGCCGGCGCCAGGACTTGTAGCCGCCGGCCAGTTGCTGGGCGTCCCAGCCCACCATGCGCAGCCACGTGACCATCGACGCGCTGCGCAGCCCGCCGCGCCAGCAGTAGACCATCGGCCGCCAGCTTGCCGGCTGGTCCGCCAGCCGCTCGCGCAGGTGGCGCGCCAGGTTGGCCGCCACCATGGCGCCGCCCACGCGTCGGGCCTCGAACGCGCCGGACTGCTTGTAGAGCGTGCCGACGATGCGCCGCTCCTCGTCGTCGAGGACCGGGCAGTTGAGCGCCCCGGGGATATGGTCGATGGCGAATTCGGCCGGCGAGCGGACGTCGATCAGGGTGTCGAAGCCGTGCCGGTCATCGACGCGAACGTAGGGTTTCATGGCTGGAGCCGCCTTGTCGCCCGGCGGGGGCGTGCCGGTATTGTGCGATAACCGGCCCGGCGCCGAAAGGGGCGCCGGGGGCCCGTGCTATCGTGCGCCGGCCCCCGCTTCTGCAAGGATCCAGTAAGAAACGGGCGGCATCATCGGGAATCCTCGTGGAAGGCACAGCATGTCGACACTCAGCACCTCCTCCGCTCCGAAGGGTCCGAACGGTCTGGTCGACGCCTTCGGCTGTGCCGCCGACAAGCTGCACGCCAACCAGTCGCTGGCCGGCAGCGACCTCCAGTTCCATCGCAAGACCTCGGGCCAGCAGGCCGGCCAGATCGCCATGGCGGCGGCCGAGCGCGGCTTCGTGGCGGGCGTGGCGCTGCGCGCCGGGCACCGCCGCCGCATCGTCCAGGGCCGCCACGCGCGCACGCACGACTTTGCCACCGGCGATATCTATATCCGCAGCCTGGCCGAGGACTACAAGGCCGACTACCAGACCTGTTTCGACTTCGTGCTGATGGAGCTGCCGCGCAGCTTTATCGAGCGCACCAGCAGCGAACTGGGGCGCGGCCGGCTGCGCGGGCTGGACGAGACGGCCGGCCGCGCCGACCCGGTGCTGGCCCATCTGGCGCAGGCGCTGGTGCCGGCGCTGTGCTACCCCGAGCAGGCGTGCCGGCTGTATATCGACCAGTTGAGCGCCAGCATCGGCACGCACCTGGTGAGCCAGTACGGCGGCGACCCGGTGGCGTCGGCCAAGGCCAACCGGCTGCTGTCGCCGCGCAGCGTGGCGCGGGCCAAGGAGATGCTGGCGGCCAAGATCGACGGCGACCTGTCGATGGCCGACGTGGCCGATGCCTGCGGGCTGTCGCGCAGCCACTTCTCGCGGGCGTTCCACGACACCACGGGCCAGACGCCCTACCAGTGGCTGATGGCGCGCCGCATGGAACTGGCCTGCAGGCTGCTGCGCGACGCCAGCCTGCCGCTGGCCGACGTGGCGATGGGCTGCGGGTTTGCCGACCAGAGCCATTTCACGCGCGTGTTCGCGCGGCAGATGGGCATGCCGCCGGGGCTCTGGCGCCGCCGCCAGCCCGCCTAGGCCCCGCGCGGCACAAATCGACAAGGCAACGGCGCCGGCATCGCGTAGATTGGCGTGGACTGCCGCGCGAGCGGCGCTTCGTGACCGCAAAACTGGAGATGCCGGCTGTGACATCGCAAAGCCCCCCGCCCCCCGGGTCGGCCTACGAGCAGGAGGCCATCCAGATGGTGCGCAACGTGGCGCTGGCCGTCGAGCGCCGCATCCACGAGAACCTGAGCGGCGCCCATCCCCACGCGGGGCCGTGCTACACCGAATCCACGATCATCCAGTGCCTGCAGGAGCAGGTGGTGCACCTGGCGCGCGTGGCCACGCTGGGCACGCTGGCCGCGTCCATCGCGCATGAAATCCGCCAGCCGCTGACCGCCATCCGCATCGAGGCGGGCGCCATCCAGCGCTGGATGGGCCGCCCCGTCCCGGCCACGGACGAAGTGACCGAGGGCATCGCCCGCATCCAGGAACAGTCCGAGCGCGCCGAGCGCGTGATCCGCAGCCTGCGCGCGCTGATGCGCCGCGAGCCGGCCACGCCCGAGCCGTTCCGGCTGGACCACGCCGTGCACGACGTGCTGCCGCTGGCCGATTGCCGCATCCACGACGCCAGCATCGACCTGCAGCTCGACCTCGACGCCACGCTGCCGCCAGTGCAGGGCGACCGCGTGCAGATCCAGCAGGTCATCCTGAACCTGCTGCTCAATGCCGTGGAAGCCCGCCGCGAAGGGCCGCCGGGCAGCGCCCGGGTGCTGCTGCGCGCGCGGCGCGGGCCGGCGGGCGCCGCCACGGCCGTGATCGAGGTTGTCGACAACGGCCGCGGCATCGCGCCGGACAAGCTCGCGCGCGTGTTCGAGCCCTTCTTCAGCACCAAGGACGACGGCATGGGCATCGGGCTGGCCATCTGCCGCTCGATCGTGGAAGTGCACGGCGGCACCATCGCGGTGGCGTCGGGCGATGGCCAGACCACCGTGACGGTGACGCTGCCGGTCCACTCATAGTCTCCGCTTGCCCACGCGCGCCAGGTAGCCGAACACGGCCGCGCGCAGTCGGTGTTCCAGAAACGGGATGTCGGTCTCGCCACGCCCGGCGGCGGCATCGACCATGCCCACGATCATCGCGAACAGGTCGGACGCCACCACGTCCACGCGCACGTGGTCCGGAAAGATGAGCTGGGTGACGATCTCGGTGAACAGCCGCCGCAGTTCGGCGTCGCTGACCTCGCCGCGCAGCGCCGGCCGCTCGTCGGCCGCGTCCAGCAGCCGCGCCAGCCCGGGCCGCTGCCACTGCAGCCGGACCGTCGCCGAGATCACCAGTTCCAGCGTGGCCTTGGCGGTGCGCTGGTCCAGCGCGGCGGCCAGTTCGCGCCGGAAGCGCTGCGTTTCGCGCTGGATCAGCGCCACGGTCAGCGCGTCCCGATTCGGAAAATACTGATGGAGCGCGTCGATGTCGACGCCCGCCCGCGCCGCCACGGCTTCCACGGTGAAGCGGTCAGGCCCGTCGGCTGCGAGCACCTGCGCGGCCGCCTCGACGATGGCGGCCCTGGGATCGGGCGGGCAACTGGACATGGCCGGGCCCTTGCCGCTAGCCGGCGCGCGGCAGCACCGTGCCGGGCAGCGCGGCCAGCCGGGCGCAGCCCAGCAGCGCCATCGCCACTTCCAGCTCGGTCTGCAGCACGGTCAGCATATGGGCCACGCCGGGCACGCCACCCACGGCCAGCGCATGGAGCACGGGCTGGCCCACCATCACCGCGCGGGCGCCGAGCGCGATGGCCTTGACGATATCGGTGCCGCGCCGGATGCCTCCGTCCAGCAGCACCGGCACCGCGCCATCCACGGCGCGCACCACGGCTGGCAGCGCGTCGATGGTGGCCGGCACGCCGTCGAGCGTGCGGCCGCCATGGTTGGAGACGACGATGCCGGACACGCCGGCGTCCAGCGCGGGCACGACATCGGCCGGATGCAGCAGCCCCTTGACCAGCACCGGCAGCACGGTCTGGCTGCACAGCCACGCCACGTCGCGCCACGTCGGGGCATCGCGCAGCATCTGGCGGAATACCGGGCTGCCCTGGCTGGCATCGACCGGCGCCGGCGGCGCAAAGCCGGCGAGGTTGACCGCGCCGATGCCGTCCGGCAGCCGGAATCCCGCGCGCTGTTCCACGTTGCGGATGCCGCTGACCACCGCGTCGATGGTCAGCACGATGGCCTGGTAGCCGGCCTGCTCCGCGCGGCGCACCAGCGTCAGCGTGTCTTCGCGGCGCGGCTGCAGGTAGAGCTGGAACCAGAGCGTGGTGGCGGCGGCGCGCGCAATGTCCTCCAGCGTGACGCTGGCCTGCGTGCTGACCGTCATCCACGTGCGCGCCAGCGACGCCGCATGGACCGTGGCCAGTTCCCCGTCGGCGTGCACCAGCCTGTGCCAGGCCGTGGGCGCGATCAGGATCGGGTAGTCGAGCGGCTGGCCGAACAGCTCCGTCCGCGCCGATGGCTGCGACAGGTCGGCCAGCGCCCGGGGCAGCAGCCGCAGCCGGTCGAATGCGACGCGGTTGTCGCGCTGGGTCAGGCCATCGGCGGCGTAGCCGGCCACGTAGGCGGCGATGGCGGGCGGCACGCGCTCGTGGAAGCGGCGTTCGTAGTCGCGCAGCGCGACCGTATCGGCGGGAATTGTCGTCATAGCTCCGCCCAGCGTCGCAGCAGGTTGTGATAGTGGTTCACCAGCGCCGGCACGGCCGGGTCGCCGTCGCCCAGCCGCACGCGCAGGTCCAGGATCGTCTGGTCCAGCGCGTAGAGCGTGGTGCGCATGCCGTCGTCCTTGACCATCGACTGCGCCCAGAAGAACGACGCCCAGCGGCAGCCGCGCGTGACCGGCGTGACCCGGTGCAGCGACGCCGCCGGGTACACGACCATGTGGCCGGCCGGCAGCTTCACCGTGTGCGTGCCGTACAGGTCATCGACGACCAGTTCGCCGCCGTCGTACTCGTCGGGGTCCGACAGGAACAGCGTGGTCGAGACATCGGCGCGCATGCGCAGGCCGCCGGTGCCCGGCATCGTGCGGATGGCGTTGTCGACGTGCGTGCCGAACGTCATGCCGGCCTCGTAGCGGTTGAACATCGGCGGCAGCACGCGCAGTGGCAGGGCGGCCGAGTGGTAGGCCGGGCAGCGCCCCAGCGCCTGCAGCACGGCGTCGCCCAGCGCCAGCGCCTCGCGGTCGTCCACGGGCAGTTGCAGGTTGGCCTTGCACTGGGCGGCCAGGTCGCCGGCCGTGGCGCGGCCGTTGATCCATGTCGCGGCTTGCAGCCGCTGGCGCAGGGCGCGGACTTCGTCCGGCGACAGGACATCGGGAATCTTTATCAGCATGGTGGGACCCTTGTGGGGACGTTGTATGGGACGTCGTGGAGATCGGTCAGAACGTCATGCCCACGTTGAGCAGGAACGTGCGGCCGGCCGTGGGCACCGCGCGGGACGCGTTGAACGCCGACAGGTAGTTCACGCGGCCGGTCAGGTTGTAGCCGTTCAGCGACGCGCGGAAGCGGCCCTGGCGGTACGACACCATCGCGTCCAGCGACAGGGTGTGCGGCACGCGGCCGTTGTTGGCCGAATCGGCCCAGTACGGCGACGCGTACTGCAGGCCGCCGCCGATGGTCAGCCGGCCCGGCAGCGGCACGATGGACTGCGGGATGTCGTAGGCGGTCCAGACCGTGACGTTGTGCTGCGGCGCGCCGGGCGCCTCCTTGCCGACCAGCGCCGGATTGGTGGCGGCCGTGACCTTGCCATCGAGGTAGGTGTACGCCACGTTGGCCGTCCAGTGGGGCGTGATGCGACCGGTCAGGCCCAGTTCCACGCCCCGGATGCGGCGGCCCTCGCCCGATTCCGAGAAGCCATTGACCACCTCGCCCGTCACCGGGTCCTCGGTGTAGGCGTTGTCCTTGTCGATCTGGAACAGCGCGCCGGTCACGCCGATCCGCTTGTCCAGGAAGTCGAGCTTGGCGCCCACTTCCAGCGTGTCGGAGCGCTCGGGCGTGTTGCTGGCCCCGGCGCGCGGCACCTCGGTCTGCACGCCGCCCACGGCCAGCGCGATGTCGGTGCCCACGGGCCGGTAGGCGCGCGAGAACGCCGCGTAGAACATCGTGTCGTCGGTCGGCTCCCAGATGGCGCTCAGGGCCGGGCTCAGCTTCTTCGCGTCGGCCGTGCCGCCGGTGGCAAACGCGCTGCTGGCGTACTCGCTGCGGAAGTAGTCCCAGCGCAGGCTGCCCAGCAGCGAGAACGACTGCGTCAGCCAGGCGCGGTCGCGCAGGAACACGCCGACGTCCGTGGCGTTGGCGTCGCGCCGCACGCCGCCGTAGCTGACGCTGGCGTTCTGGCTGGCATCGAATGCCGGGTTGACGATGGTCTGGTTGTTGAGCCGGCCCGTCCAGGTGCCGATGTCGCGGTGGTCGCGCTGATAGCTGGTGTCGAGCCCGGCCATGGCGCGGTGGCGGACGCTGCCGGTGTGGAATTCGCCCCTGGCCGTCAGCACGTTCTGCACGCCCCAGCCGCGTTGCAGGTAGGTGCTGCCGCCGCGCGCGCCGTAGCGCAGGCTGGCGTTGCCGCCGGCCAGCAGCTTGCGCAGCGTGGCGTTGTTGACGGCGGCCGGGTTCGTGCTGGAGAAATCGCGCTGGTAGAAGCTGAAGCGCGTGTCGTTGTGGAGCGTGATGCCGTTGCCGAGGCTGGTCTCCAGCGCCGATGTCACCACGTGGGCGTCGCCGAAGTCGCGGTCGGTGTTGCGCACGTAGGACGTGGACGACGACAGGCCCGGCACGCCGTATTCGGTGATCGGCCGGTAGACGCCGTCGTCGCCCTCGGCCATCGGCATGCCAAAGTCGGGCGGCCCGCTGCGGTGCAGGTAGGCGTAGCTCAGGTGCCATTCGGTCGGGGTGCCCAGCCCGAGGCCCAGGTCCAGCGCGATGCCGCGCCGGTCGTCGTCCACGTGGTCGCGGCCCGGCTTGCTGCCGTCCTGGAACAGGCCGGTCACGCGCAGCGCCGACGTCTCGCCGAGCGCGTAGTTGCCGTCCACCGTGGTGCGAAATGTCGTACCGGAGCCGAAGCTCTGGTCGATGCTGGTGTGCGTGCCGGGGCCGGCGCGCCGCGAGGTCTGGTTGATGATGCCGCCCAGGCTGCCCACGCCGAAGCTCTCGCCGGACGGGCCCTTGATGACTTCGACGCTGTCGAGGTTGAAGCTGTCGCGCCGGTAGGCGCCGAAGTCGCGCAGGCCGTCCAGGTAGATATCGCCCTTGGCCGTCAGCCCCCGGATGCGGAACTGGTCGCCGTTCAGCCCGCCGTTGCCTTCGCCGGTGGAGATGGTGATGCCCGGCACGTTCTTGAGCGCCTGCTCCAGCGACGTGGTCTGCTGCTGGTCGAGCAGGTCGCGCGGGATCACGAGGATGGTCTTGGGCGTTTCCCGGACCGTGTCGGGCAGCCGCGCGACGCCGGTGCCGGCATCGTTGGTATTGGCGGTGGACTGGCCCGTCACGGTGACGGCCGGCAACTGCCTGAGCGGCTGCGCCTGGACGGCATGCGGCAACGCCGCGAGCGAGAGGACCGAGCCGGTGCCCGCGGCCCCGGACACCAGCGCGCGGATCGAGGAGGAAACGATTTTCTGCTGCACAACTGAACTCCAGCATGGAAGACAACGATCGGACGGACGTGAACATCCGTTGCACCTGTCGCAGGACAGGCGCGCGAGGGCGGTCGAAGGGGGGCGGGAGTGTTGTGACGCGAAGGGCTTGCTGGTCGCCGTGCAGGACGATGGCTGGCTGGGGCGCGGTCAGTGCCGATGCGTCTCGCACATCGTGCCGGACCGCGCCCCGCGCCTTGTGATCTTCAACAACGGGGGCAACCGTAAGGCATCGGCAATGGCCCGGTCAATCGAAGTCGGCCTGCGAGGAAAGAATTCAGGGAACTGCGAAGTGGGGGGATTGGGGGGAATTTCGGATGTTTCCGAGGATGGGGATGGCAGGCTCCGGCGCCCGACCCGAAGCGCCTAGAAGCTGGCCGCCAGCCCCAGCGAGATGCCCGACACGTTGTTGCCGAACACGTAGCGCACCACGGCGCGCACCCGGGTGACGAACACTTCATGCGCGCTGGTGTCCAGTTCGAGCCCCATCCCCAGCGTGGTCAGGTAGTCGAAGCCCAGCGCGCCGGCCTGCGCCCCGAGGTAGTGGGAATGCGACAGTTCCAGCACATAGCGCACGGGCCGGTCCAACGCGTGCCAGCCGGTGGGAGCGCGCCAGCGCGCGTACAGGCTGGCGGTCTGGGCATTGGCCGACCCCTGCACGGCCTCCGACGACCCGCCGAAGCTGCGCAGGTGGATATTGGTGTAGCGCAGTTCCAGGTCGATGTCGTGCTCGGGCCGGTAGTGTTCCCAGTCGATCATCACCGATCCGCCCAGGCCGTAGGCGTTCAGCGATCCGCCGTCCAGGAAGTTGATGTCGCGGTCTGTCTTGCGGTCGACAAAGCCCTGCGCCAGCCGCAGGTCGCTGGACACATTGCCCAGCGACGCGTTGAAGATTGGCCGGAACACCAGTTCCTTGCTGGCCGTCAGCGGAAAGTCCCAGCCGATGCCGATGGTGCCGGCCACGGTGTTCCAGCGTGTGGGCAGCTCGCGCGATTCGGTGCCGTTCGATGCCACGAACGTGGGGTCGTAGCGGCTGTAGGCGATGGACCCCTCCATGTACACCGGCACCGACTTGCTGAGCGTGAACCCCCCGCCCAGCTGGGACATGACCATGCCTGGGTTGGCGGTCTGCGAGTCGGTGATCGACAGCGAACTGGACGCCAGGTCCGGCACGACGGAAAAGCTCATCAGCGTCAGCACCGCGTTGGCCTGGCGCTGCACGCCGGGGCCAAAGGCCACCCGCAGGTCCTGGCCGGGCTGGGCGTGCGCGGGCAAGCCGCCCAGCAGCAGCCAGGGCAGCAGTGCGGCCAGGCACCCCCGACGGACGACACCGGTTGCTGGTAACGGCAGGCGGCCCATGCGGTCGGCCGGGGCGGCGCCCGGCGGGGTTCGGCGATGGGGGCCAGCGTAACCCGGCTGGCCGCGCCTGCGTATTGGACCAAGGTTCCATTGCCGCGCCGCGGCGCGCCATCTATATGTTGTGCTGAAAGCTGGAACGGGAGCAGGCGGCATCATTTGGGAGGGGGGTGCCATGACGTTGGGCAGCGTGCGACGTACTGAGGATATGCGACGTATGCCACCCATGCGAGGCGGGCGTGGCATCGGCCGGTGGATGCTGGCGTGCCTGCTGGGGCTGGGCAGCGCCGTGGCGCCGGCTGCCCTGGCCCAATCGCCGCAAGCGGCGCAGTCGGCCCAGGCGCCCCAGTCGGCCCAGGCGCCGACCTTCAAGCCCGAAGAGCTGGAGGCGCTGGTGGCGCCCATCGCGCTCTATCCCGATTCGGTGCTGTCCCAGGTGCTGATGGCGTCGACCTACCCGCTGGAAATCGTGCAGGCCGCCCGCTGGCAGAAGGCCAACGCGAGCCTCAAGGGCGACGCGGCGGTCAAGGCCGTGCAGGACCAGCCGTGGGATGTCAGCGTGAAGTCGCTGGTGGCGTTTCCGCAGGTGCTGGAGCCGCTGAACGACAAGCTCGACTGGACGCAGAAGCTTGGCGACGCCTTCCTGGCGCAGGAAAAGGACGTGCTGGCGGCCGTCCAGCGGCTGCGCGCCAAGGCGCAGCAGTCGGGCAACCTCAAGTCGAACGAGCAGCAGAACGTGGTGGTGCAGCAGGCACCCCAGGGCGCGGCCACGCCGCAGACCATCGTCATCGAGCCCGCCAATCCGCAGGTCATCTACGTGCCGGCCTACAACCCGACCGTGGTCTACGGCAGCTGGGGGTACCCGAGCTACCCGCCGTACTACTGGCCGCCGTATCCGGCCTACTACCCCGGCGCCGCGCTGATGACCGGGTTTGCCTGGGGCGTTGGGCTGGCCGCCGCCGGGGCCATCTTCGGCGACTGCAACTGGGGCGGCGGGGACGTGAACATCGACGTGAACCGCGCCACCAACATCGACCGCAACTTCGACCGGACCAAGGTGGAGGGCGGCAACAAGTGGAAGCATGATTCCAGCCATCGCAAGGGCGTGGCCTACCGCGACAACGCCACGCGCGAGAAATTCGGCAACAACGTGGGCGGCGCGGATCGGCGCAACGACTTCCGGGGGCGCGAGGGGGCCGGTGACCGGGGCGACCGGGCGGGCAATCGCGGGCAGGATCGCGCCGGCGACCGCATGGCGGACCGGGGCGGGGATCGGGCCGGCGACCGTGCCGGCGACCGGGCGGGCGACCGCGCCGGGGATCGCGCTGGGGGGGCCGGGGATCGCTCGGCAAATCGCGGGCAGGGGGCCGGAGGTGACCGGTTGTCCACGGCGGACCGGGGCGGCGGTGGCGGCGACCGAGGCGGCGGCTACGGCGGCGGCGGACGCGACAACGCATTCCAGGGCGTGGGCGGTGGTGGCGCGCAGCGCGATTTCGACCGCGGCAACGCCAGCGCCGGTGGGGGCTTTGGTGGCGGCAATACGGCGGCCAACCGGGGCGGTGGCGGCGGCGGCTTCAGCGGGGGCGGCGGAGGCCGGGGCGGTGGCGGCTTCAGCGGGGGCGGCGGCGGGCGTGGCGGTGGCTTTGGCGGCGGCGGTGGCCGCGGCGGCCGCCGGTGACCGGGCATGGCGATGACGACCACAGGGTGGAACGCATGCGGGCAATGACAGCAAACTCGCGGCTGCGCCTGGCGCGCGCGCTGGTCACGCTGGGGCTGGGGCTCGCGCTGGCGCTGCCGGCGCTGGCGCAGAAGGGCTTCGACACCCCGGAGGCCGCGATGAACGCCTTTGGCGACGCCGTGGCGACCAGCGACGATGCCGCGATGACGGCGCTGCTGGGCGCGTCGGCGCGGCGCATGATCCCGCCCGTGGGCGCGGACCTGCGCTACCGCTTCCTGTCGGCGTGGAGCCAGTCGCACAGCGTGGTGCGGGGCGAAGATGGCCGCGCGCGCATCGCCGTGGGCAACGACGGCTGGACGCTGCCCATTCCGCTGGTGTCGACCAACGGCCGCTGGCATTTCGACGCGCGGGCCGGCAGCGACGAGATCCGGCTGCGGCGCATCGGCCGCAACGAGCTGTCGACCATCCAGACCATGCTGGCGATCTACGACGCCCAGCACGAGTACGCGCTGGGCCGGCACGACGGCGGCGGGCTGGTCGTCTACGCGCGCAAGCTCGTCAGTTCGCCGGGCAAGCAGGACGGGCTGTACTGGCCTACCCGGCCCGGCGAGCCCGAAAGCCCCCTGGGCCCCGCGTTCATCGACGCCGTGACCAGCCATCGCGGCGGGTCGGACGGCTACAACGGCTATCGCTACAAATTGCTGACCGGACAGGGACCAGCGGCGCCCGGCGGCCGGTACACGTACCTGGTCGACGGCAAGCTGTTCGGCGGGTTTGCGGTGCTGGCGTGGCCGGCCCGCTATGGCGACACGGGCATCAAGAGCTTCATGGTCAGCCACGACGGCCAGGTCTACGAACGCGACCTGGGCCGCGACACCCCGGCGCGCGCCGCCGCCATCGCCACGTTTGACCCCGGCAACGGGTGGAGCAAGGTGGCGCCCGAACTGCTGCAGCCGGTGCCGGCCATGCCGGCGGCGCAGCCCACCGCGGCCACGCGCTGAGCCCGGCTTTTCTCCCGCCAATTTCCGCCTGGATTAACGGCCGCTTAATTAAGCGGCCGATGAAAATCGCCGCGCCTTAAGAAAGATTTTATTCACGCTCGAAAGCTCTTTACACGGAATGGCAAGTAGAGATTGCAATCGGCAGGGCGCCGACCTAACGTGATATGGCACAAACAAACGAGTCAGAAAAAGCAACAGGAATCGATCGTATTTGACGATCGCAATTCGGCGTGGGGTAGGTCAACACAGGGACGTTTCATCGATCTGGCGGCGCCACGGCCTGGCCGTGCGCCGGTGGCAGTCCAATCATTCATGCCCCCTGACTGGCTCCCGCTCTCAACAGGGAGATCATCATGAATCGACGGCTGTTCATCAGTCTGCCCGCCTTGAGCCTGGCGCCCGTGCTGGGCGCCTGCACCACCAATACGTCCGGCAGCGATGCGGCGGCCAAACGCCGGGAGATCGATGCCGGCGTGGATGGCACCATGAGCAAGCTGTTTGCGTCGGCCAGCTCCGCGCAGGCGCTGGCGCAGCAGGCCAAGGGCATCCTGGTGTTCCCGAAGATCCTGGCCGGCGGCTTCATCGTCGGCGCCGAGTACGGCGAGGGGGCGCTGCGCGTGAACAATGCGTCGGTGGGCTACTACCGCACCACCAGCGCGCAGTTCGGCCTGCTGGCGGGCGCCCAGTCCAAGGCGCTGATCCTGATGTTCATGACCGACGACGCGCTGCGGGCGTTCCAGGCCAGCAAGGGGTGGACGGCCGGCGTGGACGGCTCCATCGCGCTGGCGACGATCGGCGCGAACGGGCAGATCGACACCAACACGGCGCGCGCCCCGATTGTCGGCTTCATGCTGACCAATGCCGGGCTGATGGCCAACCTCTCGCTAGAAGGCACCAAGATCAGCAAGCTCGATATCTGAGCGGGTGCGGCCATGAGATGGATTCCACTGCTGCTGGCGGGCGCGTCCATGGCCCTGGCGTTCGTGGCGCTGCCCCGCGCGGCAGCCCCGCGCCGCCCGGCCGACCGCCTGCGCATGGTGGAAGGCAGCCCGCTCTGCGACACCGCCAGCCGGCCGGGGATGGTCGAGCTGGCGGGATCGCTCGCGCATGAGCTGAACCAGCCGCTGACGGCCATCACCAGCAATGCGCAGGCCGCGCGCGAGTACCTGATGTCGGGCGCGGCGGCGCAGGACGAAATCCGCGAGATCCTGGACGACATCGTCACCGACGCCTCGCGCGCCAGCGACATCGTCAAGGGCGTGCGCGCGCTGATCCGTGGCGAGGCGCCCCGGCTGGTGGCGTTTCCGATTGCCGACGTGGTCGACCGCGCGCTGGAGCTGGTGCGCGACGAAGCGCGGGCGCGTGGCGTGACGGTGCAGGGCGCGGCAGACCCGGCGCTGCCCCGTGCGATGGGCGACCCGATGGAAATCCAGCTCGTGCTGCTGAACCTGCTGGTCAACGCGCTGGACGCCGTGCAGGCCGCCCCGTCCGGCGTCGCACGGCAAGTCAACGTGTCGGCCGCCGCGCGCGACGGCCTGCTGCTGATAGCCGTGCGCGACAACGGCTGCGGCGTCAGCGAGGGCGACCTCGACAAGATCTTCCGGCCGTTCTTCTCGTCCAAGCCGCGCGGCATGGGGCTGGGCCTGTCGTTCAGCCGCGCGCTGATGGAGCGCAACGGCGGGCGCCTGCGCGCCATCCGCAACCGCGACATCGGCATGACCTTCGAATGCCTGCTGCGCACCGAGGCAGCCACCGCCCACCACGCCGCGCCCGCGACGATGGCATCCCGCCTGCGCACCGCCACCTCCAGGAGATAGCACCGCCATGCTTGCCACCAGGACCACCATCCATATCGTCGACGACGACGACAGCGTGCGCCGCGCGCTGGGCCGGGTGCTTGCGGCCCACGGCTATCTCACGGCGGGGTTTGCCTCGGCCAGCCAGTTCCTGGAAGAGGCGGACCTGGACAGCACGCCGGGCTGCGCGCTGCTGGACCTGCAGTTGCCCGACATCAGCGGCATCGACCTGCAGCAGGCGCTGTGCAGCCGCATCCCGGTCATCATCCTGACCGGCCACGCCGACGTGGCCAGCGCGGTGCTGACGATGCAGGCCGGCGCCATCGACTTTCTGCAGAAGCCGGTGTCCGACGTGCAACTGCTGGCGTCGGTGGCGCGCGGCTGCGAATGCGCGGCGCGCCAGTTCACGCAGGCGCGCGAGTTGCGCGAGCTGCGCAAGAAGGTGGATCGCCTGACGCCGCGCGAGCGCGAGGTGCTGGCGTGGATCGTCACCGGGTTCCGCAACAAGCAGGTGGCCAACCGGCTGGGCACGGTGGAGAAGACCATCAAGGTGCATCGCGCCCATGTGATGCAGAAGCTGGAGGTGGATTCGCTGCCCGCGCTGGTCCGCATTGCCGACCGCATGGGCATGGTGGCCGACACGGCCGCCTGAGCGCGCCGCGGCTGGACCATGGGCCAATATCGCGCGCCGCGCGGGTCTCGTAGCCTAGGCAGATACATGCTTACCATCGGCTGCGCCGCTCGCACATGGGTCCTACCGGAAAATTCGTGGCGGTTGTCGACGACGATGCGTCCGTGGCGCGGTCCACGGCGCGGCTGTTGCACGCGGCCGGCATCGCGGCGGACACCTTTGCCAGCGGGGACGCCTTCCTGGCCCGGATGCACGGCCCGGCCGCGTACCGCCCGAGCTGCGTGATTCTGGACGTCTGCATGCCGGGCGTGGACGGGCTGGAAGTGCAGCAGCAGCTGGCCGGCCTGGGCCTGCCGCTGATCTTCATCACCGCCCACGAACTGCCCGAGGTGCGCGACCGCGCGCTGGCGGCCGGCGCCGTGGGCTACCTGCGCAAGCCTTTCGACGCCAACCAGCTGATCCGGCTGGTGCGCAGCGTGATGCTGTAGCCCCATGCCTTTGGTCCTTGGTCCAATTGCCAAGCAGCCGGCGGCGGGCGCACTCTTGTCAGGACGCGGCCCGCAGGCCAACCAGGGGGACTGGCAAATGGCGATACTGATGCTTTCCAACCTCCATCCCGACACCACCGAGGAACATGTGCGCGAATTCCTCGAACGCTATGGCTTTCCGCCGTTCGACGCGATCGAGCGGCAAGAGGGCGACGGCACGCGGCCGGGCATGACGCTGACGTTCAACACGGTGGACATGGCGGCCCTGCAGCACTTCGTGCCGCGCATCCACGGCGTGTTCTGGAACGGCCACAAGCTCAACGCGCTGCTGCTGCGGGAACGCTTCAACTAGTCGCGCGGGCCGCGCGCGGGGAGGGACGACGATGGCAAGCGGTCTGCAATCCATGCGCGGCCTGGGGGTCTGGCTGGCGGCGGCCGGACTGGCCTTGGCCGCCTGCAACCGCCACGAGGCCAAGGCCCCGGCCGCGCCGCCGGTGACCGAGGTGGGCGTCGTCAAGGTGGCGCTGCGCGACGTGCCGCTCACGTACGAGTACGTCGGCGAGACGCAAAGCTCGCAGCAGGTGGAAATCCGCGCGCGCGTCAACGGCTTCCTGGAACAGCGGCTGTACACCGAGGGCGCGCTGGTCAAGGCCGGGCAGGTCATGTTCCGGATGGACCAGAAGCCGTTCAAGGCGGCGCTGGAGGCCGCGCAGGCCGAACTGGCCCAGCAGCAGGCGCGGCTTACCACCGCGCGCGCCAACCTGGCCAGGGTGCGTCCGCTGGCGGCGCGCAACGCGTTGAGCCAGAAGGACCTGGACGACGCCACCGGCCAGGAGCAGGCGGCGGCCGCCGCTGTCGAGGCCGCCAAGGCCAATGTCACCAATGCCAAGCTGAACCTGGGCTACACCACGATCATGTCGCCGGTGGACGGCCTGTCGAGCTACGCCAAGAAGCAGGTGGGCTCGTACATCGACGCCTCGAACAGCCTGCTGACCTACGTGGCCAAGCTCGATCCGATCTGGATCAACTTCAGCCTGTCGGAAAACGAGGTGCTGGGCTTCCAGTCGCAGTCGGCGGCCGGCACGCTGAAGCTGCCCGACCGGGGCGCGATGGAGGTGGAGATCGTGCTGGCCGACGGCAGCGTCTATCCCAGGCGCGGGCATATCGCGTTTGCCGATGCGTCGTTCAATTCCGAGACCGGCACCTACCTGATCCGCGCCGAGATGCCGAACGGCCAGGGCATGCTGCGGCCCGGACAGTTCGTGCGCGTGCGGGTGATGGGCGCGCTGCGCACGCGGGCCATCACCGTGCCGCAGGAGGCCGTGGTGCAGGGCCAGCGCGGGCAGTCGGTATGGCTGGTGGGCAAGGACAACAAGGCCGAGTCGCGCGTGGTGGACGTGGGCGAGTGGTCGCACGGCAACTGGGTGATCCGCTCTGGCCTGCGCGAAGGCGACACGGTCATCGTCGACGGATCGGTGCGGCTGGCGCCCGGCGCGCCGGTCAAGCCCGTGGCGGCGGCTCCGCAGGCCACCGACGGGGCGCGGCCGCCCGCCGCGCCGCCCGGTCCGCCCGCCGCCGCGCCAACGGCCCCGGCCGGGGCCCAGCCGGCGAAGGGTGCCGCGTCATGAAGCTGTCCCACTTCTTCATCGACCGGCCGATCTTTGCGTCGGTGCTGTCCATCATCATCGTGGTGGGCGGCATGGTGGCGCTGTTCAACCTGCCGATTGCCCAGTTTCCCGAGATCACGCCGCCCAGCATCACGGTGTCGACCACGTACCCCGGCGCCAGCTCGGAGGTGGTGGCCCAGAACGTGGCCGCGCCGATCGAGCAGCAGGTGAACGGCGCGGACAACATGCTGTACATGTCGTCCACCAGCTCGTCCACGGGCAACATGACGCTGACCACGTTCTTCGAGATCGGCACCGACCCGTCGCTGGCGCAGGTGGACGTGCAGAACCGCGTGAACCTGGCGCTGCCGACGCTGCCGGACGCCGTGACGCGCCAGGGCGTGACCGTGGAAAAGCGCTCGCAGGCGTTCATGATGGTGATCGCGGTGTATTCCCCGGACAACAGCTACCCGCAAACCTTCGTCGACAACTACACGAGCATCTACATCCTGGACGCGCTCAAGCGCATTCCGGGCGCCAACCAGTCGTCGATCTTCGGCACGCCGGACTACGCCATGCGGATCTGGCTCAAGCCGGACCGCATGGCCCAGCTCGGCATCACGGCCGAGGACGTCAAGAACGCCGTGGCCAACCAGAACGAGCAGTTCTCGGCGGGGCGGATCGGCCAGTCGCCCACGTCGGAGCCGGTCAAGCAGACGTTCCCGGTGACCACCAAGGGGCGCATGACCGAGCCGCAGGAGTTCGAGAACATCATCCTGCGCGCGGCCTCCGGCGACGCGGCGCTGGTGCGGCTCAAGGACATCGGCCGGGCCGAGCTGGGGTCGAAGGACTACTCGCTGCGCAGCCGCTACCAGGGCAAGACGGCCACGCTGCTGGCCGTGTACCAGCAGCCCGGCGCCAACGCGCTGGCCGTGGCCGGCGAGGTGCGCAAGACGCTGGAGGCGGCCAAGAAGACGTTCCCGCCGGGGCTGGAATACGAGATCGCGCTGGACACCACCGAGTTCGTGCACGAGTCGATCAACGAGGTGGTGCATACGCTGCGCGACGCGGTGATTCTGGTGATCCTGGTCGTCTACCTGTTCCTGCAGAGCTTCCGCGCCACGCTGGTGCCGATCCTGGCCGTGCCGGTGTCGATCATCGGCACGTTCACGGCCATGGCCGCGTTCGGCTTCTCGGTGAACATGCTTACGCTGTTCGGGATGGTGCTGGCCATCGGCATCGTGGTGGACGACGCCATCGTGGTGATCGAGAACGTCGAGCGCAACATGATGGAGTTCCACATGCCGCCCAAGGAGGCCGCCAAGGCCGCCATGGACGAGGTGGGCGGGCCGGTGATCGCCATCGTGCTGGTGCTGCTGGCCGTGTTCATCCCGGTGGCGTTCCTGTCCGGCATCACGGGCCAGCTCTACAAGCAGTTCGCCATCACGCTGGCGGTGTCGGTGCTGCTGTCCGGGGTGGTGGCGCTGACGCTGTCGCCCGCGCTGGCGGCCATCCTGCTCAAGCCCGGCACGCACGAGAAGAACCGCTTCTTCCGCTGGTTCAACCGCAGCTTCGACCGCGTGGTGGAAGGCTACGGCTCGGCGGTGCAGACCGTGATCCGGCGCACGGTGATCTCGCTGGCCATCGTGGTGGCGCTGGTCGTGGCGGCCGTGCTGATGTTCGTGCGCATTCCGTCGTCGTTCCTGCCGGTGGAGGACCAGGGCTACCTGCTGGGCGCCGTGATCCTGCCCGACGCGGCCAGCCTGGACCGCACCGGCGCCCTGTCCCGGCGCGCGGCGGAGTGGTTCGAGAAGCAGCCGGCGGTGAAATCGGTGGCCGTGCCGGACGGCTACAGCCTGATCGATTCGCAGAACAAGTCCAACGCCGGCACGCTGTTCATCACGCTGAAGGGCTTTCACGAGCGCGGCAAGGGCGAGAGCGCGGCGGACCTGATCGCGCAGGCCACGCAGGAGTTCTCCACCTACCGCGATGGGCTGGTGATACCGGTCAACCCGCCGTCGATCCCGGGGCTGGGCACCACGGGCGGCTTCGAATTCTGGCTGCAGAGCACCGGCGACGGCACCTACCAGCAGCTGGAGGAACGCACGCGCGCGTTCATTGCCAAGGCGCGGCAGCGGCCGGAGCTGCGCGGCGTGAGCACGACGATCAACACGCGGTCGCGCCAGCTGCTGGTGGACCTGGACCGCGAGCGCGCCGAGACGCAGGGCGTGCCCGTGGAGCAGGTGTACTCGGCGCTGCAGACGATGTTCGGCTCGCTGTACGTGAGCCAGTTTCCGAAGAACAGCCGCCTGTTCCAGGTGATCCTGCAGGCCGAGCCTGAGTACCGGTCGCGGCCCGAGGACCTGGACAAGGTCTACGTGCGCAACGCCCGCAACGAGATGGTGCCGATCAAGGCCGTCACGACCGTGCGCTGGGTGGCCGGCGCGGACCTGGTCACCCGCTTCAACAACTTCCCGGCGGCCAAGATCACCGGCGATGCCGCGCCCGGCTACAGCTCGGGCCAGGCGCTGCAGGCCATGGAGGAGATTGCCGCCGAGGTGCTGGGCGAGGGCTACAGCTACGCGTGGAGCGGGCAGGCGTACGAGGAAAAGAAGGCTGGCTCCACGGCCGCCATGGTGTTCGCGTTCGCGCTGCTGATGGTGTTCCTGATCCTGGCGGCGCAGTACGAGAAGTGGTCGCTGCCGCTGGGCGTGCTGCTGGCCGTGCCGTTCGCGCTGTTCGGCGCGCTGGTGGGCATCCTGTTGCGCGGCATGGAGAACGACGTGTACTTCCAGATCGGCCTGACGGTGCTGATCGCGCTGGCGGCCAAGAACGCGATCCTGATCTTCGAGTTCGCGGTGGAGATGCGCGTCAAGGAAGGGCTGAGCGCGTACGACGCGGCGGTCAAGGCGTCCAAGCTGCGGCTGCGGCCGATCATCATGACGTCGCTGGCGTTCATCCTGGGCTGCATTCCGCTGGCCATCGCCAGCGGCGCGTCGGCCGCCAGCCGCCAGTCGCTGGGTACCGGTGTGATCGGCGGCATGCTCGGCGCCACGATCATCGCCATCTTCTTCATCCCGATGTTCTTCTGGGGGCTGGAGCGCGAGAGCAAGAAGAAGCTGGCGCGGCAGGCCGCCCGCGACGCCGGCCCGGCCGAGCCCACCGGAGGCACCCTGTGAACCGGCCGGCGCCGAGCGCTGCCGGCCCCGAGAAGGAGCGAACCATGTCCAGATCGAAGATTTCCGTGGCGCTGCTGTGCGCGGGGCTGGGCGCCGCGCTGAGCGTGCCGGCGCTGGCGCAGAAGCCCATCGCCTATCCGGCCAAGGGCCAGAGCCAGGCGCAGCAGCAACAGGACGACGGCTACTGCTATTCGTGGGCCAAGTCCAACACCGGCATCGACCCGGCCGCGGTGGCCGCCGCGCCGCCGCCCCAGCAGGGTGGCCCGGCCGTCGGCGGCGGCGAGCGCGTGGGCGGTGCCGCGCGCGGGGCGCTGGGCGGCGCGGTCATCGGCGGCATTGCCGGCGACGCGGGCAAGGGCGCCGCGGCCGGCGCGGCGGTCGGCACGATGGCGGGCGGCCATCGCGCGCGCCAGAACCAGCGCAATGCGCAGGCCAACGCCCAGCAACAGCAGTCCGGCGCCATGAGCACCTACTACCGCGCCTATTCCGCCTGCATGCAGGGGCGCGGCTACACCATCCAGTGACTGGCACCGGCATCCGCATGGAGACAGCCTTGAAACCGATTCCGCGACGCCAGGCGCTGGCCCTGGCCGTACTGCTTGCCGCGGCCTGGCCGGCGCGGGCCTATTACGACCACTTCCTGAGCGGCACGATTATCGGCACGCTGAACAAGGACCAGACCGCCGAGCTGACCACGGCGTTCGGCAAGACGCTGTCCGAGTCCGACGATGGCAAGAGCGTGCCGTTCCACCTGGCGCCGAACGCCAAGGGCAAGCCCACCGATGGCACGTTCACGCCGCTCACGACTCGCACAGAGAACGGCCAGCGCTGCCGCAAGGTGCGCAGCGAGCTGCGCCAGCCGGGCCGCCAGCCCGAACGCTGGACGGGCTGGTACTGCCAGCAGCCGGACGGCGAGTGGAAGAAGACGCTGCTGAAGGACTAGGGGCCGGCGTCGGCCGTCAGCCCGGCCGCTAGAAGCGCTCGGGGATGTAGCGGTAGGGGTAGTCGGGCGCCCGGTAGCCGCCGGCCTTCTGCCGCGCTGGCAGCGTGATCTTCTTGCGCGCGATGCGCTCGTAGGGCACGGTGTCCAGCAGGTGGCGGATGATGTTGAGCCGGGCGCGGCGCTTGTTGTCCGAGCGCACCACGTGCCAGGGCGCGAATTCGGTGTCGGACGCCTCGAACATCGCGTCGCGGGCGCGCGAGTAGTCGTACCAGCGGCTGTACGACTTCAGGTCCATGTCGGTCAGCTTCCAGGTCTTGCGGCCGTCCTTGATGCGCTGCTCCAGCCGGCGCGTCTGTTCCTCGGGGCTGACTTCCAGCCAGTATTTCAGCAGCCGGACGTTGGAGCCGACGATGGCGCGCTCGATCAGCGGCACCGCGCGCAGGAAGATGTCCACCTGGCTGTCGTCGGCAAAGCCCATCACCCGTTCCACGCCGGCGCGGTTGTACCAGCTCCGGTCGAAGATCACCACCTCGCCGGCGGCCGGCAGGTAGGGGATGTAGCGCTGCATGTACATCTGGCTCTTTTCGCGCTCGGTGGGCGCGGGCAGCGCCACCACGCGGAACACGCGCGGGCTGACGCGCTCGGTCAGCGCCTTGATGGTGCCGCCCTTGCCAGCGCCGTCGCGCCCCTCGAAGACGATGCAGATCTTGGCGCCGGTGGCCTTGACCCAGTCCTGCAGGTGCACCAGTTCCACGTGCAGGTCGGCCAGCGCCGCCTCGTATTCCTTGCGGCCGAGCGCGTTGCCGTCGCCGGCAGCGTCCGCGGCGCCCCCCTTCCGTTTTGCCATGGCTGATCCCCCGCGTGCGATGCACGGACTTTGCAATGCCGTACCAATCTGGACACTGCGCCGCGCTTTGGCAATGGACCTTGGTCCAATGCTTGGCCCAAGGACCAATTGCATTGCCCCGGCGATTGGCGGACGCTTGCCGTCAGCGCCTTATTTTCCAGGGTGGCCGGCATGCGCAAGAGCGGATTCCTGTTGATGGTGGGAGCGATGTGGCTGGCCGTGATCGGCATCTTCTGGAGCGATCCGAGCGGCCAGACGCCCGACAAGCTGAACCTGTTCCGGTTTGCGCTGCACGGCCTGGAGGTGCAGTTGTTCCGCACCGGCGGCGACCCGCCGCGCTACCTGGTGAACGTGCTGGCCCGCGACTGGCTGCTGGGCTGCCTGCTGCTGTTTGCCGCCGGGGCGGCGCTGGTGTTGGTTGCGCGCCGCCGCCAGCAGGTGTGAAGCCCGGCCGCATGCCGGGCGGACAACGGAGTCATACGATGCTGCAAGCGCCGTATTCCACCGCGACCGTGTCGCGCACGCTGATCGATTCGCTGATCCGGTTCGGCCTCGTGGCGCTGCTGGCCACGTTCTGCTTCCAGATCTTCCGGCCGTTCATGAACCTGCTGGTCTGGTCCGTGATCCTGGCCATCACGCTCTATCCGCTGCAGGTGCGGCTGCGCGGCCGGGTGTTTGCCGGCGATGGCCGCACCGCCACGCTGATCATCGTGCTGGTCATCGCCATCGTGCTGGTGCCCACCTACCTGCTGGGTACGGCGCTGATCGAGTCGATGGAACAGGCGATGGCGATTGCCCGGCGCGGCGAATTCCATATCCCCCCGCCGCCGGAGGCGCTGGCCGGCTGGCCGCTGGTGGGGCGCCGGCTGCACGACGCCTGGGCCATGGCCGCCACCGACGCGGCCAGCCTGATGGAAAGGCTCGGCCCGCAGATCAAGGCGGCCAGCCTGACGGTGCTGGGCGCCATCGGCGGCGTGGGCGTGGGGCTGCTGGTCTTTGTGGGCGCGCTGATCATCGCCGGCATCATCATGGCCTACGGCGAGCAGGGCACGCGCAGCGCCGTGCGCATCGCGACGCGCATCACGGGGCCAGAGCGGGGCCCGCGCCTCACGGCGCTCTGCACGGCCACGATCCGGGCCGTGGCGCAGGGCGTGGTGGGCATCGCGTTTATCCAGATGCTGCTGATTGGCGTGGCGTTCGTGCTCAAGGGCGTGCCCGGCGCGGGGCTGCTGGCGCTGGCGGTGCTGCTGCTGGGCATCATGCAGTTGCCGGCCACGCTGATCACGATTCCGGTGATCCTGCTGGTTTTTGCGTCCGAAGGCGCCAGCGCCACCAATATCGTCTTTGCCATCTACGTGTTCATCGCCGGGCTGGCCGACAACGTGCTCAAGCCGCTGATGCTGGGCCGGGGCGTGGATGTGCCGATGCCGGTGATCCTGGTGGGCGCGCTGGGCGGCATGGTCACGGGCGGCGTGATCGGGCTGTTCATCGGGCCCATCGTGCTGGCGGTGGGCTACCAGTTGTTCTGGCAGTGGGTGGACGAGCCGCTGCCGCGCATCGAATTGGAGCCGCGCAGCAACGCCGACATCACCGGAGGCTAGCCGTGGCCGCGCGTGCCGGCGCCTGGCTGGCAACCGCCGCGCTGCTGGGTGCCTGCGCCCGCGTGGGCCCCGACTTCCAGCCACAGCCCGAGGCGTGGAGCGCCGGCTGGCGCAGCGACGCCATCGAGCAGGTCAGCACGCAGCAGGCCGAGCCGGACCTGCGGCAGTGGTGGCAGGTGTTCGGCGATCCGGTGCTGGAGGCGCTGATGGCCGAGGCCGATGCCGGCAACGCCGACGTCAAGGTGGCCGGGCTGCGCGTGATGGAGGCGCGCGCCCAGCTGGGCATGGCGCTGGCGGGCCGCTATCCGCAGATGCAGCAGGCCAGCGCCGCCGCGCTGTACGTGAACAGCCGCCAGTCGGGGCCCACGGCGCAGACCAGCCGGCTCTGGGAGTACAGCGCGGGCGTCGACATCGGCTGGGAACTTGACTTCTGGGGCCGCTTTGCGCGGGCCATCGAGTCGGCGGACGCCGCGTACTTCGCGGCCCAGGCCAACCGCGAGGCGGTGCTGGTGCTGCTGCACGCGCAGGTGGCCAACACCTACTTTGCGCTGCGCACGGCCGAGGCGCGGCTGCGCATCGCGCGGGACAACGCACGGCTGCAGCACCGCAGCTTCGAGATCACCGAGCGGCTGTTCAAGGGCGGCGAGAGCGACGAGCTCGATTTCCAGCAGGCCCGCACGCAGTACCTGGGCACGCTGAGCAGCATTCCGGAGTTCGAGAACCAGATTGCGCAGGCCCGCAACGCGCTTGGCGTGCTGCTGGGCCGTCCGCCGGGGCCCATGCCGGAACTGGCCGATGCCGGCGCGCGCGAGGGCGTGCTGCCGCTGATCGACCGCGCGGTGCTGCAGGACGTGCCGGCCAGCCTGCTGCTGCGCCGGCCCGACATCCGCGCCGCCGAATGGCGCGTGGCCGCGCAGTCAGCCCAGATTGGCGTGGCGCGGGCCGACCTGTATCCGTCGGTGTCGCTGATCGGCAGCATCGGCTGGTCGGCCACGTCGCTGCCCGGCACGCAGAACGGCCTGCTGCTGGTGGGCGGCCCCAGCGTGCGCTGGAACATCTTCGACTACGGCCGCATCGTCAACAACGTGCGCGTGCAGGACGCGCGGCTGCAGCAGTTGATCGTCGACTACCAGGCCGCAGTCCGGCAGGCGGCGCGCGAGGCCGACGACGCGGCCAGCGGGCTGATCCGGGCGCTGCAGCGCGAGCGGATACTGGGCGAGGCGGCGGTATCGGCCGAGCGTTCGCTGTCGCTGGCCAACACCGTGTTCCGCGAGGGCTATTCGGACTTCCAGCGCGTGCTGGACGCGCAGCGCGCGCTGTTCGCGCAGCAGGATGGCTACCTGGTCAATCGCGGCAACGCCGTGAACTACCTGATCGCGCTGTACAAGTCCCTGGGCGGCGGCTGGGACACGCCGGTGCCGCTGGTGGATGCCGGCACGCGCGCGCAGATGCGCCAGCGCACCAACTGGGGCAACTTGCTGGACGAGGTGCCGTCGCCGCCATGAACGATCGCGCCGATCCCGCCGCCGCGCCGCCGCAGGCAGCCCCTGCTCAGGACGCCCCGCCGCCCCCGCCGCGCGATCCGTCGCGCAAGGCCGTGCGCGGGATCGTCGCGCTGATCGTGCTGACCCTGGCGTGGTACCTGCTGGCCGACCGGCTGACGCCCTACACCCAGCAGGCGCGCGTGCAGGCGTTCGTGATTCCGGTGGCGTCCGAGGTATCGGGCCGCGTCACGCGTGTGTACGTGCGCAACAACCAGAACGTGGCGGCCGGCACGGTGCTGTTCGACGTCGATCCGCAGCACTACCGGATCGCGCTGGACCGCGCCCGCGCGGACCTGGAATCGACGCGGCGGCAGATTGGCGCCAACACGGCCGGCATCGATGCGGCGCGGGCGTCGCTGCGCGCGGCGCAGGCCAACGAGCTCAAGGCGCGGCAGGACAGCGAGCGGCTGGAGCGGCTGTATCGCGAGGACCCCGGCACGGTGTCGGTGCGGCGGCTGGAGGTGGCGCGTGCCACGCATACGCAGGCCGTGAGCCAGGTGGCGGCGGCGCGTGCCGAGGTGGAACGCGCGCGCGAGCAGCAGGGCGGCGGCGACGACGACAACGCCAAGCTGCGCAGCGCCGCGGCGGCCGTGGAAAAAGCCGAGCTCGACATGGCCAACGCGCAGGTGCGCGCGCGCACGGCCGGGCTGGTCACCGACCTGCGCACCGAGGCCGGCCTGTACGCGGCGGCCGGCAGCCCGGTCATGACGCTGATCGCCATCCACGACGTGTGGATCAGCGCCGACATGACCGAAAACAACCTTGGCCACCTGGCGCCCGGTACGCCGGTCGGCATCGTGCTGGACGCGCTGCCCGGCCGGGTGCTGAGCGGCAAGGTGCGCAGCATCGGCTACGGCATCAGCGCCGGCCAGCCCGCGCCGCCGGGCGGGTTGCCCACCGTGCAGAACAGCCGCGACTGGCTGCGGCCCGCGCAGCGCTTTCCGGTCATCGTCGACATCGATCCCGGCCAGCTCGATACGCTGCGCGGCATCCGCGTGGGCGGGCAGGCCGAGGTGATGGCGTTTCCGCGCGATGGCAACCCGCTGAACCTGCTGGGCCGCGCGTTTCTGCGCGTGATGAGCTGGATGTCCTATGTCTACTGACGCGGCCGCCGCGCCGGCCCTGCGCGCCGCCATGGCCCGCCGCGCGCTGCGGCTGGCGCTGGGCACGGCGGGCTGCCTGGCCGTCAGCTTCGGCCTGCAATGGCCGGTGCCAGTCATGGCGCCGGTGCTGGCCGTGTTCGTCTTTGCCGCGCTGGACCGGCCGCTGCCGCTCAAGGCCGGGCTGGGGCTGGCGCTGGTGGTGATGCTGGCCACCGGCAGCGGGCTGCTGCTGGTGCCGTTCCTGCGCCATGCGCCGGCCGCCGGCGTGCTGATGGCGGCCCTGTGCCTGTTCCTGGCGTTCCGCTATGGCCTGCGCGGTGGCAACGGGCTGGTGTCGACGTTCGTCGTGGCCGGGGTCACGCTGATTGCGGCGGCCGGCACGGCCAGCGGCGCGCTGGCGCTGACGGTGATCGGCGCGCTGACACAGGGGCTGACTGCGGCGGTGCTGGCGCTGGGCGCCTGCCATGCGCTGGTGCCCGAGCATGGCGCGCCGGCCCCGCGCCCGCCGCCGCGCGCCGTGCCGGACGCGGACCGTATCGCCTGGCGCGCCACGCTGGTGGTGATGCCGCCGTTCCTGCTGGCGCTGTCGGACCCGGTCGCCTATCTGCCGATCATCATGAAGGCTGTCAGCCTGGGCCGGCAGAGCTGCACCACGGCGCGCGGCGCGGCGCTGGAGCTGGTGGGCTCCACGCTGATGGGCGGCCTGCTGGCCATCGCGTGCTGGCTGGCGCTGGGGCTCTTCGTCCATCTGTGGATGTTCTTCCTGTGGATGGCGCTGTTTGCGCTGCTGGTGGCGCGCCGGCTGTTCCGCGTGGCGCCCACGGCGCTGTCGCCGGGATTCTGGCTCAACAGCCTCGTGACGATGATCATCCTGCTCGGGCAGTCCGTGGCCGACAGCGCGGCGGGCAAGGACGTCTACCAGGCGTTCATGGTGCGCATGGGCCTGTTCGTGGCCGTGTCGCTCTATGCCTGGCTGATGCTGGCGCTGCTGGACCGCCCGCGCGCCGTGGCCGCCGCATGACAGTGCGACGTCAGGGCCGTCCGCCATGGCGCCGGCGCCACGCAATCGGCGCCTCGCCGAACTGCGCGGAGAACCAGCGCGAGAACGACGCCGCCGAGCCGTAGCCCAGCAGCCCCGACACGCGCAGCAGCGAATAGTCGGGATTGGCGACGTAGCGCAGCGCCAGGTCGCGCCGCACCGTGTTGACGATGTCGGTGAACGACTCGCCCGACGCATCGAGCTGGCGCTGCATCGTGCGCAGGCTCAGTCCCAGGCCCTGCGCCACGGCGTCGGCGGTGGCGCGGCCCATCGGCAGCATCAGGTAGACGGCATTGCGAACTTCGCGCCCGATGGAGGCATCGTTGACGCGCGGTAGCGTTTCCACCACCCGCTCTGCGTGGCGCGCCATGGCCGGGTTGCCGGTGGGATTGGGCGCCGACAGGTCTTCCGCCGCGCAGACGATGCCGTTGAACTCGCTGCCGAACGCCAGCGGGCAGCCGAACAGCCGGCGATGCACCTGCGTGTCCGGCGGCGCCGTGTGCGTGAAGTGCACGCCGACCGGATGCCACTGCGGCCCCAGCAGCGCGCGGCAGAGCCGGAACACCACGCCGATGGCCAGTTCCGTGGCCTGCCGCGACGGCGTATCGAGCACCACTTCCTGGCGGATCACCGCCACCCGGCCGGTTGTCTCCAGCAGGATCGCCACCGACTCGTTGACCAGGTGACGGTAGCGGATGATCGTCTCCAGCGCGTCGCGCAGCGTGGCTTGCTGGCTGATCAGCAGGCTCATCACGCCGAAATCCGAAAGCTGCCGCGATTCCGCCATGCGCAGGCCGAAGGTGGGGCACGTGGCGGCCTGGGCGGCACTTTCCAGCAGCGCGGCGCAGGCTTCGGCGGGGATGCGCTGCTCCGGATCGGTCAGCAGCGCCTGGGTCAGGCGCGCGCCGCGCAGCAGCGGCAGCGGGTTGATGCCGAGGTCGCGCGCGACGTCGAAGAAGTTGGTCAGCGCGGCCGCGCGCACCAGGGTTTTCACGGGGGTCTCCTGTTGGGACGTGCGCCGCATGCGTGGCCGCGGCGCATCGTTGCCGCGATGATAGGTGGCCGTGGCATGAAATGCAAAGTCGCTGGATGGCCGTGCAAAGCAGCGGGGGCCGCGCGCTTCTAGATTGTCGACATGGCGGCGCAGATCGTGCCGCCAGCCGAATCTGGAGACGATCCCCATGGCAAAGGCAGTGCGCATGTATGAAACCGGCGGGCCCGAGGTGCTTCGCTACGAAGACGCGGAAGTGGGCGAGCCGGGTGCCGGCCAGGTCCGTATCCGCCACGTGGCGGTGGGCCTCAACTACGCGGACACGTACTTCCGCAACGGTACCTATCCCGTGCCGCTGCCGGCCGGCATGGGCGTCGAGGCGGCAGGCGTGGTGCAGGCCATCGGCCCGGGCGTGACCAACGTGGCCGTGGGCGACCGCGTGACCTACACCGGCTTTGTCAACACGCTGGGCGCGTACAGCACCGAGCGCCTGGTGCCGGCCGCGCCGCTGATCCGGCTGCCGGAAAGCATCGGCTTCGAGACCGCCGCGGCCATGACCATGCGCGGGCTGACGTCGGCCTACCTGATGCGCCGCATCCACACGTTCCGCAAGGGCGACACGATCCTGCTGCACGCGGCGGCCGGCGGCGTGGGGCTGATCGTGTCGCAGTGGGCGCGCCTGCTGGGGCTGAACGTGATCGGCACCGTTTCCACCGAGGAAAAGGGCGAGGTGGCGCGCGCCCATGGCTGCCAGCACATCATCAACTACAGCCACGAGGACGTGGCGGCCCGCGTGCGCGAGATTACCGATGGCGTGGGCGCCAACGTGGTGTTCGACAGCGTGGGCAAGAGCACCTTCATGGCGTCGCTGGATTCGCTCAAGCGGCGCGGCCTGCTGGTGTGCGTGGGCACGGCGTCGGGCCCGGTGCCGCCGTTCGACCCGGTGCTGCTGGCGATGAAGGGATCGGTATACGTGACCCGTCCCGCGCTGGCCGACTACATCGCCGATCCGGCCGAGAAGGCCGAGCTGGCCGGCGAGCTGTTCGACCACGTGGGCGCCGGCCGCATTCGCATCGAGATCCACCAGCGCTACGCGCTGCAGGACGCGGTGCAGGCCCACCGGGACCTGGAGTCGCGCAAGACCACGGGTTCGTCGATCTTCGTCATCTAAGGAGCCGCCATGCAAGTCCGACAACTGAGCTGTGCCCTGGGCGCCGAACTGCAGGGCGTGGACCTGGCCGATGCCGTCCGCAGCGACGACCTGTTTGGCGAGTTCCGCGCGCTGCTGCTGAAGCACCGCGTGCTGTTCCTGCGCAACCAGCAGTTCAGCCGCGCCGAGCACGTAGCCTTTGCGCGCCGCTTTGGCGAGCTGGAGGACCACCCGGTGGCCGGCAGCGACCCCGAGCATCCGGGCCTGGTACGCATCTACAAGTCGCCCGACCAGCCGAACGACCGCTACGAGAACTGCTGGCATGCCGACACCACGTGGCGCGAGGCGCCGCAGTTTGGCGCGGTGCTGCGCTGCGTGGAATGCCCGCCCGTGGGCGGCGACACGATGTGGGCCAACATGGCGCTGGCCTACGAGCGGCTGCCTGACACGGTGAAGGCCCAGATTGCCGACCTGCGCGCGCGCCACAGCATCGAGGCCAGCTTTGGCGCGGCCATGCCGATCGAGAAGCGGCTGGCGCTGAAGGCCCAGTACCCCGACGCCGAGCACCCTGTGGTGCGCACCCATCCCGACACCGGCGAGAAGGTGCTCTACGTGAACGGCTTCACCACGCATTTCACCAACTACCACACGCCCGGGCGCGTGCGGTTCGGCCAGGACGCCAACCCCGGCGCGGCCGACCTGCTGCGCTACCTGGTGTCGCAGGCGTACATCCCCGAGTTCCAGGTGCGCTGGCGCTGGGAACCGAACAGCGTGGCGATCTGGGACAACACGGCCACCCAGCACTACGCGGTGATGGACTACGCGCCGTGCCACCGCAAGATGGAGCGCGCCGGCATCATCGGCAGCGTGCCTTACTGAAGTTTGAAAGGAAACACAGGCATGAGAGACCAGAATCTCGTCGTGACGACCCCTTCGGCATACGCCTACCCGCTGCTGGTCAAGCAGCTGCTGACCAACGCGATGAGCCTGTATGGCGACCAGGAGATCAGCTACCGGGGCGAGATGCGCTACACGTACCGCGACTTTCACGCGCGGCTGGGCCGGCTGGCCGGCGCGCTGGCGTCGCTGGGCGTGCGCCATGGCAGCACCGTGGCCGTGATGGACTGGGACAGCCATCGCTACCTGGAGTGCTACTTCGGCGTGCCGATGATGGGCGCCACGCTGTTCACGGTGAACGTGCGGCTGTCGCCGCAGCAGATCCTGTACACGCTCAACGACGCCGGCGCCGACGTGGTGCTGGTGCATCCGGACTTCCTGCCCGTGCTGGCGCAGATAAGCGACGGGCTGGTGCGCCAGCCGCGCCTGGTGCTGATGGCCGACGGGCAGGACGTGCCGCCGGGCCCGCTGGCGTTCGACGGCGAGTACGAGGCCATGCTGGCCGCCGCGCCGGACGGCTACGACTTTCCGGACTTCGACGAGCGCACCAAGGCCACCACGTTCTACACCACGGGCACCACGGGCGACCCCAAGGGCGTCTGCTACAGCCACCGCGACATCGTGCTGCACACGCTGACGGCGGCCACCAGCCTGTGCGCGCCGCGCGAAGGCCAGCGCATGCACCGGGAAGACGTGTACATGCCGATCACGCCGATGTTCCACGTGATGGCGTGGGGCATGCCGTACGTGGCCATCATGCTCGGCCTGCGCACGGTGCTGCCGGGCCGCTACGTGCCGGCCGCGCTGCTGGCGCTGCGCGAAGCGGAGAAGGTGACGTTCTCGCACTGCGTGCCGACGATCCTGCAGATGCTGCTGCAGGCGGCCGGCGAGGGGCAGCACAACCTGTGGGGCTGGAAGATGATCATCGGCGGTTCGGCGCTGCCGCCGGTGCTGTGCGAGGCGGCGCTGGCGCGCGGCATCGACATCTTTGCCGGCTACGGCATGTCCGAGACCGGCCCGATCGTGGCGCTGGCGCAGTTGCCGCCGGGCTACGTGGCGGGCAGCCGCGAGGAAGAAGTGGCGCTGCGCTGCGCCACGGGCCGGCCGGTGCCGCTGGCGGACTTCCGCGTCGTCGGCCCCGACATGCGCGAGGTGCCGCACGACGGCAAGGCGCAGGGCGAGATCGTGCTGCGCGCGCCGTACCTGACGAAGTCGTACTTCCGCAAGCCGTCGGCGTCGGAGGAGCTGTGGGCCGATGGCTACCTGCACACGCAGGACGTGGCGGTGATGGGGCCGGACGGCTTCGTGCAGATCGTCGACCGGCTCAAGGACGTGATCAAGACGGGCGGCGAATGGGTGTCGTCGATCGAGATCGAGAACCTCGTGACGCAGGTGCCGGGCGTGCAGGAATGCGCGGTGATCGGCGTGCCCGACGCGCGCTGGGGCGAGCGGCCGATGGCCTACGTGGTGCGGCAGGCGGGCGTGGAGGTAGACGCGCAGCAGATCCGCACGGCGCTGCTGGACCATGTGGCAACGCAGCGGCTCAGCAAGTTCGCGGTGCCCGAATCGGACCGGATCGCCTTTGTGGCGGCGATTCCCAAGACCAGCGTCGGCAAGATTGACAAGAAGCTGCTGCGGGAACGCAAGGCAGCCTGAGGCGAGAAGGAAAGGGAAACTTGGATGCCGCCCGGCCAGCCGGGCGGTTTTTTTCTTGGCGCGGGCCGGTCAGGCCAGCGTCCGGAACGCGCCCAGCGCGTGGTGGGCCAGCAGCGCGGCCAGCACCAGCATCGTGATGCCAATCAGCCGGTCCAGCACCTGCCACGCGCGCGGGCTGGCAAACCACGGCGCCAGCCAGCGCGCGCCAAAGCCCAGCGCGCCGAACCACAGCAGGCTGCCGCAACTGGCGCCGGCCACGAACCACGTGCGCATCGGCGCGGGATGCTGGGCGCCGATGCTGCCCACCAGCAGCACGGTGTCCAGGTAGACGTGGGGATTGAGCAGCGTGAAGGCCAGCGCCTGGGCCAGTACCGCGCCACGGCTGGCGTTGCCGGCGGCCTGCGCGGTCTGCATCGCGTGCTGCTGCCGCGCGCGGCGCCACGCGCGCCAGCCGTAGTACGCCAGGAAGACAGCGCCCGCGAGCGCCAGCGTGGCCGCCAGCGCGGGGCGGTCCCCCAGCGCCTGGGCCATGCCCATCACGCCGGCGGCGATCAGCAGCGCGTCGGCCAGCGCACACAGCAGCACCACGCTGCCCACGTGCTCGCGCCGCAGGCCCTGGCGCAGCACGAACGCATTCTGGGCGCCGATGGCGACGATCAGGCCGAGGCTCAGTGCCAGGCCCTGGAACAGGACGGCGAGGCCGGGGGATGGGGTGGCGGTGATGGCTAGCATGGCGCGCAGCTTGCCATCGTGGCGCCGTGAAGACAAACTAAACAATCTTCATCCACATTAGCCAGGCTAAATCATGCTCGACTACGCCGCGCTGTCCGCGCTGGCCGCCGTGGTGCGCGAGGGCAGCTTCGAGCGCGCCGCCCGGGCGCTGCACGTGACCCCTTCGGCCATTTCGCAGCGCATCCGCATGCTGGAGGAACGCGTGGGCTGCGCGCTGGTGATCCGCGACACGCCATGCCGCGCCACCGAGACCGGGCGCCGGCTGTGCCAGCACGTGGACCATGTGCGGCTGCTCGAACAGGAATTGCACGATGCGCTGCCCGCGCTGGCGCCCGACGGCACGTCGCGCGTGCCGCTGCCGGTGGCGGTCAATGCCGACAGCCTGGCGACGTGGCTGGCCGATCCGCTGGCCACGTTCGCGGCGCGGCACGCGGTGCTGATGGATGTGTCGGTCGACGACCAGGACCATACGACCGAGTGGCTGCGCAGCGGCGCGGTGCTGGCCGCCGTGACCGCCACGGCGCGGCCGGCGGCGGGCTGCAACAGCCGGCCGCTCGGGGCGATGCGCTACGTGGCGGCGGCCAGCCCGGCGTTCATGGCGCGCTATTTCCCGGATGGGGTGGGCGCCGGCAGCCTGGCCAGCGCGCCGAGCCTGGTCTTCAACGGCAAGGACGAATTGCAGGCGCGCTGGGCCAGCCGGCTGTGCCACCGGCCGGTGGCGCTGCCGCGGCATATGCTGCCGTCGTCGCACGCGTTCGTGACGGCGGCGCTGGCCGGCATGGGCTGGGGCATGCATCCCCAGTCGATGATCGCGCCGCACCTGAAGCGCGGCACGCTGGTGGAACTGGTGCCGGAGACGCCGCTGGACGTGGCGCTGCACTGGCAGCATGCGCGCGCAGCGTCGGCACTGCTCGAGGGGCTGGGCAACGAGGTGCTGGCCGCCGCCCGCCGCGCGCTGCTGCCGCTGTGACGGACGCCTGGCGCGGCGTGGCGAGCTGGGGCAATGGCCCCGGCGGCGCCGTTACGGCTTGATGTGGAAGGTCTTGACGATGCCGGCGTTGCGGTCGAACTCGGCGTGCAGCGACTGGTTCAGGTCCTGCAGCGACTGGGCCGGCATCGGCTCGTAGCCCAGCGCCTCCAGCCGCTGGCGGACCTTGGGATTGGCCGCCGCCTTGTAGACCGCGCCCTGGATTTTCTGCGCCACGTCGGCCGGCACCTGTGCCGACGCGATCACGCCCACCCAGTTGCTGAAGTCGATGTCGGGGTAGCCCTGCTCGGCGAAGGTCGGCACCTGTGGCAGCAGCGGCGAGCGGGTCTTCGACGCCACCGCGTACGGCTGGAGCTTGCCCGCGCGGATCATTGGCAGCGACGTGACCATGCCGTCATACATCAGCGGGATCTGGCCGCCCATGACCTGCGTGAGCGCCGGGCCCGAACCGGGGAACGGCACGTGCTGCAGGTCCATGCCGGCCTCCTGGTTCAGGATCGCGCCGGCGTAGTGCGACGCCGTGCCGGCGCTGTACGACGCGAAGCTGAGCTTGCCGGGATTGGCCTTGGCGTAGGCGATCAGGCTCTTGAGGTCCTTGGCCGGCAAGTTGGGCGTGCCCACCAGCACCATGCGCGAGCGGCCGACGGCCGCCAGCGGCCGGATGTCCTTCATCGTGTCGTACGGCGTTTTCTGGACTTGCGGCACCTCGGTCAGCACGTTGGTGGCGGTGACCATCACGGTATGGCCGTCGGCCGGCGCGGCCAGCATGGTGTTGATGGCGATGGCCCCGCCCCCGCCGGGCTTGTTGTCGACGACCACGGGCTGGCCCAGGTCGGCGGAAAGCTGCTCGGCCAGCAGGCGCGCCATGACGTCCATGGTGCCGCCGGCCGGGGCGGGCACCAGCACGCGCACGGGCTTGGTGGTCCATGCCATCGCGGCAGGCATCGCCAGGGTCAGCAGCGCCGCCAGCGTGGCGCGGCGCAGGAGGAATCGGGCAGGGTGGTTGGGCATCTGTGTCTCCAATATAGGTCTTGTAGGGTGTAAAGGTCCGGACCTGCCCACGTGCGGCGGTAGAGGGTAGTGTCGTGGCGTGAAATCGGCAGGTCCGGTGAAAGCGGCCCCGGCGCGGGCGTCCGGGGCGTTCCGGGCCGTCAGGGCTTGCCGGACGACCCGGCCCAGCGCCCGCGCCGGGCCGGCAGCGCGGCCAGCACGAAGGCGCGCTGGGCATCGGTCATGCCGTCCCAGAGGCCGATCTCGGTCGACGTGCGGCCGCATCCCTGGCAGTAACGGCGTGCCGCGTCCATGCGGCAGATGTTGATGCAGGGATTGGCCGGGCGGGGCGGGACGGACTGCGTCATGGCGATGGTGCGTGCAGTGGCCCGCGTCAGGCGGCGCGGCGCAGCGGCAGGTTCTTCTGGCCGGCCTGGCGGTTCGGCAGCATGCCGTGCGCAGCCAGCGTCTCGTCCACGCTGTCGTACCACGTGCCGATGCGGTAGATCTCGCGCGCTTCCTTGCCGGTGGCAATCTCGCGGCCCAGTTCATGCGCCACGCGCACGCACTGCTGGATCTGCTGCACGGACGTCATGCGCCGGCCGTGCTGGTCGATGATCGTGTCCTCGATGCCGCAGCGCGGGTGCAGGCCCATGGCCATCGCCATCATGTTGAACGGCAGCACGTTCTTCAGCAGCGACTCGGCGGTCAGCGTGCAGCCGTCCGGCGCGCGATGGATGAAGTTGAAGAAGTTGAACGGGTTGGGGCCGTCAAAACCGCCGCCGATGCCGATCCACGTCAGGTTCAGCGGGCCCATGTAGGCGCCGGCGCGCACCATGCGCTCCAGCGTTTCGAGCGCGTGGATGCCGGTGAGCTGGAAATGCGGCTGGATGCCCGCGGCCGACAGGCGGCGCAGGTGTTCCTCCACCCAGCCCGGGCCGGCCGGCACGGTCATCTCGCGGTACGCCTCGATGAACGCCGGGTTGGACAGCGACGTGCCCGCCAGGTATTCGGGGTACAGCAGCTCCATGATGTTCATCTGCGTGGTGTTGATGGCCACGGTCACCTGGTCCGGCGCGGGCGTCAGGTCGGCCAGCATGTGGCGCGTGTCGTCCGACAGCCACACGGCGGCCTGGCCCTCGTCCTCGGGCGCGAACGAGATGGAGCCGCCCACCTGGATGATCATGTCGGGCACGGCCTCGCGCACGCCGGCAATCAGCTCGTTGAACTTGGACAGGCGCTTGGACCCCTTGCCGTCCAGCTCGCGCACGTGCAGGTGCAGCACGGTGGCGCCGGCCTGGTAGCAGTCCACGGCCTTCTGCACCTGCTCTTCCATCGTCACGGGGATGTCTTCCGGGAAGTCCTCGGGCATCCACTCGGGGCCGTACGGGGCCACGGTGATGACCACCTTGTCCATGTTCTCGGGGTGCAGGGAATCGTCGAGGAATTGCATGTCGTCTCCTTGTTTGGTCGGTGCGTATCCAGTGCCTGAAGTATCGGCCAACACAGGGCGGCAATTTGACGCTCCGGGACGCTCGATTTACATTTCGGGACAGTCAGGGAAAACACGATGTCCTACTTTCTGCGCAGTGCCAGCCTTACCAACTACGTGGATGTGGCGCGGGCCGTGGGGCTCGATCCGCACCAGATGCTGCGCGCGGCACGCATCAGCCGCAACGCGCTGCTGGACCCCGATATCCGCATTCCGGCCGCGCATGTGGGCCGGCTGCTGGAGGCGTCGGCCAGCGCGGCGCAGGTCGATGATTTCGGGCTGCGCATGGCCGAGCTGCGGCAGTTCTCGAACCTGGGCCCGCTGGCGTTCGTGGTGCGCGAGGAGCCCACGCTGCGGCGCGCGCTGGAATCGATGGTGCGGCACATGAGCCTGCAGAACGAGGCGCTGGCGATGCGGGTGGAAGAAGCCGATGGGCTGGTGCTCATCCGGCTGCAACTGCTGGGCGACGTGCCGGGCCGGCTGCGCCAGGCCACCGAGCTGGCGGCGGGGGTGATGTATCGCATGCTCACGCTGTTCCTGGGCCCGGCGTGGCGGCCGCGCAGCATCTGCTTCACGCATGCGCCGCCGGAAAGCCAGGCGGCCTGCCAGCGCGTGTTCGGCATGCCGGCGCTCTACAACCAGGATTTCGATGGCATCGTCTGCGTGGCGCGCGACCTGGAGGCGCCGCTGCCGTCGTATGACCCGGTGATGGCGCAGCAGGTAAAGCGCTACCTTGGCACGCTGCTGGCGCAGTCGAACACGAGCATGGCCGACAAGGTGCGCAAGCTGGTGCACGCGCTGCTGCCCAGCGGCATGTGTTCGGTGGATCGCGTGGCGCAGCAGCTTGGCGTGGACCGTCGCACCGTGCACCGCTGGCTGGAGCAGGAGGGCACCACGTACTCGGCCATCGTCAACGATGCGCGTGCGGGGCTGGCCACGCGCTACATCGAGAACCGGGCGCGGCCGTTGTCGGAGGTGGCGACGCTGCTGGGGTTCTCGTCGCTGAGCGCGTTCTCGCGCTGGTTTGGCGTGCAGTTTGGCTGCAGCGTGTCGAAATGGCGCGCCCAGCACGCCGACGGCGCGGACGCGGCAGGCTGACGGACGACAAACGAAAAAGGGCCACGCGGGCGGGTGCCTGCGTGGCCAACGAAGCCCCGGCGCCGCCCGGCCGGACGGGTATGCGGCCACCCCGCCCGGACGGCGCCGGTTCGCTGCGCGGTCAGAACTTGTGGCGGATGCCGAGCGCCACGCCCAGCATATTGCTCTGGCCGTTGGCCAGCGCGTAGCTGTTGCCCAGCGACAGGCTGTTGGCGTAGACGGTGCCCAGCGATTCCAGCATCAGCCCGGCGTTCTTCGCATAGGCCGTGGACAGGTAGACGTCCGTGCGCTTGGAGAACGTGTAGTTCGCCACGAACGCCACCTGCCACGGGTTCGGGGCGTTGGTGCCGAACAGGTTCTTCATGTCGTCGTAGTGGTAGGCCAGCGTCAGGCCCACGGCCGGCGTGACCTGGTAGTTGGCGCCGATCCAGTAGTAGTCGTCGCGCTGGATCACCGCGCCGGCCGCGTTCTTGTTCTGGCCCCAGCGGTAGCCGCCCATGATCTTGGCAACGTTGCTGAACGTGTAGCTGGCGCCCACCACGGCCTTGCGCATGGTGCCGCTGCTGGTGCCGATGGTCGGGTTCCACTGGTCGTAGCCGACGGTCAGGCCCAGCGGACCGCTGGCGTAGGCCACGGCGGCACCGTAGGCGGTGTCGCGGCGGAACGCGCCCGGCACCTCGCCGTTGCCGCCGATCGGCGTGGGAATGCCCACCGATGCCGGCAGCGCCAGGCCGGTGCCGAACGACCAGTGCGCCAGCGCGGTGACGGGGCCGAACTGGCCCGTGTACTTGACCGTGTTGTCCTCGCGGAAGTTGGCGCCCGACTGGAGCACCACCGGCTCGTACTGCGTGGCGTAGGCGGTTGGCGAGAAATTGGCCAGGGCCTCGAACATCGACGTGTACTGGCGGCCCAGGCTCAGTTGCCCGATGCCGGCCTTGGTGACGCCGATGAACGCCTGGCGGCCGAACAGTCGCCCGCTCTGCTGCAGCGTGCCGTTGTCCAGGCTGAAGCCGCTTTCCAGCACGAACACGCTCTTCACGCCGCCGCCCAGGTCCTCGGTGCCGCGCAGGCCCCAGCGCGACCCGGCCAGGCCGCCCGAATCCATGCGGTAGACCTTGTTGGACGGACCGGGATTGAACCCGTTGGCCGCCGTCGGGATGTTGCCCACATGGTTGGCGTATTCGATGTTGATGTCCGCCACGCCGTACAGCGTGACGTTGGACTGCGCGAAAGCGCTGCCCGCGCCGGCCAGCGATGCGGCAATGACCATGCCCTTGAGCTTCATGAAACTGTCTCCTCTCTTCTGTTGTCGTGTTTGCGTGTTGCAGCGGTACTTCCCGTCGGAATCGGTACTGCGGTAAGGCGCGCGCCGGCTGGCGCTCAACGGCGGCGTTGCAGCCGCGCCAGCAGCTCTGTCGCGCCGGGCCACGGGCCGAAGCCCGCGGCCGGATTCAGGTGGCCGACCTTGCCCAGGTCGACCAGTTCGCTGCCCCAGTCGCACGCCATGCCGGCCGCGCGCTCGTAGCTGGCCAGCGGGTCGTTGCGGCTGGCGGCCACGATCGTCGGGAACGGCAGCGGCTCGCGCGGGATCGGCAGCCAGCCGCCGAATTCCAGCGAGGTGCGGTCCGGATAGCCGGCCGGCAGCGGGGTTTCCAGGTCGGCCGGCGTGGCCAGCAACGCGCCGATCACCTTGCCCTGCGGCACGCGGTGGTACAGGTGGCGCGCCCAGTGCGCGGCGATCATCACGCCGGCGCTGTGGCAGGCCAGCAGCACGGGGCCGTCGATGGCCAGCAGCGCCTTGTCGAGCGCGACCATGCGCGCGGCACAGCTGAGCTTGTCGTGATCGAGCGGCGGCACGGCGGCCACCTTCTGGCGCGCGGCCAGCAGGTCGTTCTGGAGCAGCGTCTGCCAGTGCTCGGCAACGTGATCGCGCAGGCCGGGCACGATCAGCACGGTGGTATCGGGGGACAGGAACATCGTGTATGGCGTGGTGACTGGATGGGTAGGCACGCCAGCGCGGCCGGCTGCCCGTCGACACGAAGTATTTGGTCAACGAGGGCGCGCAGTTTGACTTTCCGGGACAACTACTTTGCTTGACGGGACAGTGCGGGAAAACCCCGCCGGCCTGGGCGGCGGCGGGGTTGCGGGGGCGGCACGCGGCGGGCGGGGCTGGCGCCCCGTGTGGCGGAAGCGCTAGGCGGCGGCGCGGTCGATCCAGCCGGCCGCTTCATCCGTCCAGGCCGTGAAGGCGTCGAAGACGCGGTCGACCAGGGCGATGCAGTGCTGGCGCCGGGCGTCGTCGAGCACGATGGCGGCAAAGGCGCGGTGATCGGCGTGCTGGGCGTGGCCCGATTCCAGCGCAAAGTGGAACGGGCCCAGATAGCGCAGCTCGACGCCCAGCTTCGGGTGCAGGGCCTCGGCCAGCGGCGTGGTCAGCGAGAACAGCACGTTGCCGGTTTCCTCGATGGCCTCGATCACCGCCAGCCGCTCGGCGCCATCGCGGGCCTGCGCCACGATGGCGCACAGCTCGTACATCAGCACGCGGCAGCGGTGGGTGTCGTCGCTCCAGAGTGTGCGCAGCGCGTCGGTGGTGGTCGTGGTGGTGTCCCAGCCAAGCTTGCGGAAGTCTTCCAGGTACCAGGGCCAGTGATGGTCGTCCTCGTAGGTGTGGGCGTTGACCTTGGCCTGGTGCGCATCGCCGTGCGGCGCGCGGCGCAGCAGGTAGCGGTTCAGGTCGCCGAACGCCATGACGAAGAACGCAAAGCCGCGCATGAAATCGAGCCGAATCTGCGGGGGCAGGCGTTCGTCGCGCATGCGCTCGAACAGCGGTAACTGCGCGTACGACAGCTTCCTGCGCAGAATGTGAGCGAGCACGGCTTGCATGAAGACTCCTGCGATGCAGCGGGCGTCCTGATTCTAGGCAACGCGGGGCCGAAGTCAAAGCCGGTCATGGCGTGACATATTCAGTGTCTGTGCCGAGTCTGACTGCGCGCGACGATTCGGTCCTTCGTCTCGCGGCGGCCCCGCCGGGGGATGGGGCCTCAGCCCTTGCTGAAGATGCTGTAGAAATCGGGCGCGCCGGTCTCGCGCACGGTCAGGTCCAGCGAGCCTTCGATATGGGCCAGGTGCTCGGCCATCGTCGCCTGGGCCTGCGCGGTATTGCGCTGCTCGATGGCGTCCACGAGCACGCGGTGTTCGTGCTCGGGGCAGGCCGGAGCGCCCGGACGGTCGTAGAGCGTGATGATCAGGCAGGTCAGCGACACCATCTCGCGGATCAGCTTTTCCAGGATCGCGTTGCCGGCCATTTCGGCCAGCACGATGTGGAATTCGCCGGACAGCCGGATCACGGCGGCGCGGTCGCCGCGCGCGCGGGCATCGTCCTCCTGGCGGATATGGCGGCGCAGGCCGCGAATCTGCGCGGCCGTGGCCGTGGTGGCCAGCACGCCAGCCAGTTCGGGTTCCACCAGCCGGCGCGCCTGGAACACCTGGCGCGCTTCCTCGATGCTGGGGCTGGAAATGAACGCGCCCCGGTTGGGCACCAGCGTCACCAGCTTCTCGTGCGCCAGCCGGGCAAACACCTGCCGGATCCGCGCGCGGCTGGCGCCGGTCACCTCGCACAGCCGTTCCTCCACGAGCTTGGTGCCGGCCAGCAGCCGGTGCTCCATGATCGCGTTCAGCAGATCCTGGTAGATGCCTTCGTTGACGGAGGATTCGGAAGCGTCGGCGGCCACGGCGTCGCCACTGACCTGCGGCACAGGCAGTTCGGCGTCCGCGGCTTTCTTGCGTCGGGTGACCATTTCGGGAACGATATCCCGCCGCGAGGGCGGCGGGTGGTGACAAAAGTTGTGCATATCGTACACAAAAATGGTGCAGGGCTTGGTTTTGGGGTTGGCTTGCTCCCCTCTCCCGCATGGCGGGAGAGAGATCGGGGGAGAGGGCTTGGAGGATCTGCTTGCCGACCCGTGGCAATTTGAACCGCTGGCCCTCTCCCCCAGCCGCTCTCCCGCAGGCGGGAGAGGGAAGCTAAACAGCTAGAACAGCTCGAACAGCCCTCACCCATTCAACGCATACTGGCTCAACATCCCCGCGTATGCCTTGGGCAGCGGCCGGGCCCAGTCGCCGCGCTTGCTGGTGGACAGGCGGACGGAGACCAGCGCTTCGGCCATCTTGACCGCGCAGGTTACGCCGTCGATGACCGGGGCGCCGATGGCGTCGGCGATCTCCTCGCAGAGGTCGGTCATGCCCGCGCAGCCCAGCACGATGCAGTCGCTGCGGTCTTCGGCCAGCGCCTGGCGGCAGGCGTCGGTGATGATGCGGCGCGCGTCGGAGCCCGGTTTTTCCAGGTCCAGCACGGGCAGGTCGCTGGCGCGCACGTTGCGGCAGAAGCGTTCCATGCCGTAGCGCTCGGCCAGGTGCCAGGCGATATTGCACGTGCGCGACAGCGTGGTGACCACGCTGAAGCTGGTGCCGATGAAGCTGGCCGCGTGCATGGCGGCCTCGGCGATGCCGATCACCGGGCCGCGCGCCACCTCGCGTGCCGCGTAGAGGCCGGGGTCGCCAAAGCAGGCGATCACGTAGCCGTCCACGCCCTCGCGCTCGCCCAGCAGGATCTCGTCCAGGATGCCCGGCACGCTGAGCGCCTCGTCGTAGTGGCTTTCGATCGACGCCGGCCCCATGCGCGGGCTGACCGCGATGATGCGCGTATCGGCCTGGGCCACGGCGCGGGCGCACTGGCCGATCTTCTCGGTCATGCTCTGCGTGGTGTTCGGGTTGATGATCTTCAGTTTCATGGTCGGAGAGAGCAGGGGAGGAAGGGGTCAGGCCTGGCGGGCGTCCGCCAGATGGCCGGGCATCAGCCGGGGGGCCAGCGCGCGGTACAGCACCAATGCAATCCCCATGCCGATGAACCAGCTGTAGTTGGCCAGCCACTGCCACGACGGAATGACCACGCAGAGCACCGGGACGATGGCCGACGGGATCATCGTCGCCACGGCGGCCGGGTTGTAGCCCTTGCGGTACCAGTAGGCACCGTTGCGGCGCATTGTGTAGAGGTCGTCCACCACCACGCGCTGGCCGCGCACGAGGAAGAAGTCCGAGATCAGGATGCCGAACAGCGGGCCGATGAAGGCGCCCAGCACGTCCAGCGTGTAGTGGATCATCGTCGGGTGGTTGTACAGGTTCCACGGCGTGATGAAGATCGACGCCACGGCCGCGATCATGCCGCCCGTGCGCCAGCTGATGTACTTGGGCGCGACGTTGGAGAAGTCGAACGCGGGCGAGACGAAGTTGGCCACGATGTTGATGCCGATGGTGGCCGTCATGAACGTGAACGCGCCCAGCAGCATGGCAAACGTGCTGTCGATATGGCTGACCGTCTCCACCGGGTCCGTGATCAGCTTGCCGAACACGGGCAGCGTGGCCGAGGTGGTCACCACCACCAGCAGCGAGAACCCGAGGAAGTTCACCGGCAGGCCCCAGAAGTTGCCGCGTTTCACCGAGCGGAAGTCGCGGGCGTAGCGCGAGAAATCGCCGAAGTTCAGCATCGGGCCCGAGAAGTACGACACCACCAGCGCGATGGCGCTCAGCATCACGGGCACGGCGTCCCAGCCCTGGTATTTCAGGAAGCTCAGCGTGAAGTTGACGTTCTCGATGCCGGCCTTGTTGATAAGCCAGATGGCCAGCGCGATCATCACCACGTAGACGGCCGGGCCGGCCCAGTCGATGAACTTGCGGATGGTCTCCATGCCGGTCCAGAACACCAGCGCCTGAAGCACCCACAGCGTCATGAACGCGGCCCAGCCGAGCGTGGACAGCCCCGCAAAGCCGTGCTGCTTCAGGTCGGCATAGGGCGCCAGCGACGGGAAGAAGTGCAGCGCCAGCACCAGGAACGCGCTGGACGCCAGGTAGGTCTGGATGCCGTACCACGCCACGGCGATCAGGCCCCGGATGATGGCGGGGATGTTGGCGCCCAGCACGCCGAACGACGCGCGGCAGATTACCGGATACGGCGTGCCGGTGACCTGGCTGGGCTTGGCCACGAGGTTGCAGAAGAACTGCACGATCAGGATGCCCACCAGCAGCGCCAGCAGCACCTGCCAGCTCGACAGGCCCAGCGCGAACAGGCTGCCGGCCGTGATGTAGCCACCCACGCTGTGCACGTCGGACATCCAAAACGCGAAAATGTTGTACGTGCCCCAGGTCTGCTTGCGCAGCGGGGCCAGGTCCTCATTGGTCAGCCGGTCGTCGTAGCCTGGCTTGATCACGGCGTTGCTTTCGGGGGCGTGCGTGCCGATGGTATCGACCGCGGGCGAAGCTGTCACTGGCATGTCTTGTCTCCGTTGGCGGCCGGGCGTCGGGGCGCCGGCCATCTTTCGATTTCGTCTTGACGACAAAATTGTCTACAAAATCGTTTTTGTTTGTGTACGGAGTTGTAGGCGACGGCTACGGGATTGTCAACGCGGCAGCAGCCGGGCTTCGGGTAGACCCCTAAGCCGGCGCGGGTTGCGCGGTCAACGGGGTGGCCCGCGCGGCAACTGGCGACGATTGCAGCTTTTACCAGCCGGCCCGCAATGTGCGGTGAATTCCTCAAAGACCGGGCGCCGCGCGGTGCCGTGTGCCACAATCGGCTCCAAGCTTTTGGCGGAGCCAGCATGACTCAAGATTCCACGTCCGCGGCGGCGATCCTGGCCAAGGATTGCGCCCGGGAACCGATCCACATTCCCGGCGGCATCCAGCCCCACGGCTTCCTGGTCAGCGTGGACGCGACCGGCACCGTGGTGCAGGCCAGCCGCAATACCGCGCTGCTCGCGGGCAAGGCCCCGGAGGCCGTCGACGAGGTGCTGGGCCAGCCGCTGGACGCGCTGATCGGCGACGGCGCGCGACTGGCGCTCCAGGCGCTGGACGCGCTGCGGGCCGACGGCATCCCGCTCTATGCCGGGTCCATCGCGGACCCGCGCGGCGGCAGCAGCGGGGCATCGCCGCTGGCCATCATCGTGCACACCTGGCAGGGCGTGCGATTCGTAGAACTGGAACCGGCGCGCGGCACCGAGGACGTATTCGCGTCGATCTACCCGCTCGTGCGCACCTTCATCAACAGCCTGCAGACGGTGGAGGGCGTGGAGGGCCTGGCCCGGCTGGCGGCCGAGGAAGTGCACCGGATCACCGGCTACGGCCGCACGATGGTGTACGCCTTCGACGAGGAAGGCCATGGCCACGTGCTGGCCGAGTCGATGGAGCCTGGCTACGCCAGCTACCTGGGCCAGCGCTTTCCCGCGTCGGACATCCCGCAGCAGGCCCGCGCGCTCTACGTGCGCAACCGCATCAGGCTGATTGCCGATGCCGACTACGAGCCCTCGCCGCTGGTGCCGGCGTTGCACCCGGCCACCGGCCAGCCCACCGACCTGACCTTTGCCTCGCTGCGCAGTATCTCGCCGGTGCACGTGCGGTACATGAAGAACATGGGTACGTGGTCGTCGATGTCGATGTCGATCGTGGTGCGCGGCCGGCTCTGGGGCCTGATCTCGTGCCACCACGCCACCGCGCGCGTGCCGTCGTTCGAGGTGCGCACCGCGTGCGAGCACATCGCCCAGGTGCTGTCACTGCAGGTGGAAGCCAAGGAAGACCATGCCGAAGCCAGCTACCGGCTGCTGCTGCGCCAGCGGCAGTCGCGGCTGCTGGCGTCGATGACCAACACCGACGATTTCATCGAGGCCATCTCGGGCGATGCCGAGGACCTGCTGGCGCTGGTGGGCGCCACCGGGGCCGTGGCCGTGTTCGAGGGTCGCGTGGTGCGGATTGGCGACGCGCCGGGCAACGACGTCATCCAGAAGCTGCTGGCGTGGCTCGATACGCGCAGCGAGGACGTATACGCGACCGACCAGCTTGCCGTGGACTGGCCCGAGGCCGTCGCGTCAGGCGTGGGCGACGGCGCGGCGGGGATGCTCGTGGTGTCGCTGTCGCGACTGTTCCGCAACTACGTGATCTGGTTCCGTGCCGAGGTGGTGCAGACGGTGCGCTGGGCCGGCGATCCGCGCGCCAAGCTGTCGGGGCTGTCCACGTCGCTGTCGCCGCGAGAGAGCTTCGAGGTCTGGACGCAGACGGTACGTGGGCGGTCCGAGCCATGGCGCGCCGCGGACATGGAAATCGCCGCCGAATTCCGTGGCGCGCTGCTCGGCATCGTGCTGCGCCGCGCCGAGGAACTGGCGCAGCTGGCGCTGGAACTGGGCCGCGCCAACCGCGAGCTGGAGGGCTTCTCGTACACCGTGTCGCACGACCTGCGCGCGCCGCTGCGCCATATCGTCGGGTTTGCCGACCTGCTCCGCGAGATGGACCATAGCCGGCTCTCGGAGCGCGGCCGCCACTTTGTCGACCGCATCATTGCGCAGGCCCGTTTCGGCGGCAAGCTGGTGGACGACCTGCTGGCGTTCTCGCAGATGGGCCGCGCGGCGCTGCGCCCGCAGCGCCTGAACCTGCGCGCGCTGGCGGAGCGGCTGCTGGCCGAGGAATCGAAGGATATTGGCGAGCGGCGGCTGGAATGCCGCGTCGGCGCGCTGGGCGACGTGACGGCCGATCCGGTGCTGATGGACGTGGTTTTGCGCAACCTGATCGCCAACGCGATAAAATTCAGCAGTACGCGCGGCGTGGACGCCGACGGCCCGCCTGCCGTGGTCGAGGTTGGCACCAAGCCCGGCGAGGGCGAACTGGCCGGCCAGGACGTGTTCTATGTCCGCGACAACGGCGTGGGTTTCGACATGCGCTACGTCGACAAGCTGTTCGGCGTGTTCCAGCGTCTGCACCGCGTCGAGGAGTTTCCGGGCACCGGCATCGGGCTGGCCAGCGTGCGGCGCATCATCGAGCGCCATGGCGGCACCACCTGGGCCGAAGGCGAAATCGACAAGGGCGCGACGATCTGGTTCTCGCTGCCGCGCGAGTTCGTGCCCGAGGGCACGGCGGGCGTGAACGAGACCGCCGCCGAGGCCGCGGCCCGGCTGGCGGCCATGTCGTCGGGCCAGCCCTACCGCCCGGTGTTGAAAGATACGAGGAATACTGAAAATGAGCGCACTGAGGCCGATCCTGCTGGTGGAAGACAATCCTGACGATATCGAGCTGACCCTGATCGCGCTGCAGAAGAGCCGCCTGGCCAATCCGGTGGTGTCCGTGCGCGATGGCGCCGAGGCGCTGGACTTCCTGCGCCGCGAAGGCGCCTATGCCGACCGCCAGGAAGAAAACCCGGCGGTGATCCTGCTGGACAAGAAGCTGCCGAAGGTGGATGGCCACGAGGTGCTGCGCGAAGTGCGCGCCGATGAGCGGCTGCGCCGCGTGCCCGTGGTGATGCTGACGTCGTCGCGCGAGGAGCGCGACCTGCTGAAGAGCTACGACCTGGGCGTCAACGCCTACGTGGTGAAGCCCGTGGAGTTCGACGATTTCATGGCCGCCATCAACGACCTGGGCGTGTTCTGGGCGGTGCTGAACGAGCCGCCGCCCTACACGCGCTGAGACCCTATACGCGCCAAGACGTACCGCGGGCCGTCAGACGCCCCGCGCCAGCGGCAGTTGCACGCGGAAGGTGGCGCCCTTGCCCAGCCCGTCGCTGTGCGCGCTGACGCTGCCGTTGTGCATCAGCACCAGGTTCTTCACCATCCAGAGACCCAGTCCCAGCCCCGGCACGCGGTTGGCGCGCTCCAGATGCGCTTGCTCGAACCGCTCGAAGATCCGCTCCAGCGCTTCCGGCGAGATGCCCACGCCGGTGTCGCGCACCGACAGCACGGCGTGATCGCCTTCCTCCGCCACTGATAGCTCCACCGTGCCGCGCTCGGCAAACTTCAGCGCGTTGGTCAGCAGGTTCAGCACCACCTGCTTGAGCCGGTTCTCGTCGCCCATCACCTGGCACGGCGCGGCCGCCTGCACGATCAGCGTGACATGGCGCGATTCGGCGTCCATGCGCAGGTCCTCGGCCACCGTGGCCGCCAGCGACGCCACGTCCAGCGGACGCAGTTCCACGGACAGCTTGCCCGTGGCGATGGCCCCGCTGTCGAGCAGATCGTCGACCATGCGGGCTAGCTGGCGCGTGTTGCGTTCGATGACCTCGCCGGCGCGCTTGACGTGCGCGGGGTCGGTGCCGCGCTCCAGCAGCGTGGTCCACCAGAGGATGGCGTGCAGCGGCGAGCGCAGTTCGTGGCTCACGGCCGCGACGAAATGGTCCATGGCCCGCGCGCCGCGCTCGCTGATCTCGCGTGCGCGCTGTTCTTCCTCGGCCACGGCCTGGTAGTGCAGTTCCGACGCCTTGCGGGCCGTGATGTCGATCGTGAAGCCGATCAGCGACTGCGCTGAGCCGTCGGCCAGGTAGCGCGCGGCGCCGCGCGACATCAGCCAGCGCATGGTGCCGTCCTGCCAGACCACGCGGTATTCGACCTCGAAGTGCGAGCGGGTGGCGATGGCGCGGTCCATGGCGGCGCGCACGTCGCGGCGGTCCGCCGGGTGCATCAGTTCGCCAAAGACGCGCGCCTCGTCGATGCTGTCGTCCGGCTGCAGGCCCATGTTGGCCTTGCACTGGTCGGTGCAGTTCATGTAGCCGGTGGCGACGTCCAGTTCCCACGCGCCGACGCGGGCAAACGCCAGCAATTCCTCTAGCTGCTTGCGGTGCGTCTGCAGCGCCGCATTGGCTTCTTCCACCAGCACCTGGCGCAGCCGCGCCTGCGAGCGCAGCTTGGCGTGCTCGCGCCGCGTCTGCTCGGTGCGCAGCATCTGGTCGGTCACATCCGTCACCAGCAGCACGAACACCGCGCCCGGCGCGTTGTCGCCCGCCACGCGGGTGGCCTTGGCCTGCCAGTAGCGCTCGTCGGTGCCGTCGCCGGCCGGATAGCCGTCGTAGCGGATGGGCGGGGACAGCCGCGATTCGCCGAGCGCCAGGGTGTCCAGCGTGGCCATCAGCCACTCGCGGCGCGCCATCATCTGCGGCTCGGACAGCGTGGGGTTGATGTCGAAGACCGACTTGCCCACGACGTCGTCACGGGTCCGTCCGGCCTGCGTCAGGTAGCGCGTGTTGGCGCCCACCACTTCGCGCCGGCCGTTCAGGATCAGGTAGGACTCGGGCAGGGTGTCGAACAGCAGCGCCGTATCGAGCGGCGTGTCCTCCGAGAGCATCTGGTCGGCACCTTGCATGACGCTGAGCCCGTTCAAAGTGTGCCCGGCGCGGCAGGCGCGATAGCGGGGACGCGGTCCAGCAGCGCATCGAACGCCGCTTGGGCGCCGGCGCAGGCCAGCGCGATATCCGCCGGCTCGCGCACGCTGGCGCGCAACGCGTGCAGGAACTGCTGCCAGCGCGGGCCCGGCGACTGTCCAGCGCCCAGATAGTGCAGCGGATGCGGCGCCAGCCGCCCGGCCAGTTGCCGGTACAGCACCGCGCCGCCCAGTTGCGAGCCTTCGATCACGTAGCAGACGCCCCAGCGGAAGGCCGGTTCGCGGCGCAGCGGAGTCACGTCGAAGTCGCGCACCGGCATGCCGCCGGCCGGCGTGGCCGGGTGCGAAAGATCCGCGTTGAGTTCGGGCATCCGGGTGATCGGCGCCAGCAGGGCCGGGTCCTGCGGCCCGTCGCCAAAGCTGGCCAGCCAGCGCTCCAGCGGGGCCAGCCAAGCGCGCAGGATCAGCAGGTGATCGCGGTAGTCGGCCAGCGACGGCGCGGCATGGGACAGCGGCATCGAACGGTCAAGCGTGGCGTGCCGTTCGGCGGTGGCCGCGCGCAGGGACGCCAGTACGTCGGTGGATGGGGGCGAGAGTTCAGTCACGCGATGGATGGTCCTTGGGGGCAGCGAGACGGCAAGCACACATGGTACCCGAATGACGCCGCGACCGGCCGGGTGGGGGCCCGCGATGACGCCCGCATGACAATCGTGTCATGCAAGGGGGCCGGCGGGCCGCCGCCGATAGAATCGTCCCATCGCGCCCGATGGCGCAACCGTTTGGAAGGAGTCTGAAATGAAGTGTCCGACTTGTCCCGACGCAACGCTCGTGATGGCCGAGCGGCAGGGCGTGGAAATCGACTACTGCCCGCAGTGCCGCGGCGTCTGGCTGGACCGCGGGGAGCTCGACAAGATCCTGGAGCGTTCCACGCAGGTCGAAGCGGCGCCCCAGCCGGCGGGGCAGCGTGAACAGCGCCCGTACCAGTCCGACGACCGCGGCCGGCGCGACCATCATGGCTATGACCGGGGGCACGACCGGGGCTACGACAAGCACTACGACAAGCGCAAGAAATCCTGGCTATACGATATCTTCGACTGACGTGCCCAAGACAAAGGGGCGCTGCCTTCACCCGGCAGCGCCCCTTTCTTATTGGGTCAAGACGTCAGACATCCTATCAATGTCTGGTCTTTCAGACAGGCAGGGCCCGTCCGTATCAGGCGGCCTTGACGGCCTGCCGGGCGATCAGCTTCCAGTTGCCGCCCTGCTTTTGCCAGACCTGCAATACCTTCAGCTGCACGGTGCCGGACTTGCCGCTGTCCAGCGTCTCGCCGGCCAGCGTGTGGCGGATCACGGCCACGTCGCCCGACACGTTCACGGTCTGGTCCGTGATGTTGATGCTGACGAAGTCCGACTTCTTGTCGAGCAGGTCGCCGATAAAGCTCGACTTGGTGTCGATGCGGCCGCCGGAATGGCCGTAGCTCAGCGATTCCGCCACCAGCTGGGACAGCGTCGCCTGGTCCGGATCGACCATCGCCACGCGCAGCTTCTCGGCGGCGGACGTGACGGCCTGGGTGTCGGTCGATTGGGCCAGCGCGGGTGCGGCGGCGATGCCAAGCACGAGGGCGGCGCCGATGGCCGCGGTGAATTTACGCATGATGTCTCCCGATTGTTCTGAACTGCCTGGGGTGTCGATGTGGAAAACCGTCGCGGACGAAATCGCGCGACGGTTGTAGGTCATCGTATCACAAGGGGGTAGAGACGCAACCTCGGGTTGCGTCGGGGAGACAGCGGTCAGCCTTCCTTGCCGTCCAGGCGCGGGCGGGTCAGGAACGGCGCGTACTTGATGGCGTAGAGGATCAGCGACGTCGCCCAGCAGGCCCCGGCCAGCGTGACGGCCTGCAGCTTGAGCGCCGGCAGTGCGAGCGGGCCGGCCACGCGGATGACGGCGGCCAGGATCATCAGTAGGTAGGCCAGGTGCTCCATGGTGCCCGTTTGAAGCGGCCGTCCGGTATGGCCCAGCGCCGTGCGCGTGATCATCGCGATGATGGCGCAGCCGATTACCCCCACGGTCAGCGCGTGCAGCGCGGTGGAGCGGTCGATCCAGCCGGCTGCCGCCGCCGCGATCAGCAGGAAGCCGACCGGCAGGAACGCGTAGGCCACGTGCAGGATGGCGACGATAGGCTTGCGCAGCGTGCGCATCGAATCCCAGCCGTACAGCCGCACGCCCTGCGCGACAGCCGCGCCGAGCGCCAGCACCGCCACCAGCCAGCCCGGCGCCGGAGAGGCCGCCGCCAGGGTGGCCAGCAGGGTCAGCGGGATGACGCCGCGCTCCACGGTTGCCCAGCGGCGAATGCGTACGCCCGGCACCGCGTTGGCCGTGAACATCGGAATGACCCGGCCGCCGATCACGGTGACGAAGACCGTCACCAGCCCCGTCGCCGCTTCTGACGTGTAGAGCGACCAGTCCAGCCGCCCGGCCAGGGCGGCGGCGTGGAAGCCGATGTTCAGCGCGCCCATCAGGCCCAGCGCGATGGCCAGCCCGTAGTTGCGCTGGCTCTTTGCGCGCCGCAGGATCGCGTAGAAGCTCAGGCTGCAGAGCGGCAGGAATGCGACGTCGGCTGCGATGGCGGCCCACGCCGGCCCGGTCCACATCAGCACGCGGGCCAGCAGCCAGACGCCAGCCAGCGCGCCCAGCCACGCGCCCTGCGGCGTCTGCAGCCCCGTCCAGTTCTTGCCCGCCGTGAACAGAAAGCCCACCACGACCGCGGCGGAGAAGCCGAAGACCATCTCGTGGGCGTGCCAGAGCATGCCGCCCAGCCACGGCGGGGCCGCCGGTATCCACAGGCCCGCATACATCGCCACCCACGCGGCAATGGACAGCGCGCCAAACAGCGCAGCCAGCAGGTAGAACGGACGGAAACCGAGTGCCAGGACGGGCAGGCCGCGATAGGCCGATTGGCGCGAGGGCGGGGAGATCTGCAGCAGGACGGACATGGTGAGAGCGCCAACGGGCGCGCAAGAACGTGGCAGGCGGCGCGCCGGGAGCGGCACGCCGGTGTGACGGAATCGATTCTAGAAAAGATGCAAAACAAATGCAATTTAATGGTTCGGCTATCGCCATCTTGTTGATGCAACCGGCTGCCTTCGGGAAAACACTGACGCGGTATGCCGCACATCCCCTCCTCGCGTAGGGGTGAATCGCGGGCCAGGCTGCCGATACCCAAGACAAAGCAGACATTCAGAGCCGGTGCCACGACGCCGCGCCAAGCCAATCGAACGGGCTTTCTCAGCGATGCCGCGCCACGGCCAGTTGCCGCGTGGCGCAATCGTCATTCGGTCCAGCCTTGGGCCATTCATCGGGAATACAGAGGGGAAACCGTGAAATTCAAAGACTTGTCCATCAAGACCAAGCTCCTTGCGGGGTTTGGCACGCTGGCGCTGATCGTGCTGGTGGTGTCGGGGCTGTCGTTGCGGGCCCTGAGCCGCTCCACCGACGGCTTTTCGGCCTACATCAACGGCCTGAACGCGCGCGCCGAGGCGGCGTCGCTGGTGCGCACGGCCGTGGATCGCCGCGCCATTGCGGCGCGCAACCTTGTGCTGGTCAGCGCGCAGTCCGACCTGGACCTGGAGAAAGCCGAGGTCCTCAAGGCCCATGCCGACGTCCAGGAGCGGCTGGCCCGGCTCAAGCAGATGGTCATGGCCGAAGGCGTCAGCGACGCCGCCCGCCAGCTCGTGGCCGAAGTCGACCGCATCGAATCGAAGTACGGCCCGGTGGCCACCGACATCGTCGGGCTGGCGCTCGACGGCAAGCGGGACGCCGCCATCGCCAAGATGAACGCCGAGTGCCGGCCGCTGCTGGCCGCGCTGGTCAAGGCCACGCGCGACTACGCGCAGTTCACGCGCGAGCGCCAGACCGACATGGTCAAGCAGTTGGAGGAAGAGTACGGGCGGCAGCGCCTGTTCCTGATCGTCGTGGCGATTGCCGCCGTGGTGTTCGGCATCGTCGGCGGGCTGGTGCTGACGCGCGCGATCACGGGGCCGATCCAGCGCGCCGTGGACGTGGCGCGCACCGTGGCGCGCGGCGAGGTGGGCATGCATATCGAGGTGGATTCGCAGGACGAGCCGGGCCGCCTGCTGGCCGCGCTGCGCGACATGAACGACCGGCTGGCCGAGACCGTGGCCAGCGTGCGCGAGAGCAGCGGCAATATCGCGGTGGCCACGGGCGAGATTGCCAGCGGCAACATGGACCTGTCCAGCCGTACCGAGCAGCAGGCCGCGTCGCTGGAGGAAACCGCCGCCAGCATGGAGCAACTGACCGCCACGGTGCGCCACAACACCGAGAACGCCCGGCAGGCCAGCGAACTGGCGCGCAGCGCCGCCGACGTGGCGCAGCAGGGCAGCGGCACGGTGGGCCGCGTGGTGGACACCATGGAAGGCATCAGTGCCAGTTCCAGCAAGATTGCCGAGATCACCGGCATCATCGAAAGCATCGCGTTCCAGACCAACATCCTGGCGCTGAACGCGGCGGTCGAGGCCGCCCGGGCCGGCGAGCAGGGCCGCGGGTTTGCCGTGGTGGCCAGCGAAGTGCGTAGCCTGGCGCAGCGCTCGTCGAACGCGGCCAAGGAGATCAAGGAGCTGATCGATGCCTCCGTGGCGCAGGTGCAGGCCGGCTCCGCGCTGGCCAGTGAGGCCGGGCAGACCATGTCGGCGGTGACCGAAGCGGTGGAGCGCGTGACCCATATCGTCGGCGAGATCGCGGCGGCCTCCGCCGAGCAGAATCGCGGCATTGAGCAGGTGAACCAGGCCATCGTGCAGATCGACCAGGTGACGCAGCAGAACGCGTCGCTGGTGCATGAGGCGGCCACCGCGTCGAAGTCGCTCGAAGAGCAGGGCAGGCTGCTGACCGATGCCGTGGCGTTCTTCAAGCTGCCGGGCCACGACAAGGCGGCGCGCCGCGCGTTGCCGGGCCGGCGGCCCGTTGTGGCGGGCGAGGTGGCCTACGGCTGACCGCGCCGCGCGCGCGTGGCCTCGGCGGCGGCCGCGCGCAGTTCGGGCGGAAACGCCCGGATCGCGGTGTGGAAGAAGCCGCGCTCGGCCGCCCGCAGCGTGCCAAGCTGCACGGCCAGCCGCTCCATGGCGGCATACGCCTGTGCGGACGCCCCCTGCTCGTGCACGAGGTACCACGCCGATTCCAGCAGCAGGTTGGCCAGTTGCAGCGCGTTGTAGCGGACGTGGCCGTTGTCGTGCTCTTCCAGCGCGAACGCGGCCACCGACGACCACCGCACAAAGCCCTTGGCCGGCGCGAACGGCGCATGGAAGGGGCGCAGCGCGTCCACGGCGGCGGCCACGGTCAGCGGCTGCTGGGCGCGGAAGGCCGCCAGCGATGCCGACATTGGCGCGGCATCCTCATGGGCGCCGGCCCCGGCATGCCCGCGCGCCACGCGCAGCAGGAAGATCGTGTTCCACGCCGAACCGCCTCCCACGCCAAAGCGGTCGCAGATCCATTCCGACAGCCCCAGCCAGCGCATCGACTGCCGCTGCACGTCGCCGGCCGCCATCGTCCGCTCGCCGTCGACCAGGCCGTATTGCCAGAACAGCCACAGCGACCAGCCGATGTTGGCGGCCGCGTGCTGCACGGCGTCGACCGAATCGGCCTCGTAGGCGGCCTGCAGCGCGCCCGAGAACGCGTCCAGCGCCTGGCGCGCGGCGTCGTGGCGTGACGACGGGCCGCGCGGCGCGTCCGGCCGCAGCGCGACGCTCTTGCAGACCAGCGCCTCCAGGTTCAGCGTCTCGAAGCGGATGCGCGGGTTGTAGCGCACCACGGGCCGCAGTTCGGCATCGGCGGACAGGCGGCCCAGCTCGCGCTGCGCCGCGT